>NZ_LKIU01000010.1 GCF_001307035.1 Arthrobacter sp. Edens01 | reverse complement strand
GAAAGGCTTACGATCCCCACGATCGTTACCGAAGGAACGACGCTCACCATCACGCGACGGACGATCCCCACGATCTGAGTTGAAAGGCTTACGATCCCCACGATCGTTACCGAAGGAACGACGCTCACCATCACGCGACGGACGATCCCCACGATCTGAGTTGAAAGGCTTACGATCCCCATCACGACCAGCGAAAGGCTTACGATCCCCACGATCATTGCCGAAGGAACGACGCTCACCATCACGCGACGGACGATCACCCCAAGGCTTGCGATCACCACGATCACTATTGAACGGCTTACGGGCGCCACCTTCCTTACTGAAGGGCTTACGCTCACCGTCTCGGGACGGGCGACCAGCTGATGACTGCCTGTCGTCGTAGGACTTGCGCTGCGGGGGCTTGTGATCGTTCGCGCGGGGCCGCCCCTGGCTGTCGCGGTCTTCCCGGTTGTTCTGCTCGGACATGCTGAGTTCCTCTCGTCGTGAGCCGACCAACGGAATTTACTGCAGTCGCTCGTCACTATGTATGTGTAGGTAATGGGCAGGATCTAGCCTGCGAAAGTCATGGGGACCGCACGGGGTCCTTCTCAATTCTAGAGCAGACAGCGACCTCCCCGGTCCGCAGGCTCCCGTCGGACCAGCCGACATCCGTGAAGCTCACCACTTCCGGGCCAGTTTGTGCATATTCCGGCATCATCGTCGCGTGGTTTCTCACCACAGCGTTACCGCTGTGACAGGCGGGCAGCCGCCGGGGCCAGGACCCACCAGAACTGGGGATCTGTGCAGGGGGCTAATAGCACTGAATTTCCGTCGTCCACGGTTTCCCAGCCGTAGTTACGGCCGTGTCTGGTTAGTGCTCTGCGGTTTCCAGGTGCCACGATGGGTGGGATCCCATGCAGGCTGCGCTGTCTCGGTAGAGCCTTGGCGGAGCGAGTAGAGATGGCGGGCGGGGGGACAGGCAGGAGGGACGGAGCATGGCCTGGCTCGGTGACTCGGTCGAGAGCCCACATGTCGCCAGTGCTCCGGTTTGGGTCTTCCCTCCGTGTTGGGCGACACCTCGACGGCGTGGTCCTCCGTTTGGGGACATTCCTCCGTATTGGGACGCTCTTTTGGGACGTTTCCCTGCGGGTCGGGGACATTCCTGCTAGTTGGGGTCTTTCCTGCTCGGCGCCGGGTCAGGAAAGACCCAGAGTGGCAGGCACGTCCCAAAGTGGGGGGAATTGCGGAGGTGGGGATGGCGCAGACCGTTTCTCGTCCCTCCGCAGTGCACTGCAGTGGCCTGGACGGAGGCGCCGGTTTGGGTGCGGTTAGGCTCCTCCTGACCGTGATTCCCACGCTGTGGTGCGGTTGTTAACCCGTGTGGTCCCACGAGTGAACAGGTGTCACTGAACGTGGGAACGGCGGCCTGCCCAGGCCCGGGCTCTCACGCTTCTCCTGAGTGGTTTCTCCGGGAACGCCGGCTGCCCGGCCCGGACCGGCATGCTTTGGCCGGCGGCGCGAACCGGACAGCAGCGGCACCGGGCAGCAGGCTTGCTCTATGGACGGACTGTCGTGCCTGGCCGC
>NZ_LKIU01000009.1 GCF_001307035.1 Arthrobacter sp. Edens01 | reverse complement strand
GCGCATTCACCGCATCCCCGGCGTTCACCACAAACCCCGAAACCGTGTCCCGGTTACCACCCACCAGGAACTCAACCTGCGCCGGACTCAAAGCCTTCTGAAGAAACACCATGCTAAGCCTTACCCCTCAGCTTCGAAACGCTGATCACCGTATGCGTCTGCTGGCTCCGACCAAAGCTCATTTGTCACCTTTCCGCCAATGGACTTGTGATTTTAGACCGTGAATCATTTCAGCGGGGAGCCATCCGTATACTCCGCTTCTTTCCACGGGTTCGTTATGGAACGTATGAAATCCATGGTCTTCAACCAGATCCCATTTTCTCTCCGTCGGAACTTCATCCCCGACAACTACCTCAAATTTCCCTTCCGCGTCCTCGGCCACAATCTCTACCTCAAGGCCGGACTTGAGCTCACCCGTTGCAGTTACAGCGTGCACATTTGTGACTTCTTCCGGCGGAACTCCGAGCGTGTAAGAAACGCGCGGTTGGGGGAATCGCTCCCCGTGTTCATGTCGTTCCCATTCCGCGCCCCGCGATTCGCCGCCCTGCTGCACCAGGATCATAAGCCCATCAATGGGCGAAGTCTGCAACAACTCGTATTCCCGGCCCAGCCATGTGCCATATTTTCCGGAGAGCTTCATTCCATCCTTGTTCCACATAGTTACAGGCTAATCCACCGTTGCTGCCGCCGGTTATAAACCGCTGCCAGGGTCTCTTTGCCGTCCCGGTCGATGCGCCACATTTCAGCTCCGTCCTGCAGCGGTACGCCTTTGGATGCCTTCAGCTCCGGGATAACCGGCGAATGTTCCACGCGGCTGCTGGGCAACCCCAAACCGTTGTTGGGCCATGCAGCCGGATCACGCACTGGATGGCCATCGTCCTTGTCGACAAGGTCCTTCTCCCGTTTCAAGTCTGATTCCTGCAGTTGCAGATCGCGTTCCGTCGGGGTTGCAGCCGCTGCCCGCTCAGCTTCCCCCGCCCGATCGCGGCGCAACTCCTCTACCCGCGTATGGTGGGAACCATCTGGGATCTCTATCTTGCCCGCATCTTCCCCCCCCAACGGAGAACCGAACGGCGTAGACTTCCTCCGTCGCGCCCACCCTGTAAGGCATGTTTATCGGCTGGATGGCCACCCCGTCCCTGTCGAGATGCATATAGTCCAACCGAAGTCCGAGAATAATCTCGTCGACGGTGCGGAGGCCTGCTGCGTCGGAGGCCTGCGAAATAAACCCACCCACACTGCCGGGGTATTTGTCGTTACCAGCCCTGACAATTGCGGCTTCACCGGCAGTCAGGATCTTTTGGAACGGTTGGCTCGTGTCGCCGCTGCCCAGCAGCCGCCGAACATCGTGCACCATGATCGCCTGCGCATCGGTCAGGTCGTAGTAGTAGCGGGTAGGGATTCCGCGCAGTGCGTTCTCCAGCGGGCTGGCACCAGGGCGATTCGGGCCCCGGGTCTCGCCGTCGAAAGCCTTCTCCAACAGGTCCGCGACCTGCGTCTCCACCACATCGGGCGCCAACTTACCGTCCGGGCCGCGAAGCGCATCCAGAGCCTGGAATTCAGACGGCGGAAGATGGGTCGCCAGGAAACCGTCAGTGTTCTTCCACGTCGAAGGATCCAGGGAACGCTGCAGCTGCGCAATCTGGTCGTTCCGGGTCGAGACAGTATGCGTGCGGTCCCGAGGTCAACCTTCTCCACCCGGCCCTCAGCGTCGTAGTGCACAACGGGCTTGGGCGCGGGTGCATCCGGCGCATCAGCTGACGCGGGCGAATCAGCATCACCGTTCCGCGGTCCGCCGGCAGCATCGTCAACCGCTGCAGCACCGGGCCGAACATCGTCGGCATCACCATTCTTACCGGCACGGCCGTCGTCGACGTCCACATGGGCCGCTGGAGCAGACGTCTCCAAACAGGGATTGGCTACTTCAACAGTTCCCGCTCTGACATAACGAGGTCGGTGATGTCCTCCCAACGCAGCTTTCCATGATAATCACTCCGTCCGGCAATCGTGATCTCCGGAATTTCTCCGCGGCGAATCTGTTCCTCCTTCGGACCGCCATCGACAAAGGCAAATACCGTCCCATCGATGTATTCCTGGATGCCCACACTGAGGCTCCGCCATTTAGCGGACACGAGAACGCGCACCAACCGCTCTAAGTCGCTTTCAGCGACTTCCCTCGACCAGGACAAGGGCCTCCCCCTGTCATCCGAATTGTCTGACGGATGCCATTGGTCCCCCGGGGATTCTTCGGCAGAAGTGTAAAGAAGCACCCGTCCGTGGCCCAACGGGTTGGCCAGATACCACTCACCGTGTAAGACACCATATATACCCGGGACCCGCATCCCGTTGGGCATGAAAAGTTCGAATCTCCTAAGGGTCGGAACGGCCCTGGCATCCCCGTCTTCTGAATCGGGATTAGGAGGAACCAACCGTAATCTAGTCAACTGAACTCAACACCTTTCGCGAACGCCCCCGCATCGGCCGTCAGAGTGATGAGGTCAGGTTGGCCGCTTTCACCTAGCAAGGAACCGCAGTCATCCCCGGAACGCCAGGGACGGCAACCGATTCTGGACCACCTGAACATCCTGCACCTGGGAGGCCGGCACCACTGTCCAATACACCCCGGCATCAGCCTTAT
>NZ_LKIU01000008.1 GCF_001307035.1 Arthrobacter sp. Edens01 | reverse complement strand
GCCGACGTTGGGCCTGGCGACACCAGCCCAAAGACTTGCGGAGCTGCTGCAACCCGCAGCAGCCTGAAACCCGCGTTGCACTAATCGGTTGACTCCGCCTGCACTGGAAGACCGGCAGCTCCCCGAAGGTTGGGCGGAAGCGGCGCTAAGGGACGGCAACTCCCCGAAGGATGGCCCGGGAGAACCGGGGACGGGCAGGAGCGCCCCAAACCGCCTTTATTACGCCACGCACCATGCGCACCACGCCAAAGCCGCAGGTCAGGACCGAATGACGCCATGTTGCGTAACATTTGGTTCCCAGTTGACAGGCCCCGGTGCTACGTTTCCCGAATGAGCGATAACCCCACATCGATTCCTGTCCTGGACCTCAGCACGGCCCGCAACGCGGACGGCACCTTCAACACCGAATTCATCGACAAGCTCCGCGAAGCGACCCATAAGATCGGGTTCTTCCAGCTGGTCGGCTACGGTGCAGGCGAGGAACGCGTCAAGGACCTTTTCGATGTCACCAAGCGCTTCTTCGATCTGCCGCTCGAAGACCGCCTGGAGCTGGATAACCGCAAATCCCCGCATTTCCGCGGCTACACCCGGCTTGGCACAGAGCTGACCCAGGGCCGTCCGGATGCCCGCGAGCAGGTCGACTTCGGTCCGGAGCGCGAACCCGTGGCGGACTACCCCGCAGACCAGCCGTACTGGCTGGTGCAGGGACCCAACCTCTTCCCGGACACGGTGCTGCCGGAACTGCGCGAGACCTCCATGGAGTGGGCCGAGCTGATGAGCGAGGTCGGCGCCGAACTGCTCGCCGCCATCTCCGTTTCGCTGGAGCTGCCGGAGGACCACTTCACCGAACCGTTCGAGGGCACCCCTGCCTGGATGGCCAAGCTCATCCACTACGTGGGCGGCGTCGTGAAGGAAGCCGGCACCCAGGGTGTTGGTGCCCACGCTGACTACGGTTTTGTGACCCTGCTGCTGCAGGACGAGGTGGGCGGCCTGGAGGTCAAGCCGCACGAATCCGACGAGTTTATTCCGGTTGAGCCGATCCCCGGTGCGCTGGTCGTGAACCTGGGCGAGATGCTGGAAGTCGCCACCCAGGGCTACCTCTCCGCGACCATTCACCGTGTGCAGGCCCCGCCGCCCGGCGTCGACCGCTATGCCATTCCGTTCTTCTGGTCCCCGCGCCTGGATTCAGTCATTGATCCGGTGCAGCTGCCCCCGGCCCTGGCTGCCCAGTCCCGCGGCATCTCTGATGACCCGCAGAACCCGATGCTGGCTTCCTACGGCGCCAATGTCCTGAAGGGCTGGCTCCGCGCCCACCCGCAGGTGGCTGCCATCCACCACCCGGAACTGGTTCCGGCCAAGAAGTAGCAAAACGTACGACGGCGGCCCGGCGGCAGGTGCTTCAGGCACCTGGCCGCCGGGCCGCTGTCATGCCCGTGTTGCGCTCACCCAACGGCGATGAAGGAGCGCAGGACGTCCGCCCACCGGTGAAACGCATCGAGGTGCGCATCGTGTGAGCCCCCGGTCAGATCCGCGCGGGAAACATCGTTTCCGGAGGCGACAAAGAGACGTTTCTCTTCCTCACTGAACATTCCGTGTTCGGCGAACACCGCCAGCACCGGAACGGTGATGCTCTGCCATTCCTCCCACCGCGGCGCCATGAGGCCGGCGAGAGTTCGTGCCATCACCTCCGCCTGGAAGCGCGGGTAGAGTCCATCTCCGCGATCCTCAAGGTCTGCTATCCACGCATCCGGCAGCGGACCCTCTCCGAGGACGGAGCGGGCGGAGTCCTTAGAAGCAAACGGGACGTTCCAGGACCGGAAGAATTTGGCCACCGATTCCGCCTCGCCGGCAGGCATACCCCCGGCACCGCACTCCAGCAACACCAGACGGCGCACCAGTTCCGGCCGGGCCGCAGCCACGAGCATCGCGGTGTGCGCTCCCATGGAATGGCCCACCAGATCGACCTCGCGGTGCCCCTCAGCCGCGACCACCCGCAGAACATCGTCCATGAACGCCTCACGCGAGGTATCAGCTGGAGTGCGGGTGCTCATCCCATGTCCGCGCTGGTCAATCAGGATGACTTCACGGCCGGACAGGGCCTGGGCGGTATCCAGCAATTCACGGCTGCTCCCCGCCAGCCCATGGAGAAGAACCACGGCAGGAGCCTCTCCGGTGAACACCATGTAGGAGATTGTGGTGCCGTCACTGCTGGCAATGTGGCGGGAACTCGTTGGCATCTGACCATCCTAGGAGCACGACCGATAGAGTTCCGGCATGCTCCGGTTGATCACGCCCACCGCAGACCTGCACGGTTCTTGGCTGGAAGCACATGGGGAGTGGGGACCAGGCCTGCACGAGGATGGCTTCGGCATCGCCCCCGGTGATGAGGTGATCTCCCCTTCGGGATTTACGGCATGGCTGGCACGTCTCACTGCGGATAGTCAGTGCAGCTACCGGTGGATCATCGATGGCCCGCAGGTACTCGGAGGCATCGCACTGCGGCACTCAGGACACCCGTTGATCTCAAGGGCGGGGCACATCGGATACGGAATCAGACCATCTGCCCGCGGACGGGGTGTGGCCACCTGGGCGGTTGGCCGGATACTCAGGGAAGCTCAAGGGCTGGGACTGGATCATGTCCTGGCCACCTGCTTGTCCGGCAACACGGCATCACAGCGGACCCTAGAAGCGAACGGGGCAGTCCTGGACGGGTTGTCAGGAGACGGAGCTGTCCTGCTCTACCGGATCGATGCCTCGGGCAAATAACCGCGCGGCCCAGACAGCCATCGGCAAACCTCCTCCCGTTCCTCTACCCACCCGAACCCGATAGGGTGAACGGACCGGCAGCGACGCCGGACCTCAAGAGGAGAACACGCATGGCGACAGTCCCGGGCCCGCTAGACCACACCTTCACCGCCCCGATCGGAGTGAAGGTCAAAGGAGATGTCTGGTCCTGTGTGGAAATGCCGGGATCGGCCGAGTTCTTCGGGACCGGAAAGACCGTGAAGGTCGCAGCCACCGTAGACAACGAACCTGTGCGCGGCGGCCTTATGCCCACCGGACAGGGCGGTCACATGCTTTCGATCAGCGCCAAGCTGCGCAAAAAGCTGGGCAAGGACATCGGAGACACGGTCACCGTCCGCCTCACCGAGCGGCTCAGCTAACCGCCGGGATGTCCGCCGGGGCTAGGAAAGCCAGCGGCGGCTAGGAAAGCCAGCTGCCCCGGCGCATCACCCGAACAGGTACCAGCGCCTGATCCAGCACGATCAGATCAGCGGAAGCTCCGGGAACCAGCGACCCCAGCTCCTGCCCGCGGCCCAGCACTCCGGCCGGCACGGGAGCGGCAGAGATGACGGCGTCCGCCAGGGGAACCCCGGCGCCCACGGAGTTCCGGACCAGGTCCACCATCGCCGCAGTTCCGCCGGCAATCGAGCCCGTGGATACCAGCCGGGCTACGCCGTCCTGGACCAGGACTTCGGCCGGACCCAGCCGGTACTGTCCGTCAGCCAGGCCGGCTGCTGCCATCGAATCGGTAACCAGGGCGATGTTTCCGGCCCCGAGGAGATCGAACATGGTCGCCACCAGGTAGGGGTCCAGGTGCGTGTTGTCCGCGATGAGCTCGACGGCGGCGTTGCCCGCCTTGGCAGCGCGCAGGCAGGCCGAAACGGCCCCGGGTGCCCGGTGGTGCATCGGATCCATTCCATTGAACAGGTGCGTGACCGTGGGCCGGGCACCGGACTGCCCGGATGCGGCAAGCAGCTGCCGCGCCCTGACCAGGGATTCGTGCGCCTGTTCGGCCGTGCAGGCGGTATGCCCCAGGGAAGGGGTCACGCCGTGCCCGGCAAGCAGTTCCACCAGGGCGTCCGCGCCGGGAAGCTCCGGCGCATAGGTCATGGTGCGCAGCCAGCCACGCCCGGCCCGAATCAATGCCTCCGCAAGCTCAAGGTCCGGCGCAAGCAGCCAGCGCGGATCCTGGGCCCCGCAGCGGACTTCAGACAGGAACGGACCTTCCAAATGGATGCCCGCTATCAGGCCCTCCTCGGCCAGCCCGGCGAGCAGCGCCACCTGCCGCAGCAGGACTTCAGGTTCATCGGTGACCAGGCTCGCCATCAGAGTGGTGCTTCCGGCAGCGTGCAGCCTGGCAACTGCACCGCGGATCGCTGCGGCGTCCGCGCGGGAAAAGTCGACGCCGAAGGCTCCGTGGCAGTGCAGGTCCACCAGCCCCGGAACCATGACCTGCCCCGGAGCGAGATCCACGACGTCGTCTGCCGGAGCAGGTGCCAGACCGCCGGAGGGACCTGCATAGGTGACCACGCCGCCGTCGAGCACCACTGCGGCATCCGGAAGCAGCGTCTCGAGAACTGCGGCACCCCGGAGCACCAGGCGTGGGTGGTCGGCGGAGGACGGGACAGGATTCGTGACCGTCATATGGATGGCCCTTCGGCTAGAGGAGGGATGCGGCTGCTGCGTCGGCCAGGACCGTGACCCGGCCGTGCAGCTGCAGGACGGACGCGGGACACTCCGGGCTCACGGGCCCGTGCAGTGCTGCGCGCAGCGCAGGGGCTTTGTCTTCCCCCTGGGCGATGAGCAGCAGCTGCCCGGCTTCGAGAATGGTGCCCAGGCCCTGGGTCAGGCAGCGGGTCGGCACACTGTCGAGGGAGTCGAAGAACCGCTGGTTGGCACGTCGGGTGTCCTCGGTCAGTACTTCTACCCTGGTGCGGGAGTCCAGTGCCCCGCCCGGTTCATTGAACGCCAGGTGGCCGTTGCGTCCGATGCCCAGGATCTGCAGGTCGATCCCCCCGGCTGCCGCGATCCTGCGCTCGTAATCGTCACAGGCGGCCTGGAGGTCCTCCCGATGGGGGTCCGGAAGGTGCACGGTCTTCGGGTCCAGCCCCAGGGGCCCGATAATCTCCCGCCGCAGCACCTCGGCGTAACTTTCCGGGTGCCCCGGGGGCAGCCCCACATACTCATCCAGCGCAAACCAGGCGGCACGGGTAAAGTCCGCGCCGCTGGCCGACAGCGCATCGTAGAGCGGAGAAGGCGATGATCCGGTGGCAACGCCTATGACCGGATCCCGGCGCGCGTTCAGCGCAGCCAGCACCAGCACTGCGGCGGCCGGGCCTATGTCCTGGGGTTCCAGGTTCCGCACCAGTGGAGCGGCGGGACGGTTCACGGTGCCGGCCCTCACGCGTCACGCAGTTTCGCCAGCTGGGCACGGATACCGTCAAAGTGCCGGCGGAGCCGCTCAGAGGCCAGTTCCTTGTCCCCCGCCTTGACCGCTTCCAGGATTCCCCGGTGCACGGCGGCGTTCTCCTGCAGGTTGACCAGCGGATCTCCGCCGAGCTCCAGATGGATCTTGCGGTAGACCTGCCAGAAGACAGACATCAGGTTTGAGAGCAGTTCGTTGCCCAGGGGCTCGAAAAGTTGGTAGTGGAAGCGCTCATCCACCTCGGTGAAGGTCTTTCCATCGGCGGCCGCGGCTTCCATTTCCTGGACCGTAGCTTCAATCTCCTCCAGGTGCTCAGGAGTCCAGAGGTCCATGGCTTCGCCGATGAGGCCTGCCTCCAGCGCCTGCCGCACGTCCACCAGCTGGAGTGCTTCCTTGCCCTCGTGCCGAAGCGAGAGCCGCCCCCGGAACGTCAGGCCGTCTGCCAGCGCATCGAAGTTGGCCGGGGCAACGAACATCCCGAAACCGTGCCGGATCTCCACCACTCCCAGGGCCTGCAGGACCTTGAGCGCTTCACGCAGCGTATTCCTGCCGATTCCCAGTGCCGCGGCCAGCTCCGCCTCGGTGGGAAGGGCATCTCCCGCCTTGAGGTCGCGCTCCAGGATGAGTTCCATGATTTCAGCCTGCAGGGCCCTCGAGCGGTTCTGGGCACTGAACCGCGCCGGCGGCAGTGAAGCATGAGGCAGGCTCATAAGTCCTCCTGGGAAGGCGAATAGACGGGCTATGGAATAAAACTTAGCCGATAGCACCACAGGTTATAGGATGTCCTATCTTTAGGACAGAGTTGCAAAAGAGAGTCTTGAGATCGCTTGACGTTCTTATGTGAGGAACCTTACAGTTCTCGGAACAAGCATCGGACATCCTACGTCCGATAAGTGACATGGATGGCGAGGCAACAGATGAACAATTCTCTTGAAACCAGCGGCCTGCTGAACGATTCAAGCCGCCGCAATTTCCTCAAGCTGGCTGGCGTCATGGGTGCCGCCGCCGCTTTCGCAGGCACGATTTCTGCCTGCAGCCCCGGCGGAAGCCCCGCTCCGGCCGGCACCGCTGCCGCAGCCGAGGGCACCGGTTCCATCGAAGCCGGTATCTCCTACCAGCTCTCCACCGGCTTCGACCCGATGATTTCCACGGGTGCAACACCGCAGGCGGCGAACCTGCACATCTTCGAGGGCCTGACCGAACTGCACCCTGCCACCCGCGAACCGTACCTCGCCCTGGCGGCAGCAGAGCCGGCGAAGATCGATGACACCACCTGGGAAGTGAAGCTCCGCGACGGCGCGAAGTTCCACAACGGGGATCCGGTAACCACCGAGGACGTTGTCTTCTCCTTCGAGCGCGTGCTGGATCCGGCGAACAAGTCACTCTTCGCAGGATTCATCCCCTTCATTGACACGGTGAGCGCCAAGGATGACACCACCGTCGAGTTCAAGCTGAAGTACCCGTTCCCCGGATTCAGCCCGCGCATCTCGGTCATCAAGATCGTCCCGAAGTCAGTGGTCACCGCCGACCCCGCCGGCTTCGACCTGAAGCCGGTCGGTTCCGGCCCGTACAGCCTGGTTTCCGCCGTCAAGGAAGACCGGATCGTCTTCAAGAAGTTCGACGACTACAACGGCAAGTACCCGGCCCGGGTTGCTGACATGACGTGGCTGCTCCTGGCCGACCCGGCCGCCCGCGTGGCCTCCGTTCCTTCCCGCACCCAGGTGATCGAGGATGTTCCCTACCTGGACGTGGACCAGCTGGCGACCAAGGTTGAGGTTGAATCCGTCCAGTCCTTCGGCCTGCTGTTCCTGATGTTCAACTGCGCCAAGTTCACCGACAAGCGCGTCCGGCAGGCCCTGCACTACGCAATCGACACCGAAGCCGTCATCACCAAGGCCCTGCTGGGCAATGCTTCCGCAGCCACCTCCTACTTCCAGAAGGGCCACCCCTCCTACAGCGAAGCCGCGGCCGTCTACGGCTACGACGCCGAGAAGGCCAAGTCGCTGCTCAAGGAAGCCGGGATGGAGAACATCACTATCACCCTGACCTCCACCGACACCGGCTGGGTGACCCGCGTGGTGCCGCTGATCAAGGAATACTGGGACGCCATCGGCGTCAGCACCACCCTGGAAATCCTCCAGTCCGCTGCCGTCTACGCACCCGAAAAGGTGGGCGGAAAGAACTTCGACGTGCTCTGCGCCCCGGGCGACCCCTCGGTCTTCGGCAACGACGGCGACATCCTGCTCAGCTGGTTCTACCGCGGGGCCACCTGGATGGAGAACCGCGCGGGCTGGAACACCACGCCTGAGTACGCCGATGTCCAGGCGAAGCTGGACGAGGCCGTGAAGCTGGACCCGGAGAAAGCCAAGGCCATCCACGCCGACGTAGTGGACGTTGTTTCGGAAGAGGTTCCGCTCTACCCGCTGTTCCACCGCAAGCTGCCCACCGCGTGGGACGCCAATGCCCTGGACGGGTTCGCGCCGCTGCCCACTACCGGCGTCTCCTTCGTCGGCGTCGGCCGCAAGTAAACCTCCGGCACTAAGCACCACCCGCGGCGGGGTGCCTCCCCCAGGCACCCCGCCGGCTCTTTCCCGCACATTGGAGTTCCTGAGTGACAATGTTTATCCGCCTCCTGGGGCGCCGGCTCGCAGTCCTGCCGATTATGCTCTTGGGCGTTACGGTCATGGTCTTCGTAGTGCTGTCCGTGATCCCCGCTGACCGCGCCACCGCTGTCCTCGGGGAGAATGCCAGCGAAGAGGCCAAGGATGCCTGGCGTGAGGAACGCGGGCTCAACGAATCCCTGGTGGTCCAGTTCTTCCGCTACCTGGGCGGCGTGATCCGCCTAGACTTCGGCGTCACCAACCCACCGGAAGAATCCGTGGCCACCAAGATCGCCTCGGCCTTCCCCGTCACCCTGCAGCTGACCTTCCTGGGCATCCTGCTGGCCGTCGTCCTGGCACTCAGCCTCGGCATCACCGCCGCCCTGTACCGCGACCGCTGGCCGGACCAGGCCATCCGCATCTTCTCCATCGCAGCAATCGCCACCCCCTCCTTCTGGCTGGCCATCCTGCTGATCCAGTGGTTTGCCCTTCCCGAAGGCTCGATCTTCCCCACCGGCGGCCTCGCCTGGGCAGACCAGTACGGCTTTGTCGGCTGGCTCTACTCCATGGCCCTGCCCGCCCTGGCACTGGGCATTCCGGTTTCCGCATCGCTGATCCGGGTGGTCCGCACCTCCATGGTGGAGGAACTGGACCGTGACTACGTCCGCACCGCCATTGGCAACGGCGTGCCCTACCGCACCGTGGTTGCCCGCAACGTGCTGCGCAACGCCCTCGTCACTCCCGTCACCGTGCTGGGCCTCCGTGTGGGCTATCTGCTGGGCGGCGCCGTCGTCATTGAAAAGATCTTCAGCCTCAACGGCATGGGCGACCTGATCGTGGTGGGCCTGACGACGTCGGACACCAACCTGGTACAGGGCGCGGTCCTGACCATCGCGGTCGCCTTTGTCCTGGTCAACATCGTGGTTGACCTGCTCTACCTGGCCATCAACCCCCGAATCCGGACGGTGTAACCATGCGCAACTCACTGGCCGAGCGGCTCAGCAGCACCGGTGCCCGCTTCACCGCATTGAACCTCAGCTCCAAACTCGCCCTGGGTTTCCTGGGCTTCATAGTCCTGGTGGCCATCGTCGGGCCGTTCTTCGCGCCCTTCGGGGAGAACGAATCGAGCGCACCCGTACTCGCTCCCGGCGGCGAACACCTCTTCGGCACCGACGGGTCCAGCTATGACGTGTTCTCCCGCCTGCTTTACGGCGCCCGCGTTTCAATCGCGATCGGCCTTGGCGCCGTTGCCCTGGCCCTGGTCCTCGGCTCGATCCTGGGTGCCATCGCCGCGACCTCCCGCAAAGCCGTCAGCGAGACGGTGATGCGCATCCTGGACATTCTGATGGCCTTCCCCGGCATCGCACTGGCAGCTGCCCTGCTGTTCGCGCTGCGGGACCACTCGCTGAACCTGTTCGGCTCCACCGTTCCGGTGCTGATCCTGGCGATCGCCATTGTCTACACGCCGCAGCTGGCCCGCGTGGTCCGCGCCAACGTGCTCGCCCAGTACGGCGAGGACTACGTCCGTGCCGAACGCGTGATCGGCGCCGGCCGCACCTACATCCTGCTCAAGCACATTGCCCGCAACTGCGCCGCCCCGGTGCTGGTCTTCGCCACCGTGATGGTCGCCGACGCGATCATCCTGGAAGCGTCGCTCTCGTTCCTGGGTGCAGGCGTGCAGCAGCCCGCAGCCTCCTGGGGCAACGTCATGGCCGACGGCCGCAACGTGGTCTTCAGCGGCGCCTGGTGGCCCACCACTTTCGGCGGCATCACCATCCTGCTGACCGTCCTGGCGCTGAATATCCTGGCCGAAGGCCTGACCGACGCCATGGTGAACCCGCGGAGCCGCAAGCCGCGCACGCAGGCTCCGGCCGCCGTCGGCGCCGTCGCCACCGCTGCCCAGCCTTCCGCACTGGATGCTGCCGGCACCTCGCTGACGGAGCACGACGGCGCCACTCCGGATGCCGGCGCCGGCGCACCTTCCGTGGGCGCGAACGTCCACAAACCCGGCTCGCTCGAAGCCCTCGCCGTGGAGCTGGACCGGCTTGCCGCCGTCGAGGCTTCCCGCACGGACCGCCTGCCCGCCGTGGCAGCGGATGCGCCGGTAATCCTGGAAGTGAAGGACCTCTCCATCCGTTTCCCGGAACGCTACGGCGACACCGCCATTGTGGACCGGGTCAGCTTCACCGTCCGCGAAGGCGAGACCATGGGCCTGGTCGGCGAATCCGGCTGCGGCAAGTCCATCACGTCGCTTGCCATCATGGGCCTGCTCCCCCGCACCGCGCAGCTCAGCGGTTCCATCCGGTTCAACGGCAAGGAGCTGCTTACCAACGTTCCGAAGGAACGCGACCGGCTCTACAAGGGCCTGCGCGGCGAGCAGATCGCCATGGTCTACCAGGACGCCCTCAGCTCCCTGAACCCGTCCATGCTCATCAAGGACCAGATGGCCCAGCTCACCCGCCGCGGCGGCCGCAAGAGCCCCCGCGAACTGCTGGAACTGGTGAAGCTGGACCCGGACCGCACGCTCAAGAGCTACCCGCATGAGCTCTCCGGCGGCCAGCGCCAGCGCGTGCTCATTGCCATGGCGCTCTCCCGTTCGCCGAAGATCGTGGTGGCGGATGAACCGACGACGGCGCTGGACGTCACCGTGCAAAAACAGGTGGTGGACCTGCTGAACGAGCTGCGTGAGCAGCTTGGCTTCGCCATGGTGTTCGTCAGCCACGACCTGGCGCTGGTGGCGTCCCTGGCGCACCGCGTCACGGTGATGTACGCCGGGCAGGTGGTTGAATCCGGCGACGTCTCGGACCTGCTGCAGGACCCCCGGCACGAATACACCCGCGGCCTGCTCGGTGCGGTGCTCTCCATCGAGGCCGGCGCCGAACGCCTGCACCAGATCCAGGGCACTGTTCCCTCGCCCCGGGAGTTCGCGGCGGGCGACCGGTTCGCTGAACGTTCCCTACGGCCCGACGCCGATCCGAACCAGGTCCTTGAATTCGTCCAGGTTGAGGACAGCACGCATTACTGGGCCAGCCACGAAACCGCCGGTTCACAGGACTTGGTTGAATCCGGCACAAGCACAAGGCAGGAAGCATGAGCACGGAAAACAGCACCGCCCCCGTCCTGGAGCTGATGGGCATCAAGGTCCATCACCGGGCCCGCACCGGCTCGCTGTTCCGCCCGAACATCGTCAAGGCCGTGGACGGCGTGGACTTCACCGTGCGCCGCGGGGAAACCGTGGGCATCGTGGGCGAATCCGGCTGCGGAAAGTCCACCCTGGCTTCGGTGCTGGTGGGCCTGCAGGAGCCCACGGCCGGTGAAGTGCTGTTCAACGGCCAGAAAGTCAGCACGCGGGCCTCCTCCTCGAAGAAGACCTTCGGCCGGGCCGTAGGGGTGGTCTTCCAGGACCCGGCCACCGCGCTGAACCCGCGCATGACCATCCAGGACATCCTCACCGACCCGCTGCAGGTCCACGGCATCGGCACCCAGGCGTCCCGCACGGCCCGGGTCAAGGAGCTGCTGAGCTTGGTCGGGCTGCCGCAGTCCGCCGCCGAAGTTACCCCGCACCAGGTTTCCGGCGGCCAGCGCCAGCGTGTGGCCATCGCCCGGGCCCTGGCGTTGGGCCCCTCGGTGATCGTCGCTGATGAACCGACGTCCGCCCTGGACGTTTCCGTCCGCGCACAGGTCCTGAACCTGCTTTCGGACCTGAAACGGGAACTGAACCTGGGGATGGTCTTCATCTCGCATGACATCCAGACCGTCCGCTATGTCTCCGACCGGATCTGCGTCATGTACTACGGGCGCATCGTCGAGGAGGGACCGGCAGCAGAAGTCTTTGACCGGCCCGCCGATGACTACACCAAGAGCCTGCTCGGAGCAGCGCCCAGCCTTTTGCACGTCTAGAACAAGAAACAAGCACTGGAGAACTACTTGTCACACGCACCCAAGTCCCGCTTCCACGGCGTCATCCCGCCGGTCGTCACGCCCCGCACGGCGGACGGCGCCATTGATACGGCCTCGCTGGAGAAGCTGACCAAATACCTGCTGGACGGGGGCGTCTCGGGCCTGTTCATCCTCGGTTCCTCCGGTGAGGTCCCCTACCTCACCAACGAGGAACGCGACACGGTCATCCGCACAGTAGCCGGAGTCAACGCGGGCGAAGTCCCCGTGATCGCCGGTTCCTGCGAACAGACCACGGCCCGCACCATCGAGGAAGGCCGCCGCCTGATTGGCCTGGGAGCGGACGCCATCGTGGCGACGTCGCAGTTCTACGCCATCTCCGATGCCGCCGAGACCGAGACCCATTTCCGTTCCCTGCACGCCGCCTTCGACGTGCCACTGTTCGCCTACGATGTTCCCGTCCGCACCCACTACAAGCTGCCGCTGCCGCTGCTGGTGCAGCTGGCCCACGACGGTGTGCTGGCCGGCGTCAAGGACTCCTCCGGCGATGACGTGTCCTTCCGCCAGCTGCTGCTGGCAACCCGCGGCCTGCCGGACTTCGCCGTCTTCACCGGCCACGAAGTAGTAGTGGACGGCGCGCTGCTTGGCGGCGCAGCCGGTGTGGTTCCTGGTCTGGGCAACGTGGACCCGGCCGGTTACGCAGCGCTCTACTCTGCCGCGCAGGCTGGAAACTATGCCGAAGCGGCACGCGTGCAGGACCGGTTGGCAGGGCTCTTCGACATTGTCTACACCCCCACTCCGGGACGGGTCTCCCCCGGCGCGGCCGGCCTGGGTGCTTTCAAGACCGCCCTGATGCTGCTGGGCGTCATCGAAACGAACGTTATGTCCGCTCCGATGGCGGCCCTGAACGAGGCCGAGACCGCAGCGATCCGCACCATCCTCGAACGCAGCGGACTGCTCTGAGTCCCATGCGCCACGTCATCGGGATCGATCTGGGCGGCACCAAGACTGCGGGCGGAATTGTCGACGGCGCCGGGAACGTGCTGTTCTCCTCCGCGGTACCGACGCCGTCGCAGGCCGGTGCGGGCAAGGTCCTGCAGGCTGCCGCCGGGCTGGTGGCTTCGCTGCAGGCCGAGGCGGAGAGCCGCGGCCTGCACGTGGATGCCCTGGGCGTCGGCTCCGCCGGCGTGATCGACTCAGCCCGCGGCGTCGTGCTCTCCGCCACGGATTCAATCCGGGGCTGGGCCGGGACAGCCCTGGCTGCCGAGCTCACCGTACGCACCGGCCTGCCCGCCACGGTTCTGAATGACGTCCACGCCCACGCCCTGGGCGAGAGTTGGCTCGGCGCCGGTGCCGGTGTTCCGAGTGTCCTGTTTATGGGCATGGGCACCGGCGTTGGCGGCAGTTACGTGCTGGACGGCCAGCCGCTGGAAGGCGCGTCCTTCGCGGCCGGGCACACGGGGCACCTCGCCTCGCCGTTCGCCGTCGAGTCTGGGCAGCCGCTGCCCTGCCGCTGCGGCGGCGCCGGGCACGTGGAGGCTGTCGCGTCCGGCCCGGGCATCTTCGCGCTGTACACCCGCCTCGGCGGCAGCACCGCCGTGGACACCCGCGGCGTCTATGCCCTGGCGGCCGACGGCGACCCTGTCGCCGCAGAGGCACTGCGCCGCGGTGCAGCGGCGGCCGGTTCTGCGATCGGCGGGCTGGCCAACGTCCTGGATCCGCACATCGTGGTGGTGGGCGGCGGCTTGGCCTTTGCCGGTCCGCTCTGGTGGGACGCCATGGAAAACCAGGCCCGCGCGGAGCTGCTGCCTCCACTGTCCGGCCTAAAGATCGTTCCCGCGCAGCTTGGCGAGACCGCAGCCATCCGCGGCGCCGCCCGCCGTGCCCTGACGCTGATCCCCGCTACCGAAGGCTCCCATGCTTAATCTCGAAACCCTCCGCAGCTCCCTGATCGTCTCCTGCCAGGCCTACCCCGGCGAACCGATGCGGGATCCGCGCACTACTGCGCAGGTGGCCCAGTCCGCGGTCATCGGCGGCGCCGCAGCTGTGCGGGTGCAGGGCCTCAGCGATATCGCCCGGGTGCGTTCCGCCGTCGAAGTTCCGGTGATCGGGCTGTGGAAGGACGGGCACGACGGCGTCTTCATCACTCCCACCCTGCACCACGCCCTGGCCTGCGCGGGAGCGGGCGCACACATCGTGGCGCTGGACGGCACCCGGCGGGAACGTCCGGACGGACTGTCCCTGGCGGAAACCATCACCGGGGTGCACGAGGGCTCCCCCGCACTGGTCATGGCCGACTGCGGATCAGCAGCCGACGCCGTCGCTGCCGCAGAAGCGGGTGCGGACATTCTCGGCACCACGCTCGCCGGATACACCGGGGAACGGCCAAAAACGGACGGGCCGGATCTGGAGCTGCTCGCCGAAATCGCGTCCTTGGACCTCGGACTGCCGCTGATCGCCGAAGGCCGCATCCATACCCCTGCACAGGGGCGGGCTGCGCTGGACGCGGGAGCGTTCGCCGTCGTTGTGGGTACTGCCATTACCCATCCGGCAACGATCACCGGTTGGTTCGCGGACGCACTCGCGCCGTGAAGACTTCCGTGAAACCGTTTCGGGACCGCGTGGACCCCGAGCTGCTGCCCGGGCTGGCTTATTCGGAGACCTATCCTCCACCGGTATCGCGGGCGGAACTGGCGGATTTCCGGAACCAGGCACCTCCTCCTGTCGCCGTGGATCCTGCGGACGTGCAGATCCGGGACACAGTCCACGGCGGGCTGGCCCTTCGGGTCTTCACACCCGCCGGTCCGGGTCCGCATCCGGCGGTGTACTGGCTGCATGGCGGCGGAATGATTGCCGGCAGCGTTGAGCTGGATACGGCGTACTGCGCTTTCCTGTGTTCCAGCATCGATGCCGTAGTGGTGGCGGTGGACTACCGGCTGGCTCCCGAGCACCCGTTTCCCGTGCCCTTGGAAGATGCCCTCGCCGGCCTGGAATGGCTGTTTGCTTCCGCAGCCGAACTCGGCGTGGACCCGCAGCGAGTGGCGGTTGCCGGTTCAAGCGCCGGCGGTGGACTGGCTGCCGGGCTGGCGCTGCTGAACCGTGACCGGTCCGGACCTCCGCTGGCTTTCCTGTACCTGATGTACCCGATGCTGGATCCGAACCATACCTCGGGGTCAGCCCGGGAGTTCGCGGGGATTCCCACCTGGAACCGGACGCACAGCGAGTTCGCCTGGGACTGCTATCTGGCAGGATCCCCTGCGGCCCACGCGTCCCCGTACGCAGTGCCCATGTTGGCAGCGGATCTTTCCGGCCTGCCGCCAGTCCTCATTCAGACCGGTGAACTGGACCTGTTCCGGGATGAGGACATTTCCTTCGCCATGCGGCTGCTGCAGGATGGCGTGTCCACTGAGCTGCTGGTCTATCCCGGCGCCTACCACGGCTTCGAGCTGAGCTGCCCGGACTCAGCGGCCAGCCGGCGCACCCTGCGGGACCGGAACCAGGCCCTGTTCCGGGCACTGCACGGCCCGTCGGCAGTTTTTTCCCTGACCAACGCTATGAAAGGCACCTGCTCATGAGGCTTGAAGGCTGGCACATCGTCATCATCGTCGTTCTGGCGATTCTTCTCTTCGGCGCCCCCAAGCTTCCCGGCCTGGCGCGCAGCGTCGGCCAGTCGCTGCGGATTTTCAAGTCCGAGGTGCGCCAGCTCAAGGACGAGGATGCGCCGGCCAAGCCGGCAACGGATCCGGTGACCGGTGCGGTTATTCCTCCGGTTCCGCCGGCTCCCGCTGCTGCGGCCACAACTCATCGAGAGGGCACTTACGGCTCTAATGAGGCCGCAAAAGAGCCGTAACTGCCCTCTCGACGGGAAGGAGCCCAAAAGGCAGTCGCTGCGGGGACTCGGGTGGCAGGGCACCTCGGAATTAGCTGCCGGCCTTCGCTGGACGGAGGCTTCGGGGATTCTCCCGCTGCAACCGTCCGGCTTCAGAGGGGTCTCGCGCCATCCTTCGGGGAGTTGGCGTCGTTTAGAGAGGTCTCGCGCCATCCTTCGGGGAGATACCGTCCCTTGACCGAAGGCGGAGTCAACCGATTAGTGCAACGCGGGTTTCAGGCTGCTGCGGGTTGCAGCAGCTCCGCAAGTCTTTGGGCTGGTGTCGCCAGGCCCAACGTCGGC
>NZ_LKIU01000007.1 GCF_001307035.1 Arthrobacter sp. Edens01 | reverse complement strand
TGTACCCCCTGCCGGGCGGGGGAGGATTCGCACTGTGAAGCTTCTGCTTTTCCGGGGCTGAACACCAACGGCGGGATGGCCGAACTGCTCAGGACCAGTGGCCGCACCGTCGTTAAACTGGATCCCTCCGTCCAGCCTGCCGACGTCACGGCGCTCGCAGACGCGGGCCTGACCGCCTACCATGCAGTCCGCCGTGCCGTGCCCCTGCTGCGGCCTGGCTCTGAAGCTGTGGTGATCGGTGCCGGCGGGCTGGGGCACATCGGGGTGCAGGCCATCAAGGCGCTCACCGGCGCGCACATCACGGTGGTGGACACCTCTGACCAGGCATTGGCGCTGGCGAAGGAGCTGGGCGCCGACGCGACTGTGAATCCCAATGACCTGCACCCCGCTGCCCGCGCTGTCGGGGAGCCCCCGGCAGACGCCGTCGTACTGGCGGTCCTGGACATCACCTGCGGGGGAGCGCACGTTGTATTCGACTTCGTGGGCGAGCACGGCACTGAGATCACGGGGCCGGCAATGCTGCGCAACCGCGGCAGCTACTATGCCGTCGGCTATGGCGGCACAGTCATGCTGCCGACCATTGACCTGATTTCGCGCGAGATCAGCGTGGTCGGAAACCTTGTGGGCACCTACCGGGACCTCGTGGAACTCATGACCCTCAACTCGCTGGGCCAGATCACCCTCACCACCAGCAGTTATGACCTTCTGGATGCCGTCCAGGCACTGCACGACCTGGACGCCGGCAAACTCACCGGACGGGCAATCCTGGTCCCCGGGCTGGAGTAGGCCTGCCCGCTCCGGGCACCGGCAGATAGGCTCGAAACCGCAAGCAATGCCGAAGGAAAGGCGGAACCGGTGGAAGGCACAAGGCAGGTCGCTGTGGTTGGCGGCGGCGTCCTGGGACTCTCGACGGCGGTGCAGCTGCTGCGCGGCGGAGCGGAAGTGCTCCTGCTTACCGAAACCGAAGTCGGCAGCGGGGCTTCCGGGCGGTCCCTGTCCTGGCTGAATGCCGGCGGCGGGTACTCCGATCCGTACTTCAGGCTGCGGATGGCCGGCATCGACCGTTACCGGACACTGCTGGCACGCAACCCCGGAGTGGATTGGCTGGCATTTGACGGCGGACTGTACTGGGATGACGACCCGTTCACTGTCATTGAGCGGCACAACGAGCAAAGCAGGCAGGGCTACGACGCGCGGATGCTGGACAGGGACGATGTTCCCGCGGAGGTTCCCGGCGTCGATCCCGGGGTTCTGCCCCACCGGGTCCTGGTCAACCCGGGCGAAGGATGGGTGTCACTGCCGCACCTGGTACGGCGATTGGCAGAAGAGTTCACCCTGCGCGGCGGAGTCCTGATTGAACACGCCGGACTGTGCACGGTGGTGGGAGGCGATGGTGCCCCGGCACGCGGCGTTCGCACCGGGACCGGCGAGGAATATCCGGCCGACGCCGTTGTGCTGGCCTGCGGTGCCGGGACTCCGGCGGTGGTGGGACAGCTGGGAGTCGAGCTGCCCAATGCCTCAGACAAGGCGATGCTCCTCATCAGTGCTCCCCTGGAGCACGGCCTGCGCGCTGTGCTTAACACGCCGCGGATCTCACTGCGCCCCCATCCGGGCGGGCGGCTGGCGATGGACCACACCTGGTACCTGGACCGGGTTGTCCAGCGGCCAAACCACAGCTGGGACGCAGACCCCGCGGTCATGGCGGAGCTGGCCGCGGAGGCCTCGCGGGTGCTGGCCGGAAATCCGCAGGTTGTGGTGGAGAGCTGGCAGCCTGGGCTGAAACCGGTGCCCGCCGACGGCGAACCCGTGTTCGGTGAGCTGCAGGCCGTCCGGGGATGCTGGGTGGCGTTCACCCACTCCGGAGCCACCCTCGGCCTGATCGGAGGAGAGCTGGTGGCCGATGAAATCCTTACCGGGCGGCGTCATCCACTGCTTGAGCCGTTCCGCCCCGAACGCTTCGGTTTCGGCTGGGAGTCCTGACTCCCGCGGAGTCAGGCGCCCGCGGCCGGCTGCGGGGTTTGTTCGGCGGAATTGAGGGCAGCAGCCGGAGCAGCCAGCAGGTCGGCGAAGGCCAGTTCCGCGGCTCCCACCAGCAGCAGGTCAGCGCCCAGGGCGGCCCTGCGGATCTGCACCTGGCGGCCCAGGCCTCCGATGCCGCCATGGGCCACGGCGTTCTGCAGCCGCCTCGGATCGAAGGAGAACAGCACGCCGAGGAACCCGCCGAGGAGGATGGTGCTCGGATTGAAGATGTTCACGAAGTTCACCAGTGCCTCTGCCAGCATGTCCAGCTGGCGGGCAGCCGCGGCTTCGAACCCCGGCGTCCTGCGGGCGGCCATCGCCTCTTCCAGCTGTTCCAGGTCGGCATGCTTCAGGCCCAGCGGTTCCAGCAGCCCGCCCAGGTTCACCTCGGTCTCCAGGCACCCGCGGCGTCCGCAGAAGCAGGCGAGGCCGTCGGACCGCACGAGGGTATGGCCCAGTTCCCCGGCGAACCCGGCAGCGCCGCCCAGCGGCATCCCGCCAACTATCACGCCGCCGCCGATGCCGCTGGCGCTGCCGTTGAGGTACACAACGTCTGCCTGTTCCACGCCGGCGCCGAAGACGGATTCGGCCAGGGTCCCGAGCGTGGCGTCATTCCCGGCGAATGCCGGAAGCCCGAGCGTCCGGGAGAGTGATTCGGCCAGCGGCTCGTTTTCCCAGCCGAGGTGCGGCGCCAGCCGCACTGAACCGTCGGTGCTGTCCACCAGGCCGGGCACTGCAGCGCCCACGCCGACGATGCGGTCCATTGATGCCAGCTCGGCGGTCATGCCCTCCACCACGGCCCGCGTGATGCTTAGGGTTTCAGCGACACCGGGCACGGCGGCGGCGTCGTAGCGGACACGCCGGTGGACCTTTCCGCCCAGACCCACAAGACCTACGGTGACGGCGTCGACGTCGGGGTGCACAGCCAGCGCAGCGACGCGTTCGTTGGGGTGGACCAGGGGGCTCGGACGGCCTGCCCGGCCGGCAGCTGCGGGTTCGGTTTCGTAGGCCAGGCCCAGCCGGGACAGCTCGGATGTCAGTGCCCCGACAGTGGACCGGTTGAAGCCGGTAAGCCGGGTCAACTGTGCCCTGGACAGGGGTCCGCGCCGGTGCAGCAGCGTCAGCACCCGGGAGAGGTTCTGTACGCGGATGCTGTCGGTGGCCGGTTTGCTCGGCATGCGCTGGATCCTTTGCACCGTGGACGGGACGATTGATTGTTGCACGGAACAGCAATTTAGACCGCACGTTTCGGAAGGAAGTTCGCTTTCGGAACCCATTGACACTCTCTGGGGCAATGCATATGTTGTTGTCCACAACAATTCCGCGGAACCCACCTCTCTGGAGCAGTGCAACATGACAAAGACGCCAACACCTGCCGACCGCTTCACCTTTGGACTCTGGACCGTCGGCTGGACGGGAAACGATCCGTTCGGCACCGCGACCCGTGCTGACCTGGACCCCGTGGAGGCGGTCCACAAGCTGGCCGACCTGGGCGCCTACGGCGTCACGTTCCATGACGATGACCTGGTGCCGTTCGGTTCTTCCTCACAGGAACGGGACCTGATCCTGAAGCGCTTCCGCGCAGCCCTGGCCGAGACCGGCCTGCAGGTTCCCATGGTCACCACCAACCTGTTCAGCCATCCGGTCTTCAAGGACGGCGGTTTCTCCTCCAACGACCGTTCCGTGCGCCGCTTTGCCCTTCGCAAGGTGCTGCGGAACATGGACCTTGCGGCGGAGCTTGGCGCGAAGACCTTCGTGATGTGGGGCGGACGCGAAGGCGCCGAGTACGACGGCTCGAAGGACGTTTCCGCAGCCCTGGACCGGATGCGCGAAGGCGTGGACACCGCTGCCGGCTACATCAAGGAGCAGGGCTACGATCTCCGGATCGCCCTCGAGCCCAAGCCGAACGAACCCCGCGGAGACATCCTCCTCCCCACCGTGGGCCACGCCCTGGCCTTCATCGCCCAGCTGGAGCACCAGGACATCGTGGGCCTGAACCCGGAAACCGGGCACGAGCAGATGGCGGGCCTCAACTACACGCACGGAATCGCGCAGGCCCTGTGGGCCGGCAAGCTCTTCCACATTGACCTCAACGGCCAGAAGTCCATCAAGTACGACCAGGACCTGGTCTTTGGCCACGGAGACCTGACCAGTGCCTTCTTCACCGTGGACCTGCTTGAGAACGGCTTCCCCAACGGCGGCCCGGTCTATGACGGCCCGCGGCACTTTGACTACAAGCCCTCCAGGACCGACGGCTACGACGGCGTCTGGGAGTCGGCTGCCGCGAACATGTCCATGTACCTCCTGCTCAAGGAACGCGCACTGGCCTTCCGCGCGGACCCGGAGGTCCAGGAGGCTCTCGCCGCCTCCGGTGTTGCAGAACTGGCCGAGCCCACGCTGGCAGCGGGGGAGTCCACGGCGGACCTGCTTGCAGACACCGCTTCCTTCGAGGAGTTCGATGCCGAGGCCGCAGCCCAGCGTTCGTTCGGATTCATCCGCCTCAACCAGCTGGCTCTGGAGCACCTGCTCGGCGCCCGCTAGGCACCTTACCCGGGCACCGTTTGCTAGCATTCCTGGTTCCGGGCGCTGACGCCCGGAACCAGCCTGTTGAAAGGTCCGTTATGCCGCTAGTCGCAGGGGTGGACAGCTCCACGCAGTCCTGCAAGGTCGTAATCCGTGATGCCGAAACCGGTGCGCTGCAACGGCAGGGAACTGCCCGACACGCGCCCGGGACGGAGGTGGATCCGGAGACCTGGTGGCTGGCGCTGAACGAAGCCGCGCAGGCTGCCGGGGGGCTGGACGACGTCGCAGCGGTGGCCGTGTCCGGCCAGCAGCACGGCATGGTCTGCCTGGATGCGGACGGTGCGGTGGTGCGCCCGGCGCTGCTGTGGAATGACACCCGCTCGGCCGGTGCCGCGGCGGACATGATCGCCGAGGCCGGGCCCGACGGCGCGCAGTACTGGGCGGAGACCACCGGCAGTGTCCCGGTGGCATCCTTCACCGCCGCCAAGCTGCGCTGGCTGGCCGAAAACGAACCGGAGAACGCCGCCAGGACAGCCGCCGTGTGCCTGCCGCACGACTGGCTGTCCTGGCGCCTTGCCGGATACGGGCCGGGAAGCGGAGCGGAAGGGCTGGCCGCACTGCGGACGGACCGGTCTGACGCTTCCGGGACGGCGTACTGGTCTCCGGCCACCGGGGAATACCTCTCATCCGTACTGGAATCGACGCTGGGCCATGTGCCGGTGCTGCCCGCCGTCCTGGAACCGCTGGAATCCGGACTGACAACACCGTCCGGTGCACTCATCGGCCCCGGCGCAGGTGACAACGCCGGAGCGGCGCTCGGTGTGGGTGCCGGGGTCGGCGACATCGTAATTTCCGTAGGCACCTCGGGAACCGTCTTCGCCGTCGCGGACCAGCCCACCGCAGACCCGAGCGGTCTCGTGGCAGGATTCGCCGACGCCACCGGCAACTTCCTTCCGCTGGCCGCCACCCTCAACGCCTCCCGGGTGCTCGACTCGACGGCGGGCATCCTCGGCGTCAGCCTTCCCGAACTCACCGGACTCGCGCTGTCCGCCGAGCCCGGAGCCGGCGGGCTGTCCCTGGTCCCGTACTTCGAAGGCGAACGTACCCCCAACCTTCCTGACGCCCAGGCGAGCCTTCACGGCATGACGCTGGCCAACTACGTCCCGGCAAACCTGGCACGCGCCGCCTTTGAAGGTGTGGCCTGTTCCCTCGCGGACGCCTTCCGCGCATTCACCGAGCTGGGGATTGAGGCACGGCGCGTCATCCTGGTAGGCGGCGGAGCCCGGTCCGCGGCAATGCAGCAGACACTCTCCTCCGTGCTCGGGATGCCGGTCGAAGTGCCTGAGCCGGGAGAATACGTGGCCGACGGCGCTGCCCGCCAGGCTGCTGCGGTGCTCGCCGGGCAGTGGCCGGAGTGGAAAACACAGGATTCCCTGACCGTCGATGCGCCGCCTGCACCGCAGGTGCTCGAGCGTTACCGCGCAGCGGCGGACCGCCAGTACCGCTAGCCCCGCTGCGTCAGCGGGCACGCCTGCAGGATGCTTGGGCATCTCCCTCTTTCCGTCGCCACCAGCGGGTTTATTGCCTTAGGCAAAAAATCTTGGTTACTGTGACTCATGCAACAGAAGTTCCCGGTGAGTGAGATGTGCCGGACGATACGGACGGAAAGAACCCAATGAGAGTTTTCTGCAGTGACCTGCTGCAGCCGGATGCACGTGTCCGCTGTCCGCACGCGGATCCCGGGCACGCTTCACCCGGCCCCGCAGCATGACCATCACCAAACCGGCAAACCCGCCGGCTGCAAAGGCCTCGCCGCAGCCCGACCGCCAAACGGACCGCGGCAGCCTGCGGGCCCTGTGGTACCTGGTCCCGGCACTGCTGGTTTTCGCGCTGTTCCTTTTCTATCCACTGGGGCGGTCCGTCTTCCTGTCCTTCCAGGGCAGCGACCTTTTTGGCCGCCCTTCGGGCTTTGTCGGCTTCGACCAGTACACCCGCCTGTTCACGGACTCAGGGTTCTGGAACGTCATGTGGGTGACGCTCGGCTTCACCGTGCTCACAGTGGTGCCTTCGATCGCCATTGCGCTGGCACTGGCCCTGCTCCTGCACCAGAAGATCCGGGGAATCCGGTTCTTCCGCACGGCTTTCGCGCTTCCCTTCGCCTATTCGGTAGCCACGGCCTCGGTGATCTTCGGGGTTATGTTCAACCAGGCAACCGGTGTGCTCAACGGAATGCTGGCCTTCTTCGGGCTGGACCGGGTGGGTTGGCTGACCGATCCCGCGTGGGCGCTGCTGTCAGTCTCACTGGCGACGGTGTGGATGCAGCTTGGATACAACCTGCTGGTCCTTTCTGCCGGGCTCGGCGCAGTTTCAGACGACGTAGTTGAAGCTGCCCGGCTGGACGGAGCACACGGCTGGCGCATGCAGCGCTCCATCATCATGCCGCTGCTGACACCGCAGCTGTTCTTCCTGCTGGTCACCGGCACCATCCACGCCCTGCAGAGCTTTGGCCAGATCCACATCCTGACCAAGGGCGGCCCGCAGGACAGCACCACCACCCTTGTCTACTCCATCTACGAGCAGGCATTCGCCAACAACAACTCCAACTTCGGCTATGCCTCCGCGCAGGCCGTAGTCCTGCTGATCATCGTGGTCGCGGTATCCGCCATCCAATTCGGTGTCCTGGAACGAAAGGTCTTTTACCGATGAGCCGCACCGCAACCGCCGCAGCCACCCGCAGCGGCGATGCCCGCCCGGTGCGCGGCACCCTTGCCGCGAGGAAGCGGCAGCGGCGTCCGCTCACACTGGGGCGTGTCCTGACCTATGCCGCGCTCACCCTGGGCGCCGTCGTCGTCCTCTTTCCCGTCTACTTTGGTTTTGTGGGTTCCTTTATGGGCCCGGCGGACATCAACGCCTACCCGGCCTCGCTCTGGCCGTTCAACGGATTCCGGGTGGAGAACTTCACCGGTGCGCTGGACTCGATCCCGCTGGGCCGGCAGTACATGAACTCCGTGGTGATGGCCGGACTCATCACGCTGGGGCAGATTGTCACGTCGCTGCTGGCGGCTTACGCCCTGGTGTTCCTGAAGGTGCGGGGACGGGTCTTCTGGTTCGCGCTGTTCCTGTGCAGCATGATGGTTCCCGCTGAAGCGATCATCATCCCGAACTACCTGACCATGTCCTCCGCCGGACTGATCAACACGATTCCGGCACTTGTGCTGCCGTTCCTGGCACACGGGTTCGGCATCTTCCTGCTGCGCCAGGCATTCCTCTCCTTCCCGGTGGAGCTGTGGGAAGCCGCCAGGATCGACGGTGCCGGCCACATGCGGTTCCTGCTCTCGGTACTGGTCCCGCTGTCCAAGCCCACGCTGGCAGCACTGGGAATCTGGTCCTTCCTCTCCGCCTGGAACATGTACTTCTGGCCGCTGCTGGTCACCCAGACGCCGCAGATGCAGACCATCCAGATTGGCATCACCCAGCTGCGGTCCGCAGACAACTTCAACGCCGGGCTGGTGCTGGCAGGAACCGTCCTGGCCATCATTCCCACGCTCCTGCTGGTCATCTTCGGCCAGCGCTTTATTGTCCGCGGCCTGACCGCGGGTTCCATCAAATAGCCATATCGATTCATCACTTACCCTGCTCAACCCGGAGGGCACACCCTCCGGTCCAACCGAAGGGAATTCAATGCGAACCATACGTAGAGGGCGCCGACTGCCAATGGCGGCCGCCGGTGCTGCTGCACTCGCCCTGACGCTGTCCGCCTGCGGCGGCCCAGGATCAGCCGGGGCAGGGGACGCTCCCGCGGCCGATGCGCTGGAGAACGCCGACGGCGTCACGGTAGTCAACTTCTGGCACTCAATGGACGGGACCAACGGAGAGACGCTGAACAAGCTGATCACCGACTTCAACGCCGCCAATGAGGGCAAGATCGAGGTCAAGGGCGTCTACCAGGGCGACTACGACACGACCATTACCAAGTACAAGGCAGCGGTCCAGTCCAACAGCACGCCCAGCATGGTGCAGATCTATGACATCGGCACCCAGTTCATGATCGACTCCGGGGCTGTTATGCCCACCCAGACGTTCATCGACCGCGACGAGTACGACGTCTCCGACCTGCAGCCCAACATCGCCGGTTACTACTCGATCAATGACGAGCTGTGGTCGATGCCTTTCAACACCTCCATGCCGGTCATGTACTACAACAAGACCCTGTTCGAGGCTGCCGGGCTGGACCCTGAAAAGGCTCCGGAAACCCTCGCCGAGGTGGGCGAAGCTGCCAACAAGCTCTCCAAGACGAACGGCGGCCCGGCTGAATTCGGCTTCAACGCCGCCATCTACGGCTGGCTCCTGGAGCAGGAAATTGCCGCCAACGGCGCGCTGTACTGCAGTCCGGACAACGGCCGCAGCGGCGAACGGGTGACCGACTACAGCTTCAACAATGACACCGCCGTGGAGTTCGTCGACTGGTGGAAGGGACTCGTTGAGACCGGCGTAGCCGGCAACACCGGCCGTGCCACCGCCGATGCGCAGAACGCCTTCAAGTCCGGCACCATCGGCATCACGCTCGAATCCACCGGCGCGCTGGGCGGCATGCAGAAGGCCGCTGAAGAGCAGGGCTTCGAACTCGGAGTGGGCTTCTACCCGAAGATCGAGCAGAACGATTCCGGTCCGATCATTGGCGGTGCCTCCCTCTGGGTCTCCGATGAAGGCCACTCCGACGCCGAGAAGGAAGCTGCCTGGCAGTTCATGCAGTACCTCGCGGAGCCGGCCACCCAGGCCACCTGGCACACCGGCACGGGCTACTTCCCGATTTCCAAGGCTGCACTGGACGAGCCCGAAGACGTCGCCTGGCGTGAGCAGTACCCGCAGTTCGACGTCGCGGTCCAGCAGCTCGAAGGCACTGAGCTGACGGCCGCCACCCAGGGCTGCTCAGCCGGATCCATGCCGCAGGCCCGCAAGGCCGCTGAGGACGCGCTCGAAGGTGCGCTGCTCGGCGGGGACAGCAAGGCCGAGCTCACCGAATCGGTGGAAGCACTGAAGACCGAGGTCGAGAACTACAACAACTCAGTGCAGTAACAGCTGCATCTGGGACCGGGGCGCCGGTTCCGCCAGAATGTAAACGACATCATTTCCGCTCTGCGGACAGGATTCGGTTTCTATTTCCGGCGGGGCCGGCGCCCCAACCTGTTTGCGGGCCTGTTGCACAGGGGTGGCCATGGATTCGGAATACACCATCCGGCAGGAGCAGCCTGCCGACTACGCCGAAGTGGAAAGCCTGACGCGGGAGGCATTCTGGAATGTCTACCGGCCCGGCTGCGTGGAGCATTACCTGGTGCACAGCTACCGCAGCCTGCCGGAGTTCGTTCCCGAACTGAGCTGCGTCGTGAAGCTGGACGGCAGGATCGCAGCCCACATCATGTACAGCCGGGCCGAAGTGGCGCTCGACGGCGGCGGCAGCCTTCCCGTCCTGGTCCTCGGCCCGGTGTCGGTCCGCCCGGAACTCCAACGCCGCGGGCTCGGCGGAAAGCTCATCCGGCACACGCTCGAAGCTGCCGCAGAAAGGGGATTCGGCGCCGTCGTCCTCTCAGGGAGCCCGGAGTACTATTCCCGGTTCGGGTTTACCGACGCCCAATCACTGGGAATCCGCTACGCCGGCGTCCCGGAAGACGTACCCACACCGTTCTTTATGGTCCGCGAACTGCGTGCCGGATACCTCGCCGGAGTGACTGGCAGCTACGCCGATCCTCCCGGCTACGCCGTCCGTGAGGAGGATGTGGAGGCCTTCGACGCCGGTTTCCCTCCGAAGGAGAAGCTCAAACTGCCCGGCCAGCTGCAGTAACTTCCTGGTTCTGGGGCCGTTCCGGGCACCCGTTGACCCTTCCCACGACGCATCATAAGGTTGCTTACCATCTGATCCCAACTGATCACCGAAGCAATGAGGAGGACCAGTGGAAGCAATGGTGTACCGCGGCCCGTACAAGGTTCGGGTCGAAGAAAAAGAGATGCCGCGCCTGGAGCACCCCAATGACGCGATTATCCGGGTGACCCTCGCCGCGATCTGCGGCTCCGACCTGCACCTGTACCACGGGCTGATGCCGGACACCCGGGTGGGAACCACCTTCGGGCACGAGTTCATCGGCGTTGTGGAAGAGGTTGGGCCGTCGGTTCAGAACCTGAAACCGGGAGACCGGGTCATGGTTCCGGCCAACATCTACTGCGGCTCCTGCTGGTTCTGCGTCCGCGGCCTGTACTCGAACTGCCACAACGTAAACCCCAACGCCACCGCCGTCGGCGCTTTGTACGGCTACTCGCACACCACCGGTGGTTACGACGGCGGGCAGGCAGAGTATGTGCGGGTCCCGTTCGCCGACGTCGGGCCCTCCCTGATCCCGGACTGGATGGCTGAGGAGGATGCACTGATGTGCACCGACGCTTTGGCCACCGGGTACTTCGGTGCCCAGCTCGGGGACATCAAGGAACGCGACACTGTGGTGGTGTTCGGCGCTGGACCGGTGGGGCTGTACGCAGCCAAATCCGCGTGGCTGATGGGTGCCGGCCGGGTCCTGGTCATCGACCACCTGGACTACCGGCTGGAAAAGGCGCGGGACTTCGCCCATGCCGAAACCTACAACTTCACCGAGTACGACGACATTGTGGTCCAGATGAAGAAGGACACCGGCTACCTGGGTGCGGACGTTGCAATCGATGCAGTGGGAGCCGAAGCAGACGGGAACTTCCTGCAGCATGTCACCGGCACCAAGCTCAAACTCCAGGGCGGGTCCGCGGTGGCGCTGAACTGGGCGATCGACTCCGTCCGCAAGGGCGGAACCGTCTCCGTCATGGGCGCTTACGGGCCGATTTTCAATGCAGTGAAGTTCGGCGACGCGCTGAACAAGGGGCTGACGCTGAACATGAACCAGTGCCCCATGAAGCGCCAGTGGCCGCGCCTCTTCGAGCACATCCGCAACGGCTACCTGACGCCCAGCGACATCATTACCCACCGCATTCCGCTGGAGCACATCGCCGAGGGATATCACATCTTCTCCTCCAAACTCGATAACTGCATCAAGCCCGTGATCGTCCCCAGCGCGTCCTAAACCCGCAAAGGAGCCTGCCATGGCCTACACCGCTTACAACCCCGTACCCATACCCACCGCTGAGGAACTGAAGGCACGCATCCCCGGCTGGGGGGCTGACCTCAATCCCCTCGACCGGCCCTCCGTTCCCAAGCTGCAGTTCGACCCGGAGCGCACCGGAGCGCACTGGGACTTTCCTGACCGGCAGGAGGAAACCTACCCGCGGGAACGGTCGATTGAACACAAGATGCTGACCCCGGTTTTCGGTACGGCAGTGCCGCTCAAGGGTGTCTCCGGAGCCATGCGCCGCCTGGCCTATAAGCGCTACAGCGAAGCGCGCGCCGCGCACTGGCTGATCCTGCTGGCAGCCGACCGTGTGGACGCGTTCGGCGCCCACGTCACCTCGCTGGCCACGGTTCGCCCGGACAACCCCGTTACCGAAACCGGCGTGCTGAGCGAGTTCCGCGTCGGCGGGCTCTCGTCCCGTGCCCGCAGCCGCCGCGCCGATGTAAACCACCAGTGGATTGACCCCATTCTTGTGGGGGCTCCCTGGATCCTTGCCGGCGGAGCAGTTTTCGCAGGTGTGCGCGCCCTTGTGCGCAGGAGGCGCTGAGACCGATATTCGGAATCCTTGACGTGGTTCAGTTATTACGTAATTCTTGAGCCATGCAAAACGATGCTGAACCCCGGCTGCGGGCCCTCGAGGAACGGGTGGCCGCCCTGGAAGACCGGCTCGCCGGTGCGTCCGTGCCCCCGGCGCCGGCGGCGGACGACGTCTTCTGGGTCCTGAACGGGATCCGGGACCGGTACCCGGACTCCGGCGTTGTGCTCTTTGCCGGTAAGGCCGCCGTGGGTCCGGGGGAGCGGTACGAATACCAGTACGGCCTGGAAACGGCGCACCTGCTGGACGTCGACTGGACCGCGTATGCAGAAACCCTCGCTTCCCTGGGCAACCCGGTGAGGCTCTCGATCCTGCGCGCCGTCCTGGGCGGAACGGAAACCGTAGCGCAGCTGGTGGAGGAACTCGGCGCGGGAACGGCGGGTCAGATCTACCACCACGTCAACCAGCTTCTGGCCCAGGGCTGGCTGGCTGCCCATGCCCGCTCCCGCTATCGGATTCCGGCGCCCCGCGTCATCCCGCTGCTGGCTATCCTCACCGCTGCCACAGGAGGCAACTGAGATGACTGCGACCGTCCAGACCAGGCGCAAACCCAAGGCACGGATCGTTGCCGGCTGTGTGGCGGCCGCCGTCGTGCTGGCCTGCGGGCTGGCCGCCGCGCCCTGGCCGCCGCGGCTCTCCGGGAACATTACCGGGGACACCGCGTTGGCGGATCGCGTCCGGCCGCTGCTGACGAACCCCGCCCAGCACATCAGCGTGGCCTACATCGACGGAGACAGCATCCGCTATGCCGGCTTCGGCGCGGATGAACACACCGAATTCGAAATCGGTTCCGTGAGCAAGACGTTTACCGCGTCGCTGCTTGCCGACGCCGTGAAACGCGGCGAAGTCACACTGGAGACCACAGCGGCGGACATCCTGGGAGATGACCTCGCGGACGCATCCGCGGAAATCGGCACCGTGACACTTGCCGAACTCGCCAGCCACCGCTCCGGCCTGCCGCGGCTGGCGACGGGCTTGGATGCGCTGCCGTCCCTGCTGGCCGGGCAGCTGCTCAACCGCGACCCCTACACCGCAACGCCGGAACAGGTTCTGGCCCAGGCCCAGGCCGCTGGCCTGAACAACCGCGGCACCGTGACCTACTCAAACCTGGGTTACGCCTTCCTGGGCCAGCTGCTGGCGCGGGCCGCCGGCCAAAGCTGGGAGCAGCTCCTGGAGGAACGGATCCTGGCTCCGCTGCAGCTGAAGGAAACCTATGCCCCCGTAACCGCGGAGAACCTGCGCGACGGCGCCCCCACCGGTCGCAGCGCCGCCGGCCGTCCCGAGGACGCGTGGACCGCCAATGGGACGGCGCCGGCCGGAGGCATCCGTTCCACCACGGCAGACCTAGCCGTCTATGCACAGGCGCAGCTGGACGGAACCGCCCCCGGGGCAGCGGCGCTGGAGCCGCAGTGGAACGGCAAAGAAGGTTCACGCTACGGACTGGCCTGGGTGACCAGCCGGGAGGGCGGAGCCGGCGGCCCGGAGATCACCTGGCACAACGGACAGACCGGTGGCTTCTGGTCCATAGTCGCCCTGGACCGGGACAACGGGCGTGCGGTGGTGATGCTCTCCAACGTTGCCGCGGGACAGGAAGAAGCCGCTTTTGAGCTGCTGGCCGGAGGTCCGGAATGATGGCCGCAGTGATCGGCTGGGTGCTGCCGCTGGGTCTGGTGGTTTACTGTGGCTGGCTTGCCTACTTCGCCTGGACTCAGTCAGTGCCGGAAAAGAGCCGGGGCTCCTATGTGGCAACACTGCTGGAGGCGGCCTTCGTGGCCGTTCTAATGCGGCTGGTGGTGGAGTGGTCCGCGGCCACCATCTGGCTGTGGGTTCTCTCCGCGGCAGCGCTGGCTGCGGCCGCAGCCGGTCTGGTGATTCGCTGGCCCCGGCTTCCAGCCCGCCGCGCACAGGTAACAGAGCCCCGGGCTGGTTTCCCCGCTGCGGTTCCCGCCCGGAAACCCAAGGAGCCGGGTCCGGCTACCCTCACCGGTTACGCTGCCCTGCTTGCCGCGGCGCTCGCCGTGTGCGTGATCGTTGGCTGAGCGCCCGAAAACAGGCGGACTAGGCTCCAAAGACGCGGCGCAGGAAGGCCACAGCAGCAACATCGTCCTCGATCCCGCCGGCTTCGTGCCCGTTGAAGGGCCACACCTGTTGCTCCTTGGGCCCGGAGTAGTTGTTGTACGCCGCATAGACGGTGGACGGCGGCGTGATCTGATCCATCAAACCCACCGAGAACAGCGCCGGAACCCTGGCCCGCTTGGCGAAGTTGATCGAATCAAAGTACTGCAGCGTCTGGTGCACCTGCTGGACCCGGGTGCGGTGGATCGCCAGATAATCAACCAGTTCCCGGAACGGGTACGCATCCGTGACCTGCAGCGCGCGGGGGATATCGGATAGGAAAGGCACCTTCGCTACGATGGCCGCCAGCTCCGGTGCCAGGGCTGCGACGGCTACTGCCAGGCTGCCGCCCTGGCTCATGCCCACAGCCGCGCAGCGGTCGGGATCTACCCTGTCCAATGACCGCAGGGCCTGGACAGCCCGGACGGCGTCCGTGATTAGCCGCCGGTAATAGTAGGTCCCGGGATCGGTAATGCCGCGGGTCATGACGCCTTGGCCCTGGGGCCCGGCACTGCCCGCCGCGTCCGGGGTGACACCCGTGCTCCAGCCCGCCCCCTGCCCCCGGGTATCCATTTCCAGGTGCGCGAAACCGCAGGACGCCCAGAAAAGGTTCTCGTGCGCGTCGCCGCGCCCGCCGCCGTAGCCGACAAACTGGACGACGCCGGGCAGCGGACCGGATGCTCCGGACGGCACCCGCAGCCAGGCGCGGATTGGTTCCCCGCCGTAGCCGTTGAACGTCACGTCCCAGACGTCCACTGTGGACAGCACGGTTTCAACCGGTTCAAGGATCAGGCCCAGCGGATGGGCCTGCGCTTCTTCGAGAGTCCGCGCCCAGAACTCATCAAAATCGGCAGGTTCGCCCTGGCTGCCCAGGTAGGTGCCCAGCTGGTCAACGGGCAGGTCTGTGTACACGTTCTTCCTCCTACGGGGCCGTGATTTCCACCCCCGGCCCTGCTTCTGCTGCCTCCACGTCCACTGCACAGTGCAGGCGCCGGGTGTGGTCCACCGAGCGTACCGGGCCGGTCAGCCTGACGTCGCCGGTCAGCCGGATATCGGTGCTGGATGCACCGAAGCGCAGTTCAAGCACGCCGGGTTCCACTATCCGTTCCAGGTCCACTCCGGTGAATGAGGCTGCGTCTGCCGGCACGGTGAAGCGAACCCGTGCGGATTCCCCGGCCTTCAGCGGCACCCGGGCGTAGCCAATGAGCCGCTGCACGGGACGGACCACGGAAGCCACCGGATCGTGCAGGTAGAGCTGGACCACCTCCACGCCGTCGCGCGCTCCGGTATTGGTGACGGCCAGCGATGCCGCCGTTTCGCCGTCGGTGCTGGTTTCCGGGGTCTCAACGTGTAGGCCGTCCCAACTGAACTCGGTGTAACTGAGGCCGTGACCGAAGCCGAAGGCCGGCGTCGGATCGATGCTGGACACATCGGTGGGACCGGCAAGCGGTGCTGCCAAATAGGTGGCCGGCTGGCTCCCCGGAGTGGCCGGGACACTGACCGGCAGCCTGCCGGAGGGATTCACCGCCCCGCTCAGCACCCGGGCCACGGCGGAGCCGCCTTCCTCTCCGGGGAAGAAAGCCTGCACAACGGCGGCGGAACGGGAGGCAGCCTGCCCCAGGGCATAGGGGCGGCCGGTCAGCAGGACGGTGACCACCGGCGTGCCTGAGTCCAGCAGCGCATCCAGCAGCTGCTGCTGCACGCCGGGGAGTACGAGGGACTCGACGTCGCATCCCTCGCCGCTGGTGCCGCGGCCAAAGAGCCCGGCCCGGTCGCCGAGCACCGCGATGACGACGTCGGATTCCTTGGCCGCCGCCACAGCGTCCCCGATGCCCGAGGTATCAGGATCATCAATGCCGCAGCCCTGGGCGTACACCACGTCACTGTCCCCGAACTCTGCGCGCAGCGATGCCGCCACCGTGGGCAGCTCAATGCCGGCGGGGACCTCCGGGAACTGGGACCCCACATGGGCAGGGAAGGAATAGCAGCCAAGGAACGCCATGGGGTTCTCCGCATTGGGACCCACGACGGCGATGCGCGCGGGCGAGCGCAGCGGCAGGGTGCCGTTGTTGCTCAGCAGGACGATTGACTCTTCGGCCAGCCGTGCTGCCAGGCCGCGGTTTTCCGGCGGATCCAGGTTCACGGTGTCCTGGACCGAGCCCAGATCCCCGGCACCGGAGGCAAGGGCCGCGGGCACCGGGGACCAGTCCTCATCCAGCAGGCCCAGGCCGATTTTCTGCAGCAGCACACGACGGGCGGCCCGGTCCACCAGGGCGGGATCAACCCGGCCGGCTTCCAGTTCGGCCAGCAGATGTTCGCCGTAGGCGTCCACTGTGGGCAGCTCCACGTCCACTCCGGCGTCCAGCGCTGCCGCGGCGGCTTCACCGCGGCTCCCGGCCACTCCGTGCAGATCCTCCAGGAACCCGATTCCGAAGTAGTCGGCCACCACGGTTCCTTCGAAACCCCAGGTGTCGCGCAGCAGACCGGTCAGCAGGGCGCGGTTGGCGGCGGAGGGGATGCCGTCAGTATCGGTGTAGGCATGCATCACTGACCGGACGCCTGATTCCCGGACGGCCATTTCGAAGGGCGGCAGGACGACGTCGGCGAACTCGCGCGGTCCCATGGAGACCGGAGCGTGGTTCCGCCCGGCACGGGAGGCAGAGTACCCGGCGAAGTGTTTCAGCGTGGCAACGACGCCGGCCTGTTCGAGGCCCTGGATGTAGGCGCTGGCTACGCTGCCCACCAGGTACGGATCTTCGCCGATGGTCTCCTCGACCCGGCCCCAGCGGGCATCGCGCACCACGTCCAGCACCGGGGCCAGCCCCTGGTGGATTCCTACCCGGCGCAGGTCGGTTCCGATCGCAGCGGCCATGCGCCGGACCAGACCGGGGTCGAAGGTGGCGCCCCACGCAAGCGGCACGGGATACGCCGTCGCACCCCAGGCCGCGAACCCGGCCAGGCACTCCTCGTGGGCCATCGCGGGGATGCCGAACCGGTTGGAAGCGGCAATCCGCTCCTGGGTGCGCATCAGCGAGAGGGCGCCGGCTCCGGCGTCCACCGGTTTGGTGCCGAACGGCCGGGTGAGCTGGCCGAGGCCGTTCGGCAGCAGCGACTCGAGGTCCGGGGGTTCGTTCATCTCATGCTGGTGCGGGGCCACCTCGGCGCCGTCGGCGGAGGCGCCCACCCACACTCCGATGAGCTGGGCGGTCTTTTCTTCCAGTGTCATTTGGGACAGCAGGGCATCCGCGCGTTCGGCGGGGGAGAGGGAGGCATCCCGCCAGGGGACGCGTTTGGTGGTGGTGTTCGACATGGGTCACTTTCCGCCAGCGCCCATAAGGCCCTGGACTAGTGCGCGGCGTGCAAAGAGGTACACCAGCAGCACGGGAATCATGGAGAGCATCACCGCGGCAAGGATGCCGGGGACGTTGATTCCGTACTGGGTCTGGAAGTTGAAGAGGCCAAGGGTGATGACCCGGGTGGACTCCGACTGGGTCAGGATGAGGGGCAGCAGGAAACCATTCCAGCCCTGCAGCGCCGCGAAGACGGCGATCGTGGAGATCCCGGCTTTGGACAGCGGGAGCACCAGCCGGACGAACGTCCGCCAGGTTCCGGCACCGTCCACCGCCATGGCCTCATACAGCTCCGGCGTGATGTCCCGCATGGTGCCGGAGAGGATCAGCGTGCAGATCGGCAGGGCGAATGCCGCGGTGGGCAGGATGATGCCCAGCAGGGTGTCATACAGGCCGACCGTGTTGATCAGGTAGAACATGGGAACGATCACGGCCTGGACCGGAATTGCGAGCCCCAGCAGGAAGAAGCGGAAGATCAGGGTGGTGGTGCGGGACTGGCTGCGCACAATGGCATACGCCAGCGGCGGTACTACCAGCAGCACAATGCCGACCACTCCGCCGGTCACTATCAGGGTGTTCAGAAAGTAGAGCCCGAATCCGCTCTGGAACACTCCCGCGTAGTTCTCCAGCGTGAAGCTGGTGGGGAAGGAGAGCGGCCCGCCGGCGCTGAAGTCGCTTCGCGTCTGCACGCTTGCGGCGATCATCACGTACAGCGGCAGGGCAACGATGAGGAGCCATACGACGGCGGCGGCTCCGGCAATGTAGTTGGGGCGCGTGCGCATCTAGACTCCTTCCATGGTGCTGCGCATCTTGTCGTAGCCGGAGACCTTGACCATGATGAGCGAGATAGTGGTGGCCACGACTACCAGCACCAGGGCCACGGCGGCTCCAGTGCCAAAGTCGAAGCGGCGGAAGGCCTGCTCAAACATGTAGAAGGCCGTGATGGTGGTGTCGGTGCCCGGTCCGCCGTTGGTCAGGATCAGGACCGTTTCAAACGTGGTCAGCCCGCCGACGACCATCAGGATCACCGAGGTGATGATGGAGTTGCGCAGCTGGGGCAGTGTGATGCTGAAGAACGTGCGCGCCCGGCCGGCGCCGTCGACTTCCGCCGCCTGGTAGAGCACCTGCGGGATGGCCCGCGCGGCACCCTGGTAGATCAGCGTGTGGAAAGGCGTGAACTGCCACATGCTCACGAAGATGATGACGCCGATTGCCGTGGCCTGATGACCGAACAGGTTGCCGTCGCCGAAGAGCCAGCGGAACTGGGACGGCACCCCGAAGTTCGGATCAAGCAGCGCCCGCCACAGAACCGAAATGGCTGCGGATGAGAGCAGCAGCGGCACAAAGTAAATGGCGCTCAGGACGGCACGGTTGCGCTGCGGTCCGGCGGCCCAGACCCCGAGCAGCATGCTCACCGGTGTCTGGGTGGCAACACCAAGCACAATGAACAGCAGTGATAGCCACAGGCTCTTCAGCATCACCGGGTCGCTGGAGAGCTCCTGCCAGTTCTCCATGCCAACAAACTTGGGTTCACCGATGCCGCGCCAGCTCATAAAGGACAGGACTACGACGGCGATCAGCGGGATCACGGCGAAGAGCAGGAAAAAGACCGTGGCCGGGAGGGTCCAGGCCAGGCCCGGACGGGGTGTGCGGGCCGAGCGGCCGGCGCGGGCAGGACGGACCCGTTCGGATCCGTCCGCCAGCGCCGGCGGCTTGGGCGGGAGCAGTGCAGTCATGAGGAGAAGTCCCTAGAGTCCCTGCATGGCGGCAATAAAGCCGTCTTCATCGATGCGTCCGCTGAAGAAGTCAGACATTGCTCCGTGGATGGCCGGTGTGGCCGAGGGCGGGTAGGCCTGGTCCCAGGAGAGCTGGAAGGCCGGGGCCTGCTCCACCAGTCCGTACTGGAAACGGGCATACTCGGGATCGGCAGACTGGTCCAGGAACTGCTCGGTGTTGGTGGTGGTGGGGAGGTTGCCGATAGCGACCTGCTCCTGCACGAACTCATCCGAGTACATCAGCTTCAGGAAATCCCGGACGGTGTCCGGGTACCGGGTGTTTGCCAGGACGGAGTAGAAGTTGTTCGTATTGCCAACCAGGTTCTGCGGGTCGCCCTTGCCGCCGTCAATGGTCGGGAACTCGCTGTAGCCCAGTCCGGATTCGACGAACTCGGGAGCGGCGTCCTGGTGCGTGGAGTAGGCCCAGGAACCCATGAGCTCAAAGCCTGCCTGGCCGCTGGAGAGCAGTGATGCCGAACCTCCGTCGGTGAACTTCACTGACTGGAAGTTGGTGCCGAAGGCTCCGGCGTCCACCAGTTCGCGGAGCATTCCGAGCGCTTCGCGGCTTTCTTCTGAGTCCCAGACCTCGGTGTCACCAGCCAGTGCGCTTTCAAAGAGTTCAGGGCCTGCAACGCGGTCGTAGACGTACTCGACCCACATCAGGGTGGGCCATTCATCGGCTCCGCCCAGCGCGATGGGCGTTACGCCGGCTGCCTTGAGCTTTTCGACTGCGGCCAGCAGTTCGTCCCAGGTTTCCGGGGCGCCGTCGACTCCTGCCTGTGCCAGTACTTCCTCGTTGCTGAAGAGCATCACCGGCTGGGTTCCGCGCATTGGAATGCCGTAGGCCTCGCCATCCACTACTGCGGTGTCGAACACGGAGGGCAGGAAGGCATCCTTGAGCTGCGGGTCTTCCTCGATGAAGTCATCCAGCGGCATCAGCAGGCCGGCGTCCACGTAGTCCGTGATGGATCCGCCGCCCCAATTGAAGAAGACGTCCGGCGCGGAGTCCGTGTCGATCACGGTCTGGAGTTTCTGCTGGTAGTCGGCGCCCGGGATGGTGTCCAGGACAACCTTGACGTCCGAGGTTTCGTTGAACTTGTCCACCATGGCCCGTTCGACGTCGTTGCCGGCATCGCCGTAGACCAGGACATGGACCTCGTTCTCCGGCCGGTTGCTTCCGGCAGAGTCTCCGCCGCTGCTCGAGCAGGCGGACAGCGACAGGCCCAGCGCTATTGCGCCGGCCGCTGCGGTAGCTGGTTTGAGCCAGCTGCGGTTGTTCCTCATTGAACTGCTCCTCACTGGAAGTTCTTCCGGGAAGCATGTTCCGAAAGTTTCGAAACACTTGCCGAAAGTTCTGGAATGCCGCTAGCTTAGGATGCAAGGATGTGATGCGCAACACTTTTTTGCTGCCGCTTCACCTCAGGGCTTTTCGTGCGGAGGAGAAACAGATGGCGCAAACGCCTGCAGCTGGGAGAGTGACGCTCGCCGAACTGGCGGCGGAGGCCGAGGTTTCACTCTCGACCATCTCGAAAGTCCTGAACGGCAGGGCCGACGTTTCGCGGAAAACCCGCACGAAAGTTGAAGCCCTCCTGGACGGGCACGGGTATCAGCGCCGCGCTGCCCGCAGCTCCAAATCCGCGCTGCTGGAACTGGTGTTCCACGAACTCGAAAGCGCCTGGGCACTGGAGATTATCCGCGGTGTTGAGAACGTGGCACGTGAACACGGGCTGAGCGTCGTGCTGACCGAGAGCGGCACGCGGCATTCACCCGGCCCCGAGTGGGTGGAGGGTGTCATCGCGCGGCGCCCGGCCGGCGTCGTACTGGTTTTCGCGGACCTGGCGCAGGAGTCCCGGCGGCTGCTCGAATCCCGCGGAATACCGTTCGCGATCATTGATCCCGCGGGCGACCCTGCGCCGGATGTACCTTCGGTAGGTTCCGCGAACTGGGCCGGAGGCATGATGGCCACCCGCCACCTGATCGATCTGGGCCACCGGCGCATCGCAGCGATTACCGGACCGGAAGACCTGATGTGTTCCCTGGCCCGGATTGACGGTTACCGGTCAGCGCTGAACACCGCCGGCCTCCCGTTCGACCCAGAGCTGGTCCGGTACGGCAATTTCCACGTGGACGGCGGCCGGGACCATGCAATGGAGCTGCTCGCTGCGCCGGACCGTCCCACCGCAGTTTTCGCCGGCAGTGACCTGCAGGCCCTTGGAGTGCTCGACGCCGCCCGGCAGCTGGGCATCAGCGTTCCGGAGGAACTTTCGATCGTTGGGTATGACGACCTGCCGGTGGCACGCTGGTCTTCTCCGGCGCTGACCACAGTGCATCAGCCGCTGATTGAAATGGCCGAGGAAGCGGCACGCATGGTGCTGATGCTGCGCGACGGCGAACAGCCAAAGAACACCCGGCTGGACCTCTCGACGTCCCTCGTCATCCGGCAGAGCACGGCTGCGCCTGCCGGCGCCTGAGCCTGAGTCCGCTTTAGACGGTGTCGGCGGGCTCGCCGGATTCGGTCTCCCGGGGAGCAGCTGTCGCGGCTGAACCCTGTAGCCGGCGCCCGCCGCGGCGGTAGGCCGGCGTCGTCGCCAGGACCAGGTTGATGGCCAGTGCACAGCCGATGATCACCCCGGCCATGGACAGCGCCGAGCCGCCGAAGACACCCACCAGCGGGCTGATGAGCCCGGCCAGGCCCACCTGCAGGCAGCCGAGCAGTGCGGCGGCGGTTCCGGCCATGTGCCCGTAGCCGTCCAGTGCCAGTGAAGTGGCATTGGAGAAGATGAAGCCCAGCATGCCAAGCACCACCCAGAGCCCGGCCACGAGTCCAATGACGCCGCCGAATCCGGTGGCGATGATGATCGGCAGGATCACGGCCAGGAGCAGCAGCACCGGGGCTGCGATGCGCAGGATGCCCGCTGACGGGAAGCGGTTCAGCAGGGAAGCGTTCACCTGGGAGGAGACCACCATTGCGACGCCGTTGACGGCAAAGATGAGCGCGAACGTCGCGGGGGAGAGGCCGTATTCTTCCTGCATCACGAACGGTGAACCCACCACGTAGCTCATGATGATGCCCATCGACAGGCCCGGGATGACGGCGAACGCCAGGAAGCGGCGGTCACGCAGCAGGATCCGGTAGCCTCCGGGTTTGCCGGACTTGGGGGTTCCCTTTTTCGCCTTCGCCAGCCGCCGTTCCGGAGGCAGGGTTTCGGGCATCCAGCGCCAGACGATCACCACCAGGATGACGCCGATCAGCGCCAGCGCGTAGAAGACGGCCCGCCACGCCCAGATTCCCTCCACCGCCTGGCCCAGTGTGGGAGCCAGCAGCGGGGCCAGTCCGATCATCAGCATCAGCCGGGAGAGCAGGCGGGCGGCGTCAGAACCGGTGAACCGGTCGCGGATCACGGCGATGGCCACCACGGAAGCGGCAGCGTTGAAGAAGCCCTGCATAATGCGCAGGCCGATCAGCAGGCCAATGTTCGGGGCGATCGCGCACAGCAGTGAGGTGACCACGTGCATGGAAATGCCGATCAGCAGCGGCAGCCGGCGCCCGAATCGGTCGGATAGCGGGCCGATCACCAGCTGGCCAACAGCCGTGCCCAGCAGGGTGCCGGAAAGCGTGAACTGGGCGGCCGTCGTCGTAGTGGCCAGGTCCGAGGCAACTTCAGGCAGCGCCGGAAGATACATGTCCGTAGTGACCGCCGGCAGCGCGGCCAGCGCTCCGAGCATCAGGATGTACTTCAGGCTGCGTGAACGGGACGTGGCGCGCTTCGGGGAAGGACTTGTCACCGGGGAAAGGCTCCTAGGGAGGATTGCGGGTGTGGGCCTCGGCTCTCTGGGCTGCCGCAGGGCCAACGGGTATCCAACTGGGGCACCCGTGAGATCTGCTGCCAGTATAGGCTTCGGGCCCCGCCGGGCACACCGTGGCCTGGGGGCCGGCGTAGTGATCTGTCCCACCCTTCCCGGGAGAACCCGCGCAGCCGGAAAGCGTTGACCCCCGCGCAGCGGCCGCTCCACACTTGAGGAACGGCCAACACCCGTTCCCTCCCGTTACGCCACCGAAGCGAGGCGACACCATGGAAAAACGGATCCTGGATTACCCGGACTGGCAGGACACAGCAGACACCCTGCATCTCTTCCTCCAAATGGCAGGCAAGGTCAAAATCGAGCACAGCGACAAGCAGCCAGGGTGGGGGCACGTCCGGATGCCGCTGACCATCGACGGGATTGGCACCGGCATCATCCCGGGAAACGGCTCAAGTTTCGAGATCTACTTCAACCTGCGCCAGCACCATGTGGACGTGCAGAACACCGACGGCGGCAAGAGCCGGATCCCGCTCAGCGACGGCCTCAGCGTGGCGGAGTTCTACTCCCAGCTCATGGGTGCGCTGGACTACATCGGGATGCCGACCGAGATCAACACCACCCCGCAGGAGTTCTACGACGAGACGCCCTTCGACCAGGACACGAAGCATCATTCCTGGGACCGGGAGGCCGTGGCCATCTACCTGGAGAACCTGCACTTCGCCTACCGCAGCCTTTCCCGGTTCCTGGCACCCTTCCGCGGCAAACGGGACATGCCTGAGTTCTGGTTCGGCACCATGGATCTCTCAGGGTCAGTGTTTGCAGGCCAGGCAGCACCGTACAGCGGGACCGACGTGATCGGCGTGAACTGCTTCGATGAGAAGTTCATGGAGTTCGGGTTCTGGCCGGGGGACGTCAAAACGTCCAAGCCGTCCTTCTTTGGCATGCCGTATCCGTTTATGGCCAGCATCGACAGCTACTCTTCGATGCTGAAGCCGGACCGGGCGCAGTTCCAGGCCCGGCAAAACGAGTTCATCCTCACCTTGGAGGATGCCTTCTCCTATCCGGACCCCGAACAGGCCGTGGTGGACATGTGCCGGACCAGCTTCGAGATCGTCCAGCGGATTGACCGCTGGGCAGACCTGGACTGGATCACCGAACCGCTCGGATACCCCGTCTCATCAGCCTAGCGCCGCGGGCGCCGTGCCTATGATGGGAAAAAAGCACAGGCACGGCGCCCGGTACGGCGCAGGTGCGAAGGCCTCCCGAGGAGCACAAATGGTCCGCATAGCAGTGCTGCAGGCAGCATCCGAGGTAGGTAAGCCTGAAGCCAACCTGGCTTTGATCCGAAGCGCCGCTGTCCGCGCGGCCGATGCCGGAGCCGACTTGATCGTCACCCCCGAGCTTTTCGCCACGGGCTATGCCCCGGCCCGGGCAGCGGGTTCCGACGGCGCCGGACTCCGGCGGGAACTGGCGGCCATCGCGGACGAGGAAGGCATCGGCGTCGTTGCCTCCACCGTGGAGGAGGAAGGAGGCGCCCGCTTTATTGCCGCTTCCCTTTTCGACGAGACGGGAACGGAGCTGCTGCGCTACCGCAAGGCCCACCTCTTCGGTGACGATGAACGCGGTGCCTTCACTCCGGGTGCCGGGGTGCCCCGCGTAACCGGCTTCCGGGGCCTGAAGGTGGCACTGGGAATCTGTTATGACATTGAGTTTCCCGAGTATGCGCGCGCAGCGGTGCGCGCCGGAGCGGACCTGCTGTGCATTCCGACGGCGGTTCCCGCCACTGGGGACGTGGGCGGGCCGCAGCCCCTGCACACCTACAACGCTGAACGGATTTCGACGCTGCTGGTCCCTGCCCGGGCACTGGAGAACGGCGTCTACATTGCGTATGCCAACCACAGCGGCCCCGGTTTCACCGGCAACAGCGTGATTGCCTCACCGTACGGAACGCTGCTGGCGGCCGGCGGAGCGGACACGGAAGAGCTGCTTCTGACGGACATCCATCCCAACGAGGTCCACCGTGCCCGGCATATCAATACCTATGCGCAGGACATGCGGCCGGAACTGTACCGCTGAGACCAATCCGGCGTGCAGCCTGAATTAGGGTGCGCCGTTCCATGCTGACATAATGTTGGCAAACCCCCGTCGGAAGGTGCTCTCCTCCATGACTCCCCGCAAACTGTTCACAACCCTGGCCTTTGCGGAGGCCGTAACGTGGACCCTGCTGATCGCTGCCCTGGTGGCCAAGTATGCGTTCGGCAACGAAGCCTTCACTCCCATCGCCGGCGGCATCCACGGCTTTGTGTTCCTCTCCTACGCCGTGGTGACCGTGTTCGTCTGGGTGAACCAGAAATGGTCGGCCGGTACCGGTGTGCTTGGCGTGGCGCTCGCCGTGGTGCCCTGGGCCACGATTCCGTTCGAAAAGTCTGTAGACAAGCGCGGACTGCTGGAGGGCGGCTGGCGCCTGGCTCCCGGCGGCGAAGAACCCAAGAACTTCCTGGACAAGGTACAGGCCATGGTGCTGCGCCGTCCGGGAGCTTCCGCACTGGTTGCAGTAGCCGGCGTCGCCGTCGTCTTCTCAATCCTGCTCTACCTCGGCCCGCCCATCCCCAAGGGCTAAGCTCCCAAATACATAACCGCACCGGTGGTTCCCAGGGGGAGCCGCCGGTGCGGCTTTTTTGTGGCTGCGTTTCCTTCGCTTTAGCCGGCGTAGGCGTTCAGCTGTGCCGCATGCCCTGCCCGATCTCATGTAACTACAGGCCGTCATGTAACCGCAGGCCAGAGGCAGGTGCTGGCAGGATAGGGCCCATGGCCAAACCGTTCACCCTGGTGCAGCTGCGCTACTTCTCGGCGGTAGCGGCTGCAGAGAGCATGACAGCGGCATCCCGGGAACTCAATGTCACCCAGTCAGCGCTGTCCGCTGCTGTCTCCCAGCTGGAGAAGGACCTGGAGGTGCAGCTCTTTATCCGGGGGCGGCAGCGGGGAATGCGGCTCACGGCAGCCGGGCGACAGTTCGCCAAGGACATCACTCCGTTCCTTGAGGATGCGGATGCCCTCTACGAGTCGGCGCGCGGTTACTCGGATGCCCTGACCGGAGAGCTGCGCGTCGGTGTCTTTGCGCCGCTGGCGCCGTTCCGCGCCCCGGTGATACTGCAGGCCTTTGAAGCGGCCCACCCCGATGTCCAGATTTCGTTCCTGGAGGGGGACCAGGAGTATGTGCGAACGTCCCTGCTGCAGGGAGACTGCGAGCTGGCGCTGATGTACGGGCTGGGGCTGGACGACGGCTTCACCACCAAGGTAGTTGAGCGGATCCCAGCGCACGTGCTGGTCTCTGCGGATCATCCACTGGCAGCCAGCGCGGAAGGCGAAGTGTCCCTTCGCCAGTTCGAAGACGAGCCCCTGATTCTGCTGGATCTGCCGCACACCCGCGAGTACTTTATGAGCCTGTTTGCAGCGGCCGGTGTCCGCCCAAGAATCCGGCACCGTGCCTCAGGGTATGAAACTGTGCGCTCCTTCGTGGGCCGGGGGCACGGCTACGCGGTGTTGAACCAGCGGCTGCACCATGACCAGACCTATGCCGGCGGCCGGGTTGTTCCGCTTCGGCTCACCGATGACGTTCCCGGAATCGAAGTCATGCTGGTACGGCCGGCCGGCGTCCGCCCCACGCGCCGGGCGCTCGCCTTCGAGGACGTTTGCGGCCGCCTCTATGGGGCAGCGCGCTAGTTCTCGCATCAGAAAAATCGATCATTCTGTTCAGAAACATGAACTGGACATCTGTGATCTGGATCACCAGAGTGGACCCATCATCATCTCTGCCCTGCCGTTATGCAGGGGCAAGATCCGCACCACTGCGGGACTCCTGCCCCTGAGCGCCGGCACTGACCACCAGGAGTGCAGTTGAGAAGTCCAGAACCATGTTTCCTCGGTATTACGCAGCATCCGGCACCCGGACCCGCTTCGGGAAACGCACTTGTTACACCGGCTGACAACGCGTTACTTCACGGAAACCGCAGGCAACGACCGCTCAACGCGGAATGCGTACGGTGGCTCTCATGACTACGAACGAAGTGACTCCGCACGACACCAGTGTCCAGTCCGCTCCGGCGGAAGGTGCCAAGCCCCGCATTACAGGCATGCAGAAGCGTGTCCTGGCCGGCGGCAGCGTTGGCCAGTTCATTGAGTTCTACGACTTCGCCCTCTACGGCCTCTCAGCCGTGGTTCTCTCACAGCTCTTCTTTCCCAGTGAAAGCGCCTTCATCGGGCTGCTGTCCACTTTCGCCACCTTCGGCGTCGCCTTCCTGATTAGGCCGCTGGGCGGACTGTTCTTCGGTGCTCTGGGCGACAAGATTGGCCGGCGCCGGGTCCTCTACATCACCCTCGTGTCCATTGGTGCGGCGACTGCAGCCATCGGACTGCTTCCGACCTACGCAACCATTGGTGCGCTGGCTCCGGCCCTGCTGGTGCTTTGCCGGCTGGTGCAGGGATTCTCGGCAGGCGGTGAATCGGTGGGCGCGCCGTCGTTCGTCTTTGAGCACGCGCCGGCGAACCGCCGCGGTTTCTGGCTCAACATCACCCTCGCTGCCACCGCGCTGCCCTCCGTGGTGGCCGGAACGCTGATCCTGATCCTCAGCCAGTCTATGAGCGACGCCGACTTCCAGAGCTGGGGCTGGCGCATCCCGTTCCTGCTGGCACTGCCGCTGTCCCTCTTCGGCCTGTGGATCCGCGCCAAGACCGAGGAAAGCGAAGTCTTCAAGGCAGTCCTGGCCAAGAACCAGACCAAGGAATACAGCCCCATCCGCGAGACCTTCCGCACCAACAAGGTCCGTATGCTGCAGGTCATCTTCGTGATGGGCCTGACCGCAATGGGCTTCTACTTCCTCTCCGGGTACTTCGTCTCCTACGTCCAGACCACCGGAAACCTGAGCCGGGACCAGTCCCTGCTGGCCAACGCCGCAGCCATGGCGTTCTACGCACTGCTCCTGCCGCTGGGCGGAATCATAGGGGACCGGGTTGGCCGCAAGCCCATGCTGATTGCCGGCTCGGCTGCACTGGCCGTCTTCGCCGTGCCCTGCTTCATGCTGGTGACCAGCGGCGTGCTGGGACTGGCCATCCTGGGCCAGCTGCTCTTTGTCATTCCGCTCTGCATCTACGGCGGCGGCTGCTACACCTTCTTCGTGGAAATCTTCACCACCAAGACCCGTTTCACCTCCGCAGCCATCAGCTACAACGTTGCCTATGCCATCTTCGGCGGAACCGCACCGTTCGTGGGCACCGCACTGGTAGCCGCGACGGACGTGGCGTACTCGCCGGGCTTCTACATGAGTGCTGCAGCCGTGATCGTGCTGCTGCTGCTCACCCTCACCAAAGTGCCGGAAACCCGCGGCCGCATGGGCTAGCGCCGCTCGGTACAGCCGCACGGACCAAGCCCGCCTGAACCAAAGGAAAGAACCATGACTTCATCCCAGGCCTTCCTGAAGGATTTCCACGACGTCGCCGCCATTGGCGCCACCGAAGCCAACGGCGTCGACCGGCAAGCAGCCACCGCTGAAGACAAGCAGACCAGGGACTGGTTTGCCGCCTACGCCGAAGCCCGGGGCTGGGAGGTGCGTGTGGACAGCATCGGCAACATGTTCGCGCTGATCGAGCTGGTTCCCGGCGCACCGTACGTGCTGGTTGGCTCGCACCTGGACAGCCAGCCGCTGGGCGGCCGGTTCGACGGCGCGTACGGCGTGATCGCCGGCCTGCACGCCGCCTCCCGGATCACCGAGCGCCTTCAGTCCGGCGCTGGAACTCCGGTCTTCAACCTGGCGGTTGTGAACTGGTTCAACGAGGAAGGCGGGCGGTTCGCCCCGTCCATCATGGGCAGTTCAGTGTTTGCCGGGCTCATGGATGAAGCAGCCATGCTGGAGGTCCGTGACCTTGCCGGGGTTTCCGTCCGGGAGGCCCTGTCCGGAATTGGCTACCTCGGCACGGATGAGCGGCCGGAAGTGGCCAGCTACGCGGAAATCCACATTGAGCAGGGCCGCATCCTGGAACGCGAGCAGCTGCCGCTGGGCGCCGTCGACTATTCCTGGTACACCCAGAAACTGGACATCGAGGTGCTCGGCGAACAGTCGCACACCGGCGCCACTGCCATGGCAGACCGGCACGATGCCCTGGTGGCGGCGTCCAAGGTGGTGCTGCTGGTCCATGACGTGACGAAGAAGTTCGCCGAAGAAGCGCTGGTGTCCTCGGTGGGGCGGATGACACTGGAGCCGAACTCGCCGATCGTCGTCGCCCGCCGGGTCCACCTGGTGGCGGACCTGCGCTCGGCATCACCGGAGATCGTCAGCGAAGCCCGCGCGTCCCTGCTCGCCGACATCGATGCCATCGCCCGCGAACACGACATCACCATCAACGTGAACGACTTCGATATCCGCGGCATCCAGTACTACCCGGAGGAAGGCCTCGAACTGGCGGAGAAGGTTGCCGCTGAGCTGGGGCTGGGGATCCGCCGGATCCAGACCATGGCCGGGCATGATTCGGTGGCGCTGAACCGCATCGCGCCCACCGTCATGCTCTTCATTCCCTCCGTTGACGGGGTCTCGCACTGTGAGCGCGAGTTCACCAAGGACGAGGACATGGTTGCCGGACTGGACGCGCTCACCGAACTGGGCTGGAAGCTCGTGCACGGTGCCCTGACGGATCAGGCCACGGGTCCGGCAGCATGAGCACACCGGCCACCGGCGAGCTCCCCGCACCGGCGCAGGGACAGCCCCTGCATTACCTGGACGCCGTCACTGCGCTGAAACTGTTCCGTTCCCGGGAGCTGTCTCCCGTGGAACTGCTGCAGTCCATGATTGACCGCGCCGCTTCGGCAAATGATTCGGTCAATGCGTTCACGGAAACCATGTTCGACGACGCAATGGTCCAGGCCCGCAGTGCGGAAGCAGAGTACCTGCGGGGAAGCGCCGGCCGGCGGTCCCTGTTGGGACTGCCGGTGGCGACTAAGGAGAAGCACGCCCTGGCCGGGCGCAGCTTCTCCCAGGGACTGCTTGCCCAGGCCGGTGCAGTAGCCACGGCCGACCATCCCGTGGTGGAGCGTATCCGTGCTGCCGGCGGAATCGTGCACGCACGGACCACCTCGCCGGAATTCAGCTGTGCCACAGTGACGCACAGCCCCATGTGGGGAGTGACACGCAATCCGTGGAATCTGGAGCGTTCCCCGGGCGGGTCCTCCGGAGGCGCGGGAGCGGCACTGGCTGCCGGCCTGGCACCGCTTGCAACGGCGTCGGACATTGCCGGGTCAACCAGGCTTCCGGCGGCCTTCACCGGAACCGTTGGGTACAAAGCCCCCTATGGCAGGATTCCCGGGTTGGCTCCGCTGTCCGTCGACTGGTACCGCGGAGACGGACCAATGGCGCGTACCGTTGCGGACACGGCGCTGCTCGCCAACGTGATGTCCGGCCGGCACCCGGGGGACCACTCCTCCTTCGGCGGGCCGGGCACGCTGCCGCTGGAGTTCGACGACGCCGGGAATGCGGCCGGGCTGCGGGTGGCACTCTGCCTGCGGCTGGGCGACTATCCGCTCGACCCTGCCGTGGAAGCCAACACCCGCGCAGTCGCCGAAACCCTGCAGGCAGCAGGAGCCGTGGTCGAAGAAGTGGAACTGCCATGGACCACTGCGGAAATCCGGGACACGATCTTCACCCACTTCGGCCACATTCTGGGTCCGGCCATGGAGGAGGCCACTGCCGGGACCGAAGACTCGCTGGCCTCCTACACCCGCCGGTTCATGGCAGACGCCCGGGTGGCTGCCGAGCGCAGGACCCTGGTTGAAGGGCTGGCGGCGGAGGCGAAGATCCAGTCGGAGCTGGCTGATGTCATGGACGGATTCGACGTGCTGCTGTGCCCAACATCCGGTGCCGGTTCCCTGGCCGCCGATGCAGAGTACCTTGACGGCATCGAGGTGGCTGGATCCCGGCTGCAGCACTACTGGGAAGGGCACCTGACCGCGCCGTTCAACATCGCCAACCGGTGTCCGGTCCTGGCTGTGCCGTCAGGGTTTGGCGCCGACGGGGTCCCCACGGGGGTGCAGATTGTGGGCCACCCGTTTGCGGAGGAATCCGTCTTCCGTGTGGGTGCTGCAATCGAGGTGCTCCGCCCCTGGGCGGGACGGTACCCGCAGCTCTAACGTGGCGTCGCTGGATGCGGCGGCGCCGGCTGCTACTGCGGCGGCGGCTACTCGGCCCTCCGGTTTGGGACATTTCTGCCGGTTTGGGCACGAATCCGGGGCAGGTTCCCTGCGGTTTGGGACATTCCTGCCAGATTGGGCACCAAGCCAGGGCCGGTTCCCTGCGGTTTTGGACATGCCTGCCAGATTGGGACTTTCCTGCGCGGCGCCGCGGCAGGAATGTCCCGAACCGGCAGGGGAGTCCCAAAGTGAAGGAATTCCGCGCCGACCCAAAGCCCGGACGCCTGCCCAAAGCCCGGGGACGCCTACCGAAGCCGGACCGCCTGACCAAGGCACGGGCAAGCCACCGGTTCTTCTCCGCCAACGCGGCTGATCGCGGCTGGTCAGCGGACCCTGGTGTTCACCTCCGGCTGAAGAGCGCGGCATCGGAACCCAGCCGCCAGCGCCGGGCGATACGCCCAGGTCTAACCGCTCAGCTGTGGCGCATACCCTGCCCGGCCAGCACCGCGCGGTACCCTTCCCGGAACGTCGGATAGGTAAATTCGAATCCGGTGGAGCGCAGCCGGGCGTTGGACAGGCGGCGGTTTCCGCCGCGGGATGAGGACGACGGCGCGGCCGGCCCCAGCTCGGTGCCGAGTTCCCCGGCCAGGAAAGTGAGGACATCACGCTGCTCCACGGGCTCGTTGTCCACTCCGAGATACAGCGAAGCCGGGTCCGCCACGCCGGTGGTCAGATGGACGACGGCGGCCGCTGCGTCGTCCCGGTGGATCCGGTTGGTCAGCTGGCCCGGACCCGGGTCCGCTGCCCCTGCCTGGACCTGGTCGATCAGCCGGGTGCGGCCCGGCCCGTAGATTCCGGCCAGCCGCAGCACTATGGCATCGGGCCGCCGGGAGTGCAGCAGTTCCTCGGCCTCACGGATGACGGCACCGGTCACCGAGGCAGGAGCAGTGGGGGAGTCTTCATCCAGCCAGCCGCCGTCTGCGTCTCCGTAGACGGCGGTGGAGGAGACGAAAAGGATGCGCTGCGGCTGGACACCGTCGCGCTCTAGGGCATCCAGTACATTCGATGTGCCGTCCACGTATGCCGAGCGGTAGGCCGCCTCGGTGCGCTCACCGGCGGCAACGCAGATCACCACAATGTCGGTATCCGCGGGAACCCGCGGAAGCGTTCCGGTGAGGTCGGCCGCCCGGCCTGCCAGGGGCGCGGGAATCTTTTCGGGCGAACGGCGCCACCCCAGCACGGGAAAGCCGGCCGCGGCGAACCGCAGGCCGGCTTCCGTGCCCAGGTCACCGCAGCCGGCAATCAGGACAGTCATGGGAACAGTCTGCCAAAGATCTAGTCGGGCAGGGACGCCAGGACCTGGCGGGCCACGTCCACGCTGGACTGCGGATTCTGCCCGGTGATCAGGTTGCCGTCGGTGACGACAAAGCTCTCCCAGGCGGGACCGGAATCGACGACTGCACCCTTTTCGGCGAGGGCGTCAGCGACCATCCAGGGGGTGTTCTCGCCAGTGCCGCCGTTCAGTTCTTCTTCGTTCGTGAAAACGGTGAGTCGGCGGCCGGAGAAAGCGAATCCTGTTTCCGGGGTTTCAGCGCTAAGCAGTGCCGCCGGGCCGTGGCAGAACGGGGCAATGAGCATGCCCGCATCGTTTGCCGCGATCAGGATCCGTCCCATGTCCCAGTCCGAGGCGAGATCCGCCATGGGGCCGTGCCCGCCCGGGATCACTACGGCGTCGTACTCCAGGGGTGCGACGTCCGCCAGCGCCATGGGGGCTTCCAGCTCCGGACGCAGCTCCTCAAGGTAGGACGACAGGTGCGCCGCCTTCTCCTCGCCTCCGGCCTGGTCGGGCTGGAGGCTGATCCGGTCCACCGTGGGGGTCTTGCCGCCCGGGGTGGCGAACGTGATGCGGTGACCGGCTTCGAGCAGCGTGCGGTGTGATTCGACCAGTTCCTCGGCCCAGAAGCCGGTGGGGTGCTTGGAGCCGTCCTTCATGGTGAGGGAATCGGCTGCGGAGACAACCATCAGGATGTTGTTCATGGTGTGGGTCCTTCCATTGGGGGAGTCAGTCAGCGGGTGGGCCGGCAAACTCAGCTTGCGGCGGCGTCGATCTCCGCGAAAGTGTCGGCGTCCAGCACCAGGTCCCCGGCACCGAGGTTCTCTTCAAGGTGGGCCACCGAGCCGGTGCCTGGAATGGGCATCATGACCGGTGAACGCTGCAGAAGCCAGGCAAGGGCAACCTGGGAGGTGGTGGCGTTAAGCTTCTTGGCGGCCTCGTCCAGGACGCCCCCTGGCTGGGCCAGTTCACCGGCAGAAATCGGAGCCCAGGGAATGAACCCGATCCCGTTGGCGGTGGCGTAATCCAGGACGTCTTCCGAAGAGCGGTCGGTCAGGTTGTAGCGGTTCTGCACTGTGGAGACGGTGAAGTACTTCTCTGCCGCCTGGAGCTCTTCGACGCTGACCTGGGACAGGCCAAGGGCCTTGACCTTGCCTTCCTGCTGCAGGTCCCGCAGCACGGCGAACTGCTCTTCGGCGTCGACTGTGGGGTCAATACGGTGCAGCTGGAACAGGTCCAGGGAATCAACCCTGAGCTTACGCAGGCTCAGTTCCGCCTGCTGGCGCAGGTACTCGGGGCGGCCCAGCGGAATCCACTCGTCCGGTCCGGTGCGCACGAACCCGGCCTTGGTGGCGATCCGCACACCGTCGGGGTAGGGGTAGAGCGCTTCGGCAATGATCTCTTCACTGATGTTGGGGCCGTAGGAGTCTGCGGTGTCGATGAAGTCGACGCCCAGCTCCACGGCGCGGCGCACCACCTCGACGGCGGTTCCGCGGCTTTCCGGCTCGCCCCAGACACCGGGGCCAACAATGCGCATGGCCCCGAACCCGAGGCGCCTGACGGTGCCCAGGTCCTTGAGGTCGATGGTTGCGGACAGGGTGTTTTCAGTCTGCTCAGTCATGTGTTGTGCCAACACGATACTAAGCAGGCTTATTCCCGTCCGACCCACGTCATTGCGGACAAAAGGTGTCCGCGCAGCTCTTCCAGCCTCTAAAGCCCGGGCGTAGCGTCCCGGGCATGGACTGGAAAATCGAGTTAGTTCCCGTGCCGGTGTCCGACGTCGATGCCGCCAAACACTTCTATGTAAACCAGGTGGGTTTCGCCGCCGATCACGACCACCGGGTGGACGACAGCCTGCGGTTTGTGCAGCTGACCCCGCCCGGCTCAGCCTGTTCAGTGGTGATCGGCGAAGGAACCACGGACATGGTCCCCGGCAGCCAGCGGATCCAGATCGTGGTGCCCAGCGCTGCGGAAGCCCGGCAGCATTTGCTGGACGGCGGGGTGCAGGCCAGTGAGCTGGCACCCCTGGAGTGGGGCACCTTTGTCTACTTCAGCGATCCGGACGGCAACCAGTGGTCGCTGCAGGAGCTCCCGGCAGTTTCACCTATTTGAGGTTCGCTCCTGCTTCGCGCGGCAGCAGCTTGTTGGCGCCTTCAGCCAGCAGCACCGTCACGTCCGGGTGCAGCTGCAGAACCGAAGCAGGCAGCTCCGGCGTGACGGGCCCGTAGAGGGCCCGCTCCACCGCCTCCGCCTTGGATTCACCCGCAGCCATCAGCACCAGCGCCTTCGCCTCCAGGATGGTGCCCAGGCCTTGTGTCAGCGCCCGGTACGGGACTTCCTCCGGGGAAGCGAAGAACCGGGCATTGGCCTGCCTGGTGCTGGCATCCAGGTCCACCACGCGGGTCCGGGAGTCCAGAGGTGAACCAGGTTCGTTGAAAGCCAGGTGGCCGTTGCTGCCGATGCCCAGCACCTGCACATCGATCCCTCCTGCAGCGCGGATGGTGTCTTCATATGCCGCTGCTGCCCGGTCCGGGTTGTTTGTTCCGCCGTCGGGCACAAACACCTCTGCAGGATCCAGTCCCAGTGGTGCGGTGACCTCGCGCCGCACCACTTCGCGGTAGCTCTGCGGATGCCCCGCCGGAAGGCCCAGGTATTCATCCAGCGCAAAGGCCCGCAGCGGCGGAAGCTCCGCACGCCGGCGTGCCAGTGCCTGGTACAGGGGCAGGGGTGAGGAACCGGTGGCAACACCGAGGACCGGCCGGGTGCTGGCCTGCAGCCGGGCCAGCACCGTGGCGGCAGCCTGTTCTCCAAGGTCAGGCAGGCCTGCAGCGGTGCGGATCGTGACGCTCACAGCTTTGCTCCCGGGGCCTGGGCAGTGTGAAGGGCAGGGTCCGCGGGGGTCCAGCCTTCGATGCGAAGCAGCGAAGCTGCGTTTGCCCCGAAGATCTGCTGAACGTGGCTGGCGGGCATGCCCATCTCCCAGCAGATCCTCAGCTGGTCAGCGAGGTAACGGCGAACGTACCCCCGCGGGAACCAGGATGAATCGGTTCCAAAGATTATCCGCTCAGGACCGTGCGTTTCGTAGAACCGGCGGAACACATCTTCCAGCGTGAGCTGCTGAGCCATAAAACGCACCCACTGGTTGGACCCGGAGGTATCCACCTGGACGTTGGGGCAGGCCCACATCAGGAAGAGGACCTGCTGCACGTGCTGGATGCCGAAGTGCGGAATCACAAACGTGACATCCGGGTGGCGTTTGGCAACGGTTTCCAGCCAGGCCGGTTCAATCATCTCGTTGTGCGCGATTCCGCCGGCAGAACCACAATGGCCAAAGTGGATCAGCACGGGCACCCGGTGCTCAGCGGCCACACGCCAGACCGGATCAGCGCCCGGATCATCGATCCGGGCGGACATAAGCGGAGCAAAGATCTTCAGCCCGCGCAGGTCATACCGTTCCAGTGCCTGACGGAAGTTTTCAGCAGCTCCGGGCTGGAACGGGTCTGCCATTGCTGCCATGCCGAGGAACCTGCCTCCGCCCCGTGCCACCAGTTTGGCCATCGCATCGTTGCCGCCCGCGGTGACGAACGCAGCGTGTTCAATATGGTTGTCATCCAGTTCAGCGGCCCACCGGTCTGCTTCCGCTTCGGCACCCTGGTCCGCATCCCCCTGCTCCGGATCGGCAAAGTCCCAGCTGCGGCGCCACCGGGCGGACATCCCGGCTACTTTGGCGGCGCGGTCTGCCGCTGCTGCACTCGACTCCTCACAGGCGAACTGGCCGCCGGAGAGGGACTTAGTCAGCGGGTCGAACGGCATCCGGAAGTGCAGATGGAAGTCGACAATCGAAATGCCCTGCACCACTGGGCGGTTCGCGATTCGCGAGACATGCACGGTTCCTCCTACAAGCTCAACGGTTCAGGCAATGGCACAGATCCACGCAGATCAGGGTGGGTGGCCACGAGTTCGGTGGCATAGCGGACTGCGGCAGCCAGGGACCGGGCGGGGGAGTCTCCCCGGGCGAGGCAGGCCAGGAACGCTGCATTGAACCCATCGCCGGCGCCGGTGCTGTCCACGGGGACTACCTGGCGGGCAGGCTCATGGATCCAGGTGCCGTCCGGCAGTGCAAGCCCGGCGCCGCCGGCGCCCAGTTTGGCGACGACCATGGTGGCTGTCCCGGCGGCCAGGGACAGGGCCGCCGCTTGTGGGCTGGGACTGGATGTCAGACCGGCGAGTTCATCACTGTTCGGGAGGAACAGATCCACCGATGCCAGCACGCTGTGCACTTCTTCCCGGACACTTTCCGTCCAGCCTTCGGCCGGCCAGCCGGTATCCAGCACTGTTAACGCTCCCCGGGCATGCGCGGCAGCGAAGAGCGCCTGGGCGGCACCGGCACGCAGCTTGGGGAGCAGAAAGTAGCCCGCCAGTACTACTGCTCCGGCCTCGAGGGCCGCTGGCGGGACATCCTGGGGGGTCAGCTCGGCCATTGCCCCGAGCGACGAGAGAAACGCCCGGTCCCGTCCTGGAGCTTCCACCGCCACGGTGATGCCGCTGGGCAGCCCGGCGTCACGAACCAGCACAGACTCAAGTCCCGGTAATGCCAGTTCCTGTTCGAGCAGCCGTGTGGAGGCATCGTCGCCGACCTTGCTTACCAAGGTGGTGGACTGGCCCAGGCCCGCACAGCGGACTGCCAGGTTGCCCGCGGAGCCGCCCAGGCGAATGCTGATGCCGGGGACTATGGACTCAGTGCCGGGCTCGGGAAGCGCCGCTGCGCCGGAGACCATGATGTCCAGATTGGTGTTGCCTACTACCGTGACCGCGGACGGCGCACCGCTCATGCCGCTCCCGCCAATGAGTGTGCCCGCTGGAGCAGCGTTTCCCGCGCTCCGTCGATCCCGGAGCGGAGCTCAGCCGCGCGCGCGGCGAGGTGCTGCGCAGCACTCGAAGCCAGGTCCGCCGTGACGGTGACGGCCTTGCTGCCGGGGCTGCCGGCCTGGGGCCGGTCCAGCACACGCCCGGGATCAGTTCCCGCCGCGAGCACCAGATCCGTCAGGGCAGTGCTGATGTTTCCGGCAGCGAGTGCTTCCTCTACCTGTTCCCGTGACCACGCGGTTGGGTCTGCGGACTTGAAAAGCCGGCCAACGACGTCGTGGGCGCCGCGCCAGGGCACGCCGGCCACAGCCAGGGCTTCAGCCACGGAGGTGGTGGTGGCGCCGGAACGCACAATCTCCTCCTTCTCAGGGAGACGCTGCACAGTGAACTCGCCCAGCAGGCCGTCCAGCATGCGCACAAACCGGATGACCCGGTCTGAGGCGCGCCAGAGCTGCTTCTGCACATCGGTGGTGGCGTTGTTCGAGTCCTCATACCAGCCGGAGTTGATGTTCGCGTAGGTTGCGGACATGTCCGCTGCAGCAGCCCCGGCCATGGAGACCATGTGCTCAAGGACCACAGGGTTCTTCTTCTGCGGCATAATCGAGGAGCCCTGCGTGTAGGCATCCGGGGTAGCGACCCAGCCGAACGTCATCCATTCCAGCAGCACCCGGGAAAAACGGGCACCGGTGGCGCAGATCCGCGCCTGTGCGGCGGCGAGGCGCATAAAGTGCTCGGCGCCGGCAACCGCCTCGTAGCTGGACGTGAAGGTTGAGTCGAAGCCCAGCAGGTCCGCAACCGTCTGCGGGTTGATCGGGACGTCGGAGCCGGTGAAGGCAGCCGATCCCAGCGGAGACACATTCATCTCTGCGTAGATGTCCAGCAGTTCCCGGCCCTGGCTCAGCAAAGCTTCGGCCAGGCCCCCCATGACGTGGCCGATGGTGGTGGGCTGGGCAGGACGCCGGTGGGTGAAGCCGATAATCAGCGCGTCTGCGTGCCGGCGCGCCAGTTCAGCGGCGTCTGCCGCGGTTTGGAGAACCAGGTCCACCTGGTCGAGGATCTGGCGCCGAAGCACCATCCGGAACGCACCGGCGTCGAGGTCGTTGCGGCTGCGGGCCAGCTGCACATCCAGTTCAGAGGTTGAAATCCCGCAGGCAGCAGCCAGCTGCTGCTCCATGAAGTAGTAGGGGTCCTCCACCGAACCGTCGAAGACATATTCCTGGGTGCCGTCGGTGATCCGTTTCCACAGATCAAGCAGACCCTTCTCCAGCCGGGCGGAACGCTCCCGCGGAAGGATGCCTTCGTCGTCGAGCATCCACACATGGGCCAGGGATGCTTCGACCATGGGCGGATAGATGTAGGACGCGGCTTCTTCGAAGGCATCACGCAGGTGGTTGTCCCAGTAGACGGACAGATCCGGGCGGTCGGTCAGAGGAGGACGGGGAGACTCGGTCATGCTTATTTCACCGGCTTCAGGTCGGGGGCGGCTGGTTCAGGTGCGGGAATGGGCAGCGGCGTGGCACTGGAGGGGATCGGCCCCACAAGCGGTGTCTCCACGGTGGGACGACGGCGGCGGCGCAGCAGGGCTGCAATCCCGCCGGCCCGCGGGTTCTCCAGGCGCTGGGAGATGATCAGGACGATCAGGATCAGGCCCATCTGCAGTGCACCGTAAGCTGCTGCCGTGCCGAATTCGTTGGAGTAGATGCGGTTGTAGATCTCCACTGACAGAGGGGCGAAGCGGGCGGGGTAGATGACGACGGATGCCACGTACTCGCCGAAGCCCTGAATGAAGGCCATCAGCGCGCCGGCCAGGATGCCGCGGTACATCAAGGGCACGGTAACGGTGCGCAGTACCCGCCAGGATCCGGCTCCCAGGTTGCGGGCGGCTTCCTCCACCGACGGATCGATCTGTGCCAGTGCTGCGTTGGCGGACCGGAAGACCAGGGGCAGGAACCGGACGAAGTACGCCACGGGAAGGATCCAGAGCGAGCCGATCAGCACCTGGCCGAGGTTGAAGGGGCTGGGGGAGGCAAAGGCGGTCACCAGGTTCACGCCGACCACCGTGCCGGGCAGTGCCCAGGGAATCATGACCATTACGTCCAGCAGGCCCTTGCCCGGGCCCTTCCACCGGGTAACCACCCAGGAGGCGAGCACTCCGACCACCGCACAGGCGATCATCGCGATGAACGCCATCTGGCTGCTGACCAGGATCGGGCGCAGGGTGGAGGGGTCCGTGAAGATCCGCTCGAAGTTGCCCAGTGTGTATTCGCTGGGCAGGATCTGCACGGTCCAGGATCCGTCCACCGTGAAGGCAAGGAGCACGATCACTGCAGCCGGTGCCATCAGGATCAGCACCAGGAGGGCGGAGCCGATGCCGGCGCTCACCCGGGGGAGGGTTCCATGCAGGACTTTGACCGCCTGCGGAGTGCCCTTGGAAGCGCTGCGGTGCACCCGCCGGTTCTGGTACCAGCGCATGGCGAGCAGGAAGAGGATCGAGACGATGGAGAGCACGGTTGACTGTGCGGCAGCCAGTTCATAGGCACCCGAGGTCCGGGAAGCGACAATCTGCATCGTCAGTGTTTGTACGTTGTAGAACTGCGGTGCCGTGAACGACGCCATGGAGACCATGAATGTCAGCAGGGCACCGGATACCAGCGCCGGAGTGAGCATGGGCAGGAGTACCGTGCGCCACATGGTGAAGCGGCTGGCTCCGAGGTTCAGTGCTGCTTCCTCCATGGACGCGTCCGAACCGGCCAGGCCGGAGGCGACCGCGAGATAGAAGTACGGGTACATGGTCATGGTGTGGACCAGCAGGACGCCAAGGACACCGTTGGCGGACACCGCGGAGGGATCCGCACCGAAGTACTGCGCGAGGAAACGCGGAACAATCCCGCTCTCGGCGTAGAGGAAGTAGAAGGACACGGCGCCGATCAGCGGCGGCAGGGCCATTGGCAGCATGGCGAACAGCCGCAGCACGTTCCGGCCCGGGAAATCGAACCGGGTCAGCAGCACGGCCAGGGCGGTGCCGATGACGCCCGTGGTGATGACGGAAACCACGGAGATGCCCACGGACAGCCCAAGGGCCCGGCCCGAGTTGCCGCCGAAGAAGCCGGCGTAGTTGCCGGTACCGCCGTCGAGCGAGGTGCGGGCGGTAGCGAACATGGGGATGACGATGTAAATGAGCAGGATCAGTGCCAGCGGCACTGCCAGCCAGTAGATGAACCGGTCAGACGACGTCGTACCGCTGCGCAGGCGCAGTCTCGCTACCAGGCTGCTCACGGTGCCACCAGCCACACGCGTGCGGGATGGGGTGCCAGGATGACCCGGTCGCCGGGCTGTGCGCGGTCCTCGGCGTCCGGCACGGAGACGACCAGCTCGGTTCCGTTCCAGTCCACTTCATAGACGTTTACTGCGCCGGTGAACTCAGCCGTTTTCACGGTCCCTTCCAGCTCTCCGGCCTCCGGCAGCGAGGGAGCCCCGTGCTGCACGGACATGGTGAAGGCCTCCGGCCGCAGGCTGACGGCGGCCTGGTCTCCAACGGCTGCAAGCCAGGACGGGGTGCCGGCAACCCGGGGCGCCCGCAGCAGGGAACCGTCCTCCAACCGGACGTCCACGGTGTCCGATCCGATGGCAAGGACTGTGCACGGGAGCACGTTGGAACGGCCGATGAAGCGTGCCACGAATGACGTTGCAGGGCGGTGGTAGACCTCGCGCGGCGGGGCAACCTGGTGGAGGCGGCCGGATTCAAGGATGGCCACGCGGTCGCTCATCGCCATGGCCTCGGCCTGGTCATGGGTGACATAGATGCTGGTAATCCCGGCCGCTTTTTGTGTACCGCGGATTTCGGCGCGGGTTTCCTCGCGGAGTTTGGCATCGAGGTTGGAGAGCGGCTCATCCAGCAGGAGCACCGACGGCTGAATGACCAGGGCGCGGGCCAGGGCCACACGCTGCTGCTGGCCGCCGGAGAGCATATCGATCCGGCGGTCGGCGTACCGTTCCAGTCCAACCTGCTGCAGTGCCCGGTCCACCCGCTTGTTCTTTTCCGCCCGCGGGGTACGGCGGACACTAAGTCCGTATCCAACGTTGGCGCGGACGCTCATGTGGGGGAAGAGGGCGTAGTTCTGGAACACCATGCCGGTGTCGCGCCGGTTGGGGGCGGTGTTGGTGACGTCGCGGTCGTTGAAAAGAATGCGTCCGCGGGTGGGGGCAATGAAGCCGGCAACCATGCGCAGGGTAGTCGACTTGCCGCATCCGGACGGCCCCAGAAGGGTGAAGAACTCTCCGTCCTGGATAGTGAGGTCCAGATCGGACACGGACGGCGCGGCGCCGGGGTACCGCTTTTCGAGGGATTCGAGGAGGACTCGTGTCATGGCTGCTCTCCGCAGGGTTTGGGGGATGGGGAAAGGCCAGGGACGGGCAGCAGGTGTGCCGCCCGTCCCGGCTCCGGGCTAGTTCTTGCCCTTGATGTTCTCGGCCCAGTAGCCGATCCACTCGGATTCGTTCTGCCCGATCCGGTCCCAGTCGACCTTCATTTCCACGAGGTCCAGGTCTGCGAGCCAGGCCGGCTGCTCGGACATGCTGATGGACGGGATCTGGTAATAGGTCTCGGAGAGCTTCTTCTGGGCATCTTCGCTGAAGAGGAACTCGAGGAAGGCGTCAGCGGCGTCCGACGCCGGACCGTTCTTGATCTTGGCAACGCCGTCTACCAGCATGGGTGCGCCGGATTCGGGGACAACGGGGGTGAACGGAGCGTTCTGGTTTTCGATCTGCAGCATGACGTCCTGCAGGTTCCAGGCGCTGGCAGCTGCTTCCTGACGGGTCACGCGCAGGTACAGGTCCGTGGGGTTCGCGGCATAGACCTTCGTGTTGGCGTCGAGCTTGCCGAGCCACTCGTAGCCGGCTTCGGGGGAGCCCGCGGCGTCATACTGGCGGTCGATCATGGCTGCGTAAATGCTGCGCATGGTGCCGGAAGCCTCGACGTCGCGGATGGCCAGCTTGTCAGCCATCTCCGGCGCAACGAGGTCGTCCCAGTCCTTCGGGGCCTCTTCTTCGCTGAGCATGTCGTGGTTGTAGAAGATGACTTCAGCAAGCTGCATTTCGCCCACCCACAGACCATCCGGATCCCGGAGTTCCTCCGGGACGGCTTCGACGACGGCGTCCGGAGCCGGGGCCAGGACGTCGTCCGTGGCTGCCTGCTTCATCTGCTGGCCGGTTCCGCCCCACCAGATGTCGCCCTGCGGGTTGGCCTTTTCTGCGCGGATACGTTCAAGTGCTTCCTGGGCGCCAAGGGTCAGGATTTCCACCTTGCCGGCGTAGTCCGGGTTGGCTGATTCGAAGTCGGCCACGACTGCTTCGGCGAGGCCTTTGTCCCGGGCGGTGTAAATGGTCAGGGTCTCGCCGCCTGAGCCTTCCGACCCGGAAGACGAATCGTCCAGGCCACAGGACGAGAGCGCAAGCATGAGCGCGAGCCCGCCGGCAACGGCGCCGAGCGGTTTACGGATAGTGCGGTGCAGAGCCATGTACTTCTCCTAGGGTTGGGTGGTGCCAGGTGAACTTCGGGCCCCTGCGGCTTAGCCGCCGGGAGTGATGAGGGCAGAGGGGTCTTCGAGGACGCGGGCAACGGCACCGTGAAGGATGCCGGCTCCGCCAAGGGAAGCGAACGTGACGTCCGGGGCAGAAGGTGCTGCTGCCCGGATGCGGTCTGTAAGTGCTGCGCGTGCCGGATCGTCCAGCTGGACGGCGTCGCCGGAAAAGACCACGAGCGCGGGGTTCAGGACGCAGGCGCAGACGACGGCGGCCCAGGCCCAGGCATCCAGGACGTCATTCAAGAGCGTTTGGGCACGGTGATCGGAGCAGATCCGGCCTACCACGGGACCGCCGCTGTCCAGCCCGGCGGACTCGGCGGCGGCGGCAATGGCCGGAGTGCTCCAGGCAGCTTCAAACGGGCCGCGGTTGCCGTGGGGGAGGGGGCGGGGTGCAACAGGCAGGAAACCAACCTCGCCCGCGGACCGGGTGGAGCCATGCAGCAGCTTGCCGCCGGAGAGGATAGTCGCTCCGATGCCTTCGGCGATGTGGATTAGCACCAGGTCATCAACGCCGGCTGCGGCTCCGGCACTGCGCTCGCCGAGCGCCACCAGGTTGACGTCGTTTTCAACGGTTACGGCCAGTCCGGTGCGCCGCTGCAGTTCATCGGCCAGCTGGGATCCGTTGGCGGCGGCGAAGTCCGGAGCGAGACTGACCGTGCCGTCGGTTCCCACCACGCCGGGCAGTGCCAGGACCAGCCGGGCCGGCTGCCGGGGCGCAGCTGCAGCTAGTTCAGAGACAGCCTGGGCGGTTGAGGACACCGGATCTTCGGCATTGAAAGCGAATTCGCGTGTCTCCAGCACTGCGGCATCGAGATCGACAAGGCTCGCCCTGACGCTTCCCTGGCAGACTTCTGCGACCACCAGCACCACTGCCGAACGGTCAATCTCCATTAGGGTCCTGCGCCGTCCCCCTGTTGATTCGCGCTGTCCCACTTCGTGGAGGTAACCCAGTTCCTGGAGCTCGTGGACAATCCCGGTGACCGTCGATGGGCTGTACCCGGTAGCGGCAGCTAGATCGGTACGGGAAATGGGGCCTTGGGACAGGAGGGCCCCCACAACGGATTCCACCCGGATCCGCCGGAGTTCCTGGCGGCCCGTTGGTGCATGTGAGGTGGACGACATTCTTACTTTATACGGTGAAGAAAGTAAGAATGCAAGACCTTTTTTCGTCTGTTCCTGCAGGTGGGAGGGGGCGCGTGTGCCCGCCGGAGCTGGCTGCCAGCTACACGTACGGAGCCACGCGGACGTAAACGGGATCCGCCGGCAGGGCGGGAACGCCCGGAGGCAGTTGATCCACGGGAGCGATCCGTGCCGTACCAAACGCCGTGAAACCGGCGCTGGCCGGAACGTCAGCACCGGCGAACACCGCCAGGCCGTCGGCCAAATAAACGCCCAGGGTCTGGGTGCCGCACGCCCCCGTGGTTAGGAGCACGGAGCCGGGTCTGGCTGCTCCCGGATCACGTACGAGAGTTCCGGACCCCGGATGCGCCGCGAACCACGAAACAATGTCCTGCGGCGCTAAACCCGAGAACGTGTAGCCGGCGGCCCGCAGCGCCCTTGTCACCAGGGCGGTCCCGTTCTCCCCGGAACCACAGGCCAGGTCCCGGCGGATAGAGGAAAACACGGCAGCCTCGGCTGTATCGGGGTGGGCCGCAGTGTAGGCGTCAGCCTCGGCGAGGGCAGCGGCAGCCCGGTCACGTTCCGAAGGATCCCACACAACCCGTCCTGCCAGCTCCAGCTGTTCAGGGGTCGGGGTCGGGGCCGGGGCCGGGGCCGGGATTTGGATCTGAGCCGGGGCCGGGGCCGGGGGCACGGCGCCAGACTCGCCGCTGCCGGGCATCCCGCTGTCAGCGGGGTCGCCGGCGTTGGATTCCAGCCCGGGATCGGGAGTCTCACTTTCCGGGGTGGGGGCGGGTGCCGGCACATACTGCTGTGCAGGAGCCTGCGCCTGGACAGTGGCGGGAACACTGACTGCTGGTGACGGCGCCGGAAGCACGGTCCGGTAGGGTTCCGGTTCCTGGACGCCGCACCCGGCCAGCATCGAAGCGGCCGAAACACCAAGCGCGACGGCGAGTGCGCCGGCGGTCCGGGCGGCACCGTTTTTTGGCTTGCTCATGGAAGCTCATCCTCCGGAGGATGCAAAATCTGCTCGCTCCTTTGATTTTGCTCCCGGACGGCCGCGTTAGTCGAACCGGTCGCACCGGCCGCAGCCGCGCCTTCCGATCGGCCGCACCGGGGCTGCCTCATTAAGCGAACCCGGGCCGCCGCCGAAGCCTAACCGGGCCCCGCAGCACCAGTGGCCCGGTGCCGCGGGACCCGTTGCTCAGCGGGTGGCTTCAGCCAGGTACTCCAGGATGTGGCGGTAGGTGTGTCCCGTCGCCTTGGTCATCCCGAGTTCACAGGTCCGGTTCAAGGAGGCATAACCGTCAAAGACCCGGGAGTTGATTTCCTCTGCCTGCCGCTTGGTCGCCGACGCCGTCAGTTCGGGGTGCAGCAGGCCGCGGTCGCCGGCGAAGGCGCAGCAGCCCCAGCTCGGAGGAACAAAGACCTCAGCGCTGACCGCAGCCGCAATCTCCGTCAGGGCATCATTGGCACCAAGCTGGGTGGAAGAGCAGGTGGGATGCAGGGCCAGCGATCCCAGTTTCCGGGTAACTTCCAGCCGCGGAAGGACGTTCTCCCGGACAAAGTCCACGGAATCCACGAACCGCAGGCCCGGGTAGACCGGGCTTTCACCGGCCAGGCGCTTCATGGTGTCCAGGCCTTCGGTGCAGGAAGCTGCGTCACACACCACCGGAAGTTCCCCGCCGCCCGTGGCAACCCACAGGTTGGCCAGTACCTTCTCCGTCATCACCTGGTAGCCGGAGGTGAAGCCCTTGGATTTCCACGGCGTACCGCAGCACAGGTTCTCAATGCCCTTGGGGATGCGGACCCCCACGCCGGCACGTTCGCACAGTTCCATGAATGCCGGGGCGGATCCTTCGCCGCCTTCGCCGGGACCGAACATGGTGCCGATGCAGGCCGGGAAGAACACTGCAACCGGGTCCGTGTCTTCGTGCGCGGCACGGCGGGTTCCGCCGGCCGGCAGTACGGTCTCGTAGGACTGAACGTTGTCCGCACCGAGAATGGCACGCCCGACGGCGGTGGCCAGCTTGGGAAGCGGCGACGGCACGGCCTTCGCAAAGGTCAGCGCCTTGCCGCCGACGGAGGTCATGGTGCCCCAGCGTCCGGCAGCTGCTTTCCAGCCGGCGTCGGCAGCCTTGTTGGTGTTCTCGGCCCGCAGCCGCCGAACGAGGTCGCCGGTGTTGATCAGCACGGGGCACGCGGTGCCGCACATGCCGTCCACTGCGCAGGTCTGCACGCCGTCGTAGTCATAGTCCGCACGCAGGGTGGCGGCGAGCACCGAATCCCCGCGGGCCTCGGCGTCGGCAATTTCCCGGCGCAGCACAATGCGCTGGCGGGGTGTGGTGGTGATGTCCTTGCTCGGGCAGACGGGCTCGCAGTAGCCGCACTCCACACAGCGGTCCACTTCTTTTTCCACCGTGGGAGCGATCTTGAGGTTCTGCACGTAGGAACGCGGATCCTCATTGATCAGCACACCGGGGTTGAGCAGGTTGGCCGGGTCGATGAGGCGCTTGATCTCGAGCATGATTTCGTACAGCTCATCGCCGTACTGCCGCCGCACGTAGGGGGCCATGATCCGGCCGGTGCCGTGCTCGGCCTTCAGCGAGCCGCCTTCGCCCAGGACCAGCTCCACCATCTCCTCGGTGAAGGCCTCGTAACGGGCGAGCTCGGCGGGATCACTGAAGTTTTCGTTCAGCATGAAGTGGATATTGCCGTCCTTGGCATGCCCAAAGATCACGGAGTCCCGGTAGTGGTGGTCCGTGAACAGGGTGGCCAGTTCGGCGCAGGTCCGTGCCAGCGACGGAACCGGAACCACAATGTCTTCCAGCAGTGCGTTGGTGCCGGAGGGACGGGCGCCGGCCACCGTGGTGTAGAGGCCCTTGCGCATGTGCCACATACCCGCCCGATCCCGGGCGTTCGAGGTCATGGCGAACGGAGCTGCGAGGCGCAGGGACTCAAACAGCGGCCGGGAGGCTTCCCGCTTGGCTTCGAGTTCATCCGCGGTAGTGGCCTGGTGCTCCACCAGCAAAGCGGCATGGGCCTGGATCTGGAGTCCGCGCAGTTCAAGCGGGGCATCCGCTGCCTGCTGGGCGACGCGCAGGGACGTGGCGTCCATGAGTTCCACCGTGGCCAGACCGGTAGCGGTGAGCTCCGGCAGGGCGGTGGCAGCGGCGTCGAGCGACTCAAAGAACATCAGGCCGGTGGCGACCTTGGGCAGCGCCGGAATGGTCCGGAAGGTCGCCTGCGCTACGAAGCCCAGGGTTCCCTCGCTGCCGATCATCAGGTGGGCCAGGATGTCTGCCGGATTCTCAAAGTCCAGGAAGGAGTTCAGGCCGTAGCCCATCGTGTTCTTCATCGAGAACAGTCGGGTAATGGTGGCGACGGAGTCCGGGTTCGCCACGATGCGGCCGCGCAGGCGCAGCAGGCCCTCGAAAAGTTCCGGTTCAAGGGCGCGGAGTTTCTCCTCCACGTCCGGTGCCGCGGTGTCCAGGACGGTGCCGCTGGCCAGCACCAGGACCATGGACTCAAGGGTCCGGTAGGTGTTGAACTCGGTGCCGCAGGCCATGCCGGAAGAGTTGTTGGCCACCACGCCGCCGATGGTGCAGGCGATCTCGCTGGCGGGGTCGGGTCCAAGCTTGCGTCCGAAGGCAGCCAGCCGGGAGTTGACCGAGCGCACCGTCGCGCCGGGGGCCACGCGGACCCGGGCGCCGCCGTCGAGCACTTCGATGTCCCGGAAATGGTGACGGGTATCGATCAGGAGGCTGTCGCTGACGGCCTGGCCGGAGAGTGAGGTTCCGCCGGAGCGGAAGGTTGCCGGGATGCCGAGCTCACGGCTGCGGCGCATCAGCTGTGCCACTTCGGCAGTGTTCGTGGGCGTGGCAACCGCCTGCGGAATCAGCAGGTAGTGGGAAGCATCGTGCGCCATTTTCCGGCGGTCGATCTCCCGGGTGCTGATCCCCTCACCCTCGAGGGACGCGGTTGCTGGGGCAAAGTTCTGCGCTGTGGCTGACATACGATCCTGATCCATGACGTCTGCGGGACTTTTATCCCGACTCAAATCTATTCCGGAATTCCGGTTTCCGGGAAATGGTCAGGCCACACCCGGCGAGGCGGCCTGTAAGTACTGCAGAACGGCCAGGACCCTTCGATGGTCGCCGGCCGCCGGTGCTAGGTCCAGCTTGCTGAAAATGGATGTGATGTGTTTTTCCACCGCGCCTGCGGAGAGGAACAGTTCAGCACAAATACCGGCATTTGTCCGTCCCTGCGCCATGAGTTCCAGAACGTCGTGTTCCCTCGGAGTCAGGGATCCAAGGCCCGCTGTGTTCCCGGCCCCCATCAGCTGGCGGACCACTTCCGGGTCGAGGACGGTTTCTCCCTCCCGGATCCGTTCGAGCGCGTCCAGGAAGGCACGGATATCCGCCACACGGTCTTTGAGCAGGTACCCGGTTCCGCGGGGCTGGCCGGCGAAGAGCTGCGTGGCGTAGCGGGTCTCCACGTACTGGGAGAGGAGCAGGACGCCGATTTCCGGCCGGGTCGCCCGCAGCGTCAGTGCCGCCCGGATTCCCTCGCTGGTGTGGGTGGGCGGCATCCGGTTGTCCAGGATTACGACGTCGGGCTCCGCGGTTTCAAGAGCCGTGAACAGTTCCTCTGCATTGCCGGCAGCAGCAACAACCTGGTGTCCACGCCCGCCGAGCAGCTCCACCAGGCCAACACGCAGCAGTGCGGAGTCTTCGGCAATCGCGATCTTCATCCTTGAAGCCTGCCCCATGCTGCCGCCGTCCGGAAATGCCGGGCCGTGCTCATGCCAGGGGGAGCCGGACCGTCACCGTGGTGGGACCGCCGGCGGGGGAGTCGAGTTCCAGGGTGCCGTCTACCGTGCGGACGCGTTCGGCCAGGCCTGCCAGCCCGCTGCCGGCTGCCGGATTGGCGCCGCCGGTTCCGTTGTCGCTGACGTTGAGAACCAGCTGCCCGCCCTCGCTGGCGACTGAAATGCGGACGGCAGAGCCGCGAGAGTGCTTCACCGCGTTGGTGACCAGCTCCGCCGCGGAGTAGTACGCAATGGCTTCGACGGCGGGGGCCGGCCGCACCACCAGGCGGTAGTCCAGTTCCACCGGCAGGGGCGACGTCGCGGCCAGAGACTCGAGTGCGGCGTCGAGCCCGTCATTTAGCACTGCGGGCCGGATGCCGCGGGCGATTCCGCGGAGGTCTGCCAGTGCATCCTTGGCGGTTCCGTGTGCACTGTCCAGGAGGCGCTGCAGGTCTTCGTTCGTTTCACCTGCGGAGAGGCGGTCCCGGGCATCCCCGAGCTTCATGGCAATGGCAACCAGCTGCGCCTGCGTTCCGTCGTGTAGATCCCGTTCGATCCTGGCCAGCCGGGGCGTCGGCTGTGGTGACGGAACTGCTGCGGCTGGCCTCCAGGTCACGGACCCGGACCTGTGCAGCTGTTGGACCCAGGAGCGCAGCGGTCAGTGCAGCCTGCAGCCGGGCGGAACCGTTGTTGATAGCCGGCCAAAGGACGAAGGTCATCAGCACGCCCACTCCAACGTAGGCTGCCTGCCACCAGAACCCTTCCACGAACACATCCGGGGCAATCATGCTGCCGCGGTGCCAGGACCCGTCCGACGCCTGCGTGGCAGGCAGCCACTGCGACCAGTACCAGTGGGTCATGCAGCCAAGGCCGGTAACCAGGAAAGTGATGCTGAGGACCGCGGCCGTTACCGAGGTGACGAAGCTGACGACCATGTGGGCGATTGCCCTCCACCCGGCTGTGTCGGCCAGCCCGGACCACAGGAAGCCAAAGAACCCGCGCCGGGGTGTGAACGGCGGCGGTGCGTCGATGTGCCTGCCGAGCAGGGACGCCGTGAGGCTCCGGTTGACGGTGCCCCAGTACCTGCCGGCGACCACCATGGCGGCAACAATAACCAGACCCACTACGGTCACCAGCAGGGATGCACCGAGGGACACCGTGGTCACGGCGTAGGCCAGCGCGAAGGGAGCCAGAAGCAAGGTGACGCCGTGGTACCCGAAGGCACGCCAGGTGGCGCTGCGGAAGAAAGCCGGGCGGCGAGGCTGAGTCTGCGTCACTGCTGCCGGGCGGGATCCCGGTACTGCATCAGGTTCGGGGGCGTAGGTGTTGGTCATGACTCCAGCTTGCTATCTGGGGGCGGGCGCCGCCATGGGGCTTTCCCCCGTAGCTGGGGTGGGGTTTGCGGCTGACCTGCAGGAGGGCGTGGGGTCTGGGGCTGATTCGGGGCTGGATCGGGGTTGGATCGGGGTTGGACCGGGGGCGCTCGGCAGAATCATCGGGGATCGGGGATCGGGGATCGGGGGGGGGGGGGGGGGGGGGGGGGGG
>NZ_LKIU01000006.1:417631-417744 GCF_001307035.1 Arthrobacter sp. Edens01 | reverse complement strand
CCGAGGCCAGGAACGCGATCAGGCCCGCCACATCCTCAGCAGTGCCAAACCCGAGGGTCCTGCGGAAGAAATCAGGCATGGCCTCACCGCGCTCATCCGCCTCCACCGCAGCC
>NZ_LKIU01000006.1:416913-417621 GCF_001307035.1 Arthrobacter sp. Edens01 | reverse complement strand
TAGGACCAGCCGCCGTCCCGGTACTCCGACTCCACAGCCTCGGGATGGGACCACAGCTGCAGCCGGTCACCACCCACACCAATGGCCTGCCCGGTAATCCCGGCAGCCTCCTCCGAGGCCAGGAACGCGATCAGGCCCGCCACATCCTCAGCAGTGCCAAACCCGAGGGTCCTGCGGAAGAAATCAGGCATGGCCTCACCGCGCTCATCCGCTTCCACCGCAGCAGCGAAGTACGGCACCGTCTTCGTCATCGCCGTCGCCGCCACCGGAATGACGGCATTGGCGGTAACGCCGGCCTTCTTCATCTCCATGGCCCAGGTCCGCACCATCCCCACGATCCCGGCCTTCGCCGCAGCGTAGTTGGTCTGCCCGAAGTTCCCGCGCTGGCCCGTCGGAGAACCAATCGCGATGATCCGGCCCTGAACGTTGTTTTCCTTGAAGTACGCGTACGCTTCCCGGACACAGGTAAACGTTCCGCGAAGGTGGACGTTGATCACCAGGTCAAAGTCCTCATCGGTCATCTTCAGCAGCGACTTATCCCGCAGCACCCCGGCATTGGTCACCAGGATGTCCAGCCCGCCGAAGTTCTCCACCGCAGCAGCCACCAAAGCCTGCGCCGTCTCCGTGGAACCCACCGGAGCCACCACAGCCACCGCACGCCCGCCCTCAGCCGTGATCGCGGCAACCGCCTCGTCCGCAACCGACGCA
>NZ_LKIU01000006.1:248397-416903 GCF_001307035.1 Arthrobacter sp. Edens01 | reverse complement strand
AAGCCTGCGCCGTCTCCGTGGAACCCACCGGAGCCACCACAGCCACCGCACGCCCGCCCTCAGCCGTGATCGCGGCAACCGCCTCGTCCGCAACCGACGCCTCAACATCGTTCACCACCACAGCAGCACCCTGCCGGGCCAGCTCCCGGGCATACGCCAACCCAAGACCCCGCCCACTACCGGTAACAATCGCGACTTTGCCCGAAAGGGACATGATGTGGCTCCTTCTCCCGGCAGCACCGGGCACCGTTGACCTGCTCTTTTGTTCCATCCTCACGGGAATGGTTGAGAAAGTCAACGGTTGAAGTCAGCATCTATTAAATGCGGGCTCCGGAGCGGGCCTCGACCGGAGCGGCTGGCCCGAAGGAGGAGGGCCGTAAACGGAGCTAGGGCAGCTCCCCGGTGAGCCTGTCCCGGATGGACAGTGAGGCCTGGTTCAGCCCGGTAACCTCCACGGACTTTCCCCTGCTGCGGTATTTTTCGATGATCGAATCCAGCGCCGCCACCGTTGATGCATCCCAGACGTGGGCACCGCTGAGGTCGATCACCACGTCACTGGGATCCAGCGCATATTCGAATTGGGTGTAGAGGTCGTTCGAGGACGCGAAGAACAACTCGCCCTGCACCGCATAGGTAACCGATGCGCCGTCGTCCGCCACTGTCCGCTGAACGGTGACAAAGTGGGCCACGCGGCGGGCGAAGAGCACCATGGCAGCCAGGACGCCCGCCCCAACGCCGATCGCAAGGTTGTGCGTGAGCACCGTCGCCAGCACGGTGATCAGCATGACTGCTGTCTCCGACTTGGGCATCCGGCGCAGCGTGGACGGGCGGATGCTGTGCCAGTCGAACGCTGCGTAGGCCACGAAAATCATGACTGCCACCAGCGCCGCCATGGGAATCAAGGCCACGATGTCCCCCAGCACCACCACCAGGATGAGCAGGAATACTCCGGCCAGGAAAGTCGAAATGCGGGTCCTCGCCCCGGAGGCCTTCACGTTCATCATGGTCTGGCCAACCACGGCGCAGCCACCCATGCCGCCGAAGAATCCGGTGACAATGTTGGCAATTCCCTGGCCGGCGGCTTCACGCGGTTTGGAGGACCGGGTGTCCGTGATGTCATCCACCAGTTTTGCTGTCAGCAGTGATTCCAGCAGCCCGACGAATGCCATCGCTACTGCGTACGGGGCAATGATCTTCAGGGTTTCCAGGTTCAGCGGAACGTCCGGGAACAGCAGGGCAGGAAGGGATTCGGGAAGCTCTCCCTTGTCCCCCACCGTCGGGATGTTCCATCCAGCTGCTACGGCTGCGATGGTCAGCAGCACAATGGCGACAAGCGGCGCCGGCACCGACGTCGTCAGGCGCGGCAGCAGGAAAACAATCAGGAGCCCGACGGCGGTGACCGGGTAAACCAGCCACGGCACGCCAATGAGTTCGGGCAGCTGTGAGGAAAAGACCAGGATGGCCAGCGCGTTAACGAAGCCCACCATGACGGACCGGGGAATGAAGCGCATGAGCTTCGCGACGCCAACGAGGGCCAGCAGGATCTGCAGGACCCCTGCGAGGATCACGGTCGGCACCAGGTACTGCACGCCGTAGTTGGCCACAACGGGTGCAATAACCAGGGCCACTGCACCGGTCGCCGCGGAAATCATGGCCGGGCGGCCGCCGACGAACGCAATCGTGACGGCCATGGTGAAGGAAGCGAACAGGCCCATCCGCGGGTCGACACCGGCAATCACCGAGAACGCGATCGCCTCGGGAATCAGGGCGAGCGCCACCACCAGGCCGGCCAGCACCTCCGTCTTGAGCAGGCGGGGAGAGCGCAGGGTGGCAAGCACGGATTGACGGATGTCCGGAACAGATTCCGGTGCAGGGCTTGGGGCAGGAAGGGACAAGGCAGTTCCATTCAGGTGCAGGGAAGGTTCGGCGGCCGGAGCGGATTGCCGGGGCCATGCGTCGAATCCGGTTCAAGATTACCGCCGCCCGGCTTCCGGCCAATAATGGTTCCATGCCTGAACCCCTGCCACCCTGGCCATCCACCGCACCCAGCTGCGGCCGTGTGCGGCTGCGGTCCGTATGCGAGTCCGATGCCGGCATGGCAATGGCGCTGGCCGAGGATCCCTACGTGTCAGCGACGGGCACCCTCCCGCACCGCGCGGACAGGGACGAAGCGCGGGCTTGGGTGAAGCGCCAGCAGCACCGGCACAGCGAAGGCAGGGGCTTCTCCTTCACAATCGAGGACGTCGGTGCCCGCGTCCCGGTGGGGCACTGCGGTCTGTGGCTGTCGCATCTGGCCGACGGCTATGCGAGCGCCGGATATGCCATTGCCCCAGCCTTCCGCCGGAATGGATTTGCGGCCGAAGCCCTTACTGCATTGACCGGCTTCGCCTGGTCGCTGGCCGGCCTCAATCGAATAGACCTGTTCATTGAGCCGTGGAACGCCGGATCCATTCGGACAGCCGAACGGTCCGGATACATCAGGAGCGGATTTCGCAGTGGTTATCAGCTGGCGGGCGGTGGACAGCGGGACATGCTGGTCTTCTCGGCCGCGCGGTCCGGAGGACCGTAAAACTCGTTCCTGCGTCCAGCTGGCAGCGCCGGCAGGGTCGCCTGCCCTAGGGCGTCGGGGCCTGCGCGGACTGCAGCAGGCCGGTGATCTCCTTCAGCGGCCCCCATGCCCCGTCCTCCGAGTTGGACACCAGCGCCGCAGTTACCCCCTCTTGCGGGTAGTACCCCAGGAAGGCGCTGACCCCGGCGTTGATACCGTCCTTGTAAATCAGGCCGACCTGGCCGTCCGCGTCCAGCCGGAACTCCAGTCCGTAGCCGTAGTGCAGCTCCCCGGCATCCAAATCCGAGTGCTTGACCTGCGGACTCAGGAACGCAGCAGTGGATTCCGCGGACATCAGCCTTCCGCCCCGAACAGCGTCGAGGAAACGAACCAGGTCAGCGGCGGTTGAATGGGCGCCGCCGTCCGGCGAGCCGATCGGTGGATAACTGAAGATGTTCTGCCGCCAGGAGATCACCTTGCCGGCGCCATCCCGGACCGGGTCCCATCCCTCGGCGACGTTCGGGACCGCGTCCCGCATGGAAAAGAACCCCGAATCCTTCATGCCAGCGGCAGCGAAGACGTGTTCCCGGACGTAGTCCCGGTAGCCCGTCCCGGTCACAGTCTCCAGCGCCAGCCCGGCGAGGATGTAGCCGCAGTTGCAGTAGCGGCAGCCGGCGCCGGGGGCGAAGTTCGGCTCCTTGTGCACGAACTGCGGCAGGAAATCTGCAGTCCTGGTAACCGAGTAGGTGGGCTTGTCCACCCACAGGTCTTCGTAGGATTCGCCGGCTTCTTCATCGGCGTCGTCCCCGATGCCGGAGGTGTGGGTCAGAAGCTGGCCGATGGTGATGTCGGGATCTATCCGGGTGCCGCCCAGTTCAACGAACCGCCCAATCGGCGAGTCCAGCGCCAGTGCCCCGGCATCCACCTGCTGCAGCACCGCAACCGACGTGAACAATTTGGTGACGGAAGCGACGTCGAACCGTGTGCCCAGGGAGACCGGCACGCCCCAGCGCCGGGAGGCCACACCGTAGGCGCCTTCGTGCAGGACCCTGCCGCCGCGGGACAGCTGGACAGCTCCGGAGAACTCATGACGGGAGGCGGCGTCATGAAGGATGCGGTCCACGGCTTCGGCGTCGATGTCTGGGAACATAACCGAATACTAATGTGCAGCGGAGGATGCCTCTTCGCTGCCGGTACCGGAAGGAATTCGCATTTTGTTTACCGGCCTGAGCGCTTTCCCACTGACCCCGCTGCAGAACGACGCCGTGGATGAGGGTTCCTTCTCCGCCCTGGTGAGCCGGCTGGCAGAGTCGGAGGTCGATTCGATCGCAGTGCTAGGCTCCACTGGTTCCTACGCCTACCTGAGCCCGGAAGAACGCGGGCGCGTGGTGCAGCTGGCTGCCGCTCACAAGGGATCGAAGCCGTTGATCGCCGGCGTCGGCGCACTGCGCACTTCCGAGGTCCTGGCGAATGTCCGGTCTGCGGAGGAGGCCGGCGCCGCCGGAATCCTGCTGGCGCCGGTGAGCTACCAGGTGCTGACGGACGAGGACGTGTACGGCCTCTTCCGCGATGTCACCGACGCCACGGATTTACCTGTCATTGTTTACGACAACCCCGGCACGACCCATTTCACCTTCAGCACCGCGCTCTACCGAAGGATCGCCGAGCTTCCCGGCATAGCCTCCGTCAAGATTCCTCCGGTTTCCGCCGCCGCGGCTGCTGCCCGAGTCCAAGAAGTCCGGGCGGTCATTCCGGAACATGTGACCATTGGAATCTCCGGTGATGCTGCCGCATGCGACGGCCTGAACGCCGGCTGCGATGCCTGGTACTCCGCGGTGGCGGGCACCCTGCCGGAGCCTGCGGTTCGGATCGTGCGGGCTGTCACCGAAGGGCGGTACGACGACGCCGCGGCAGAGTCTGCGCGGCTTGCCCCGCTCTGGGAGCTCTTCGCCGAACACGGCAGTGTGCGTGTCATTGCCGCGGCCGCTGAGGATCTGGGACTGGCTCCACGTAACTGCCTTCCGCTTCCGGTACAGGGCCTTGGCGCGGCGCAGCGCAGGCGGGTGGCCGGCGCTCTGGAGGAACTGGGGCTAATGGCCTAGCCGGCCAGTTCCCGCGAAGCTACCCCAGCATGTCCGGGCCATACTCGGCGAGATCCTTCTCGATCCGGGCCTGCGTGTCCAGCAGCTCCGGCAGGAACTCGTCCTGCAGCCGGTCCAGGGAGACGCGGGCGGTGTGGGCAGCAACATTGATTCCTGCGATGACCGTCCCTGCCGAGTTGCGCAGGGGGGCGGCAATCGTGCGCACTCCGACTTCGATCTCCTGGTCCATAAGGCACCAGCCCTGCTCGCGGATCCGATCAAGGTCTTCGGTGAATCCACCATCCGGCGGGATCTGCGGCGCGGAAGCAAGCTGCTGACGGCGTTGCAGGTAGGCCTGCAGCACGGCTGGTGGAAGGTTCGCCAGCAGGACCCGCCCCAGAGCGGTGATCACCGGGTCGATCCGCGTTCCCACCTGGACGTTGAACGTCATGATGCGCTGCTGCGCAGAGGCCCTGGCGATGTACACGGCGTTGTCGCCGTCGAGCACCCCCACCGAGCATGCCTCACGCAGCTTCGCGTTCAGTTCGGAAAGGTAGGGATTCACCAGCGCTGGGAGCTCCCCTGACGTCAGATAGGAACCGCCCAGGTCCAAAACCCTGGGACGCAGACGGAACCGTCCGTCTTCCTGGCTCACATAGCCCAGTGCCTGCAGCGTCAGCAGGAAGCGCCTGGCACTGGGCTTGGAGAGCCCGGTAGCCTCCGCGACTTCCGTCAGCGTCATGGTGCGCCGGTCGCTGTTGAATGCCTTGATCACCGAGAGTCCTTTGTCCAGTGACTGGACATAATCTCCGGGGGCGATCGGGTGCACGAACCTGCTCGGGTCCATGCCCCTCCCTTCTGACCTGCCCCTAGGCAGGCCGGCGCTGATGCTCTGCTGATTCATGTGCCGGACCTGCCGCCGGGCAACTTCACTCTAACCGCGTGTCGAGAGGTAGGAAGCTACCACCTTGTTGAAATCTTCGGCGCGTTCCACTTGGCTCCAGTGCCCGCACTGCGAAAAAAGGTGCAGGTCAGCGTGGGGGATGACGTCCAGCAGCTGCAGGCTTCGGCTCATGGGAATGACCTTGTCCTCGCGCCCGTGGATAAGCAGCACCGGGATGTCGAGTTTGGAGAGCACATCCATATCCAGGGGCAGAGTCTCGCGGTCAATATCCCTGGCGGCTACCACCGCTCGGAAACGCTCCGTTGCCCCTTCCCGGGATGCTGCGGCGTAGCGCGAATTCACCAGTTCCTCAGATACCAGGGACGGGTCAACCACAAAGTCCAGCAGGGCCTGCCGAATCCCGTCCGGCGTCATCGTCGGCTTCGCGTGGCTGGCCAGGGCCTTGGTGCGCGGGGCACCTCCGGTACCCATCGAGATGATCCCCGCCAGGCGTTCCGGGTGGTCGATCGCGAACTGGAAGGCAACCCATCCGCCCAGGGAGTTGCCGACCAGCCAGGTCTTTTCGATCCCGAGCGCATCCAGGATGCGCACAACGTGCTCCACCCACGCCTTGATGCCGAACTCGCTGTCCGGCGCTTCAATTGTCTGCCCAAAGCCGAGCAGGTCGACGGCGATGGTCCGGCAGTGCTTGGAGAGCTCGGGGAGGTTCAGCCACCAGTTGGCCGCAGCCGACACGCCGCTGCCTGACCCATGCAGGAAAACGACAGGGGTTCCCTCCCCCAGTTCGTGATAATGGGTCAGTTCACCGGGCGCGGTTTCCACCCAGGCGTCCTCCAGACCGAAAAACGGATCTGTGGTGAAGTCCGGAATCGTCAGAGTTTCCATCTCATATTCCCTTCGGCGCGAAACCCGCGACCAGTCCCATACCGGTCACCCAGCGGTGCACCGGCTCGTATGCCACGGTCTCCACGGGCCCGTCCCAGGCGCCCAGGCCCGCTATCCAGCAGCGCACCTCATGGGCGCCGTTGCCTGCTGCCGCTTCCATTTCGTCCGGGTTGATTGCCAGCAGCGCCTCGACGTCGCCGCCGGTGAGGTACTTCAGGAATTCCCGGTCCCAGGTGTCGTTGATGTCCCCTTCAACGCCCTGGGCAATTCTCTCGGCCAGACCTGCCTCGCGTGCGGCGTTGTATTCCACAACCGTGTCCCGCCCGTCGATGAGGAATTCCCGGGTCTCGACATCAATCGAAGGGTCGTAGGGAGAGGATGCCTTGACCCAGTGGGACAACCCGCCGGATGAGATGACCAGCACCCGAAGGTCTTCCTCCAGCTCCCGGATGGCCTTACCGACTGCCTGCCCAAACTCATAGGACCGGGCGAAGGAGGGCCGGGGGGCCGCACCGCAGTCCACCATGATGGGCAGTACGGGAACAATCTTTTCCGGGAGCAGCACTTCGTAGGGCTGGACGATTCCGTGGTCGATTCCCATCCGGAGCGAGAACGCCGGGTCAAAACCCTGCTCCCGGACGTTTTCAACGACCTTACGGCCGATTCCCTCCATATAAGGGACAGATCCCTTATGGCTGCCGTAATCTCCGAAACTGACAATCTCGCCTGCACCAACGCAGAACGCGGGCATCAGGTCGAAGAAAAAGTTGCGCATGTGATCGGGGCCGAAGATGACCACCAGGTCCGGTGCGAGTTCCTGCACCTTTTCCTTGATCTTCAGCGCACCGGCTGCGAAGTCCGCACCTGGACCCTCGACGTCGAAGGATTCATCCCAGAACGGGGAATGGGACATGGCGACATAGCCAACAATCTCTGCCATCTGCTTCTCCTCTTACTTGCTCGTCAGGGTTTTGGTTTTTACCGGCAGCACGGCGCTGAACCTGCGGGTCATCGAGTTTGCCTGCCGGCTGGAGCACGTGGCTGCCAAATAGCGGTCTGGTCGAATCACGATGATTTCGCGGTCACCCCTGGTACGCGCCCAGTCACGGAAGCCGCCCTGAACGTCGTCGAGCACCACAGTCTCCGAGCCCGCGCTCAGCATGTGGCTGCCGGCCCGAGACCGGTTTACCCGCAGGAAGCGGGCACCAAGCGAGCGCCAATACTGAAGCGATTCTTCGTCCAGGTGCTCTGCGGGATCGGTGTTGATTCCGACGAGGGCAAACCAGTCCCCCGCAGCTTCATCGAACTTCACGCGTTCCCCGGAAGGGAGCTCCACATCAGGCTGGATGAACATCCGCCCCACAGGATCCTTCGGCGACGGGTCCAGGACAACGCCCTCGGCGTAAAACGGCATGGGCTTGAACTTCATCTGCAGCAGGTAGTCCCGGGTCGCGGGAATCCGCTGCATTGCGCGCAGCCCGTAGCTGCGCAGCTTTTCACCCGCCATCGTCTTGGGTCCGTAGACACGACCCAGGGTGGTGGCAAGTTCCACCAGGGCCCGGGCATGCCCGCGCCGTTCCTGGCCGTAGGTTTCCAGGACGCCGGGTTCCGCTCCGTGGCGGACGACGGCGGCAAGTTTCCAGGCAAGGTTGGCAGCGTCCCGGATTCCGGAGTTCATGCCCTGCCCAAACCACGGCGGCTGCAGGTGGGCGGCGTCCCCGGCAAGGAAAGCGCGTCCAACCTTGAACCGGTCCGCAACCCGGGAATGGTGTGAGTACACCCTGGAGCGTTCCAGTCCGGGCATGGGCCCGGTCCAGTTGAAGTGTGTGCGGATCAGCTTTTCCACAGCCTCCGGGCGGACCATCTGCTCATCCGTCTCATCATCGTTGAGCCGGAACTCGAAACGCCGGTATCCGAAGGGGAGATCGATGGAGACGAACGGGCGTTTGCTGCTGATGTAGTTGCCGGAGAATGGTGCGTGGTAGGTGGAGTCCTTGATGTCCACGACCAGCCAGCGAGCGCCAAGGGTGCTGCCTTCAAGGACGGCACCGGTCAGCTTGCGCACGGTGCTGCGCCCGCCGTCAGCTCCCACCACATACTGGGCGGTGATCGTCTCTTCCGTTCCGTCAGCCCCGATGACGTGGGCCTCCAGCCCGTCCCCGGTTTCCCGCATGCCCACAAGCTCGCGTTCCAGCAGCAGCTGCACATGCTCGAAACGCTGCAGCCCGGTCCGCAGCTTGGTTTCAAGCATTGGCTGCAGGAAGGAGTTGCGCCGCGGCCAGCCGAAGGGCTGTCCCGACGGAGCGATTTCGGCGAGCTTCGTCTGGTTCGAATCGAACCAGATGAGTGCCTGGTTCTGGATCATGTCTGCATGGACTTCCCGGCCCAGGCCGCAGGCCTGGAAAACACGCAGGGATTCGTCGTCGACGCCAACACCGCGGGGATAGTCGATGACGGCGGGAGCGCGGTCAAGCAGGATGGTGCGGACCCCGTACACGCCGAGCAGGTTGGCGATCGTCGCTCCGCATGGCCCCGCACCGACAATAAGGACTTCGGTATTCATTCGTAGTACTCCTGGATTGGGTAAGCCTGCACGCTGTGCCCGGCTTACCACCTAGAACTTGGTGCTGAGCAGCTGGAGGGTGGAGCGGTAGCCATCGGCCCCGGGGTACGGAAGGCGAACGGGGTCGCCGATAACGTCGGCGCCTGCCGGCAGCGGCGCTTCAGGCATGGTTCCGAATTCGAAGACATGCTTGGCGACTGATGCCTGTCCCTCGGCGCTGAACATCCATGCGACCAGCAGGCGGGCGGCGTTAGGGTTGGGTCCGCCGTCGAGCACACCGTAGGCCACGTCGGAGAAGTACGCACCGTCAGTCATGGCGGAGAATCCGAGCGGGGCACCCTGTTCGACCTGCCGCATGTAGCTGCCGTAGCCGGCGACGAACGCGAGGTTGGTTTCGCCGGTGACCGTCGCCTGGAGTGCGTTTGCCACTGAAGGGAAGATTTTGGGGTTGGCCTCTGCCTTGAAGGAGTCGATCCACGCTTCGTCGATTACGCCCTCCTCCAGTGCCGCGGAAAGGACCTGGGGGGTCACTCCGGACTGCTTGGGCGTTGCCGTTGCGATCTTGCCGGACAGGTCAGCTGCGAGCAGGTCATCCCAGGTGGTCGGCACTTCATCTGCGCTCAGGGCCTTGGTGTTGTAGGCCGTCGCATACAGGTGCTGGGACGGGACGCTCCATGCCTCGTCCGGCCCGATGAAGGCAGGGTCCAGATCTTCCGTCCCGAAGGGCCTGTACGGAACGAGGTAGTCCTTCTCCTTGTAGCGTTCAACGTCGGAGACGCCGATGTGCACCAGGTCCGCCGCGAAACCGCCCGCAATCTGCTCTCCTTCGAGCCGCGAGTCCAGTTCCTGTCCGAAGATGTCCGAGGTAACGATCTCGATCCCGGGATAGGCCGCCTTGAAGTCCTCGTAGACGGCGGCATACAGGTCTTCGGTGGGACCGTAGACAACGACCTGCCCTTCATCCTGGGCTGCTTCATACAGCTCTTCGACACTGGTTGCCGTGGGGGCCGCTGCAGCCTCCGGTTCGGCGCCCCCGCAACCGGAAATGAGTAGGGCGGATGCCGCGGCGAGCGCAGCGAAAGTGCTGGTCTTTTTCATGAGAGGTCCTTTGTTATGCGAGCTGTTAGGCGAGCGCGGAGATCCGCGGGGAGGAGGTGGTGCGCTGGCCGCCTTTTCGGGTGCCTTCGACTACGACGACGGTTCCCTCCGGCGGGAGGCCGACGGCGGTCTGTCCGGGATGGATGTCCTTCGCGTAGCCGGGGCGGACACGGGCAACGATCTCCGCTGCGCCGTCGCTCAGCACGATTTCCACGTCGTCACCCAGGTGGGCCTTGGACAGCACGGTGCCGGTGAAACCGTTCTCGGAGAAGCTGCCGTCGCTGGGTTCAACCCGGACCAGGCGTGACCTGGTGGCCACGGTGACCGTGCTGCCCGGTTCCAGCCGGGAGGAGGTGACCGCGGTGAAACGGTTGCCGTTGCCGACTTCCACGCTGGCCCGGTCATCGGATGATTCAAGGACGGTGGCGTCGAAGAAGTTGTCGAACCCCACGAACTCGGCGACGAAGGCCGTTTTTGGAGCCACGAAGACGTCCCTGGGGGCTCCTTCCTGGACGATCTTGCCGTCCTGCAGCACCAGGACGCGGTCGGCGAGGCCGCCGGCATCCTCCTTGTCATGGGTTACGTAGACGGCCGTGGCGCCCAGATGCTGCTGGATCCGGCGTACTTCACGGCGCATCTGTGCCCGGAGATTGGTGTCCAGGCTGGAGAGGGGCTCATCGAGCAGGAGGAGCCGGGGACGCGGCACCACTGCGCGGGCCAGGGCGACGCGCTGCTGCTGGCCGCCGGAGAGCGTGCCGGGATAGGAGTCGCGGAAGTCCCACAGATCCACCATCACCAGCGCCTCACGGACGCGATCGTTAATCTCCCGCTTCGGAGTCTTCGCCCGCTTCAGGGGGTAGGCGACGTTCTCGAAAACGGTCTTGTGCGGCCAGAGGGCAAAGCTCTGGAAGACCATTCCCAGCTTGCGCTGTTCGGGAGCCTTGTTGATGCGGCCGGCACCATCGAAGACGGCGTCGTCACCGAGGTAGATGGTGCCGCCTTCCGGGCTTTCCAGGCCTGCAATCGAGCGCAGGAGGGTGCTCTTGCGGCAACCGGAGGGGCCCAGCAGGCAGATGAACTCTCCGTCCTCGACGTCGAGACTGACGTGGTCCAGCACAGTTTTGGTACCGAAGGACTTGTGCAGGTCCCGGATTGAGATGCCGGTCATTGGGGAACTCCTTGGACTTCCGCGGCGGTGCGGGTAGAGGAACGGCGGACGAGGGCGCGGACGAGCAGCCAGGCCAGGAATGCAGCCCCGGCGAGCGCGGCCATGGCACAGGTGAAGATGACATAGAGAGCGGAGGCGAGGACGGTCTCTCCGCTGTTGTAGAAGCCGAAGCTCACGGTGGCAATCATTTCCGTGCGGGCACTGCCCAGCAGGATCGGGACGTCGAGGATGCCGGACATGGTGATGGCGACGAGGAACCAGGCGGAGATGAGGCTCGGCCCCATCAGGCGCACGGTGACGGTTCCGACGGCCCGGAGGAAGTTGTCCCCGGCGATACGGGCGGCTTCTTCCATGTCGACGCCGATCTGGGCCAGGGCGCCTTCCAGCGTACGGGTTGCCAGCGGCACCGTTGCCACGGCGAGGCCGATCACCAGGATCCACACCGTGCCATACAGCGAACGGGTTCCGGGGGTGAGCAGCACCGACCACAGGAACGCCAGGCCCAGCACCAGTCCCGGCATGGCTGCCGGGACCCAGGAGGCCAGCTGGATGAAGCGGCCAAGCTTGCCCTTCATCCGCACGAAGGCAAAGCTGACCACCAGGGCCAGCACCACCGTGAGGACGCCGCCGACGGTGGAGACGATGATGGTCGTCTGCAGTGCCTGCATCACGTTGGGGGTGTTGAGCAGGCGCTCAATGTTCTGCAGCGTGAGGGTCGGAGCACCCAGATACGGCTGGAACGCACTGAGAATGACCTGGGCAATCGGCAGCACCAGGGCAATGAAGAAGTGCAGCAGCATAATGCCGACAACCACCGGCATCCATTTGCCCGTGCTGCGCAGGTTTGTTCCCTTGGAACGGCCTCCGACGGAGGTGTAGGTCTTCCCGCCGCCGGTCAGCTTGAGCTGGAGGAGTACCAGAGCCGCCAGGATCACGACGATGACCAGTGAGGACGCGGATGCAGCCGGGTAGTCTGCCTCGTAGCCGCCCCGGAGGTAGTCGTAGATGTGCGTGGCGTAGACGTTGATGCCTGCGGGAAGGCCCAGGACAGCCGGCGTTTCAAAGGCTTCGAGTCCCTTGACGAAGACAAACAGGCTGGCGGCTGCCAATGCAGGGAGCAGCGCCGGCAGTTCGATGCCGAAGAAGGACTGGGCCCGTGAGGCTCCGCCGATTCTGGCTGCCTCCTCCAGGGCGGAGTTCTGGTTGCGGAAGGCGCCCAGGACAATCATGTAGGCCAGCGCGCCGGCTTTGAGGACGGTCACCAGAACCAGTCCGAACCAGCTGCGGGTGTTGAAGGCCTCGGCCAGTCCGTCCATTCCGATAAAGGCAAAGAACCTGTTGATCAGTCCGGACTGTCCGGCACCGAGCATCGCCCAGCTGAGGGAATACAGCACCGTTGGCATCGCAACGAGAATGACCATCACGGGGGTGATGAAGCGCCTGAACGGGACGTCCATCCGGGTATTCACTGTTGCAAAGAAGATTGCTACAGCCATGGAGAGGACGGTAATGACCACGGAATAGAGCACCGTGGACCCCAGCGCCTCGAACGTCCTGGGGTCGCTGAGGAGGCGTTCGAATCCCGACAGCGTCCACGCCGTTTTCCCGGAGAGGGGGGAAGTGTTGAAGGCTCCCTAGATCAACATTCCGAGCGGCCAGACAAACAACCACGTGAAAACCAGCAGGCAGATTGCCTTGCCGGCTTTGGCCGCCACTGAGCCGGGCCGGATACGCGGGGAGGATTTCGACATGGTCAGCACACTCACGGCGCACCCCCTTTCCAAACTATGACGTACGCATTGCGTACAGAGATTCCGTATTTCGTACAGTCGTTTATGCTAGTGATCCACATCACGCCACGTCAACCACGCCTGGAGTCACACGTCACATTGGTGGCACTTCGCAGACACCCCTCCGGGCAGGAAAGGTAAACATTGGATACTTCAGAAATCAGCAGGATTGTCGAGGAGCTGGTTGCCGCCGGAACCAACCGGCAGCCAGTCAAACGACTAACTGCCCGTTACCCCGGCATGAGCGTGGACGATGCCTACCGCGTACAGAACGCCTGGCGCGAACGCTGCGAGGAATCCGGCCGGCGGCTGGCAGGACGCAAGATAGGGCTGACATCACGCGCCATGCAGGCCGCCACCGGCATCACCGAGCCGGATTACGGGATCATTTTCGAAGACATGGTCCTGGAGAACGGCTGCACCCTCCAGTGGGACCAGTTCACCCACCCCCGTGTCGAAGTCGAGCTGGCTTTTAAACTCGGCGAAGACATTTCCGGCCCGGGGGCCACCATCTTTGATGTCCTGAAGGCCACGGAATACGTCATTCCGGCACTGGAGATCCTGGACTCCAGGATCGAAATGGACGGGCGCACCATCGTCGACACCATTTCTGACAACGCGGCGCTGGGCGCGATGGTTCTTGGCGGCACCCCGGTCCGCCCCATGGATGTAGACCTGCGCTGGATCTCTGCCATCCTGTACAAAAATCAGGTGGTGGAGGAAACCGGCGTGGGTGCCGCTGTCCTAAACCACCCCGCGGCCGGCGTCTACTGGCTCGCCAACAAGATCGCCGCCCATGGCGACGGCCTGAAAGCGGGAGAGATCATCCTGGCCGGGTCCTTCACACGACCCATGTGGGTCAGCGCGGGCGACACGGTGTTCGCAGACTACGGTCCGCTGGGAACCATCACCTGCCAGTTCGATTAAATGCTCTAGTGGACGGGTCGGGATGCCTGACCCCCAGCTCCCGAACCCTGACCCTTCATCGAGAAAGCAGAAACGGCTCGTTTGAGCCCCCATAAGAGCCTTATCTGCCATCTCGATGGACGATGCGACATGAGCAGGGACTAGTCAGTAAGCTGATAATCCCGGAAAACGCCCCAGGAGGAATGCCCATGTCACCGTCCCGCGCCGACCTGCAGCGCACCGCTTCCGAGGTTTTTGGGTGGGATGATTTCCGGCCCGGCCAGCTCGAAGCGATGGAAGCGGCTGTGAACGGCAGGGACGTAGTCTGCGTGATGCCCACCGGCGCAGGGAAATCAGCCGTCTACCAGGTGCCGGCTATGGCACTGCCGGGCACCGCCGTCGTGGTTTCACCGCTGATTGCGCTCCAGCGGGACCAGGCGGAGGCGATCAACGAGGCAGTTGGCAGCACCGTTGCCTACGTCCTCAACTCCGGCCAGTCGCAGACCTACTGGGACGAGGCATGGGCGGCAGCAAAAAGGAACGACGGCAACGGAACGGCCAAGTTCCTGTTCCTGGGCCCGGAGCAGGTGGCCCGCGAGGAGGTGCTCGCGCAGCTGGAGGACCTGGAGGTTTCCCTGGTTGTAGTCGATGAGGCGCACTGCGTGTCGGCCTGGGGGCACGATTTCCGGCCGGACTACCTGCAGCTGGACGTCCTGGTACGGGCGCTGGACAAGCCCGTGGTTGCCCTGACCGCCACCGCGGCACCGCCGGTGCGCGCAGAAATCTTGGAACAGCTTGGGATGCGTGACCCGGTGGAGATTTCCCTGGGCTTCGACCGCCCAAACCTGCATCTTGCCGCGGGACGATATGAGGATGCCGACGACAAGCGCCGCGCCATCCTGGACCAGGTTGCACGGCTGGATTCCCCCGGACTGCTCTACGTCGCCACCCGCAGGGAAACCGAGGAGTATGCCGAAGCCCTGCAGCAGTCCGGACTGCGCGCGGATGCCTATCACGCAGGCCGCAGCCATGAAGACAGGCATCTCATCCATGAGCAGTTCCTCGCGGATGAGCTGGACATCGTCGTTGCCACCACGGCATTCGGCATGGGGATCGACAAACCCAACGTGCGGTTTGTGGTGCACGCGGACGTCCCCGACTCGGTTGACAGCTACTACCAGGAGATCGGCCGTGGAGGTCGCGACGGCGAACCCACTGAAATCTTCCTGCACTACCGCCCCGAGGACCTGGGAATCCGGCGGTTCTTCGCTGCGAAGGCAGCAGACGAGGACGCTCTTTCCGCCCTCTATAAAGCGGTGAAAAAGCGCAGCGAACCGGTGTCCGCTGCCGACCTGCGGGATGAGCTTGACCTAAACGCCCGCCGGGTTTCTTCCCTGCTGGGCCAGCTGGAGCAGTCCGGCTCCGTTTCAGCCTCGGATGAGGGCTACTCCGCCCGGTCCGGCGTCGGGGTGAAGACCGCCGTGAAGAACGCGGTCGACTTCGCAGAGCAGCGCAGGAACATTGAAGAGTCCCGGCTGGAGATGATGCGGCAGTACGCGGAGAGCAGCGAATGCCGCCGGCGGTTCCTGCTGAACTACTTTGGCGAAGACGCTCCGGACATGTGCGGTTTCTGCGACAACTGCGAACGTGCCGAACAGGAGGGAGAGGAGCTGGGGCCGGCCGAATCCGCCGCCCCGCAGCCGTTCCCCCTGCAGTCCCGGGTAGTGCACAGGGAATGGGGACCGGGCATGGTGATGAGCTATGAGGATGAGACCGTCACGGTGCTCTTCGAATCCGAGGGCTACAAGACGCTGTCCCTGGAGCTGGTGCAGCAGAAGGACCTGCTGGAATCGGCCTGACGCCCGTTCCGGACACCCGGAGCTACTCCTGCACCACGCGGACCGTCTCCATGCTCGGGTCCGCCGGGTCCGGCAGCACCATTCCTGCCTTGGCACCGGACACCAGGTAGTCGATGACCCGCGCGTTAATGCGCTCCCCGGGCAGGATGGCCGGCACCCCGGGCGGGTAGGGGGTGATCTGCTCGGCTGCGATCCGGCCTGCTGCCTCGCTGGCTGGCACCACCTCCACCGGGCCAAAAAAGGCGTCACGCGGAAGCTGCACGGTTTCCATCTCCAAGTCCGCGGAATCGGGCAGCTCGACCGGAGCAGGGACCGGCAGCCCGGGTGCAGCTTCCACGAGGGAACCCAGGGCCTCGAGGAGCCGGTCAGCACTTTGTCGGTTGTCAGCCTGCGAGAAAGTGGCTTCGATCCGCCTGTGATCATTCAGCCCGACGTCGATCCTGGCGTTTTCGCGCAGCCAGTCCGCTGCCTGGTAGCCGCTGACGCCGAGCTGCTGGACATCGATCAGCACATGCAGCGGGTCGAAATCGTGCGAAGCCTCCTCACGGATGAGCTCATCATGCAGTACGTGGAGGCCGGGGAGCCCGTTGATTCGTCCGCGGGTGGTTTCGACCAGCTGGAGCGCCGCGTCCAGCTGCTTTTCACCGTGCCGGACCATCTGCCTGCGCCAGCCGTCCATGCCGGCGTAGATCAGCACGTTGGTGCTGGTCGTGGCCAGCAGGTCGGCACACTGCTTCAGCCGTATCGGGTCCACCAGCTGCCCCTGCAGGTGATAGACCGAACCCTGTTCGAAGCCAAGGCCCATTTTGTGCACGCTCACTACGCAGATATCGGCACCGGCATCCATGGCCCAGGTGGGGAGGGAGTCGTGGAACGGCAGGTGCGCACCCCAGGCTTCGTCAACAATCAAGGGCTTACCGCGCCGGTGGCAGATCTCGGCAATCGCCTGGATGTCTGCGCAGGTTCCGTACGGTGTAGGGCTGACGATCAGGCACGCTGCCGCGTCGGGATGGCGCTGCCACATCCCCTCAACCGTTTCGGGTGACGGCGGGTGGGCCAGGTGCAGCTCGTTGTCCCAGCGCGGGCGGATCCAGCGCGGCTGCAGGCCCGAGAGGATTAGTCCCGCAGTGACGGATTGTGGGCATCGCGGCCAATGAGGATGTCCCCGGTCCCGCGCGTAACCGCAAGGATGGCGGCCTTAACCGAGAGTGAGCTCCCGCAGGTTGAAAAGAAGGCATGCTCCGCACCCACGGCATCGGCCATGAGCTCCTGTGCTTCGGCAAGGTAGCCGTTGGAGGATGAACGGTCATCGAGCCCCGCGGAAGCGAGGATGTCATTGGCGAAGGCGTCGGCACCAATGACGTCCAGGGTCCGCTTGTCCACTCCCCGTCCCTGCCGGTGCCCCGGTGGCGTGTAACCGTACCGGTCGTGCTGGTGGTACGCCGCCAGAGCCTCAAGGATTGGTGCTTTGCGCTGATCCACAGGACTTCCTTTCGCCGGTTATGCGGGTGACGGGTGCGGCCGGGGACCGGAGCTACTGGGCCTTCTGCGCCAGCTCCAGCAGCTGCTGAAGCGCAGCAGCTTCGGTTTGCTCGAGTATTTCCGCCGGCCCGCCGTCGAACGAATGCTTGGCGTGCCCGGTTTCACCCCGCAGGCTCCATCCAATGAACACGGTTCCGGCGGGCTGGCCTTCCAGGGATCCCGGTCCGCCGGCACCCGTCGTGGAAACAGTGAGGTCCGCGCCGAAGAGCTTGGCGGCTCCAGCCGCCATCTCCTCCGCACAGCGGGCACTCACTACCGGTCCTTCGCTGACTCCAAGCACCGATTGCTTGATTTCGGTCAGGTACGCAACGATTCCTCCGCTGAGCCATTCACCGGTGTTTTCGCCCTTGCCCAGGTTCCCGGTGAGGTTGCCGCAGGTCAGGGACTCCGCGAGCGCCACCGTCAGGTCCGCGCGCTCCACCTCCTCCGCGATGCGGTGCGGGAGTTCATCCAGGGCGTTGCTCACTGCGTCCATACGGGGTTTGCCACCTTTCCTCATTCGTATGCTATTCATTACTAACGGTACTTACTATTTACACCACTCGCACGGCAGCAGCTCTTGACCAGGCCCGCCGCCGCAACCGAAAAGGGGTCCCAGATTGCTGCCAAAAAAACGCATACGGGTCGCCAGCGTCCCGGCCGGACACGTTTATATCCGCCATCTCGACCCGCTGCCCGGCAACCGGCTGCACCTGCCCGACGTCGTTCGATTGGCTGATCCCGATCCGGACTCTCCCGGCAACCCGGCAACCGGCAAGTGGTGGCCGCCCGTAATGCTGCACGCAGACTGGATAGAGGCCAACGCCGGGACCTTCGACGTCTTCCACATCCATTTCGGCTTCGATGCGCTGGATCCGAAGGACCTTCAGGACGCGGTTGATGCGCTCCGGCGGCACGGCAAGCCGCTGATCTACACGGTCCACGACCTTCGAAATCCGCACCACGAGTCCCCCGCTGCCCACGACGCGCACCTGGACGTCCTCATTCCTGCCGCCGATGCCCTGATCACGCTCACCCGGGGCGCGGCAGTGGAAATCGAGCGCCGCTGGGGACGCACGGCCGAGGTCATTCCGCACCCGCACGTCGTGGAGCTGGACACAATGGCCGAGTACGCCCACCGGCCCCGTGACAACGGTGACGACCGCTACCGCGTGGGCGTGCACGTCAAAAGCCTCCGGGCCAGCATGGAACCGCTTCCGGTTATCCGCACCCTGCTCGAAACGGCCCGGGAAGACGGCGGCATGGTGGTCCAGGTCAACGGGCACTGTGACGTGCTGCAGCGCGGCGGTGCCCGCTACAGCGCTGAACTGGCCGAGTTCCTGGAACGTGAATCTGCCACCGACGAATTGGAGCTGCACGTCCATGACTTCCTGCCGGACGAGAAGCTCTGGGAGTACCTGGCGCGACTGGATCTGTCCGTCCTGCCCTACCGCTTCGGGACCCATTCGGGCTGGCTGGAAGCGTGCCGCGATCTTGGTACCGCCGTCGCCGCACCTGACTGCGGCTTCTACTCGGACCAGGGACCCGTCTTCGGATACCACCACAACGAGGCCGGGCTGGATGCCCGCTCGCTGCAGCGAGCGGTCCGGGCAGCGCGGGAAGCCGGCCCGCCCGTCCCGCTGAGCGTGTACTCGCGTGCCACCCAGCGCGGCGCGGTCGCTGAGCAGCACGCCGGAATCTATGCACGCCTGCTGGAGAGAACCGGGGTGCTGCAATGAGGCTCTGCATCATCGGTCCTTCCCGCTTCCCCATCAGTGAACCGTTCGCCGGCGGACTTGAAGCCCACACCCATGCCCTTGTCTCAGCCCTGACTGCACGCGGCCACGAGGTAACCCTGTTCGCTGCTGCCGGTTCGGACCCAAATCTCGGTGTGCATTTTCTGGACGTGCCCGCTTTTGAAATGAGCGACGCCGCCAGGAACGACGTCGGCGCCCTGCCGGAACAGTGGATGGGCGAGCACCACGCCTACCTGTCCCTGATGCTTGACCTGGCCGAACACGGCGAACAGAAGTACGACGCCGTGCTGAACACCAGCATCCACCACCTGCCGGTAGCCATGTCCCGGATGCTGCGGCTCCCCCTGATAACCACCCTGCACACTCCTCCCGTCGGCTGGCTTGAGTCCGCCATCCATGTCCGTGGACCGCTCACGCGTTTCATCGCTGTCAGCGCACATACGCGGGACGCCTGGGCTCCGCTGGTGGAGAGCACAGCCATCCGCAACGGCGTTGATACAGACACCTGGCTTCGCGGACCCGGCGGGGGGCCTGCCATTTGGTTCGGGCGGATCGTGCCGGAAAAAGGAACGCACCTGGCCATCCGTGCCGCCCGGGCCGCCGGCGTCCCGCTGGACCTGGCCGGCCCGGTATACGACCGCGCCTATTTCGACGCCGAAGTACGTCCGCATCTGGGCGCGGATATCCGCTATCTGGGGCACCTGGACCATGCACAGCTCCGCCGGGCCGTGGGACATGCACGGGCGGCCCTGGTCACGCCGCGGTGGGATGAACCCTATGGCCTGGTGGCGGCAGAAGCCCTGGCCTCCGGAACGCCGGTAGCCGCCTTCCGCCGCGGTGCACTCCCCGAGATCCTCACTGAAGACTGCGGCAGGCTAGCGGAAGCGGACGACGCCGATGCCCTCGCCGGTGCGCTGCAGGACGCCTGCGGCCTGGACCGCGGCGCCGCCCGGCACCGGGCAGAAACCTTTTGCTCCCATGAACGGATGGTGGACGAGTACGAGGCCCTTCTGCTGGACACGACGGCCCGGAAGGCGGCCGCATGATCGGGTACTACATCCACCACCACGGCATGGGGCATCTGCGCCGGGCGCAGGCCATAGCTGCGGAACTTCCACCCGGAAGCGTCACCGGTTTATCCTCCCTTCCCCGTCCGGGTGACTGGCCCGGGGACTGGGTTGAGCTGGAACGCGATGATGCCGGAACCGAACCCCGCGGCGTTGACGCCAACGGCCACCTTCACTGGGTGCCCCTTCACGACCCCGGCCTGCGCGGGCGGATGGGGCGGCTCTCAGCCTGGATCCTGGAGACCGGACCAGCAGCCCTCGTGGCCGACGTGTCCGTGGAAGCCGCGGTACTCGCCCGGCTTCACGGCATCCCCGTGGTCACTGTGGCCCTGCCCGGAGTGAGGGATGATCAGGCGCATAAGCTGGGTTTCGGAGTCTCCGACGCGCTGCTTGCCGCATGGCCGCCCGAAGCGCCCCGAATGCTGGCCACCTCCCCCGAGGTACTCCAGCGGCTCCAGCCGGTTGGCGCCATTTCCGGCCTGCCGCTGCAGCCCGGCCGCAGCCCGGGAGCCGTGTCCCGGGTGCTGGTGCTGGGAGGCGCCGGCGGCGGAGGAATGGACGACGCCGCCCTGGCCGACGCCCGGCTCCAGACTCCGGGAGTGGAGTGGCTGGAACTTGGGACCACTCCGGCAAACCGCAGCACCAAGCCCCTTCCGCACTTGATCGCCGCCGACCTGGTTGTCACCCACGCTGGACAGGGAGCGCTGGCGGACGTCGCCGCCGCCGGCATTCCCGCAGTGGTGGTTCCGCAGGACCGGCCGCATGAAGAACAGGCCGCCACCGGCCGGGCACTTGCCGCAATGGACCTCCCGGTCATCGTCTCGCCCGGGTTCGCCCGCCGGGACTGGGCGGATGTCCTGGCGGCTGCTGCAGCCCTGGACGGCCGCAAATGGAGGCTCTGGAACGACGGACTGGCCGCTTCCCGCGCTGCCGCTGCCATTCGGCAGGTCATGTCGCAGGACGCCCTTCCGGCAGGCGGCCGGGCGTGAGGACGGCCGTCATCACGCTCGTTCATGGCCGCCACGCCCACCTCGCAGCCCAGCAGCAGGCTCTCCTCCGCTCGTCCGTGCTTCCGGACGACTACGTGATCGTGGCAATGGATGATCCCGGAATCGCTGACGCCCCGGCTCCCGGGCTTGCGGGCACCGTCGTCGAGGTTCCGGGAACCGGAGAGCAGCTTCCCCTGGCCCGGGCCCGCAATACGGGAGCACGGACTGCCATCGACCGCGGCGCTGAACTGCTCGTGTTCCTGGACGTGGATTGCCTGCCCGGACCCGGCCTGCTTGCTGGTTATGTTTCCGCTGCCGGCGCAGCGGAGACAAAGGGACGGCTGCTGTGCGGACCGGTTACCTACCTGGATCCGCCCGGGCCGTCAGGCTACGATCTTGAGCGGATCGAGGAGCTGGACGCTCCGCACCCGGCCAGGCCCGCCCCGGTGCCCGGGACGATCATCCCCGATGACAGCCCGGACCTGTTCTGGTCCCTCTCCTTCGCCGCCACTAACGCCCTCTGGCAGTATGTTGGCGGCTTTTGCGAGGACTATTCCGGGTACGGGGGCGAGGACACGGACTACGCCCGGCGGGCTCAGCAGCGGGGCGTAGGGCTGGCCTGGATAGGGGCGGCGCGGGCGTATCACCAGTGGCATCCCACGCAGGATCCGCCGGTGCAGCATGTGGCGGACATCGTGAGGAACGCAAACCTTTTTTACCAGCGCTGGGGCAGCTGGCCGATGGGCGGCTGGCTCGAGGGCTTCCGCCGGATGGGCCTCATTGAGGGAGGGACCGGAGCGGTTCCGTGTGAGTTGAAACAGTCTGCGGAGCTGGCCTGAAAGCTCCTGCCAGGGACAACTCGTTCCGCCGGTCATTGAGCCGCCGCCGCAGGAACCGCTCGGAATGGGCCGCAGTTCTCAGCCGCCGGCCGGCATAGGGAACACCACCGGCGAAACGCAGCGCCAGCGCGGCCCACACCGCCACGGAACGTTCCAGCACCCAGGCGGGCGCCCACAGGGCCGACGAGGGCGCAAATACTTCGCGGCCCCGGCTGCGCCGCCGGCCAATCTCGGCCAGTCCCACGGCCAGGCCTGCCATTGCCAGCGGAAAACCCCGCCGCCGCAGGCTGCCCGCCGCCAGCACCGGCAGCAGCAGGAGCTCGGTGGCCAGCCGGACGGGCTGCGCAAAGTCGTCATATGCCTGGCGCACCCGCTGCGTCCAGAAATGCCGGGCCGAGCATGGTTTCCTTGCTACGAACAGGTCCTGTACGCGCAGTTCCGTCCCGCCGGCGGCCCGGACGGTTCGGATGAGTTCCAGGTTTTCGAACAGCACGTCTCCGTCGTAGCCGCCGGAGGCACGCAGGATGGATCTGCGCACGCCCAGGGTGCCCGGGTAATCCGCGCCGAGCGCACGGTTCAGGAGTGTTCGGGCAGTGTCCCAGCGGGCATGCCACGGCAGCTGCGTGAAATAGTTCTGCGGGCGCACCAGATCGGCAGTCCGGAGGTGTCGGAGCAGCTCGGTGAAGGAGTCTTCCGTGTAGCGCACGTCGTCGTCAGCAATAACGCACAGCTCGGTTCGGGCAAGGTCCAGACCGGTCAGGACCCCGGACACCTTACCGTTCAGGCAGGCATAGCCGGGACGCAGATGCCCAATGCCCGGAGGAAGCAGGCGTGCATGTTCGGCGAAGACTTCAGGAGGCGAACCGTCAACCACGAGCACGGCCACGCCTTCCCAGGAGGAGACCATGCCCAGGTAGCCGGGAAGATCCGCGAGCTCACCGCCCCGCCCGCGGCGCAGCGGCAGAATGTACGTGACGGCGGGGCCGGGTCCCCCCTGCCGATCCAGCTGTCCCTTCATGCACGGCATTCTAAACGAATTGTAATAAGTGTGCTTAGCACTTCCCTTGGGCCGTGAAACTGGTTAGGTTTTTGAGCGCAAGGGTCCACCGCTTCCGGTCCGAACCGAGCGGCCGGCATGCCAAGGCGGCGGATCGCTCCGCCCGACGGTTTGGAGAGTGCACATGTTTTTTCACAAACAGGAATTGCAGTTCAAAGCAACCCCGGACAAGCCCGACGCCGTGTATGCCCGAAAGCTGCAGGAGGTCCTGGGCGGCCAGTACGGTGAGATCACGGTGGCCATGCAGTACAGCTTCCAGGCCTGGAACTCGCACATCCCCGGTAAATACCGGGATCTGCTCTTCGGTATCGGAGCCGAAGAGTTCGGCCACGTTGAGATGCTGGCCACCATGATCGCGCAGCTGCTGGAAAAGGCACCGCTGGGGATCACCGAAGATGCCGTGCAGTCCGATCCGGCCATCGCAGCCGTCATCGGCGGCACCGACATGCAGCAGGCCATTGTCGCCGGAGCCGGAGCCCGCCCCGTGGACAGCAACGGCAATCCCTGGCAGGGCAGCTACATCACTGCCAGCGGCAACCTGCTGGCCGACTTCACCGCGAACGCCAACGCCGAAATGCAGGGGCGTGTCCAGGTCGCAAGGCTGTACCACATGACAGATGACCCCGGGGTCCGGGACATGCTCTCCTTCCTGCTTGCCCGGGACACGATGCATCAGAACCAGTGGCTGGCGGCGGCCCGTGAGCTGCAGGAAGAAGGTGCCGAGATGCTGCCCGTGCCGAGCAACTTCCCGATCAACAAGGAAGAGCGCTCAGTGTCCTACCAGTACCTGAACTTCTCCGACGGCGCGGCGGCGGCAGAGGGCTCCTGGGCTTCCGGCCCAACCCCGGACGGCAAGGGCGAGTTTACCTACCACGACGGCCCCACGACGTCGGTTCCCATGCCCCCGCCCACCCATCCCGATTCGCGGTTCTATGGCACAACCGAACTGCCGAACACCGTGGAGAAGGTCTCGGGTGTAGTCCAGGACAAACTCCGGAAGGAGTAGTTGGGATCATTCACAACCCGGGGCCGATCCGGCTACGCGGGAATGTGAGTGAGCAGCGGGAACAGTATAGGGCGGATGGCGGCCACAGCCGCCACCCGCCCTCCCCTACTGCGAACCGGTGGCCCGCAAACCCGCCTCAGGCAGGCCCCGAACTCCACTCCAGTGTTCGCCACGGCCAGCCGCATAGGCAGGAAACTGGGGCCACCGGATTTCTCCCCAGTCCCCCACAGCCCAGAGCCTAAGGCCCAGATTCGATAAAAACAAGACGGTTGACCGGTTTTGTAATTGCCGGTCACAAACAGTCTAAGAGTGCTGGCCCAGCGGCGCCCCGGAGTACCGGGCAAGTGCAGGGACCTGGCTCTTCAAACCGTCAGTGACAACGCCTGGCAGCAGGATCATCCACATGTCTTCGACCCGTTCCAGCAGGTCAGCTCGTTCAGTGAGGACCGCTGAGACAATCTGGACCCCCGTCAGTGAGGACACTATGAACTGACCGAACCCGGCAGGGTCCAGACCGTCGCGAAGCTGTCCGCGGCGCTGAGCCTGCGAGGCCAGGCCGGACATAAGGGCCACCCAGTCCGAATACGGCTGCCGGACATCCTGGTCGAAGGAAGAAGCTTCCAGGGTCAACCGGATTCCCGCCCGGACAATCGGTTCGGCAAGGAGGTTGCCGGCGAAGCGCCGGCAGATCAGGATCATGGACTCCAGGGGCGGGAGACCGCGCTCAAGGACTGCGGTGTTATCAGCGGTGATAAACGCATGCTGCTCCGCAATCACGGCCCGCGCCAGTTCCTCCTTCGAAGGAAAGTGGAAATAGAGCGCGCCTTTTGTAACACCGGCCCGAACTGCCACCTGGCTCAGTGAGGCACGGCCGTACCCGAGTTCCTCGAATATCGAGGCCGCTCCGGCCAGAATGGCCTCCCGTGTAGCTTTCGCCCTGTCCTGCAAATCTCTGATGGTAAGTCCTTCAGTTAGCTGCCCCCACCTCCCAAGGTAGATGCAAACCGATCGATACGGAAAAGGGTTACAACGGTTCCCGGCACTGGGGTCCACCCAAACAGCTGGCTCCCGGAAGGGAAAGCGCGCCGGCGCATTACAGCGCGGCGCGGATCTCATTCGGTGTGTGCTGCAGCTGCACAGACCTGGCCACCGACCCGGTGGCGAGGTCGACCGCGAGCAGCCTGGACCCGGCCGGATCCGTGACGTAGGCCGTGCTCCCCAGGACCTGGAGCGCAGGCCGCGGCTGCTGCCAGTCTGCGGGCTCTTCCCAGGGATCAATTACGGAGATGCTGGAGGCCACGACTCCAGTTCCGGCATCTATGACATGCAGCGCCCCGTCGGTTCCCAGTACCAGGGCTTCTCCGGCCGGACCGCGGCCCAGTGACCGGAAGGTATAGCTGGTACCCAGCTCCACCAGCTGAACCCTGTCCGAGGCGGTATCCACCAGCGCTACGCGTTCGGGCCGTTCAAGATCAGCATCGCGGTGAGTCTTGTAATCCGCCAGCACCACCGTGGATTCGGGCGAACCTGCCTGGTTTCCCATGCGGCCATAGCTGTCCGGACTCGGCACCTTGTGGAAGCTGCCGTCCCGGTAGACCAGCATTCCGTCCTCGCAGCCAAAGGCCAGTGATCCCGCAGCTGCAGCCTCTCCGTGGAGGCCCGGGCATTCGTCACTGCGTAGCAGTTCGGTGCCGCCGGCGTCCAGAACTGCAGCGCCTGTCCTCCCCTCCACGGAACCCACGCTGGCGAGCAGCCCACCGCCGTCGAGCGGTACCGCTATTCCGTGGTGGGCCTCCGGCAGCTGCACTTCATCGGTCTCGAGGTGCCCGTCCCCGAGACTGTCTGTGCCCACGAAGCTCACCGTGCCGGTCGAATCGTCAAAGAACGCCGTTTGTCCGGCAGCGGACACAACATGACCGGGCTTAGCCGCCTTCACGACGGCTTCGGTCAGGGACGGCTCTGAAGTGTAGTGATGGGCATGGTCACCGTGTGCCTCAGACCAGCTCCCGGTGTCCAGCAGGTGGAATCCCTCATTCGCTGACACGGCAAGGTGCCTTCCGTCTCCGGCGCTGGAGAGCCGGAGGAAACCCTCAAGCGGAATCTCGGAGATGGGCTCCAGGGATTCGGCATCGAAAACGGTGAGGCCGCCGTCATGGGTGAGTACAAGCCGGGGCGCCGCTGCGGACTGTTCCTGGATGGAAGGAGAAGCTGCGGGCTCCGAGGATGGACTACCCGCGGGGGTTGAGCCCGAAGGCGAGCTGCAGGCTGAGAGCAAAAGTGCGGACAGGGTCAGGGCCGCCGCAGAAGCGGAGGGCGTTTTGAGGAAGTTCATGCAGAAACCATAACTTAAATGAGAATCATTATCGTTTAAGTTACGAACCGCTTATTTCCCCGCTCTCCGGGCGCCGGGACATGCAGGGTGCCCGATTGCAGTACGGGCATTCCCGCGGCGCTCCACGGTTGGTAGCCTCGGCAGCACAGCGGTTCCTTCCGCTTCCGATCAAAGGAGATCGTCCATGCCGAACCTCGCTGGAATCCTGGCCGAGACAGCCGCCCGCCTTCCGGACCAGACTGCCCTGCGGATCAATGACACGGTCATCAGTTACTCCGCATTGAATGCCATGAGCGCCCAGGTGGCCGGCCTCCTTCGCGCCCGCGGGGTGCAGCGGGGAGACAGGGTCGCGCTGATGATGCCGAACATTCCACCGATGGCTTCGGTGTACTACGGGGTGCTTCGGTATGGAGCGGTAGTCGTTCCGATGAATCCGCTGCTGAAGGGCCGCGAAGTTGCGCACACCCTCTCCGACTCCGGGGCAGGCCTGCTTTTCGCCTTCGAATTGATGCTGCCGGAGGCTGTTGCCGGCGCTGAGGAGGCCGGAGGAGTCGATGTAATTCCGGTCAACACAGGCAGCTTCCGGCAGCTGCTGGCAGACAGCGAAGCCGACGACGGCGTCGCAGAGGTGGACGATGAAGACATCGCCGTCATCCTGTACACCTCGGGAACAACCGGACGCCCCAAGGGTGCAGCCCTCAGCCACAACAACCTGCGCAGCAATGCAGAGGTGGCACGGAACCTGCTGGACACCACCGAATCAGACGTGATCTTCGGGGGCCTGCCCTTCTTCCATGTGTTCGGCCAGACTTCCGCCCTGAATGCAGCCGTCCTGACCGGCGCAAGCATCAGCATGCTGCCGCGCTTCGACGCTGCCGCCGCACTGGAAATCATTGAAAGAGACCAGGTCACCATTTTCCAGGGCGTGCCAACCATGTACATCGCCATGCTCCGGCACCCGGATGTGGCCTCAACGGACACTTCGTCCCTGCGGGGTGCCATCACGGGCGGATCGGCCATGCCGCTGGAAGTCCTGCGCGAATTCGAGGAGGTCTTCGGCAACGACCTGCTCGAAGGCTACGGACTTTCCGAGACCTCCCCCATTGTCTCCTTCAACCTGCCCGGGGACACACGTCCGCCGGGTTCAATCGGCAAACCGGTCTACGGCATGGAAGTGCGGATGCTGGACGGTGCCGGGCACGATGTTCCGATTGGCGAAATCGGTGAGATTTCCGTCCGCGGCCTGGGCGTTATGAAGGGGTACTGGAACAACCCCGAAGCCACGGCGGCAGCGATTCCGGATGGCTGGTTCCGCACCGGGGACCTCGGGAGATTCGACGACGAGGGCAACATTTACATAGTCGACCGGAAGAAGGACATGATCCTGCGCGGCGGCTACAACGTGTACCCGCGCGAAGTGGAGGAGATCCTGTACGAGCACCCGGCGGTAGCTGAGGCGGCCGTCGTCGGCGTCCCTGACGAGCTCAACGGCGAGGAGATCGCCGCCGTCATCGGGCTCAAGGCGGAGAACCTGCCTGCGGGTGACGAGGAGCGGCAGGCCCTGGCGGCGGAGATCCAGCAGTTCGCCAAGGACCGGCTGGCAGCCTACAAGTATCCGCGGCGGGTGGTCTTTGCCGATGAACTCCCCAAGGGTCCAACCGGCAAGATCCTCAAACGGCAGATCCGTGACGAACAGGCCGCTGCCCAGGCGGCCGCCGCGGACGCCTAATCCCGCAGCCGGCCGGCAGGGACTCCGGTTTAGCGGGAGACCTTGCCGGTCAGCGAGGCGACAGGACGCAGGAACAGCGGCCGGGCGGCCACCCAGGCGGCCACCATGATCACCACTGACGCGGCGAAGAACCAGAATCCGGTCCAGCCGGTACCGTCCGATGCGGCGTACATATGGTTCAGGTTCCGCAGCGCGCCCGTAGTGAGCACCAGCGTCACGTGGACAATGATGAACAGCACGAAGTAGAGCATCACCGGGAAGTGCAGGGCCCGTGCAGTTTCGATGGGGAAGAAACGGTTCAGCCGTTTGGCCTTCGAGGGCCACGACGGCGACATCCGCAGGCCGGTGAGGATGGCCAGCGGAGCCGCAATGAAGACGATGGAGAAGTAGGACAGAACCTGCAGGCTGTTGTAGTTCACCCACCCGTTCTCAGTGGGCCAGTCCAGGGAGGCGTACTGCAGTGCCGTGGATGCCGCGTTGGGAAAAACACCCCAGCTGGTGGGGACCAGCCGCATCCACTGTCCGGTCGCGAAGAGCAGGACGTAGAACACCAGGCCGTTGAGCACCCATAGAACGTCGAGGCTCAGATGGAACCAGAGATCCAGGCTGATCTTCTTCGGCTGGTTCCGGGTGCGGATCAGGCCTTTGTTGTTGCGCGTCCAGGACCCCACAGGCCGCTGCCGGGTACGGATCAGCCACCCGGACCGGATGATGAGCAGCAGCAGCAGCGAGTTCAGGAAGTGCTGCCAGCCCACCCAGGCCGGCAGGCCGACCGGAGCACCTTCGGGCAGATCGGTGTGGCCCGGGTACATGCCCAGGAATTCCTGCCCGCCGGGGGTTTCGCGAAGCCACCGGGCCGCCAGTACGATCAGTGCCAGAACGGCCAGTGACGCCGGAATCATCCAGATCAGCTTGGTCCAGCGTGAGCGGGCGGCTGGCCTTGTTGCCGTCGGGCTCATGCTCCTGCCGTCCCGGGACGGGTTGCGCTGCAGGTACGGCACGTCTTTGTGCCGTGTGTGGAAGGGTAAATCGTCACGGGTCCCCGCTTGTTGTTGTGTCAGTCTTTTGCCGGTGAGCCTACCCGAAACGCCAGCTACTGGGCCCGCTCGCCCGCGATTCGGCTGACAGCAGGTTCGGGCACCGCTTCGCCGGAAACGTCCGGCAGATCGGTTTTCCGGTCCGAACGGACCAGTACCAGTCCTGCAACAATCAGTGCTCCGCCGACCAGCTGCACTGTCCGCGGCAGCTCCGAGAGCAGCAGCCAGGCCCAGAGGACGGCGAAGAGGACTTCCGTGAGGGATACGAAGGACGCCACGCGGGGGCCCAGGGCACGCGCCGCGATGATGCCGGTGACGTACGCGAGGACCGTGGAAAGCAGTACAAGTCCGACGAGGGGAACCCACCAGCGCGTCACCCAGCCGGCCAGTTCGACGTCGTCCGTGCTGAATCCAACCGGCAGAAGCCCGGTCAGTCCCAACAGGACCATCGTGGCCGCACCTACCAGCAGCCCGCCGGTGGTGAGCACCAGCGGCGGGAGGGTGTCATTCTGCTTGGCGGTGATGAAGAAGTACATCGCCAGGCAGACAGCGGCTGCCAGGCCCCACGCGATACCCAGAGGATCCACCCGAATGTCTCCGCCGAGGTCAAGCACCAGCACCAGCCCTGCGACGGCGGCGGCAGCACCGGCGATCGTGGCCGCTCCGGGCCGGCGGCGGGTCCGCAGCCACATCCACAGCACCATCAGCACCGGTGCCAGGAACTCGAGCAGCAGCGCCACCCCCACCGAAAGCCGCTCAACGGCGTTGAAGTAGAAGAACTGGCAGCCGGCCACGCCCACCAGCCCGAAGAGTCCAATGGTCTTCCAGTTCTGCCGGACCTGGTACCAGCGCCCATGCAGGGCGATCAATGCGGGGATCAGGAGTACGGCAGCGGCCCCGCCCATGCGGAAGGCCACGGCGGTAGCCGGAGTCCATCCGGCCTCCATCAGTGATTTCGCGAAGGAGCCGGAGAGGCCGAAGACCGAGGAGGACAGGAGAGCAATCAGGATGCCGGAGGCGCCGGCAGACCGGATGCGGGCTTTTCCGGCGGCTGCGGAGACGGGCTTTGCCATGGACTGACCTTTCAAGGAAACGGGCCCGGCTCCCCGTGGACGTGTCACGAGCTATCTAGGCCTATGCTAGTGACATTATGGTCGGCAATGTCAGGAGTCAAGATGGTTTTCACTTATGACACCGAGATGGCTTTGGCCAGTGCCGCTGCGCTGGTCAACACCGGTTATGAGGAGCCCGACCCGCTGGTTGACGACGCGGGCCTGACGGATTTCCTGCTGCGGGAACGCTTCTCCGGATCCCGGACGCATACCCCGGCCGAGCTGCGGGCAGTCCTGGAGCTCAGGGCAGACCTTGCCGCCCTGTGGACTGCTGGTGAGGACGATCTGGTGCACGGGATCAACCGCCTGCTGTCGGCATCCAGGGCCCTGCCGCAGCTGGTCCGGCACGACGGATGGGACTGGCACCTGCACTGCACGCCGCCGGAAGCTGAACTCGCCGACCGGATGGCCACCGAAGCTGCCATGGCCTTGGCTGATGTTGTCCGTGCCGGTGAACTTGGCAGGCTCCGGACCTGCGCGGCACCGGATTGCCGCAGCGCCGTCGTCGATCTTTCCCGCAACCGGTCCAGGCGTTACTGCGACACCGGCAACTGCGGCAACCGCGAGCATGTCCGTGCCTATCGGCGCCGACTGGCCTCCGCGGAGTCCAAAGCCGGAAACAGCTAGCCGGCATCAAATGTGCACGGCAGGGAGGGCATTGGGCCGCCGGAGGGTATGCGGGCGGTAGGGAAAACCTAGAATTGATGGGTCGAGCAGTACGGCACCCCAAGCCTCCAGGAGCCCTCATATGGAGCAAAAACTGCGTTCTGCCCTGCCCCCGCGCACTGCCTGGTCCGTATTGGGAATCTGTGCGCTTTTCTGGCTCTTGTCAGCGTTCGGACTGCTGCAGATGCCGCCGTCGGTCCCGCCTGTGCTTATGTTCCTCTGGCTGTACCTGAACGCTCTGGCTACGCTGGCCAGCGCCATGGCAGCCGCGGCTGCCGGTGCAGCGCTGCTGCTTCACCGCAGGGAGTCCCTTCCGGTCCGGGACGGGGACGACCAGCCGGGTCCAGCGCCGGTTTCCGCGCTGGAAGCGGCAGAAGAAACGGACCTGCAGCAGCTGCTCAGTGAACCGGCTGGTTCCCTGGAACCACAGCCGATGGCCGCACCGGCAGGAAAAACGGGACAGCAGAAAAAACCGCAGCGCAAAAAACGCCGGACCCGCTAACGCGCCTCAGCAGCAGTGCGGGCAGGTTAGGCGTTGCCGTCCCGGGAATCGCCCGGCGTGGATTCGCCGTCTTCGGAGGTTTCCTGCCTGCGGGCAGGGGCTCCAACACTGCCGGCTCCGCCGGGGATCTTCGCCGAAGCACGGTTCACACCCGAACCTTCGCTGAGGTGGTCCGGGTTTGGCTTCTCGGTCATCAGCAGGAGCGAGGAAATCAGCAGCGATGCGATGAACGCAATCCCGGCCGCCGTGAGTCCGAGGTCCAGCCTCAGCTCCTTGGTAGCTCCGCCGGTGGCGAAGATCATGGTGGTGATGCCGGCAATGACTGCCAGGACTGCGGAGAAAACCAGCGGGGCCTTCACGGAATTCCGTTTCTGCGTCCCACCGGGCTGGCTCTTCGCCACTATCTGTCCTCCTGCGTTGTCGGCTGGGCGGTCTTCTACCTGAGGTAGAAGCCGCGGATGCTACTAGTTTACGGCCTGCCGTGCGTCCTTGCTCTCCGGCGCCAGGCTGGCGTCATGGCGCAGCCCCAGTCCGGAGATGGCCAGGACGACGGCGATGATGACGGCGGAGCCGCCGCTGACGCCCAGCAGGGCACGGATGTGGCTGCTTTCCGCAAGCGAAAGGAAGACCGGCATCAGCACGGCTGCGCCAATTGCTGCAGCACCGGTGATGAGCCAGTCACGCGCAGGAGTGAAGGCCTTGCGGACACGGAACCAGAAGGCGAATTCGATGAGTCCGCCCACCAGCAGGGCAGCTCCGGCCACGAACGCGAACACAGTGGCCGACTGGACAACCGCTGTCACCACTCCGGCTACGGCATACACTGCCGCTGAGACAAGCAGCGCCGCAGGGACCTGCGGAACGTTGCAGGACCTGGCCAGCGCCGACATGCGCCACAGGCTGACGCCCGTCAGGAGAAGGTACAGTCCGCCCGCCAGGGCGAGCACGGAAAGTGTGGGTTCCTGCCAAAAAATGGTCACTCCTCCGTACACCGCGGCAATCGCGGAACGGAGAAGAATCGGAACCCAGGGTGCCTTGGGGTGGGGTGCGCCCACGGTGAGCCTCCGCTTTCAGGTTGCTTGGGGGCCGGTTCGGCCGCTCCTTAGCTTAGTCCTTCCGCAATACAGGTGCAGAACCCGTGATCATCCAGGCATCGCCGCGGGCGCGGAGGGACAAAGTCACCGCTCGCGCTGCCATATATCCCAGCCCGAACGCCGCCCACAGCCAGGCGATCCCGCTGCCTCCCTCCAGCCCGGACACATGCACCCACCAGAGCAGGGGCAGGTAGGCAAGCAGGTTCAGCACGCCGGTCAGTGCCAGGTATTTCGCATCCCCGGCACCGATGAGCACGCCGTCCAAAACGAAGACCAGTCCGCAGACCGGCTGCGCGGCGGCCAGGACCCAGAGCCCGGCTGTCAGAGCCTGCTGCACACCGGGGTCCGGCGTGAAGATCCAGCCGACGAACGGAGCCGCCAGGGCCAGCAGAACGCCGGTTATGACGCCGAACCCAACACCCCACGCGGACATCTTCCGCGTCAGGTCCCGGGCCATTGTCCGGTTTCCGGCACCCAGCTCCTTGCCGATCATGGCCTGCGCCGCGATGGCCAGGGCGTCCAGGGCAAAAGCCAGGAAGGTAAAGAAGGTCATCACGAGCTGGTGTGCTGCCAGGGACACGGGACCTTGGGCAGTGGCCACTACGACGGCGGCCAGTACGGCTGCCCGCAGGCTCGCTGTGCGCAGCATCAGCCATGATCCAACGTGGACGCCTGCCCTAATCCCGGCACCGGTTGGCCGCAGGGAGACCCCCTCCCGGCGGGCCATCCGCGCAACCATGACCAGATAGGCGGCGGCCATGCCCCACTGGCTGATGCTGGTGCCGAGTGCCGCACCGGTCACCGAAAGGCTGAACCCGTAGACCAGCAGGAAATTCAGGGCGATGTTGATGCTGAAACCTGCCACGGCGATTACGAGCGGGGTCCTGGTATCCTGCAGCCCGCGCAGCACACCGGTAGCGGCCAGCACCACCAGCATGGCGGTGAGGCCCGGCATGGACCAGCGCAGATAATCCACTGCGTACTGGTGCACTTCCCCTTCGGCTCCGAGAACCGAGGCGATCCAGGGCGCCAGCAGGATTCCGGCGGCGGAGAGTCCCGCCCCGAGGAGGATTGCCAGCGCAATGCCGTCCCTGCCGGCGGCGACGGCTTCGCGGAGCCGGTTGCCGCCCAGGAACCGGGCTACCGTTCCCGTGGTCGAGTAGGCGAGGAAGACCATCAGTCCAACCGCTGTCTGAAGCACGGTGGAAGCGAGTCCGACGCCGGCGAGCTGGTTGACGCCAAGATGGCCAACAATGGCAGCATCGGCGAGCAGGAACAGCGGCTCGGCAATCAGGGCACCCAGGGCCGGCAGGGCCAGTGCCAGGATTTGCTGCCCCAGGCTGCGGTTTTTCGCTGCGGGTGTCCCGGTGTTCACGGTTCCAGCCTACGGCCGGTGCCCGTGTTCCCCTGCTGCCTCAGCCCGGGCAGCGTCGCGGCCAAACCAGCTGCGGCAGCCAGCAGGACAAGAACGAAACCGGCCAGGCCGGGCCAGCCTGCTCCCTGGAAGAAGAATCCGGCCAGCCAACCCAGCAGACTGGATCCGGCGTAATACGCCAGGTTGTACAGCGAGGAGGCCTGTGCCCGCCCGCCTGCGGCCATAACCGGCACCCACCCTGAGGCCACGGCATGCGCACCAAAGAAACCGCCGGTGAACACCACCAGTCCGATGATGACCGCGGGCAGCGACTGCAGCAGTGTCAGGGCAAGTCCCGCAGCCATCACGCCCGTGCCGGCCAGCAGCACCGTCCGCCGTCCGCCCGGTACCCGGCCGGCGGCCCGCCCTGCGATGCGGGAAGACCAGGTTCCGGCCAGATACGCCAGGAACAGGGAGCTGGCGAGGGACTGAGGCAGGTTGAAAGGCGCGAGTTCCAGCCGGAAGCCCAGGTAGTTATAGACCGCGACGAATCCGCCCATCAGCAGGAACGCCTGGGCATAGAGCACCAACTGGCGGCCTGAACGCAGGTTTCCGGCGAGGCGGGCAGCCAGTGAGGCACCGCCGTCGGCCCTGCGCTGCGGAACGTAGCCGCGCTGTTTCGGAGCCGAAAGCATAAAAACGACGGCGGCTACGGCGGCGAGCAGGCTCACAGCCGCAACACCTATGCGCCAATTGGAATATTCACCCAGCGGTGCTGCCAGGATGCGTCCAGCCAGCCCGCCAACGGTGGTTCCTGAGACATAGGTGCCTGCGGCGACGGCTGCGTGTGCCGGGCTGACTTCCTCGCTCAAGTAGGCCAGGGCAACAGCCGGGATTCCGCCAAGCGCGGCTCCCTCAGCAAACCTCAGGGCCAGCAGTACGGAGAAGTCCGTGGCCAGCGGCACCAGGAGACCCAGAATGACGGCAGCAATAATGGCCGTGCGCATTACCGGCAGCCGCCCGAACCGGTCGGCGGCCGCAGACCAGGGTATGACGGCGACGGCAAGGCCCAGCGTTGCCGCAGAGACGCTGAGGGCAGCCGTGGCGGCGCTGACGCCGAAGTCTCCGGCAAGCTGCGGCAGCAGGCCCTGAACTGAATAAAGCTGTGCGAAAGTCGCCATCCCGGCCGCGGCGAGCCCTACCAGGACACCGCGGTACCCCGGGCTCCCCCTCCGGTGCCCGGAGAATTCGACGGCTTCAGCCACGGGCGGGCCTGACGCCGTTTTCTGGATCGGCGTCAGCGCGGCGGTCCGCGAGCGAGGCCAGTTCGCGGGCCAGGTTGGCCCGTGCGGCGGTGCCCCAAAGCTCTTCGCCCCGGGCTGTGCGGAACAGTCCCTTCCCCCGGTCCAGCAGGGATTCCAACACAGCACTGCGTCCTGCCCGGAACGTGTTGTCGTCCACGTGGCGGTATTCCTGCCGCACATCTGCGGCATACCGGTCATAGGCGGCGCGGTCCCTGCCGAGCACTGCCAAGTCGGCGTCGCAGAGCAGTTTTCCGTATTCATCCCCATCAGCCGGATTGTGAGCCGCGGTCAGGCGGACCAGCCGGGAGACTTCCGCGGTCTCGGCGTCCGGCACCCCTGCCGGGGGCAGCAGCTCTTCGGCCAGCACCGCCGAGGCTTCCTCATCAGAGCCGGGAACGCCGTCGTATACCGCGTCATGGAACCAGGCCGCGAGCAGCACCGGACGCTCTGCGCAGCCCAGACTGTGCAGCGCCTCAAGCACCTGCAGCAGGTGGCGCCGGTCGTGATAGCGGCGGTGGGGTTCACCCCACCGGTTCAACAGCTCTGCACCAAGGTCCTCCGCTCCGGGTACCAGTGTGTCCCAGCGCCCGCGCAGCGGGTGGACCAGGGATGCGGCGCGTTCACGCGCAGGGATCCGCAGACCGCCGGTGATCAAGGCACGAACCAGGGTGCCTCCGTCGACGGGCTTCGCTCCTGAGGCAACCAGGTCTTCATACCGTCGAAGAGGTACGTCGTAGTGGTCATGATCGAAGGCCCGGAGCGGAATGCCGGAGGCGGCCGCGAACTCGTGCAGTTCCGCCAGCGAGGTGTCCGAGACCAGGTGGGAGAAGTGCGTGCCGTGGGCAGGCCAGAGCGGCGGGTCTATATAAATCACGTGTTGCTCACAGGTAGTGCTGGGACCATTCCTCCATCCTTAGCCCACCTGCCGCACAATTTCCATCCGGCTGCGGGCGGACACCGTGCGGCTGTGGAAGTCCCCTTCTTTCAAAGTCCCCTTGTCCCGCTGCGCACCGGGTGGTCCAATGTCTGCCATGACACAGACCACGGACAACATCCTTGCCGTCGGCACGCGCAAGGGCCTGTGGCTGGCGAGGAGTAATGACCGGACTGACTGGCTGCTCAGCGGTCCCTATTTCCTCATGAACGAGGTAGCCAGCGTGGCACTGGACAGCCGGCACTCTCCGCCGCGGATCCTGGCAGGGCTGTTGTCCCCCCACTGGGGACCAACGGTGGTGATGTCGGATGATCTGGGTGAAACGTGGACTGAACCCGAGGCGGGTGCCATTACTTTTCCTTCCGGATCCGGGGAGTCCCTGGGCCGGATCTGGCAGCTGCAGCCGGATTCCGCGGCCCGTCCGGATGTTGTTTGGGCCGGCTGCGAACCGATCTCGGTGTGGAAGTCCACGGACGGCGGTACCAGTTTCGAACTTAACCAGGCGCTGTGGAACCATCCGCACCGGCCGGACTGGGGTGAGGGCTACGGCGGAGCCGCTGCCCATACTGTCCTCCCCAGCCCTGCGGATGAGACCGTGCATGTGGCAATCAGTTCCGGGGGCGTCTACCGCTCGGATGACGGCGGAGACAGCTGGGCTGCCCGCAACCGGGGGATTTCCGCGTACTTCCTGCCGGACCCGGACCCGGAATTCGGCCAGTGCGTCCACAAGGTGGCCCGCGATGCCGGGGACCCGTCACGCCTGTATGCCCAGAACCACCATGGCGTGTACCGCAGCGACGACTCCGGGGATACCTGGGTCTCAATAGCCGAAGGGCTTCCCGCCGACTTTGGATTCGTGATGCTGGCCCACCCCCGCACTTCGGGCACGGTGTGGACCATCCCGCTCGTTGCCGACGGGGAGCGGATCCCGCCGGACGGGGAACTGGCTGTATACCGGAGTACGGACGCGGGCGGTACGTGGGCCCGGCTGGATTCCGGCTTGCCACAGTCTGAATACAACGCAGTGCTGCGCGATGCCGCTGCACTCGATACGTCTGAACCTGTAGGGGTGTACTTCGGAACCCGTGCAGGTGACGTCTATGCCAGTGCTGATGAGGGCGGGACTTTCACCCTTGTGGCATCGAATCTGCCGGACGTGCTGTGTGTGCGCGCTGCGCAGCTTGGGAGTCCGGAACCGTGACCGGCGCCGGAGTCCGCATCCTGCTGCCGGACGTTCTTGCCCCCGCAGCAGGCGGGACCCGGGAGTTAAGCGTTCCGGGTACAGCAGGTTTGACTGTTGGTTCCCTTTTGGACGGACTGGGAGAGAAGTTCCCCGTCCTGGAACGGCGCATCCGGGACGAGACCGGAACCGTACGCCGGTTCGTGAATATTTACGTGGACGGTGAAGACATCCGCGGGCTGGACCGTCAGCACAGTGCAGTGGGCCCCGGCTCCGAGGTGATGATCCTGCAGTCCATTGCAGGGGGCTAGAGCGGGAATAGCACAAAACGGCCGGACACCCGTGGGTGTCCGGCCGTTTTTCGCTGCTTTTTACCGATTAGGCAGGCAGCTGCAGGGTCTGTCCGGTCAGGATCAGATCCGGGTGGATGACGGAGCCGGTGTTGGCTGCGTACAGAGCCTGCCAGCCGCCTTCGATGCCGAGCTTCTCGGCGATGGCGGACAGGGTGTCGCCTGCCTGGACGGTGTAGGTCTCACCGCTCACTGCAGGGGCCGGAACCGCGGCGGCCGGGCCCTGCGAGGTAGCCGGCACCTCTACCGGTGCTGCGGCTTCAACCGGAGCGGTGTAGGTCGGAGCCGGAGCCTCAACCGGGGCCGGAGCCGGAGCCGGAGCCTCGACCGGAGCCGAGTAGGTCTGTACCGGGGTTTCGGTTACGGGTGCCTGCTCAACCGGGGCGGCAGCCTGGGGGTTGGCGGTGGCACCGGTCATGCCCAGCTTGGCGGTGCAGGCAGGCCAGGCGCCGGGGCCCTGTTCGGCCAGCACGCGCTCGGCTACGGCAATCTGCTGTTCACGGCTGGCGTTGGCGGGGTCGCCGGTGCCGCCGAAGGCTGCCCAGGTGCTGGGCGTGAACTGCAGGCCGCCGGAGAATCCGTTACCGGTGTTGATTCCCCAGTTTCCGCCGCTTTCACACTGTGCCAGCGCGTCCCAGTCCATGGAGGCTGCGTTGGCAGGAGCTGCCAGGCCGGCGAGGCCGGCAGCGCCGGCACCGGTGATGGCTACGGCGGCAAGTCCGCGGCGAACGTTACGGGTGATCTTCGAGTTCTTCATTAGCTGTTTGTGCTCCTGGGACCCACCTGCGCTCTGCCCGTCCCCGGGCTTCCTAACGCCGTCGCCTGCCCCCGACTGTTAGAGGTCAGGATCAGTGCTCCCACAGCGGCGACGTGCGGTGGCGTGGGGCACAGTGCAATTTCTTTTCGGCAGCACCTCTCGGATTGGGTGCCTGCCGGCCGGATCATTCAGCTTGATGGGAACCGGCGACCGCCCTTCATTCGGGCTCGCAACTACGTTAGGAGAGACCCAAATCGATATCAAATCGAGACCTTCGTGATCGGCCCGGCATCGTCCGCGCGATCGGCATGATAATGCTGATCCAGCGGCCTGATGTGCAGTTGGCCACAGGGGGTTCTCCACGCGGTTTCTGAGCGTCTGGACTTGGTTCTGCAAGCGGTCTATGGTTTGTCCTCGTGCTCACATTCTTCAATGCGCTCAAGCGCATTCTGGTGGGGCGTCCATACGGCAACGAGCAGCTCTCCCGCACCCTGCTCCGCAAACGTGTTGCCCTGCCGGTCTATGCCTCGGACGCACTGTCCTCGGCAGCGTACGCTCCGGACGAAATCCTCCTGACGCTGGCTTTGGCCGGGGTCGCCGCCGTGACGCTCTCCCCCTGGGTGGGCCTTGCAGTCATTGTGGTTCTGCTCACCGTCGTTGCCTCCTACCGCCAGAACGTCCACGCCTACCCGTCCGGCGGCGGCGATTACGAGATCGCCAGCGAGAACCTGGGCCGCCGCGCCGGACTGACGGTTGGCTCGGCCCTGCTGGTGGACTACGTGCTCACCGTCGCAGTCTCGATGTCCTCCGCAGCGCAGTACCTGGTCACCGCAGTGCCGGTTCTCCACGGACAGCAGGGCCTGCTGGCGGCAGCCGGGGTGATCATCCTGATGCTGGTCAACCTCCGGGGCGTGAAGGAAGCCGGTTCCCTTTTCGCTGTTCCCACATATCTCTTCCTGGTCTCGGTACTGGGAATGTGTGCCGTTGGATTGTTCCAGGCCGCAACCGGCAGCTTGGCACAGGCGCCCTCGGCGGGGTTTGAGCTGCGGCCGGAAGCGGGGCTCGACGCCGGCCTCACCGGCCTTGCCGGCGCCTTCCTGCTGCTGCGGGCTTTCTCCTCCGGAGCCGCCGCCCTTACCGGCGTGGAAGCGATCAGTAACGGGGTTCCGACCTTCCGCCAGCCCAAGAGCCGCAATGCCGCCACCACACTGCTGCTCCTTGGTGGCCTGGCGGCAGCCATGCTCGCCGGCATCCTGGCCCTGGCCAGTCTCACAAAGGTCCATTTTGTGCAGGATCCTGCAACGCAGCTGCTTCAAAACGGCGTTCCTGTGCAGGACTACATCCAGCATCCGGTCATCAGCCAGCTGGCCGAGACCGTCTTTGGTGACGGGTCTCTCTTCTTCTACGTGGTGATTGCCGCCACCGGGCTGATTCTGGTATTTGCTTCAAACACTGCCTTCAACGGTTTCCCCATCCTGGCGTCGGTCCTGGCAAAGGACGGCTATCTTCCCCGCCAAATGCGCACCCGCGGTGACCGGCTGGCTTTCAGCAACGGAATCATCGTGCTCGGCCTGGCGGCCCTGGCGCTGATCCTGGTCTTCAACGCCGATGTGACGCGGCTGATCCAGCTCTACATCGTGGGGGTCTTTGTTTCCTTCACGGCCAGCCAGCTGGGCATGATCCGACACTGGACCGCGAAGCTGCGCACTGAGCGCAAGCCGGAGGTCCGCCGGCGGATGCAGCGGTCCCGGATCATCAATTCCTGCGGTTTTGGCATGACGGCACTGGTGCTGGTGATCGTAGTGGTCACCAAGTTTGAGCATGGTGCGTGGATCGCCCTGCTAGCCATGGCATTCCTGTACGTGGTGATGGACAGCATTCGCAGGCACTATGCCGCTGTGGCCGAGGAGCTGCAGGTGGAAGACAGCCCTGAGGCCCTCGCCCTGCCCAGCCGAGTCAACGCCGTCATCCTGGTCTCGAAAGTCCACAAGCCGGTGCTCCGGGCCCTGGCGTACGCGCGGGCCTCGCGTCCTTCCAGCCTCAACGCCATCATTGTCGACCTGGATCCCGAAGAGACCCAGAAGACGGTGGAGGACTGGGAACGGCTGCGCATCCCGGTCCCCCTGACGGTGCTCTCCTCCCCTTACCGCGAAACTGTGTCTCCCGTCCTGGCGTACCTGCGTGAGGCACGCCGCTCCTCCCCCCGCGAACTCTTCGTGGTCTACATCCCCGAGTACGTCGTCGGCCGCTGGTGGGAACAGCTGGTACACAACCAGACGGCCCTGCGCATCAAGGCCCGCCTGCACTTCGAGCCCGGAATCATGGTGGCGAGTGTGCCGTGGCAGCTGGCGTCGAGCAAGGATGCAGCAGCCGCGTCCCGCCAGGCTGCGCGGGATACCCAGGGTACGCAGCCCGGGCACGGCACGCAGGGGCCCGGCGCCTCGTAGCGCGCGTGCCGTGCAGCACCCGCGAGCCTCAGCCCTGCAGGATTCCGCCGCGCTGTGCGGCCGCAGCTACAGCGGCGGAGGTGTCCTCTTCGATCAGTTCCGCGTTGATGGCGGTGGCAGCAGCCAGTCCTGCGGACGCTGCACCGATGACCTGAGTCATGGGGGCTGTCAGGTTTCCTGCGGCAAAGATCCCCGGGACGGATGTCACGCCGCTGGAATCCGCTGCCACGGCAGTCCCGACGGCGAGGTCGCCAAAATACTGTTCCTCCGCTTCCAGACCCACTCCGGAGAGGTAGTCCGCCCGGGCGCGCAGCCGCGTCAGCACCACCAGTGCCTGCCGGGACACAAACTTGCCGGAGGCCAGGCGCACGCCGGTCAGGCCGGCATCGCCCTCAACTGCGGCAACGGCACCGTCCACAACCCGGATGCCGCGGGCAGCCAGCTGCCGGGACTGCTCTGTATCCGGTTCACCCGCATCGTTGAGGAAAAGCACAATGTCTTCGCACCACTGCCGCCACATCAGCGCCTGGTGCACCGCGGTGTCCAGGTGCGTGGCCAGTACGCCAAGCCGCTTCCCCCCGGCTTCCCATCCGTGGCAATACGGGCAGTGCAGCACATCCGTGCCCCAGTGCGCCGCCAGGCCCGGAATGTCCGGCAGTTCGTCGGACGCTCCACTAGCGGCGAGGACACGCCGGCTGATCAGCACAGTGCCGTCCTGCAGCCCAATCCTGAAGGAACCGTCCCCTGCACGCAGGACGGATTCCACGGTCCCGTCCACGATGGTCCCTCCGTAACCCTCAACCTCCCCGCGGCCCACCGCATACAGCTCCGCGGGAGAGGCACCTTCCCTGCCCAGGTAGTTGTGCACACCCGACGCCGGGGCGTTCCGCGGCTCGCCTGCATCCACGACCGCTACCCTCCTCCTGGCCCGGGACAGGGCCAGTGCGCCGCTCAGCCCGGCGGCGGAACCGCCCACCACAACGACGTCGTAATCCACCTTGCCGCCCCCGTTGCCGGTCATAGTCCCGTCCTTCACAATCTGCCTCCGAAAACCTGCCTCCGGCCCGGTGCCGGATCTCCTGCCTGCAAGTTTTCTGCGCCGCCGCCGGGGACACAACCGGTTTTGCTGTTATGGCATGATCGGGTTTATGAACCAGGACGTAAGGACAGTCGTGGACGGGATCGGGCCACGGCTGCGTTCGCTGCGTACCTCACGCGGGCACACCCTCACTGCGGTGTCCTCGGCAACCGGCATTTCGCTGAGTACACTCTCCCGGCTGGAAAGCGGCCAGCGCCGGGCCACGCTGGAGCTGCTGCTCCCCCTCGCCGGAGCCTACGGCGTTTCCCTGGATGAGCTGGTGGGCGGTCCGCGGACCGGGGACCCGCGGGTCAATATGCGTACGACGCGTCACCGTGGCGCAACAGTGATCTCGCTAACGGAGAAGGCCAGCGGGATCGGTGCCTTCAAATACATCCTTCCGGCGGCGAAAAGGCCTGCCACACCTACTCCGCAGGCGCATGACGGTTACGAGTGGCTTTATGTTCTCAGCGGCCGGCTGCGCCTGGTGCTGGGCGCCACGGAACTGAGCCTGGGTGCGGGCGAAGCCGCTGAGTTCGACACCAGGGTTCCGCACTGGATGGGGAACGCAGGCCAGGACGCCGTCGAGTTCCTGGCGCTTTTCGGGCCGCAGGGCGAAAAAGCCCATGTTAGGGCCAGGCCGTCAGATCCGCGCCCGCGGCCGGAGCCTTCCTGACCCGCTACGCTCCGGGGGTTCCGCGGCCGGCCAGGACGGAGCGGTAGGCGTATTCGGTCAGACGGCCGTCCTGCACCGCCTGCTCAACCGCGGCGAAGGACCGCGGACCCTGATCAGTGCTGTACGGGAAATGAATCAGCTCGGCGATCAGTTCCCACTCCTCGCTGATGGAGTCGATGAGATCAGCCGGCGTTTCGTCCTCTCCGGCGGGCAGGGCCGTCCAGGAGTCAGCCGGAACCCGGTACGCCTGCAGCCGGTCAAGGTCTGCCTCCAGTTCCGCCAGGGACGCATATTCAGTCTGGGCCTCGGGCGGCACGGAGCCGTCCGGTGTTGCCAGCTGGCTGACGAACGTGGTCTCGGACGAAGGGTAGATGGAAGTCGGTACCGGTTCGCCCTCTTCCAGGTAGGCCGGCAGCTGGGACGGCATCCAGTACCAGGCATCGCCCTGGTCGGCTCCCCCGGGCTGGTCCCTTTCGCTGATCCAGCCGCGGCCGGCCAGCAGTGCCTCTGCCTCGTCGCTGAAGTATGCGGTCTCCCCGCGCAGCATGGCGTTGACCTCATGCTCGGCGCGGCGGGCCTGCTTCTTCTTGGAAACGGCCTTCTTGCGGGGCTTGGACTTGGGCACGGGAGCTCCTGGGGTGGTGGAAACGGGAAGGCGTACGCGGGCGGTGCAGGCTAGAAGCCGGAGCCGCCCTCGACCGCCATGTTGGAGAAGCGCGAGTAGTGGCCCTGGAAGCCGACCACGATGGTCTTCGTGGGGCCGTTACGGTGCTTGGCCACGATCACGTCGGCCTCACCGGCGCGCGGGGACTCCTTGTCGTAAATATCCTCACGGTGCAGCAGGATCACCATGTCGGCGTCCTGCTCGATGGAGCCGGATTCACGGAGGTCGGAGACCATGGGCTTCTTGTCGGTGCGCTGCTCAGAACCACGGTTCAGCTGCGAGAGGGCGATTACCGGAACTTCAAGCTCCTTGGCCAGCAGTTTCAGCGCACGGGAAAACTCGGAGACTTCCTGCTGGCGGGACTCCACGCGCTTGCCGGAGGACATCAGCTGCAGGTAGTCCAGGACCACGAGCTTGAGGTCATGCCGCTGCTTCAGTCGACGGCACTTGGCGCGGATTTCCATCAGGGACATGTTCGGGCTGTCGTCGATGAAGAGCGGCGCATCGTTCATGCGGCCCATTGTGGTGGCGATCTTGCCCCACTGCTCATCCTTGATGGTGCCCTTGCGCAGGTCCTGCAGACCAATTGTGGCCTCGGCTGAGAGCAGGCGCATGGCGATTTCGTTGCGGCCCATTTCCAGGGAGAAGAAGACCGTGGTCATGTTGTGCTTGATGGCCGCGGAGCGCGCAAAGTCCAAGGCGAACGTGGACTTGCCGACGGCGGGACGGGCGGCAATGACAATCATCTGGCCGCCGTGCAGGCCCTGGGTGAGTTCGTCCAGTTCATAGAAACCGGTGGGCACACCGGTCATGCCTTCACCGCGGTGGCCGGCGGACTCAATTTCGTCCACCGTTCCCTCAATAATGTCCTTCAGCGGTACGTAGTCTTCCGCAGTTCGGCGCTCAGCCACGGCGTAGACCTCAGCCTGGGCCGCATTGACCAGGTCGTCCACTTCTCCGTCATTGGAGTAGCCAAGCTGCACGATCTTGGTGCCAGCATCAACCAGGCGGCGGAGGACTGCGCGCTCCCGGACGATCTCGGCGTAGAAGCCGGCGTTGGCTGCGGTGGGCACCGACTGGATGAGCGTGTGCAGGTACGCGGGGCCGCCGATGCGGCTGATTTCTCCGCGCTTGGTGAGCTCATCGGAGACCGTCACGGCGTCGGCAGGCTCGCCGCGGCCGTAGAGGTCGATGATGGCTTCGTAGATGGCTTCGTGCGCCGGGCGGTAGAAGTCGACGCCGCGGAGGACTTCCACGCAGTCGGCGATCGCGTCCTTGGAGAGCATCATGCCGCCCAGCACCGACTGCTCGGCGACCAGATCCTGCGGCGGAGTCCGGCCGAAATCAGAGGTGCGGGTTGATTCAGCGGAATCCGCATGTGCAAGCGACACGGGGCCACCCTTTCCAAAAAACGTTCTATCTCCGGTCCCGTCAGGCAGATCCGGAGGTGTGTATGGCTGGCTACGTTCTAGCCGACGGCACTGACAATGGGGCTTCTGCCCGCCGTGCCCCCGCCGATACCATTCCCGGTGCGCCGATGAGGGAGTCCACCGCAACCGTAGCCCCGTGAGGCCCCCTCAACAAACGAGTTATCCACAGGCCTTGTGGATAGCCTGTTCATAAGTGGGCGTGTCTTGTGCACAGGCTGGGCATAAGGCTGTGGATAACAAATTAGTTTCTGCCATAATATGACTCTGACTAGGCAAAACACCCGTCCACACCTGTGCACAGTGAACTATTTTCCCCAACATTCAGCCACAGCCTTCAGGTTGACAGATCACGGGAATGGGCATACGGAGACCATTATCCACAGCAGATATCCACATACCTGTGAACTACTGGGGACTACTTGTGTTGGTAAGCCCGCTTGGGATTATGAGACCCGAAAAATGTCCTTCACCAGGTCTAAACGTGTGCCGAACGCAACAGCGCCCCCCGCCGGAAACGGCGGGGGGCGCTGTGTATCACGCAGTGCGCGGCGTACTAGCTGGCAACGACCTCGAGGTCGATGACGGCAGCGACGTCGTCGTGCAGGCGGACGTTGGCCTGGAAAGAACCAACCGACTTGATGTGAGTCGGCAGTTCAACCTTGCGCTTGTCGATGCTGCCGAGGCCGGCAGCTTCAACAGCAGCGGCAACGTCAGCGGGCTTGACCGTGCCGAAGAGGCGTCCGGACTCGCCGGCCTTGACGGTCAGCTTGACCGGCTTGGCGGAGAGTGCAGCAGCCTGCTTCTGGGCATCTTCCAGCGAAGCGTGCTCGCGCGCAGCGCGGGCAGCCTTGATGGACTCAACCTGCTTCTCGCCACCCTTGGTCCAGGTGAGAGCGAAGCCGCGGGGTACCAGGTAGTTACGTGCGTAACCGTCCTTCACCTCAACAACGTCGCCTGCAGCACCGAGACCGGTGACTTCGTGGGTCAGAATGAGCTTTGCCATGAGTTAGGTTCCTTTCCTTTAGCCGCGGCCAGCGCCGGAGTAAGGCAGGAGTGCAACTTCACGGGCGTTCTTGATTGCCTGTGCGATCTTGCGCTGTTCCTGCACGGTTACGCCAGTTACGCGACGAGCGCGGATCTTTCCGCGGTCGGAAATGAACTTGCGCAGCAATGCTACGTCCTTGTAGTCGATGACAGTGATGTCAGCGGCCTTCAAGGGATTGGACTTTGGTTTGGGCTTGCGAAGTTCAGCCTTAGCCATCGTGGAGCTCCTTATGTCTAGTGGAGCCCGTGGATCAATTCCACGGGATGGGCTCGACGGCGGTTGCCGTCAGAGGTTGTGCCTTGCGGCACAGGGGTATTGCTTAGAAGGGCGGATCGTTGGAATCCGGGCCGGCTCCCCAGCCGCCTGAGTTGCCGCCTGCAGGGGCACCCCAGGGATCGTCCGCAGGTGCGGACTGCTGCTGCTGCTGGCCGCCCCAACCGGAGTTGGAGTTGCCGCCGAAGCCGCCGCCGGCGTTCCCGCCGAAGCCACCGCCGCCACCGCCGGAGCGCTGGGTGCGGGTGACCTTCGCGGACGCGTAACGAAGCGAGGGGCCGATTTCGTCGACCTCAAGCTCCATGACGGTACGCTTTTCGCCCTCTTTGGTCTCGTACGAACGTGACTTCAGGCGGCCCTGGCAGACGACTCGGGTTCCCTTGGTCAGGGACTCGGCGACGTTTTCCGCAGCTTCACGCCAAACCGACGCACGGAGGAACAGCGTTTCGCCGTCCTTCCATTCGTTGGACTGCCGGTCGAAGGTGCGCGGCGTCGAGGCAATGGTGAAGTTCGCCACTGCTGAACCGGACGGGGTGAACCGGAGTTCCGGATCATTCGTCAGGTTGCCGACCACGGTGATCGTTGTCTCGCCTGCCATTTATGCCTCCTGGTGTCTCGGCCCGTTTCCCCGGGCCTTTCGTTGACGAATAAAAGGTGGACCGAAATTACTCGGCAACAACCTTCTGGTCTTCGGGGCGGATGATCTTGGTGCGCAGGATGGTCTCGTTGAGACCAAGCTGGCGGTCAAGCTCAGCAGCAGCTGCAGGGCTGGCGGTGAAGTTAACCACCGCGTAGATGCCTTCGGACTTCTTCTTGATGTCGTAGGCCAGGCGGCGACGACCCCAGATGTCCACCTTGTCGATGGTTCCACCCTCGTTGCGGACAACGTTGAGGAACTTGTCGAGCGAAGGCTCCACGGTACGCTCTTCGACCTCGGGGTCGATGATTACCATCAGTTCATAAGCACGCATTTGTGAACCCACCTCCTTTGGGCTATACGGTCACGGTCTTTCCGTAACAGGAGGTTCTTTAGCGTTGTCTTTGCTCCGGCGCAGCGAGGGGAGTCCCCTCACGCCGAAAGCCTGCCAGCCGGAGCTGACAGCACAGACTCCACTATCCTATCCGATTTTTCCGTACCGCCCGGCCACTGTGGACAGCGCCCCTTGTGTCAGCGGACAAAGAAGGCCTCTGCGGCGCGGGAAAGGTGGAACGGGTCGTTGACGCCGGCCATCTCGCGGGCGGAGTGCATCGAAAGCAGCGGAATGCCGACGTCGATGGTGCGGATTCCCAACCGGGTTGCCGTGAGCGGGCCAATGGTTGAACCGCAGGGAATTGCGTTGTTGGACACGAATTCCTGGTAGGGAACCTCGGCCTCCCGGCAAAGTCCTGCCCAGTACGCCGCCCCGGGAGCGTCGGTGGTGTAGCGCTGGTTGGCGTTGATCTTGAGCAGCGGCCCACCGTTCAGGACAGGCCGGTTGGCGGGGTCGTGCCGTTCGGCATAGTTGGGATGCACCGCGTGCCCGGCATCGGCAGAAATGCAGAAGGAAGCAGCAAAGGCCCGCTGTGCCTGCATTGCGTCCGCTCCGAGTCCCGTGCTGACCCGGGCCAGCACGTCTTCAAGGAACGGGCCGGCCGCGCCGGAGCGCGATCCGCTGCCGACTTCCTCATGGTCGAAAGCGGCCAGGACGGCAATGGATCCGGCGGTCTTGGTTTCCGCAGCAGCTTCCAGGGCGCGCAGTCCGGCGTGGACGGATGACAGGTTGTCCAGCCGCCCCGAGGCCAGGAACTCACTGTCGGCGCCGAACACCCGTGCGGGCTGGGTGTCGGCGGCAACGACGTCGTACCCCCCGATTTCACCGCGGTCCACGCCTGCGCTGGCGGCGAGCAGGCCCAGCAGGTCAGCGGCAGACGGGTCACCGAGACCCCACACCGGGTTCATGTGCTGCTGCTTGTCCAGCTTCAGGCCTTCGTTCACGGCGCGGTCCAGGTGAATGGCCAGCTGCGGGAAACGCAGCAGCGGACCGGTGGCAACCAGGTGCTCGACGCCGTCGAGCGTCACCAGCCGTCCGGCGAGCTCCAGTTCACGGTCCAGCCAGGAGTTCAGCAGCGGTCCGCCGTAAACCTCCACGCCGGCCTGCAGCCAGCCGAACTTTCCGGTAGTCGGCGAAGGCTTGAGCTTGAAGGTTGGCGAGTCAGTGTGGGTGCCGAAGATGTTGAACCCCGTGCCGGCAGCGGCTCCTTCGGGAACGATCCAGGCGATGAACGCGCCGTCACGGACCACGACGTACCGGCCGGGGGCTGTGGGCCAGTCCTGGTCCTCGGACAGCTCCGTGAATCCGGCAGCTGCAAGCCGGTCTGCAGCGGTGCGCGCCGCGTGGAAGCTGGAGGGTGAAGCGGCAACATAATCGCCGAGGTCTTTTACGTGAGCCAGTGCGTCAGACATGCTCTGATTCAACCAGAGCCGGCGGCGGGCGCGTAACCGCTGCTTCGCACAAAAAAGGATCCCCCGGGCAGTGCTGCCCGGGGGATCCTGCGGGAGGTGTTCGGTGAAGGCGTCCGCGGCCGTTCTTCCGCTTCTGCCTTCACCGAAGTGTGGGGGTGCTACACGTCGCGGCGCTTGGTGACGATCAGCGCCACGATCAGGAGCAGGACGGCCCAGCCGCCCAGGACCAGTCCGCCTTCGAGCTGGTTCAGCGCGCCGTCAGCAATATTCGTTGCCACCAGCTGGGAACCGGCGCTGCTCGGCAGGAACCGCGCGGCGTCCGGAATCCAGTCCGCCAGGCCGGAGATCAGCTGGATGATCACCGGCAGCACGAACAGCACGCCAATAATGGTGACGACCCCGCCGGCTGTGCTGCGAAGCAGCGACCCGGTGGCTACACCCATGATCGCGATGCCGGCCAGGAGTGTTCCGGTGTTGATGATGCTGGGCAGCACCCACGGAGCGTCCAGGCCGAAGTCCAGGTTTTCCGGTGCCAGCAGCGGCTGGCTGATCAGGAAACTGGCAAAGGCTCCGGCGACTCCGATGACGAAGGCAACGAGTGCGGTGATGATCGCCTTGGCGAGCAGCGCCGGCGTGCGGGTGGGAACAGCCACCATGGTGGAGCGGATCATTCCGGTACTGTACTCGGAGGCCACGAGGACCACGGCGAGGGCAGCGATCAGCAGCTGGCCGAAGAGCGCACCCGATGCAGGGGTGTCATAGACCATGGCCTGCAGGTCCATGCCGTTCCCAACACCCATGGCCGGTCCCATGCTGGGATCATCCGCGAGCATCTGGGCGGTTGTGGCCCAGCTCCAAGCCACCAGCGCGGCCAGGCCGACCATGACCACGAGGGTGACGGAGAGCAGGATGACGGTGGAGGGCAGGGTGGTTACCTTGATCCATTCCGAGCGCATGACCCTGGCAAAGTTGACGCCGCTGCCGTCAGTGCGGACCGCCCGGCGGGAGGTCGCGGGTGCGGATGTGGTGCTCATGCTCGGGTTCCTTCCACAACAGGCTCGGCGGAAGCCGGTTCCTGGCTAAATCCGTGTGACTTGTATTCGACGTCGTCCCTGGTGAGTTCCATGTAGGCGTCCTCAAGGGAAACCTGGATGGGCGTCAGTTCGGTGAGCAGGATCCTGCGGTCCAGCGCGATTTCGGCAATGGACCGTGAATCGGCGCCGCTGACTTCAAACAGTCCGTCTTCAACGCGGGTGATTTCAGCCCCCCGCCCTTCCAGGACGGGCAGGAGGTCCGCAGCGTGGTCGGTGCGCACCCGGGTGCGCTGCCGTCCGCCGCCGTCGATGATGTCCTGAATCGGCGCGTTGGCGATGATGCGGCCGCGGCCAATCACGATCAGGTGATCCGCTGTAACAGCCATTTCACTCATCAGGTGTGAGGAAAGGAAAACCGTCCGGCCCTCGGAAGCGAGCCCCCGGGCAAGATTCCTGACCCAGAGCACGCCCTCGGGATCCAGGCCGTTGACCGGCTCGTCCAGGATCAGCGTATTGGGATCTCCCAGCAGCGCAACGGCGATGCCCAGGCGCTGGCCCATACCCAGCGAGAACCCGCCGACGCGCTTCCTGGCAACCGGTTCCAGACCGGTTAGCTCAATGACTTCGTTGACGCGCTTGTTGGAGATGCCGTGCGTAGCGGCCATGGCCCGCAGGTGGTTGTAGGCCGACCGGCGGGTGTGCACTGCCTTTGCGTCCAGCAGCGCACCTGCCTCGTGGAGCGGAGCCTTGTGCTTGGCATAGGGCTTGCCGTTGATGGTGACGGTTCCGGCAGTGGGACGGTCAAGTCCCACAATCATCCGCATGGTGGTGGACTTGCCGGCGCCGTTCGGACCCAGGAACCCGGTCACTTTCCCGGGTTCGACAGTAAAGGAAACGTTGTCGACCGCGGTCTTGCTGCCGTAGCGCTTGGAGAGGCCGTGTGCCTCGATCATGGTGATCCTCATCTAGGAGCGTACAAATTCGTGGGGGTGACTCCACACTATGCGCACCATGTGCTGCAGCGGACCGTTCCTAGGGATGATTCAGGCTAATTCAGGAGTCCCCCTTAGGGATGACTCAGGGATTTCCCTGACGCCAAAGGGGATGAGGCCCTAAACATCGCGCTTCCTGAGGACGAGGATGGCCGCGGCCAGGAGCACCACTGCCCATCCCGCGAGGATCAGTCCGCCCTCCACCTGATTGAACTGACCGGGCTGGACCTGCGTGGCTACCAGCTGGCCCGCGGCGCTGCTTGGCAGGAAACGGGCGGCGTCTTCCACCCAGTCCGCCAGGCCGGTGAGCAGGCCGGCGATGATGGGCAGGACAAACAGCGCGCCCACCAGGGTCACCACTCCCCCGGCCGTGTTGCGCAGGAGTGCGCCAATACCCACTCCCATGATGGCAATCAGGGCCAGGACCGTCCCTGTGTTGATGATGGAGGGCAGCACCCCGTCTGCTTCCAGACCGAAGTCCAAATCGGAGCCCCCAAGGATTGGCTGCGCCAGCAGATAGGTGGTGAAGGCCGCCAGCACACCGACCAGGAAGGAGATGACGGCTATCACCAGCGTCTTGGCCAGCAGTGCGGGAATACGGGTGGGCACCGCCACCATGGTGGACCGGATCATTCCGGTGGTGTATTCGGACCCAATCAGCACCACCGCCAGTGCAGCGATCAGCAGCTGACCGAATGGAAGGCCCGCGGATGGAACGTCATACGCAGCGGTCTGCAGAGACTGGCCGATTCCCTCGGGCGGGCCTGACTCCGGATCGCTGGCCAGCTGGACTATCCCCCAGGCGACCAGTGCACCCAGGCCGACCATCACTGCGAAACTCACCGCCAGGAGGATGACGGTCGAAGGCACGGTCGCCGTCTTGATCCACTCAGAGCGCAGCACACGGCCAAAGGTGACCGGACGGCCGGCCCAGGATCGCTGTGACCGGGACCCAGGGGCTGCAGCTGTGCTCATTCGCTTTGTCCTTCGTTGGCCGGGAACGCCTGCGCGCCGATCTGCTGCGACTGGTATTCGACCTCGCCGCCGGTTAGTTCCATGTAGGCATCTTCAAGGGTTTCCTGCTGCGGGATCAGGCCGGTGATAAGGATCCCCCGGGCGAAGGCCGCCTCAGCGATGCTCCGGGCGGACAGCCCGAGGACCGTCAGCTCGTCCGCCGCCTCCCGGCGTATCTCCACCCCCGCAGCGGCTACAGCGGCTGCCAGGCCGTCGGCGTCGTCCGTTCGCACCAGGACGCGTTCGGCCTGGCCGCCGGTGAGGACTGTCTCGATGGGCGCGTCGGCCAGGATACGGCCGCGGCCGATCACGATCAGGTGATCAGCCGTGACGGCCATCTCGCTCATCAGGTGGGAGGAGATGAACACCGTACGGCCTTCGGCGGCGAGGCCCTTGACCAGGTAGCGCACCCACTTCACGCCTTCCGGGTCCAGGCCGTTGACCGGCTCATCCAGGATCAGGGTCTGCGGGTCCCCCAGCAGGGCCGCGGCAATGCCGAGGCGCTGTCCCATACCGAGTGAGAAACCGCCCACCCGCTTCCTGGCCACCGGACCCAGGCCGGTCAGCTCGATGACCTCGTTGACGCGTTTGGTGGAAATGCCTTCGGTCGCGGCCAGGGCGCGCAGATGGTTGTATGCCGACCGTCTCGGGTGCACGGCCTTTGCCTCCAGCAGCGCACCGACCTCGTGCAGCGGCATCCGGTGCCTGGCGTACGGTTTCCCGTTGACCGTCACTGTTCCTGAAGTCGGATGGTCCAGACCGACAATAAGCCGCATGGTGGTCGATTTTCCGGCACCGTTGGGCCCGAGGAACCCGGTCACCCTTCCCGGCTGGACCGAAAAGCTCACCCCGTCCACGGCAGTCTTGCCGCCGTACCGCTTGGCGAGTTCGCGCGCCTCGATCATTGGGTTTCCTTACGTTCGCGGGCGGGGTCCTACCGTGAGCTCACTGCCTCAAATTTCCGCACGGCAAGGGGAACAAAAACAAGAAGCAGGGCCGCAGATCCGATCAGCACGGTCGCAATTGCGTGCTGCATGGGCCACGTGTCTGGGACCGGAGCCGAACCCAGGTTGCCGAACAGCTGCCGCACAGCCTGCACCAGGGCCGAAACAGGGTTCCATTCAGCAAAGATCCGCAGCGGCTCGGGCAGGGTGGAACTCTGCACGAACGCGTTGGAAATGAACGTGATGGGGAACAGGATGATGAACGAGGCGTTGTTGATCGCTTCCGGTGAACGGACGGACATGCCCAGCAGCGCCATGACCCAGCTGAAGGCATAGGAGAAAAGCAGCAGCAGTCCGACGCCGGCGAGGAAGCTCGCAAACGACGTGTTGACCCGCCAGCCCACCAGCAGGCCCGTGGCCATCATGATCGTCACCGAAATCGTGTTGAGCACCAGGTCGGAATTGGTGCGTCCGACCAGGACGGCGGACGGGCTCATGGGAAGGGTGCGGAACCTGTCGATGATGCCTTCCTTGAGGTCCTGGGCCATCGCGGACCCGGAAAAGGTGGACCCGAAGACCACGGTCTGGGCGAAAATCCCGGCCATCAGGTACTGGGTGTAATCCGTTCCCTGAACCTGGATGGATCCGCCGTAGACCTGGCTGAACAGCAGGACGAACATGATGGGCTGTAGCACTGCGAAGGCGAGCATGTCCGGTGAGCGGCGGATCTTTATCAGGTTCCGCTTGGTGACTGTCCAGCCGTCCGAAGCCCAGCGTCCAATGGCGGATCCCTCGGTGGGGGCCAGATCCAGGGCCCCGGCTGCGGCGGTCACTGTGCGCTCCCTGCGTCTGCTTTTTCCTGGCCCGCTTCGGCCATGTGTCCGGTGAGCTTGAGGAACACGTCGTCGAGGGTGGGGCGGCGGATCCCGGCGTCGTGCAGTTCGATGCCTGCAGCGGCCAGGTCTGCCAGAACGTGCTGCAGTGCCGAGGGACCTTCAGTCACTGCCACCTCCAGGCTGCGTCCGTCACTGGCGGTCTGGACTTCTCCGCTGCCGTACCGGGCAAGCACGTCACGGGCCACACCGGCGTCGAATCCTTCAACCAGTGCCACTGCCACACGGTGTCCGCCGATCATGGCCTTGAGCTGGTCGGATGTTCCCTCGGCGATGACTTTGCCGCCGTCGATCACCGCGACGCTGTCTGCCAGCTGGTCGGCTTCTTCCAGGTACTGGGTGGTCAGCAGCAGGGTGGTTCCGGCGGCAACCAGGGATTTGATGACATCCCAGAGCGCCAGCCGGCTGCGGGGGTCCAGCCCTGTGGTCGGTTCGTCCAGGAACAGCACCCGGGGTTCGTTGACCAGGGCACCGGCGAGGTCCAGCCGGCGCCGCATACCGCCGGAGTACCCCTTGACGGGGCGGTTGCCGGCATCGGCCAGGTCGAACTGTTCAATCAGCTCAGCCGCCCGGCGGCGGGCTGCCGGGGCCGGCAGGTGGTAGAGCCTGCCCACCATGCGCAGATTCTCAATACCGGTCAGGTTCTCATCCACGGCCGAGTACTGTCCGGAAACGCCAATGATCCGGCGCACGTCCTTGGGACGCTGCAGGACATCGAACCGGTCGATCACGGCTGTGCCGGCATCGGGTTTGATCAGGGTGGTCAGGACCTTGACCGCGGTGGTCTTGCCAGCTCCGTTAGGACCCAGCAGGGCTTTGACGGTGCCTTGGGGAACTGCGATGTCCAGTCCGTTCAGGGCATACACCGGACCGGACTTTGACTTGTAAACCTTGGTCAGGCCGCGGGCCTGGATCAGGGGATCCCTGCGGCCTTCGGACACAGGATTAAGCGGGGAAGAATTGTTGGGGGGAAAGGACATGCGCTCAGGTTAGGACTGAGCGGACGCGCTGGATAGGCCTTTTCCGGACAGCTTCAGTCCGCAACTGTGCGGGGAGGAGGAACTTGGCTGGAATTGCCCGTTAGGCGGCAGGATTCCCTGTACCCAGGTCCTCCGGCTTCCGCTCGGCGGCGACCGGCGCAAAAAGGATGGACATGAGCATTGCCGCGCCCACAACCAGCAGCGCGTTGCGCAGGCCCCACTGCTCGCCAAGGAAACCAAGCAGCGGAGGGCCGACGAAGAACGCCGTGTAGCCAAGGGTAGAAACAACCGAAACCCGGCCCGCAGCATGGGCCGGATCGTCACCGGCGGCGGACATGCCCATGGGGAAGCCCAGTGCGGCGCCAATCCCCCACAGGATGACGCCGATCCCGGCGAGCCAGAGGCTGGGTGCAAACACAAAGAGAATCAGACCCGCCAGTGAAGCTCCCATGCACAGCCGAAGCGCCCGCACCCGGCCCATCCGGTCGATCAGCCTGGCGCCGAACCAGCGCGTAGCGGTCATGGCTGCCACGAAGGTCCCGAACATCACCGCACCGGCGGTTTCAGAGGCGTCCAGCCCATCCACCGTCGCCTTCGCCACCCAGTCGTTGGCGGCACCTTCAGTGAGGGCGGCACCAAGGACAACGACGCCGATCAGCAGCGTGCGTCCTTCTTTCCAGGCTCCGAAGCTGGAGGGCTTCGGGCCGCCGTCGTCGTCGTGGGCGTGCAGCATCTCCGGGGAATCCGGCAGGAAGGCCTTCGGCACCAGGATTACGAGCACTACAGCCAGCACCACGATTCCGAGCAGGTGGACTGGGAGGCTGACTCCCAGTGCGGAAAGCCCGGCGCCAATCATGGCTCCGATGAAGGCTCCGCCGCTGAAGGCTCCGTGGAACTTGGGCATCAGCGTCCGCCTCAGCCCGCGTTCAACCTCTGTCCCTTCCAGGTTCATGGCAACGTCCCACAACCCGATTCCGGCGCCAAAGAGCAGCAGGCCGCCGGCTGTGAGGGGAATCGATGCCCAGGCCAGCCCGGCAGCGATCACAAGGGCAGCGGCGGATGCCAGCAGTCCCCCGGTGCGGACGGCATTTGCTGTCCCCACCCGCTGTGCCAGGGCACCTGCCAGCGGAAGGGCCGCAACTGATCCAACGGCTGAGAAGAGGAGCAGCAGCCCTACACCGGCGGAGCCGATGTCCAGGGCCTGCGCTGCTGCCGGGATCCGCGCTGCCCAGCTGGCAAAGATCAGGCCGTTCAGGGCGAAGACGGCGAAGACAGCCAGCAGGGCCCGGTCCAGGGTTTTCGTGTTCACTCCCTCATTCTGGAGCCCCGGGGCCGCCGGAGGGAAATGCCGTCCGGCGTGGCGCCTAGCGTGCCCGTTCGACCCGCTTTTCGTCCCAGACGGGTTCTTCGGACTCATAGACGCGCCCGTCGGAGCCGAACACCAGGAACCGGTCAAAGCTGCGGGCGAACCAGCGGTCGTGCGTCACGGCCAGCACGGTTCCCTCGAATGCCTCGATGGCCTTCTCCAGCGCCTCGGCAGAGTGCAGGTCAAGGTTGTCCGTCGGTTCGTCGAGCAGCAGCAGGGTGGCACCCGAGAGTTCCAGCAGCAGGATCTGCAGGCGGGCCTGCTGTCCGCCGGAGAGCGAGTCGTACTTCTGTTCCCCCGAGGAGGCCAGGCCGTAGCGGTCCAGTGCCCCCGCAGCCGCCTCCCGGCCCAGGCCGGAGCGGTGCTCGTCGCCGCGGTGCAGGATGTCCAGCAGCGTCTTGCCCAGCAGGTCAGGGCGAAGCATGGTCTGCGCGAAAAAGCCGGGACGGATCCGGGCACCGAGCTTGACCGAACCCTCATGGGGCACCGGTGCGATCTCCACCTCGGAAACCGGCTCGTGTTCCTTGTCCGGATCGCTGCCGCCGAGGGCCAGGAGGCGCAGGAAGTGTGACTTGCCGGAGCCGTTGGATCCCAGAACGCCAACCCGGTCGCCAAACCAGATTTCGGTGCTGAACGGCTTCATCAGGCCGGTCAGCTCCAGCTTCTGGGCCACGACGGCGCGCTTGGCGGTGCGGCCGCCGCGCAGCCGCATCTTGACGTTCTGCTCGATCGGCAGCGCTTCGGGCGGTCCGGCTTCCAGGAACTTGGCGAGCCGGGTCTGGGCTGCGTGGTACCGGTTGGCCATGTCGGACCGGAACGCCGCCTTGTTCTTGTACATGTTGACGAGTTCCTTGAGCTTTACGTGCTCCTCGTCCCAGCGGCGGCGCAGTTCTTCAAAGCGTGCATTGCGGTCTTCCCGGGCCTTGATGTAGCTGCCGAATCCGCCGCCGTGGATCCAGGCAGACGCCCCGTTGATCCCCGGTTCAAGGGTGACGATGCGGGTCGCAGCGTTGGCGAGCAGCTCCCGGTCGTGGGAAACGAACAGGACGGACTTTCTGGATTCGGCGAGCTTGGCCTCGAGCCAGCGCTTGCCTGGCACGTCCAGGTAGTTGTCCGGCTCATCGAGCAGCAGCAGCTCGTCAGGTCCGGAGAACAGCGCTTCCAGGACCAGGCGTTTCTGCTCACCGCCGGAGAGCGTGCTGGCCTGGCGGTACTGGGCAGCGTCAAAGGGCATGCCCAGGGCGGCGGTGGTCACTTCGTCCCAGACCGTCTCCTGCTCGTAGCCGCCTACGTCGCCCCAGTCCGCAATGGCCTGGGCATAACGCATCTGGGTGGGCTCGTCGTCGTTCTCCATCATGGCCTCTTCGGCCTCATCCACGGCCCTGGCAGCGGCCGCGATGGCCGGCGGAGCGGCAGAGACCAGCAGGTCCCGCACGGTGCTCCCGTCCCGGACCTGGCCGACGAACTGGCGCATGATCCCCATGTTCCCCGACCGGGAAACGGTGCCCTCGTCCGGCTTAATATCCTCGGCGATGATGCGCAGCAAAGTGGTCTTACCCGTGCCGTTCGGTCCGATCAGGGCCGTTTTGTGGCCCTCGCCCACCTTGAAGCTGACGCCGCTGAGCAGCTGCCTGCCGTCGGAGAGGAAGTAGTCGATGCCGGATACGTCTAAATGAGCCACGCTTCCATCCTCCCATCGCGGGGATGGACTTCCGCCGGCGTGACGGCGGTCCGCCGCGGGCATAGGCTTTTGTGTTGGCAATTACCGCAGAAATACCGCAGAAAACCAGGAGAAAAAGATGATCTTCATCGTCGTTAAGTTCAAGGTCAAGCCTGAGTGGACCGATCGGTGGCCCGAGCTCACCGCGGCCTTCACCGCTGCCACCCGCGCGGAAGACGGCAACCTCTGGTTCGACTGGTCCCGGAGCCTGGAAGATCCGAACGAGTTTGTGCTCGTGGAAGCGTTCAAGGACGACGCCGCGGCTGCCCACGTCAACAGCGACCACTTCCAGCAGGCCATGAAGGACATGCAGCCCGCCCTGGTCGAGACCCCGCGCATCATCAATACGCTCATCGACGGCCAGGAATGGTCACGGATGGGCGAACTGGAAGTTAAGTAACACCAGCCGGAGCGCGCCGGTTATTCCTCGAGGGAGAATCCGGCGCGCTCCAGCAGTTCGCGCAGGTCCACGACGGTCTGTTCGTCGATGTCCTTGCCGCGCGGCGGAGTCAGGTAGTCCGTTTGGCCGGCGATGGTCACCTCGTATTTACCGTTGTGCTCACGGGTGGTGTCGGCGACGGTGTCCAGCAGTGAACGGACCCGCTTCCATTCGATGTTGTGGGAGACGGGGTGGCGCAGGATCTGGTTCAGTGTGTCCCGGTGGTGGTTGTTCAGGTGTTCTGGTGTGTCCGTCATGGGAACCTCCTCCTTCAAGTTCCCCATGGCGTGCGCTTCAGTGCAAGGGTTCAGGGCCGGAAGTTCAGCCCTGGGGTGTCCCCGGCCAGTTCGAGTTCCGAACCGAAGCTGATGCTCACCAGGTCAGTGCGGTTCTCCCAGCGCCCTGCTCCGCTGACGTCCTCCTGATACACCGCACGGGCCTTGCCGCCGGTCGCATACACCGCGAGTCCGGTTTCGGGCGTTCCAACGATCCGGTACTGCGGCGCCTTCTCCAGGCTCCATTCCAGGTTCCGGTACCGCTCCGGCCCGAAAGCGGTATAGGCGGCATTGGGGCAGGCAGCGGGCGCTGCTTCGTGCCCTGCAAGGCAATCCGAGAGATAAGCCTCTGCCTGCAGCTGTACTTCGGGCGCCAGCTCACCCGTAACTGCGGGCCGGAGGCGCACACCTTCCGGGCCGCCCGCCATTCCCGGCTCCACGGTCACCGTCTGGCCCGGTCCATAGCTGAGATAACGCTGCGGCGGGCCCTGGATGAGGTAGGAACCCGGCAGCAGCAGCACTTCGGCATGGCTGGTGCCCGGCGGGAGTGCAAGCTCTGCACCGTTGATCAGGATTGTTTCCGTCCCGGCGGGAACGTCCACCTGCACCGTCCGCGCGGCGGTCGGTTCAAGCTGCCAGACGGTGAAGATCCACGCTCGGATCCCGGTATCCCTGAGCCGGAACTCAACGGGTTTGGTCTCGCCGTTCTGCACCACAGCCGCCTGCACGACGGCGCGGCCGTCGCGGATTTCCTGTCCCAGGATCGAGAACCCGGTGATCCTGTGGCCGGCTTCGCGGTACACCGCTTCTTCCTGCGGCACGAGCGCCTCAACAGCCGGCAGCAGGGAGTGGGCGGCGGAGTGGTCCCCCGATGCCAAAGCAGCCAAATAGTCTTCGACTTTTGCCTTGGGGCCCAGGACGTCCTCGCTGACAAACCGGTAGCCCAGTACGGCTGCCGCCGCGAGCACCGCTGCCCCGGCCGCCGCCAGAAACGCTGCCCTGCGGCCGCGCGGTGATCCAACGCTCCGACGACGGCGGCCGCGGCCGCGCCCTGCGCCTGGGCGGACAGGCCCGGGCGCCGCGCCGGCAGGCGGCGTGGCAGAGCCTGGACGTCCCGGACGTGGTTGGACTGTAACCGTCATGAAAGATCCCCCGGTCGTGCTGTGGCGGGACGTTTCCATGCCACTGTCTTTGGATGCCGAGTCCCAAGATACAGTTCTCTCCCCCTCCGGGCCGTTGGTGACGCCGTGCGGCGCGGACCCGGAACCAACCCGTAACCTCGCAGCAAACCGCCGGCGGGCTTCCCGCTCAGGAGGATCCCGCAGCGGGTCCCAGCGCGGGGACCGGGAGGCCAAAGACATCCTTCAGCGCCAGGCGCGCAGCGTGGTACCCGCCCATCCCGTGGACGCCGGGGCCGGGCGGGGTGGAGGCTGAGCACAGGTAGACGCCGGGCAGGGGGGTTTGCCAGGGGCTGGGCGAGAGGACCGGCCGGCGAAGCATTTGCCCCAGTGTGACGGCCCCGGCACCAAAATCCCCGCCCACATAGTTTTCGTTGTACGCGGCGAGGCCCTGCGCCGTCGTAGTCCGGGTCTCAAGGACCACGTCCCGGAACCCGGGAGCGAAGCGCTCAATCTGGGCTGTAATTTCGCCGGCCATGTCCCGGTTGGAGCCCGCCGGAACATGGCAGTACGTCCAGAGGATGTGATGCCCCGCCGGTGCGCGGGTTGAATCAAAGCTGCTGGGCTGGGAAAGAAGCACGTAGGGCTCCCCGGGATGCCGGCCGGCTGCCACCTCCGCCTCGGCCGCAGCAGTTTCGGTCCGTGTTCCGCCCAGGTGCACTGTTCCTGCAGCGGCGACCGCGGGGTTCTTCCACGGAACCGGCCCGGACAGGATGAAGTCCACCTTGCAGGCCGCGTTGCCGTACCGGAACTGGCGCAGCGTCTTTTCATAGCGTGCCGGCAGCCGCCCCCCGGCCATGCGCAGCAGACCGGCAGGGGCGGTATCGAGAATCACCGCGCGTGAGCCGGAGACCTCGGCCAGGGAATCCACTCGCACCCCGGACTCGAGCTCTCCGCCGTGGGCGAGGAGGTCCTCAACCATCGCATCCGCAATCGCCTGCGAGCCGCCAACCGGAACCGGCCAGCCAACGGTGTGGGCCAGCAGGGCAAGCAGCAGTCCCCCGCCGGCTGAAGGCAGCGAGGGCAGCTGCCCCACCGGGTGGGCCATCACCCCGGTCAGCAGGGCAGGGGCGGCCTCCCCGCTGAACCTGCGGTTCCAGGCCGCGGTTCCCTGGTCCAGTGCTGCCAGTCCAAAACGCAGCGCTGAGCGAGGTTCCCGCGGAACCTTCAGCAGCGGGTCCATCAGCGTCCGGGTGATCGCTTCGCTGTGCCGGACCAGCGGGCCCATGAGCCTTTTATAGGCGTTGCCGTCGGGGCCAAGGTCCTGGATGGTTCGTTCCAGGCTCCGGTAGGCAACCGCAGCCTGCCCGCCGTCCAGCGGCTGCGCGTACGACGCTTCGGGGACCTCCATCCGGATCCGGTCAGCCAGGCCGAAATCCCGGAAGAAGGGCGATGCCAGTCCCATTGGATGGACTGCGGAGCAAACGTCATGCCGGTAACCGGGACGCATCAGTTCGCTGGTGCGGGATCCCCCGCCCGCGGTGGGTGCAGCTTCCAGGACGCGCACGGACAACCCGGCGCGGGCCATGGTGACGGCGGCAGCCAGGCCGTTCGGCCCGGAACCCACCACAGTTACGTCAGTCACGGCCGGCCTTGGCATCCGGACGCCGAATCCGCGCTGCGGCGCGGCGGAGGAGACCGGGGGCGTCCCGGCGTACCCGAAGGGCTGTTGCGAGTGCGCGGTAGCGGAGCGGATGCAGCGGAATGTCGTAGGTCGTGGGAACCGTGACCACGGTCTTCGAGAAATTGCGTTTGAACGTGGTGACGTTCGCCAGCGAGGGATAGTTCTCGCTCTCAATGCCGGTCAGGCCGCAGGCTGTGTTCCCCGCGTCCTTGAGGATCTTGAACGCTTCCCAGAGAAGCAGGTAAGGCGCGTTGGTCTTCCGGGCATCGCGTGAGCTGGCAGCGAAGTAGTACACCGCGTAGCCGCGGTATTCCGTGGTGATCAGCCAGGAGACCGGCTTGCCGTCCACATAGGCCACCATGAGGCGCAGATGGTCTCCGAGTTCGGTGAGCAGGGTTTCATAGAACGCGGAATCGAAGCTGGAGAACCCGTCGCGGGCTGCAGTCTCCTGCATGATCGGGAAGAGCTCGGTGCGGAAAACGTCCGCCCACTGCTCCCGCTCCACAGCGCGCACTTCCACGCCCAGCTTCTCCGCCTTGCGGATAAGGTTCCGGGCATTAGGCCGGAACGCCGCGAAAATCTTGTCCGTATCCGGCGTCAGGTCCACTACGATTTCGCGCTCGTACCAGCCGTGTTCCAGCGGCCCGGCGACCGGCGGCTGGACATGCTCCACCTGCATCCGGACGTACAGCGGATCCACGGCGGGGTCGGCCCTGAACTGCTCCTGCACGGTGGCGACCAGCCGGGCTTCCGCCTCGGGCGTCCGTTCGGTAAACCAGGTGGGTCCGTTTACCACTACGAGGGACGGGCGCAGGCGCCGCCGTGAACGCAGGTAACTGGCGGTCGCAACCAGCTTGCCGCCGTCGTAATAGGCCCAGATTCCGTAGGGATCGCGGCCCAGTCTGGTCTCGAAATCCGCCCAGTAGGGCGTTTGTTCCAGCGGAATGACGACGCCGGGGTGCCCGGCGGCGAGGGACTCAAAGTCCTCGCGCGACAGCTGCTGAAAACGGTAGGGAGCGGGGGTCACTGTGCTTCTTTCGCCGGGGCTGCGTCCGTTTCCAAGGGTACCCGAGGGCGGCGGCCGAGCCTGAGCCGCCAGCGGTCTGGCGCCTGGTTGAACGGTCCGCCCTGCGGATCGTCGATGCCCATGCGGCGGACCGGATCGGTGCGGGGGTCCCAGATATCCAGGGCCACCCTGAACATCAGGTACATGGTTGCGCCCATGTGCCCCGCTACTGACAACACGAACCAGCCTGAATCAAGGTTGTTCTCCGGGGGTCCGCCGCCAAGGATTGCGGCGAGGTAGAGCCAGATTGCCCACCAGTGCATTACCTCGAAGAACTGCCAGATCAAAAAGTCCCGCCAGCGCGGCCGGGCCAGTGCCAGCAGCGGCACGAGCCAAAGCACGAACTGCGGTGAGTAGACCTTATTGGTGAGGATGAACGCGGCCACGATCAGGAAGACCAGCTGGGCCATTCGCGGACGGCGGGGCGCCGCGAGGGCCAGCAGGGCAATCCCGGCGCAGGCCAGGGCGAAGAGGAAGTAAGCCCAAAAGCCGATGAATGCGGCATCTGCCTCAAATTCCGGGAAGGTAATGTTCCAGGCTTGCCAGACGCTTGAATTCCCCGCACCGCGGTCCCGGGAAAACTCGTAAAAGTACTTCCAGCCCTCGAAGTCGCGGAGGGCAAAGGGAACATTCACCGCCAGCCAGGTCAGGGCAGTGGCTGCGAACGTGACGACGGCGGGACGCCACTTGAAGGTTCGGATCGCCAGGACGAGCACGGCACCGAGGATCAGCACTGGATAGAGTTTCAGCGCCGTTCCCAGGCCTATCAGCACCCCGGCCAGTGCCGGTTTGCTGCGGGCGAAGGCCAGCATGCCCAGGGCAGCGAGCATCACGGCCCAGATGTCCCAGTTGATGAACATGGACAGGATCATTGCCGGTGCAACGGCCACCATGGCCGCATCCCAGGGGCGGCGGTTGGCCATCCGCATGGTGGCGATCACCGTGACGATCCAGGCCGCGGTGGCAAACACTGCATTGAGGTCGAAGTAGAGCAGCCAGCGGGATTCCGCCTCCGCGGGGACCAGCCAGGCCACAAACCCGGCGAGCAGTCCCAGCAGCACCGGGTACTCGAATTCAGATCCGGCGCTGATGAAGGGATAGATCCCCTCTCCCAGCCCCCGGGCACCGAACAGGGCCGGCCAGTCCGAATAGCACGCCTGGTAGAACTGGTTGGACCAGCCGTTTGCCCGGCAGGGGGTCTTCGCCAGCAGCGCCAGCAGGGCCGCGCCCGTGGTCATCAGGATCAGAACGCGTTCCACCGTGAAGAAACCCGGGGACACCATTCCCGGGGCCGTGAACTTCCCCATGGGACCGCCGAGTCCCTCCGTGAAGCGGCTCAGCAGCCGGTCGTTTCGGCTTGGCACAACAATCCGCATCGGCCGGCGGCGGGGCGTGGAATCCATGCCTACCAGTATGCCGGTGGGCCCCCGCGCGGCCACGTCCGACTGGCTGAAACTGTGCTCAGGATGCCTGCAGGGTGCCGCCGCCGGCCAGCTGGTAGTCCTGTCCGTTGAGGTAGCCGTTTCCATCTGCCCCGGGATCGTAGGTGAGGGTGTGGCCGTTGCCCGTGATGTTGGTGATCTCGTTGCCCGTAACCAGCGCGCCCTGCACCGAAGTGGCGGAGGAATCCGCGGCGAGTTCCACCATGCTGGTGTTGTCCAGTTCCAGGCCCACGTTGCTCAGCGTCCCGGTGACCCGGCTGTTGGCTGTCAGTGACACGGACAACGTGCTCCCGGCGTCGGCGGTCAACTGTCCTTCCAGCACCGTTTCCTGCAGCGAGGCCGAAGCACTGCCGTTGCTGGACACGCTGATCAACGCACCGGATCCGGGGTCCAGTTTGGGTGCATTGCTGAGGTTAATGGTGGCACTCACTCCGTCTACGAAAACGGCGTTGCCGTCCTTGGCGGTCAGTGTTCCGCCGGACATGGTGAAAGTTCCGCCTCCGGTGCTGCCCGGCGTACTGGAGTACAGATAGGCACCGTGGGTGCCGCCGGTCAGATCTGAACTGGTGGTGCGCACCGAGTTGGCGCCCTCCACAACGGCAGCCTCCGCCAGCGCCGAAGATCCGGTCAGGCCGCACACGGAGATGATCCCCGTGGAGTAGATGACGGCGGACAGATCACCGCTTGCCGTGGCGTTCCCTCCGCTGACCTGGATGTCTCCCCCGCCGCGGTCAGTGGCGATCACGCTGGAGTGGTCACTGGCGGTGGACAGCTGCGGGCTCACGGCCGTGAGGCTCCCGCCGTCGGTAACATCCAGGGCGTGGGAGAAACTGCCCTGGGTCTTCACGCTCACGTCCTGCAGGGACGCCGAGGAACCCGTGCCGGTCGCAAACACCCCGTTGGCGCCGCTGCCGGCGGTTTCGACGGTGGTCCCGTTCATGGACAGGGATCCGCCCCCGGAGATGAGCACGGCGGCATTGAGCCCGGAAAAGCTGGATGAATCGGTGCTGGAGCTGTCCCCCGACTTGCTGATGGTGGACGCACCCACTGCGCGCTGCTGCCCGCTGCCCACCTCGAGGGCGGACTTGTCCGGGTCCGCGGCGGAGAAATCACCGCTCTCCGGACTGGGTGTGGCAGAGGGCTCCGGCAGCTCACACTCGTCGGCGAGCTGTGATGCAGAGCCGGATTCCGCCGTCGGGCTCGGGGATGAGCTTTCCGTACCGCTGTCCTGGGTGCAGGCCGTGAGTCCTCCGCCCACAAGAAGCCCGGCTGCTGCCAGGGCGGCGGCAGCTCGGCCGCGGAAGGTTGCTGGCAGGGATTTCATGGCGCACTCCTAGCGGAGGGTCGGGCTCCGGCACTGTCTTTCCAGCGTAGGCACCGTGGCCCGCCCTGCCATCTACCTGCCGGGAAAACCCGCTGCCGCAGGGCCAGTCTGGCCGGTGTCTGCACTGCGCCGCGCATCTGCGGACGGTGCCTGAGCATTGACGGCCGGACAAAGTAGACTAGGTCAGTTGCCTGCGCCGCCTGCGGCGGCACACTGACGCGTCAGCGGCGGGCGGCGGCACAGGAATGTCTTCAAAGGAGAACCGTGGCAAATAACCCGATCCGGGTAGCAATCGTTGGTGTTGGTAACTGCGCTGCATCGCTGGTGCAGGGCGTCCACTACTACCGCGACGCAGACCCGACAGCAACCGTCCCAGGCCTGATGCACGTCCAGTTCGGCGACTACCACGTCAATGACGTGCAGTTCGCGGCCGCATTCGATGTCGACGCCAAGAAAGTTGGCCTCGACCTTGCCGACGCCATTGGTGCCAGCGAGAACAACACCATCAAGATTGCCGACGTCCCCGCGACCGGTATCAAGGTGCTGCGCGGCCACACCCTGGACGGACTCGGCAAGTACTACCGCGAGACGATCAGCGAGTCCGATGAGGCTCCGGTGGACGTGGTTGCCGAGCTCAAGGCTGCAAAGATCGACGTCATGGTCTGCTACCTGCCCGTTGGCTCCGAACAGGCCGCAAAGTTCTACGCCCAGTGCGCCATCGACGCGGGCGTGGCTTTCGTCAACGCGCTGCCCGTCTTCATTGCCGGTACCAAGGAGTGGGCGGACAAGTTCACCGCGGCCGGTGTGCCGATTGTTGGTGACGACATCAAGAGCCAGATCGGTGCCACCATTACCCACCGCGTGATGGCGAAGCTGTTCGAAGACCGCGGCGTCACACTGGACCGCACCTACCAGCTGAACGTCGGCGGCAACATGGACTTCAAGAACATGCTGGAGCGTGAGCGGCTGGAGTCGAAGAAGATCTCCAAGACCCAGGCTGTGACGTCGAACGTTACCGCCGAGCTGGCTGCCAACGACGTCCACATTGGCCCGTCCGACTACGTCGCCTGGCTGGATGACCGCAAGTGGGCCTTCGTCCGCCTGGAGGGCCGCAACTTCGGTGATGCTCCGGTGTCCCTCGAGTACAAGCTCGAAGTCTGGGACTCCCCCAACTCCGCGGGTGTGATCATCGATGCCGTCCGTGCAGCGAAGATCGCCCTGGACCGCGGCGTCGGCGGCCCTATCCTCTCGGCCTCCAGCTACTTCATGAAGTCCCCGCCGGAGCAGTACAACGATGACATCGCCCACGAAAAGGTGGAGCAGTTCATCCGCGGAGAAGTCGAGCGCTAAGCCCTTCCCTTCCCCCAAGAATCGAGATAGCAGAAAGTGCACGTCCCAGCGCTGGGACGTGCACTTTCTGCTATCTCGTTGGGGCAGGCAGGCTAGAAGAGGCCCGACGGCGTGCCGTCCGGCGCGACTCCCATGCGGAGCGCAGCGGGTTCCTTCGGCAGCCCCGGCATCGTCATCACCGCACCGGTCAGCGCCACGATGAAGCCGGCGCCGGTCTTCGGCACCAGGTCCCTCACATGGACGGTGAACCCTTCCGGCGCCCCCAGCTTCGCGGCGTCGTCGGAAAACGAGTACTGGGTCTTGGCCATGCAGACCGGGAAGTTCTCCCACCCGTTTGCCTTGATTTCCTCCAGCCTGCGCAGCGCTGGCACGGAGAACTCGACGTCGTCGGCTCCGTAGATCTCCCGGACCACCGTGCGGATCTTGTCCTCCACACTCATTTGCAGCGGGTACAGCGGCCGGACGTCCACAGGCTTCTTCAGCGCTGAGAGCACCTTGGCTGCCAGGTCATCGCCCCCGGGGCCTCCCCCGCCGTGCGCCCAGACGTCCGCTACAGCGGCGTCCACTCCTTCGCGGGCGCACCACTGCAGCAGCCAGTCGATTTCCTCTTCCGTGTCCGTGGTGAAGCGGTTGATCGCGACGACCGGTGAGAAACCGAATTTACCGAGGTTCCGCACGTGCCGCCGAAGGTTCGCCGTGCCGGCTTCCAGTCCGGTCAGGTTTGGTTCATCCAGCCGCTCCCGGGGCACCCCGCCGTGCATTTTCAGCGCACGGACGGTTGCGACCACCACGACGGCGTCCGGGGCAACATCTGCCACCCGCGACTTAATGTCCAGGTACTTCTCCGCCCCAAGGTCGGCACCGAATCCGGCCTCGGTAACAACGACGTCGGCCAGGTTCCGGCCCAGCGTGGTCGCTATCACCGAGTTGCAGCCGTGGGCGATGTTTGCGAAGGGGCCGCCGTGGACCAGCGCCGGGGTTCCCGCGATGGTCTGCACCAGGTTCGGCTTGAGGGCATCCTTCAGCAGCAGTGCCAGCGCCCCCTGGACACCCAGATCCGCTACGGTCACCGGCTGCCGCTCCCACGTGTAACCGACGGTGATCTGCGCCAGCCTGGTGGTGAGGTCCTCTATGTCCGTGGCCAGGCAGAAGATTGCCATGATTTCCGAAGCCACGGTGATGTCGAAGCCATCTTCGCGGACAGTTCCCTGGCCCGGCCCGCCAAGGCCCACCACAATGTGCCGCAGCGAGCGGTCGTTCATGTCCATGACCCGCCGGAAGGTGATGCGGCGGGGGTCGATACCCAGTGCGTTTCCCTGGAAAATGTGGTTGTCCGTCAGCGCGGCCAGGGCATTGTTGGCGGACGTGATGGCATGGAAATCCCCGGTGAAGTGGAGGTTGATTTCTTCCATCGGGATCACCTGCGAGTAGCCGCCGCCGGTGGCGCCCCCCTTCATGCCAAGCACGGGACCCAAGGATGGCTCACGCAGGGCAATGACCGTCTTCTGCCCGGCACGCGCCAGCGCGTCCCCCAGCCCAACGGTCACCGTTGACTTGCCTTCGCCGGCAGGCGTCGGGCTCATGGCGGTCACCAGCACCACCTTGCCCGGCTTCGAACTCTTAGGCACCAGAGCCGGGTTTACCTTCGCCTTGTAGCGGCCGTAGAGTTCCAGCGCGTCTTCAGGGATGCCTGCAGAATGCGCAATGTCGGTGATGGGCTGCAGCGTCGCAGCCCGGGAAATGTCGAGGTCATTGGCCATAACTCCACGCTGGCACCACCCCCGGCCCCCGTCAATCCGGCACACCCGCCTTACGGCAGCGAGTTTTTAGTTGCCGACGGGGTGGACCGCCGGCTGCTCCGCTGCGTGGCGGTAGGTCTGCGTGGTGAGGGTGGCGGTGCGCTCCCAGCCGAAGGAACGGGCCTGCGCTGCGGCGTTTCGACCCAGGTCGCTGCGCCAGGCGCGGTGATCGAAGAGTGTTTCGAGTTCAGCGGCCCACAGGGACGGATCGTGCCCCTGGACGAGCACACCGGTGCGCCCGGAGCTGACTGCCTTGGGCAGCCCGCCGACGTCGGCTGCCAGGACAGGGGTTCCGCATGCCTGTGCTTCCAGGGCTACAAGTCCGAAGGACTCACTGAAGGAAGGAACTGCCACTACGTCCGCTGACCGGAACCAGCCGGCAAGTCCGTTAGCTTCCACCGGCGGGTGCAGCTGGACGGTGCCGCGCAGTCCCAGCTCGCGGACCGAGGCATCCAGATCCAGGATCTCGGAGCCGCTGGGCGCACCAAGAATACTCACCCGCAAGGGGATGTCGGGACGGGAGGCACGAAGGCGCGCAGCGGCTTCGACAAGCACCTGGGGACCTTTCATCCGCTGGATCCGCCCGGCAAAAACCACGTGGAACTCCCCGCGGCGGACGCCGTGCCGTGCCCTGGCCTCAGTGCGGCCTGCGGGCGAGAAGACGTCAAGGTCCACACCGGGGGCGACTACGTCAATCGACTGGGGATCGGCCCCGTACCAAGCCACGAGCTCATCGGCCTCGGTGGTGGTGTTTGCGATGAGGCGGGCCGCCGCGTGCACAACGTCCTGTTCGCCCTGGATCCGGACCTGGGGTTCGGGAGCCTGGCCGGGCTGAAGCTGAAGGTTCTTGACCCGCGCCATGGTGTGCATGGTGTGAACCAGCGGAACGTCCCAGTGGCGCGCCAGGCTGGTGCCGGCAACGCCGGAAACCCAGTAGTGCGAATGGATCACGTCATACCGGATCCCGCCGTGCAGGGCTGAGCGTGCCACTCCCTCGGCCAGATCGCCGGCCAGTCGGGGAAGCAGTTCCTTGGCCACCTTTCGACGAGGACCGGCGACTACATGGTGGACGGTGACGCCTGGAGCCAGTTCGACGGCGCGGGGCTGGTCCGGTGCGCAGGCACGCGTGAAGATGTCCACTTCAACGCCCATTTTTGCCATTTGGACGGCTACGGATCGGACGTACACGTTCATGCCGCCCGCGTCGCCGGAACCAGGCTGTTCGAGCGGCGAGGTATGCAGCGAGAGCATGGCCACCCGGTTGACCTGGGGCACAGCACTCCCTTCGTCGCTGGCCTGTGTTCCCTACCTATCGACCATACAACGCGAACGGGGCCCGCTTTGTTTCCTTATCCCCGGTCTGCTGCGGAAATCCGCGGCAGACCGGGGAAGGGTGTGCAGTCTCTCACTGCCCTTTGCCCGGGGGAAAGGAGTAATGGCTCAGCAGGCTCAGCTGGCGCTGCTCCTGCTCGTCAACCAGGGCACCGCTGGAGGCCACCCTGGCAGCCAGGGCCCGGCGCAGCAGCTGGAATGCTCCGGAGGCCAGGGTCCGAACGGATACGCCTCCGCGTGAGTTGGTGGAAGACGCCGTGGACTCCCTGTCCGGAGATGACGGCGGTTCCCTCTCGGCTGAGGAAGAAGGTGGTGCGTACGCGCCCACGGAGGGCAGCTTGAAAGAAGGCATGACAAAACTCCTGGAATGGATGTCTGAAAAAGCACAGGGAAAAGGCGGGAACTGTGCTGATAAATGGGGTGCCTAATGGCAATAAATAGAAACCGGTGACCAGACCGTCCACGAATGCTGAATTATGCCCGTGGAATTAATGGGCAGGCATCGCGGTTTAGGCGCCAAAGGGAATCAGTTAGATGCCGGTGTGGTCCGCAGCGGGCCACGGCAGCTTCGAGGCGTGCACTGGCCCAGGGTTCGCGAATGAATCCGGGAACCTGAGCCGGCTGCGTCCCCTAGATGCTCCGTGGTGGACGGAAGCAAAGAATCCTAGGCCTGAAGGCCTGTTCCACCCGGGAACCGTCGAAGGGAGATGGCTGCGGGGACCGCTGTCCACCGGATCATATCCGTGTTATCAAACACCACATTCCACCTCCTGGTTCGTTTAGCTCTAATCCCCGGGGTTGGAGTCATCCAAGTCCGCAGGGGCTGTGAGCGCCGCAACTTTGCGCGCTAAAAAAATATAACCCGAACTGCCAGCTGCTGCCAAGCCTTTTCCGGAATTAGTTTAAAAAACCTGCTACATATTCCATTTCAGTATGGCCGGCGTGTGCTTGTCCCAGCCCAGGACGCACACAGCTGCTGTCCCAAGCACCAGGTGGCGTCCGGCGTCGGGGGCCAGCCCAAGCCAACGGGCCGCGAGTATCCGCAGGAAGTGTCCGTGCGCGACCAGGAGCGCACGCTCCAGCGGCACCGCATCGGGATCACGGTCCATGGCAGTTCCGCAGCCTGCCTGCACGGTGGAAATAATGCGGTCTGCGCGGGCAGCTACTTGTGCAAGGGTTTCGCCGCCCGGAACGCCGTCGTTCCAGATGATGTACCCGGGGTTCTCTTCCCGGACTTCGGTGCTGCGCCGGCCCTCGTTCTTGCCGTAGTCCCATTCATGGGCGTGCGGGAGGACTTCAGGGCTGGGGTGTCCCAGCAGCTCCGCAGTGCGCCTGGCACGGATGAGGGGTGAACTGAATACGCGGTCGAACCGGACGTCGCCGATCTTTTCCCGTGCCGCGGTGGCCTGGGCTTCGCCCTCCATGGTCAGCGGAATGTCGGTGAGGCCGGTGTAGTTGCCCTCCCTGGACCACTCGGTCTCACCGTGGCGGACCAGCCAAAACGTGGGCAGCCGCGTTCCGGCCGGCGTCAGGTCAGGTACTGCCGGGCCCAGATTCTCCGTGCTCATGAACATCCCTTCTTTAGCGGAGCGGACTTAGGGAAGCTCTTCGGCTTCACGGCTTTCAGGCTGCTGCTGCCACCATTCGCGCAGTTTCGCCTCGGCCTCACCGGGAGTCCCGGGTCCGTTCTCCATTCGTTCTTCGAGCAGGAAACGGTAGGCACGTCCCACCACCGGACCGGGACGGATCCCCAGCAAAGCCATTATCTGGCTGCCGTCGAGGTCCGGGCGGATCGAGGCCAGCTCTTCCTGCTCTGCCAGTTTCTCAATCCGCGCTTCGAGGTCATCGTAGGCGAAGGCCAGCCGCTCAGCCTTGCGCCGGTTGCGGGTTGTAACGTCCGACCGGGTCAGGCGGTGAAGGCGCTGAAGCAGCGGTCCGGCGTCCGTAACGTAGCGGCGGACGGCGGAATCACTCCACCCGGCATCGCCGTAACCGTAGAACCGCATGTGCAGCTCCACCAGCCTGGACACAGCCTTGATCGTGTCATTGTCGAAACGCAGCGCCTTCATGCGCTTGGCGGTGAGCTTGGCCCCAACCACGTCATGGTGCAGGAAGCTGACCGCCCCGGTCCCTTCGAAGCGCCGCGTGGCGGGCTTTCCGACGTCGTGCATCAGTGCCGCGAAGCGGAGCACAAAGTCAGGGGAAGGCACAGGTCCGTCCGGGCCGGTCTCCAGGCCGCAGGCCTGCCTGAGCACGGTCAGCGAGTGCTGGTAGACGTCCTTGTGCCGGTGGTGTTCGTCGATTTCCAGGCGCAGGGCAGCAACCTCAGGCAGAACGTAGTCCGCCAGGCCGCTTTCCACGAGCAGGTCAACGCCGTCTGCCGGAGACTTGCCGTTGATGAGCTTTACCAGTTCATCCCGGACGCGCTCTGCGGAGATAATCTCAATCCGCCCCGCCATGTCCTTCATGGCTGCGAAGACTTCGGGGGCCACCGTGACACCCAGCTGGGAAGCGAACCGCGCAGCCCGCATCATCCGCAGCGGGTCATCCGAGAAGGACGACGCCGATGCCCCGGGGGTGCGCACCATTCCCGCGTTCAGGTCCCGCAGGCCGCCGAATGGGTCAACGAGCTCCATTTGCGGCAGGCGCAGGGCCATGGCGTTCATGGTGAAGTCACGCCGGTAGAGGTCATCCTCCAGCCGTTCGCCAAAGGCGACGGCCGGCTTCCGGGAGTCCGGGTCGTACGCGTCAGCACGGTAGGTCGTGATCTCGATCTGGAATCCGTCCTTGCGCATTCCGATCGTGCCGAACTCCCTGCCTATCTCCCAGTATGTGTCGCACCAGCGGCGAACCACGGAGATGATGTCGTCCGGACGGGCATTGGTGGTGAAGTCCAGGTCCGGAGAGACCCGGCCAAGGAACAGGTCGCGCACGGGTCCGCCCACCAGGGAGAGTTCAAAACCGGCAGCTTGGAAGAGCTCTCCCAGCTGCGGGATCACGTCAGGAAGCTTGGTGGTGGGGAATGAACTGTCGGAAAGGTGCGCCATAGTGCTTTAAGCGTGCCAGATAAACCAGCCCCCGCGGACAATACGTCCCCTCCGGCGCACGGACACGCCGGGGTTGCCGCGGCACTGCGGGCTACAGCTCCCGCCGGTCATCATCGGCTGGCAAAGATAGTTACAGTGGGGGTATGGCCCATCCCGTCCCGAGTGCGCCCAAGCGGACCCCATTGACAGCGTCAATGGGCAGCTCGGCCGCGCATTCGGCGCACGCCGCCCTGCCCACGGTGGAAGAGGTCTCCGCCGGCGGAATTGTGGTCAACTGCACTGATCCGGAACTGCCCGTGGCCATCATCGCCCGCTTCAACCGGGGCGGCCGCCTGGAATGGTGCCTCCCGAAGGGCCACCCGGAGCACGCAGAGGACAATGAGCAGGCAGCTGTCCGCGAGATCGCCGAGGAAACCGGAATCGACGGCAGAATCCTGGCTCCGCTGGGAAGTATTGACTACTGGTTTACGGTCAGCGGACACCGGGTACACAAGACAGTGCACCACTACCTGCTGGAGGCAGTGGGCGGGGAGCTCACGATCGAAAACGATCCGGACCACGAAGCCGTGGACGTTGCCTGGGTTCCGCTGGCGGTCCTGGGCAGGCGCCTGTCATTCCCGAACGAACGCCGCATAGCGGACCTGGCCCGCGAAGTCCTCCCGAAATACCGCTGAGCCCCCGCGGCGCCCGGTGCTGCGGTTTCAAGGAAATGGGTCCTTAGGTGAGAGCATAAGGACATAATGGCCGTCCAGAATCCTGCTCCCAGTACTGCCCGCTCAAGCGCCGTCATGGCAGCGGGAACCATGGTTTCCCGTGTGCTCGGGCTGGTCCGCACCTCCCTCCTGGCCGTTGCGATCGGCGGCTCGTTCGGAGTCACTGACCTTTTCGGCATCGCGAACGTCCTGCCCAACTTCATTTACCTCCTGGTGGCAGGCGGCGTCTTTAACGCGGTACTGGTCCCGCAGATCATCAAGGCCAGCAAGCGTGAAGACCGCGGCGCGGAATACGTGTCCCGAATCATGACTCTGAGCCTCGTCTTCCTGGCTGTCATAGCCCTGGTAGTCACTGTGGCGGCACCGCTGATCCTGTCCGTCGTCGTCGAGCTGGACGAGCAGCAGCTGGCGCTCACCACAGTTTTTGCCTACTGGCTTTTTCCGCAGATTTTCTTCTACGGCGCGTATGCGGTGATTGGCCAGGTCCTGAACGCCAACGGGCGGTTTGGTGCCTATATGTGGGCGCCTGTGGTCAACAACGTCGTCGCCATCAGCGGGCTCATCCTGTTCATCAACCTGATCGGCAGGGAGAGCACCGAGAGGTTTTCACCTGACAACTGGACGAACTCGGCGACCGTCATCCTCGCGGGCAGCACCACCCTGGGCGTGGCGCTGCAGGCTCTGGTCCTGCTGTTCCCGCTGAAGAAACTCGGACTGGGGCTGCGGCCCACGTTTGGGTTCCGCGGAGTGGGCCTCGGAGAGACTGCCCGGGTGGCCAAGTGGACCATCATCACCATGCTGGTGGGCAACGGCGCCTACCTCGTCTACACAAACGTCGCGTCCATTGCCACCAAAGCCCGCCCGGCCTACCTGGCAATGGATCCGCCCCAGCTCATCGCCGGCCAGGTCAACCTGGAAACCGCCGCAATGCTGTACATCATTCCGCATTCGGTAATCACGCTTTCACTCGCCACCGTCCTCTTTAACCGCATGTCCCATGCGTACGTGGAGAGGAACCTCGACGCCGTTCGGGCCACCATTTCGCGCGGGCTGCGTGTCATTGGTGTGGCCACTGTGTTCTCAGCTGCCGTGATGGTTGTCCTGGCCGGCCCGATTGGCATGTGGTTCGGGGGCGGGTCCAACGCCACGGCAGCAATCCAGGGGCAGGTACTGATCCTGCTCGCGGTCAGTTCACCGTTCCTCAGCGCCACGTTCCTGATGAACCGTGCGTTCTATGCCAGCGAAGATGCAAAGACCCCCATGGTCATGCAGCTCATCCTCGCTGCCCTGGGAATCAGCCTTGCACTGGTCGCATCGTCGCTGCCGGCGAACCACATCGTGTATGGCCTGGCTGTGGCCTACTCGATTGGGAACATCGCCGCCGTAGTGCTCAGCCATATTTTCCTCACCCGTAAACTTGGCCACTACGGAGCGGCCAGGGTGTTTGATGTCCACGTCCGGCTCACTGTGGCGGCACTTGCCGCGGCCGCCGCCGGTGTGGCCGCGCTGGCTGTGCTGGGCGGCTACAGCCCGGACGGCTTTGCCTGGAGTTCCCTCATCAGCGCCACGGTAGTGCTGGTTGTCTGCGCTGCCCTGATGGCCGGGGTCTATTTTGTAATGCTGCGACTGCTCAAAGTGCGCGAACTCGACGAGCTGCTTGAACCCGTCCTGGCGAAGCTTGCGCGCCGGGCCTAACACGACCAACTCAGGTTTTGCCGCCCGCCGCGGGTAGCATGGGTACAAAGTGGGCAGTACTGGGTGGGTCTCGGCCTGCGGGTACTGTTTAACCGCACCGGCCGCCCTACCGGCGCCGGTAGCAACATTTCGTTTGCAGTCATAGCCGTTTCCACGGGAGGAACACGTGCCACAGCCGGTAAATGCTGGTTCAGTGCTGGGCGGCCGCTACAAGGTCACCGCCCAGGTCCTGGCTTCAGCAGAGAATGACCTCGTCCTCGACGGCGTGGACCAGGTACTCAACCGTGCCGTGAGCATCCTTGTCGCCGCACCGCAGAACGCCAGCCAGGTAAGCGCCAGCGCGCGCGAAATTGCCATTGGCGAACGCCATTCGACCGTGCAGATCCTTGATCTGGGCGTCAGCGACGGCCGTACCTACCTCGTCACTTCCAATGGCAACGCCGCGGACCTGCTCGACCTGGTGATCGAGCGGGACGCCCCCTACGTGGAACCGTTCTTCACGGACACGCTGGGCTCGGAGATTTTCGGAGAACCCCGTTCCCGCGAGCCTGAGACGGTCCAGGAAGACCGTTACGTGGAAGAGTACGAACCGCGCGAACGCAAGCCCCTGCTCTCCAACCTTCCCAAGCCGCACCTGCCGCGCTTCGGGCGCGGTGCTGCCGCCGGTGCCGCCGGTGCTGCCGGTGCAACTGCCGCCGGTGAACGTGAGCTTGAATTCGGCGGACCGCAGGAAGCACCCGCGGAAGCTGCGACCGGTGCCGCCGCTGTGCCTCCCCCTCCCAGCCAGAGCCCCCGGTCGGCCCAGTATTCCGCGCCGACCCGCGATACCCCGGCCCAGTCACCCAAGGTCACGCGCTGGGAGGAAGAAGACGACTTCCCGGCAGAAGGTTACGCAACTGCCGGTCAAAATGATCGCAAGGCGTCGAATTTCCCCCGCACTGCCCTGGGCGCAGAGTACGAAAATGAAGAGGAGTACGACGGCTACGAGGAAGACCAGCCGGACCGGGGAGATAACCGCAAGTTCGGCCGCATACTGGTAGGCGGAATCCTCAGCGTTGTTCTGCTGGTAGCCGTGGTCCTGGCCTTCACGGGTCTGGGCGGCGTGCGGGATATGTTCCCGGCCGAGGAAGCAACCACACCCGTCGCTGAGGCACCTGAGACGTCCGCGGGCGCCGCAGAGGAGACCGGCGCAGCACTTCCGGATCCGCTGACAGCCGGGATCAGCAGGCTCGTTCCCGGCAACCAGGAACTCGATTCCGTAAACGACGCCGCATTGCCGCAGATCATCGACGGCAACGATGCCAGCTACTGGTCCAGCTATGTATATGCCTCGGATACGTTCGGCGGCCTGGCACCGAGCCTGGCACTCGTGGTGGAACTGGAAGAAGAGTCCGCCATCAGCAAGGTGGACATCACCCAGCTCAACGGCAGCGGCGGCAACTTCTCCGTGATGCTCAACGATTCACCGTCTCTTGACGGCGCCACCACCGTGGCCCAGAGCGGTTTCACGGGGCCCACCACGTCCATCACGGTACCCAAGGGTCCGGACGGCGAGCCGGCGTCCGCCAGCTATGTGATCATCAACTTCACCCAGCTCCCCCGCCTCAGCGGAGTACAGGCTGAGTACCCGTGGGGGCTTCGCATCGCTGAGATCGAAGTCTCCTGATTCACGCCCATTTCGGCCACCGGGAACCGGCCCGGCAGCTGATCATGTGACGCAGCAGGCATTCGGAATAAGCTGTTCCGTGTCAGTGTTGTGAGGTGTGGTTAGCGGTTCGAAGTGCTCCGCCAACCGGTCAGTACCCGTTCTCCCCGGAACTCCAAGGAAAGAGGTTCACAGCACGTGAGCACAGAAATTCGCCCCGACGCCGCTGGATCCGTCCCGGAAATCCGTGACGTCATCATCGTTGGATCCGGTCCTTCCGGATACACCGCGGCCATCTACACGGCCCGTGCGAACCTCAAGCCGCTGCTGATCGCCAGCTCGGTTACCGCCGGTGGCGAGCTGATGAACACCACTGACGTGGAGAACTTCCCGGGCTTCCCCGAAGGCATCATGGGCCCGGACCTGATGGCAGGCCTCGAGAAGCAGGCAGACCGCTTCGGCACCGAAATCCTCTTCGAGGACGTCACCTCGGTGGACCTGACCGGAGATATCAAGAAGGTCACCATCGGCACCGGGGAGACCTTCCTGGCCCGCTCCGTGATCATCTCCACCGGTTCTGCGTACCGCGAGTTGGGACTTGAAGACGAAAAGCGGCTGTCCGGCCGCGGCGTGAGCTGGTGCGCAACCTGCGACGGCTTCTTCTTCAAGGGCCAGGACATTGCAGTCATCGGCGGCGGCGATTCGGCGCTGGAAGAAGCACTGTTCCTGACCAAGTTCGCTGCCTCGGTAACAATCGTGCACCGCCGTAACACCCTTCGCGCCTCCAAGATCATGCAGGATCGTGCCCTGGCAAACGAAAAGATCCGCTTCGTCTGGGACTCCGAGGTTATTGGAATCCACGGCGAAGACAAGGTCACCGGCGTGCGCCTGCGCAACACGGTTGACGGGGCCGAGTCCGAGCTGGCCGTTACCGGCATCTTCGTAGCGATCGGCAACGATCCCCGCGTGGACCTGGTCCGCGAACAGCTGGAGCTGACCGAGGCCGGCACCATCGCCGTCCAGGGGCGCACCTCGAAGACCTCCCTGCCGGGTGTCTTCGCCGCAGGAGACGTCATCGACCCGACCTACCGCCAGGCCATCACCGCCGCCGGTTCCGGCTGCGTGGCTGCGCTCGACGTCGAGCACTACCTGGCAGACGTCGCCTCCGCCGCGACCGCTGCCACCGTTCCCACCCCGGCGTCGGAAACCGTTTCCGAAAACGCTTCCGTCTAGAGATCCACAAGGAGCAAGAACTATGAGCAACGCCAAAGACGTAACGGATTCCTCGTTCAGCACCGATGTGCTGGCTGCCGACAAGCCGGTAATCGTGGATTTCTGGGCCGAATGGTGCGGTCCGTGCCGCATGCTTTCCCCCATCCTGGACGACATCGCCGCCGAGTACTCGGACAAGGTCGACGTCGTGAAGGTCAATGTTGACGACAACCCCGCTATCGCGGCCAAGTACGGCATCACCTCCATCCCCGCTGTTTACGTCTTCAAGGGCGGTGAGGTTGCGGCCACGTCTATCGGCGCGAAGCCGAAGCAGGTCCTTGAGCAGGAATTCGCGGCCTACCTGAAGTAGGTCCCCACTATGCATCCGACGGACGAGAGTCTGCGGAGGCTGGACTCCAGCCGGCGCGTGGTGGCGCTTCGTGAAGCGCTGCTGCGGGCCGGCATTTCCATGTCCTACCTCGCTCCCGATTCAGTAAATAACGCCGCGTTCTTTGACGACCATGTGGATGCGGCAGTCCGTGCCTTCCAGCAAAGCCGGGGCCTGATTGTCGACGGGGTGGCGGGTCCCGATACCCAGCGTGCTCTGGCAGAGGCGCAGTTCCGGTTCGGTGACCGCGTTCTTGAGTTCGTGGAAGACCAGCCGGCAGTACGCGGAGACGACGTCGCCGAACTCCAGCGGCACCTCTCCCACCTGGGCTTTTACTACGGCCATATCGACGGCGAGTTTGGCATCCGGACACGGTATGCCGTGGCAGAGCTGCAGGAGAACCTCGGCATTCCGGGCACCGGCGTGTGCGACGGGGACACCATGACGGCCATGTCGCGGGTCAACCGGGCCATCTCCCCCAGCCAGGCCTTCGCGCTTCGTGACTACGAGCGCCTTGACCGTTCCACGGCCGCCCTGCGCGGCCGCACCATCACACTTAACACGGGCCGGTCGGAGATTTCCTCGGCCCACGTCACCGAACGCCTCACCGGCCAGCCGTTGACCGAGCTGCTGGTGGCTTCCGACGTCCGGGCCCGCGTGGAACGGATCCTCGGTGAATTCGGAGCTGAGGTTGTGGAGTACGACGCCGCTGCCGCCTCTGTCTCCGGCCGCTCTCCCAGCCTGAACGTAAACATCCATTGCGACTGGCTGGACCAGCCCGCCGCGTCGGGCATGGCGGCATACTACTGGGGCCTTCCGGTTACGGGAGAACCCCGCTCCCCCATCGGGCAGCGAGCAGCGATCCTCATGATGAAGGAACTCGCAGCCCGTACGGATATGGCCAACCTGGGGGTTCACGCCCGCACCTGGGACACCCTGAAGCTGCCCGGTATCCCCTCCGTGGGAATTGATCTGGGTTATCTGAGCAATTTCCATGACGCCCACCGGCTGGCTGATCCGGTGTTCCGCCAAACACTCGCGGATTCGATCGTCATTGCCATTCAGCGGCTATATCTCCTCGAAGAGGAAGACCAGCCCACCGGGACGCTGGCCTTGGACGACGTGAGCCGTTTCAACCCCGTAGAAGACCGCCGCCGGGTTTCCGGGCTCTAGCACCCGGGCCCGCGGACGGCCTTCGGCCCACTGGTCTGGTCCCGCTGGCGTCTCCAACGCATCACTGCCGACGTTTCATGCGTCCAATGGTTTCCATGGCGGAAACTTTGCCGTATGGTTTCCGCCATGGAAACTAATGCGCCGATCCCGAACCGTAGCCAGGCATCCGCCGCGCTGGCGGCGGCGCAGAGTGCACAGGACTCAATCCGCAGCCAGCCCTGGCCGTGGTGGCTGTACGTCTCCAACGGCCTATTCCTGGGCGTCTCTGCATTGCTCCCGCTCCTGGGCAGGCCCGGCAGTGGACTCCTGGCTGTTCTGGTCGTTGCCGCCTGCGCCTTCAATTACTGGGCGGGGTCCAGGATGGGCCTGCCGTTCGCTGTCCCGCGCTGCCGGGTATTTATCGTGGCTGTGGTGCTCTCCACGTTGTTCGTGGTTGCCTCCCTCGCGGCGTCCTGGGCGGGAATGTGGGGGCTTGTCTGGGTCTGTGCTGCAGGCACTGTGCTGAGTTTCGGAACGGGTTCCGTTTTCCACTATCGGGCGACCCGCCGATGAACCCTGTGCTTGATCCGGTCATACACCCGCTCTACCGGTTGCAGCTGTGCGCGATGCTCGACGCAGGTACGGCGGTGGAGTCATCCGTACTGCGAGCTCACCTGGGGTTGTCCCCTTCAGCCTTCAGCAAGCAGGTAGCCGCACTGGTCGAAGCCGGTTATGTGCGGCAGGAACGTGGGGAACTGGATTCCAGGAAGACGTGGTTGAGCCTGACCAAGGCCGGATCACGGGCATACCGCGGCCACATTCGCGCCCTCGAAACAATCGTGTCCGGAACCTTCCAGGAAGAGTCCTGAGCCAAACCGAATGGGCTCCTGCGTCACCGCCTCAGCGAACCATTGACGGGCGCAGCATTGACGGGCGCAGCATCCGGCACTCTACCAGTCCCGGTGCCGCCGGGTCTGACCTTACCGTTCCGTCGAACTCAAACCCGTTCCGCCGGTAGAAAGCCACCGCCCGCGGGTTGTCCTTTGCCACCCAAAGCACGGCGGGCTCCTTGCCCAGCACTTCATCGAGCAGTGTCTGCCCTACTCCGGTGCCGTGAAGCCGGCGCAGCACATAGAGGCTAAACAGTTGACGATTGTCTTTGCCGTCACCTGACTCGGTGTCCGGCCCGGCTACTGCGAAGCCGACAATCTTGTGGAGGTATTCCTCCCCCACCGCGCCGGTATTTCCTTCGGCGACCTCGGCGAGTCGGACTAAGCGGGCGCCGCCCGTCGCCGACGTCAGGTGTTGCCATAACCTCAACCTGCCGTCCAGGAATTCGGATGTGAAGAAACCGGCGGGAAGAAGATGGTCGTAGGTTTCCTGCCACGTTTGCACGTGCAGGGCGGCCAGCTCATCGGCATCGTCGGGTTCGGGACGGCGGAGAACGAAGGCCGCAGCGCTGGCTTCTTTGCGGGACATGAACTGCCTTCCTGTCGGCGTTCCGTACGAAAATGAGGCTTCCGGCGATACGTCAGTCTGCCTTCGGAGAGCTGGATTCTGACACTGGCTGGACCTTAGTCGAAGCTTTCGCTGCGGTCCACAGGTGGCAGAGCCACCATGTGGGTTCGTTCGATCAGTGTTTTTGGCTTCAGCACTTCGGCGGTCCGTCTGTTTGCCAGAGCAGGACCACGCTCATGGCCTGTCGCCTCCACGCCGCCGGCTTGCGCGGTTTCACGTGAAACAGCGTGCGAACTCCGCAAGGAGAGTCCCTGGGCAATCTCCGTTTGTTTCGGCCGGACTATACCGGCAACAGCACGCGGCGTCGCGACCATCAGATGGCAGTCCGTGACAACGCAATAACAGCGAACTTGCTCACGCTTCGTCGGAGTCTCGGGAGAGTCGGGCTCGGCTCACGCGCTGCAGACTCTCGGAAGGGAGCAGGATACTCGGCGCCCACAAGTAGATCGCTTTATGAATGATCCCGCTTCCTTGAACCGCGAGCGAATACACCCCCCAAAAAGAAAATACATTGCGGACGCCGATGACCTTCTGATCCCATAGAGACGCCCAGACGTGAATCTCTCATCCGCCTTCGAGACAAAGCACGGCCGCATGCGGAGGGTCCAAGCAGACACGAGGTTGCTCTATGCCGCGGTCTGCAACATACCGAAGGTCTGGTAGCGCAGGTACGGATCCAACCTGCTGCGGTAGCAGGCAATAGGCAACACCATCCGCGGAGATTCGCTCTGAACCCGCACAGTCAACAACGTCGTGCAGGTCCTGGCCAAAACCGCGGCGAGCTGATTTCGTCGTCGTTGGTCCCACGCGGGGATAGTTCCACGAAACCGGGAAGGAGCGGTTTCTACGGGTACGCCGGCATGACACTGAATTCCCGTATGCGACGTTCCTGGCGTGTACGAAGCAGTCGAGTTGTGTTGTCCCGTTTCTAATCGGGAACACAAAGTGTTTCGTCGCCGCCCATTCGACAGCGCGGGTTTCCGCCCTTGAGTACGTCGTGGTTTGTCAGGGCAAGCTAGGTCGTCGGAGCAGGGTGGACGATAAGACAGCTGCCCTCCGGTCGACGCTTCCGCCTCCTGGGAGTCGTCATCCCAGCGGTGCGGTTAGGGCTAGAGGCGTTCAGAGCCACTGCCCATGGCGTACAGGGTCTTCGATTCCAGACCAGACTTCCCGGTCCGGTCGGACTGTCATCGGGCTTCTGTGGCTGAGGCGTGGAGAATACTAGTTCCGACAAGTGTGGGGACACGTACATGTTCCTGGCGTCCGGGCACCCGTCGTCTCTAAGTTACCCTTCAGCGAGTTCGTCACCTTGCGGTTATGCTGCGCAGAACGCGAGACGTGAGCTCCGCCCTCATCCCGATCCCGATCGCGGCCGTCCCGTTTCACGTGAAACACGCTCCTTTAGAGCAGGGGCGGTCCCGCGTATCCCTCGTAGTTGGAGCAACAACGCCGTTCCCGCCGACCACTTCGTGTGCATAGCTCGATATCAGGCGGCTCGTGCCCTCCATAGATGCAGACATAAAGGCCTTTGGACCACATAAGCAACCGGCTTGAAGGCTAGGCGTCCACCCCACCCCGACCTTGAGGATCTCGTTCAAGTGGATTACTGAACGGTGCACAGAGCGTCGAACTGGCTGGAAGGAGTGATAGCAGCCCTAGAGGAGACCACAGTGGATCGTGTTTCACGTGAAACAGGGACGGCCTTCCGTCACAGACCGTGCCTCGGACCAAAGGATATGCCGACGAAAGTGTTCCGCGAGAGCACCAGGCTTTAGCACCTTCCGGAGGAGTGCAGCCTACGTGGGCGACGAATAAGAAAGTCGGAAGGACATTCTCACGCCCAGGTCTTGTTGATCTTCGACAGCTATCACCTCTGCCCAGCCAGCTCGCCCAGACGCCGCAATACCCGGACTCACAGGCAAAGGCAGTCACCATGCGAGTCACATGGAGCTCCAACTTCTATCCGTAGCAGGCACAATGGGGACTATCGGATCTCAGCGTACAGGCAATCCGATACGAGCCTCAGCGCAGAGCGTACTTCCCGGCTGTCCAGCACCCTGCCCGTGTGGGCACTCACGGGTTTCGGTTCCATCCGAGACGCCGACTACCAGAGAACAGGAGACTTGAAAGGGCCGTACCCTCGTCCGATCAGCACAGGCCCACCAACGTTTCACGTGAAACGTGTGTCCACAGGCCGGCGGAAACGCCCCGACCAATAGAGGACAAACCCAGTATTGCGACACGTAGTTCTACCAAGTGAAGTCGAGCCGCCCGGCAGTCGCTTAGCTGCGTCTTATGGCCGCGTGGACCATCCCGATCGAGACTCCTGGCGGCATTACCACACAACCCCGAACGTTTGTTACACGAGTCCTCGGCGCATTCGGCTCCTTCTGTCCTCCCAGAGGGACACGGACCAGGCGAGTTCTCAGCGTGGCGGAAGCGCCAATGGTGCGTTTGTTAGAGACGACTTAGCAAAGTTTGCTGACCCGCAGAGCCGGGAGTTTGCAGCGGCCTACCCTCGATTGCCGGTCGGTGTGTAGTGGAGCTGAGGACCGTAACAGACAGCCGGAAGCGCGGGACGTGTCATTCTCTGCTGAACAGACGCTGTTTCACGTGAAACCTCAAGGCCATCTGGCGGCCAAACAAGTCACATCGAGAGACAACTCCTCTCTGTCCGGCCACCATGTATCGCCCAAGAGGTATCTGGTGGCTGCTCCAGGGTGTTGAGCACAGGACCGCGACCGTCTTGTGATCGAATGAGCGGCCATGTGATGGACCGTAAGCCGCTTGAATGCGCTCCGAGAAAGCGATCCATCCAAAACCGAGCCGCTTTATCCAGCCAAGATTGGTGAGCGGGAGATAAAGCGAGGGCCGTCCGAAGCGTATGAAGGGACTCAACACGACTGTCTTGCTCACCCCCCTCGTAGATAGGCTCTATCGTGTTTCACGTGAAACATGAGACTTCTATCCCCGTTGACGGTAAACATTCGAGTAGCAGCAGTGATTCAGTCTCGGGAGTCACCAGTCGTGCCTCACCCACGCTAGCGACGTTAAAAGAAGTTGGGCGGCCGTTTCACGTGAAACAGCCGCCCAACCCTTGGTTCAATCTACTGCGCCTGACCATCCGAGGGGTTCAGGACAGACATTATGCGATTGAGATCATCGACGCTGGCAAATTCAATGCTGACCTTGCCTTTGCGAGCACCAAGGGTGATCTTCACATTCGTATCCAGCCGGTCCGAGAGAGAGTTCGCCAGATAATCCAGGCGCTCATGCCGAGCACCGACCTTCGGCTTCGACTCCTTGGCCGGACGTCGAATACCATCCGATAGCGCAACGACTTCCTCAGTCGCGCGGACGGACATACCCTCGGCAACGATCTTCTGGGCGAGCTTTTCCATCTCGGCGGGATCGTTCAGGCCGAGAAGTGCCCGCGCGTGACCCGCGGAGAGAACTCCCGCTGCCAGTCGACGCTGGACCAGCGGCGGCAGCTTCATCAACCGCAGTGTGTTGGAAATCTGAGGACGGGAACGACCAATGCGTTCGGCGAGTTCCTCATGCGAGCACTCGAAGTCGTCTAGAAGCTGCTGGTAAGCGGCCGCCTCTTCAAGCGGATTCAACTGACTACGGTGGAGGTTCTCCAGGAGTGCGTCCCGAAGCAGGTCTACGTCCTGCGTCGACCGGACGATTGCCGGAACGGCCGTCAGTCCTGCCTCGCGGCTGGCGCGCCAACGGCGTTCGCCCATAACCAGTTCGTAGGGGTGCTCGTCGTCCCCTTCAGCAGAAGGACGAACCACGATCGGCTGGAGAACACCGATCTCCCTGATGGAGTGCACAAGTTCCGACATATCGTCTTCATCGAAGACGCTGCGTGGCTGTTTGCGGTTGGGGTGGATCGAGTCGATAGGGAGCTCCGCGAACCGGGCTCCTGGAACTTCCATCAGCGTTTCACGTGAAACGTCCTCCGACCCGGCGTCGTCGACGGGGAGCTCAGTCTGAACTTCATCCGCAGCGGAAGGCTGGATCCTCTCGTCCTCGACGGCCGTCTCCGGTGCCTCCAGCGCGGGCCTGGAGGGCTTCTGCGAGGATTTGGCTGCCGGCTTCCTGGTCCGGGCCTTGGACGGCGCCGCATCCTGTTTCAGGGCCTCTGAAGGCTCCGTGGCTGCCGCCTTGGAAGCTGCCGACGCGGAGGGTTCTGCAGGCGTGCTGGTAGAGGACTTTGCTGCACGAGTGGATGCTGTACGGGTTGCCGGCTTCTTCTTAGCCGGGGCACGCAACGCATCCTTGTTGATACCGGCGCCTCGGCGCGGTCCTGCCGTACGCCCCGGTCCGGCCTCATCCCCAACCGAGGTAAAGAAAAGATCTACAGGACGGCCAGGACGCGTAGCCTGCCCCGTCTCGCTAGCTTCAACGGACTCAGCAGTACTGGGGATCAGCGCGCCCAGCCCACGGCCCAAACCACGACGCTTTTCGGTCATGGATAAGTCCTTCCCTTATGCACACAGCAAGCGGCATGGATTGATTGTGAGAGTATTCTACGGTTCGGCTTCATGAACGGCCGGGATCCCAGAGGGAGTGTCTAGACAGACCGCTGTGCGATCTCAGCCGCTGCTTCCAGGTAAGACAACGCACCCGTGGACGAAGGATCGTAGGTCATGACCGTCTGCTGGTAACTCGGCGCCTCGGAAATGCGGACAGAACGCGGAACCACGGCCGAGAGAACCTGCTGTGGGAAGTGCTCCCGGACTTCAGCGGCCACCTGAGCAGCAAGATTGGTCCTGCCGTCGTACATGGTCAGCAGAATCGTTGAGACAACCAGGTCAGCATTCAGGTGCTTCTGGATCATCTCGATGTTCTTGAGCAGCTGGCTGAGGCCCTCGAGGGCGTAGTACTCGCACTGGATGGGAATGAGGACTTCCCGGGCGGCAACGAAAGCGTTGACGGTGAGCAGGCCCAAGCTCGGCGGGCAGTCGATGAAGATGTAGTCGAGCCGCTCCTCTCCCGCCTCCTTGCGCTCTGCGGCATAGACATCTATTGCCCGGCGGAGCCGCTGTTCACGTGCGACGAGGGAAACGAGCTCAATTTCGGCGCCGGCAAGATGGATGGTGGCGGGAGCGCAGATCAGGTTCTTGATATCGGGACACTGGGCCACAACTTTTCCCAGCGGCAGATCCTCGATGAGCACATCGTAAATGCTCTCGACGTCCGCCCGGTGGTCAATTCCCAGTGCCGTCGATGCGTTGCCCTGTGGATCAATGTCGATCACCATGACATTCAGGCCGGCTGTCGCCAGGGCCGCCGCCAGGTTGACGGTCGTTGTGGTCTTCCCGACTCCGCCCTTCTGGTTGCTCACCGTCATGATCCGGGTTTCAGCGGGGCGTGGCAGGACGCGGCCGCGGAGTTTCTCGCGGCGGCGGGTCTCGCTGGCCAGTTCGCGGGCCAGGGGTGTGCTCTCGTCCATCAGGTCCATAACGTCTACCGACTCGGACGGGAGGACCGCCTGGCCGGCTACACCACCTTCGCTGGTCTCGGAATCAGGCACATCGAATGCGCCGGCAGACTGTGTTGCAACAGCATCTCCTGTTTCACGTGAAACAGGCAAGTGGCCCGCTGCTTCAACAACCTCCTGAGGTTGAGACCTCGAGAAAGGCGACGAGAAGGCAGAGCCGAGCGCGGCAAAGGGGGGAATTCGTTTTGCGGCAGAATCGCGCACACTCACCGGGACATGCTCACTTTCACAACATAAGGCATTACTGCCTCTAGCCTATCGGCTGCCCCGCAATATGCCGGGATCGGTTCGGGTGTGTGCACAACGGATAACCGCTGTGCAGACCTAGACCACAATACGTACGACTGTGGTGTGTTCCTCGAGGACATCTTCCCCGGCGGTGACTACGGTGGTCTCTTTGCCGCCAAGACGCCGGATCTGCTTGGCTGCCTTCTCGATTTCCTCAGCAGCGCTGCGTCCCTTGATGGCCAGGACCTCTCCTGAGCCGGCGAGAAGCGGAATGGTAAGGCCGGCAAGCCCGGACAGTGCCGAGACAGCCCGGGCAGTTACGACGTCAACGTCCACTTTGCCGATTACCTGTTCAGCGCGGCCGCGAATCACTTCGACGTTATCCAGACCAAGGTCATCAATGACTTCGTTCAGCCAGGTAACACGCCGTTCCAGGGGCTCGATGAGGGTCATTGACAGGTCCGGGCGCGCGATCGCCAGGCACAGCCCGGGCAGCCCTGCCCCGGACCCGACATCCGCTACCCTGCTTGAGGCAGGAATGAGGTCTGCAACCACCGCACAGTTGAGCACATGCCTGCTCCAAAGCCGGGGAACCTCGCGCGGGCCCAGCAGGCCCCGTTCCATCCCGGAGGTGGCCAGGTGTTCAACGTAGCGCTCTGCCAGCGGCAGCCGCTCCCCGAATACCTTGACCGCCGCCGTATGCTCGGCAGGCGTAATTTCAACCACGGAAAACTGATCCTTGTCGTAGAACTCTTGGCGTGCGATCGGTGCCGGCGGGCGGTTAAGCGTCGGGGAGGGACACCACGATGTGGCGGCCTGCCCCTTCACCCTCGGACTCGCTGACCAGACCGAGGTCCGCGACGGCGTCGTGCACGATCTTGCGCTCGTAGGCACTCATCGGAGCCAGGGCAATGTCCTTGCCCGATGTCTTGGCACGGGATACCGCGTCTTCGGCAATCCGGTGGAGCTCCTCGCTGCGTTCCTGCCGGTAGCCGGAGATGTCCAGGACCAGCCGCGAGCGGCTATCCGTGGCCGTCAGCACTGAAAGCCGGGTCAGCTCCTGAAGCGCTTCGAGGACCTCTCCGTCCTCGCCCACCAGGGACTGCAGGCCGGAGTCGTCTCCCTCTTCGGAAACAACTGAAATGTAAGTGCGCCCGCTGCGAACCTCGATGTCGATATCACCATCGATATCGGCAATGTCGAGCAGTTCCTCGAGGTAGTCGGCTGCTACGTCGCCCTCTTCCTCGAGGCGGCTGGCGGTGCCGCTTTCTCCCGGCTCAGGCAGTTCTTCAACGGTTTCATCGACGTGCTCAGTGCTCATCTTTTCTTCCTGTTCTTGCGCTGGGGCTGCTGGCGCTGGCCTTTGACGGGGACGGGTACTTCTTCAGCCGGCTCGGCCTTCTTTTCGCCCAGCAGCGGCACCATGGGCAGGCCCTTGCGCGCACGGCGCTCAGCCAGGGCCTTTGCAGCCGGGGATCCGGGGGTGGGCATGCGGCGGATGACGAAGAACTGCTGCGCCATGGTCCACAGGTTGGTGGTGGTCCAGTAGATGAGGACACCGATCGGGAAGTTGATGCCGCCGACGCCGAACACGAGCGGCAGTACGTAGAGCATCATCTTCTGCTGGCGCATGAACGGGCTCTGCAGCGCTTCTTCAGACATGTTCTTGGACATGATCTGCTTCTGCGTAATGAACTGCGAAGCCGTCATTGCGATGATCATGATGATCGAAAGGACGACGACGGAGGTGTGGCCCTCGGTGCCGAAACCGTGAAGCAGCGAAGAGGAAAGCGGAGCTCCAAGGATGGTGGCTTCGTCGAACTGGGTGATCGCCGCGGGTGTCAGGGCGCCAATGCCCTCACCGCCGGCGCTGGCGTTGGAAACGCCGTTGAGGACCTGGAACAGTGCGAAGAAGAACGGCATCTGGATCAGCATCGGCAGGCAGGCCGCGAAGGGGTTCGTGCCGTGCTTCTTGTAAAGCGCCATCTGCTCCTGCGTCATTGCCTGACGGGAGAGCTGGTCGGTTTTGCCCTTGTATTTCTGCTGGAGCTTGCGCAGGTCCGGCTGCAGCGACTGCATACCGCGCTGGGCCTTGATCTGCTTGACGAAGACGGGAATCAGCGCAGCCCGGATCACGATCACGAGGCCGATGATGGACAGTGTCCAGGTCCAACCGGATGCGGCATCCATTCCGAGGAAGACGAATCCCTCGTGGAAGATCCACATGATCCATGACACCACCCACTTGAAGGGGAACAGTATCGTGTCGAAGAAACCCATTTACACTCCTCAAGCCGCCGAGCGGCTGTCTTCGTCTGCCGGAATCACGGGATGATTCAGCACAATAATCTTGGGGACTGAGTCCTGGGGCCAGGTCCGGCGGCCAGCAGGCACATGATCCACTCCGCCGTCATTCCACGGATGGCAGCGAACCAGCCTCCGGGCAGCCAGCCAGGTTCCTTTGACCGCTCCGTGAACGGTTATCGCCTCAAGGGCATAAGCCGAACAGGATGGAAAGAATCGGCACACTGGCCCGTAAAGCGGGGAAACTACCTTGCGGTAGGCGATGAGGAAACCGATGAGAAAGTTCCGGGGAAGGTTCCAGAAAAACGTCAGGACCGGACGGATCGCCCGGAAAATGGCAGCACCAACAGAGGCCTTCGCCGGATTACGTCCGGTGCGGCCCATTGTCTGCCCCTCCCTCATGGTTTTGGATCTTGCCGGGAAAGCTTGTTCAAGCATGTTGAGAGGGCACCGGCGTAGTCAGCGCTAAGCTGCGCCCACGACGCTGATGCTGCCGGCGGCAGCGCTCTGACGACTATGTCCAACCCGGTGGGGTTTTCTGCCAGGCTTTGCGCTGCTGCTTCTCTCAGTCTTCTCTTAACGAGGTTGCGTGTCACGGCGTTCCCAACCGCCTTCGACACAATGAACCCGACGCGCGTGGGCGCGGCCGGGTTTGGCACTGCATATAAGACTACGTTCCGGCGCCCACTTCGGGCACCGGAACGTACGGTATGGGAAAAATCCGCCGATGACCGTACCCGGTTCCTTGCGCCCAGCATTCAGGACGCCAAGGTGGTGGGACTGAGCTGCTGATGCAGCATCGGCAAACCTAAGGCTGTTTTATGCCGACAGTTCGGTGCGGCCCTTGGAACGGCGTGCAGAAAGGATGGCACGGCCGGCACGGGTACGCATGCGAAGGCGGAAGCCGTGCTTCTTGGCACGACGGCGGTTATTCGGCTGAAAAGTCCGCTTGCTCACGGTGGTTACTCCAAGACAATATGCGCTGCGCCTGCTGCATCAAGGGGGAAGCACAAGCGGCGCTAAGTTTTCATGTGTCTGACTACGCTCAACCCGGACCTGGACCCTGATTCCCAGAACCCTGATGGGCATGAATGAGTGCAGATAGCAGACACAAAGGACTACTCAACGTTAGGTGAGACCCCGATTCCAGTCAAACCGGGGGTCCGCACCCCTGTGGGGACCGGACTATCAACACCTGTGGACAAGTGGTTCGGTGTGCTTTAGTACATGGCATTGTGAGTGATGTCCCAAGTGGCGCCTGGCCGCAGGAATCCAGCTACCGACTGTGTAAATCTTGATCTAGGCTTGCCCCGGGGCGTTTTATCCACGGCTGTGCATAACTCTGTGGATGAGCCCTTCGGAATCCAGGCCTGGCTTCCGGTTTCTTAGACCGCCCTCCGCGGGCGTCACGAGAGGTTTTTGTGGGTACGGACGAAATCAACGATGTCGGCAGCTCCTGGCGGAAGGTCATCCGCACACTGGAGTCCGATGACAGGGTCTCGCCCCGCCAGCGCGGATTTGTTGTCCTGGCCCAGGCCCAGGGACTGATTGGAACCACCCTTCTGGTCGCAGTGCCCAACGAACTGACGCGCGAAGTCCTGCAGACCCAGCTCAAGAACATCCTCGATGAAGTCCTAAAGACTGTTTTCCAGGCTGACATCCAGTGTGCCTTCGTCATTGACGCTGACCTCACACCTGCTGTGCAGGCCGAGCCGGAGCCCGAGCCCGAAGAAAGCACTCCGTCCCCCGTTCCCACGGGTGAGAGCGCACCGTCGCCTACTCCGCCAAGCACCTCGCAGGAGTTTGGCCGGCTGAATCCCAAGTACGTATTCGAGACATTCGTGATCGGTTCTTCCAACCGGTTCGCCCATGCAGCAGCTGTGGCCGTGGCCGAAGCTCCCGCCAAGGCTTACAACCCGCTCTTCATCTACGGGGACTCCGGACTCGGCAAGACTCACCTGCTCCATGCCATCGGGCACTACGCCAGGCACCTCTACACCGGCATCCGTGTCCGGTACGTGAATTCCGAAGAGTTCACCAACGATTTCATCAACTCGATCCGGTACGACGAGGGTGCCAGCTTCAAACAGCTGTACCGCAACGTGGACATCCTCCTCATTGACGACATCCAGTTCCTCGCCAACAAGGATGCAACCCAGGAAGAGTTCTTCCATACGTTCAACGCACTCCACAACCACAACAAGCAGGTTGTGATTACTTCCGACCTGCCGCCCAAGCAGCTCTCCGGATTTGAGGAACGGATGCGCTCCAGGTTCGAGTGGGGCCTCCTGACCGATGTTCAGCCCCCTGAACTGGAAACCCGCATCGCCATTCTCCGCAAGAAGGCCATCGGGGACTCGCTCAGCGCTCCGGATGATGTCCTGGAGTACATTGCTTCCAAAATCTCCACGAATATCCGCGAACTTGAGGGCGCACTTATCCGTGTCACGGCCTTCGCCAGCCTGAACCGCCAGCAGGTGGACGTGGGGCTCGCCGAGATTGTGCTCAAAGACCTCATCACTGACGACGGCGCGCAGGAGATTACTGCGGCGTCAATCCTGGGCCAGACCGCAGCGTACTTCCAGATCAGCCTTGAGGAACTCTGCAGCAAGTCCCGGACCCGGACCCTGGTCACTGCCCGGCAGATCGCAATGTACCTGTGCCGGGAACTTACCGACATGTCCCTTCCCAAGATCGGCCAGGAGCTTGGGGGGCGCGACCACACGACCGTCATCCATGCCGACCGGAAGATCCGCGAACTCATGGCGGAACGGCGGGCGATCTACAACCAGGTCACTGAGCTCACAAACCGGATCAAGCAGCAGCAGCGCGAAGCCTAGGAAAATCCGCGCCAGTACAGGGATGTAAGGGCCCCGAAGGGGCTCGAAATTAACAGATGTGGACAAGGGTGTGGATAACTCGGTGGACAACCCGGCACAGCGTGCACTTCCCTGTGGATACGCGGAACCGAAAAATAGTTTCCAACACCCGGCCTCAGCGCGTAGGCTGGCCATCCACAAGTTATCAACAGCCTTAAAGCGCCGATTCGGGCGAGTGGAGCGAGTTGTCCACAGTATCCACAGGAGTTATTAACACTACGAATCTTAAGAATTTGGGTTCCACCAAATAACATCTGACCTTCCGGGCCAAACATCCGACGTTCTCCGGGAACGCCAGATCCGGGAGGGAAGTGGTGATTCGCAGGCCTTTGGGCGATTGCACAACCCTTCAAACGACCCTGCTGCGCCGGTGCAGGGTAAACCCGCCTGGCGGTAAGCTTGCACAGGGTATTGTTGTGATTCCCTGGCGGACAGCCGGGCGGCCTTGTCTTTTGAGGGAGCACGATTGCTCCCTTGCGTGTTCATGAAAGTTCAGTAGTACTGATAAGTACGTTGTGAAAGGCGGCACCCTGCAGTGAAGTTCAGAGTTGAGCGGGATGTCCTGGCTGAGGCGGTTACGTGGACGGCACGGTCCCTCTCCCCCCGCCCGCCGGTTCCGGTACTTTCGGGTCTCCTGATTAAGGCCGAATCCGGTTCCCTGAGCATCGCAAGCTTCGATTACGAGATCTCGGCACGGCTCCAGATTCCTGCAGACATCTCCGAAGAAGGAACCATTCTGGTTTCCGGACGCCTGCTGGCGGAGATTTGCCGCAGCCTTCCCTCAGCGCCGGTCGACGTCGAGACTGACGGCTCCAAGGTCACGCTCACCTGCCGGAACAGCCGCTTCAACCTGGCCACCATGCCGGTCTCCGAATACCCGGAGCTGCCCGCCCTTCCCGACGTCAGCGGTGTCGTGGACGGCGACGCGTTCGCGCAGGCTGTCTCCCAGGTGATCATCGCTGCAAGCCGTGATGACACACTGCCCATCCTGACCGGTGTCCGGATGGAGATCGAAGACGATCTCATCACTTTCCTTGCCACCGACCGCTACCGGCTCGCGCTGCGGGAACTCCAGTGGAAGCCGGCTACACCGGGAATCTCAACTTCCGCCCTGGTCAAGGCCAAAACACTGAATGAAGTTGCCAAGACCCTTGGCGGAGGCGGCGACCTAAACATCGCCCTTTCCGGAGACAGCGAATTGATCGGTTTTGAAAGCGGCGGACGGCGCACCACTTCGCTGCTCGTTGACGGCGACTACCCCAAGATTCGGTCGCTTTTCCCGGAGAACACTCCGATCCACGCCACCGTGGAGACCCACGCCCTGGTTGAAGCGGTCCGCCGCGTCTCCCTGGTGGCAGAACGCAACACTCCGGTACGCCTTGCCTTCACAGACGGCCAGGTCACCCTTGACGCCGGCACCGGTGAAGATGCCCAGGCATCCGAAGCCCTGGAAGCTTCCCTGATCGGTGACGAAATTACCGTTGCCTTCAACCCGCACTACCTCAGTGAAGGCCTGGGTGCTTTCCCGAGCAAGTACGTGCGTTTCTCCTTCACAACGCCGCCGAAGCCTGCTGTCATTTCCGCCCAGGAAGAACTCACCGGAGATGACCAGGAAGACTACCGGTACCTGCTGATGCCGGTCCGGCTGCCGAACCAGTAAGGCTTTCGCCAGCGTTTCGAGAGCCTTTCCGTCCACTGACGTGGACCTGAGAAGGAAGGAACCGAAATGCACATTGGCCTGATTGGACTCGGGAAAATGGGCTTCAGCATGCGTGAGCGGCTGCGGTCCAAAGGAATCCAGGTATCCGGTTTTGACCGGGACCCGGTTCGTTCCGATGCCGGGTCGCTTGCAGAGCTGGCATCCATGCTCCCCGTTCCCCGCATCGTCTGGGTCATGGTGCCCAGCGGTGCCGTGACATCCGCGGTGATTACGGACCTGTCCGAAGTCCTGACCGAGGGAGACCTGGTCATCGACGGGGGCAATTCACGGTTCACGGAAGACGGGAAACACGCCGCGCGGCTGGCCGCCAAGGGAATTAGATACCTGGACTGCGGAGTCTCCGGCGGTGTCTGGGGCAGGGAAAACGGCTATGGGCTTATGGTCGGAGGCGATCCAGCGGACGTCGCGGAGGCAATGCCGGTTTTTGATGCCCTTCGCCCGGAAGGTGCGCGGGCGGACAGCTTTGTCCATGCCGGGGCCACCGGCGCCGGCCACTACGCCAAGATGGTCCACAACGGCATCGAATACGGACTGATGCAGGCATATGCCGAAGGATACGAGCTCCTTGAAGCCCAGGACATCATTACGGATGTGCCTGGCATCTTCGGGGCCTGGCAAAACGGAACGGTGATCCGTTCATGGCTCCTGGAACTCGCTGTCAAAGCTGTACAGGAAGACCCCGGGCTAAGCCGTGTCGCAGGCTTCGTGGAGGATTCCGGCGAGGGCCGCTGGACTGTGGAAGAAGCCCTCGCAGCCGAAGTCCCGGTCCCGGTGATCTCCGCAGCCATCTTCGCCCGTTTCGCCTCCCGGCAGGATGATTCCGCTGCCATGAAACTGGTCGCTGCCCTGCGGAACCAGTTCGGCGGCCACGCCGTGAAGGAGGCTGCCGGCGACGGAAACGGATCAGCCGGAACCCGGGCGCGGACGCCGGCTGAAGAGGCAATCGGTGAAGCCGGAGCTCCGGAATAACCGGCGGTAGTCTGGAGAGGACCCGGCACTACAGCACAGACGCAGGAACAGGAAGGTAACAGCAGGTGGAGCAGCGTGTACGTTGATTACCTTTCACTAACCGGATTTCGAAGCTACGCGCAGCTGGACCTCAGCCTCACTCCCGGCGTCAGCGTTTTTGTCGGCCCCAACGGCACGGGCAAGACCAACATCGTCGAGTCAATCGGCTACCTTGCTTCGCTTTCTTCCCACCGGGTCAGTTCCGATGCCCCGCTGGTCGGATTCGACGCCGGGCAGGCCCTGGTGCGCGCCCGCATCGTCCGTGGATCACAGGCCACCGCCCTGGAAGTTGAAATCAATCCGGGACGGGCCAACCGTGCACGGATCAACCGGGCCAACCCGGTGCGTGCGCGCGACATCCTCGGCATCTGCCGCACGGTGCTCTTCGCTCCGGAAGACCTGGCCCTGGTCAAGGGCGATCCCTCTGCACGCCGCCGTTTCCTGGACGACCTCATTGTTTCCCTGGTCCCGCGGCACGCAGCGACCCGGGCGGATTATGAGCGTGTGCTCAAGCAGCGCAATGCCCTGCTGAAGTCCGCCCGCGTGAGCGGGCGGTTTACCTCCGCCCACGAGGCCACACTGGAGGTCTGGGACCACCACATGGCTGAAGCAGGCGCCCAGCTTCTTGCTGCCCGCCTGCAGGCGCTGGACCGGCTTACCCCCCACCTTCAGGGCGCCTACGAGGACCTGACAGACGGATCCAAGAAGGCCTGCAGCACGTACCGCTCAACGCTTGTCGGCGAGGTGGATGACGACGGCGCCGCCCCGGGAGGCGCTGATTCGGCCGAGCTGCTGGGACTGACGCAGGAGGAACTGCGTGCCCGGTTCCTGCAGGCATTCGCAGCAAACCGCAAGCGGGAGATTGACCGAGGGATTTCCCTGGTTGGCCCGCACCGGGACGACGTTGAGCTGATTCTTGGCCAGGCTCCGGCAAAGGGGTACGCCTCGCACGGAGAGACCTGGTCACTTGCCCTGGCAATGCGGCTTGGGTCCTACTACCTGCTTCGCGACGACGACCCAACACCCGGTTCAGGTCCCATCCTGATCCTCGATGATGTTTTTGCGGAGCTGGATGCCGGACGCCGGGGCCGGCTGGCCTCGATTGTTGCCGGCGCCGAGCAGGTCCTCGTTACCGCCGCCGTCGGGGAGGACATACCCGAAGCCCTTGCGGGAGAACAGATCCATGTTGTGCCAGGAGGAATCCGTGCAGCCTCCAGCTGAGAACCAGGGGCCGGATGACCCGGCCGCCGACGGCAGCGACCTTCCGGACGCGGCCCGAGAACAGCTCAACCGGATGCGCCAGGCTGCCCAGGCGCGCGGCAATCAGCGGGTTCCGGCCAGCCAGCGGAAGCAGGGTGCACGCAGAACTCCCCGGTTCGTTCCGGGGGAGTACACCGGAAGGGACCCCCAGGGGCTGGGCAAGGTATTTAGCCGGTTCGTGAATGAGCGGGGCTGGAATTCACCCGTGGCCGTAGGGTCCGTGATCTCCCGGTGGGAGGAACTCGTAGGCCCGGAGGTCAGCGCCCACTGCAAACCCGAATCGTTTTCCGACACCACCGTCCAGGTCCGCTGCGACTCCACTGCCTGGGCCACCCAGCTTCGGCTGCTGCGCCAGACGCTGATTGAACGGTTCGACGCCGAACTCGGCTCCGGCGTCGTGACGCGGATCGAAGTTATTGGGCCGGCGGCACCAAACTGGCGCAAGGGACTCAGGAGCGTAAAGGGCCGGGGCCCCCGGGACACGTACGGATAGCACCGCGTGTGAAAGGAGCGAAAAAAGTTGTTGAAAATTCGCTCTTTTTGTGCTCGGCTTCACACGCCCTCCGTGCGGGTTTGCGGGCTGCAAACCCCGGAGGACGTATCCGGAGCCGTGTGAGCACTCAAAACTGGCTCAAAAGTGGCTTTAGTGGCCTCTGGAGGGGTGTTTTGGCCAGCAAAGGTACCCTTAGCACGGTAGAATTGGTAGTAGAGGCGCTCTGTCCCCTGCAGGACGGGGTGCCAAATTCTGACCGACACAAGAGGAGTCGACAGCACCTGTGGCTAACGACAATGAGCTTGGCAACGAGCTAGACAACACGGAGCCCGCCCCCCAGGAAGACAGCGAAGCTCTGGCACCGCACGAGTACGGCGCCAATGAGATTACTGTTCTTGAAGGCCTGGAAGCTGTGCGCAAGCGCCCGGGTATGTACATCGGTTCCACCGGACCCCGCGGTCTGCATCACCTGGTCTATGAAGTGGTGGACAACTCCGTTGATGAAGCCCTGGCCGGATACTGCGACCGGATCGACATCACGCTCCAGGCCGACGGCGGCGTCCGGGTAACGGACAACGGCCGCGGCATCCCCGTGGACATGCACCCGACGGAAAACATGCCGACGGTCCAGGTTGTCATGACAATCCTGCACGCCGGCGGCAAGTTCGGCGGCGGCGGATACGCCGTTTCCGGCGGCCTGCACGGTGTTGGCATCTCCGTGGTGAACGCTCTTTCTGCCCGCGTCGAAACCGAGGTGAAGCGCCAGGGCTTTGTCTGGCGGCAGACCTTCGAGAACGGCGGCCACCCGGTGGGAGGCCTCCGCAAGGGTGAGGAAACCGAAGAAACCGGCACCACCCAGACGTTCTACCCGGACCCGGAGATCTTCGAGACCACCGAGTTCGACTTCGAAACCCTGCGTGCCAGGTTCCAGCAGATGGCATTCCTGAACAAGGGCCTGCGCATCGTGCTCACGGATGAGCGCCAGCTCGACGACGTGACCGAGGAAATTGCCGAGGACGGCGCCGAAGACGATGCTCCGAAGCACCGCAGTGTCGATTACATGTACGCCAACGGCCTGCTGGACTACGTTCATCACCTGAACAGCTCCAAAAAGGTGGAGGTCATCCACGACGACATCATTGCCTTCGAAACCGAAGACAATGACAAGAAGATGGCCGTGGAAATGGCCCTGCAGTGGACCACCGCGTACTCCGAGAGTGTCCACACGTACGCGAACACGATCAACACGCATGAAGGCGGAACGCACGAAGAAGGCTTCCGTGCTGCCATGACCTCGCTGATCAACCGGTACGCGCGGGAAAAGAACATCATCAAGGAGAAGGACGACAACCTTACGGGTGACGACATCCGTGAAGGCCTCACCGCCGTCATCTCCGTGAAGATCGCCGAACCGCAGTTCGAAGGCCAGACCAAGACCAAGCTCGGCAACTCCGAGGTCAAGGGTTTCGTCCAGCGCGTCGTGACCGACCAGCTCGGTGACTGGCTGGAACGCAATCCCGGTCCTGCCCGCGATGTCATTCGCAAGTCGATCCAGGCCTCCCAGGCCCGGCTGGCGGCCCGCAAGGCCCGCGAATCCACCCGCCGCAAGGGACTCCTGGAGTCCGGCGGCATGCCGGGCAAGCTGAAGGACTGCTCCTCCAAGGACCCGTCGAAGTCTGAAATCTACATCGTGGAGGGTGACTCGGCAGGCGGTTCCGCCGTCCGCGGCCGCAACCCTGAAACACAGGCCATCCTGCCGCTGCGCGGCAAGATCCTGAATGTGGAGCGTGCCCGGCTGGACCGGGCGCTCTCCAACGCTGAAGTCCAGTCAATGATCACGGCATTCGGTGCCGGCATCGGCGAAGACTTCGACGTCGAGAAGGCCCGCTACCACAAGATCGTGCTGATGGCCGATGCCGACGTCGACGGCCAGCACATCACCACCCTGCTGCTGACACTGCTCTTCCGCTACATGCGTCCGCTGATCGAGCAGGGTTACGTGTACCTGGCCCAGCCTCCGCTGTACCGGATCAAGTGGTCCAACCACCCGCACGACTACGTCTACAGCGACCGGGAACGCGACGAAGTCGTGGCGCGCGGCCTGGCAAACAACCAGCGTCTTCCCAAGGACAACGGCATCCAGCGCTACAAGGGCCTGGGCGAGATGGACTACACCGAGCTGTGGGACACCACCATGGACCCGGACCACCGCACCCTGCTGCAGGTCACCATGGACGACGCAGCCTCCGCGGACCAGGTCTTCTCGGTGCTCATGGGCGAAGACGTCGAATCCAGGCGCAACTTCATCCAACAGAACGCCAAGGACGTCCGGTTCCTGGACATCTAGTGCCGCAGCTACCCGGACTTTTTCGAGAACTTAGAACGGAACACAACCAATGAGTGATGAGACCCCGGAAGTACCCGGCGGCGAACTCGAGCCCCTCAGCGGGAACGTCCTCTCCGACCGCGTGGAGCAGATCGACCTGCAGACTGAAATGCAGCGCTCGTACCTGGACTACGCCATGGCGGTCATCGTCGGGCGCGCCCTCCCGGACGTGCGCGACGGCCTGAAGCCCGTGCACCGCCGCGTTATCTATGCGATGTACGACGGCGGCTACCGGCCGGACCGCTCGTTCAACAAGTGCGCCCGCGTAGTCGGCGAAGTCATGGGCCAGTACCACCCGCACGGCGATTCCGCGATCTATGATGCGCTGGTCCGCCTGATCCAGGACTGGGTCATGCGCGCCCCGCTGGCGCTCGGACAGGGCAACTTCGGTTCCCCCGGTAACGACGGGGCTGCTGCACCTCGTTATACAGAGACCAAGATGGCCCCGCTGGCCATGGAAATGGTCCGTGACATCGACGAGGAAACCGTCGATTTCATGGACAACTACGACGGCCGCAACCAGGAACCCACCATCCTGCCGGCCCGCTTCCCGAACTTGCTGGTCAACGGCTCCTCGGGCATCGCCGTCGGCATGGCCACCAACATTCCCCCGCACAACCTGCGCGAGGTGGCTGACGGTGTGCAGTGGTACCTCGAGCACCCCGAAGCTTCCAATGAGGAGCTGCTGGAGGAACTGATCAAGCGCGTCAAGGGACCTGACTTCCCCACCGGCGCCACCATCCTGGGCCACAAGGGCATCGAGGATGCCTACCGCACCGGCCGCGGTTCCATCACCATGCGGGCCGTGGTCAACGTGGAGGAAATCCAGGGGCGTACATGCCTGGTCGTCACCGAGCTGCCCTACATGGCCAACCCGGACAATCTGGCCATCAAGATTGCCGAACTGGTCAAGGACGGCAAGATCACCGGCATCGCCGACATGCGCGATGAAACTTCCGGCCGAACCGGCCAGCGCCTGGTGATTGTGCTCAAGCGCGACGCCGTTGCCAAGGTTGTGCTGAACAACCTGTACAAGCACACGCAGCTGCAGGACAACTTCGGCGCCAACATGCTTGCCATCGTTGACGGGGTGCCGCGCACGCTGAGCCTGGATGCGTTCATCCGCCACTGGGTCACCCACCAGCTCGAGGTTATTGTCCGGCGTACCCGCTACCGCCTGCGCAAGGCGGAGGAAGTGGCGCATATCCTCCGCGGGCTGCTCAAGGCACTGGACGCCCTGGACGAAGTCATTGCGCTGATCCGCCGGTCCAGCACCGTCGATGAGGCCCGTACCGGCCTGATGCAGCTGCTGGACATCGATGAACTGCAGTCCCAGGCCATCCTGGACATGCAGCTGCGCCGCCTGGCAGCACTGGAACGGCAGAAAATCCAGGACCAGCACGCCAAGCTGGAAGTTGAAATCGCCGAGTACAACGCGATCCTGGCTTCCGAGGAACGCCAGCGCAGCATTGTCAGCGAAGAGCTGGCAGAGATCGTGGACAAGCACGGGGACGATCGCCGTACCAAGGTCCTGATGGGCTACGACGGCGACATGAGCATGGAAGACCTGATCCCCGAAGAGGAAATGGTCGTCACCATCACCCGCGGCGGCTACGTCAAGCGCACCCGCAGCGACAACTACCGTGCCCAGCACCGCGGCGGCAAGGGAATCCGTGGAGCCCAGCTGCGCGGTGACGACGTTGTGGAACACTTCTTTGTCACCACCACGCATCACTGGCTGCTCTTCTTCACTAACCTGGGCCGCGTCTACCGTGCCAAGGCCTATGAACTGGCTGAAGCCGGGCGCGATGCCAAGGGCCAGCATGTTGCTAACCTCCTGGCCTTCCAGCCCGGCGAACACATTGCCCAGGTGCTGGACCTGCCCGACTACGAAGCAGCTCCCTACCTGGTGCTCGCCACTAAGCGCGGCCTGGTCAAGAAGACCCAGCTGTCCGACTACGACACCAACCGTTCCGCAGGCGTCATCGCAATCAACCTGCGCGAAGGCGACGAGGTCGTCTCGGCGCAGCTGGTCAGCGAAACCGATGATCTGATGCTCGTTTCCCGCAAGGGCCAGTCCCTGCGCTTCACTGCCACCGATGAGGCGCTGCGCCCCATGGGCCGTGCCACCTCCGGCGTTACCGGCATGAAGTTCCGCGAGGATGATGAACTGCTGGCAGCTGACGTCGTCACCGAGGACTCATACGTGTTCATCGTGACAGAGGGCGGCTATGCCAAGCGCACCTCCGTCGACGAATACCGGGTCCAGGGCCGCGGCGGCCTGGGCATCAAGGTTGGCAAGTACAACGAAGACCGGGGACACCTGGTGGGCGCCATGATCGTCCAGGAAGAGGACGAAGTCCTGGTAGTCATGCAGGGCGGCAAGGTTGTCCGTTCAGCAGTCTCCGGTGTCCCGGCCAAGGGCCGCGACACGATGGGCGTCATCTTCGCCAAGCCGGACAAGAACGACCGCATCATCGCTGTGGCCCGGAACTCCGAGCGTGACCTCGCCGTGGAAGCGGACGAGGACGACGCAGCTGCCGAAGGCGAGTCTGTGGAGGCAACTGTGGATGAAGTACCGTTGTCTACAGACGAAACGGCTGGGCGCGACGCGCAGTCTGCTGAAGATGGAGGTAGCGAGTGAGCTCGACCAACTCTAATGCCAGGTCCGGCGGCCCGCGGGTAAAAACCCCCGCCCGGCCCGCCCAGCGGCCTGGGACGGGTCAGAGCGCGCCAGGAAACCGGCAGCCGCTGGTCAAGCCGGCACCCAAGGCCAAGGCCCGCAAGGCCCGCCTTCTGGTAAGCAAGATCGACCCGTGGTCGGTTCTCAAGATGTCCTTCCTGCTCTCCGTGGCCCTTGGTGTGGTCACGGTTGTGGCAGCGATTGTCCTGTGGACGGTCCTGGACCTCACCGGCATCTTCGACCAGGTGAACCGTCTCCTGGGCGAAATTGCAGGCTCCGAATCCGGTGGATTCGACCTGCGTGAGTTCGCCTCGCTGGGACAGGTGGTCTCCTTCGCGACCATCATCGCCGTCGTCAATGTCCTGCTCCTGACGGCACTGTCGATGCTTTCGGCCGTGCTCTACAACATTGCCTCCACTCTGGTGGGCGGCATCGGCGTGACCCTCACCGACGACTAAAAACGGCTCTCTTCCGGCGCGGGCAAACGGCCCGCGCCGGAAGAATGAACCCGATTTGTTGAAGTGGCCGAGGGTACGGTAGAGTCTTATCTCGGCCCGGTGAGGTATCGGGGCGTATAGCTCAGGCGGTTAGAGCGCTTCGCTGATAACGAAGAGGTCCCAGGTTCAAGTCCTGGTACGCCCACGGAAAACCATGAAAATGGTTGACCACAACGGCAAGGAGACACTGTGAAGAAGCTGATTGCAATTGCAGCGGCGACGGCAGCGGGAGTCTTCGCCTTCAAGAAATGGCAGGAAACTGCCGCGGAGAAATCTGTCTGGAAGGCCTCGACCGACAAGGTTGAGTAGCTCCATCCGGAGCAGCTTGGTTTGAACACCCTTCCGGGTGGGATATACTGAAGCAGTTCCATTTCGGGGGCATGGCGCAATTGGTAGCGCACCTGCTTTGCAAGCAGGGGGTTCGGGGTTCGAGTCCCCGTGCCTCCACCGAAAGAAAGTCCCGGCCGGTAACGGCCGGGACTTTCCGCTTTAACGGCTTACGCACAGTCCGAACATTCCGCCCGGATTTCCGGGTTTCCCTCGCTCCCCGGCTCCGCGCACACGGCGCGGCCACAGCCGGTGGGCGCACACAGGGAATAACCTCTTCTAATGACCTTTCTCCTCGCCGTAGTCGGCGTGCTGGGCGTCTCCGCGTCCGGACCCATTATGGCCGCCACTGCGGCACCGGCCCTCGCCATCGCGTTCTGGCGCAATGCACTCGGAGCGCTCATCATGGGAGTTCCTGCAGGAGTGCGCGGACGGCAGCAGTTCCTCAGCCTCAACCGCACTGAGCTGCGCTGGACTGCCCTGGCATCGGTCGCCCTGGCACTGCACTTCGCCTGCTTCATCACTGCCCTGCAGCTGACTTCCGTGGCTGTCGCAACCGCTCTGGTCTGCCTGCAGGCCGGGTGGATTGCTCTCTTCGATGTCTTCCGCGGACGAAAGGTTGCCGCACAGACGCTTGCCGGCCTTGTCATTGCCTTCGTGGGAGTCCTCGTCATCACCGGGTTCGACATCGCGCTCTCGCCGCAGGCACTGCTCGGAGACGCGCTGGCTGTGGCAGGTGGTGCCCTGGCCGGGCTGTACACAATAGCCGGAGGCAAGGCCCGGCGCACCATGTCCACGGGCACCTATACAACGCTCTGCTACGGGTTCTGCGCCCTGGTACTGGCGGTTATGTGCCTGGCCTTCCGGCAGCCCGTCATCGGCTTTCCGCCGGCGGCCTGGGCGGGAATCCTGGGCGTGACCCTCATGGCCCAGTTGCTGGGACATACGGTGTTCAATCACCTGCTGGCCGTGATCAGCCCGCTGGTTGTCTCGATGATTATTCTGCTGGAAATACCCGGGGCAGCGATCCTGGCCGCGATCTTCCTGGGCGAGGAACTGCCTGGGGGAACCTACGCCGGGCTCGCTGTGATCCTGGGCGGCCTCGCCGTCGTACTGCTGGGCCAGGCTAAACGGCGTGAAAGTACTCCGCCCCCACCATGCGGGGAACCGCTGCCGCCTGCACCGCCCGCGCTTGGCGGGGATGTGGAGCGCTGACCCTGCGAAGCCGTAAACCGGAAGGGACCGGATGCTTGAAGCATCCGGTCCCTTTCCTGCAGCTAAAGCCTACTTCTGCGGCTTGTCGGCCTTGGCCGAGGTGTCTGCGTGTGCACCGCCGGACTTCGCAGCTGCGGCGTCCTTGGCGTTGTTGGCTGCGTCAGCGGCCTTGGTGCCGGCCTTCTGCGTGTTGGAAGCAGCAGCTTCCTTCACAGTCTGGGCGGCGTCCTTGGCCTTCTCAGCGGCCGTAGCAGCAGTGTCCTTGGCCTTGTCAGCAGGAGTATCTGCCGCCTTGGCTGCGGGAGCGGCGGGCTTTGCTTCAGCGGCCGGGGCAGGTGCCGGGACCGGAACAGACGGCTGGGCCGGAGCCGGGGTCTTCCACGGGTCCTCGACCGGACGCGAAGCACGCCAGGCTGCTACGCCGGCAACCACAGCGGAGGCGATGATGCCGAAGATGAGCCAGCCCTTGCCACCGCTCTTGTTCTGCTTCCGGGCTTCCTTGGCGGCCTTCGCAGCAGCCTTCTGAGCCTGCTTGAGGGCTTTCTTGTTGCCAGTGGCCTTTGCAACGGCGGTCTGTACCGGAACAGCTGCGGTTCCGAGACTGCGCGTAACTGAATCTGCCGCGTCGCCAATACGGGTGGACAGAGTGGGGATGTAGCTGTCCACAACCTTGTCCTTGGCGTGGGTCAGGGCCGGCGAAGCCTTATCCAGGGTGGTCTGGATTTTCGGCGCAGCGTCGTCGACAACCTGGCTAATCCTGGGGCCGACCTTCTGCAGGCCGTCCTGGAGCCGCGGAGTCACGACTGCGACTCCCTGCGCGATCTCATCGGCTGCGCGCTTGAGTCCGTCCTGGATCTTCGGAGAGGCGGTTTCGATTCCCTTTTCGATGCGGGGAACTGCCCATCCGACGGCTGCTTCTACTTTGGGGGTTGCCCAGTCACGCGCCGTTTCCACGCCTGCGGTGACATTCGCTTCGAAGTCACGGGCAATGCGGTCCTTCTTGTTCAAAACTACCTCCCAGGATAGTGACGGTTCAGCCTTAGCCTACGTGCAATGCCGGTTCTGTGCTATCAGAGCCCTGCCAGCCACTGGATTTTCACTGTGCGCTGAACAGAGCGTTTTCCAGCCGCCTGTAAGGCCGCCGTGGAAGAATGAGCGTTATGACTGCTATTCCTACCGCAAAAGCAACCGTCCACACGACCAAGGGCGATATCCGGATCAACCTCTTCGGCAACCACGCGCCGAAGACGGTCCGTAACTTCGTCGGCCTGGCAACCGGAGAGATCGAATGGACTGATCCGGCAACCGGCGAGAAGACCAGCCGTCCGCTCTATGACGGAACCATCTTCCACCGCATCATCAAGGACTTCATGATCCAGGGCGGCGATCCCCTGGGCCGCGGCACGGGCGGACCGGGTTACCAGTTCGACGACGAGATCAGCCCGGACCTGGACTTTGCCACTCCGTACAAGCTGGCAATGGCGAACGCGGGCATCCAGATGGGCCGGGGCACCAACGGCTCGCAGTTCTTCATCACCTCTGTTCCCACCACCTGGCTGCAGGGCAAGCACACCATCTTCGGTGAAGTTGCCGATGACGAGTCCAAGGCAATCGTGGACGCGCTCAACGCCGTTCCCACCGATATGCGGGACAAGCCGACCGAAGATGTTGTTATCAACAGCATCACCGTCGAGCAGCTCTAGCCGCTTCGCCGGAACCCCGGCCGGTACCGCCGGCCGGGGTATCCCTCTTTAGAACTTCCTGGAGCACACACACCATGTCCTATGGAGTACCTGCCGGAACACCTGCCCACGATGTGCCTGTCTGCCCCCGGCACCCCGACCGGGTCAGCTACATAAGGTGTCAGCGGTGCGGCCGTGCCGCCTGTCCTGAGTGCCAGCACACGGCACCGGTGGGCATCCAGTGTGTTGACTGTTTTCAGGAAAGCCGCCGCCAGTCCCCGGCGTACCGGACCCAATACGGGGGCGCGGTTCGTGCCGGAAAACCCGTTGTGACCATTACGCTCATGGTCCTGTGCGGTGTGGCCTACGCCCTGCAATGGATTGTTCCCGGCTTTACGGAGCTGTTCTGGTTCGCCCCGGTTTACGCACAAGTCGAACCGTGGCGCATGCTCACTGCCGCCTTCCTGCACTCCCCCGGCTTCATCTTCCACATCGCCTTTAACCTCTATGCCCTGTGGCTGCTGGGCAGGTCGCTTGAACCGCTGCTTGGCAGGCTGCGGTTTACCCTGCTTTACCTGATCTCCGCACTCGGCGGTTCGATCGGCGTGCTTATGCTTGCCCCGGGCCTGCAGGCAGTAGTTGGTGCGTCCGGAGCCATCTTCGGACTCTTTGGTGCCCTCTTCGTCATCCAGCGGCAGCGTGGCGGTGAGGTGAAAGCCCTGCTGATCCTAATCGGCATCAACCTGGTGCTTGGCTTTGTCTACCCCAGCATCTCCTGGCAGGCCCACCTGGGCGGCCTGGTAACCGGTGCAGCCTGCGGCGCCGTCCTGGCCTACGCACCGAAGGGCCCGCGTCGTTCCCTCTTCCAGTTCGGCGGACTTGCCCTCATTACAGTGGTGCTCGCGGTTCTCAGCTTCGTCTGGGCGCCCAGCTTCCAGCCTTAGACGCCTTCCGGGCGGGCTCCAGCAGCCGGCTTGTCCGGTCCCTTGCGCCGGCTCCCACCTTACCCCGCACTCTTTCCCCGCGTCCCGGCCGGGAGTTAGTCCAGCTCCCGGCGGCCGTGCGGCGTGCCCTATTTGGCGTTCTCCTGTGCGTGGCCACACACACGCCGGCTCCTGCGGACAACCCCGCCGGACCGCGCTCTCCTTCCGCTGAGGAAAAATGCTGCAGCGCCGCAGTCGGGTCACAGCTGTGCGGCAACCAGTCCATCCACAGGGTCGCCCCCAGTTATCCACAGAGATACCCACATTGTTAATAACTTACAGTGGTGTAACTCGGATCCTGGGGGTGTTCTGCACGGTCGCCGGATAGAGGGACAGGGCAGACCGCGGATGTTATCCACAGGCCTGCTGAGAAGTTGTGCACAGCCGGTGGGTAACTCTTCGACAGAGTTATCCAGTGCTGTGTATGAGTTACACACATGTAATTCCACAGCTGTGGATAACTCGCATCCCCGCGCTGGCGCCAAAAAGGCCCGCACTAGCCACAGAGTTATCCACCGTTGTGGATAACTATCTGCACAAGGTGGGTATAAACCCCTGTGCACGGAGCACGCTTTATCCCCAGCTTTTCCACCTGCTGCTGTGGATAAGGCAGGGACGGCACTGAGGTGCACGGTGTCTCTATCTGCAAGATCACACACATAGTTATCCACCCCTGTGGATAACTATGTGTGGAGAACCTGTACCCCTGTGGGTAACCCTGTTAAAAACTGCTGCGTCCGCGGTCTGCCGAGGTCAGCCGCGCAGCGACGGTCTGGGTACAGCCGGCGGTGCGCCCGTCCCCGGTCAAAAAAGAACTCCCGGGCTGCCATGGCAACCCGGGAGTCGAAGAGACTCGGTAGTCGGCTAGCGCCAACGCGTGGTCATCAGGAATCCCACAATGGCGACCCCGAAGCCCACGAGGATGTTTCCGGCCCCGAGGGCGGGGACGGGGTAAACACCTTCAGAGATGTAGAAAACGATGATCCAGATGAGGCCGATGATCATCAGGCCGAACATGACGGGCTTGTACCAGACCGGGTTCGGCTTCGGCTCGGACTTCGCCTTGGCGGGCACTGCTCCTGTCGCTGCCGGGGGCTTCTTGCGGGACTTGGACTCTGGCACGGATCCTCCTAGCGGAACCGGCTCTGGACGCCGGCACGGTTATGGTCTGCGGGTTCCCCGCACAGCTCGCCTGGGCTGGTCCGCTGGCTATATCCTGACGGGGTATCTGCGGTGGGCCGGGCGGTTGTGTAAGGTCCCTCTCATCCAATCGTAGCGAATGAGCAGACCGGGCGTGCCCGGATGCGCGGCCAGCCATTGAGAGGACCGGAACCGGGTGGAGAGTACCGCTAACAAAATCGGGGGAGTTGAGGCTGCGGAGCCGCCATCCGGCAAGCCACGCGTTCCCCGGCGCAGACGGGGCAAAGGCGCCATGGCCGTACAGGTGATGGGCGAACTGCTGATTACCCTTGGCCTGGTTCTGGTGCTGTTCGTCGTCTGGGAACTCTGGTGGACCAACATCGAAGCTGACCGGAACCAGGAAGCAGCCATGGAGGAGCTGTTTGCCGGGTTTGAGCCCGCCCCCGCAGCACCGGCCATCCCGCTTCCCGAATCATACGGTGACCCTGCGGTGCTTCCAGCCCCGGAAACCGACGGAACTACCTTTGCCGCAATCTATATTCCCCGGTTTGGCGCCGAGCATGCCCGTCCTGTCACACAGGGCGTGGGCACCGAGGTCCTGGACACACTGGGGCTGGGCCACTACCCCGAAACAGCAATGCCGGGAGAGGTTGGCAACTTTGCCCTGGCCGGACACCGCCAGACCCACGGGCAGGTGCTGGACGCCGTCGACACCCTCGTGCCCGGAGACCGGATCTATGTGCAGACCGCCCAGGGCTACTACACCTACGTGTTCCGCAACAGCCAGATTGTCCTGCCGGACCGGGTGGACGTACTGGCCCCCGTGCCCACGCAGCCGGGTATAGCGCCTGAAGAACGCATCCTGACGCTGACCACCTGCAATCCGCGGTTTGGTTCGGAGGAGCGCTTCATCTCCTACGCAGTTTTGGACTCGTGGCAGCCGGCATCAGCTGGACCGCCCGAAGAGATAGCCGCAGTCGTCAGCCGTAACTCTGCAGGACAGGGATAAAATGTACGCTTGGATCTTCCGGCATCTTCCGGGGCCCCTGTGGGTTCGTATTCTTACGGCTCTCGTGCTGGCAGCCGGAGTGGTGCTGGTCCTGATGATGTACGTCTTCCCCTGGTTCTCGGAATTCAGTTTCCTGGCACCCCTCACGGATTCAACGATTGGCGGTTCTGAAACGCAATGAGTACCCGCATCCTTGTGGTCGACAACTACGACAGCTTTGTCTACACCCTGGTGGGGTACCTCCAGGAACTGGGCGCTGAGACAACCGTTATCCGCAATGACGACCTCAGTGCCGACCAGGCCCGGGAAATGGCTGCCGAGCACGACGGTGTCCTTGTGTCCCCCGGACCCGGGGCCCCGGCAGAGGCGGGTATCTGCATCGACTTGATCCGCTGGTGCAGTACCAATAACAAGCCCATGCTTGGCATCTGCCTTGGTCATCAGGCTCTGGCCGAAGCATTTGGCGGTACGGTCACGCACGCACCGGAACTTATGCACGGCAAGACTTCCCAGATTCAGCACGAGGGAACTGACGTGTTTGCAGGACTCTCCAGCCCCCTGACTGCTACCCGCTACCACTCCCTCGCAGCGGTGGCGGAATCAGTACCGGAAGAGCTGGAAGTGACGGCCAGGACGCAAAGCGGCATCATCATGGGACTGCGCCACCGCACCGCTCCCCTGTCCGGCGTCCAGTTCCATCCGGAATCGGTACTCACGGAGGGTGGCTACCAGATGCTGGGGAACTGGCTGGAAACCCTGGGACTCACCGGGGCCGCAGCGCACGCTTCAACGCTGAGCCCGCTGATCAGTTCCGCAGGCTGAGGAACCGCAGTCAAGAGCCGGCCGGAACGGTCAGCCGTTGCCTCCCCTGCGGTTTCCCGGTGCCGATGGTGATGCGGAGGAGCTGGGCGAGGCCGACGGCGAGGGCTCAGGAGCCTTGGCCACCGTCAGTGTGATGGTGCTTCCCTGCGGCACGTCGCTTCCGGCGGGCGCACTCTGGCCAGTCACGGTACCCGGCTCAACCACACTGTTCTCGACTTCTTCCACCTCTACCCCCAGCCCGTAGGCGGGATCGGCGAGGTAGGCCTTTGCTTCTTCCACGTTGGTGTCCACGAGGTTCGGGACCGTGACCTTGCCGGTGGACAGCACCAAATCCACGGTGCTTCCCGTCTGGACGGAAGTACCAACACCAGGTTTGGTCTCGATAACCCTGCCTTCCGGGACGGTGGGACTATTGGCCGTGGCCGTGTCCCCTCCCTGCAGGCCAAGCAGGCGGAGTGTGTCGCGTGCCTGGGCCTCGCTCATCCCGGGCAGCGTATCCGGGATCTGTACTGCAGACGGGCCCTGGGAGATCAGGAGGGTTATGTCGCTGTCGAGCTCCACTGTGCTGCCAGCCTCCGGCTCAGTGCCGATGGCCAGGCCCGGCTCAACTGTGTCGCTGTACTGGGGTTCGGTCACCGGCGCCCTGAATCCTTCGGCAAGCAACGCATTGATCGCGTCAGTCTGGGACATGTTCTCCACGTCCGGGATGCTTGCCACCGCGGGCGGCGGAGGCGGCTGGTTCACGAGGTTGTAGGCGTAAATGCTGCCGCCGGCCAGAATCAGCGCAATAGCCGCGAACAGGGTGATGATCCAGGCCCTGCGGCGTCCGCTGCGCTCTGGATTCCCGTCCGCACGGCTGGACGGAGGAAGGATTGAATTATCCTCTTCTTCGTCCAAATCGCTGGCGGAGATGCTTGTGAGAGGGCCGCCTTCGAGCACACGTGCCATGGCGCGGGTGCGCGGCTCATCGGAGGGAACGGGCTCAGAGCGCACGGACTGGCGAGGGACAGCCTGTGTGGCGGCCGTTGGATGCGGGTCTACCGTGCCGGCGCGTGCCGCCAGGAGGGCCTCGCGGAAGGCGTGCGCATTCTGGTACCGCTCATTACGGTCCTTGGTGAGGGCATGCCCGAGCACAGAATCAAGGGCGGGGGTCACCTCGGGGTTGAAGCTGCTCGCTTTGGGGGGTGCCTCCCGCACGTGCTGGTAGGCAACCGAGACCGGGCTGTCCCCGATGAACGGGGGCCGCCCGGCGAGCATCTCGAACAGCAGGCACGCCGCTGAGTAGAGGTCGCTGCGGGCGTCAACGGTTTCGCCGCGGGCCTGCTCGGGTGAGAGGTACTGCGCCGTTCCGATAACTGCCTGGGTTTGTGTCATGGTGGCCGCGGAGTCTGCAATTGCGCGTGCAATGCCGAAGTCCATGACCTTCACGTGGCCGTCGTGGGTCACCATCACGTTGGCTGGCTTGATGTCCCGGTGCACAATGCCGGAACGGTGGCTGTACTCCAGGGCAGCCAGGACTCCCAGGGTGTAATCGACAGCCTCGTCAACGGTGACGTCACCGGACTTGATGAGGTCCCGAAGAGTCCGTCCGGATACGTACTCCATAACGATGAAAGGAAGCCGTACTTCGTCAGGGGAGCCGCTGGCCGGGGCCTGGTCGCCGGTGTCATAGACAGAGACGATTGCGGAGTGGTTCAGGCCGGCGACGGCCTGGGCTTCCCTGCGGAACCGCGACTGGAACAGCGGATCGCGCGCCAAGTCAGGGCGCAGCACCTTGATGGCGACGGCCCGGCCGAGCCTCGAATCGCGGCCCAGGTAAACATCGGCCATGCCTCCGCGGCCGATAAGCTCACCCACTTCATACCGGCCGTCAAGGATCCGGTCGGTGTTCAGCGTTGGGTGTCCCTTTAGGAAGTCCGAACTCATGGTGGTTACGGTCCGTCAGGATTCGTGGTTTCTCCGGCGGCAGGTGTCGACGCGGAGGGGGCGGGGCCGGAGGAAATGACAATGGTCACCGTGGAACCGCGCGGAACAGAGCTGCCCTCACGGGGGTTCACGCTGATAACAGTGCCCGCAGGCTGGCTGCCGGGCTGCTCCACCCGGTTGGGAACGAGCCCCGCGGCTACAATCGACTGGCTCGCTGCGGATGCCTGGGTGTCCATGAGTCCACCGGGGACGGTGACGAGTTCAGGGCCGCTGGAGTAGGTAATTGCGATTGCGTCACCCCGGGAGAGCGGGCCAACCGGGTTAACGTCCAGGACAGTGCCCTCGGGCTGGTCTGACGGCACCGGGTTGCGGCTGACCGCCAGCCCAAGGCTGCTGAGCTCCTGGGACACTTCGTTTACGTTCCGGCCCTGGTACTGGGCAGCGTTGATCGTGATTTCAGGAGCCTCGGTAGACGGGCTGGGCTCTGAAGTTGTCGGAGACGGGGAATTCGACGTCGGCGAGGCGCTGCTGCGGGTAGGGCTGCTCGAGACCGAGGCGGACGGCGACGTCGTCGGCTTGCTGTCTCCGGCGGGGTCGGAGTTCAGGTTCACTACGATCATGGCGATGATGCCCGCCAGGACCAGAGCCAGGATAACGATCAGCGGGATCAGCCACTTCTTGCGCTTCGGCTGGTCCGCATCGTCATTTCCGTAGCCGTCATTTCCGTAGCCGTCGCCGTCGCTGTCTACGTCTTCATCGGTCCACTCACGTGACGCTGCCAGGGCACCGGTCTGCTCACCCGCGTTGGCCATGGGCAGGGCCGAGGTTGAGGGAGAGGTGTCCACGACGCGCGTTGCAGACGTGTCGCCGGGCATGGGCACCGGTGCGGTGACCGTGCTGGTTGCCGCTGTGCCTCCGGAACCGAAAAGCAGCATGCCGGGTACAGCCTGCTGAGCAGCGCTGATGTCGCCGCGGCGGATGGCCGCAACAGCGCGGGCAAGGGCCTCGGCGTCGGCCGGACGGTCTGCCGGATCCTTGGCAAGCATGGACATGATCAGCGCCCGTACCGGAGCCGGTATCGACTCCGGCAGCGGAGGCGGAGTGTCGTTGACCTGTGCCAGCGCAATGGCGATCTGGGATTCGCCCGAGAACGGGCGGGTACCGGCAAGCAGTTCGTAGCCGATGACTCCAAGGGCATAAATGTCGCTCGAACCGGTCGCCTGCTGGCCGGTGGCCTGCTCGGGGGCGAGGTACTGTGCCGTACCCATGACCTGGCCGGTGGCGGTGAGCGGGACCTGGTCGGCAAGGCGCGCAATGCCGAAGTCGGTGATCTTTACCCGCCCGTCCGGCATGATCAGCAGGTTGCCGGGCTTGACGTCCCGGTGCACCAGTCCCTGCCGGTGCGCGACTGCCAGAGCAGTGGCCGTCTGTCCAATGATCGAGAGGGTGCGGTCCGGGGAAAGGACCTTCTCGCGCTCGATGATGGTGGAGAGCGGCTGGCCGGGGACGAGCTCCATCACCAGATAGGCGGAACCCTCCTCCTCGCCGTAGTCGAACACGTTGGCGATGCCTTCGTGGTTCAACAGTGCGGTGTGGCGTGCCTCAGCGCGGAAACGGTTCAGGAAGCCCGGGTCGCCGGTGTACTCCTCCTTGAGGATCTTGATGGCAACGATCCGGCCCAGGACAAGGTCCCGTGCTTTCCAGACCTCGCCCATACCGCCGATGGCTATACGATCGGTCAGCTGGAACCTGCCGCCTAAGGTGATTCCCGAAGTAGGCCTCACTTATTCAACACCGCCTCTAGGAGTTTTTGCGCGCTTGGAGTGGTCAATTGGGATCCGGTGGCCAGGTCAACATTTTCCATCACGATGGAAATGACTACCTCCGGGTCATCGGCTGGGGCGAACCCGGTGAACCAGGCGTTGTCGCCGCGGTCCTGGACTTCCGCCGTGCCGGTCTTGCCTGCAACCTTCACCCCGGGGATCCTGGCTGCGGAGGCGGTGCCGTTGTCTACTACGCTGACCATCCAGTCGGTCAGCTGGGCGGCAGTGCCGGGGCTGATCGAATCGTTCAGCACGGTGGGCTCGGGCTCGTTCAGCACCGAGAGGTCGGGAGCCCGGACTGTCTTGATGAGGTTAGGAGTCATCTGCACGCCGTTGTTGGCTATGGCAGCTGAAATCATTGCCACCTGCAGCGGAGTCGCCGTGACGCTTCCCTGGCCAATGGAGGAGAGAGCAAGCTCGGCCTGGTCTTCGGTCTCGGGGAACTGGCTCGCGGTGACGGGAGTCGGAATGCTGAAGGACTCACCGAAGCCGAACTTCGAAGCCTGCTCCGAGAGGGCATCCTGTCCCACCTCCCAGGCGATCTGCGCGAATACCGTGTTGCAGGACTGTTCCAGTGCGAACTGGATGTCCGCCTCCGTGCGGCTTGCACAGGCACCGTTGGTGTAGTTGGGCAGGGAAATGTTGGTCCCGGGCAGCGGCAGGGCAGCAGGATTTGGGATCACGGACTCGGCGTTGAACTTGCCGGTCTCCAGGGCAGCTGCGGCGTCGATGAGCTTGAAGGTGGAACCGGGAGCCAGCAGGGACTGCGTGGCAGGGTTCAGATAGGGGGAAAGGCCTGGAACGCTGAGCAGCGCATCCATATTGGCATTTACCTCTTCGGTGTCATGGCCGGCGAGCAGGTTGGTGTCATAAGCCGGTTTGGAAACCATGGCCAGGATGTCACCGGTCTTGGGATCCATCATCACAATCGAACCGCGCTGGCCGTCAGGGATGAGGTCGTAGGCCATCTGCTGCAGCTGTGGGTCAATCGTCAGTTCCACCGAGGCGCCCTCCGCCTGGGAACCGGAAAGCAGCTGTACAACCCGGTCAAAGAACTGCTGGTCACTGTTGCCGGCCAGCTCGTCATTCATGGCCTGTTCCAGCTGGCTGCTGCCGTGTACCAGGGAGAAGTAACCGGTCAGCGCTGAATACACCTCGGGGTTGTTGTAGACCCGCTGGAAGTTGAACTGGTCGTTCGAAGGAACGGACTCTGCGATCGGAACGCCGTCCACCAGGATGGACCCGCGGTTCTGTCCGAAGTCCTGGTAGAGCTGCCGGCTGTTGATCGGGTTCTTGTTGAGTTCGTCCGCTGCAAAGAACTGTACGTAGGTCAGCGAGCCCAGAATCGCGAGGAACATGGCGAGGGCCACGATCCAGCTGTTGCGGATTGCCTGGTTCATACTCCTGTCACCTCATTCCGTCCTTTGCGTCCCGGTCCCCGTCCAGCGGCGGGAGAGGCCAGTGCAGGTTCCATATCAGTGAGAAGTCCAGTCGCAGCAGGGCGCCGGGCAGCGTCGGAGATCAGCAGCAGCAGCGCCACAATGATCCAGTTGGCCAGCAGTGACGAACCGCCGGCAGACATAAACGGTGTTGTCAGGCCGGTCAGCGGGATGAGGCGGGTGACACCGCCAATCACAACGAAGCACTGCAGTGCGATGGTGAAGGAGAGGCCGCACGCCAGGAGCTTCCCGAAGCCGTCCCGGGTGCCCAGCGCCGCGCGGAAGCCGCGGGAAACGAGCAGCACGTACATAAGAACGATTGCGAAGATTCCGATCAGGCCCAGCTCCTCGCCGAGCGCAGCAATAATCATGTCCGAATTGGCATACGTGACCATGTCCGGGCGTCCCTGCCCCAGGCCGGTGCCGGTCATGCCGCCGCTGGCGAGGCCAAAGAGACCCTGCACCACCTGGTAACTTCCGCCCGGGGAACGTTCGATCACTTCGGGGTCGAACGCGTTTAGCCAGCCGTCGATGCGCAGGGCAACGTGGCTGAACAGCTGAGTTGCCACAAATCCGCCTGCACCGATTAGCCCGAGGCCGATCAGGACCCAGCTCACCCGGCTGGTTGCCACGTAGATCATGGCCATAAAGAGGCCGAAGAAGAGGATGGAAGAACCGAGATCGCGCTGGAATACCAGGACCCCGATGCTGACGGCCCACGCAGCCATCATGGGACCCATGTCCTTGAAGCGGGGAAACTGCAGCGGACCCACCTTGCGTCCTGCCAGCAGAATCAGGTCGCGGTTGGTGGACAGATACCCCGCAAAGAATATGGCCAGGGTGATCTTGGCGATTTCACCGGGCTGGAAGGTGCCGCCCCCAACACTGATCCAGATCCGGGCGCCGTTAATGGTCAGCCCAAGCGGCGTCAGGGGAAGCAGGAGGAGGACGGCGCTCACGATCAGCGAGATATAGGTGTAGCGGCGCAGGATCCGGTGGTCCTTGATGAGGAACAGAACGCCAATGGCGACTGCCACGGCCAGTGTGCTCCAGAGCAGCTGGCGGTCCGCTGCCGTGGTCCCCTCGGCAATGTCCAGACAGTGGATCATTGCCAGTCCGATGCCGTTCAGGGCCGTCACGACCGGAAGTATTACCGGGTCGGCATATTTGGCGCGGAAGCGCAGCACAAAGTGGAAAGCCAGTACCAGGGCCACGAGGGTCCCGCCCTGGACCCAAAAATCGGAATCGAAGGCACGGTCCTCATCGATGCCCACGAGCATGTTGGCGCCGACGCCCACGCCCAGGGCAAGCACCAGCAGGACGGCTTCGATGTTGCGGCGCGGTTTGGCCGGAGCTGCGAGTTCTGACATCACTGCTGCCCTCCGCAGGCGTCTATGGGAGGAAGTGCTTCGGTGGTGGTGGCAGCATCGAGTGCCTCAGCGAGTACGGAAGGAGATGGCGAGGGAACAGGATCTGCCGGCTGAGGGCAAAGGATCGCCTTCGCGGTTCCGCGGAGCTGGTCAACAATCTGCTCGGCGTGCACGAGGTCCCTGGCCGGAACGGTGTCGTTGACACGGCTGCGCCAGTACTCGGGGAGGCTGTCAACCGGGATGTTCGTGGTCTCCGCAACCTGGGAAAGCTTGATCGGACCGATGGTTTGGGACACACCGTTGTAAATGGCCACCCGGTTGTCCGCCGATCCCACGTAGTAGCGCGTCTGCGTCCAGGCGTAACCGACCCAGAGGACGGCGGCCAGCAGGGCGGCAATCACTCCCAGGACTACCAGCAGGATCCAGCGGCGGCGCCTGCGCGGCTCAACAGGTGCATCCTCGGGCGCGTCCGGGCTGCCAGCGTCGTCCGCCTTGTGCATAAGCAGGCGTGCCGCGCGCCGTTCTGCCGAACGTTTGGTGACAATTGGAATCTGTCCGGTTTCGGTGGCAAGCGAAGCGGCGCCGACCAGCACATGGGGCCTCGACTCCAGATCCCTGCGGATGAGTTCGGCGCGGGCGGGGCTGTCTGCCTCTCTCGCCTCCTCGCCGTCGGTGCCGGTGCCTTCGCCGTCTGCATGCGGTTCATCAGTTGTATCGGCTTGATCCGGCAGTGGCCGGGCGGCAGCGCCCTCAGCCTTGACGGCAGCGGTCCCTGCCGTGACTGGTGCAGGTTCCCGGACAGGTGCCGGGGCGGGGGCTTCAGCCTCTTCAACGACCTCGATAATCGCCACCGTCACGTTGTCCGGCGACCCGCCCGCCAGGGTTAGTTCCACGAGGGTGTCGACGGCGGCGCCCAGATCCGTGGAATCCCGCAGCACGGTCTCGATGTCGCTGTCCCGCAGGACTGCATTGAGCCCGTCTGAGCACAGCAGCCACTTCTCGCCCGGTTCCACCTCAAAGGTAGCCAGATCAAGTTCCGGACTGGCGTCCACATCACCCAGCACGCGCATCAGCACATTCTTATGGGGATGGACTTCCGCGTCTTCGGGCCGCAGACGGCCCTCGTCGATGAGCCGCTGAACGAAGGTGTGATCCACACTTATCTGCTCAAAAACGCCGTCCTTGAGCCGGTAGGCGCGGGAATCGCCAATATGTGCCAAAGCCAGGCGGTCGCCCTGAAGCAGCATGGCCGTGACCGTCGTGCCCATGCCGGACAGATCCGGGGACGTGGTGACAAGCTCCGAGAGCAGTGAATTTGCGGCCTGGATTTCATCAGCAAGGACGGTGACGGCCACGTCGTCAAGATCAGGGCGGTCGAGGTGGACCAGGTCCAGAACAGTGGAAGCGGAGGCCACGTTGCCCCCTGCATGACCACCCATTCCGTCTGCGACAACGGCAAGATAGCGCCCCACATAGGCAGAGTCGTCGTTCTTGAAACGAACCATACCTACGTCGGAGCGGGCAGCGTACCGAAGGACCAGGGCCACTGCTATGGCCTCAATTCAATGACTGTTTTACCGATGCGGATCGGAACCCCGGGGTCAACGGGCTGGGCGCGGGTGAGCTGGGAACCGCCAAGGAAAGTGCCGTTCGTGGAACCGAGGTCCTCAATAAACCAGCGGCTTCCCTGAGGGAAGAGCCGTGCGTGCCGGCCGGAGGCGTAGTCGTCCTCGAGGACGAGGGTGGCTTCCTGTGCACGTCCAAGCAGGATGGGGCTGGATGCCAGCTCCAGCGTGGTTCCGCGCAGCGGGCCTTCCGTCACAACCATTTCCCGGGCCTGGACCTTTGCAGGCGGCGCAGCAACACGTTCAAGTTCCGGGTTTTTCCGCACCTGCCTGGCTGTGGGAGTACCGGTGCGGTTGCGCGCACCGAGGACAAGGTCCCGCCGGATAGCCCCTACTACTCCGAGCACCATGACCCAAAGCAGGATGAGGAAACCGTAACGGAGCAGGGTCAGCGTCAGTGAACCGTCCATCAGCGCCCCCCGGAACGAACTGGAAGCAGACGGAACACAATGCGCGTCCTGCCCATGGCAATTGTGGAGCCGTCAGTAAGGATGGTTTCCCCCTGGACTTTCTGGCCGTTGACGTAGCTGCCGTTGGTTGAACCAAGGTCGATGGCACGGACGGTTCCACCGTCGGTACGGATTTCCAGATGGCGGCGGGAAACACCCGTGTCGTCCACCAGGATGTCCGCTTCGGAGGAGCGGCCAAGCACAACTGAGGACGCGTTCAGCGAATAGCGCTGTCCGTCAATGTCCAGCACGGGCTGCATGCGGGTGGGACTCTGGCGCGGTGCAGGCGGCTGAGGGGGCCGTGTCGCCGCGGCATGGGACTTCTCGGTTGCTGAATCAATTTCCAGGGAACCCGGTTTCAGCGATGAATCACGGGTGAAGGAGACCCGGACTGCACCCTGCAGTGTGTAGGACTGGCTGCGTGCGTGCTTGATGACAACGTCGCACAGTTCTTCCGCAAGAGGGGCGCCCCATTCCTGGGCGCGGGCGAAATCGTCGTCGGAAAGGCGTGCGGTGAAGACATTCGGGGCCAGGGTGCGGCCCTGCCCCAGCGTCATGGACTTCTCATCCAGTTCGCGGCGGAGCGCTATTGCCAGTTCGAGGGGTTCGACACGGCCGGAAGATCCGCTGGAAAAGGCACCGCGGACCATTCGTTCAATGCCGCGTTCAACGTTGTCGAGTAGGCCCATCTCCGCCTCCTTCCCTGTTCCTAGAACTTCCCTGGCTTGCCTTGAGTCCGCGCGGTGCCAGCGGGCGGCCAGCAGGCCGATCAGGGGGCAGGGCGCGGGTTATCCATTCCGATACTACTGGGGTCCGCTCGCAATTGTCTTAACACCCTAACGGTGTCCCCTTACCAATCTGTGCGCCCCGTTTCTGCAGGCGAAGCGTTCCGGAGCCGCCCGGGGGACCCGGATTCCCCGCCTGTTGGCAAGGGAGAACACCCCTCGGCGGACCTGCGGGTCCGCCGTTTCAGGAGCCTCACAGAGCCCGTTTAGGTGTTTCGGGGAAATGCCGGTATGCTTGATTCTGCTGTTCCCGAGGAATCGGGATGTGAATCTCACATCAAGGTGTGAGCAAATGAGCGTCCGAGGCTGAGGGAAATCACTTTGCGCGAGTGGCGGAACGGCAGACGCGCTGGCTTCAGGTGCCAGTGTCCGAAAGGGCGTGGGGGTTCAAATCCCCCCTCGCGCACACTATAGAGAATCACCCCGGCGGTTAGCCGGGGTGATTTTTTTTATGCCGGTCAAGGACCGGTGCCGCGCCGGCACCCAAACGGGTGCAGCGCGGCAGCAGTGTCAGCTGCGGGACTTCTTGGCGTTTTCCTGCTTGACCCGCTGGTTCTCGGCACGGACAGCAGCGAAGCTGGCCCGTTCAGCCACCAGCCACTCCGGCGGAGAAGCCAGCAGTTCGTTGATCTGTGCGGTGGTCAGCGCCTCGGTGATACCGCCGCGGGAGAGACCGCCAATTGAGATGTTCAGTTTCTGGGCCACCACCGGCCGCGGGTGGGGGCCGTTGCGGCGAAGCTCGGAGAGCCATTCAGGCGGCGTGGACTGCATCTCGTCCAGCTGGGCACGGGTAACCGGGTTGTCCTGGAACTCCTGGGGAGCCGCAGGAAGGTAGATGCCCAGCTTCTTGGCAGCCGTTGCAGGCTTCATGGACTGGGAAGATTTTTCGGGGGTCATAGTTCAAGGGTATCCGCAGCCCCCGCAAGGTGTGGTGGGCTAGTGTGAACAGGTGTCCTCCGAGTCCCCGCAGCCGGCCCATTCCGCAGTTCCTCCGCTGAGGATTTCCTACGTCCCCGGCGTCACGCCGGGTAAGTGGGTGTCCCGCTGGACTGAGCGCCGCGGCAGGGAGGTCCAAGCCGTTCAGGCTGAGCAGGAACAAGCGCTTGAGGAGCTGCGAAACGGTTCCGCGGACCTGGTTTTCATCCGTATTCCCGAGGACGGCTATGAGCGTCCGGGGGACCTGCACGCGATCCCGCTGTACCGGGAACAGCCTGTTGTCGCCGCGCCCAAGGACCATCCCCTGGCGGCTTTCGAAGAGGTTGAATTCGCCGATCTCGCGGGCGAAAACCTTATGGATGCCGCGGAACTTGGGACCCCGGCAACGGCACTGGAAGTCGTTGCATCCGGGGCAGGGCTGTTCATCCTGCCGATGTCCGTGGCCCGGGCCCATTCACGCCGGGATGTCCTGACCCGCCCGGTGCACGGCGTGGAGGGGACCAGGATTGCGGTGGCGTGGCTCCAGGACACCACAGACCCCGACGTGGAAGAGTTCATCGGCATAGTCCGCGGGCGTACAGCCAACAGCTCCCGGCAGCCCTCCGCGAAGGGCGAACCGGCCAGGAAAACACGCGGCACTCCGGTATCCGGAGACCGGGAAGGTTCAAAGCCTTCGGGAGGCAGGAAAAGCGGAAAGCCGGTGAGGGGCAAAGCTCCGCACAGCAAGCCCGGCAAACCGGGCGGTAAGCCCGCCCGCCGCCGTCCCGGCAAAGGCCGTGGCTAGAACTCCTGGCGGTACTAGGTCAGCCAGTCCCGGAGGGCATTAAAACTGCCTTCGATCACCCCGTACACGGCGTAGACCGACACGGGGACCATGATTGCCCACTCCCGCCAGGAACCGGCACGGCCAATGATGGGCAGTGACAGGCAGCCGCTGGTCTTCCAAAACTTGGCCAGCAGCGGCATGGATGCAATCTTCCGCGGACGCTTTATGCGCAGCGGCCAAAGAATCATGACGCCCTGATGGGTGAGCAGGTCACCGACAATGTGGACTGCAACGCCCAGCCCCACCGCCAGGGGCAGCCAGCCGTTATTTTCCGGCGCATAGAGCGCAATAAACACCGAGAGCAGGATGGCCAGCAGCCAGCTGCGGCCCGCCCCGCCGGCAATCTTGAGTGCTTTCAGCGCGAACCCCATGAGCAGCACGGATAGTAGTCCCGCACCAACCTCAACGGTCCCAAAGCCCGGGACCTCGGCGGTAAGTTCTCCCAGTGCACCCGCTACTGCAACGAACACCGCAAGTCCAAGCAGGGAGTGTGTACCGCGCCGGTGCCCTCCGCTGATCTGTTCAGTGATTTTGGCCAGGATCCGGGTCAGCGGGGGAAGGGAATGGGCAATGGTCCCGCTGTGGTGGTCCAGATCCGGAAGAAGGGCTGCTCCGGCCGTGAGCAGGGCACCGCTTACGACGCCGAGAGGACTCACCGGGTAGATGCCCAGTGCATAGGGGGCAGTTGAGGCTACGGCTACCCATGCCGCTGCGCCGCTCGCGGCGTGATGGCCACCCATCATGGTGTGTTGCTTTCCTTCCGGGCAGTCCAAATAATCCGGTTGCCCGGTATGCATCCATTCTCCCAGCTGCCTCTGACATCAGCGTGCGGAGGTTCCCGGAGCTAGGGGTCCGTTAGGAGGTCCTGCATGATCCGGGCGGAGATTTGCGCCGGGGCGCCCAGGGAATCGACGGTCAGCCCGTCTTCGTCCCGGGCCAGCGGTTCCAGGTCTGCGAGCTGGGAGGGGAGAAGGGAGAGGGGCATGAAGTGGCCCCGGCGGGAAGCCATTCGTTCGGCGAGTACATCCGGTGCCCCGTCCAAATGTACGAACTGCACCCGGCCTTCTGCGCCGGAAAGCAAATCCCGGTAGCTTCGCTTGAGTGCAGAGCAGGCGATGACCGTGGACCGGCCGTTGAGTGCCTGCGTGGTCATCCAGCTGCGGATCGCCTCGAGCCAGGGCCACCGGTCATCGTCGCAGAGCGGGGTTCCTGCGGTCATCCGCTCAATATTGGCCGTAGGATGAAATTTCTCAGCTTCGGCAGCTATCCAGCCAAGGTGTTCTGAAAGGGTAGTGGCGACGGTGGTTTTGCCGGATCCGGCAGCGCCCATAATAACTAGGTGGCGGGGCACATGGCTCACGTACTGCTCCTCTTGACGCCGTTGTCTGACGAAGGAGTGCTGGCACTTCGCCGGAGAATAAAGGTATCACCATAGGCTGGCTGTGGTTCGGGCTGCGGACTACGCTTGATGCAGCGGTGATGCCCCCGACGGAACGTAAAGGACGCCTTGCAGGACCATACAGTCATTGAGCAGGACCGCCCTGCCGCAGAAGTGATGAACAGCCGGATCATCGAAGTCCTGGGCCGGGAGATTGCCACCGGGACGTGCGGGCCTGGAACCCGGCTGACCCTGGACGGTCTCCAGGAGCGGTTCGCAGTCTCACGCACGGTTGTGAGGGACTGCATGCAAATCCTGGAAGCCATGAACCTTGTGTACTCAAAACGCCGCATCGGCATTGTGGTCCAGGACCCCGTCTACTGGAACGTCTACGATCCGAGGATTATCCGCTGGCGGCTGTCCGGCCCGGGCCGGAAAACCCAGTTCAGGTCCCTCACTGAGCTCAGAATCGCCGTCGAGCCCCTGGCTGCTGCCGGGGCTGCCCGGAAGGCTACGCCGGAGCAGCGGGAGTCTCTGGTGGACCTTGCCCGTCAAATGAGGGAGAGCGCCGCCGATTCGGAGGCTTTCCTGGCCGCCGACATCGCCTTCCATACCCTGCTGCTGCAGGCCAGCGGGAACGAAATGTTTACGGCACTTAGCGAGGTAGTTGCCGAGGTGCTTTCCGGCAGGACCCGGGAGAACCTGATGCCGGCCAGGCCCAGGCCTGAGGCACTGGATGGACACGAGGCTGTTGCTGCGGCTGTGGCGGACAGGGATTCGGCCGGGGCCCGGGCCCGGATGGCAGGCCTCCTGGTGGAGGTTGAAGAAGCCATCCTGGGCCAGGAGTAACCGCTTAGGTCGTGGCTGCCGTTTCGGCGCCTTCCGGGGTGACCACCTTGGCGGTTGGCTGCAGGTTCTCTGCATCCACCATCCAGGCGTACTGTTCCAGCTTGCCGATGAATCCGTGCAGGATGTCCGCCGTGGTCGGGTCTTCCTCATCCACCTGATCGTGGACGTCGCGCATGGTCTGTACAGTCCCGCGCAGCAGTGAGACCACCAGGGTCACCGTGTCCTTTGTGTCCACGAGTCCGGCCGGGAACGGGGGCAGGGAGGTGCCCTCCGCTACGGCTGTGCTGCGTCCGTCCGGAACAGCCTCCAGGGCGCGCATGCGTTCGGCCAGCTCGTCGGCGAAGAGCCGTGCATCATCAATGATCTCGTCAAGCTGAAGGTGCAGATCCCGGAAGTTCTTCCCCACCACGTTCCAGTGCGCCTGCTTGCCCTGAAGGTGGAGTTCGATCAGATCGACCAGCACGGCCTGCAGGTTGGTGGTGAGTTGCTGTGATGCCTTCATTGTTCCTCCTGTGTTGACGAACCAAGACTGCGAGAACCGTTGGATGACCGGCTAAGGACCGCCGCGGGAACTCGGATATAAGTAAGCTTACCTTCAGCTTGTGATCTGTTGTCCACTTCGTTACCGTGGGAGGGCCAAGGGGACTAAGCCCCCTTACTAACGGAGGTTCGTTCCGTCAGGAACAGCGCAATCCGCGACCGAAGGGACAGTATGAGCACCGTAGAAGAATCAATTGACGTTGCAGTACCCGTCACCACTGCCTACAACCAGTGGACGCAGTTCGAGTCCTTCCCCCACTTCATGAAGGGCGTCGAGTCGGTAACGCAGACTTCCGACACCGAGTCACGCTGGGTCACCAAGATTGGGGGCGTTGAGCGCACCTTCGACACCAAGGTCACCGAGCAGCACCCGGACGAGCGGGTTGCCTGGAAGAGCACCGACGGCAAATCCCAGGCAGGAGTCGTTACGTTCCACCGTCTCAGCGACACCGAGACACGCGTGACCGTACAGATCGACTGGGATCCGGAGACATTTGCTGAAAAGGTCGGTGCCGTAGTCGGTGCTGACGATCACCGTGTGAAGGGCGACCTTAAGCGGTTCAAGGAATTCATTGAGTCAAGGGGTTCTGAGACTGGATCCTGGCGCGGCAACGTGGACGCTGCCCCAACAGCAGCCACCGGCGGCCCTGGACTGAAGGCTGCCCCAACAGCCGATCCCTCACTTGATGATCCCGAGTCGGGCGGGCCGCGGGCAGCCGTTTAGGGCCCTTCCTTCCGACCAGGACACAAAGCCCGGTGCCCCTCCCCGAAACGGGAGGGACACCGGGCTTTGTGTTGGCGGCGGGTTAAGCCGGATCCAGACCCTTCACTGCGGGCCCCTCCAGCACTTCGCCGTCAGCGCTGAAACGTGAACCGTGCAGCGGGCAGTCCCAGGACGCTTCGGCGTCGTTCCAGGACAGGACGCCGTGGAGGTGGGGGCAGATTGCCGAACGCCGTGTGGTCACCCCGTTAACGGTACAGACGGCAACCGGCGACCCGCTTTCCCGGACCACCACTCCGAGTCCCTCCGGCGGATCCGCTTCTGTGGTTCGGGCAATTCCCTGCGCCCAGCCGCTGATCATCTGCAGTCCAACTTCTGCGTTGTTCTGCACTGTGGTCACCGCATCGGGAACGCTGACCCTGGTCTTGTACAGGTCCTTCCCCGGATCAGGTTCACCCAGGATCCTGGCGGCCAGGGTAATTGCGGCAGCGACGCCGTTGGTCATTCCCCACTTGTTGAAACCGGTAGCGGCGTAGATGTTCTTCCCCAGCACCGGCAGTTCACCCACGTAGGGGACGGCCGATGCCGGCTGGTAATCCTGGGCCGACCAGTCATACCGGGCGGCGTCCACCGCGAAGTGTTCCCGGGTCCACTCATGCAGGCCGTTAACCTTGTCCCGAGTGTGCGGTTCCCGTCCCACGGGGTGGCCGTTGCCGCCTGCCAGGAGGTATTTGGTGCCCCCTGCCGTCACTGTCCGCAGCGACCGGGACGGCGAATCGACCGAGAGGTACATTCCTTCCGGAACGTCGCCTGTGACCGGAAACGCTGATGCGTAGGAGCGCTGGGGCTTCACGACGGCGAAGTATCCGCCGCGGTCCAGGATGGGAATGCCCGTGGCCAGTACAACCTGTGCCGCAAGGACGTCACCCGGACGGGTAACAACCCGCACACCGGCGTCTGTATGGTGCACCTCAGTCACCCGGACCCCTTCAACAAGTGTTCCGGAAAGCGATTTCAGCTCGGATGCCAGGGCAGCAAGGGCTTCCAGCGGGTGGAACTGGGCCTGTCCCGGCAGCCTGAGCGCAGCCTGAACCGGGAAAGGCAGTTCCGTCTCGGTTGTGCTCTCCACGGGAAGCCCCGCTGCGCGGCAGGCATCCCGTTCCTGTGCCACTGCGGCCGCACCCTGCTCGGTCGCGGCGTAAGTCCAGGCATCCCGGATCTCGTAGCCCACCCCGGAGGCGTCACAGAAGCCCAGGAGCCATTCCTGTCCGCGGCGGTTGGCTGCGACGTACGCGGCCGCCGTCCCGGTGTCGTGGTGCCGGGCAACTTCGGAAACCACGCTGCCCTGCAGCAGGCTGATCTTGGCCGTGGTGTTTCCTGTGGTGACCGCACCGGTCCGCCGCGCTTCAAGCACCGCTACCCGCTGTCCGCGGCGTGCGAGCATGACGGCGGTCGTGAGGCCCGTAAGGCCGGCACCCACAACGACGGTGTCATAGACCGTCCCGGGAGCGAAGGGGTCTGCTGGGATGGCGGGTGAGGTGTCTAGCCAAAGCGATTCCATGTTTGTCCTTCCGCGGAGCCGGCCTTCAGCCCACAGGCTGGAGTGGCGGACGTCAAGGGCTTTTACGTCTTGGGAGTCCCCGGCCGCTGGTTGATAAGCATGCTTCCCATGTTGGGATGACTGTGCCACAGTTTAACCGTAGGTTTAAGGCCTCCGTATGGCCGGAGTCCGTGATTCTCCCCGGAGATAAGGAGTTGGCCATGTCATATGCAAGCAGCAGCCGAGGACTTTCCTCTCACCGGACCAGCGCCCAAATAGCCGCACTGGTTTTCGGCATTATCTTCCTGGCTATTGGCGTCCTCGGGTTCATACCGGGCATTACCACCAATTACGAAGCTCTTCTCTTCGCCGGCTACACGTCTGAGGCCACGCTCTTGGGCCTCTTCCAGGTCTCCATCCTGCACAACGCAGTCCATATGCTGCTGGGATTTGCAGGGTTGTGGATGGCCAGGACAAACTCGTCAGCCCGCACATATCTGCTGGGTGTTGGCGTTCTGTATGCACTCCTGTTCATCTACGGCCTGATTGTTCCCCTGAATGGAGCAGGCAACTTTGTGCCATTCAACTGGGCTGACAACTGGCTGCATCTGATCCTTGCAGTCGCGATGATCGTTCTTGGACTCGTCCTTGGCAAGGACCGTTCAACGGATTCCAGCCGCGGCCCGAGCCGGGGATCACCCGGGGAGGGGAGCATCCCCAACTAGAACTGGCTGCATCCAAAGGCACGGCCCCGCCCGGGGCCGTGCCTTTGCCGTGTCCGGCACGGAAGAAACAGTTGCCCGCAATTCACTGCCGGGGCTGCCGAGGCTGTAATTTAGGAAGCATCCTTAGGAAGGAGGTGCGGCCAGTGTCGTTCCGCCGAGACCAACTGACCTCTTTGGCTTCGCCCGTCCCGAAGCCTTCCGGTGCTGCATCGTGAACCGCCCGGTACTGCTGGCTTCCGGCACCGGCCCTTATCCGCACAGGGATGCCCTGTCAGACCTCATGGCCATGGCCGCGGACACGAATGGCTCGGCAGTCACGTCGCTGCTGCTGCTGAAACCGGCAGCCGACGCCGCTGAACTGCCCGGGTCCGGAAGGACCCTGGGGCTGTTGGAGCTGCTCGCTACCCTTGGAGCCGCTGACCTTACTGCCGCACGCGTAGTAGAGCCCCACCTCGATGCCCGTGCAATTCTGGCCCAGGCCGGCGAGCTGCCGGCGGGTCACGCAGGTCCACCCGGCGGAATCGATTTCGCCTCCGGAACGTGGGGCGTATACGCCGCGGAGGCACCCGGACAGGAGCTGCGCGCAGAGGAGCACGACGGCGCCTGGCAGCTGTCCGGGCGGAAGCCGTGGTGTTCGCTGGCGGACCAGCTTGACTATGCCGTTGTCACGGCCCACACAACGCCCGGGAACCGGCGCGCGTTCGCCGTGGACCTTCGTCATCCGGGAATCGAACTGAGCGGCGGAACATGGGTCAGCCGTGGACTGGCGGCCGTGGACAGCTCGGCCGTGGGTTTTCGTGAAGTACCCGCTTTTCCGTTGGGCGCGGACAACTGGTATTTGCAGCGGGACGGCTTCGCATGGGGCGGAATCGGCGTTGCGGCGTGCTGGTTTGGCGGTGCAGTTGCCCTTGCCAGGCGTCTCTTTGAGGCGAGCAGGCAACGCACCCCCGACCAGATAGCCCACATGCTTCTTGGCGAAGCCGACCTTTCCCTGCAGGCGGCAGCCAGTGTGCTGGCATCAGCAGCCTCGGACATTGACGATGGACGTGCCGGAGGCGGGAACGGAGCCGTCCTGGCCCAGCGCGTGCGCGGAGTTGTGGCTTCCACCGTCGAGAAAGTACTCGAAGCAGCGGCCCACGGCCTGGGCCCGGGACCGCTTACAAGTGAGGAAGAGCATGCCAGGCGGGTCGCGGACCTGCAGGTATACGTCCGCCAGCACCACGCCGAGCGGGATGCGGCCGCACTGGGGGAGATGCTCCTGGGGCGGGGTGCAATGCCGTGGTGAGTTTTACCCACCGCGACACCACGCAGGACGAGGCAGTATGGCTTGCGGCACTGGAAGGTGTTCCGGCCCTGGACAGTGTTCTGCCGGACAAGCCTGCCCGGCTCGTGTTGCTGGCTGCACACCCCGACGACGAGACCCTGGGTGCAGGGGGCCTGATGGCAGCCCTGGCCGCCGGCGGAACCAGCATTGACGTGATTGTGGCAACCGCTGGAGAAGCATCACATCCGGATTCGGTGACCCACACACCCCGGCAGCTGGCGGAGGTTCGGGAAAGAGAAGTCCGGGAGGCTGTGGCGGTTGTTGCGCCGCAGGCCCGCCTCCACCTCCTGGGCCTGCCCGACGGCGAACTGGCAGCTCACCGGGATGAGCTGCAGGGCGCGCTGCAGGAAATTGCCGGAGACGACACCACCGGCCTTTGGCTGGCCGCACCATGGCGGAACGACGGGCACACCGACCACGACACCGCCGGTGAAACCGCTGCCGGCTTCGCCGCTGCGGCACGTATACCCCTGCTGGAATATCCCATCTGGCTGTGGCACTGGGGAACGCCGGAAGACATCCCCGGGACGCTCCGCGTTGCGGAGCTGGGCCCCTCTGCCGCGGACGCCAAGCGCCGGGCCATGGCAGCACACCACAGCCAGGTGCGCCCTCTTTCGGATCAACCCGGAGATGAAGTCCTGCTCGCCGCCGAGGTACTGGCACATTTCGAGCGTCCGTTCGAGGCTTTCACTGTCACTGTGCCGCTGAGCCCCCGGGAGGTTTTCCAGGAGCTCTATGCCCGTTCTGCCGATCCCTGGAACTTCGAAGGCAGCTTCTACGAACACCGCAAGCGTGCCCTTACGCTTGCCATGCTGCCCAGGGACCGCTTCGCCAGGATCTTTGAACCGGGGTGCTCGATCGGCGTACTCACCGGCGAACTGGCACGCCGGTCGGATTCTGTGGTGGCCATGGACCTCAGCCGCAGGGCACTTGAACTTGCGGCTGAGCGGCTGAACGGGGTCACCGGCGTCGAGCTGGTGGAAGGTAGCATTCCCGCCGACTGGCCGGACGGAGAATTCGACCTGGTGCTGATCTCCGAAATTGGATATTTCCTGGCACCGGGCCAGCTGCAGGCTGCCGTACAGCGGGCCTCCGAAACATTGTCTCCGGACGGTGTCCTGCTGCTCTGCCACTGGCGGCACCCCAATGAGGGCTGGCCTCTGACCGGGGACGACGTTCACAACGCCTTCCGTGAGCACAGCGGTCTGGAGCTCCTTTCCGAGCATGTTGAAGAGGACTTTCGGATCGATGTCCTCGTGCATCCGCCGGCACAGTCGGTGGCCCGCCGTGAGGGCATTCGTTGACCCCTGCCCGCCTTGGCGTCGTCATTCCCGCCCGGGACGAAGAACAGCTTCTTCCGCGCTGCCTTGTGTCCGTGGCGGCTGCTGCCGCGATCGTCGAAGAGACCGGTACGCATGTCAGTGTGGTGCTGGTGCTGGATTCCTGCACTGATGGTTCAACAGCTGCCGCAGCCGGAACGGCCGCAGAACTGGGCCTGGAACTCCATCTGCTTGAAACCTCTGCCGGGAACGTCGGTTCAGCGCGTGCAGAGGGCGTGGCATACGCACTGGAATTGAATGCGGAGTGGATTGCGAACACGGATGCCGACACTGTGGTGCCCGGGAACTGGCTCCGGACCCAGACCGAACTGGCGGAGGCCGGGTACGGACTTGTCCTGGGCACGGTGGTGCCCGACGCCCGTGATCTTCGGTCCGGGCATTTGGCGCTCTGGCAGGACCGGCATGTCCTGGCGGAGGGACACCCTTACATTCACGGGGCCAACCTGGGGTTCTCCGCCCGGGCCTACAGAGCCGGGGGCGGTTTCCTGCCCGGTGTTTCACACGAGGACGTGGAGCTCGTTGAACGGATCAAAGCAGCCGGGCTGTCCTGGGTTGCCACCGACTGGATTCGCGCCGTGACCTCCGGCCGGCGGGACGGGCGCGCCCCGGACGGGTTCTCCAGCTACCTTCAGACGCTGTTGAACTAAGGCTCCGCTGTGGTGTGCGGGCCGCAGGCTGGCTAGCGTTGGGTCATGGACTCCGAGCAGATTCACGAACAGATTCAGCGGCTTGTGGAACAGGAGCAAAAGCTCCGCGACACCGGTCCGTCAGATAACGCAGAGGCCCACGCAGAACAGCTGCGCAGCGTCGCTGAACAGCTGGACCAGTGCTGGGACCTGCTCCGGCAGCGGCGGGCGCGCATGGACGCCGGCGAGGACCCGGATGAAGCCGAAGTTCGGCCCGTCGGAGAAGTCGAGGGATACCGGCAGTAGCGTCCGGCCCTAGCGGGTCAGCGACCGCATGAGAGTTGCTGCACCGAGCGTGCGGCGGAATGGACTCCGGCCGCGGAACGTCTCACCGGCTGCCCACCACATCATCGCCCCCTGGCTGGCCCGGCGCATCAGGTCCTGGTAGCGCGGAGTCAGCGCCATGGCTGAGGCCGCACCAAACCCGGCCCAGGCCAGCAGCGGAAGGTTTGGCGGCAGCACTACCGTCTGCTTGCCCCGACGGTCACGGAAGTAGCTGGTAACACCCATCGTCTACGCGCCTTTCCTGGATTTGCGGCCGGAAGATTTCGCCGCCGGTTTCTTTTCTTCCTTGTCCTTGGCAGGAGCGGATTTCCTGCCCCGGTTTTTCTCGACGCTGCGGCGCAGGGCTTCCATCAGGTCCAGGACCTTGCCGCCTTCCTCCTCGGAATCCTCACCGAAGGTTTCCTGGGTGTCCAGTGCCTCGCCCTTTTCAAGCTTCGCCTCGATCAGGGTGCGAAGCTGTTCCTGGTATTCATCAGTGAACTCCGAGGGATCAAAATCGGAGCTGAAGGAATCAACCAGCGCCGAAGACATCTCCAGCTCCTTGGCGGAAATGCGGACACTCTCCTCCAGGGACGGAAAGGCTGCTTCCCTGACCTCGTCCTCCCAGAGGAGGGTCTGCAGGGTCAGGACGTCTCCGCGGACCCGCAGCGCACCAAGCCGGCTTTTCTGCCGCAGGGAGAACTGCACAATCGCAGTGCGGTCCGTGTCTTCAAGGGTCCGCCGCAGCAGCACATAGGACTTGGTGGACTTGGAGTCCGGCTCCAAATAGTAGGTGCGGTCAAACAGGATCGGGTCCACCTGGTCGCTCGGAACGAACTCCACCACTTCGATCTCGCGGCTCTTCTCCACCGGCAGGGAAGCCAGGTCCTCATCGGTCAGGACAACTGTCTGCTCGCCGTCGTCATATGCCTTGGCGATGTTCTTGTACTCAACTACCTCGCCGCAGATCTCGCAGCGGCGCTGATACCGGATCCGCCCGCCGTCTTTCTCGTGAACCTGATGCAGGCTGACGTCATGGTCTTCCGTAGCGGAATACACCTTGACCGGCACGTTGACCAGCCCAAACGCGATGGCACCTTTCCAGATGGCTCTCATGTACCAAGTGAACACCAAGCAGGCTGTGAATCTCCAGACTTTGGTTTGGGAGGGTGCGGCGGCACGAACGGCCGTCTTTCCCGAGGGCCTTGAGGGCAGCCGGACCTCCTGCCTACCCTGTGAACAATTCTCCGGTGCTCGGGCCGGTTTCAACTGACTATCCCGGGAGCGCCCATGATCCAACAACCAGACCTGGAATCTCTGAAAGGTGCCGTCCGAGGCATCGTGTCCCTGCCCGGAGAAGGCACTTACGCGGAAGACACCGCTGCATTCAACCTTGCCCAGGTTCACCATCCGGACGCCGTGCTGGGTGCCGTCGACGCCGAAGACGTGCGGTCCGCGGTTGTCTGGGCTGCCCACCGCAGTATTCCAGTAGCTGTGCAGGCTACCGGGCACAACGCAGCCGCACCCATGGACGAAGGCCTGCTGGTGAATACCTCCCGTCTCCAGGACCTGCACGTGGATCCCGAATCGGGAACCTTCAGTGTGGGTGCAGGAGTCCGCTGGGACACCGCGCTTAGGGAGCTGGTTTCCCGGGGCCTCACTGCACCCCACGGGTCGAGCACGCGGGTGGGGGTGGTTGGTTACACAGTGGGCGGCGGTCTGCCGCTGATGGGCCGGGCCCTGGGATTCGCCTCGGACCACGTCCGCAGCTTCGACGTGGTTACCCCTGACGGAACACTTCGCTACGTGGATGCAGAAACCGAGCCGCAGCTCTTCACAGCTCTGCGGGGAGGCAAAGGCAACTACGGCATAGTCACGGCGCTGCGGATGGCAGCCGTGCCGCTGGGAGACTTCTACGGCGGACAGCTGGTTTATCCCGAAGAAGCCGCAGGAGATGTCCTGGACGCATTCCGTTCCTGGGCGCCCGGCCTGCCCAACGAAGCTTCGGCATCCCTGGCCTTCATGCACATGCCGGACGTTCCGTTCCTGCCGCCGGAAATCCGCGGAACCGCGCCGGTGATTCTGCGCTTCGGACTCTTTGGCGATGAGGAGTGGGGTGACCAGCTGCTCGGACCCATGCGTTCCCTCCCTGCGGTCAGCGACACGGCCGGACCAATGGATTACCTCGGTGTGGATGCAGTGCACGGCGACCCGGCCGATCCGGCCCCGTCCATGGAACGCGGCATGATCCTGGCGGATCTGGATGAAGATGCCGCGGCGGAACTCCTGCGGCAGATCGGACCCGGGTCGGGGACTCCGGTTGTCATGCTGGAGCTGCGCCTCATGGGCGGCGCACTGGCCCAGGAACCACCTTTCCCTGACACCGTCTCCGGCCGGAGTGCGGCGTTCCACCTTTTCGTCCTGGGGGTTCCCGGCCTGCCCGCACCCGACCAGGTGGAGTCAGCACTGGCGCGGCTCGCCGTCGCGCTTGAACCTTACGCCGCCGGAAGCCTTATCAATTTCCACGGGCCGGCGGGTGATGAACAGGACCGTGCACGTGCCTGGGAACCTGCCGCCTATGAAGTGCTGAAATCGGCCAAGGCGAGCTGGGATCCGCAGAACCTCTTTCGTTTCGGCCATGCCGTACCGCCGGTTGGTTTAATGGACATACCGGCCGGCTAAGGACAGCCGGTCCTCAGACGGACAGGCGGCAAGCAGCTCCAATGGATGGTCAACCCAGGGCTCTTGAAGAACTCACGGTGGGACAGGTTTCCCAGCGGAGCGGCGTAGCTGTCTCCGCCCTGCACTTCTATGAGCGGCAGGGACTGATTCGGAGCCGCCGCACCGGCGGCAACCAGCGCCGCTTTGACCGCTCGGTCCTGCGCCGCGTCGCCGTCATCCGCGCAGCCCAGCGCGCCGGAATTCCGCTTTCGCACATAGCATCCGTCTTCGCCGAACTCCCGGAGGACGGGGTCCCGGACCAGGCGGACTGGCAGCGGCTGAGTGCAGCCTGGCGGAAGGAACTGGATGAGAGGATCGGCCAGCTCGAAGCCCTGCGTGACCGGCTGGGCGGGTGCATTGGCTGCGGCTGTCTGTCCCTTGCTGAGTGCGGGTTTGTGAACCCGGACGATGCCTCCGGCCGGGATTACCGCGGTGCGCGGCTGCTGGAGCCTGACTCCTGATTTGACCTCAACTATTGTTGAGGTTCTACCGTGGAGATATGACTTCAACGGCTGCGAGGAATCCTGTGGTGGATGAGTTCAAGGATGCGTTTCGGGGCCACCCGGCGGGCGTGGCAATCATTACCGCTTCCGGCCCGGAAGGCCCGGTGGGCCTGACTGCATCCTCGGTGAGCTCGGTTTCTGCCGTTCCCCCCATCCTGGCGTTCTCCCTCGCATCAACGCAGGGGTCTGCAGGCGTGATTGCCGCCTCGGACACGATCGTGGTCCATTTGCTGGGGTCCGGAAATGCCGGGCTTGCTGCCCTCTTCGCGGCCCGCGGGTCGGAGCGGTTTGGCCCCGACCTTGACTGGAGCACGCTCCCGGGCGGTGAGCCGCTGCTTGGCGGTGTGCCGCGGGCACTGGTCTGCCGGATCCTCTCCCGCACGCAGGCCGGCAGCTCCACCCTGATGGCTGCAGCCGTCCTCGAGATCCATGCCGGCCCCGCAGCCGAACCGCTGGTTTACCACGACCGGACGTACCACCGGCTCGGATCGCACTCGGCACTCGAACTGCCCTAGTAAAGAAGGCCGTCGCCCGCGGCTCCGCTGAGTGCTTCCGCCACGCGGGCCAGCGCCGGCAGGTCCACCCTCCACTGCTGCCAAAACAGTTGAACGTCAATGTGCCTTTCGCGGTCCAGGAGTACCAGGGATCCGTCCGCGAGCAGGTCCCGGGACTGCAGATCCGGCAGCATGCCCCAGCCAAGGCCGTGCCGCACCGCCTGAAGGAAGTCCCAGGAAGCCGGCACATAGTGCCGCGGCGGGTCTATGCCCGGTCCGAAATTCTCCCCCAGGAAACGTTCCTGAAGTGTGTCCCTGCGGTTGAATACCACCATGGGTGCCTGGGCGGCTGAGGCCGCGTTCCAACCCTGTGGGAACCACCTGCGTGCAAAGGTTTCACTGGCCGCAGGACGGTAGCGCATGGTTCCCAGCGGTGTGACCGAACATCCCTGCACGGGTTCGGGACTGGACGTCACAGCGCCCATGGCTGTTCCGTTCCTTAGGCTTTCCGCCGAATAATCCTGGTCTTCCAATGCCAGTTCAAAGCTGATGCCATCCAGCCGCGCCAGGGCCGGCAGCACCCAGGTGGAGAGGGAATCGGCGTTGATCACGAGCTGCACGGCGGGACGTCCAGCCGCACTGTCCAGGCCAAGGCGTTCGACGGCGTCGTCCTCCAGTGCTGCGATCTGCCGTGCCAGCCGCAGCAGTACAGCCCCCGGCTCAGTGGCCGTGACCGGCCGCGTCCGGCGGAGGAGGACACACCCGGTCCGGGCTTCAAGCGCTTTCACCCGCTGGCTTACCGCCGACGTTGTCAGGTGCAGCGCTGCACCTGCCGCTTCAAAGCTGCCGTGGTCAAGAACTGCCCCAAGGGCACGAAGCTGGTCCGCATTGAAGTTCATATTAAGGAATTCTAAAGAACCTGTAGAAAGATTAGCTAGACCTCACAATCGTCTGTGCCTAACTTTGGATCATGAGCACCGACATCCTTACCCCGCTTCTTACCGGCTTTGTCAGCGGACTGGCCCTGATAATCGCCATCGGTGCCCAGAACGCTTTTGTCCTGCGGCAGGGACTCCGTCGCGAGCATCTGCCTGCCGTGGTGGCCGTCTGCATCCTCAGTGATGCAGTCCTGATCCTGGCGGGAACAGCCGGAGTTGGACGGCTGACCCAGAGTGCACCGCTGGCGCTGGATGTGATCCGCTGGGCCGGTGCTGCTTTCCTGCTGGCGTATGCATTTCTTTCCCTGCGAAGGGCGTTGAGGCCGCAGTCCCTCCGGGCCGCAGACGCAGGGCGGGGAACCCTGGCCGCGGCGCTCATAACCTGTCTTAGCCTCACCTGGCTGAACCCGCACGTGTATCTGGATACGGTGGTGCTGCTTGGTTCGCTCGCGGCCACCCACGGTCCTGATGGCCGGTGGATCTTCGCGGTGGGCGGAGTTGCCGCCAGCGCAGTCTGGTTCAGTGCGCTCGGCTTCGGCGCCCGACTGCTGGCGCCAGTGTTCGCACGGCCCCGGGCATGGCAGATCCTGGACCTCGCGATTGCAGTCTTTATGATCGTGCTGGCCGTCTCCCTCGTAACCGGATCCCTGTAACCTGCAGGTTTCGCGTCCCGCCGGGACTTATGGCTGATATTGTCCGCCGTAATCCTCTTCCCCTGACCCTGTATGGAGGCAGCCCGTGGTGCGGCATCAATCAACCGTCCCGTCTTTCCACCGCGGGCTGGTGTCTGCAGCCGCTCTGGCGGCAGCGGGAATGCTGCTTGTCGGCTGCTCTGCCCAGCGGGCTGACAAAGTCCCGGACCCGCCCTTCGCAGTGTTCGAGACCGAACCGGGCGAGCAGGATGTGCTGCCTGACTGGGTGGAACTGGATACGGGCCGTGAGGAGGTCCGGTACCTGACCACCAGCGGTACCGGCCGCTACTATGTTTCCCGGAACAGCACGGACTATTGCCTCGTAGTTGTGCGGGAAGGACCAGGCGAAAGCTATTCTGCCTTCTGCCGCAGCGGTCCCCTCACCCAGGGTTTTGTACTGTCGGGAACTTCCCCGGGGACCACCCTGGACGGGCGTGCGGGCCAAGCGTCACTCGTGGTTGACGGGTATATGGACGGAGCGGAACTCGGAGAGGACTCCGAACTGATCCATGAGAATGTCCTGGTGCGCCTCGGTGTCCCGAACGGCGACAACTAGGCTGCAGGGACTTCGGGGAAGCTCCGGCCTGGGTACTTGCCGGGTGCGGACTACGTGGCAGCCCGCTCCAGCTGGGCGTCAATGAGGATCTCTGCCGCCTCACGGGCCTGGCGTGCCGGTTCCGCAGAACGGGAGATGGCCGCCGTCGTCTGTGCGCCCTCGGCAAGCAGTGCCAGCTGTGGAGCCAGTGCCGGGCTGCCCCCGGCAGCAGCCACCAGTTCACCCAGCACCTGCTGGAAGGACTCCTTGTGGGCGCGGGTGCGCTCTGCAACGTCGGGGGACTGGCTGCCCAGTTCCCCAAAGGCATTGATGAAGGCGCACCCCCGGAACGAGTCCTCGGTGAACCAGTCGGAGAGGTAGTCGTAGACAGCCAGCAGTTTCTCCCGGGGCTGGGGTGCGGCGTCTATCCGGTGCTGCAGCTGCTCGGTCCAGGTGCTGTGGCGCCGGTCAAGGACTGCGAATAGGATGGCCTGCTTAGAGGGAAACAGGGTATAGAGCTTCTTCAGCGGCAGCCCCACCTCGCGCCGAAGTTCAGCCATGCCGACGGCTTGGATGCCACGCTCGTAGAAGAGCCGGTCGGCAACTTCAATCACATGTCCGCGTTCATCAGCAAGAGTCATAACAGCATTGTACTTGCGATGAGAACGATCGTTCCCTACGCTGGGAATCCAGCGGAGAACGACCATTCTCAGCTGCAGTCGATACTAGGAGACAGCAATGGGACGAATCAGCGTCAGCACGGAGAACAGCAGTCCGATCGAGCTCTACTATGAAGACCACGGAAAAGGACAGCCGGTAGTCCTCATCCACGGATATCCGCTTGATGGAGCATCGTGGGAGAAGCAGACAGCAGCCCTGCTGCAGGCCGGCTACCGGGTTATCACCTACGACCGCCGCGGTTTCGGCCGCTCGGACAAGCCCGCGGAGGGCTACGACTATGACACGTTTGCAGCGGACCTGAACGCCGTTATGGAAACCCTGGACCTGCACTCCGTGGTGCTGGTCGGATTCTCGATGGGAACCGGGGAAGTCGCCCGTTACCTCTCCACCTACGGGGCGGACCGGGTGGACAAGGCTGCTTTCCTTGGCTCCCTGGAGCCCTTCCTGCTGCAAACTGAAGACAACCCCGAGGGCGTGCCGCAGGAAGTCTTCGATGGGCTGCTCGAAGCCGCCACTGCGGACCGGTATGCGTTCTTCACCGAGTTCTTCAAGAACTTCTACAACTCGGATGACTTCCTGGGTACCCCGCGCCTCAGTCAGGAAGTGGTGAACGCCGGCTGGCATCTGGCCGCTTCGGCCAGTCCGATCGCTTCGGTGGCCGCCCAGCCGACGTGGCTCACCGATTTCCGGGATGACATCCCCAAGATCGAGGTTCCGGCGCTGATTGTCCACGGCACTGCAGACAACATCCTTCCCATCGACGCGACGGGACGGCGTTTCGCGAAAGCCCTCCCCTCCGCTCAGTACGTCGAGATCGAAGGGGCCCCGCACGGACTCCTCTGGACCCATGCGGATGAGGTGAATGAAGCACTGCTCGCATTCGTTGCACAGGACACCAAGCCGGAAACCAAAGAGGTTCCGGCCGAGGCGTAGCAGGAACTGCAGCGGACCCGGCCCTGTGAGCGCAGGGCCGGGTCCGTTACAGTAACTCCACCGGAAGGCGCGCCCTATTGGGAGGGCGGCCCAGTGAAGGGGGAGCAGTTGTGGCTGGCAGGCAGGGCGAGATTGATCCGAGGTACGATCCGGCTTACCAGCGCGGAGGCGGCGAAATGCAGCTCTCCCGGGGTGCTGATGAAGCACCGGCCATTATGGAGATCAGTGACTCGCCCGAGCCACAGCAGCTGGGTATCACCCAGCCGCCCTGGTCTGAACTCGAACAGCGGCAGCGCAAGTACCGGCTCGCGGCGTGGAGCCTGGCAGCTGCGCTGGTAGTCCTGGGTATTTTCTTTATGTTTGCCGACGCGATCTTCCCCCAGGACCCGGAGCTCACGCAGCCGAACTGGAGCGGGTACCCGGTTGAGCCCTGGACCCAAAAGCTGAGATGGGTCGCCCCGAACATGATTATGCTGGGGATACTGACGCTAGTCGTCCAGGTCTTCATCGAGCAGATGCAGACCTTCCGGCTGCGGATGGGTAAATAGTTACCGGTCCAACCGCCGCACCACACCTAGGAGCACTCATGGCCAAGAAAAAGACCCTCAATGACCTGACAGCAGGCCAGAAGAAGGGCCTGGGCATCCTCTCCAGCGTGCAGTTCCTGCTCGCCGGCGCCGCACTCGTTGACATCTGGCGCCGGCCGGGCAGCGAAATCCGCGGACCGAAAGCCGCCTGGAGCGCCGCCTGCGCCGTGAACTTCATTGGCCCGATCAGCTACTTCGTGTTCGGGCGGCGTCGGTCCTAGGGGTTTAGGCCTTGGGCTGGGTTGAATATTCTGCCCAGGGCATGTTCCAGTCTCCGTAACCGTCCCAGACAGCGGCCGGCCCCACTTCGGTGTTCAGTACCTGCACCAGATCACCGGGCTCGAACGTGTCGTAAAAGTACTTGGCCCCTTCCGGGGACATGCCTATGCAGCCGTGCGAAACGTTGATGACGCCCAAAGCTCCCAGTGCGCCGGGCAGGGCCTGATGGACGAACACTCCGCTGTTGGTCAGCCTGCTGGCCCATGAGGCGTCGAAGGGCTCGTAATAGGCCGGGTCTCCGGGCTTCAAGCCGATGCTCTCTGCCCGGAACGGCAGGGTTTCGTGCTGGCTCATGACAACCTGGTAGCCACTCGGGGAAGGCCATTCCGCGTCACCCAGGGTTATGGGGAAGGAACGGGTGAGCTGTCCGTCGATGAACACCTGCATGGTCTTGGTGAGGTTGTCGACGACGGCGACCCTGCTGTTATGCACCTGGAAGGTGCGTGTCTCATTGAAGTTGCCGATCATGGAGTTGCCGAAGTCCACGCCGAAGAGCTTCATGTCCACGGTGACGGTGCTGTTTGGCTCCCAGAATGTCTCAGGGCGGTAGCGGGCCTTGGTGTCCGAGATCCAGTAGAACGCACCCGTCTGGGCACTGGTGCTGGTGACCGTGATGGCAGCTTCAACCGCCGGCTTGTTGAGGACCGGCTCGCTGAAGTTGATTTCGATCGGGTGGCCAACACCGACCACTGACTTGTCCATGGGCGCCATAAAGGCGTTGGCCTCGTTTGGCGGCGTGACTGTGTGGAAAGTCTGCGAGCCCTTGGTGGTATTGCCGTTGGTGTCCGCCAGCGTGAAGGCGAACGTGTACTCCGTGTTGAACTCCAGCGGCTCGGAGGCCGTCCACTCGGAATCGTTGGCGGAGAGCTCACCGGCGACGTCTCCGCCGCCCGACTTCGGTGCAAGGCTGACGGACTCGATAGTGCCGTTCTGCACCTTGAGAACCGGCGTCGACGCAGGATTTACCTCAGCGGCGTTATCTGCGGGTTCCGCCGTGAAAGCTACCGGAACAGCCGGCTCGCTGGGCGTCGGGGACTGCGTGGGAGTGGTGGACTGCTGGGCGCCGGGTGCTTCTGTGTCGAAGACTCCGGTTGCCGCCGCGACACCGGCCGCACCACCGATCAGCAATACCCCCGCCGCTGCGGCCAGGGCAAAACGCCGCTTGCGGCTGCTCTTTTCCTGCACTCTGTCCGTCCCCTACGTCTCTCTTTGACTGAAGTCATCCTACGTTAGCTGGGCTGTCCGGCTAACCGGCCACCCCGTCTTTTTCCAGCACTGAAGCGACCAGCGGGGCAAGCAGGCGGGACCCCGCGGCGCTGAGGTGGTAGGCATCGGCATACAGTGTGGTGCTGCCTGCAAAGGCAGGGCAGCCTCCCTCTACACAGAACCACGCAGTGGTATCCACCCATTCCGCCTCCGGGTTCCCGGCGGCTGCCGCGGAGGATTCAATGTCTGCGCGGAGCTGATGATTGTCCGGCAAAGCGCTTTCGCAGTCACCGGGGGAGCTGAAACGGGTGACGCACTGGGCCGGGTCCTTTGCCTCCGGAGGTGCGCTGAGTACAACTGTGCGCGCTGCCTTTCCCGCCAGCCTCTGATGGATCAGCTGTGTACCGGCGCTCCACTCGGCATCAGCGGCTTCACCGGTGGCGCGGCTGGCCAGGGCCGGGTCATACCGGAAAGACGAAACCACCAGCAGGTCCGGAGCAAGCTCTCCGATGCGCTGGACCGCCCAGTCCCGGAACTCAGTGCACTCGGGGTACGGTTCGCCTCCGATCCGTACCTGCGGGACATCCGCCGGCGCACATCCGGCAGCCGTAAAGACATGAATCCGCCATTCATCGGCGGACAGCGCTGCCCGGAGGGCGGGGAGGTATCCCATGGCCACGGAGTCGCCGTACAGGACCAGGTCCCGGTCTGCCTTCGGGCCCCCGTAGACACAGTGACCGGCGTTGGCCACCGGATTTGGATCCAGCGCTTCGTTGCCGCCCAGGCAGCCGTCCTGGATCCATTCGGCTGGTTTGGCATTGCGGCCGCCTTCCGTGAAGGCGCCGGGGTCCGGATCGAGATCCGGCCACGTACTGCTTCCGAGTGCGGTCCGAAGCGCAGCAGTATGTGCAATCAGCGGGTCAGGTCCGGGACCATCCGTGACTGCCCCGGCGGAAGGTGCGCGCGCGTCAAGAGCGGGCGGATCCGCTGCGGCAGGGGTATCAGCTGTGTGCAGGGTGGTCTGGAGTGCGACGGCGATCAGGGCCGCGGAAAGGAAGCCGCCGGTTGCCGCCAGGCCTGCGAGCCGGGCAGGCCTGGGTTCCATTGCCGGACGCCGGTACCGCCGGCCACGTTCCCGGTATGCGTAGCGCGGCTGCAGCCATCGTGAATGCCGGACCGGATTTTCAACCCAGTGAAATGAAAGAACCGACAGCAAAACGGTCAGTGCCAGAACGGGCAGCGGTGAGGCGTCCGGGAAGAGAGCGTCGGCGAACACGATGACGGGGAAATGCCACAGGTACAGCGAGTAGGAAATACGTCCGATGTAGCGGCTGCCCGGATTGGTGAGGGGCCACATGGCACGGTTGTGGCTTCGTCCACGGGCCCCTGTTCCAGCGGCCAGCACCAGCAGCGCCGAGACCACGGGGAGTGCGGCAGCCGGCCCGGGGAAGAGACTGTCTGCCGAGAGCACCGCGAAGGAGGCTGCGATTCCGGCCAGGCCGGCCCAGCCGGCGACGGCACGCCCCAGTGCCGGGATCCGGCTTAGCCAGGGAGCAGCCACGGCCAGCATTGCCCCGGCGCCAAGCTCCCAGGCGCGCGAGAACGTCGAAAAGTAGGCGGTTGTGGGGCGGTTAAGCGTCTCCCAGACTGCGAAGGCGAAACTGGCAGCGCAGAAGGCGCCGATGAACAGCAGCAGCAGGACCCGCATCCCACGGTCGGTGCAGCGCAGGGCTGCGGTGACCGCAATGCCGGTCAGCAGGATCCACGGCCAGAAAAGGTAAAACTGTTCTTCAACTCCCAGGGACCAGAAGTGCTGCAGCGGAGACACCGCCGTGCCGGCGTTCAGGTAGTCGGTTCCGGACGCCGCGAAGCGCCAGTTGCCCAGGAAGAAGAAGGACCAGACGGCGTCTTCCAGGATCGTCACCGCACGGCCGGGCCCAAAAATGATGAAGGCCGCCGCCGAAGTCGCAGACAGGACTGCTGCGGCGGCGGGAACCAGCCTGCGCACGCGCCGGCGGTAAAAGTCCGGCAGGGACAGTTTCTGCGGCGAGGTGATCTCCCGAACCAGGATGGTGGTTATCAGGAAACCGGAAATAACAAAGAAGATGTCGACGCCGGCGTAGCCGCCCGCGGGCCAGGCCAGCAGGTGGTGGGCCAGGACTGCCAGGACCGCCAGCGCACGCAGTCCCTCGATGTCATGCCGGAAGGCACCCGGCCGGTGCTGTGCCCGGGCATGCTCCCGGGCACGGCGGGACACGGGGAGAGACCTAGGCGCGGGCAATGCATCGCTTTCGCAGGATGGTCGGGACTGCATTGAATCTAGCCCGGGGATACTGCGGCCCGCCAATCAGCTTTTAAAACTGCTGCCGAACGTGCCGGCAGAATGGTCAGCCCGGGGGTTCACACAGCGTCAAGTTCCGCCATCCGCGCGGCCTGCCGGGTGATGTTTTTGGCCATGGACGGGAAAATCAGCCCGTGGAACGGATAGATCAGCCACCAGTACAGCCGTCCCAGCAGCCCCCGCGGGAAGTAAATGGCGCGCTGGCTGTACACACTGCCGTCGCCGTCGGGATCCACCCGGAGTTCAAGCCAGGCTTTGCCGGGGACACGCATCTCGGCCCGCAGCCGAAGCAGCGTCCCGCGTTCCAGGAACTCTACGCGCCACCAGTCAACGACGTCGCCGGTGAGCAGAGTGGCAGGGTTCCGCCGCCCGCGGGTCAGCCCTGCACCGCCCACTGTCTTGTCCAGGACACCGCGGATGGCCCAGGCCATGGGCAGTGAATACCAGCCGTTCTTTCCGCCGATGCCCTCGATGACCTGCCAGACGTGTGCCGGGTCAACGTCGGAGCCGCGCCGCCGCTGGTCCACGTAAACGGTTTGTCCGGCCCAGTTCGGATCGGATGGCAGCGGCTCGGAGGCCAGATCGGCCGCGCTCGACGCGCTGGCCCACGTGGTTTCAACCTCGTTCCGCGCCTCTTTGCCGAGGGCCCGGGTAACGGCGTCGTGGTAGTTGGTCAGGCCGCCGTCGGGGGCGGCAATGTAGTCGTTGATGTCCCGTTCCTTGGCCACGGCGTCGTGCTGGAGCGATTCGACCAGCGGCCGGGACATTGAAAGCGGAATCGGCGTCACCAGGGCAACCCAGAGTCCTGCCAGTTTGGGAGCGGGAATCGGAAGGGCATAGATCCGCCGCCGGGGCAGGCCGGCCACCTCGGCGTAGCCGTTCATGATGTCCGCGTATTCCAGGACTTCTCCGGAGCCAATGTCGAAGGTGCGGTTAAGGTCCTTTGGCAGATCCGTGGCACGGACAAGGTAATGCAGAACATCCCGGATGGCTATCGGTTCAATTCGCCGGCGCACCCAGCTGGGCGCCGGCATGACCGGAAGCGTTTCGGTCAGGTGCCGGATCATTTCGAACGACGCGGAACCGGAGCCGATCACCACTCCGGCCTGGAACACCACCGCCGGGACGGGCCCGTTCAGCAGGATCTCGCCGACGGCCGTCCGCGAGGCCATGTGCGGGGAGAGCTCGCCTTCATTTGGATGCAGCCCGCCCAGATACACGATGCGCTGGACGCCGGCCTTCTCGGCAGCATCCGCCACGATGTTGGCGATGTTCTCCTCCTGGGCCGCGAAGCCCTTTCCGGAGGCCATTGAATGCACCAGGAAGTACACCGTGTCCACGTCCTGGAAGGCCCCTTCCACAGATTCGGCATCGGAAAGGTCGCCCTGCACAATTTCGACGTCGTCATGCCAGGGGACGTCATTGAGCTTCTCGGGAGAGCGGACCAGCACCCTCACCGTGTGGCCGTCCGCCAGGAGAAGCGGAACCAGCCGACCGCCGATATAGCCCGTCGCTCCGGTGACCAAGACCCGCTGAGTGTCCGTCATTTCCCCAACATACACACCCGGGGGCCCGCTCCGGGGGCAGTTGCGCCAACCCTCGCAAAAACACTCAGACATTTTGTAAGCATGCTGATTTCTACTGGAAATTGCTGCCCAATCCCGGTAAGACTAGAGGGCATGGCGACAACGGGAACGGCCCCGAAGCAGCGGGAAACGGTCAATGTGGACGGACACCGGCTGCGCCTGACCTCGCTGGACAAGGTGCTGTACCCCGAAACCGGAACCACCAAGGCCGACGTGCTGCACTACTACGCAGCCATTGCCCCAACCCTGATTCCCTACGCCCGCAACCGCCCCGCTACCCGCAAGCGGTGGGTCAACGGAGTGGGCACTCCCAAAGACCCCGGCCAGGTTTTCTTCCAGAAGAACATTGACGATTCCGCACCCAGCTGGGTCAAGCGGTACACGATTGAGCACAAGGACCACAACAACGTCTACCCGCTGGTAAACGACCTCGCCACGCTGACCTGGCTTGCCCAGCTCGCCGCCCTTGAGATCCACGTACCGCAGTGGCAATTCGGCCCCCGCGGGGTGCGGCAGAACCCGGACCGGCTGGTCCTGGACCTGGACCCCGGGGAGGGCGCCACGCTTGCGGACTGTGCTGAAGTTGCCCGGCAGGCGCGCAGCATCCTCACGGACATGGGACTGGACGCCCGGCCGGTCACCAGCGGTTCCAAGGGCATCCACCTCTACGCTGCACTGGACGGAGGGCAGACCTCGGATGAGGTCAGCGCCGTCGCCCACGAGCTGGCCCGCGCCCTGGAGGCCGACCATCCGGACCTGGTGGTCAGCGACATGAAGAAGTCGCTGCGCAGGGGAAAGGTCCTGGTGGACTGGAGCCAGAACAACGCCAACAAGACGACCATCTGCCCGTACTCGCTCCGCGGACGGTTCCATCCAATGGTCGCCGCCCCGCGGACCTGGGAGGAGCTGGAGGACCCGGACCTCGCCCAGCTCGACTATGAGCAGGTACTGGACCGCGTGGAGGACATCGGGGATCCGCTGGCCGGTATGCACGGAGGGGAAGCCGACGCCGAGGTGATTGAATCGGCAGCCGAAACGGACAAACTGCACAAGTACCGCAGCATGCGCGATGCGGCGAAGACTCCCGAGCCGGTCCCGGACGAAGCGCCCAAAGCGGTGGAAGGGGACGGGAACAGCTTTGTCATCCAGGAACACCACGCCCGGCGCCTGCACTGGGACTTCCGGCTGGAGCGCGACGGCGTCCTGGTGTCCTGGGCGGTACCCAAAGGCCCTCCCACCACGCCGGACAAGAACAACCTCGCCGTGCAGACCGAGGACCACCCGCTGGACTACGGGGGCTTCGAGGGAAGTATTCCCAAAGGGGAATACGGTGCCGGCGAGGTGACCATCTGGGACCACGGCGCGTATGAGACCGAAAAGTGGCGGCCGGACAAGGAAGTGATCGTCACCGTGCACGGCCAGCCAGACGGCGGCCTGGCCCGCGACGGTTCGGCAGTGCGCCGCTTCGCCTTTATCCACACCGGGGGGCAGGACGGCAAGAACAACTGGCTGCTGCACCTCATGAAGGAGCAGCCGGCCAGACAGGAAGCCGGAGAATCTGCGAAACCTGCCGCGAAGAATGCCGCCAAGCCCAAAGAAAAGGAGAGTCCCGTCCAAGTAGCCCAGACCGCCGCCAAATCCCGTCCGGAACCGCTGCCGCTTCCGGACGGTTCGGCGCTGAAGAAGGACATCAGGGACTCCGGCATGCCGTCGCTAAAGCCGATGCTGGCAACCCTCGGTTCCCGGGCTGACATCAATGACGACGCCGAGTGGGCGTTCGAGATGAAATGGGACGGCGTGCGCGCCATCGCCGAGGTGACACCGGAGGGAACCCGGCTGATCAGCCGCAACGGCAATGACATGACGGTGGCCTACCCCGAACTGCAGGAACTCGGCGGTGCGCTGAACGGCGAGCGTGCAGTGCTGGACGGCGAAATCGTCGCGTTGAACAAGGCCGGGCGCCCCGACTTCGGACTGCTCCAGCCCCGGATGCACCTCACCCGGGCCCGGGACGCGGAAGCTGCCGCGGCCAAGACACCCGTGCAGTTCATGGTCTTTGATCTGCTGTGGCTGGATGGAAACTCCCTGCTGGACCTCGGCTACGAACAGCGCCGCGAAATCCTCGAACAGGCTGTTGAACCCAGCGACGCCGGCGGACACATCCAGGTTCCACCCGCCCTGGACCTGGATATGGACGCCGCCGTTGAGGCCAGCAAGGAGCTGGGACTGGAAGGCGTCGTGGCCAAACGCCGGTCGGCGGACTATTCAGCCGGCACCAGGTCCCGGAGCTGGATCAAGCTGAAGAACCAGTTCACCCAGGAAGTAGTCATTGTGGGCTGGCGCCCCGGCCAGGGAAACCGGGCGAACAAGGTCGGTTCACTCCTGGTCGCCATCCCGGACGGGACCGAACTGCAGTACATCGGCCGGGTGGGGTCCGGCCTGAGCGAAAAAGACCTTGCCCTGGTGGGCTCCCGCCTGAAGAAACTGGCACGCAAAACCCCGCCGCTGGACGACGTGCCGCGTGCCGATGCATCCGACGCCCGCTGGGTCCGCCCGGTCCTGGTGGGTGAAGTGACCTACGCCGAACGGACCGGAACCGGCAAGCTCCGCCACCCCGTCTGGCGCGGGCTGCGGCCCGACAAACGGCCCTCCGACGTCGTACCGGAAATTCCAGCGCAACCCTGAGACCGTCCACCATCCCCAACCGGGAGGAACGCAGAGCGATGACCGACACCCGAACCCCTGAAGAGCGGCTGCCCGGGACGGCCCTGCCCCCGGAAGATCAACTCCAGGCGGTGGACGCTTGGTGGCGGGCGGCGAACTATCTGTCCGCGGGCCAGATCTACCTGCGCGACAATCCGCTGCTGCGCCGGCCGCTGGAGGCCGGCGATGTGAAGGCCCGCCTGCTGGGACACTGGGGGACCACCCCGGGACTGAACTTCATTTACGCCCACCTCAACCGGCTGATCAATGACACGGGGCAGCAGTTCCTGTTCATCACCGGGCCGGGCCACGGCGGACCTGCCAACGTGGCCAACTCCTGGCTGGAAGGCACCTATTCGGAGATCTACAGCCATATCGGCGAAGACGAGGACGGTCTGGCCGCACTCTTCAAGCAGTTCTCCTATCCCGGAGGAGTCCCCAGCCATGCGGCTCCGGAAACACCCGGCTCCATCCACGAGGGAGGGGAGCTGGGCTACTCCCTGGCCCACGCCTACGGAGCGGTGTTCGACAACCCGGACCTGGTTGCTGCCACCGTTATTGGTGACGGCGAAGCTGAAACCGGTCCGCTGGCCGCCAGCTGGCATTCCAACAGCTTCCTCGATCCGGCCGCCGACGGCGCCGTGCTGCCAATCCTGCACCTGAACGGCTACAAAATCGCCAACCCGACCGTGCTGTCCCGGATGCCCGAATCCCAGCTGGTGAAGCTCCTGGAGGGCTACGGCTACCGTCCGCACTTCGTGACCGTTTCAGATCCGGACGCTGTGATGGCCGCGCACGAGGACTTCGCCGCGGCCCTGAGCACCTGTCTGGCCGAAATCCATGCCATCCAGGAGCCCTACCGCACCGGCGAAAAGTCCGCGGCACCTGCCGATGCGCCGCGGCCGGCCGAGAGCGATCCGCAGGCTCCACGCTGGCCCATGATCGTTTTCCGCTCCCCGAAGGGCTGGACCGGCCCCCGCAGCGTGGACGGCAAGCCGGTGGAGGGAACCTGGCGGGCACACCAGGTGCCGCTGTCCGAAGTTCACGACAACCCCGAACACCTCGCGCAGCTCCAGGAATGGCTGCAGTCCTACCAGCCGGAGGAACTGTTCGACGCCGAGGGGAGGCTGCGCGGGGAGATCGCGGCCCTGGCTCCAGCCGGGAACCTGCGGATGAGTGCCACCCCGTACGCCAACGGCGGCCGCCTGCTGCAGGACCTGCGCCTGCCCGCCTACGCGGACTTCGCCGTCGACATCGGGGAACCGGGCAGTGAGCGGGTCAGCCCCATGCTCAACCTTGGCAGGTACCTGGCGGAGATCATCCGGCTGAACCCGGAGAACTTCCGGATTTTCGGGCCGGACGAAACGGCGTCGAACCGGCTGCAGGAGGTCTACGGCGTCACGGACAAGGTGTGGCAGCAGCGCATTGAGGCCGTGGATGAGCATCTGGCCCGGAGCGGGCGCGTGGTGGAGGTGCTCAGCGAGCACCTCTGTGAAGGCTGGTTGGAAGGCTATCTGCTGACCGGCCGGCACGGAGTCTTCAACTGTTATGAGGCCTTCGTCCACATTGTCGATTCAATGTTCAACCAGCACGCCAAGTGGCTGAAGGTCAGCCGCGAGCTGTCCTGGCGGCAGCCCATCGCCTCGCTGAACTACCTGCTCTCGAGCCACGTCTGGCAGCAGGACCACAATGGGTTCTCCCACCAGGACCCGGGTTTCATCGACCACGTGGTGAACAAGAAGGCGGACGTGATCCGGGTGTACCTGCCGCCGGACGCCAACACCCTGCTGGCGGTCACGCAGCACATCCTTGGGACCCGGGACCGGGTGAACGTGGTGGTCTCCGGCAAGCAGCCTGCTCCGGTGTGGCTGGACCCCGAACAGGCGAAGTTGCACGTGAAACGGGGGATTGGGGTGTGGGACTTCGCAGGCAGCGAAGACGAGTCCCCGGGTGCCAAGCCGGATCCCGACGTCGTGCTGGGCTGTGCCGGAGACGTCCCCACCCTGGAGACCATCGCGGCCGCGGCCCTGCTGAAGAACCAGCTTCCCGAGCTGCGGATCCGGGTAGTGAACGTGGTGGACCTGATGCGGCTGCAGGACTCCACGGAGCATCCGCACGGGCTCTCTGACCGGGACTTCGACACCCTCTTCACCAAGGACCGGCCGGTCATTTTCGCCTATCACGGCTATCCCTGGCTGATCCACCGGCTCACGTACCGCCGGACGAACCACGGCAACCTGCACGTGCGCGGCTACAAGGAGGAAGGCACCACCACCACGCCGTTCGACATGGCGATGCTGAACCAGATTGACCGGTTCCAGCTGGCCATCGACGTCCTTGACCGCGTACCGTCGCTGGGGTCCACCCAGGCCGGCTTCCGGCAGTGGCTGCAGGACGAGCGCCAGCGGTGCAGGCAGTACACCCGCGATGAGGGCCAGGACCCGCCCTACATCAGCGGCTGGACACTCGAAGAGGCCCAGCGCTCCACGCAAGACTAGGTTTCCCGCGGGCTACCGCCCGCCGGGATGGCATGATCCGTCTACACGAAGGAGAACTATGTCCAACGAACAGTCGACCATTTCCGTATCCCGCGTCATTGACGCACCGGCAGGGGACATCTTCCACCTGCTCTCCAACCCCGAGCGCCACCATGAGCTGGACGGTTCGGGAATGGTGGTTTCGGATGAGAAGACCGACCGCATCGCCAAAGTCGGCGATGTGTTCACCATGAACATGAACAACTCCAAGATGGGCGACTACAAGACGGACAACCACGTCACCGGCTTCGACCACAACAAGCTCCTGGCTTGGCAGACCGCCGTCGCAGGCACCGAGCCTGCAGGCTGGGAGTGGATGTGGGAGCTGGCGTCCATGGGCCCGGATTCAACCGAAGTGACCCTGACCTATGACTGGAGCAGGGTCACGGACAAGGAAACCCTCAAGAAGGTCTCCTTCCCGATGGTCAGCAAGGAAGAGCTCGAAGGCTCGCTCAACAAGCTCGCTGCTGCGGTGTCGGGTTCCTAACCCTTCTCGCACGACGACGGCGGCCGGCCCCTTTCGCTAAGAAGGGGGCCGGCCGCCGTCGTAATGTCCTTCGAACGGGACTCAGTCGAAACGGACGACGACCTTGTCAGCGGCCCCGGGGGTCTGCGCCAGCTCCAGGGCCTCGAGCGCGCGGTCGAAGGGCAGTACATCGCTGATGATCAGCGCGTACTTCCGCCAGTTCTCGATGATGTCGTCGGTGACCTCGAAGATCTCCGTCGGGTAGCCCATCGCGAAGACGATCGTCAGCTCGGTGGTCAGGATGGAGCCGAAGTCCAGCTCGACGGGCTTCTTGTGGACCGCCACGATGCCGAGCACCGCACCGGACTTCGCGACGCCGGCCACGGTCTGGGGGACCACGGGCGCCCCTGCTGCGTCAAGGAAGATGTCGGTTCCGGAGCGGGTGCCTCGGACCATCATGGTGGCGCCGTCGCCGTGCAGCTCGACGAGCCGCGCGGCCACGTCCTCCTCGGCTGAGTTGATCACGGCATCCGCGCCAACCTCGAGTGCCTTCTCCAGGCGGGAGGGAATGATGTCGACGACGACGATGTGGGAGACGCCGCGCCGGCGGTAACCCAGGACCGCGCCGAGTCCGATGGGGCCTGCACCGAAGATCACCACCTTGTCGCCCGCCTTGGGGTTGGTGCGGTTCACTGCGTGGTAGGCAACGGCCATGGGCTCGTTCAGGGCGGCAACCTCCCACGGAATCTCCTGGGGAATGACCCGCAGCTGGCGGCCGGGTACTGCGTCCCGGACCAGGACATATTCGGACAGCCCGCCCTGCGCACCGCCGCTGCCCAGGAGCCCGTCGGTGAAGGCCATGGTGTCAATGACAACGTGGTCGCCCACCGCGAAGCCATCCACCTCAGCTCCGACTTCGGCGACTTCGGCGGCGGGTTCATGCCCGAGCGGGGTGGCACCCTGGCGGGGTGGAATGCCGCCCATGTGGCTGTACATCGCGTCGGAGCCGCAGATACCACAGGCCTTCATCTTCAGCAGCACATCGCGGGGGCCGGCGGTGGGGCGGTCCACCTCCACCCACTCATTGGTGCCCGGGCCGGTCACGTAAACGGATTTCATGGTCTCTCCCTGGTAGATCGGCTAGGTGCCCGCTGCCGCCCGGCAGCGGGTGGAGCGCAGCGGCCGGCTCCCTATATCGAAGGAAGCCGGCCGCCGTCGTAGTGTCTGGTGCTGTTTAGCCTGCGGACCAGCCGCCGTCGGACGGCATGATGGCACCGTTGATGTTCACGGAGTCATCGCTGAGCAGGAACGTGATGGACGCAGCCAGGTCCTCGGCCGAAGCCAGGCCGGGGATCATCACGCGGGCGGGGGTCAGGCGTGCTTCGCCGTACTCGGAGACCTTGCCGCCCATGGGGATGCCGGTGGCGACGCCGCCCGGAGCAACGGCATTTACACGTATGCCTTCCTTGGCATACATAAACGCGGCGCTCTTGGTGATGCCCACAACGGCGTGCTTGGACGCCGTGTAGGCCACGCCGGAAGCGGAGCCGCGCAGGCCCGCCTCGGAGGTGACGTTCACGATCGCGCCCTTGTGTGCCTCAAGCATGCCCGGCAGTACGGCGCGGGTCAGGCGGACCAGACCGTCCACGTTCACCGCGAAGACCTTCTGCCACATGGCGTCGGACACCTCGTGCAGCGGGCTGAAGTCGTCATTGATTCCGGCGACGTTCGCCAGGCCGTCGATCTGTCCGCCGGCGGCGGCGATGATCCGGTCCACAGCTGCCAGATCCGTGAGGTCGGCGGCCACCGGAACAATGGCGTCGCCGAGTTCTTCGGCCAGTTCATTGATCTTTGTTTCGGCGATATCAACGGCAATGACGCGGCCGCCTTCGCGGGCGATGCGGGCGGCCGTGGCTCGGCCGATGCCGGAGCCGGCACCCGTGACGATGACGGTCTTGTTCTCAAAGCGGCCCGGAACGGTGGGAAGCACTGTCTCTTCGAGCTCCGGCATCACTCCGCCGTTGGCAGCCTTGACCATTTCATCAACCGCGGCCTGCGGCATCTGTCCCTGGCTGAGGTCAACGAGCTGCTGGAGCTTGAGTCCGAGTGCAGGGCCGAGGGAAGCTTCGTCGCTTCCTGTCTGGGCAAGGAAACCGCGAAGTACAGGTCCGCCCACGGGGTGGTCCAGCCACTCCTGGATCGTGTTGCGGGCTGTCAGGGGTGCATTGGACATAGACGGTAGTCCTTTCAGGAGCGGAGGCGGCCGGGGTGCAGCCGCTCTTGGGTTACACGTGTAAGTAGCGCGTGTAAGGTCAGATTAGCTCAAATTCGGGCTCCTGTCGCAGGGCAGGCCAGCCCGCATGGACGGAACGGAAGGCAAGGCGCACTTATGGCATCTCGGGTGACGTCCGCTGATGTGGCGCGGGCTGCAGGGGTGTCCCGGGCCACCGTGAGCTACGTGCTTAACGGGCGCCCCGGCCAGAGCATCTCGGCCGCTACCCGGGCGCGTGTCCTGGCTGCCGCGCAGGAACTGGGGTACGCGCCGTCGAACGCTGCACGCACCCTGCGGCGGGGGCGCAGCGATCTGGTCTTGATGCTGCTGCCGCCCGAACCGCTGGGCCGGGCACTGGCCATGGTGCTGGACGGGGCGTCGGACCAGGTGGAACAGGCCGGTCTGCGCCTGATCGCGCACCGCCTGCCGGACGGGGGTGCTGCTGCACCGCTGGTGCGTTCCCTGGTTCCGGCGGCATTGATCCTCGCCACTCCGCTGCAGGAGAAGGATCTGGACGCCCTGGAGGCCACCGGTGTGCCCATGGCGTCACTGCAACAGGACCATGCCGACCCGCTGGGACCCGATCTTGGGATCGGCGCCCTGCAGGTGCAGCACCTGGCTGCTGCGGGACACCGGCGAATCGGCGTCGCCCTGCCCGCCGCTTCCGGTTATCAATGGCGGGCCGAGGCGCGCCTGGCAGCCATCGAGGAGGCGTGTGACCGGCACGGGCTGCTGCCGCCTGCCGTGGAGCGGATCGATCTTGATCCGGAGCAGGCTTCGGGGATCATTGGCCGGTGGGTCCGCACGGCCGAGCCGGTGACGGCAGCCTGCGCCTTCGACGACGAATACGCGTTCGCCCTGCTGGCGGGATTGTCCGCGCTGAACCTGTCCGCACCGGCAGACCTGGCCGTCATCGGAGCGGAAGATATTCCGCTGGCCCGGCTGGCTGTGCCTCCCCTGACTACGGTCAGCGTGCATGCCCGCCGCATCGGCGTGCTGTTCGCCCAGCTGGCTACGGAGTCACTGGTGGAACCTGGCAGCTTCGGCGGGATAACCGGGGACCCGGAACAGAACCTGCCGCCGGTAACCCTCGTCCGCCGGGCCTCGGCTTAGCCCAGCAGGCGTCCGTCCCTAGTTTTCCCGCGCCCGGTAGAGCTGCATCTGCCGGTAGCGCCGGCCAAGGGATTCACGCCGCGGCTTGGACGGCGCATCCTCAGGTTCCGCAGTCAGGTCAATATGGGCTTTGCCGAACCGCCACAGCAGGAGATCGTCAAGCAGCCGGTCGGGCCCCGGAGAGTAGCGGTGGTCCAGGGCGGCACGGACCTCGGTGATAGCGTCAGCCTGCAGCAGCCCGGCCAGGTCCATGGTGGTCTTCAGCCCATGCGCCGCCAGCAGCTCAGCGGCCCATCCCCAGTCGTCCCCGGCCTTGCGGTTGACGTGGGGCAGCAGGGTCATCCAGACGTGCCTGATCCGGTTTGGTGTCAGCGGAGCGGAGCCTTCCCCCTCCTCATCCCAGAAGCCCGTCACCGTTTCGTAGCGCTCATGGAGCTCCGCGAACTCGTTCTCAACGGTTTCCAGCATGGCCGCCGTGGCGATGAACTGCCGGTCGAAGTACGGGCTCCAGGCCCGGGGGTCGCCGGCCTTAAAGCGGATGTCGTGCTCAATCTCCGACCAGGCGTGCGCCAGAACGGTGCGTATCTGCACTTCGAACAGATAGCTGCCATTGGGCTTCTGCGACGGCTCCAGCAAACGGTGGAATTCCCGCACCGTTTCATTCTGGATTGTGCGCAGGATCAGGTGCCGGCTGGAGTACCCGTAGGTCCCGGACTCAATCGAACCAATGTCTTTCTCCCGGTCGCCGCGGCAGTCGAACTCGGCCCGCTGGCGCTTGATGAGGTTCGCTGCCTCATCCACCTCGTGCGGCAGCGTCATGATGACACGCACGCCCACCAAATCGGTGAGGTTCCGCAGCGGATCGGGGAAAAGCAGGGTGGGCACCTCGTCCGGGTTTTCCGGCGGCAGTGTCCGTGATGCCTTGTCCCGGAAGGACTCCACCGACTTGGTCCGGGAAGCGATGAACAGCGGTTTCACGGAGCTGTCCGTGAACACGGCCCGCAGGCTTGCTTCCATCTCCGCCGTCACGGATTCAAGGGCCGGGCGGACCCGGGCATACTCATCCGTGCTGGCCTGGACCACCGGGCGAAGCCGGTCATCCAGGGTGTCCCACGTGCTCACGTCTGTCCTTTCGCAGTTTCTGCCAGCCTAGGGCACGCCGCGGACACCGGCTGGGCCGGCGGCGGTTAGGCTCATCTCCAGATTAGGACGGAGGGCGGCACATGGTGTGCAGCCCGCGGCAGCCCGCAGGAAAGATTGAGGACCTCCATGCCCCAGCGCTTCAGCTACGGCAGCCATCCGGAACAGTTCGGAGAACTTACCCTGCCGCCCCCCGGCACGCCGCCGCGCGGAACCGCAGTCATCATCCACGGCGGCTACTGGCGTTCGCTTTACTCCCTTGAACTGGGACGGCCACTGGCAGCGGACCTGTCCGGCCGGGGATGGGCAGCCTTGAACCTGGAATACCGCCGGGCCGGCAACGGGGGCGGCTGGCCGGAGACCTTTGAGGACATTTCCGCCGGCATCGATGCCCTGGCAGAGCTGGCAGGGTTTGCCGGCACCGAAGGGATTCGGGGTCCCGTCATCGCACTGGGGCATTCCGCCGGAGGGCACCTGGCCGTATGGGCAGCCAACCGGGACGCCCCGCGGGTGCCGCTGGACGCCGTCGTCAGCCAGTCCGGGGTGCTGGACCTGCTGCTCGCCCACGAATTGCGGCTCAGTGACGGGGCGGTGGAAAACTTCCTGGGCGCAGCGCCAAACGCGGAGCCGGAACGTTACCGGGCAGCGGATCCGGTGCAGCGGGTTCCGGCTCCGGTACCTGTGTTCGTCCTGCACGGCAGGGATGACACCACCGTGCCGGCTGACCTGTCCGAGTCCTATGTCCGGGCGGCGAAGGCAGCTGGTGGAACTGCCGAGCTCCGCCGGATCTCCGGCGACCATTTCGAGATGATCACTCCGGGCACACAGGCCTGGGATGAGGTCATCCAGGCCTTGGAAGATGCCGCCAAAACAGCATCCGGGTAGCGCCGCCCGGTCCGTAATCGGTAGGTTGAGGGCGTGATCACAGTCATCGGCGAAGCCCTTATCGACGAAGTTGTCAGCGACACCGCGCCCCGCCGGTCCCACCCGGGAGGCAGCCCGCTCAACGTAGCGGTGGGTGTGGCCCGGCTTGGACGGCCGGTGCAGTTCGTTGGCCGGTACGGCACCGATGCCTATGGGGTGCTGATCGCCGAGCACCTGAAATCCAACTCCGTCCTCAGCGCCCAGCCGGCCGACGACCGGCCCACCAGCGTGGCCACGGCCGTGCTCGATCCGGCCGGCGGCGCCCGGTACACCTTCGACCTGGAATGGGATCTGCCTGGTTTGGCGGACGCGCTGCCGCGGCTGCTGCAGGGCACCACGCTGCTGCACACCGGGTCCATTGCCACCATGCTCTCTCCGGGGGCGCATGAGGTCCTCGCCGCAGTTGAACGCGCGCACCCGCAGGCAACCATCACCTTTGACCCGAACTGCCGGCCCACCATCATCACCGATGTGTCCTATGCCCGCGAACAGGCGGAGAAATTCGTCCGTCTCGCCGACGTGGTCAAGGCATCGGACGAGGACCTGGCCTGGCTCTACCCGGACGAACCGGTGGAAGACTCCGCGCGGCGCTGGCTCGAAATGGGTCCCGCGGTCGTGGTTGTTACCCGCGGGTCCAAGGGCCCGTGGGCAGTGGCTGCCGCGGGAACCTGCGAAGTACCCGCAGTGACCGTGACCGTGGCGGATTCGGTGGGCGCCGGTGATTCATTTATGTCAGCACTCATTGCCGGGCTGATGGACCGGGATTACGACGGCGCTGCCCGCCGTCCGGAGCTCCGCAGGATTGGCGTCGGGGACCTCGAGGCACTCCTTGCCTATGCCGCCCGCGCTGCGGCCATTACGGTTTCCCGGCCTGGCGCCGATCCGCCCTACCGGAGTGAACTGCTCTAGCAGCGTCCCGTCCCGTCCGGGGCGGGAGATGAAAGGAAGTGTGCCCGTGGAAGCGTACGACCCCACAGAATCCCTGCCCCAGGTTCCCGCCCTTGAAGTGAGCAGCGCCAACTTTGCCGCCGGCGGTCCGCTGGCAGCGTCGCAATACGCCACCGGAGCCGTTCCCGGCGGGCGTGATGCCTCCCCGCAGCTGAGCTGGACCGGTTGGCCGGAAGCAACCCAGAGCTTTGCCGTCACCATGGTGGACCCGGACGCACCCATACCCGGGGTGTTCTGGCACTGGGCCGCCGTAAACATTCCGGTGCGGGAGACATCGCTGACGGAAAACGCCTCCAGGTCAGGAATGCCCAAGGGCACACTGCAGCTGCTTAACGAACTTGGCGAAACGGGCTACACCGGGGCAGCTCCACCGGTGGGACACGGGAAGCACCGGTACTTCGTCATGGTCCACGCGGTGGACATTCCGTTCCTCGATGTCGCCGAGGATGCCCGGCCCGGCGTGCTTTCCATGGCACTGCGCAGCCACGCGCTGGCACGCGGGGTAATCATCGGCACAGCCGAACGGCCGGCACCCTAGCGCCTGAGGTTTCACGCCCCCGATTCCGGCTAGGCTGGAGGCCGACGGAAGGGCGGATATGCGGCTGGTAGCAAGTGACCTGGACGGGACCATACTGGGCCCGGACAACAGGATCAGTGACCGGACCGTTAATGCGTTCCGCAAATGTGCCGACGCCGGTATCGCCATCGTGTTTGTCACCGGCAGGCCGCCGCGCTGGCTGGATCCGCTGCGCGAGCAGATGGGCCATACCGGCACGGTCATCTGCTCCAACGGAGCGATCCTCTACGACCTCAAGAGCGGGGAAATCCTCTGGTCCCGGCCTATTGAGCTTGACGGGATGTTCGAAGCTGCAGGCATCATCCGTGGTCTCTACCCTGCCGTGCACTTCGCCGCTGAGACGGAGGAGGGATTCCATCTGGAGCCCGGATTCATAGAGGACGCCGGCGCGGATATGCTTGGCGCCGTCACGCCCAAACCGCTGAAGGACTCACTGGGCGGGGACGCCCGTGTGGTGAAATTCCTGGCCCGCGTGAAGGGTGTCCATCCGGACGAGTTCCTGGACAAGGTCAAGCCCGAAGTGGCGCACCTGGTCTCCACCACGCACTCCGCGCCGTCCGTTCCGCTGCTGGAAATGTCTGCCTCGGGACTGGACAAATCGGTGACCCTGGCGGAGTACGCACGCTCGCTGCGAATAGAAGCGGCCGACGTTGTTGCTTTCGGAGACATGCCCAACGACCTGGGAATGCTCGGCTGGGCTGGCCGCGGCTACGCCATGGCCTCAGGACACCCAGCGGTCCGTGCCGCAGCCGGGCACCTGGCGCCGCCCTTCGCCGAGGACGGCGTGGCGCAGGTCCTGGAAGACCTGCTGCGCGGCAGGCAGCCCTAGCCGGCGGGCAGGCTCCTGAGGCGCCGCGCGTGCAGGAGCTGATGCACCGTTATCAGGATGGCCAGCCAAGCCAGCCCCAGGATCCAGGCCACCAGCACGTCCGTGAGCCAGTGGTGGCCCAGGTAGACCCGGCTCAGGCCAATAGCCAGGACAAAGACCACCCCCGCCAGGACGGTGAGGAAACGGCTCCGGCGGGTATTCAGGTACAGGACCAGCAGGTAGGCGAGCGTTCCGATCACCACGACGGAGTTTAGGGAGTGCCCGCTGGGAAAGGATGCCGAGTGCTCGTAGGGCGGCACGGCGTCGGACAGCGGAGGCCGTGAGCGGCCTACCAGGGCCTTGCCGGCCACCGTGAGCAGCAGCGATCCGGCCGCGGCGGACGCGGTAAGAATCAGCGGCGTCCAGCTCCGCTGCCACCGGCACAGCGCCAGAACTGCGGCAGCGGCGAGCACGGGGAGCCCGATGGTCCCGCCAAGGTTGGTCAGCCAGGTAACTGCGGTGTCGACGCCGGGAGAACGCAGCGTAATGGCTGCGTCGAGAACCGGCTGGTCCAGGCCCGCAACGCCGTCTTCTTCTACGACTGCCTCGTACACGCCGCCGGCCGCCAGAGCCAGCAGCAGTGCGGGGATCAGCCCCGCAGCGAGGGTTAGGAGCAGCAGGCCATGACGGCCCAGCACCTCCATGGCGCCGGCCAGCCGCTGCTTCATCCGGGCGGAAACGGCGTCGGTCATTGGTCCAGTATGCCAAGCCGGCGGCTCAGCCAGTTCAGGTTGCCGGCCAGGCCCTCTTTCCAGACCACCCAGGAGTGTCCGCCGGGGAGTTCCTGAAGCGTGACGTCCATGCCGGCGGCCTTGGCCGCCTCATACACCTGGCGTCCCTGGTCCGCGTAGGTGCTGTCATCCCTGCCGACCACCACAATCCCGGCACTGTCCGGGAAGGACCCGGTTTTCAGGACGTCCAGGGCGTTCTGTGCGGTGAAGGCCGCAGAGTTCCCGCCGAAGTAGGTGCTGAGCAGGGACTGGATCCCGCCCGGAACCGTGGGCGCATTCTCCCCGGCAATATCCACGAACGTTGGATAGGCATCCGGGAAGTTCACGGCCAGCTGCAGCGCGCAGGTGCCGCCGTAGGAATACCCTGCCGCCGCCCATTGCCGGGAGCTGCTGAGGCCAGCCGCCAGGTTTTCCCGGACCCAGCGCGGCACATCCTCAGCGAGATAGGTTGCACCGCGTCCCTGGCTGGAGTCCAGGCACAGGGACCAGTTGGCATTGGCGCCGCCGGAGAGATCAGGCACAACGACGACTGGTGCAAGGCCTTTGTGCCCGGCAGCGAAGTCATCCATGACGGACTGGAGCTGGCCCCCGGTGAACCAGTCGGCGGGAGAGCCCGGCTGCCCATGGAGCGCAAGGATTACGGGCAGGTTCTGTGCGGGCGGGGAGGCAAGATAAGCCGGCGGAAGATAGACCAGTCCCGATCCGGCCTGGTATCCGGATCCGGATTCGGGGATCCGCGTCTGATACACCTTTCCCTGCGCGGGCATGTCCGCGGGCGGGGTCCAGTTCGTCTCCGTGGCAGGCTGCGGCGGGTCCTGGCCTGCCGGGGGGCTGCGGGTTGGCAGCGGGCCGCTGGATTCGCCCGGGTTCACTACCAGGGATTCAAGGGTTGGATACTGCGAGTAGGCCATGTTCGCCCCGGAGACGGCAGCGAGGAGCACCGCTGCTGCTGCCGCGGCCGTCACGATCCGGGACAGTGCCCGCCGGCTGGCCCTCCATCGCGGAACTACCAGGAGGAGGGCCAATATTCCCGCTGTGGAATATAGGTAGAGGTAACGCGGAAATGAGGCGTTCCACCACTCCAGCAGCACCTCTGCGGCAAGGAACAGCAGGATGGTGCCCGCTCCCGCGCCGATCAGTGCCAGTGGCACCAGCCGGGTCAGGTACCGCCGCGTGCCCCAGCACAGCCAGCACAGGCCGGCCAGGCCCAGCAGGAACACCACTGCCGGTACCGGCCCCGTGGTGAGGGAAAGGCTCATCGCTGGCTGCCCACGATCCTCCGAGCCATGGTGAACGTCTGCCCCACCGACACGTGCGGAAGATAGGCGCGGGTGAGCGCATTGGCAATGGCCGGAAGAGTGGCGGCGTCCAGGTAGGTCATGTACAGCGGAACGTACTGCGGCTGGAACTTGGCTTTGTAGGCCAGCAGGGACCGGAAGCCGTACACCGGTTCCAGCGCAGCGCCCAGCCGGTTCATCACCCAGTCCAAAGCCGGAGGAGGGGCGGCGGCGTCGGGTTCCGCGCTCTTGCCGGCCGCCGAAGCCGCGCTTCTGGCCAGCGGGGCGCCGGAGAGGCTCAGCAGGCTGAATCCCTCGTCCTGCAGGGACAGTGCTGCCGAGGCGATGAGGAAGTCCATTGCAGCAGGGAACCCGCGGCCCCGGCGGCGCATGAAGTCCAGCGTCCAGCCGACAATCCTGCCGTCCCGGTAAATGGGGAGCCAGGACGTTACCCCGTGGACGGTGCGGTCCTGGTCCACCGCCAGGAGCAGCCGCACGCCGTCGTCGTCGATCTCTTCAAGCCCGCCAAGCGTAAAGCCCATTTCCGGCATTTGCTTGTCTGCCACCCACTCCTCGGAAATCGCGTTGATCTGGTCCAGAACGGACAGTGGGGCCTTGCTGTAGGTGGTCCATTCGGCGCGGATCCCGGCCTTTCCAGCCCGGTTGAACGCCGTGCGGACATCCTGGAACCGCTTGCCCTTGAAGACCAGGGACCCCAGCGGCAGGATCGTCTCCTCGGCCACCTGAAGATCGGTATGTCCCAACCGCGCAGTGGCCTCCCGGGTTGCCGCGTTCACGGAGTAGAAACAGGCCGTCACCCCGGAATCAGCGCAGTAGGCGGCGAAACCGTCCACGCTTTGCTGCAGTTCCTGGGGCGGGCCCACCGGATCCCCCACTGTGAGGGCCACGCCGGAACCCAGCCGGTAGGCAATGTAGGAGTTGCCGGTGGGTGAAAACCAGTAGGAATTCCCGCTCCAGAGAGTCATCCAGGCCATGGTGCTCCCGCCCGTGGCCTTGAGCAGCGACCTGGCGCGCTCCTTGGCTTCGGTATACGGCGCGTAGGCGGGCAGGCTGAAGGAGCGCAGCACCAGAACGCACACGAGGATCCAGAACACCACACCCACACCCTCGTAAAGGATGGTTGCGGGCGCGTAGGCGGGCAGCAGCTGCGGGGCGCCGACCGTGAGTTCGGAGACCGGGAGGAACCGGAGCGGGAGGTCCGCAAGTAGGCTGGACAGGGTGGCAGCGGGCGTGAAACCGCTGCGCAGAAGCAGTCCGCCTCCCACCCAGGCCCCAGCCAGCAGCACGGCTGCGGCGAAGCAGGTCAGGAAGAGCCTTCGGTACGTGCCCGGCGGTGCACTGACCTGGAAAAGGCGGCGTCCGCTTACCGCCAGGAGCACAAAGACCAGCAGCGGCAGGAGCATGGGAAGGACCAGGGGCAACGGCTGGCCCGAGGCCCCGAATCCGAACACCGGGCCCAGTTCACCGGACAGGAACAGGATGATCCGGATGCCGGCTGCAAGAATCATGAGGCCCTGCAGGGTCAGGGCGCTGATCCACGCGAACCGGCGGCCACGGCGCAGGCCCACGGCAAAAACAAGCAGCAGCACCTGGGGAAGCACGGCGAGAAAGAATCCTGCCGGGCCGGCGCTCAGTTCCAGCTTTGCGGCCCGGCATTCAGCCTGCCGCGCGGAATCCGCGCAGAGGCTGGCCAGGGCCGCCGGGTCCAGCGTTTCCGCGTTGGTGAACAAGTACGCGAGGATGGCCAGCGGCCCCACGGCACGTACGTTCAGGGCAGCGATGACCGGCCCTGCAGCAGTGGCCGCCACGGCGAGGGCCACCAGAATCCGGGCCTCACGGCGGCTGGACACGAAGCCCTGCGGGCGCCGCGGCCGCCTGCCGAAGAGATATGGACCCCACAGACCGCCAACGACGGCGCTGCCCAGTGCCATGACGTCCCGCAGGGAACCCGAGAAGAGTGCCAGCACCACCAGCAGGGTGTAGAGCAGCAGGCGGATCCTGCGCCGCCAGAGTGTTCCGAGCCCGGCCGACGCCGCTCCGGCAACGCCGCAGAAGAGCGCCACCGGGCCCACGAAGGTATCTGTGCTGAGTTCCCGCCCCCAGGCGTCGAAGACCGTGCGGGTTACCGCGGTGAAGCCGATCGCCAGCAGGGCGCCGGCGAGCTGCGTTCCAAGGGCGGCCGCAAGGAACCGGCGGCTTCCCAGCAGGCGTTCCGCCGGCAGCCCCACCACCAGTGCCAGGAGGGTACCGCTGAGATAGCCTGCCAGCCCGTTGGCCCACAGAGCCGAGAGGATCAGGGCAGGCCAATACTGCGGCAGCGTGGTGACCGAGACGCTCACCCACGGGAGAAGCTCACCCTCCGGTCCTGTGATGATGGAGGACGTCAGGATTCCCAGGAACCAGAACAGCACAAGGACAGAAACAGTGACCGGAGACCGTGTGATGGTCCCGCGCAGGCCATCCACGGGCCAGCGGAGGTAACGGCCTGCTGCCTGCCGTGCGGAACCGTGCTCCATGGGCACCTCCAGGGTTTGCCGGCGCGGCACCGAAGGCCCCCGCCCTCGGTGGAGCAAGTCTAGTTCCGGGACCCCACCGGCGGACCGGGGAGAAGCCGAAGACGGGCGGCAACCGGAGATAAAGTACACCCTGTGAGCCAGAAACTGCCGTACTTCATGCCGCCCGCTCCTGCATCTGCGCACCCGTCAGGGGCTTCGGAGCCAATTGGCCTCTCCCACCGCGGTTTCAGCCCGGACGGGCTGGAGAACACCATGGCCTCCTTCGAAGCCGCCGTTGACCTGGGCTTCGGCTACCTGGAAACGGATGTCCGCACCACGAGCGACGGCGTCCTCATGGTGTTCCACGATGAGACCCTTGACCGGGTTACCGATTCCACCGGACCTCTGAGCGCCTACAGCCTGCGCGAGCTGGCAGGAGTCCGGGTGGGCGGCACCGAGCCGATCCCCACGCTGGAGGACGTCCTGGTCCGCTGGCCTGATGTTCGCCTGAACGTGGACATCAAGGACGCCGCCGGAGCTGCGGCTCTGGCGGCCCTGATCGAAAAGCACCAGGCCCATGACCGGGTGCTCGTGACGTCCTTCTCGGACCGGCGCCGGCTGGACTGCCTGCGCCGGCTCTCCAGCCCGGCCGCGAGTTCTGCCGGATCCTTCTCAACGGCTGCACTGCTGCTCCTCTCACCGCTGGGTCTGGGACGGCTGATTGCGCGGCTGGGAAGATTTCAGGCGGTGCAGGTTCCGGTGAGCTTCCGCGGGGTGCCGGTAGTGCGGCCGGCTTTTGTCCGGCGCTGCCATTCCGCCGGAATCGAGGTGCACGTCTGGACCATCAACACCCGCCCGCTGATGGAAGGACTGCTGGACCTGGGAGTCGACGGACTGGTCTCGGACCGCGCGGACCTGCTCGCTTCGGTGCTCTCCGCCCGCGGAGCCTGGCCGCAGGGAGCCGGCGCGTAGAACTGTCCTGCTCCGGCGGCGGCTGGCAGGATGGGAACCATGCGCGTGCTCATAGCCCCGGACAAGTTCAAAGGCAGCCTCACCGCTGAGGAAGCCGCTGCCGCCATGGCGCAGGGGGTGTTTGCGGTCTACCCCGACGCCGAAGTTACCCGGATTCCGGTGGCCGACGGCGGCGAGGGAACCTTGGAGGCGGCTCTCGCCGCGGGCGCCGTCGAGCGCTCCACCGGGGTCCGCGGACCGTTGGGCCGCGAAGTGACCGCAGTCTGGGCGATGGACGGCACGACGGCGGTCCTGGAAACCGCGCGCTCCTCCGGCCTGATGCTCGTGGAACCGTCAGTGCAGACGTCCCTGGCGGCGTCGAGCTTTGGCAGCGGGCAGCTGATCACGGCGGCGCTGGACGCCGGAGCACGCGAGATCATCCTGGGCATCGGCGGATCAGCAATGACCGACGGCGGCTCCGGGGCACTGACAGCGCTGGGGCTGCGGATCCTCGACGCTGCCGGTGAGCCGGTACCCCCGGGCGGGGCCGGGCTGGCCCTGGCAGCAGCTGTCGATGCATCCGGACTGGACCCCCGGCTCAAGGACACCCGGATCCGGATTGCCGCGGACGTGACCAACCCGCTCACCGGGCACAACGGTGCAGCCCACGTTTTCGGCGGACAGAAGGGAGCGGATTCCTCGGCACGGCTGCTGCTGGATGAAGCCCTGGCAAACTGGGCGCGCCTGCTTCAAGAGGCAACGGGCATCGACGTCGATATCCCCGGGGCAGGGGCCGCCGGCGGATTCCCCTCAGCCTTCCTGGCGTTCACCGATGCCGGAATCGAGCCCGGTTTTGAGCTCATTGCCGCACTGGTGGGCCTGGAGCCGGCTCTTTCGCGGGCAGACCTGGTTCTCTCCGGCGAAGGGTCCATTGACGAGCAGTCACGCTTCGGCAAGGCTCCCCTGGAGGTAGCCCGGTTGGCCGCTGACCGGGGTATTCCGGTGGTGCTGGTGGCCGGGGCCATCACGCTGGGCCCGAAGGTCCTGGCTGAGTACGGGGTTGAGGCAGCGGTGAGCGTCCTGGACCTTGCCCAGAGCCCGGAGGATGCGATGGCACGGGCAGCGTTCTACGTTGCCCGTGCCACCCAGGCGGCCCTGGAAGGGGCCTAGGTTCCTAGCCCAGGCTGGACGGCGTGGCGCCGACGTCTTCCTGGGGTTCATCCGGCATGGTGCCGCGCCAGCGGGCGATGGCCATCATGCCGTGGTAGATCACCAGAGTGGCAGCGGTGCCCAGGGCGATGCCCTCGAAGGTCAGGCCGCCAACGTTCCAGGTGTAGTTCGCGATGCCAACCACCAGCGCAACTCCGGCCACGGAGAGGTTGATCGGGTTGGAGAAGTTCACCCGGTTATCCACCCAGATCCGGACGCCGAGGATGCCGATCATGCCGTACAGCACCACTCCGGCACCACCCAGCACACCCGGGGGAATGGTGGCGATCATGGCACCAAACTTGGGGAAGAGGCTCAGCAGCACCGCGGTGATGCCGGCGACCCAGTACGCGGCAGTGGAGTACACCCGGGAGGCCGCCATGACGCCAATGTTCTCGGCGTACGTGGTGGTTCCGGAGCCGCCGCCGGAGCCGGCCAGCATTGTGGCCACGCCGTCAGCCATCAGCGCCCGGCCGGTGTAGGGATCCAGGTCCCGCCCGGTCATGGCGGCCACGGATTTCACGTGGCCGATGTTCTCTGCCACGAGTACCAGGACAACCGGCACGAACAGCCCAATGACGTTGAAGTGGAAGGTCGGGGCGGTGAACTGGGGCAGGCCGAACCAGGCTGCGTCACTGATGGTGGAGAAGTCCACTTCGCCCTGAATGATGGCGGCGACGTAACCGGCCAGGACGCCTACCAGGATGGAAAGGCGGCCGATGAGTCCCTTGAACAGGACAGTGGTCAGCAGGATCACGACGACGGTGACCGTGGCCGTGATGGGGCCGGCTTCGTAGTTGGTGCGTGTGGTGGGGGCCAGGTTCAGCCCGATCAGCGCCACGATTGCGCCGGTGACCGTCGGCGGCATGAGGACCTGGATCCAGCGGGTTCCGGCCAGCTGTGCGGCGAGCCCGATCAGGAACAGGGTGGCACCGGCCATGATGATGCCGCCGAGGGCTCCGCCCGGACCGTGCTGGTTTACTGCAGCGCTGATCGGCGCGATGAAGGCGAAGGAGGAGCCCAGGTAGCTGGGCACCTTTCCGGCAGTGATGATCAGGAAGAGGATGGTGCCGACGCCGGAGAAGAACAGCGTGGTGGCGGGCGGGAAACCGGTTAGCAGCGGAACCAGGAAGGTGGCGCCGAACATCGCGACGACGTGCTGGGCGCCGATGCCAATGGTCCGCGGCCAGCTCAGCCGCTCATCCGGTGCGACGTATGAGCCGGGAGTGACTGTCCTGCCGTTCCCGTGGATTTTCCAGTCTGTGCCGAACCTGCTCATGCGTGTGCCTTCCAAAGGACAAAGGGGGATTGATTCGTGGAGAATGTTACCGGCGGGGCGACTGTGCCACGCTATGTTGCACGCACTTGGAATTTTACCGGGAAAGCAGTTGGGCCGAAGGCGGCCTGTGACGGACGGATCATACGTGGGAATCTCAGTTTCTGGACGGACAGTACTCATCACCGGAGCGGCCATGGGCATGGGGCTCCTGTACGCCGAACGGGCGGTGCGCGAAGGCGCACGGGCCGTTGTGCTGTGGGACCGGAATGCCGAGGCGCTGGAGGCTGCTGCGCAGCGGCTGCGCGGTCTCGGATCCGCGGAGATCCGCCCCTACACGCTGGATGTCTCCTCTGCGGCTGAAGTGGCAGAAAACGCCGAAGCCGTACTGGCGGAACTCGGTGCGCCGGACGTGCTGATCAACAATGCCGGCATCGTCCGCGGCAAGTACTTCTGGGAACACTCCGGAACGGATATTGACGCCGTCATGGACGTGAATACTCTGGCCCCGATGCACATCACCCGCGCGTTCCTGCCCGGCATGATCGAGCGGCGCACCCCGGCCCGGATCCTGAATGTCGCCTCTGCCTCCGGGACGCTGTCTGTACCCAAGATGAGCGTCTACACCGCCTCCAAATGGGCAGTGATCGGCTGGAGCGATTCACTTCGCCTGGAGCTGGAGGAAGCCGGGCACGGCCACGTCCAGGTCACCACCCTGATCCCCAGCTACATCAAGACCGGCATGTTCGAAGGTGCCCGCGGTCCGCTGATGACACCGCTGATGGAACCCGAATACGTCGTGGACAAGGCGTGGAAGGCGCTGCTGGAAGGCAGGGCCCGGGTCCAGCTGCCCTGGACCGTCCCGCTGGGCAGCGCGCTGCGTGGCCTGCTGCCGCAGCCTGCCTGGGACGTTGTGGCGGGAAAGGTCTTCAAGGTTTACCAGTCCATGGACCACTTCACCGGGCGTCCCGCCCAGGCAGCGGAGAAGCCTGTACAGGAAAGCGGTAACCGGGCATGAGCTCCGATATCCGGACAGCGTCCCCGGCGGGCAGTATTCCGGCACAGGTTGCCGCGGTCCGCAAGGTTTATGAAAGCGGGCGCACCCGGCCCCTGGCATGGCGGAAAGAACAGCTGAAGTCCCTGATGCGGATGCTCTCCGAACGGGAGAAGGAGTTCGCCGCAGCCCTGCGAGAAGACCTGGGCAAGAACCCGCTGGAGGCCTACCTCACCGAAATCTCCATCACCCGGTCCGAAGCAGGCCACGCGCTGAAACACCTGACCGACTGGACCAGGAGCACCAAGGTGCCGGTGCCGCTGGGCCTGCAGCCGGCGTCGGCCCGTATTGAACCGCAGCCGCTGGGCGTGGTGCTGATTATCGCGCCCTGGAACTATCCCGTGCAGCTGCTCCTCGCCCCGCTGATCGGCGCGCTTGCCGCAGGAAACGCGGCCGTGCTCAAGCCCAGCGAGCTGGCGCCGGCCACCTCTGCCGCCGTCGCCCGGATCCTGCCCGAGTACCTGGACCCGGAGGCCGTGGTGGTGGTTGAGGGTGCCCAGGAAGCGTCCCAGGCGCTGCTGGCCCAGCAGTTCGACCACATCTTCTACACCGGTGGTGAGCGGGTGGGCAAGATTGTCATGCGTGCCGCCGCCGAGCACCTCACCCCGGTAACGCTGGAGCTGGGAGGCAAGTCTCCCGCCGTCGTACTGGACGGGAACCTGACCGCCATTGCCCGCCGGCTGGCCTACGGCAAGCTGATCAATGCAGGCCAGACGTGCGTGGCGCCGGACTATGTGCTGGTCACCGAGGATGCAGCGCCCAAACTCCTCAAGGCGCTCGGCAAGGTGATCCGCGAGTTTGTGGGCCGGGATCCGTCCCGCAGCGCCAACTTCGGGCGGATCGTCAACGAGGGGCACTTCGACCGGCTCACCGGCTACCTGGCGGACGGCACCGTAGTGTCGGGCGGACGTACCAGCCGCGAGGACCTCTATTTCGAGCCCACAGTGCTGACCGGCGTTTCCCTGGATGCTCCGGTGATGCAGGAAGAGATCTTCGGGCCCATCCTTCCGGTTGTCACCGTCCGCGACCTGGACCAGGCAATGGAGATCATCAACGCCCGCCCCGCGCCGCTGGCGTCCTATCTCTTCACGTCCTCAGCCTCCCGGCAGCGGAAGTTCGAGCAGGGCGTCCGTGCCGGAAGCGTGAACCACAACGCCGCAATTGTGCAGCTGGCCGTGCCGGAGCTGCCGTTCGGCGGGGCGGGTGCCAGCGGCATGGGCGCGTATCACGGCAAACAGTCCTTCGACACGTTCAGCCAGGCACGCCCGGTCTTCTCAAAGTCAACACTGCTGGACACCCTGCGCGTGGCCTACCCGCCGTACAACGGGTTCAAGGCGCGGATCCTCCGCCGCCTTCTCTAACTTCGAGATGACAGAAACTGCCCGTATGAACGCTCATACGGGCAGTTTCTGTCATCTCGTTTAAGTCGTTGGAGGAACGGGCTAGGAGATTACGGAGTCCACAATGGCCTTCGCCTCGGCCTGGACTTCGCTGAGGTGCTCGGCGCCCTTGAAGGATTCGGCGTAGATCTTGTACACGTCTTCGGTACCGGAGGGACGGGCCGCGAACCAGGCGTTCTCGGTGGTGACCTTCAGCCCGCCCACGGGTGCGCCGTTGCCCGGGGCTTCGGTAAGCCGGGCGGTGATTTCCTCGCCTGCCAGCGTGGTGGCGGTGACGTCCGACGGCGAGAGCTTGGACAATACAGCCTTCTGTTCGCGCGTGGCCGGGGCATCAACCCGCGCGTAGACCGGGTCTCCGAAGCGGCCGGTAAGCTCCCGGTAGTGCTGTGAAGGCGTCTTCTGCGTGACGGCCGTGATCTCGGACGCCAGCAGGGCCAGCAGGATGCCGTCCTTGTCGGTAGTCCACACCGAGCCGTCCAGCCGCAGGAAGGACGCACCCGCGGATTCCTCGCCGCCAAAGGCCACTTCGCCGGACAACAGGCCCGGGACGAACCACTTGAAGCCCACGGGAACCTCCATGAGCCGGCGGTCCAGGCTGGATGTGACACGGTCAATCATGGAGGAGGAGACCAGTGTCTTGCCGACCATCGCGTCACCGCGCCAGCCGGTGCGGTTGGCGTACAGGTACTCAATGGCAGCAGCGAGGTAATGGTTCGGGTTCATCAGCCCGGCGTCGGGGGTGATGATGCCGTGGCGGTCGGCATCGGCGTCGTTGCCCGTGGCGATGTCGTACCGCCCGGCCTGGGCAATCAGAGATGCCATCGCGTCGGGGGAGGAACAGTCCATGCGGATCTTCTCATCCCAGTCCAGGGTCATAAACCCGAACTGGGGGTCCACGCTGGGATTCACTACGGTCAGGTTCAGGCCGTACTGCTCGCCGATTGCACCCCAGTAGTCAACGGATGCGCCGCCCATGGGGTCGGCCCCGATGTGCAGTCCGGAGGCCTTGATGGCATCCATGTTCAGCACTGAGCCGAGGTCGCCCACGTAGTGCTGCAGGAAGTCATAGGCGCCCACGGACTCCGCCAGCCGTGCTTCACCCAGCGGAATACGCTGGACGCCGCGCAGCCCGTTCTCCAGCAGTTCGTTGGCCCGGTTGGCGATCCAGGCCGTGGTTTCCGAATCTGCAGGTCCGCCGGAGGGCGGGTTGTACTTGAACCCGCCGTCGGCAGGCGGGTTGTGGGACGGGGTGATCACGATTCCGTCAGCCTGGTCGGTGCGGGTCGCGTTGTGCGTGAGGATGGCATGGCTCAGCGCCGGGGTCGGCGTGAAACCGGTGCGGGAGTCGATCAGGACATTGACCCCGTTGCCAGCGAGAACTTCGAGGGCGGTGTTCTGCGCAGGTTCTGAAAGAGCGTGGGTGTCCTTGCCCATAAACAGCGGTCCGGTGATGCCGGCGCCTGTCCGGTATTCGACGATCGCCTGCGTGATGGCGGCGATGTGGGGCTCATTGAAAGAGCCCTTCAGGGAGCTGCCGCGGTGTCCGGAAGTCCCGAAGGCCACACGCTGGCCGGGATCAGCGGTGTCGGGCGCGACGTCGTAATAGGCGTCCAGAAGCGCGGTGAGGTCGACAAGGTCGGATGGCTGGGCGGGTGTTCCGGCTCGGTTAGACATAAATCCAAGCATGCCAAAGATTCGTGTGATCCGGCAGACGATTGGCTGATGCGCCCACTGCCCAACTTACGCGAGAGGCCAGTTACGGCTGGTTTG
>NZ_LKIU01000006.1:26812-248387 GCF_001307035.1 Arthrobacter sp. Edens01 | reverse complement strand
AACCCTGGACATGGATACCCCAGCCAACCGGCTGAACATGCTGCTGCAACCGGCAGCCTAACCCCCCAGCGTTGCACCCACCACTTGACTTAGCCGCGCTGAAACGAGCCGTAACTGGCCTCTCGGCGGATGAGGGGATGCAAAGAAGTCGTTGCAAAGAAATGCTTGCAAAGAGATCTTTGCAACGGTACTTTGGGTGCATGGAACAGCAGTCGCCCCCGCATGATGCACAGGTCCTCGATGTAACCCGCCTGAAGGCACTGGCCCACCCGATCCGCATAGCGCTGCTGGAAAGCCTTTCCCGCTACGGCGCGCAGACCGCGTGTTCCGTGGCTGAACGCCTTGGGGAGTCCAGCGGATCCACCAGCTACCACCTGCGCCAGCTGGCCAAGCACGGATTTGTCCGCGAGGTGGAGGGGCGAGGAACCGCCCGCGAACGCTGGTGGGAGCGGGTCCCGGAACCAATCCAGACCTCCGCGGAGATGGCCAAGTCCCCGGCCGCCCGCGATGCCACCCGAATCCTTGCCAAGACCGTGACCAACAGCAATGCCAAAGCCCTGGGGGACTTTGTTGACCACGGTGAATCCCTCCCGGATGAATGGGTGGAAACTTCGATCCTTCTGGGCACCAGCCTCCGGCTGACGCTGGAGGAAGCGCAGGAGGTTTCCCGCCAGGCTTCCGAGCAACTTGAGAAACTGCTTTCTCCGTTCCGCGGGCGCGAAGACGCCGACGGCACGCGCCCCGTGGAACTGCACTTCAACTTCTTCCCGCTTATCGATCCCGGAGCCCAGTCATGAATGTCGTAATGACCTACGCGTCCCTGCCCCTGCATGCGCGTCCAGCCGCCCACTCGCCAGTCCGGCCCACCGGCGTCGGCCGCGTGTTTGTGGCCGCCGGAGAACTGCTGATCAGGCTCGGGGAGCGTGCGGCCCAGCGGCCCCAGCCGGACGTGTTCCGCCTCGCCGCCCATGCCGAGCTGCGCAGGGACCTGGAGGGACGCGCCCACTCAGCACTGTGGCCCTAGTCCGGCTGCAAAAGCTAAGGAACTAGCCGCCGCCCGTAAAGGTCAGGTACAGCAGGACAACGTTCAGGGTGATGAGCAGTCCGGCCACGAGCACCCCCAGGGCTGTTGTCCACCAGCGGTTGCGGTGCTCGCCCATCAGGTCCCGGCGGGATGTCAGCCAGAGCAGAGGCACAAGCGCGAAGGGGATGCCGAAGGAAAGCACCACCTGGCTCAGCACCAGTGCCCAGGTGGGATCCACTCCCGCGGCGAGGATGGCCAGCGCCGGCAGCAGGGTGATCAGCCGCCGCAGCAGCATGGGGATGCGCACCTTCAGCAGCCCCTGCATGATCTCCGCCCCCGCGTAGGCACCCACGGAGGTTGATGCCAGACCCGACGCCAGGAGCCCCAGAGCAAAAAGAAGCGCGACGCCGCTGCCCAGGGCCCCGCCAATCGCGGCATGGGCGCCCTCCAGTGTGTCGGTGCCGTCCACACCCTGCAGCGAGGTGGCAGCCAGCAGGAGGATGGCGAGGTTGACCGTCCCTGCGACGGCAAGGGCAATAGTGACGTCCCAGCGGGTGGCGCGGATCAGCATGGAGGTTGTGAGGCTCTGCGCCCGCTCCGGGAACCGGTCCCGGGTCAGTGCTGAATGGGCATAGATGGCGTGGGGCATAACGGTCGCCCCCAGAATCGAAGCAGCGAGCAGGACCGAACCGGCGCCGTCGAACCGGGGCACCAGGCCCGCCGCCACTCCGGCAGGGTCCGGCGGCGCAATGAATACACCGGCGGTGAATCCGATGGCGATGATGGCCATCATGGAGACGATCGCGTACTCGAAGCTCCGGTGCCGTCCACTGCCCTGAATCGCCAGGACTGCCATGGAAACGGCGCCGGTAATCAGGCCGCCGACCGGCAGCGGGAGATCAAAGAGCAGCCACAGGGCAACGGCACCGCCGATTACTTCGGCGATATCCGTGGCCATGGCCACCAGCTCTGCCTGCAGCCAGTAGAGCCGCCGTCCGGTGGTACTGCGCATCCGCAGGCCGACCAGTTCCGGCAGGCTGCGTCCGGTTGCCAGACCGAGTTTGGCGGACAGGTACTGAACCAGCCACGCCATGACGTTGCCGGCCACAACTACCCAGACCAGGAGATACCCGAAACGCGCGCCGGCGGTCATGTTGCTGGCCACGTTGCCCGGATCCAGGTAGGCGACTCCGGCTACCAGGGCGGGGCCGAGGAGCCAGGGCAGACGGGTACCCGCCCTGGGCCGGCCGATGCGGGGATGTGAACCCGCGGGGGCTGCCTTGTGGAGCATATGGCCAACGTAGCACCAGGACTTCGGGCCGCCTAACAGTTAAGCGCAGGTGTGCTCAACAACGCCGGCATCAGTTGTCCGGCACACACCTCAGGTGCCGCTACATTAGGCTTTCGGTGTTTGTTTCCTCTGCGGGACGGGACCGGGTGCTGTGCTGGAGCACGGCGAGCCAGGCAAGGGCGCCGGCAACGGGCAGCAGCAGCACTGCAGCAAGCCACAGGGCACGCGCGGCGCCGGTGGTCTCCTCGGTCCGGAACAGGCTAATCACGGCACCGGTAGTCAGCGTAACTGTGAGCAGCAGCGCCAGGGCGGCGGCTGGTATCCACATGAGGTACTCGACGGGCATGGTGTTTAGGCACTTTCGGGCAGGCGTGTACGGGGTTGGGGCAGAAGTGCGGGGGTCACCGGCAACCGGAACGCGTTGTTCGGCCAGTGCACTCCCAGCCTAGGGTCCGGGTGCAGAGCGCGGCATCATCCCTGGAGATGACTTTTTGGTGCCGGTGCTCATCCCAGCATGCCGAGGGCGGGCGTGGCCAGAGAATAGAGTTGAAGAATGTCCGCCGCTTCGCCATCCGCTGTTTCCCGTGTCTTCACTGCCGTTATTGCCGGTGCCAGCATTCCGATGGCCCTGATCATTCCCGCGTGGATCACCGCAGGCCGGATCCTGGTGGGTGCAGACGGCCGGCTGGTGACGGTTTTCGCGCTCACTGCCGGACCGCTGCTGGCGGTGCTGATGCTGACCGCGGCGGTAAAGATCACGGCCGGTGCAGCTGCACGCACTCCCTTTGGTGCACCCATGAAGACGTCAGTGCTGCTGCTTGCGAACTGGTTTCTGGGCGGGATCTTCGGCTTCTTTGTTCCGGATTTCGGTACACCGCAGGCAGGATCGGTCTTCTCGTCCCTGGCCGGGCCGGAGGTGCTCGGATACTCGGCTGCCCTGGCCAATCCGTTCGGGATAGCCACCCTGTTCATCACCGTGGTGGTTCTGGTGAGGGCGTTCCGGGACGCCTCGCGTTCCCGCAGCATCGGCGTCATCCGCCGCTAGTGTCAACGCACGGGAGCGCTCAGCGGGCTCTGGGCCGGGTAGTAGAAGCCGAAGTCATCGTAGGGGTCCTGCCAGGCGGAGGAATCCCGGGATATGCGGGTGACGGCGGACGCAGGTACCCAGCGGTTGTGGGCGCGGCCGTCGTCGTCGATCCAGTGCACCAGCACCTGGGTGCGTGTCCAGGCCACAGCCTTACCGTCCACTTCCAGCAGGAGGCAGCGGACATAGGGTTCCTGCCGGTAGCGCGCGTGGCTAACGAGGGGCCGGGCTGTTGCCGGGTGGAGTGTGGAAGCAGGAGGAGCAGAGGAAGTCATGCGCCTACTCTTGCTGCCGCCACTGACACTGGGCTGACACGCTCCGGGTCCAGGTGGCTCTGCGGAGCGGAAGGCTCAGGCGGCTAGGAAGCCAGGTCCCGCCACTTCGCTGCAGCCTTGGTGCCCAGTGAAGTGCCGCTGTCCTTGACCTTCCGCGGGATCATCCGGATCACCGGAGCCAAATCGCTGCGTACTGAGCGGTGGGCGTCGGCAGGCGCGGACTCAGGCCGGGATGCGGGCCGGGCTACTGCTGCCTGGCCGTTCCGGTCCGGACGGTTCATCAGCAGGTACGCGAGGGCAACCGGTGCAATCAGGAGGGAAATCAGCGTGAGCGTGCCCAGCGCGTACAGGGCGAGCATGGCGTAAAAGGGCCGGTCGAACAGGGAAGCGACAAACCCGGCACTGCCCAGGAGCAGCCAGAGCCAGAAGACGCCCACCAGTGCGAGGGCGGTGCGTGCACGGCGGAAGAGCATTACGGAGCGACGGCGTGCTGAAGGCACGCTTGCCTGAGACTCACTGCCCATTTGGTTCTCCCCCAGCTACATGGGTCCAAGACGACGAACCCTACGGGTGATATTAGCCCGTTTTGTTCCGTAACTCTGGCATACACAGGCAACAATGGTCTGTGTCGTTCCAAGAGAGGAAAAACTTGCGCTCCACCCCCGGTCCCGGTCTGCTGTTCGTGCTGGTCTGCGCCATGGGCGCCGGCCCTGTGATGAACTACGGAATCTCCGCCACCAGCACGCTCATCATCTCGGATCTGGGTATCAGCGAATCGCAGTTCGGCCTGCTCGCAGCCACCTGCTTCGCCAGTGCGGCGCTGTCCTCGATGTCCCTGGGGCGGCTTAGCGACCGGATCCGTGCGCGGACCCAGATGCTGATTATCTTCGGGGGCACTGCTCTCTCGCTTGTCTTTATGGCGCTGTCCGGCAACTACCTGTGGCTGCTGGCAGCCGTGTTGTTGTCCGGCCCCGCGCAGGCCATCTCCAACCCCACTACCAACCGGATCATCATTCATGCAGTGCAGCCGGGCAAGCGTCCGGGGTGGATGGGCATCAAGCAGTCGGGAGTGCAGGCCAGCCAGCTTTTCTCCAGTCTGTTCTTCCCGGCGGCAGCCCTGTTCGCAGGGTGGCGGGGCGCTGCGGTCGGCGCCGCACTGGTACTGGGGCTGCTGCTTGCATACTCATGGCACCGGCTGCCGCCCGAACCCCGGATCAAAACCCCCAACCGTGCTGAACGTGCCTCGGCCGAGCGCAGGTTCCCCGCCGCGGTCTGGCTGCTCGCCGCGTTCGCGCTCTTCTCCGGCGCGGGAATGCAGGCCACCAACGTCTACCTGCCGCTGTTTGCGCAGCGGGAACTCGGCTTCTCGCTCCTGATGGGAGGGGCAACCGCGGCCGCAGCCGGCGTCGTCGGGGTGGCTTCCCGCGTGCTGTGGGGCCGTCGTATGGCCGAAGGGGTGCGGGCCTCCACGCTGCTTCTCATTCTGGCCGCAGGTGCCATCTGCGGTGCCGGGCTGCTGCTGGCGGCAGGGGAGACCGGCATCCCCGCGCTGCTGTGGGCGGGCGTGCTTTTCCACGGTGCATCGGTGCTCGGCGTCAACGTTGTGGTCATGGCAGGGGTCCTGCGCGAGGTGCCAAAGGAACGCGTGGGAGCTGCATCAGGAGCAGTGTCCCTGGGAATGTACGCAGGGTTCGCGTCGGGACCGCTCATCATGGGTCTTCTGCTTGAATTCTCCGGCGGTTTCCTGGACGGCTGGATCTTCATTGGAACTGCTTATCTGGCGTGTGTGCTGGTGGGACTGGCGTATCGCCGTGTGGGCCGGCGCAAGGTGGATCACGCCGGCGAAGGAGGCAGTCACAGCGTGCACACAGCTGCGGATCAGTCCCGCGAAAGCAGTGAGGGCGAGGAAGAATCCGGCGGCGGGGGAGCATCTCCGCGCACTGCCCGGCCCCAGTAGCTGCCCGCTGGCTGGGCTGGTTGCCTGAGGTAGTCCGGGCAGAGCGCGGCTGGCTGTCTTGCCAGCAGCAGGGGTGCTTGGGGACGGCGCGCCGGGGCCTACCCGCCAGCGGGCTGCTGGGCGAGCAGCTCCTCGACCGCACCGACATACAGTGCCACCAGCGTCCGGGCGCATTCCCCAACGGCTGTGTCCGGAGGCAGGAAAGTAGCCGAGTGCAGCGGGCTCTGCGGTGCAGGGGAAGGACTGCGCACTCCCAGGAAGGCCATAACCCCCGGGACGGCTTCGGTGAAGAACGAGAAGTCATCCGCGCCGCAGCTGCGCAACGGCTCGGCACTTCCCAGTCCCTGCTGTGCCAGCCAACGCTCTGCGCGGGATGAGAGAACGGCATCATTCCGCAGGACCGGTTCACCAACGGTGATGCTGACTTCCGCCGTGGCGCCGGCTGCCTGAGCAGTATGCTCCGCACAGCGGCGCAGGGCCGTGTGCAGCAGGGACTGCTCATGCTTGTCCATGGTCCGCAGGGTGCCGCGGATCAGCGCCTGATCGGGAATGACGTTCGACGCCGTTCCTGTCTTGAGCTCGCCGACGGTCAGTGCGGCCGGGCTAACCGGGCTGACCGTGCTGCGGATCAGGTCGTACGCCGCCAGGCAGATTCTCGCCGCAACGGGGACCGGGTCGACGCTCGAATGGGGATACGCTCCGTGGCCGCCGCGCCCGCGGACTACGATTTCGAACTCGTCGGCAGCGGCGTTGATGGCTCCGCTGCCCGTCGCCACAGACCCTTCCGGGATGCCCGGGTGAACGTGGACAGCCAGGACGGATGCCACCTGTTCGCGGGCCAGCAGCCCGTCATTGATGATGTCCAGGGCGCCGGAAGGATAGGTTTCCTCCCGCGGCTGGGCAATTGCCGTCAGTGCGAAGGGCAGTTCGACGGCGGCTGCCGCCCGAACGAATGCCGCGAAGGCGGCCTGGTGCACGTCGTGGCCGCAGGCGTGCATGGCGCCGTTGGCAGAAGCGAAAGAGACATCGTTTTCTTCGACCAGGGGCAGGCCGTCCAGTTCGGTCCGCACCGCAACCGAGGGCCCGTCCTCCGGGCCTGTCCGCAGGTAGAAACCCGTGGACGCCACAGGCTGAACCGGACGGCCGATGAACCCTGCCAGCTGGTCTGCCGCCGGTTGTTCAGCGCCGGAAAGGCATGGTGCCGCATGCAGCCGGTGACGCAGTTCCACCGCACCGCCCAGCTCGAGGTCCAGCGCCGCATTGAGCTCGGCGAAGAGTGCGGCGGAAGTCTCCGTCCCGGATCCCTGCCGGACAACGGCTGCCCCTGTCACCGCGGTTCCAGCCCGTAGGCACGCTCGGAATTCACGTGGCCTATCAGGTGGGCAACGCGTTCCGCATCCGCCGGAGACCACTCGCCGTCCTCGACCCACCGTCCCACCACGCGGTCGAAGCCGCGGCGGAACAGGTGAGCGCCCAGGAAGTACAGCTCGGGCAGGCCAAAAGCGTCCGTGGAGAAGACAGCCTTGTGGAACGGAGTGAGTTCCAGGGACTCGGCGATCACTGCGTCGGACCGGCTGCCGGTGTAGTTCACAGCCAGTCCGACGTCGGCGTACACATGAGGGAACACATGGGCCAGATAGCCCGCTTCCCGCTGGAACGGGTAGCAGTGCAGGAGCATGACGGGAACATTGCGGCTGCGTACTGCACGGAGCCAGGCAGTCATGTTCAGGGGATTGCAGCGGTGCAGGTCTACGTCGGCGTCGCCGTAACCAACATGGAACTGGATAGGCTTGCCCAGATCCACTGCAGCCCACAGCAGATGCCGCAGAAGGACGGGGTGGTCCATGCGGGGTTCGTTTCCGGCAGCGGCGAGCCACTGCGCTGCCGCGGTTTGAACCTCCTGGTCGGACGGGCGGTCCGGGTTGAAGTCCAGACCGTAGCGGTAGGCCATGATGGACTTCACCCCTACAGCGTTCCGGGAGCGTTCCTCCAGGGCTGCAGCGAAGTCGGCGGCGAAAGTTCCCGGCGTGGTCCCGGCTGCGGCAACCTCTTCGGCGATTCGTTCCAGCCTCACGACTTCACGGAACCCGGCGGACGCCAGCAGCCCGGTTTGCTCCGGGGACGTGATCTCCTCACCGCGGTAACCGGTTTCCACCAGCACCGTGTCCAGGTTTGCCGCACTCAGCAGCAGTGAATTGACGGCGTCCGCACCGAGCTCGGCACGCCGAGCCAAATAGTCCTCCGGCGAAACATGTGCCTCCAGGCCCAGCACCGGCGCACACCAGCGCCGGATAGCGAAGCCAAGCTGGGTGTCGAAGAAGGTTGTCCCGGCGGGCCCCGGCCAGCTGGATTCCGTGGCGAGGTCCTCAAATTCTGCGCGCTGCAGCGGCCGTGCCATAACACCGTGACAATGGTGGTCGATCAGCGGTGCGCCGAACATTCCGTCCTGACTGGATGTCCTAGTAGACACCGGTGTACCTCCTGCATTTTTCGGCCTCGGAAAGGCCGACGAGTTGGTTTATTTCGTCGCGTTTGATGGCGCGGTGGATGTCGATAAGGTCGGGCGCGAACCATCCCCGAACGACTTCGTCCGCCTGCAGGGCGTCAAGCGCCTCGGCCAGTGAACCGGGCAGATCGCTGACACCGGCTGCTCCGCGTTCCTCGGGGCTGAGTTCCTCGACCTGCCGGTCCACCACCACCGGGGTCGGAAGCCCGTCGCGGATGCCTTCGAGTCCGGCACGGATGAGGGCACCCATCGTGAGCCAGGGGTTGCCTGCGGCGTCTCCTGCCCGGAACTCGAGGTTGAACTGGGGCCCGATCTCCTTCCCGGCCATATCGATCGTCGGACACACACGAAGCATGGCTTCCCGGTTGCGTTCACCCAGGAACGCCTGGGCAGCCGACCACCGATGAGGGGACAGACGAAGATAGGAAATGTCGCTCGGCGAGGTGAGCGCCACCAGTGCCGCGGTGTGCCGCAGGATGCCTGCGGCGAAGGAGCCCGCGGCTTTTGACAGCCGTCCGGGAAGGTCCGGATCGTAGGTCGCCGGTGCTCCGGCGGCATCCCGCAGGCTCAGGTGCACGTGTGCTCCGTTGCCCGATCCCTCGGCATCGACCAGCGGTGAGAAGGACGCCCGGCGCCCGGTAGCCACGGCGTAGTCGCGGACAATGTCCCGCAGCAGTACCGCGCGGTCAGCGGCAGCCAGGGCCCCGGTTGCCCCAACGGTTAGCTCCCACTGGTGGGCACCGTATTCAGGGAGCCAGTTCTCCGGATCGAGTCCCGCGTCGGCCAGGATCTGCAGCAGTTCCGTTCCCATTGGTTCCACGCTACGCATGGCCTGGTAGGAGAACGGTGCGTCCGGGACAGCGTCGGACAGCAGCATGAACTCATGTTCGAAGGCCGCGTGGACGCTCAGTCCGGTCTCAGACTCGAGGTCCTCAATTGCACGCCGCAGGAACGTCCGGGGGCAGCATTCCCAGGCGGTTCCGTCCGTGTGGGTGATATCCGCCAGGACCACGTTCACCGGTGGTTTGCCGGGAATGCCGTCGATCCGGGTCAGCGTGCCGGCGTCGGGAATCAGGCGCAGGTCGCCGATTGATCCGAAGGCGATCCCGTCAACAATGTGTCCAAACGGTCCGATCCCGATGTTCGCCGGGACCCAGCCGCATCCGGTCGCGAAATCCAGGTCACCCAGCCGCATGGCCCGTCCGCGCGTGATGGCGCTAATGTCATTCGTTGCCACGAAGACCAGTTCGTCGTCGCGGTTCTTCGATTCACGCATGGGAGGCGTCCTCCTCGATAAGGCGTTCGCCTATTCGCCTCGCCATGGCAGGCGCCGCGATGACAATTCCGGCACCGACGAGGCACCAGGCTGCAGCGACAGCGGGGAAGTAGGAATACGGCGCCGGCTGGTCGACGGACTGGACCACAAAGACGAAGACCAGGTAGGCGATGCCGATGACGGGAAGAACCAGTTCCCAGCGCGGAATCGATCCCTTGCCGGAGAGGATATGGACAGCCACGCCCGCCGTGGTGGTCGCATAGGCCACAAGCAGGCACAGGACGGCGATGGTCGCGTACCAGTAGTACGCATCGAATGCACCGACCCCGCCGGCCCAGAGCAGTACGGCGAGCACAGCCGCCGTCGCGGTTACCGCTGCCACCGCCCGGCGCGGAATGCCGCTGCCCGGATGAATGACGGAGAGCGACCGGGGGCCGAAGCCGTCACGGGCAAGTGCAAAGACCAGGCGCGAGGCGGCAGCGGTTGAACTCAGCGTCGAGGCGAACGCGACCATAAACGCGGCAAACGCCAGCAGGAGGGCGTATTCACGGCTGATGTACATGCCGGCCAGTTCCGTCAGCGAAGAGGACGACGCCGCGAACGCTGCAGCTCCTTCCTCGCTGGAACCAAATCCGACCTGCTGGCTGAACATCATAAAGACATAGATCAGGCCGCAGCCCACCACGGATCCGCCGAGGGCAAGCGGGATGGCTTTGCGGGGATTGGCTGTTTCTTCGCCAAGTGAAGCGCACGATTCAAAGCCTGCCCAGGACAGGAACGCGAAGACTGAGGCCGTGAGCAGGGTGGAAAGCGGAACCTCGCCGGGCAGCAGAAGGGAAAGGTCCACGGCTGTTTCCACGGGTGCGGCCCCGGTGGCCGCCTTGACCAGGATGACGCCGCCGAGGATGAGCATGAGCAGGACACCGAACCCTCCGATGGCGGTCAGCAGCCGTGCCGTGAACCGGGATTCACGGAAGTTGGCGGCTAGGGCCAAGACCGCTGCCGCAAGGGAAGCGAGTATCCAGGGCAAGGACGCGGCGTCCGGGTTCCACGCTGTCATCCAGGCTTCGAGGAAGACGGCGCAGGCAGCGAGTGTGCACGCGGCAAAGGTGACGTAGGTGCCCAAGAGGGCGAATCCGCCAAAGAAACCTGCACGTGGACCGATCGTGCGTCCGGCAAGCGCGTACACCGAACCGGCATGGTTGAAGCGGCGTGTCAGGCGCACAAAGCCGTAGGCGATGAAAGCGGTGCCCGCGAACGCTACGAGAAAGACGAAGCTGACCGAGGTGCCAACCAGCCCCGCTACCCCAATGCCGTTCAGGGACATGGCCAGCAGCGGTGCCATAAAGCCGACGGAGAGAGCGGCTGCTTCCCAGGAGCGTAGTTTCCGCACGGGTTTCTGTTGCGTCGCTTGGGGCATGATGATCCTTTTCGATGGTGAGGAATCAGCCGGGGCCATGGAGCTCTACGCCGACCAGCAGGTGCGTACTGTTATAGGCATTTCATGATTGCACGGTCAAGGGTCCCTATGTAATGTTCATGTCATGAAACTCGAGGGCGAGGATGAGACACCGGTTGCACGCAGGATCTCCGAGGCTCTGTCAGCCTCCACTCCCTCCGGGCGCCGCATCGCGCGTGAACTCCTCAACGACTATCCGCGGGCCGGACTCGAAAGTGCTGCACGGCTGGCGGGCAGGGCGGGGGTCAGCGCCCCCAGCGTCATTCGCTTCGTGTCTTCCCTTGGCTACGCCGGGTATCCCGAATTCCAGGACCGGCTGCGCTCCGAGCTGGCACACCGCCACGTGTCAGCGCTCGAACAATTCGGCGGCAGCCACAGCACCGGGCAGGGGAGCGGATCCCTCCGCGACGCCGGCCGGGTACTTTCCCGGTCGGTGCAGGACGGATTCGACGTCCTTCCGGTGGGGGCATTTGAGGATGCCGTAGCCTTGCTCGCCCGTACGGACCGGAAGGTCTCAGTGATTGGCGGACGGTTCAGCGGCTTCCTTGCCGGATACCTGGCCGTCCACCTGGGACTCATGCGGCCGGGAGTGGACGCCGTCCCTGACGGGAGCCTCTCGCGGGCAGCGCGCGTGCTGGACCTGGGAGCCGCAGATGTCCTGGTGGTATTCGACTTCCGCCGATACGAGGAAGAAACAGTGAACTTCGGCCGGCGTGCGGCGAAGCAGGGCGCCACGCTCATCCTGATCACGGACCAGTGGCTTTCTCCCCTGGCATCCGATGCCGCAGTCACGCTGCCCTGCCCGGTGGAATCAACGGTTCCCTTCGATTCGCTGACACCTGCCATGGCAGTAACGGAGGCGCTCATCGCCGCGCTCGCCGCAGCTCTGGGCACGGCAGCCAGGGACCGTCTGGCAGCTGCCGAGGAGGCATACCCAATCAGTCCCGGCGCGGAGGAAAACCGCGCAATCTAGCCCGCGGCGTCGGGCTCCGGAGACGGCGAAGGCGGCGATCCCGCGTCTCCGGACGGGCTGTGGCGGGGGCTGGAGGGATTCAGCAGGGAGTGCTTCCGGCTGTAGAACCAGTACACCGCCATCCCGATTAGCAGCCAGACGCCGAACCGCAGCCAGGTCTCCCAGTGCAGCTGCGCGATCAGGAAGGCGGAGGCCAGGACGCCGAACGCCGGTACCCACGGCATCAGCGGTACACGGAACTCCCGCGGCGCATCCGGCTGGGTCCGCCGCAGCACGATCACCGCAATACAGACCACCACAAAGGCGGCCAGGATGCCGATGTTGGTCAGGTCCGCGACCGCCCGGATCGGGAAGAACCCGGCGAGCAGGGCGGAGACGCCGCCGGCTATCCAGGTCACCCGCTGCGGGGTGCCGTTGGAATCGGTGGCGGAAAACCACCGGGGAAGCAGTCCGTCCCGGCTCATGGAGAACCACACACGGGTCACACCCAGCAGGAAGGTCAGCATCACGGTCAGGATAGACAGCACGGCGAACGCGGAGATCACCGTGGCAATCACAGGCAGGCCCACGTTCTGGAACGCTGAGGCGAACCCCGCCGTCGGACTGATTTCGGTGTAGTTCTGCATGCCGGTCAGGACCAGGGTGGCCAGGATGTAGAGCACCATCGCAATTCCCAGCGAGAGCAGGATGGCCTTGGGCATGTGTTTTTTACCGTCCTTGGCCTCTTCCGCGGCCGTGCTCATGGCGTCGTAGCCGAACACGGCAAAGAACACCGTGGCGGCTCCGGTGAACACGGCGCCGAATCCGTTGGGCAGGAACGGCGTGTAGTTGGACGTGTTGACGAAGAAAATGCCCAGCCCAATGATGAACAGGATCAGCAGGACCTTCAGGCCCACCGCCACCAGTTCGAAGCGGCCGAACGTCTTGGTGCCGCGGCTGAGGATAAACGTGATGAACAGGCACACCACGAGGGCCGGCAGGTTGACCAGCCCGCCTTCAATCACGTCCCCGGTGCCCTGCATCCACACCGGTACGTCCAGGCCGATTCCGGCCATGAACTCGGTGAAGTAGCCGGAAATGCCAATGGCGACGACGGCGACGATCGCCGTGTACTCCAGCAGCAGGTCCCAGCCAATGAACCAGCCGATGATCTCCCCAAGGGCTACGTACCCGTAGGTGTACGCGGACCCGGCGCGCGGAACCATCCCGGCGAACTCGGCGTAGGACAGTGCAGCCGCGGCGCTCGCGAGCCCAGCGATCAGGAAGGAAATCAAAACCGCCGGTCCCACGCCCTCGGCGTCAGGCCCCCCGTTGGCAACCAGTCCTGCCAGCGTGAAAATACCGATGCCGATGATGCCGCCGACGCCGATGGCAGTCAGCTGCCAGAGCCCCAGGCTTTTGAAGAGTTTGGAACCGGAGGCTTCGTCTTCGGTCAGCTCAATCGGCTTGCGCCGGAAAACGGACGTTCCCTTGTTTGCCGTGGACATGCTGACTCCTTCGACACCATGGAAGGTGATTCTCAGAGGAAGTATCTTCCCCGCACGTCCCGGCCGGAAGACCCCGGCCGGTTTTCACTGCCGATCGGTCTCTCAACACCGAGGGCCTCCCAGCACTGGAAAAGGCGTGCTCCCCAAGGAACACGCCTTTTCCAGTGCTGACAATCAGCGGGAGCCGTTCTCCCTAGGGCCTTATTCGCTCGGGCGGGTGGTCTGCTCGGCGAGGGTGTCCCAGATGGAGGTATCGGTGCTTTCGATCGACCGGTCCGCGATGGCGCGGGCAGTCGCATCCAGGGTGGTGACGGTCTGCTTGATCAGATAGCCGTTGCTCTTCTGGCCCAGCACAGCGGAGGGGTTGGAATGGTCCGACATGCCGCGCATTTCGAACAGCAGGGTGGAAATGCCGTATTCGACGGCAATACCGTTTCGGCTGATCGTCTCGGCGGATCCGCCCACGTAGCGGCCCAGGTGGCCCCAGCCGGTGGGGTCAATTGCGTTGAAGACCACGGCACCAAGCTGCTTGGAGCCTTCAACAACGTCGGGGGAGGCATTCGGGGTGGTGGGGTAGAGGATCGAACCCGAGACCAGCTGGCCGTCACGCTCGCTCTGCGTGCCCTGGTGGTGCAGGTCGATCATGTAGTCGATGTCGTAGGCACGCATCACGTTGTTGTGCAGGGCCTGGGTCTCGGGCTGGATCTTCGCGACGTGGTCACGGTTCAGGTCCGTGCCGGTGGCGTTGGCCCGGGTGAGCGTGCGGCCCTTCGCGATATAGCCGTCCAGCGGGAAGTCGACGTCGCCCATGGCCCCGTCCGGGTTGAGCATCGGGACGATCAGGATGTTGACGCCGTCGAGCACTCCCTTGGTCTTGCCGGTGCCCAGGTGCTTGACGAATTCGAGGGCGCCCTCGGTGGTGAGCTGCTCGTTGCCGTGCTGCTGCGTCAGGTACAGGATGGTGGGGTTGTTGGGGTTGCTGATGTACTTCGCCAGGTACAGATCCCGGCCCTTGACCGACTGCCCAATTACTTCCAGCTCCATTGCCGGCTGCTTGGCGTCCTGCTTCTTCAGCTCCGCCACCATCTCGTCATAGGTGTGCAGGATGGAGGTGTTGATGGTCTCGTTGCCGTTGTAGTTCGGACCCTCACCGACGGCGAATGCCGGGGCAGCTGCCGTGCCGGATGCCAGCAGCGCTGCGAGCGAAAGGGCAGCGGCAGTTTTGGAAAGTCTCATGTTGGATCTCCTGAGTGATGTGAGTGGTCCCAGCAGTGAAGACGACCGGTTCGGATGTGTCAATCAAAGGGACCGCACTATGGCTTTTTAGGGGCCTGTCGTTTATAAGCGCAGGTCAGAGCCCTCTTTGCAGCTCCGCCGGTACGGCCGAATGTGAGCTCCGGCTCACAGGCGGTTAGGGTTGATTGATTCGTTCTGTGAAAGGCCAGTTATGCAAGACCGTATCTCCCACCCCGGACTCTCCAATCTTGTGATGAGCGCCGAGCAGGCAGCATCGATGATCAAACCGGGAATGACGGTCGCGATGAGCGGCTTCACCGGAGCCGGCTACCCCAAGGCCGTGCCGCAGGCGCTGGCCGAACAGATCGAACAGGCACACACGCGCGGCGAGGATTTCCAGATCAAGGTGCTCACCGGCGCCTCCACCGCCCCGGAGCTCGACGGTGTCCTGGCCAAGGCCCGCGGCATGGAGCTGCGCCTGCCGTACCAGTCGGATCCCACGCTGCGGAAGCGGATCAACGACGGCGAACTCGAGTACATCGACATCCACCTTGGGCACGTGGCCCAGTACGCCTGGTTTGGGTTCTACGGCCACATTGACCTCGCCGTAATCGAAGTAGTGGGCATCAACGAGGACGGCAGCCTGATCCCTTCCTCCTCGGTGGGAAACAACAAGACGTGGATCGAGCAGGCAGACAAGATCATCCTCGAGGTGAACCGGCAGCAGCCGGCAGCGATGGACGGCATGCATGACGTCTACTACGGCACCGCCCTGCCCCCGCACCGCAAACCGATCATGCTGGTCAACCCGGACGACCGGATCGGCGAACCCTACCTGCGGCTGGACCCGGAGAAGGTCATCGCCGTCGTCGAGACGGACGCCCCGGACCGGATGACCCCCTTCGCGGCACCGGATGAAACCTCACAGATGATCGCCGGGCACCTGCTGGACTTCTTCGAATCCGAAATCAAGGCCGGGCGCCTCACCGACAAGCTGCTGCCCCTGCAGTCCGGCGTCGGCAACATCGCCAACGCCGTGCTGGCCGGTCTCTCCGGCGCCGGCTACACCGGACTCACAGCGTTCACCGAGGTGATCCAGGACGGGATGCTGGAACTGATCCGCGACGGCGTGATCCGGGTGGCGTCGGCTACCTCGTTCTCGCTCAGCCCGGCGGGGATTGAGGAGTTCAACTCCAACATCGACTTCTACCGCAAGCGGATCATCCTGCGGACCCAGGAAATCTCCAACCATCCGGAGCTGATCCGCCGGCTGGGCTGCATCGCCATGAACGGCATGATCGAGGCGGATATCTACGGCAACGTGAACTCCACCCACGTGGGCGGCACGTCCATGATGAACGGCATCGGCGGTTCCGGCGACTTTGCCCGCAACGGGTTCCTCTCCGCGTTTATGTCCCCGAGCACGGCCAAGGGCGGAAAGATCTCCGGGATTGTGCCGATGGCCAGCCATGTGGACCACACGGAGCACGACACCATGCTCATCATCACCGAACGCGGCCTGGCGGACCTGCGCGGACTCTCGCCCAAGCAGCGGGCCCGGATGATCATCGAGAAGTGCGCCCACCCGGACTTCCAGCCGCTGCTGCAGGACTACTTCGACCGCGCCAGCCGGGACTCGGTCGGCAAGCACACCCCGCACCTGCTCGATGAGTCGCTGGCCTTCCACCAGCGCTTCGTGGAGACCGGCACCAGCCTGCCTGAGGCCGCGCTCAGCTAGGGCTGCGCCGTCGTTTTCGTTTCCTGTGCCGGCATTCTGCGTTCGGGCTCAGGTCCCGTGCGCGGTTTCCCATCCGCTGCGAAAGGTGCTGCCTGCGCAGGACGCACCCTTCACAGCAGTAAAGATGGCTGGGAATCCGTCCGGACTCAGCTCCCGCTTGGGGCCGGTTCCCGGTGGATCGGTTTGGCAGGGCGCGATTCCCTCCGCGTGGGGACATCCCTGCCAGTTTGGGACAATCCTGCCGCGGCGCCGCGCAGGAATGTCCCAAACCCGAAGGCATGTCCCCAAGTGCAGGGAAAGGGCCGGGGATCAGTGTCCCGCATCGCAGGAATGTCCCGAAGCGCGGGGGAATGCCGGTGGATGACTGCCCGCATCGGAGGAATGTCCCGAACTGGCTGATCCCCGCGCAGAGTCATCCCAGCCTTCACCGCACCGCCGGCACGACGCCGCTGCTGCCGCCGGTACCTCCTTCGACCCCCGCCAGCAGCATTCCAGCCCAGAGCCCACACAAGCGCAATGCTTGCCCCACGGGCAGATGACTGTTTGGGTGAACCCCAACGAGTCCAACTACTGAGGGGGAAACATGGCATCAACCGCCGTAACCGGCATGTACCGGAAGACCATGAACGCGGGAATCGTCCTGGGCATAGCCGGACTGGTGTTCGCGCTTTCCACGAACCTGTTCCTGCAGAACTTCGGGGCGCTCAACTACAACGGCGAGAACGGGCTCTTCGTGGCAGTGACCCAGCTGTACCTGCTGGCGCCGGAAGCCTGCCTCTGCTTCTCAGCGGCGCTGATTGCCGCAGCCCTGGTCATGCGCCACCTGGACAACGCCCGGGCAGAGTCCGCCTCAGGACTCCGGTGACCCGCCAGCCTGAGCGGAAACGGGAGCAGGGTTGTCCACAAACTTCAGCCCGATTACGCAGCCGATGATCCCGGCCAGGAACAGGACCTTCAGCACACCGGGTTCCTCGGTGCCGGTGAACATGGCCCAGGCGACGGTAAGCACGGCCCCCAGCCCGGTCCAGACGGCATAGGCGGTGCTGATCGGAATGTGCTTCATGGCGTAGCCGAGGCCCGCCATGGACAGCGCTGCCGCCACCGCAAAGATGATCGACGGCGCGAGGACAGTGAACCCGTTGGAAGCCTCCAGCGCCGTGGCCCAGACAGCCTCAAGGACAGCGCTGAGCAGAAGAATGATCCAAGCCATGGCTATGCCACCAGCTTCAGGCCAACAACGCAGCCGACGATTCCCATCAGCAGCACCACCTTGATCACAGTGGCCTTCTCGCCGCCGAAGAGCATGGCATAACCCGCTGTGAGCACGGCACCGATCCCCACCCAGACGGCATAGGCCGTGCCAACCGGGATGCTGAGCATCGCCCAGGCAAGGCCGGCCATACTGGCCGCCAGCGCCACGGCAAACACAACGGTGGCAACGGGTTTCTTGAAGTTGTTCGACTTCCCCAGCGCTGTAGCCCATACGGCTTCGAGCATTCCGGAGGCAATGAGGACAACCCATGACATGGCTAGCTCCTTTGGCCAGTCTTGTCGCGTTCCGGGTACTGAACCGTCGTCCGGGGGCCGGAGAATTCACGGCCCTGCACCCCAAGGTAGCAAATTTGGAAATCCGGTGCCGCGGCCTGAGTCACGGCGGCGACGGGCAAAGGATAAGCACCTCCCCGCGGCGGGCCAAATCAGCCCGCCGCCCATCGGCGTCCGGATTCGGGCGGCGGCAATTACAGTCCTCCCACGCCGATATCGTTAAGATGTGCCCGCCCAATATGGGCCTTAGGTGCTGTCCAGCCCCCTCCCACAGAGCCGGCCCAACAGCAGCCAAGACACTCATGCACATCCGTTATGTCCGCCTACCGGCGCGCGTCCGGTGTGCCGGAGCGGGGCACTGCGACGCCGGGATTTCGGCCCCGTCGTCTGGAACCTCAACGAAGCGGAGAAGCAATGCCCCACAAAATCATCCTGGACTGCGATCCCGGCCACGATGATGCGGTCGCCCTGCTGCTGGCACACGGCAGCCCGGAGATCGAGCTCCTGGCGGTTACCACCGTCGTCGGAAACCAGACTCTGGAGAAGGTAACCCGCAACGCGCTGGCGATTGCCCGTGTCGCAAATATCACAGGCGTTCCCTTCGCCGCCGGCTGCGACCGGCCCCTGGTGCGCACCATCGAAAACGCTCCGGACATCCACGGCGATTCCGGTATGGACGGGCCCGTCCTCCCCGAACCCACCGTGGAACTGGACAGCCGCCACGCTGTGGACCTGATCATCGACACGGTCATGGCACACGAACCGGGCACCGTCACGCTGGTCCCGACCGGCGGGCTGACCAACATCGCCATGGCCGTACGCAAGGAACCGCGCCTGGCTGAGCGGGTGAAGGAAGTCGTCCTGATGGGCGGCGGCTACCACGTGGGCAACTGGTCCGCAGTGGCCGAATTCAACATCAAGATCGATCCCGAAGCAGCGCACATCGTCTTCAACGAAAAGTGGCCGCTGACCATGGTCGGCCTGGACCTGACCCACCAGGCGCTGGCCACGGACGAAGTAGCTGACCGCATCGCCGCCGTCGGCACCAAGCCGGCCAAGTTCGTTGGCGAACTGCTCGAATTCTTCGGCCACACCTACAAGGACGCCCAGGGCTTCGACTTCCCGCCGGTGCACGATCCCTGTGCCGTCGCCTACGTCATTGACCCGTCCGTCATGACCACCCGGCGCGTGCCGCTGGACGTGGAGCTGACCGGTTCCCTCACCCTGGGCATGACCGTGGCTGACTTCCGGGCTCCTGCTCCCGAAGACTGCAACACCTCCGTTGCCATGGAGCTGGACCAGGACAAGTTCTGGGGCCTGGTTGTTGACGCCCTCGAGCGCATTGGCGAGGTGGACCTGTGAGCGCCTCAACCCAGCGCCGCGTCAATGTCGGCGCCCTCATGGCAGCCCTGCTGGCCGCCTGCGTGGCGTTCCAGCTCAATGCCTCCATGCTTTCCCCCGCCCTCGTCACCATCGAAGAGGAACTCAACACCACCTCTGCCGCCGTTGGCCTGACGCAGACCGCGTTCTTCACGGCCGCCGCACTGTTCTCCCTCTTCCTGCCCCGCCTCGGTGACATCATCGGCCGCAAGAAGGTCCTCGCCGGGATGCTCATCGTCCTGACCATCGGTTCCGTGGTGGCTGCCCTTGCCCCGAGCATCGAGGTCCTCTTTGTTGCCCGCCTGATCCAGGGTGTCTCCGGACCCGTAGTTCCGCTGACCCTGATCATGCTGCGCGTGGAAATCCGCGACGCCAAGCTCTACGGCACCCTGATGGGTGTCATCACCGCAGTCAACGGCGGCATCGCCGGCATCGACGCCGTCGCCGGCGGGTACCTGGCACAGAACCACGGCTTCGCGTCCGTCTTCTGGGCAATGGCCGCCGTGGGCGCCCTCGCCACCGTCCTGCTGCTCTTCCTGGCACCGGAATCCACCGCCGAGAAGAAGGAAAAGATGGACTGGGTTGGCGTAGTGCCGCTGGTCATTTCCGTGGGCACCCTGCTCACTGCCTTCAACGAAGCCGGCAAGCTGGCGGACGCCAACTGGCCGCTGGTGGTCGGGCTTATCGTGGTGGCTGCTGTTGCGTTCGCCGTCTTCTGGAAGGTGGAGAACCGCACTGAACAGCCGCTGGTGGCCACCTACCTGCTCAAGCAGCGCTCCACCTGGGCCCTGCTGCTGACCACGCTGCTGACCATGACCGGCGTCTTCGCCGTTATGAACGGCATCATCCCGGCCCTGGCGCAGGACGGCGTGATCGGCTTCGGCATGGGCGCCGAGGAATCCGCCTGGTGGACCCTCACCCCATACGCCCTCGCCGGCCTCATTGTCGGCCCCATCGCCGGCCGCCTGGCTGCAACCTGGGGCTACGGCAAGGTGCTGCGGATCGGCATGATCGGCTCCGTGATCGGACTGACCCTGGTGCTGCTGGTTGTTGGCAGCGATTCGAAGCTTGGCCTGCTGGGCGTCTCCCTGCTGATCGGCATCACCTACGCCGGCATTGGCAACATCATGCTCAACGGTCTGGGCATTGTGCTCTCGCCCAAGGAGAACCCCGGCTTCCTGCCGGGCCTGAACGCGGGCGCGTTCAACCTGGGTGCCGGCCTGAGCTTCGCCGTGATCTACGCGGTCAAGACGGCCACCACGCCGGCCGACGGCGGTGCCGGAGGCTACTACGGCGGTATCGTTGCCGGTCTGGTCATCCTGGTGCTGGCCCTTGCTGCGTCCTTCCTTATCCCCAAGCCGGTCGCCGCCGAGGTGTCAGCAGACGCACCGGCCGATCGCTGACACCCGCTCGTCCCCAAGGAGAATCCCCGCATGTCTGCAGGAAAAGTCGTAGTTGTAGGGTCGCTCAACGCAGACCTGACCGTCCGCACTGACCGTTTCCCCTCTCCGGGGGAGACCCTCAACGGGTCGGAACTGGTGATCGTCCCGGGCGGCAAGAGCGCCAACCAGGCCGCCGCCGCTGCGATTCTCGGAGCGGACGTTCGCCTGTTCGGTGCCGTGGGCGCCGACGGGAACGGGGATCTTCTGCTCGAGGCCGCTGCCGCCGCCGGAGTGGACGCATCCCGCGTGCTGCGCCGCACCGGCACCGCCACCGGCACGGCCATGATCGTTGTGGACGCTTCCGGCGAAAACACGATCATCGTTTCCCCCGGAGCCAACGGAACTGTCACCGGCGAGGAACTGCCGGCGGACCTGTTCGACGGCGCTGCCGTCCTTACCCTGAGCCTGGAGGTTCCGCTCGAAGCGGTCACCGCTGCGGCACGGGCAGGGCACGACGCCGGAGCCCAGGTGCTGCTGAATCTCTCGCCTTACCGTGAGGTCCCGGCGGAGCTGCTGGAGCTGACCGATGTGCTGCTGCTGAATGCGCATGAGGCTGCGCTGGTGACGGGTCTGGCTGATCCGGCAGCGGACTGGGAAGCGGTCATCGCTGCCCTGGACGCCCTGGGCGTGCGCCGGACCATCATCACCCTGGGCGGGGACGGCGCCGTCGTACTGGATGGAACCACCGCCGGTGACCAGCGTGTGGCCACCGTGGAACCTACCCGGGTTACTGCCGTGGACACAACGGGCTGCGGTGACGCCTTCACGGCTGCAACTGCCGCCCGCCTGGCCGCCGGCGAACCGCTGGCGGACGCCGCCCGGTTCGCTGCCCGCGCCGGGGCACTGGCTGCCACCCGCGAGGGTGCGCAGTCCTCCTACCCGGTCCTGCGGGACCTGCTGGAGCAGGACGCACCAGCCTAGGCCCAGCAGCGTCACAGGCATGAAGGAGGCCCCACACCAACCGGTGCGGGGCCTCCTTCATGCTCGGGGGAGCAGCTAGAGCCTTCGGTCCTTCTGGGCTGCTGTCCTTCGGCCGAACTGTTTCTTCACGGCTGCATCCACCTGGTCAGCCATCTGGTCTTCGTACTGTTCCTGCATGCTGTCCTGAACGTGCTCAGTCACGTGGGCGGTCAGCTCGTCACGCGCGATCTTCCGCTGTGCCCGCATCAGGGTCTCGTGTTCCTGATGGAACGCCTTCGCGGTGGCAACGCACATCAGCAGAATCACCACGCTGAACGGAACGGCGGTGAGGATGGCCGCAGTCTGGATCGCTTCCAGGCCGTTGGCGAGCAGCAGTGCAATGGCCACTGCGGCGGCGGACAGGGCCCAGAAAATGCGGATCCAGTTCTTCGGTTCAACGTCGCCGCCGGTGGAGAGCATGCCCGTGACGAGGGCGCCGGAGTCAGCGGAGGTGATGAAGAAGATCGTGATCAGCAGTACCGCACCGATCGTCAGGGCTGTGCCGCCGGGCAGGCCGCCCAGCATGCCGAAGAGCGAACCTTCGGTGTCCACGGAGCCGTCGGCGCCGACCAGGCCGCCGTTGCCGAAGAGCTCACGGTACATGGCAGTGCCGCCGAGGACAGAGAACCAGAGGAATCCGATGATGCTGGGAACGAGCAGGACGCCGGCAACGAACTGCCGGACGGTGCGTCCCTTGGAGACGCGGGCAATGAAGATGCCGACGAACGGTGCCCAGGAGATCCACCAGCCCCAGTAGAACGTGGTCCAGGCTGCCTGCCAGGCCTCACCTTCAGCACCGGAGAACGCCAGCGTGTTGAAGGTCAGGCCAATGACGTTCTGCAGGTAGTTGCCGATCGACTGCACGAATTCGCGCAGCAGGAACAGGGTGGGGCCGGCGAACAGCACGAACATCAGCAGCAGGCCGGCCAGAGCCAGGTTGATGTTGGAGAGCCACTTCATGCCCTTGCCCACACCGGAAATCAGGGAGGCGATGGTGAGGGTGGTGATGCCCAGGATCAGCCCAACCTGTGTCATCTGCGTGGCCTGCATGATGTTGGCTTCTTCAAGCCCGGCGGAAATCTGCAGCACACCGAGGCCAAGTGACGTTGCCACACCGAAGAGGGTTCCCACCAGGGCGACGACGTCGATCAGGTTGCCCCAGCCGCCGGAGACGCGGCGCTTGCCCAGGAGGGGCTCCAGCGTCCAGCGGATTGAGATCGGACGGCCGCGGCGGTGGACCGCGTAGGCAATGGAGACGCCGACTACGACGTAGATCGCCCAGGCATGCAGTCCCCAGTGCAGATAGGTCTGGGTCAGTGCCTGCTGTGCCAGCTGGATTGGGGTGCCTTCAACACCCGGACGGGGTGCGGCGAAATGGTTCAGGGGTTCGGCGACGCCGAAGAACACCAGGCCAATGCCCATCCCAGCAGCGAAGAGCAGCGAGAACCAGGACCGTATCGAGAACTCCGGTTCGTCGTCATCCTTGCCCAGCTTGATGTCCCCGTAGCGGCTCAGCCCTATCCACAGGGCGAACACCACGAAAATGGCGATGGCGGCGACGTAGTACCAGCCGAACCAGCGGATGACGTTGGTCTGCACGGAGTTGAACATCTCCGTGGCCGTTCCGGGGAATGCGATGGCAAAGACTGCGAAGACCACGATGATGGTGGCAGCCGGCCAGAACACCCAGCGGGCGATTCCGTTGCCGGCCCGGACAGGGCCAGCAGGGGGTTCCCGGTCCACCTCAGCAGGTGGTTGGCTTCCCGTCATTTTCGCTTTGGTGTTTTCCTCGGTACCAGCGCCATGTGTGGCGGTCATTCCCAGTTTCTCCTCCTGCGCTTTATTCAAAGCGCTCAGACTTTTTCTGGCGGATGCTCTTGCTGCGGCGACTTACACCGTCTATAAGTCTACTGATTTACGGGCGCGCGGCCTCATCGGGGACAAAGCTGTCCCGGGGCGCCACTTGCGGCCGGCTCCGCGCCGATAGCGGCAGGACAGGCTATTGCCACCAACGGAGGGCACCCTGCAGGGGTTCCGGACCAGGGCCGAACGTCAGACTTCTCACTCCGGCTGGCAGCCGCCGGACACGCTGGAAGGTCCTAGACCCTGCGGTAGTGTCCAGGCCATTCGTCGGCCGGAATCCGGGTGATTTCCCGCACATCACCGATGGTTCCCCACTCATTCAGGCCCAGCCGGGACAGCGGGCGCAGCGCCTCGATGCGCGGGTGCGAGTCGCCGTCGAGCGTGTCCGTGCGGATGGCGGCCCGGGTGATTTCGCCGTAGACCACAAAGCAGTCACCCACCGGATGGATCTCATGCAGCCGGCATTCCAGGGCCACAGGAGAACCGGCCACTCTGGCCGGGCGCACGGTGGCGCTGGGCTCGCGGGCTATCCCGGCGGCGTCGAATTCGCTGACATCCGCCGCGAAACCCGTGCCGGTGGCGTTGACGGCTTCAAAGAGGTCCTCCGGGGTCAGGCTGATAACAAACTCGCCGGTTTCCCGGATGTTGCGCAGAGAGTCCTTCTCACCCACGGAGGTAAATGACACGACCGGCGGATTGACCGAGGCGATGGTGAAGAACGAGTGCGGAGCAAGGTTGTCCACACCGCTGGAGGAGATGGTGGACACCCAGGCGATGGGGCGCGGCACCACCACGGAAGTCAGCAGGCGGTAGAAGCTGCGGCCGCCCATTTCGGCGGGGTCGAAATCCGTTCTCATGCTGTTGAGCTTAGCCGGGCGCACACTAGGCCCGGGCACGGCCGGCCTGAGGGGATCATCGAATCGCCGGGCCGGCGTTCCCAAATGCCTGCCGGACTGGAATCGTGGAAGAGGGGTTTGTTGGCGGACCTACAAGAAACCAGGTGCAGCATGGAACTCGTTCCGGGAAACACCCTCATCACCGCGACGCCGGAGGAAGGCCGCAAACTGGCCCTGGAACTGGCGCTGCACAGTATCTACGCAATCCAGCCCGACGAGAAGGTCCTCAGGGCGGGGCGTGACGTGTATACGACGGACCCCGAGGAGCTGATCGCATCCTCGCACGTGGTCGCCATAGAGTTCGCAACTATCGCCGCGGCCAACAACTACTGGCGCTGACGCTACCGGCGGTGATGCACCTCCTGCAGCCCGTACACCGGCGTCGGCACTCCTTCCATCCGCGCCTTGAGCTGCAGGGCCAGGAAGATCGAGTAGTGCCGGCTCTGGTGCAGGTTCCCGCCGTGGATCCAGAGGTTGTCTACGTTGGTGGGCTTCCACATGTTCCGCAGTTCGCCCTCCCACGGTCCCGGGTCCTTGGTAGTTCCCGAACCGTAGCCCCAGCACTTGCCCACCTGGTCGGCGACTTCCGGTGAGATTAGGTCCGCGAGCCAGTTGTTCATGGATCCGTAGCCGGTGGCGTAGATGATGACGTCCGCGTCCAGCTCCGTGCCGTCGTCGAGCACTGCACCGTTGCCGGTGAGCTTGGAAACCTGGCCCTGCTTCAGCTTCACCCGTCCGTCGATGATGAGCTGGGAAGCACCAACGTCGATGTAGTAGCCGGACCCGCGGCGGAGGTACTTCAGGAACAGGCCGGAACCGTCTTCACCGAAGTCCAGGCTGAACCCGGCGTCGCGGAGCTGGTCGTAGAAATCGGCGTCGTGTTCGGCGATTCTCTCGTAGATGGGGATCTGGGCGTCGGGCAGGATCCGGTAGGGGAGGGACGCGAAGAGCATGTCCGCTTTCTCGGTGGTGGTGCCGGCGGCCAGGGCGCGTTCGGAGTAGAGGTCGCCCAGCGCGTATTCCATCAGGGAGTCGCTGCGGACAATATGGGTGGAGGAACGCTGGAGCATGGTCACGTCCGCGCCGTGTTCCCAGAGATCCGCAGCGATGTCATGGGCAGAGTTGTTCGACCCGATGATTAGGGCCTTCTTCCCGGTCTGGTCACCGCCGCCGGGGTATTTGGACGAGTGGTACTGCTCGCCGAGGAACGCATTAGCACCTTCGAACTCCGGGACGTTGGGGTAGCCGGAGACACCGAGTGCGAAGACGAGCTGCTGCGGGTGCAGCGTGATGTCCTCCCCACCGCGGCGGACGCGCAGTTCCCAGGTGCCGGCGTCGTCTTCGTACCGCGCGCCCAGGCACTCGGTGCCTGACCAGTAGTCCAGCTCCATGAGCGCTGTGTAGTGCTCCAGCCAGTCGCCGATTTTGTCCTTCGGTGCGAAAACCGGCCAGTCATCGGGGAACTTCAGGTAGGGCAGATGGTCGTACCAGACCGGGTCATGAAGGGCGAGGGACTTGTACCGTTTGCGCCAGGAGTCGCCGGCGTTCTCATTCCGCTCGATCACGATCGTGGGAACGTTCAGCCGCCGCAGCCGTGCCGCGAGCCCAATGCCGCCCTGACCGCCGCCGACGATTACGCAGTACGGCTGCTCCTCGTAGCCCAGCCGGGTCTGGTGTTCCTGCTTCTGCTCGAGCCAGGATTTCCGCCCGCGTTCAACGGTGTGTTCCACACCCTTGGGCCGGTTGGTGCCCTTGGCTTCTTCGAAACCCTTCAGTTCCTGCATGGTGGTCAGCAGCGTCCACGCCTTCCCGTCCCGCAGGCGCAGATGGCCCCATCCCCGGGAGGCAGCCGTTTCGAAGCTGATCCAGGCCTCAGTGACGCCGTCTGCCTCGGTCGGCTGCTCGGTGAGCTGCCAGTTGGCGGGCTGGACGTCATCGAGGACCGTATCCAGCATGTCCGAGATTTCCCGGTGGCCCTCCAACGTTTTCAGGTTCCAGGTGAAGGACACGAAGTCCCGCCAGAGCCCGTCTTCTTCGAACAGTTCCGCGGCGGCCGTGGTGTTCCTGCCGGTCAGCGCAGTGTTGAAGGCGTTCAGCCAGGTTTCGACGCCGGTCTCCAGTGCAGAATCAGCCATCTCCACTCCTTTGTGGTTGCGTTTTGGAGGTTCCAGTAAACGCCGCGGTGCCGCAGATAGGTAGGGGTCCGAACGGAATCTGCTCCGCCTTCCCACATCGGCCGAGAGGCCAGTTACGGCTGTTTTGAGGGGGGCTAAGTCAAGTGGTGGGTGCAACGCTGGGGGGTTAGGCTGCCGGTTGCAGCAGCATGTTCAGCCGGTTGGCTGGGGTATCCATGTCCAGGGTTGGTCTGGGTCTGCGGTTGAGCTTTGCGGCGATGCGGTCCAGATCGTTCTGGGTGTGCGCGGAGAGGTCAGTGCCTTTCTCGAACCAGAACCTCAGCAGCCGGTTGGTGTTCTCGTTCGTTCCGCGCTGCCAGGGTGAGTGCGGATCACAGAAGTAAACCTTCGTATCCAGTGCGGTCTGGATCCGGGTGTAGTGCGCAAGTTCCGTTCCGCGGTCCCAGGTGATCGACAGCCGCAGGTGTTCCGGGAGCTTTCCCATCTGCGCGATCATCGCGCAGGCCACGGTCTCCGCACTGTGGTCCCCGGGCAGGTGCAGCAGAATCGTGAACCGTGTGCTGCGCTCGACCAGAGTCCCGATCGCGGTGGAGTTCGCACCGATGATCAGGTCTCCTTCCCAGTGCCCGGGCACCGCCCGGTCCTGCACCTGTGCAGGGCGCTCACTGATCTTGAACGCGTCCTTGTACGGACTGTTGCGGTGCCGGTCAGCGGTGTGCGGGACGCGGGCTTTGCGTTTCAGGCTCAGGTTCCGCGCCAGATCCGCGCGCAGGGTGCCGCGGGTCTGGACGTAAAGGGCCCGGTAGATGGTTTCGTGGCTCACCTGCATAGTCTGATCATCCGGGAAATAGAACGCCAGCATGGACGAGATCAGACGCGGGCTCCATCCCTCGTCCATGAACAGTGCGATCAGCTCGCCCAGCCCCTGGACCTGAAGAAGTTTCAGTGCCTTCGGACGGCGCCGGGACTGATGCGCCTTCGCGTGGGCCGCGGAGGCGTAATACACCCCGTCAGCACCGCTGTTGCGTTTCACTTCCCGCCAGATCACCGATTTATCCCGCCCGGTCATCTCTGCGATCCGGGCATAAGAGAACCCTGAACGCCGGCCCATCTGAATCATTCCCCGCTCCGCTAGGCTCAGTGCCCGTCCGGGTCCTTGGGCCCCTGGTGGCGGATCGGCAAGCCCGCCGATCCGCCCGTCATGTAATTCCATCTGCCCAGACTGGGCCCACCACCTCCGACCGCCGGTTCGCGACACACCCAGCCGGCGCGCCGCCTCGCCAAGAGGGACCCCCGAGCACACCAAATCCACGAAATCAGCCCGCACGCGGGCGGGAAATACCTTGACCATCAAACACTCCATCAATCAGAGCGTTGCAACGACCATATGACTTCACCCGCCGAAAAGAGCCGTAACTGGCCTCTCGTTGCTGGCTCAGGGCCTCGGGTTCCCGCGGTGAACAGGCACCACCCAGGGGCGGCAGGGCGGCGCTAGGCCCGTACGCGTCCGCGGATCCGCAGGGCAGCGATGACGGTGAACACTACGGTCATGGCCACCAGTACAAACAGCACGTACCCGGTACCAACCTGCCAGTCCCCTACCTGCGCCGTGATTCCGAAGACGCTCTGCATCTCTTCAATGGCTGCCGGCTGGTCCCCGGTCATGGCGGGAAGGGTCTCGGACGTCATTTCCTGGCGGACGAGCATGGAGGACTGAAGGAAGGGCAGGGCACTCACGAACTCACGCACCCCTTCAGGGAAGTTGCCCACCGGAATGTAGGAGCCGGCAATGAAGCCCAGCACCGTGCCGACGATCGTTGACAGGGCTGAGTAGGCGCCTGCGGTCCGGATGAAGGACACGGCAAACGCGCTCAGGGCCGAGAATGCGAAGCATGACAGCGCCAGGTAGCCGCAGATCCGCAGCAGCTGTACGGCACCCAAAGTGACCCCGCTGACCACGAAGAGGTACACCAGGCTCACCACCAGGACCAGGGCGGTCATGATCATGGAGATCAGCACCGCGGAGAGCAGGTAGCCCAGGATCAGCTTTTCCCGCCGGATGGGCGAGACCAGGAAGTCCTGGAACCGTCCCGAGCCGGAGTCCTCCACAAAAACGACCATGGCCCCCAGCGCCGTGGTGATGGTGGTGATGCCCAGGATCCCGGCGAACATCCAGCTGTCCACAAAACCACCGATCTCCTCCGTGGTGGCCTGCGGAAAGGACTCCCCCAGACCTTCGGTCTGCAGGTTGCCCAGGAAGAGTGTGTAGAGCAGGAAGACCACCAGCGCCGAAACGAGTGAGAAGAAGACACCCAGCCGGTCACGGAAGAAGAGCCTCAGGTTCCGGGTGGTGATGTCCAGGACGACGTTCATTTCCCGCTTCCTTCCGCTGCAGCATGTGTTTCGTTCTCCGGCGCTTCCCTGCCGGTCAGCGCAAGGAACACGTCATCCATGGTTCCGTGGCGGAACTCGAAGTCCAGGATGTCTTCGCCGTGCCGCGCAAGGATTAGGCGGGCGGCTTCCGCCGTGTCGACGCCGATTCGCACCGCCTCGCTGTCGCCGGGCCGGATATGCCCGCCAACTTCCAGGACAAGTGCTTCAAGCCCGGGACGGTTCCGGGTGGTCACGGTAAGGATGCTGCTGGAGTACTTGGCACGCAGCTGGGCCGGAGTGCCGTCGGCAATGATCCGTCCGGCGTCAATGATGCAGACCCGGTCGGCTTCCTCCGTTTCCTCCATGTAGTGAGTCGTGAGGAAGACGGTAAGCCCGTGCCGGTCCCGCAGGTCGTGGATCGTCTTCCAGACGATGGCACGGCTGGCGGGGTCGAGGCCCGCTGTGGGTTCGTCAAGGAAGATGATCGGCGGTGCGTGGAGCAGGGCTCGTGCAATGTCCACGCGGCGGCGCTGGCCGCCGGAATAGGTACCGTACCGCCGGTCGATGAACTCGCCCAGCTGGACCAGTTCCGCGAGTTCTTCGATCCGTTCCTCATTCTGCGCTTTGTCCGGCGAATAGAAGCGGGCGCGGACACGCAGGTTTTCGCGTCCGGTCAGGAGCGGGTCCAGCACTGATTCCTGGAAGACGACGCCGATGCTGCTCCGTACGCCCTCTCCGCCAGAGCGGACGTCGTAGCCGCTGACCTCGGCGGTTCCGGCCTCAAAGGGGACAACCGTGGTGAGGCAGCCGATGGTTGTGGATTTGCCGGCACCGTTGGTGCCCAGGAAGGCGAAGACGCTGCCTGCCTCCACATCGAAGGAGATGTCATCGACGGCGGTCTTGGCACCGTACTTCTTGGTCAGGCCGCGCACCGAAATGGCAGGCTGGTTCTCCGTCACTGCATCCTCCAGAAGAATGGTCCGACTGGTCCTGCCAGCGGCGGGACAGCGAAGAGCCCCCGAGCGGAAACACTATCCGACTCGGGGGCTCTTCGTCCTGACCTGCTGGTTTTTGGTCCCTGGCTGTTCGCCGGGCTACGGAACGCTGGCTTCTGGTGCTTCCGGATTTTCCGGACCCGGCACCGGTCCCGCGGCTGGCGGCGAGGCGGCCGGCTCGCTGGGCTCCTCCGTCGTGGGCTCCGGCTCGGGCTTCGGCGCGGGAGCCGTGGTCGGGCGCGGGGCCGGGGTGGCCGAGGGCTTTGGCTTGTCTTTTTCCTTGTCCTTATCGGCTTCCTCAGACTCCGAAGGGCTGGGGCTGGGGTTCGGATTCATCAGCAGGTTGCCGGGCGGGTTGGCGAAGGCCTCGCCCGGGTAGAGGTCGCCTGCCTGCTGCATGAACTTCGCCCAGGACGGGGCGGCGATCAGCGAGCCGTCGATTTCGGGATAGATGCGCCCGCCGATCTCCAGTCCGGAGAGGGACTCGGTTCCGGCCTTCCAGTTGCCGATCCAGCTGGCGGTGGCCATGCCGGAGTTGTAGCCGATGAACCAGGTCTGGGACCGGGAGTCATTGGTACCGGTCTTTCCGGCCATGGGCTGGTAGCCGTAGTTCAGCAGCGAACCGGAGCCGGACTTCATGACTTCCTGCGTCGCGTAATTCACGCCGCGGGCCGTCTCCTTGGAGATGACCTGTTCGCATTCGGGTTCCGGCACATCGTAGGTCTTGCCATTGGCGGCAGTGACCTCCAGCAGGGCACGGGGCTCGCACACATTGCCTTCAGCGGCGAAGCCGGCAAAGGCCTGGGCCATGACCATCGGGGACACGTCCTGGACACCGCCGATCAGGGCCGACGGTTTGATGTCCAGCGGCTCCTTTTCGCCGGAGTCGCTCTTGCCGTCATGGATGCCCATATCTTCGGCGATTTCCATGATGCGGCACAGATCAAGCTGCCTGGCCGTGGAGAAGGTGATGGTGTTGAGGGACTGGGCAAGCCCGTGCAGCACGGTGGCGTCGCCGTAGTTGGTGTCACCGTAGTTCTGCGGGGTCCAGCCTTCCGGCTCGCCGATCGGGAAGGCCCCGCCGTCCAGGCAGCTGGCGGTCCAGCGGTCGCCCTGCGGATAGGTCTTCTTGCGGCCGTCCAGCTGGGTGTTCAGGGACTTGCCTGCATCCACCCATGCGGCCACGGTGAAGGGCTTGAACGTAGAACCGGGCTGGAACCCGCCGATGCCGCCCAGGCTCTTCTCCGGGTCCCCGTCCTGGTACTGGTCCACGTTGAAGTTCAGCATGGAGTCCCCGGGGTTCTCACCCGGGGTGAAACGGGTGTTCTGCGCCATGGAGAGGATGTTTCCGGTACCCGGCTGCAGGCTGATCATGGAGTGGCCCACCTGCCCGGCGGTCGTGTCCGGGTTCGCAGTCTCATTGACGGCCGTCTGGGCGGCCTCCTGGACGGCGGGATCCAGCGTGGTCTTAATCGTGAGGCCGGACCGGTACAGCACGGACCTGCGCTCGGCCGCGGTTGCACCGAACTCCTCGCTGTTCAGGACCAGATGTTCCACGTAGGAGCAGAAGTATGGGGCCTGTTCGGCGGCCACGCAGCCCTGCTTGGTGGGCGTGATGGTGAGATCCAGGCCGGTGGCGACAGCGGCGTCGTACTGTGCCTGGTCGATCTTCCCGTGTTCAAGCATGGTGCCCAGCACCAGGTTGCGGCGTTCGATTGCCCGTTCCGGGTAGACCTGCGGATCGTAGTAGCCCGGGCCGTTCACCAGGCCGGCTAGCAGCGCACTTTCCTGGATGTTCAGATCTATGGCGTCCTTGTTGAAGAAGTACTTGGACGCAGCCTGCACACCGTATGTGTTGCCGGTGAACGGGACAATGTTGAAGTAACCCTCAAGGATCTCGTCCTTGGTCATCTCGTTCTCGACGGCGATGGCCAGCCGGATTTCCCGGACCTTGTCGGAGACACCCTTGCTGCCGCTGTAGGTTGCTTCTTCGCCGCGTTCGTTGGCGGAGTTGATGAGCACGTTCGTGACGAACTGCTGGGTGATGGTTGAGGCGCCGCGGCTCGTTCCATTGGAAACGTTGCTGGCGATCGCACCGAAAATGCCCTGGACGTCCACGCCGCCGTGCTCGTAATAGCGGTAGTCCTCCACGGACAGCAGCGCGTCCACCATGTGCGGTGAGATCTGGTCGAAGGTGACTGGCTGGCGGTTCTCCTCGTACAGAGTGGCAATCAGCGAGTCATCAGCCGCCACGATCCGGGTTGGCGTGGCCAGCGTGGCACGCTCCAGGTCCGCGGGGAGCCCGTCGAAGAAAGTGATGGAAGCCGACGCCGCGGATCCTGCCCCGGCGGCCATGGGAACGAACAGCCCCGCAGTGAGCACTCCGCAGAGCACACTGACCCCTAGAAAGGAGAGCAGGCGTCCGAATGTGGTTGCCGTGGTGAACACGGGAGATTTACGCGCAGCCATGATATGGGAGCATAACGCAGGAAAATGGGATTACTGGTTTGGTTGAGCACCCAATACCCGGCGGCACCGTTGCATCCGGGCGGCAGATGACGATAATTACGGCACCTCCGACGTGGCAGGACTCACGTGCCTGCACAACTCCGGCCACCCCGGGAAGTAATCTCCGCAACCCCATCCCGGCGGCGCTTCGCCACTGCTAGACTCCTGCACACTTCCTTCTGATGCCAGGCAGTCCCAGGCCCCGTTCTGGGCGGTGTTGGAAGTCCCGGAACCACACCGGCCGAGGAGAATCATGGCTCGATTACTCCACGATTTACGCCGCCTGCGCAGGAGCGTTGAGGCGAGGCGGGGAAAGCTCCCGCCCCCGCGTGCAAACCATGAAGAAATCCATGCCCGGCTGGACACCGCCATGGCTGCTGCCAGGGCCGCGGGACGGACACTGGAGGAACAGGAGCGCGTGGCCGGAGAAGCAGCGGCACATTACGCGTCCGTCACCGAGGCCTACCGCCTGCGCCGCGAGGCCGTTGAGGGCGTAATGCCTTCCGGTCCTTCCTCCGCCATCCTGACCCTGGCAGGGACAGCACGGAGGATGCATGATCTGGCCTCCGAGCGCGGGGACATCGCCGCCGCGCACCTCACTGAGATCCGCTCACGGAGGGAAAAAGTCCACCGGCTGGTTGCAGATCTGGTCAAGGCCCAGGCCGAACTCCGGCTGGCCGTCACCGTGGAGCAGAGCCGGGCGCGGCTGGACGGGCTGGGCGGCGCGTCCGCCTCCGTTCCCGCCGGCGCCGAAAACCCGTTCGATGAAGAGCTGCGCGAGGCCACCCGGCTGGCGCGGGAAGCAGAAGCCCTGGCAGAGCTGAAAGGCGGATGGGCATGAGTGAAGAGTCCAGCGTGCGTCTCGGTGTTCCGTATACACCGCCGCGTTCCTATTCGGAGAAAGCCGTGAGCCGGCTGATTTTCACGGCCGCCGCGTTCATCATTTTTGGCGGGTTCAACGTCATTGCGGTGGCACTGGCCATCCTGCTGGTGGTGTACCCGCTCCTTATCGCCCGGGAACGGCTTGTTCTTCGCCCCCGGCGGGAGGAGGCAGAGACCGCAGCCCTGAACCGCGCCGTCGAACAGTTCTTTCCCGGAGCGCCGAAAATTCAGCGCGAGCAGTGGAGCGCCCTGATGACCAGCCGCAAGGGCAAAACGTTCCGTTTCCGTGACGACCTCGGCGGTGAGATGCGGGTGGTCCGCACCGGGCGCGCTGCCCTGGCCGGCCACTCTGCAATCGCCGGGCAGCCCGTACGGCCGCGCTCGGCCAAGCGCACGGAAATTGAAGTAACCCGCCGCTACGGCGACGTGGGGCTGACCGATTTTGACACGGTGATGACTGCATCAGGCCGGGATCCGAACATTGCCCGGGCAATCGCGGAAGTCCGCCGGGGCTATCGGCACGGCCGCGAGTCCGCTTAAGGGTCCGGGCTGCCGGGCCCGCTGTACGCTGGCTTAGCGCACCGGGGCTGCCGGCCGGCCGCGGGTCCGTCCGCTTAGGGCTCCGGGCGCAGGTCCATACCCATAACCGTGCGGACGGGGATCGGCCCGCCGTGGTCTTCAGCGACGGGTTTCATCCCGAGTTTCTCCGCCACCCTGCGTGATGCTGTGTTCTCAGGATGGATGAGGGCGATCAGCTTTCGTGCCTGCAAAGTGTCGCGGGCAAAGTCCCGGCAAGCGGCTGCGGCTTCGGTGGCGTAGCCAAGTCCCTGACTGGCTGTCCGGACGTGATAGCCGACTTCCAGCTCAGTCTCAGACTCGTTTACCTTCTGCCAGGTGAGGCCGCAGTCTCCCAGGAACTCGCCGTCGTGCGTTTCCACAATCCAGAGACCGTGCCCGTACTTCGCGTAGTTCGCTTCATTCCAGGCAATCCACTTTGCTGCCTCGTCCCGGCTCTTCGGTGCCGGGTAATACGCCATGACCTCCGGGTCGCCCAGCAGCGCCGCCATCTGATCCAGGTCATCCGGGGTCATTTCGCGGAAACGCAGACGGGCTGTGTCTTTTGGCAGCATTCCCCTAGCTTAGGCGGGGGTGGGGGGTTGGCTAGAAGTACCCATTGTCATTGATGGGCGGGTAAATCTCTTTGGGAATCGGCTGAATAACGTCCCAGTGTTCAACAACCTTGCCGTCTTCGACCCGGAAGATGTCCACGATGGCCCGGCCCTCCTCCCCCGGCACCCGGCGGGAATGCACGTGCAGGGCCACCAGGTCGCCGTCGGCAATCGCCCGCTTCACTTCGTTGCGGCCGTCCGGGTAATTCTCACGGAGGTAGGTCACGAACCGGCGAAATGCCTCCGGGCCGTCGGCCACCCACGGGTTGTGCTGGATGTAGGTGTCCCCGAGGTAGGCCATGGCGCCCTCGACGTCGCGGTTGTTGTACTTCTCGTAGAAGTCCAGGACCAGTTCCTTGTTGTTCATGCTTCCCCTGCGTATGTGATGCGCGTTACATGGATGCGGCCAATATAAGCCGGGGGGACGGGCGGCTACCTAAAGGGGACTTCACATTCGGGCAACAAAAAGTCCCGCCCTCTCCGCTGGGCGAAGAGAACGGGACCGAACTTGTGGAGCTTAGGGGAATCGAACCCCTGACCTTTTCATTGCGAACGAAACGCTCTACCAACTGAGCTAAAGCCCCATGCCTGTTCCGGATAACCGGCCTTGTCAGGCTACGCCGATTCTATGCACCCGCCTAGGCTGCGGGCAAAATCCCGGTTCCGGCTTGAGCCCCCGGCGGGCTCTTGGCTAGGCTCGCGGCAACTGCGCGGGCGGCGGTCCCAGCTGCGCCCGGGAGCATGGTTTCCCGGATGCTTTCCGTTGCCTGCTCACACGAGGATCCACCGACAAGGAGCAGACCATGAGTTTGATCAAGGACATGCTGACCTCGCATCCCGCGGGCAACTCCAATGTGGACATGGATGCGCTGGCCGCCTGCATCGAAGCGTGTTTCGAGTGCGTCCAGACGTGCACGGCCTGCGCTGATGCGTGCCTCAGTGAGGACATGCTTGGCGATATGGTCACCTGCATCCGCACCGACCTGGACTGCGCGGAGATCTGCGGAGCTACCGGAAAGGTGCTGGCCCGGGCGGGGAAGGACCATGCATCCGCCGTCGACCTGATCCGTGCCTGTGCCGCCGCGTGCCGCCGGTGTGCGGAGGAATGTGAGCAGCACGCCTCCGCGCACGACCACTGCCGCATCTGCGCCGAGGCCTGCCACCGCTGTGCTGCTGCCTGCGATGCGCTGCTTCTGACGATCGGTTCCTAGGCCGGCTGTCGGTCCATCTGCCTGGGTCGATCTCCGGCGCACCCAGCGTGCGGCCGAGGCTGGGGCAAGGCTGGGCAGGCCGGGTTGGGGTGGTCGAGCGTGCGGCCGGCCGCTGGGCAGGCCGGGTTGGGGTGGTCGAGCGTGCGGCGGGCCTGGGGTGGCCTAGCTGCGGCGGGCCGGCCAAGCGTGCGGCCGGCGGCTGGGATGAGACATCCGAACACGCAGGTTCCCACCCGCCGTTACTGGTGTCATCTGGAGGGACCTCAGACGGCGCAGCTGTAACAAGGACTGAGAATTGGTGCCTGGCCGCACCCGAATCCCTCCGATTTGGGACATGGCTCCGATTTGTCCGATTTGTCAGGCCGTTCCTGGACGTTTCCCTCTTGCCTGGGACTCCCCTCCGGTTTGGGACAACTTCCCGGAGCGTTTTCCGTCCGGTTTGGGACATCCCTTCCAGATTGGGACAATCCTGCGCGGCGCAGCGTCAGGAAAGTCCCCAAGCGGCAGGGAAGTCCCCAAACGGAGGGGAATCCCCGCCGGCAGGCACGTCCCCACACGGAGGGAAATCCCCACCGGCAGGCCCGTCCCCACACGGAGGGAAACCAGCCACCAAGCCCCGCTCCAGCGCAGCCTACGTCCGCGAGCGCATCCCCCGCATGAGGATCCAGGCCAGCGGCGTCATAACAGCGATCAGCGCCACAGGATTAGGCCGGAACACCGCAGGGTTTCCATCGGCCGCCGCGTAGACCCCTAGCGGCAGCACCAGCCCTCCTCCGCCGCCACCGCCGTCGCCGTCGGCGTCTCCCCCGCCGCCAAACCCGGCCTGTACCAGCGCTACCGGCACCAGCGTTTCGGAGCCGACCTTCACCGGGTCACCGTAGACCCGGGTGACAGCCAGAGACTTGAAGGACTCAGACAGGGTGGCCACGATGTTCACGATGCCCCGCCCGAGGTAAGCATCCCGCGCACATAGGCAGCCTGACCCACGTGCTCCAGGCAGTCAGCCAGGGAACTGACCAGCCGCACACCCAAAGTGACGGGCGGATCCCAGGAGGTGTCCACCACGCGGTCCAGATCCGAGGCAGACAGCCCGGAGACGAAGGCGATGGTCCGGGCACTGACGGCGTCGTAATACTCCTGAAGCACCTCGGCGGACTGCACCTGCACCTTGGCAACCTCCTCGGAAGTATGCCCGTACCCGGTGTCCTCCACGGCAAGGGGGAGCCCCACCCGGTCCGCCCAGCCCTCAGCGGTCCAGACCTGCTGGTGTCCGGCGACGTCGGCCACTTGCGCATCCTCCACCCGCGCCAGGTGCCAGATCAGCCAGGAAATCGAGTTCCCGTCCGGGTATGGGCGGTGGTTCAGGTCCTTGGCGCTCAAACCATTGAGCACTCGACTCACGGTCTGGGGCAGCCGTCCGAACGCATCAATTAACAGGTCACTGGAATCCATCAGGTCTCCTCGGAAGAACTTGAACAGGTTGAACGCCACTGTGCCAGTTCCGGGGCCCCGGCAAAAGGGACGGACGACGGCGGCGGGCCGGGTTGGGGCAGCGTGGCCGGAGAAATTGTGCGGGCGGGGTTGCAGACGCCCTGCACGCTCCTACACTTGCCGGATGGAGTGGATCGACGAACGTCCCACCTGGCTTCCGCCCATCCCGCCGCCCCACCGCGGACGGGCGCGGATTGTGGCCGGGATGCTGTTGGTTACCGCCGTGATGATCGTTGTGCTGGTGACTGCCTTCGTCGGCGGAACCATTTCCATGTACCTGTGGTGGCCGCTCGCGGGCGGGCTGCTCCTGCTCGGATCGGGCCTCCTGAGCCGCCGCCGGCTCCCGTGACTACCCTGACCCCCTGCTGACCAGCTAATCAGCATGATGTGACAAAGTTCGGCATACCGAACTTGTTTAACCAGCTTGCCGAACTTATTGTTTTCCGCATGACGACGACGTTGACTTCCCGCCTGCGCCGCCTGGCCGTGCTGCCCGCTGCTGCCGCGCTCTTCGCCCTGTCCGCCTGTTCAGGATCCGCCGACGCAGACGGCGCCGGGGACAAACCCGTAGTCCTGACCACTTTTACCGTGCTCGCTGACATGGCCGAGAACGTGGCCGGTGAACACCTGCAGATCGAGTCGATCACCAAGGCCGGTGCGGAGATCCACGGCTACGAGCCCACCCCGGGAGACATCCGCCGTGCCTCGAAGGCGGACCTGATCCTGGACAACGGGATGAACCTCGAGGCCTGGTTTGAACAGTTCACCGCAGACCTGGACGTCCCCCGGGTAACGGTCAGCGAAGGCGTGGAGCCGGTCAACATCGCCGAGGACGCTTATAAAGGCCTGCCCAACCCGCACGCGTGGATGTCTCCGCTGAACGCGCAGATCTACGTGGACAACATGGCGGAGGCGTTCGCCGAGCTCGATCCGGAAAACGCGGAGTCCTTCCGCGCCAACGCCGACGCATACAAGCAGGAACTGCGGGAGGTCCAGGACCAGCTGGTCACGGAGCTCGGTGCCCTGCCGGAAACCCAGCGGGCGCTGGTCACCTGCGAAGGCGCGTTCTCCTACCTGGCACGCGATGCCGGTCTCACCGAGCGCTACATCTGGGCTGTGAACGCTGAACAGCAGGCCACCCCGCAGCAGATCGCGGCCACCATCGAGTTCGTTAAGGACAACCAGGTCCCTGCCGTTTTCTGCGAGTCCACCGTTTCGGACGCCCCCATGCAGCAGGTCGTCGAGGCCGCGGGCACACAGTTCGGCGGAGTTCTGTACGTCGACTCGCTTTCCGAGGAAGGCGGCCCGGTGCCCACCTACCTCGACCTGATCCGCCACGACACGGAAACCATCATCACAGCACTGACCGGAGCCGGTTCCTGATGGCCGCCCCGGCGCTGGAACTGGACTCCGTGACGGTGAAGTACGACGACGTCACGGCGCTGGACGGCGTCAGCCTCACCGTCCAGCCGGGCCGCGTCTGCGGGCTGGTCGGGATGAACGGTTCGGGCAAGTCCACCCTGTTCAAGTCCCTCATGGGCCTGGTGAAGCCGGCCGCCGGAACGGTCAGGCTCAGCGGCATGGCCCCGGCGAAGGCACGTAAATCCGGCCTTGTCGCCTACGTTCCGCAAAGCGAGGACGTGGACTGGTCCTTCCCGCTCAGCGTCCGGGACATCGTCATGACCGGACGCTACGGGCACATGGGCCCCACCCGCCGGCCGCGCGCTGCAGACCGGGCCGCGGTGGCGGAGGCCCTGGCACGGGTGGAGCTGACCGGCCTGGCGGAGCGCCAGATCGGCCGGCTTTCCGGCGGGCAGAAAAAGCGCGCCTTCGTGGCCCGCGGCATTGCCCAGGGCGCCTCGGTGCTGCTGCTCGACGAGCCGTTTGCCGGCGTCGACAAGCGGTCGGAGGCAACCATCACCGCTCTGCTGCGGGAACTCGCAGCGGACGGCCGGACTATCCTCGTCTCCACCCATGACCTGCATGCCCTCCCCCAGCTGGCTGACGAGGCCGTGCTGCTGATGCGCCGGGTGCTGGCACACGGTTCCCCGGAAGAAGTGCTCCGTCCGGAACAGCTGGCCCGCGCGTTCGGACTCAATGTGCTGGATGACGGCACCCCGGTTCCGGCGGGGACACTGAATGCGGGAACACTGAAAGCAGGCAAGCCGTGATCGAGCTGCTCACCGACCCCCTCTCCTATGACTTCATGGTCCGTGCACTGGCCACCGCCGTCATTGCCTCGGTGGTCTGCGGCGTGCTCTCCTGCTGGCTGGTGCTTATCGGCTGGTCGCTGATGGGCGACGCCGTCTCCCACGCCGTGCTGCCTGGTGTTGTACTGGCCTATGTGGTGGGCGCGCCGTTCGCGCTGGGAGCAGTGATCTTCGGGTTCCTGGCCGTCGGCCTGATCGGCCTGGTGCGCGATACCAGCCGAATCAAGGAGGACGCAGCGATCGGGATCGTCTTCACCACGTTGTTCGCCGCCGGACTGGTGCTGATCTCCGTGACACCGAGCCAGACCGACCTTAACCACATCATCTTCGGCAACCTGCTGGGCGTGAGCTCCGCGGACTTGGCGCAGGTCGCCGTCCTGGCCGCGCTGACCCTGGCGGTGCTCCTGTTCAAACGCCGCGACTTCACCCTGTACGCGTTCGACCCCACCCAGGCCCACGCCGTCGGGCTTAATCCGCGGCTGCTCGGTGCTGCGCTGCTGGGGCTGCTGGCGCTGACCGCCGTCGTCGCCCTGCAGGCGGTCGGGGTGGTGCTGGTGGTCGCGATGCTGATCATCCCGGGCTCCACCGCCTACCTGCTCACCGACCGGTTCAGCCGCATGCTGCTGATCGCACCCCTTATGGCGGCGGGCTGCGCGGTGGCCGGCATCTACGCCAGCTACTACCTGGACACCGCCACCGGCCCCATGGTGGTACTGGCCCAGGGCGCCGTTTTCACGCTCGCATATCTTTTCAGCCCACGTCAGGGCGTTGTCGGCCGCGGAATCGCTGCCCGCCGGCGGCGCCGCACGCAGGCCGTCTGAGCCTATGATGGGCGCATGACTTCTGCCTCCAACGGTTCCGGATCCCAGTCCCAGACCCTGTCCCGCGGGATCCAGGCGCTGGAACTGCTGGCGGAATCGGAGACACCCCTGAGCATCGCCGAACTTTCCGCCGGGCTTGGGGTGCACCGCTCCATCGCATACCGGATCCTGCGCACCCTGGAGGCGCATTCGCTGGTGATGCGCGACGACGCGGGGCGGGTTTCCGCGGCACCGGGACTTGCCGCTCTGGCGCGGGGTGTCTCCCGCGACCTGCAGTCCGCCGCACTGCCGGAGCTGACCGTCCTGGCGAACGAACTGTCCATGACCGCCTTCATCGCCGTGTGGGACCAGCACGACTGCGTCACCCTGGTCACCGTTGAGCCCCGGCACAGCCGCACCGCGCTGATCCAGCGGCCGGGCACCCGGCATTCCTTCACCGCGGGCGCACCGGGCATCGCGATCCAGTCAGCGGTCTCCGAGGAGCACTGGAACCGGCTCGCCCCCGGACAGCCGTACCGCGACGAGGCTCGGCTGGCCCGCCGCCGCGGCTACGCCACCAGCCACAGCGAGGTGATCGACGGCGTCGGCTCCGTGGCCGTTCCGGTACAGGTACCCGGCCAGCTGCCGGCATCCCTGTCCGTGGTGTACTTCGGTACCGGGAAGGACGATGCCGGCATCGGCGCGCGGCTTATTGAAAGCGTCCGGCAGATCGAAGCGCAGCTGACCTAGAAACCGGCTTCCGCTCCGGTTGGTCCGCCTCGCTCCGCTTTGTGGCCTTGCTCCGCTGCGCGGCGGGCCGTTGACCCACAACGGGGCAATTCCGGGCCCATCCGGGTTAGGCAAGCTTTCTCTTGCTGGAAACGTGGGGCAAAGGAGCCTAAAACCAAAGCATGGCCCTTAACCGTGTGTCCTTCCAGAAGGCAGTCCGGCACTACCCAGTAGTCGCTGCGACGGTAGTTGTGCTCGCCGTCGTCCTGGTCCTGTGGGGAGCCGGCGCAGGCGGGCCGGCGCAGTGGATCGCCAGCCTGTACACCCTCGGTATTGTGGCCATCACCGGCGCGGGTATGGTCCGTGACATCAAGCGTGGGCACTACGGACTGGATATCCTGGCCGTCATCGCCATGCTGGCCACCGTAGCCGTGGGCGAGTACATCGCCTCGCTGATCATCGTGCTGATGCTATCCGGCGGCGAGGCACTCGAGGATTACGCCGCCGGCCGGGCCAAGGGCGAACTCGATGCCCTGCTGGACCGGGCCCCTCAGATCGCCCACCGGCTGCCGGCCGAGGCGGATACCGGCGGGAATCCGGTCTCCGGTAAACCCGCCGCCGAGCTGGCCGAAGACATTCCGGCCACCGAGGTGGCGGTGGGCGACATCCTGCTCGTCAAACCCTCCGAAGTGGTCCCCGTTGACGGCGTGCTGCTCTCGCCCGCCGCCTCCTTCGATGAGTCGTCCCTGACCGGCGAATCGATTCCGGTCTCCCGCTCAGCTGGTGACGCCGTGATGAGCGGTTCGGTTAACGGCACACACGCGGTACGCATCCAGGCCACAGCGACGACGGCGAACAGCCAGTACCAGCGCATCGTCGCCCTGGTGCAGGAGGCCAGCGAATCCAAGGCTCCCGTGGTGCGGCTCGCGGACCGCTTCGCGGTGCCCTTCACGATCGTTTCCCTGCTGATTGCCGGCATTGCCTGGGCAGTATCCGGCGACCCCGTCCGCTTCGCCGAAGTGCTGGTGCTGGCCACCCCGTGCCCGCTGCTGATCGCGGCACCCGTGGCGTTTATGGGCGGCATGAGCCGCTCCGCCCGGCACGGCATCATCGTCAAGGGCGGCGCGGTGCTGGAGCAGCTTTCCGCCGCGAAAAGCGCCGCCTTCGACAAGACCGGCACCCTCACCTACGGCCGTCCCGAGCTGGTCTCGGTTAATCCGGTCAACGGTTTCGACGCCGATGAACTGCTCATCCTTGCGGCGTCCGCGGAGCAGTACTCCTCCCATGTACTGGCCGCGTCGGTGCTGGCTTCCGCCGAGGAGCGCGGACTGCCGGTCCATCCTGCGGAAACAGCCCAGGAGGTGGCGACCAACGGCGTCGAGGCCTTCATTGACGGGCGAACCGTGCGGGTAGGAAAGCGCCGGTTCGTTGAGGAAGTGGACCCGGCGACGCAGGCGGCGGACCTCGCGCCCGGGCAGATGGTGGTTTACCTCAGTGTGGACGGACGCTTCGCCGGCACCCTGATCCTCAGCGATACGGCCCGCGAAAACGCCGCCGCTACCCTGGAACGGCTGCGCGGGCTGGGGATCCGCGAGACGGTGATGCTCACCGGCGACGGCCTGGCCACCGCCGAAAGCATGGGCCAGACCGTCGGCATTACCGATGTGCGCGCCGAGCTGCTTCCCGAAGACAAGGTGAAGGCCGTGGCGGCACTGCCCCTGCGGCCGGTGATCATGGTGGGCGACGGCGTCAATGACGCGCCGGTGCTGGCGGCTGCCGACGTCGGAATCGCCATGGGTGCCCGCGGCTCGACGGCGGCCAGCGAGTCCGCCGACGCCGTGATCGTCGCGGACGACATCTCCAAGGTTGCCACCGCCATGGACATCAGCAAGCGGACCATGCAGGTGGCGCTGGGCAGCATTTTGCTTGGCATCGCCCTGAGCCTGGTCCTGATGCTGGTGGCAGCTTTCGGGTACATTCCGGCCGTGGCCGGGGCGCTCACCCAGGAACTCGTGGACCTGGCCACCATTCTGAACGCGCTGCGTGCCCTGCACGGCAAGACCCTGTTCCGGCGGGCAGGCAAACCGGCTGCGGTGGCTTCGGCGCCGGTCCCGGGCTCCGTCTAGCCGGGCTTCCGCGGCCCAGTTATGCCGCAAACCCGGCGCCCGGCTGGCGGGATCCCTCCGCGCGCGCCCACCCTTCCCACGATCTGTGGCTGACGGGACGGATGAGGTCACATCAGTCAACAGGTGTCACGGAACGTGGGAAGCGCGGCCCGGCCCGGCAGCCCGGGAACGATTCACCAGCCCGCGCCAGGCCGTTCCGGCGTCATAATCTCCCAATTCATTGAAGGCCTGTTCAGGGGCCGAATACGATCGGGGCACCGTTTGAACACCGCCATGGATCCGGGAACTGAACATGTCTGCATTGATCGCCCCTGAGGGCCTGCCCCGCCCCGCCGTTTCCGCCAACGACGCCGTGCAGCTGGCCGCGGAGTTCTATGGGCTGGAGGTGTCCGGCATCAAGGAACTGGGCAGCCAGCAGGACCGGAACTTCCTCGTCACCGACGAAGACGGCACCCGGCGGCTGCTGAAGATCAGCAATCCGGTATTCAGCCGTACGGAGATCGAGGCGCAGAACGCCGCCATGGAGCGGCTCACCGCGGCCGGCTTCGCCACTCCGCTGCCGCTGCGCTCGGCCGGCGGAGAACTGGTGGAGACCACGGATCTGGACGGACGGATCCACTGCCTGCGCCTGCTGACCTTCGTGGAAGGAACCCCGGTCATTGACCGGCCGTATCTAGGCGGTGCGCTGCGGACGGCTCTGGGCGACTGGCTGGGCCGGACCAGTGCAGCGTTCGCGGACTTTGAACATCCGGGCCTGGAACGGGCACTCCAGTGGGACCTGCGGAACGGTGAAGACGTGGTCGCCGCGCTGGTGCCCTTCGTCCGCAAGGACTGGAAGCGGGCCCTGCTGCTGCAGACTCTTGAGCGCATTAGTGCTGTCTTGGAAGCGCTGAAGGACCAGTTGCCGGTCCAGGCCGTCCATGGAGACATGACCGACGACAACGTGGTCTGCACGCCCGGCACCGGCGGCGGTGTGGAGCTGGCCGGCATCATCGACTTCAGCGATGCAATGTACAGCTGGCGTGTGGCTGAGCTGGCGGTCGGCTGCTCAGCGCTGTTCCACCACGATCCGGCGAATCCGCTCACGGTGCTGCCCATGATCCAGGCGTTCCACGCCCAGGCACCGCTGTCCGACGCCGAGGTGCGGGCACTGTGGCCGCTAATCGTCCTGCGCGGAGCCGTGCTGGCAGTCAGCGGTGAGCACCAGGTCACTGTCGACGCCGGCAACGACTACGCCTCCGACGCCCTGGACCGCGAGTGGACCATGTTCGAGGTTCCTGCCCGCTGTGACTGGAACGCCGCTGAAGCCTCCATCCGGGCAGCTCTCGGGATGCCGGTGCAAGCCGGACAGGACATGGCAGCCTGGCTGCCGTTGGTCCCGGCGCTGGCCGCGCCCGTCCGCGTGGACTTCGGCTGGGACAGCGAAGACTTCCACAACGGCTCATGGCTGGCTGGAGAAGCGGAGGAGCAGCGGATTCTGGCTGCGGCTATCGGGTCCGATTCCGCCGCCGGTGTTGCCGGCGCTGTGCTGACCCGGTTCGGGGAAGCCCGTCTCACCCGGGCGGCCGCAAACAGTGCCGAGGAACCAGCGAACACAGCCCTCGCCGTCGAGCTCCGGGCCACTGAACCGACGGCAGTGCATGCCCCATTTGCCGGAACACTGTCCGCGGACGGAAACGGGACCGTCCGGCTGGACGGCGGGGACGCCGCCGTCGTGCTCTCCGGTCTCCAGCCGGACGCGGGCGCCGGGCCGGTTGATGCAGGAGCCCGGCTGGGGCTTGCCGACCGGCTGACCGTCTGGGTGCAGCTGTCAGGCGCCTATCCTGCGTCCGGGACGCCGCCGCGTTTCGTCAAGGCGTCCGAGTTCCCCGGATACGCCGCCGGCTTCGCGGATCCGGCACCGCTGTTCGGCCTTCCGGCGGCCGACGCCGCAGACGAAACCCTGCTGCGGCGCCGAACGTGCGCCTATGACGCCCTGCAGACGCACTACTACGACGCCCCGCCGCGGATCGAGCGCGGCTGGAAAGAACACCTGATCAGTACCACCGGGCGGCACTATCTGGACATGGTCAACAACGTCACCGCTCTTGGGCACGGCCACCCCGAGGTCGCGGAGACTGCGGCACGCCAGTGGCGGAGGCTGAACACCAATTCGCGGTTCCACTACGCCTCTGTGGCTGAGCTGTCCGAACGGCTGCTGGCCAAGGTGCCGGACTCTTTCGAGACGGTGCTGCTGGTCAACAGCGGTTCCGAGGCGGTGGAGCTGGCCCTGCGGCTGGCCAAGGCGTTCACCGGCCGCGAGGACGTGCTGTGTGTGCACGAGTCCTATCACGGCTGGTCGCTGGGTGCCGATGCCGTCTCCACCTCGGTCTCGGACAACCCGCGGGCGTTGGAGACCCGGCCCGGCTGGGTGCACGTGGCGGATGCACCGAACGCCTACCGCGGCCGGCACCGCGGCGAGGGCGCGGGCGCTGCCTACGCCGCCGACGTCGCGCGCCAGCTGCAGCAGCTGCACGACGCCGGCACCCCGGTGGGCACCTTCATCGCCGAACCGCGCAACGGCAACGCCGGCGCGGTCGGCACCCCGACGGGGTACCTGGAACAGGTGTACGCCGCGGTCCGTGCGCACGGCGGTGTGAACATCTGCGACGAGGTGCAGATGGGCTACGGCCGGCTCGGCCGGCATTTCTGGGGCTTCGAGGAGCACGGCGTGGTGCCGGACATCGTCACCATGGCCAAGGCGATGGGCAACGGGCATCCGCTCGGAGCAGTGATCACGCGAAAGGCGATCGCGGCGGCGCTGGCGCCCGAAGGCTCCTTCTTCTCCTCCAGCGGCGGCAGCACGCTCAGCAGCCGGATCGGGGTCACCGTGCTGGACGTGATCGAGAAGGAGCAGCTGCAGCAGAACGCCGACGCCGTAGGTCAGGTTCTGTCTGAGGGGTTCCGTGAGCTGATGGACCGGCATCCGCTGATCGGCGCGGTGCACGGCATGGGCCTGTACCAGGGGGTGGAGTTTGTCCGGGACCGGGAGACGCTGGAGCCGGCCACCGAAGAAACCCGTGCGATCTGTGACCGGATGCTCGAACTCGGCGTGATCGTCCTGCCCACCGGCGACCGGCAGAACATCCTCAAGGTCAAACCGCCGCTGTGCTTCACGGCGGAAAGTGCCCGGTTCTTCCTGGCCACGCTGGACCGGGTGCTGTCCGAGGGCTGGTAACGACCGTGGATCCGGCACCGAAAGCTCCGGTAGGCCTCGGGGACACTCCCGGCCTGCCCGCCACCCCCGCCAATGAGCCGGTTCTGGGTTCCATGAACGGATCGGGTTCGTTCTCGAGTGAGTTTGCCGGTACCGGCACTTCCGCTGTCGCGGTTTATCTCGCCTGCCAATCCGAGGGTGACGTGTCGGTGATCGTCGCCAACGGGACACCCGTGACAATCCCCTGCGGCACCAAGGAGGAATCGACCCGCCAGCTTTTCGCTGTGCCTTCCCAGCAGGACCGGATCTCCGTCGACGTTGAATCGGATGGACTCATTTTGGGACTGGTCCTCACCGACGCCGGGAAATAGTCCGGCCGTAATACTGGAGGCATGCGTGCGACGACCGGAACCGCTGGCCGGCCTGGTGGCGGCATTCGCTGCACCGGCGGGTGGAACCGGCGGCAGGTAAGCCTGGCAGCGGCGGAGGTCAGGAGCTCCCACCCTGTTCCTGTTACGGGCAAAAACCGCTAGCGTAGCCAGCATTCGGCACCCGCGGTGGTCCCCGCGCCCCGGATGCCAGGTGAAGGAAGGTCCAGCCATGAGCACGCAGCAGGAACTGGTGAACAAGTACCTGGACGGTTTCCGCCGCAGTGACCACCCGGCGATCCTCGCCTGCCTGACGGACGACGTCGTCTGGCGCATCCACGGGTCACGTACCGCCCGCGGCAAGGCAGAGTTCGACGCGGAGATTGGCGAGCCGGGCTTCGAGGGCTCCCCGGACCTCAGCTTGGAGCGCATGGTCACCGAAGGCAACACAACCGCCATCACCGGAGCCGGCCACGGCGTGCACCGGACCATCGGCCCGGTCTTCTTCAACTACTGCGACGTGATCACGTTCCGCGACGGCCTGATCAGCGAAGTGGACTCTTACATCGTGCCGATAGCCTAGACGCCGGCCTACGGAGTTGGACGCCGTCGCGGGGCGTTATGAAGGACTGGATATCCTGCTGTCCGGGCTGGTTCAAAAACTCGACGCCGGTCCCCGCCGGGCGACGGCGAAACCTGTCAAGGAGGTCTCGAGCCGAATGTCACGTGGGGGAAAGTCTTTGCGGATGCGCGCCGCAGCGATGCGTTACCGCTTCGCCGAGTCACTGTTCCTTTTGCCGGCGCTGTTGATGCTCGCGGGCATTGCCCTTGCGGTCAGCGCTGCTGCCCTTGACCGAGCCCTGGGCCACGATGCCCCGATCCCGCTGACCCTGGCCATGAGCAGCAATGCCGCCACATGGCTGCTGGCCACGGTGGCGGGCGCAATGATCACCACCGTCGGCGTCGTCTTCTCCCTAACCGTGGTCAGCCTGCAGTTGGCCAGCGGCCAGTTCTCTCCGCGCGTGATGCGGTCCTTCATTCGGGACCGCCTGAGCCAGGGCGTGATCGGCCTGCTGGTGGGAACGTTCTTCTATTGCATCCTGATCCTGCCCAGCCTCAGCGGAAACCCTGCCGCTGACGCACCCCGGATTTCGCTGACACTAGCCGTCGTCCTCACCCTGGTCACCGTGGTGGGCATCATCGCCCACCTGGACCATCTCTCCCGTGGGCTTCAGGTCGGCAACCTGGCCCGCGCAATCGCCGCGGAAGGCGGTCGCGTGGCCGCGGAGCTGGACAAGGCACCAGCGGGTTTGCAGGCCGCGGACCCGCGGGATTTCCACCCGCCGGCAGATGCCGCCGTGATCTGCTGTCCCGTCAGCGGATGGGTTAGCCAGGTGGACAGTACCCGTCTTCTGTCTGCAGTTCCGCCTGGCACTACGGTTCGGCTGGAAAGCCGCATCGGCGCGTATGTCCATGCGGATGAGCCCCTGCTGTCCGTATGGCCTGCGCCTTCGAGGGAGAGCCGGCAGGAACTCGCGGGAGCCATCGAAGTGGCCGATGCGCGCACTATGCTGCAGGACGCGGATTCGCGATCCGCCAGCTCGTGGACATCGGCCTGCGTGCGCTCAGCTCGGCCATCAACGACCCCACCACTGCTGTGGAAATCACGCTCCGCCTTGGAAGCCTCCTTCGCGGCATCCTCACTGCCCCGCTGGCTCCGGAAGCCCTCCGGGACAGCGCAGGACGAGTCCTGGTGCAGCCATGGAACCTGGATCATGAGGAGTACGTCGACCACGCATTTGACCAGCTGCGCCAGGCCTGCCTGGACCAGCCCGAGGTTGCCGCCGCGCTGCTCCGGGTGCTGCGCATGCTCATCACCCACGTCAACGAGGAAGGATGTCCCGAACGTTCAGCACCGCTGCACCGGCAAATGAACCTGCTCCTTGACTCACTGCGGAAGCACCCGGGGCTGCACCCTGAGGACCTCCGCCGGCTGGAATCGCTGTCCGCAGATGAGACAGACCCGGCCGACCACAGCCGCTAGTTCCTCCCATTTGCAGGAGAACACACGGCTGCAGCCGGCCGGAACCAGGCTGGCTAGGAAACCGGAGCCAGCTCCGGGTAGTCCGTGTAGCCGGCAGCGCCGTCCGTGTAGAACGTGGAGTAGTCCGGTGCATTCAGGTCCGCGCCTTCCTGCCAGCGGCGGGCCAGGTCCGGGTTGGCGAGGGCCGGGCGGCCGACGACGACGGCGTCAGCCAGGTCCTCATCCAGCAGCCCGAGGGCGGACTCACGGGTGGTCTCCACACCGAAGCCGGTGTTCAGCAGGACCGGTCCGGCGAAGCGGCGGCGCAGTTCCTGGACCAAATCGTCTGCCGGGTCCTTGTGCAGGATGCTGAGGTAGGCCGGCTTCAGCGGTGCGATGCCGTCCACCAGTGCCGTGTAGGTGGCCAGCACGTCGTCGCGGTCGGTTTCCAGCACGTCCTGGATGTTGTGCTCCGGGGAGATCCGAATGCCGGTGCGCTCTGCGCCGACGGCCTCGACTACGGCCCGGAAGGCTTCCAGGACAAAGCGGGCACGGTTCTCCGGGGATCCGCCGTAGTTATCAGTGCGGGTGTTGGAGACGGGTGAGAGGAATTCCTGCAGAAGGTAGCCATTGGCACCGTGCAGCTCAACGCCGTCGAACCCTGCCTTGATGGCGTTCGCGGCGGCGGCAGCGAATTCCTGTGCGACGCCGGGAAGCTCGGCTTCGGTCAGGGCGTGCGGCACCGGGTAGGGCTGCTTTCCGTCGTACGTGTGTGCCTCACCGGAGAGCGCGATGGCGCTGGGAGCTACCGGCTGGCGGCCGCTGACGTTCTCGTGGCCGACGCGGCCGGAGTGCATCAGCTGGGCGACGATCCGCCCGCCGGCTTCGTGCACGGCGTCGGTGACGCGCTTCCAGCCGGCGACGTGTTCTTCGGTGACCAGGCCGGGCATCCGGGTGTTGCCCTGGCCGGTGAAGGACGGGTAAATGCCTTCACTGACAATGAGGCCGAGCGAGGCGCGCTGGCGGTAGTAGTCCACCATGATGTCGGTGGGGACGCCGTCGAGGTTGGCGCGCATGCGGGTCAGCGGGGCCATGACAAGCCGGTTGGGCAGTTCCATGGTGCCGACGGTCAGCGGGGTAAACAGGTTCACTAGGACGGGTGCTTTCTCTCGATCGCATCAGGGCAGGGGTTGTCCCGACGTTCGTACACCCAGCAACAACCCGCAGCCCGGCCGCGGATATTCCGTCAGCGCGGCAAGATCACACCGCCCGCGAGGTGGAGCCGGCCGTGACCGATCCGGGCCCGGTACCTGAGCCTGCCGGCTGCGGTTCAGGGGTGATGAAGAAGTTGTCGCGGAACAGTCCGGACGGATCCCAGGTTGCCTTGAGCGCCTGCAGCCGCAGCAGGTAGCCGGGCGGGAAGGCGCGGGCAACGACGTCGGGCCCGGTGTCCGTTTCGAAGCTGAGGTACATGCCTTCCATCAGCGGAAGCAGGTCGCGCCAGCGCTGCTGCACGTCGTCGGACCGGCCGCCCAGGAGGGAGATCAGGAAGTTGGCATCCCGCCAGCCGAACGCCGTCGAGTCGGCCGGATAACTGCCCACGGCTCCCCCGGCCGAACGGACACTGAGGAAGAAGGGCCGGTCAGTGGCCATGATTTCCGCCAGGCCGCGCGCAACGTCGGCGTCCAGGTGGCGGACCAGGCCGGAATGGCCGTGCGGCTCGCCTCTGCCGGACTGCCCTTCGCCTGTCAGCGGCACCTCCATCAAGGCCGTGTAAGGCATCATCTGAACCAGCTGGTCGGCCAGCGGCGCCAGCCCGGCGAAGGGCTGCAGCTGCTCAAGTACGGTGTCCGGATCACTGGAGTCCACCACGATCACCGCCTGGACCGCGGACGGCCTGCCGGCCCCGGCGAGTCCCACCATGAGTGATCCGGTGACGATGGGATCCGCTGCCTCAACGGTGGTTCCCCACGCCTGCAGGAACGCGGCGACGTCATCGGGTGTGAACACGAGCATCGCGAAACCCACCTGAGCGGCTACCGGGTGCGCCTCGAATTCGAAGGAGACGACGGCACCGAAGTTCGCTCCCGCACCGCGTACAGCCCAGAACAGGTCGCTGTTTTCGTCCGCGCTGGCGTGCACCAGGGCCCCGTCTGCGGTGACAACGTCCACGGACCGCAGGTAGTCGATGGTCAGGCCGCGTTCGCGGGCGAACCAGCCGAACCCGGCCGTTGTGGCCAGGCCTCCGACGCCGACTCCGCCGTAGTCCCCGGAGGTGACCGCCAGTCCCTTGGGTGCCAGCGCCTGGGCCACTTCGCCCCAGCGAGCGCCCGGCCCCACCTGAATCCTGTTGCCGCCGCTGACGGTGACGGAGTTCAGCGCATCGAGCGCCAGCACGATTCCACCGGTGTTCAGCGACCTGCCTGAGAGCCCGTGCCCGGCACTGAAGATTCCGAACGGAACATCCCGGTGGCGGGCGGCGAAGCGCACCGCTTCCTGCACCTCGGCTGGATTTTCGGGGCGGACGACGACGCCGGGCCGGGCGCCGCGGAAGTAGCTGGACGTGTAGCGGGCGTACCCCGGATCGCCCGGGAACATTGTCCGGGCAGCCAGTGCTTCCGGGATCGGGTCACCATGGAACGTCCGTGCCGGTGCCGGTTCAGCAGGGGTGGAACCCGGCACCGTATTCGGGATTGACTCCGGAACTGCGCTGCCGGCACGGGCTCGGGCCGTCCGCGCCTGCGCCACCCGGTCACGGACCCGGGGCGCGGTGACTTCGGCAAACCGCCGCAGCTCCGCCGGGTCGTCTGAGGCAAGGATGAACACGCTCATGCCGTGCCCGGTGGCCAGTTCTGCCAGGTCTTCCGCGGAGGACTGCGGCGTCACGTTCAGCAAACGGGTAATCTGCCGCGGGTCCCGCCCTGCCTTGCGGGCGGATTCGTCGATGACCTGGTTGCCGCGGTCGACGTCGCCGGGTTTCATCCACGGCAGGCTGGGCAGCCAGCCGTCGCCCTTCCGGCCGATGATTCGCTGCATCCTGGGTTTGTATGCCCCCAGCCAGATGGGGATGTCATGAGCCGGTGCCGGCCCCCGCGCGGCGCCGTCCACCCGGTGGAACTGGCCCTCCACGCGTAAGGGCTCAGGGTTCTCGGAGTCCCAGATTCCGCGGATGATATCCAGCGCCTCTTCCAGTCCGCTGACTGCATTTCCCACGGTCAGCTTCGGTGCTCCCATTGCTGCGATAGCGTCGAGGTAGCCCCCGGCACCGATGCCGAGTTCCACCCGTCCGCCGCTGAGCAGGTCAAGGCTTGCCAGGGAGCGGGCCAGCACCGCGGGCTGCCGCAGCGGCAGGTTGAGCACGTTCCCCGAGACATGGATGCGCGAGGTCCTGGCAGCTACCCAGGAGAGCAGGGTCCAGGTGTCCAGGAACTTCGGCTGGTACGGGTGATCCTGGAAGGTCACCAGGTCCAGGCCCAGCTCCTCGCTGAGCAGGGCCAGGTCGACTGGAACCTGCGGCGCGGAAGCCAGCGGGGTGATGAAGCTGCCAAAACGAAGCGGGTGCAGGTAATCAGGCATGCCTTCAGCATCTGCCCGCCCCGGACCATTGACAACCACCGCATAAGCGACTTACTTTTCGTAAGTGACGTCAAAAAACAGACCAGCCCCGCCGTTCACCATCGATGATGAGCAATGCATGCGGCTAACCACTGTCATGGAGATTGTTGGGCGGCGCTGGGTGGGCGGCATCCTGCTGGCCCTGGGCACCGGCGCCGAGCGGTTTACGGAGATTCAGAACCGGGTCCAGGGATTGTCCGCACGGATGCTCACCCTCCGGCTCCGTGAACTTGAGGGCTACGGACTCGTGGAACGCATCGTGGAACCCACCGTGCCGGTAAGCATCCGCTACCACCTCACCGGCCGCGGCATTGATCTGCTGCGCGCCCTGCAGCCAATCGGCCAGTACTCGCGCCGCTGGGAAGAGACGCCCGGCGAAGAAGCGGCAGCTTCCTAGCCGCCGAAGACAGCTACTTCCCGCTGAACACCGGGAACTTGCCGGACTTTCCGTAGTCGGTCACGCTCATCCCGTGCAGGGCTTCCATGTCCGCATCGGAGATGACGAAGTCAACGTCCGCGTTGGTGCGCATGTGCTCGGGGTTTGTGGTTTTCGGCAGCGGCACGGTGCCCAGCTGCAGGGCGTACCGGATGCACAGCTGCGGCACGGAGACCGAGTACCGCTCCGCCATAACGCCCACCTCAGCGTTGCCCAGGATCTCCCCGTGCGCGATCGGTGAATATGCCTCCACAAGCATGTTGTTCTCCGTACAGAAGTCGAGCAGTTCCGTGGGCGTGTTTCCCACGTGGAGCAGCACCTGGTTGACCTGTGGAGGAACGGTGCACGCGGCGAAGATGTTCTGAAGGTCCGCCTGCTCAAAGTTGGAGACGCCGATGGACCGCAGCTTCCCGGCGTCGTGCGCTTCCTCCAGCGCCCGCCACGCTGCCCGGTTTCCCTCGGCATAGGATCCGCCGCGCCAGTCGTTCCAGTGCTGCGGACTGTGGATCATCATCAGATCCAGATACTCCAGGCCCATCAGTGTCAGCGATCCGTCGATCGCTGACACAGCGCCGTCGTAATCCTTGATTTCCGCGGCCAGCTTGCTGGAGACATACAGCTCGTCCCGCGGGACACCGCTGGAGCGCACACCCTCACCGACGCCGCGTTCATTGCCGTAGGCCTGCGCAGTGTCGATGTTGCGGTAGCCGATTCCAATCGCGTCCTGCACCGCCTGCGCAGCGGCTCCGTCCTCAATGAACCAGGTGCCGAACCCCAGTTTGGGAATGGGGGCGCCGTTGGCGAGGGTATAGGTTTCGTTCAGGATCATGGTCCGGCTCCTCCGGATTGGCGGATCGTTCTTCCCCTGCCATGGTCCCGCGTGCGTCCGGCCAGCGGAATGGGCGTCGTGGTTTCGTGGCACGCACCGGGCGGTACCGTGCCACTGGATGAATGCACCCGAGGGGTTGCATGCAATGCAAGCTACCAGTAGCGTGCAGTGCATGACACCATCCCGTGAGTCGGTTTTGACGCAGCTCCGCAAAGGCACTGTGGACTACTGCGTTCTTGCCTGCCTGCGTTCCGGACCCGCCTATGGCCTGGAGATTGCCGAGCGCCTCGGGGAAGGAAAGATCCTGTTCGCCAGTGGAGGCACCCTGTATCCGCTGCTTTCACGGCTGCGGCAGCAGGGATGGGTCACCACCACGCTGGAGCCGTCGCCGGTCGGACCACCCAGGCGTTATTACCACCTCACCGGCGAGGGCGAGGCCGCGTTGAAGATCTTTACCCACACCTGGAACGTGTTCGCCGCGGATGTCACAGCCGCTATTAAGGAGACTTCATGAGCACCACCGAAAGAATGCCGGAACTGCTGGAGGCATACTTCGCCGACCTGGACCGGGCGCTGACGGGCTCGGACCCGCGGGAACACGCCGAGACGGTCCAGGCCATGCGTGAGCACGCGGCGGAGATGCTCAGCCTGCACGGGAACTCCGAGCAGACCGCTGAGCGCGTCATCGCCGATTTTGGTCCGGTGGAGGACGTGGCCGCCGCGAGCACCGCCGCACCCGCCGTCCCGGCGCCGGCAGCAGCCAGGTCCTGGGCGGACGTCTGGTTGCTTGCCGGCTCGGTCGCAGGCCTGGTGTTCTACGTGTTTCCGCTGCTCTCCATCGCCATGCTCACGTGGGCGGTCCTGAGGCTGCGCCAGCATGCCGGAAACCGGTCCCTGCAGCGGGCTGCCCTGTGGGTGTCCGTCGCTGCGGTCGTGATCTCCGTGGGACTGTTCACCCTTCGCCTGATCCGTGTCCTCTGATGCGCGTCTAGAACCGGCGCTCCGCCACGTTCACCCGGGTGGCGGCGTCGAGCGCTGACCGGACCTGTTCCGAGGGCGTCACGCCGGGAGGGGTGCTCGCAAGCTGCTGATCGGAGGCGTTGGGGTCCGAGAAATAGATCCGCCCATAAGCCGGGGTGTCCGGCTCGAACCGCCAGCTCTCTGCCAGCGTTCCGGCGTCGACCGTGTCAAAGCCAAGCTGTCCGATGATGGCTGCGGCCTCCGACTTGGCAGCGGCGTCATCACCTGCGATCGGCAGCGCAGTGCGGTCGTCCGTTCCGGCGGGGCGGGCCAGGGCTGGGATATGCGCCGCAAGAATATTGTTGAACGCCTTGACGTAGCGGGCCCCGCCCAGCTGGTCCCTCACCATTTCGCTTGTGGTCACGGTGCTGTCATCCAGTTCCTGGATGCGTCCGTCCCGGGAGGGGTAGTAGTTGCTTGTATCCAGCACCAGCTTGCCGGCCAGCAGTCCCTCGGGAAGGTTCTTCACCGCCATAAGCGGGATTGAGAGCACGACGGCGTCGCCGGCGTTGACTGCCTCTTCCACCGTTCCGGCCTTGGCCAGCGGGCCCAGCTCAGCGACCAGATCCTGCAGGGATTCCGGACCGCGTGAATTCGCGATGACCACGTTTATGTCCGCTGCCACGGCCAGCCGTGCCACAGCCGATCCAATGTTTCCGCTTCCGATGATTCCCAGTGTCGCCATGTCTGCATCCCTTCGGTGGTTGTGGTGTGTGCAAGCAACGTCGGCCGGGGATAATTCCCGGGTCCCAGCCTCGGACCTAGGCCACGGGGGCAGTGACGGCGGCGAGTTCGGTGTCGGAGACGGGTGGTAAAGAATAAGTACGACTGAAGAACGTGGACCAGCGAAGACGCACACGATGGGAAGTGACATGCAGACACCCGCAGGATGGTACCCGGACGGCCAGAACCCACAGATTGTGCGTTGGTGGGACGGCCAGCAATGGACTCAACACACCCAGCCCATCCAGCATCCGGGGGTTCCTGATACAGGTTCTTCGGTGCCACCGTCGACCTCCCAGGAAACTGTGGGAACCCCAGAGAGCACAGACCGGACACGGACGGGACCGGGTAGAAAAAAGGTGGGACTGTTCAACGCCCGCCAGGTGGCTCAGGAGCAGCTCGCCGAGAACGAACGGCTGCAGCGCCTGATTGACGCACACGGGCTCCAAGACCTCGCAGAGATATCACGGCTGAGAGAGGAAGCCGAAGAACAGCTCCGTCGACTCCGCTCAGAATTCCAGGCCGAGATGGCAGCTGCTGGGCGAGAGCGGGAAGCAATCCAGCAAGAACTCGCGGTGGCACGGAGAGAGATCGTTTCCATCCATGACCAAGCGGGACTCCAGGACGCCGGTTTGTTCGCATACTCGCACCCCGCCGAAAGCTCCGCCGAACTGGCTGCGGAGCTGGAAGTCGTGCGGTCTCAGATCAAGGACATGGTTCGGTCGAAGGCTGCTATCACAGCGACCAGCAACTTCACCTTCAATAATTCGGCGAAGCAAGGGCAGAAATTCGTCGCCCAGATGTCGCAAATCATGCTTCGTGCTTACAACGCGGAAGCGGAGAATTGCGTCAAGACAGTCAAAGCCGGGAACCTTCAGACCGCCCAGGCACGGCTTTCAAAAGCCCGGGAACAGATCATGAGGCAGGGCACCATGATCGATCTGGCAGTGAGCCCTGAGTATCACCGTCTTAGATTGATCGAATTGTCCCTAGCCTCCCGCCATCTGCAGGCTCTCCAAGCAGAAAAGGAAGCAGAACGAGAACGGAAAGCAGAGCTTAGGGAACAGCGCCGCGTCGAACAGGAACTGGCACAGGCAAAAGAGAAACTGGAGAAAGAACTCAATCACTACCAGACAACCTTGGCGGCGCTTGAAGCCAAGGGAGATGCTGACGGGGCAGCTCGTATGAGGGAACTCGTCCTGGACGCCGAACGGGCAATTGCCGACGTGGATTACCGTGCGGCCAATATCCGTGCCGGGTACGTCTACGTCATATCAAATGTGGGCGCCTTCGGAGAAAACATGGTCAAGATTGGCATGACACGGCGGCTTGAGCCGATGGACCGGGTCCGTGAACTGGGCGACGCGTCGGTGCCGTTCACCTTCGATGTCCATGCACTCTTCTTCGCCGAGGATGCAGTGGGCGTGGAGGCCATGCTCCACCGCACTTTCGCAGAACAGCGCGTCAACAAAATCAATACCCGGCGAGAGTTCTTCTACGTCAACCCCACCCAGGTCTTGGAGGCGCTCAAGCAGCACCGCGTCGAAGTAGTGGAGTTCCGGACGGATTACGTGGCGGAAGAGTTTCAGCTCAGCCGTGGCAATTTGGAAGCCAAAATGTGAGAAGGCTTTCGCCTCGAGCACCCCGCGCCTCTGATCTAACGCGGGCGCTCCATCAGCCTCGGACCTAGGCAACGGGGGCGGTAACGGCGGCGAGTCCGCGCAGCTCCGCCGCGGTCAGCCGGGCGCCGAAAGCGGGTCCGCCGGGCTGCAGGAAACCGGTGCCTGCCAGCGAGTCCACGGGGACCGGATCGTAGCCGATCCGGTCCACTACTGCGGAGACCAGGGCAACGGCGTCGTGCTCGTTGCCGGCTACGGCCAGGCCCCGCCGCTCCGGGTGACCGGCCGGACGGCGGTCCGGTTCCAGGTGGTGGTAGCCGGTGTGGCTGAAGGTCTTGACGACGGCGGCACCCGGGAACATTTCCTGCACCACTTCGGAGGAAGGCCGGTCCCCTGCGGCGAAGGCGGGGATTTCGCCGTCCACCGGAGGCCAGTAGTTCATGGTGTCAACGACCACCCGCCCGGCCAGCAGGGCAGGATCGATGGTCTTCAATCGGTGCAGCGGCAGGGCCAGGACCACCAGGTCTGCGTCAGCAACGGCGTCGCGCGTCCACTTCGGCTCTGCTCCGGGGGTCACGAAGTCGATCATCAGCTCCAGCCGGGAGGGGTCACCGGAGGCGGAGATGGAAACCCGGTAGCCGGCGTCGAGGAGTGAGCGGGCAATGGCGGTGCCGGCCTTGCCGGCGCCGACCACGGCGACGTGGAGCGTGTCCGGGGCGTCGTCAGCCGTGGAGGAGGGAACGTGCAGGGCGCTGGGCGGTGTGCTGCTCATGCATGGGACAACGCGGCCCCGGCTGCGCTCATTCCCCAGGGGTCTCTGGCAGACCCCGCACCGGCGTGCTTGCATGGGAAAGGGGTCCAGCCGCGCAGAACCCGGCCGAAGGAGCGCATCGTGACCACAGAGGACCGTCCCCTGGAGCCTTCATCCCGGCGTGAGCAGGCTGAAGCGACGTATGCCCGGCTATTCGGACCGCGGGACCAGGGTGCCCACGAGGATGATCCCGAGCTGATGGAAATCCTGCGCCGCTTCATCTTTGGCGACGTTTTCGGTACCGGGGTGCTGGATGACCAGACCCGTGAGCTGATTACTGTCACAGTGCTGACCTGCCTGCAGACCCTGCCGCAGCTCCGCGCCCATGCCGCCGGCGCGCTTGCCACGGGTGTCACGCCGGTGCAGCTTCGGGAAGCGGTGTACCAGCTGGCGCCTTTTATCGGCTTTCCGCGGACCCTCAACGCTGTTTCCACCATCAATGTGGTGTTCACGGAGCACGGCATCGCGCTGCCGTTGCCGGAGCAGGGAACGGTCGACGACGCCGCCAGGTACCAGCGCGGCCTGGCCCTGCAGACTCCGCTGTACGGAACGGAAATCAAGGACGACCTCTCGGATCTGCCGGAGCCGTTCAACGAAGCGATCCCCCGGTTCCTGACCGAGTTCTGTTTCGGCGATTTCTACACCCGCGGCGGGCTCACCCTGGCGCAGCGGGAACTGCTGGTGCTGTGCGCGCTGGCAGCAATCGGAGATACCGCGGCCCAGCTTGGCCCGCACGGCAGGGCCTGCCTGCAGACGGGCAGCTCCAAAACGGTGGTCATCGCGGCCCTGGTCCAGTGCTTTCCGTACGTCGGTTTTCCCCGAGCCGCGGCTGCGATCCGCGCGGTGCGGGATCTGTAGGGGTTTGCCGCAGCTGCCGGCGGTGCCTTTACAGCTGCTTTCGCCGGGGCGATCATGAGCGCAGGGACTCCGCTGCCGTGAACCCTGACGTAATCAACGGACCTCGCCCGAGTCAGGATCAAAAGCGTCGTAGATGCGTTCAATGCAGATAGCTGAAAGGCAACGCAATGAGACTTCCCCCAGCTCCGCGGCGGGCGTTCTCCATAGTCCTGGCCGCCGTCATTCTGGTGCTTGGCGCGGGAACCGGCGCCTTCGCCTCCACCCCGCAGTCGGTGCCTGCTGCACCCTACGGGGACAACGACGGCTCGGGCCCGCAGTTCTACAGCGGGCTGAACGTCGATGTCCGGGATGACGTGTCCGGCGACATCTACGTGTCCGGACAGAGCATCACCATCTCCGGCAACGTGACGGGCGACGTCATTGCGGCCGGCCAGACAATCAACATCACCGGAGACGTTGACGGCAACCTGCGTCTCGCCGGGCAGGATGTGACCATCAGCGGGGAAGTCTCCCGCAGCGGCACCATCTTCGCTTCGACCATAGACCTCACGGACACCGGCTCGTTTGGTGATGACCTGGTGGGTGCCGCGGGCGACATCGACATTGCCGGTGCGATTGGCCGGGACGTAGAGGTTGGTGTCGGGGACCTCACCATTGACGGAACAGTGGGCGGCAACGTTACCTACAACTCCGCGAACGAAGCAGACATCTCCGACGGCGCGGTCACCGGCACCATTGAGCAGATCGTTCCGGAGCCCAACGAGGAACCAACCGCCGGGGAAAAGTTCGTCGGCTGGCTGCTCGGCCTGCTTTACGCACTGGTTGCCCTCAGCCTCATCACGCTGGCGGCCGGGTGGCTCCTTCCCCGCCTGCTGCACCGGGTGACCAACCAGCTCATCCCCCGGCCCTGGAAGGCCCTGCTCGTGGGGTTCGTGGCATTCATCGCCGTTCCTCTGGTGCTGCTCCTGCTGCTGGCCACGGTCATTGGAGCTCCCCTGGCGCTGACTGCCCTGCTGGTGTGGCTCACGCTGATGCTGGCTACGTTCGTATTCAGCGCGTACTACCTCGGCCGGCTCATCTTCCGCGACCGCCGGCATCCCGTGGTCATGGCCCTTGTGGGCGGGCTTATCCTCATCGTGGCGCTGCAGATCCCGTGGCTGAACGTCCTGGTCTGGTTCGCCATGGTGTTCTTCGGCCTCGGCGCGCAGCTGCTGGCCATCTACGAGAAGCGGCCGTGGCGCCGCGAGCTGCCGGCTGGCGCTGGCTTGGATCCGGGCGCGGGCCCGGCCGGCGGTGCCCCGGGCACGGGTCCGGCGGGCGGTCCCCGGTACGACGGCGGACAGCCTCCGCCGCCCCCGGCGCAGACCCCTCCCCCGGTCCAGCCTCCTCCGGTGCAGCCGCCGCCCCCGGCGCAGTAATTCCCGGCCGGAGCTGTCGCGTCAACGCGGCTGCTCGGGCGCGGGTTCCTGCCAGCCTCCGCGGCGGGTCATGGACGGCGGGGCCGGCTCCGGTGCCCGCCAGACCACTATCAGCAGGGTCGCGATTGGACCCAGCAGGATGGAAACAAGGAACCAGACCCAGCGTGAGCGGTTCTTCTGTTCGGCCAGGCCCGCGTTGATCACGGCCAGGGTGAACCAAAAGGTGCTGGAGCTTACGTAGTTGTCCATCGGGCTACCCAATCACACCCCGGTTCTTTTCCCCCTTCAACCAGATCGGTGCGTCATGGACGGCGGCACCGGTGCCGCTGCCCGCGCGCCCACGCCCCGTTTGATCCGGAAGCCGATGGCCGTCAGGTAGACCCCCAGGAAGACTTCCCAGATGATCTCCGGCATCGTCGCGAGCGCGGAGGGAACCGACATCTGCCCGTAGGCACCGAGGAGAACGGCAATGCCGGAGAGGGACATCAACGGACCGCCCACCAGCCCGAACAGTGCCATGGGCCGAGGCACCAGCCGGGATCGGTACATCAGAAACCCGAGCAGCAACCCGTTCCCAATACCGACGACGAACCCCGGCCCGAGCAGGAAAGTCCAGCCGTGCAGGGCGACGATAGCCTGCGCAACGGGAAGGTAAGTGGCGGCGTCGCCTGTTTGGCGCAGGCTCACCACCGTAAGGACACACAGAATGCCCACTGCAATCAGTGCGCACTCCATGATCCGGGCGGCAATATAGCCCACGGCCGCTGCCGGGCTGTAGCGGCGCAGGACGGGATAAAGCACGACGGCGGTGCCAATGTTCGCGATGATCAGCACCAGTTCACAGACGGCGCCGAAGAGGATCCGCGTGTCAGCGCCCGGGCCGGTGACGTAGCCGGGGTCGGAGAGCAGCGGCGCATACAGGGCAGCGCCTGTAATGGCCGAGACAAAGGTGAGAAGGAACAGGATCCCGGCGGTCCGGGCGGTTCTATCCAGCGGGTTCATGAAGCTCCTGTCGGCGAAAGGTGTACCACGTACACCAAGTGGTACCGACCGTAGGTGTATGGCGTACACTCCGTCAAGAGGCAATTTCCAGGAAAGGCTGATGAACATCGACGCAAAGAAGCAGGGCGAGGTTGTACCCGGCGCGCGCCGGCCGCGCCTGAACCGCGAAACGGTGCTCCGCACCGGCGTCGTACTGGCTGACCAGGTGGGCATTGACGGATTCACCATGCGGACGCTGGCGCAGGAACTCGGCGTGGTGCCCATGGCGCTGTACAAGCACGTGGCCAACAAGCAGGAGCTGCTGGAGGGGATGGTGGACCTCGTCTGGTCTGAGGTTGCGGAGCCGCGCGCCCGCGATGGCTGGAAGCCGGCGATGCGCGAGCGCGCGGCCTCGCTGCGGAACGCCATGCTCCGGCACCGCTGGGCGGTGGGCCTGATGGAGGCTGCCGGCAAGCCCGGGCCGGAGAACCTGAAGCAGCACAACGCGATGCTGGGCTGTCTGCGGGAAAGCGGCTTCAGCTTCCGCAGCACCGTTCACGTGATGTCCCTGCTGGACGCGTACGTCTACGGCTTTGCACTGCAGCAGAAGACGCTGTCCTTCGAGACGCCGGAGGAGTCCGCCAAGGCCGCGGCCGACACCCACGCAGGCGAAACCGCTGAGGCGGCCGAGCGGTATCCCTATCTGATTGAAGTCGTGTCCGAACTGGCCCGGAGCGGGTACGACTACGATGCCGAGTTCATCGTGGGGCTCGATGTGCTGCTCGACGGAGTGGAAAAGCTGCGGGGTTCCTGGCGCGTGGTGGAGTCCTAACCGCGCCTGGCGCCCGGCTGAGTCGGGGCCTAGGCAGATTGCGGCCGCCAGCACCTATCCCGAAGAGAGTCCGCGGCAAGGTGGGCAGCAGCTTCGCTGCACCTGTAAATGCTGCCGACGCCGGTGCTAGCGTGGGGCACGGATTGATTCGCTGTGGGGCCGCAGGCCTTGCGGAAGGAGATCGTCATGACCCGGAAACTCCACGAATTTGCTGACCTTTACCGGCGCAGGGGCCCCTGGTGCGTCGCCTACATAGACGCTTCCGCAGGGAACGTGGACAGCCTGGAGGCCGCCGAGGTCCGCCCGGTCGACGTCAGGAGGGCGCTGGCTAAACAGGGTGCACCACCGGAGGACCAGGAAGCCGCGGAGACCGCGGTACTTCCCGCCGAAGGAGTTCCGTCCCCGGCGTCCCGCTACCTCCTCGTCCAGCAGGGCACGGTGGCGTTGAACGAACTCCTGCCCGGAGAGCTGGTACTGCCGGAGCGGGTCTCGGTGGATCCGATTCCCGATCTGCTGCCGCTGCTCAAACACCGCCCCGAGGAACTGCCCTACATTGTTGCGGAAGTCTCGCGGGAGGACGCGGAGATCCGCCTGCTTTTCGTCGGCCGTGAAGAGTCCTCCGTCGAGGATGTGAAGGGCGAGAAGGAAGACATCACCAAGCTCCCCGCCGGCGGCTGGTCACAGGACAAGTTCCAGCGGCAGACCGAGCAGGTCTGGCGGCGCAACGCGGACCAGGTCGCGGAGCAGATCGACCGGGTCGTGGACAGCAGCGGAGCCAGGCTGATCGTGCTTGCCGGTGACGTCCGGGCGCGGGGACTGGTGCGGGACCAGCTAGCCGAAGCCCACAAGCCGCTGGTCAGCATGATCGATTCCCACATGCCGGAGTCCAGGACTGGCCGCAGGGCCTTCGAGGACAAAGTCCAGGAACGCATTGCCCTGCTGTGGGCTGCAGAGCAGGAACAGATCATGGATCGGCTGGCTCAGCAGCAGGGGCAGGCCAACCCGGAGTCCGTCACCGGTTTCGGCGGGGTGCTGACTGCCCTGCAGCAGGCGCAGGTGGAGCTCATGATCCTGAACGACACCGCGCTGGCAGGCCACCACCTGCTGGCACTCGGAGCCGAACCCTGGGTGGCCAGTGCCCCGGAGCATTCCCTCGGCGCTGAGGTCCTGGGTCAGGTCCCTGCCCCGGCGGCCTTGGTCCGTGCGGCTTCCCTGACCGATGCCAGTCTTCTGCTGGTGCCCGACGGCGTCCTCCCGCGCGGCGTCGATGCGGCTGCACTGCTGCGCTGGCCCACCGGCCCTGAGGCGCCGGGGAGCTGAAACGGCCGCCCGGAATGGCCGGCGGCTCCTTACCGTCACCTTCAGGATCAGCCTGGTCCTCAAAGGGGTGGACGCTGTTGGAGATGGTCGGCGGCGTGCTTTTTGAAGGCTCGGCACGTCCTTTAAACAGGCATGGGGACGCCCTCTGGAAGTACCTCCTTATGGCTCTGACATGGGCGTCCGGCATTTGCAACCACTGCGGAGCTGCGGTTGTATGGTCGGAACGCCCGCCCGCCTGACCGGAGGACAGCACCCGTGACACAGCCCAGCACTGCATCAAGTACTGAGACTGAGGAAGATACCGCCCCGGGGCTGCTCGCTCCGGCCGAAGACCGGCGGGTGCTGCTGCGAAAACGCACAGGGCTGGCGCTCGGCGTGGTGCTGGCAGCGCTGGTCTACCTGATCATGCCGCAGGATGTCGCCCAGCCTGCCCGCGCAACAGCTGCCATTGCCGTGCTGATGGCGGTCTGGTGGATGACCGAGGCAATTCCGCTGGCCGCGACGGCGCTTCTTCCGCTGCTGCTTTTTCCGGCCCTGGGCGTGTCCACCATCAAGGAGACAGCTCCGCCGTATGCCGATCCGATCATTTTCCTGTTCATGGGCGGCTTCTTCCTGGCCCTGGCACTGCAGCGCTGGAACCTTCACCGCCGGATAGCGCTGGCCACGGTGCTCCTGGTGGGAACCAAACCCAAACAGCTGATTGCCGGCTTTATGATCGCCACCGGCTTCCTCAGCATGTGGGTCTCCAACACAGCAACGGCAGTCATGATGCTGCCCATCGGAATTTCCGTGCTCACCCTGGTAGCCAATCTCAACGAAGAGAAGAAAGCTCCGCGGAATTTCAGCATTGCGCTGATGCTCGGCATTGCATACTCGGCGTCGATCGGCTCCCTGGGCACCATCATTGGAACCCCGCCAAATGCCCTGATGGTCGGGTACATGGCGGACGCCCATGACGTGAACATCGGCTTTGCCCAGTGGATGCTGGTGGGCGTGCCGCTGGCCGTCATCTTTATGGCTCTCGCCTGGTATCTCCTGACCTTTGTCATCTTCAAGCCGGAGATCACGGAGATACCCGGCGGCAAGGAAATGATCCGCGGCGAATACAAGCGCCTGGGCCGGATGTCAGGCGGCGAAAAGCAGGTGCTTGCCATCTTCGTCCTCGCCGCCGCGTCCTGGATAACCGTTCCGCTGCTTTGGCCGGATTCCAACTTCGCCGACGCCGTGATCGCCATGGGCGTGGCCATTCTGCTCTTTGTCATCCCCGCAAACGTGAAAAAGGGTGTGCCCCTGCTGGACTGGTCCAGCGCCAAGGATCTGCCGTGGGACATCCTGATCCTCTTCGGCGGCGGCCTCGCCCTGTCTTCGCGCTTCACCGCCAGCGGGCTCAGCGAATGGATCGGCACCAAGGTGTCCGGGCTGGAGGCCCTCCCGCTGATCTTGATCGTGCTGCTGATCGCTGCCCTGGTGCTGGGGCTGACTGAACTGACCAGCAACACCGCGACGGCGGCAACCTTCCTTCCGTTGATCGGCGGCGTGGCGCTTGGCCTGGGTGTTGATCCGCTGCTGCTCGTCATTCCTGTGGCCATTGTCGCCACCTGCGCGTTTATGCTGCCGGTGGCGACTCCGCCCAACGCCATCGCCTTCTCCTCCGGCCACGTCCAAATAGCTGACATGGTCAAGGCAGGCGTCTGGCTGAACCTCATCGCCCTGGTGCTGACCACCCTGGTTACGTTCACGCTGGCCGTCTGGGTCTTTGGAATCGTGTACTAGGAGAACGAGGGCTTTTCTGGCACGTCGGTCAGGCCTGTTCCCCTAGCCCCGTCCCTCGGCATCGGCGAGTTGCTCTTCCAGCTTGATGCGACGCCGGTTCAACCGCGCCAGCGAGGTCAGCCCGAACAGCATCATCCTCATTTGTGTGGGAACGCTGGGCAGGTCCTGCTCTCGGAGGGCAGCGCTGACCGTCCCGCGCTCCTCGGCGGGCGCCTCCCGCATGAGGGCCCGAGCCCGGGTGAACTTCTCCGAGTTCAGCGGGTGCTTCGCGATCCGGCGGTTTATCTGGTCCAGCTGGCGGCAGACGGCGACGGGATCTGCGGTGTCTTTGGGCATCGGCCCAGAGTAGCAACCGGCAGATAGTGGAAGCCCGAGGACGGATGGGTCGGGTATATTCCCCCGGGCGCTGGCCTGTCCTGTAGACTCCCCATCCAACAGTCCCAACGCTAGAATAAAACGTAGGAAATGTCGGAACCTGCCGCGAGAGGGCCCCATGACACTCCATCCCCCGCACGCTCGGAACCAATCCCACAACCACCCGGATGACCGTCAGGACGCACTGGATAAGGCCCTCCAGCTGATCGACGCGCAGGACGACGGCGTCGAGCTGCTGGTCGAAGCGCTCGCGCGCCGGTCACAGACCCTGGCGCCTGCACTGGACGCCGTCGTGAACGCGCAGCGCAGCCTCGATGCCCTCCGTCCCGCATTGGCGTCCCTCCCTCCCGCGGTCACGCCTGAACTGGCCCAGGGCGCCATGGCCACGGAGAACGCGTGGCGCTCCATGGAGCGGGAGTTCGGGATGCTCAGTGCCCAAGAGGCGTCCAAGACCCTGGGGTCCCGCGCCAAGGGCCGCAGCACGCTGGCCCACGACCGTCGTGAGAGCGGGCAGCTGCTCGGCGTCCGACGCGGCAATGCCGTCCTCTACCCCGGATTCCAGTTCGACCGGAACGGGAACGTCCATCAGGTCATCCCCGCATTGATTCAGCTGGGCCGCCAGGCCCGCCGCAGCGAGGAGGATCTTGCCCAGTGGATTTGCCTGCCGTCCGGCTACCTCGATGATGACCGGCCCGTGGACCGGCTGGAGGATGCTGACGCAGTATTGGCGGCTGCGCAGGGGCACTTCGGGGTCGAGTGGTGACCCCTGGCCCGCCCGGACCGCTCACCGCCGATACACACGTACTGGATGAAGGAACGCACCTGTACCGGCTGTTCACCAATAGCCCGGACAGGCATGCGGACACCTTCAATCCCGGCCTCGGCACCCGGACCCGCTTTGCGTTTTTCGGGGACCCGCCCATGCCGGTCCTCTATGCGGGCGAGTCGGAGATCGCAGCGATCTCCGAGACCCTGCTGCATGACATTCCGGCCAGTGGCGGGGCACTGCTGCCGGGCGACTATCAAAACAAAGTGATGGGCCGGCTGACAGCCCTGCGCCCGCTGCGCCTGGCATCATTCATGGGGACAGGATTCAGGACCATGGGTGCCGCCGCTGAGGACGTCACCCGGACGCCGGCCAGCCGATATGGCGAGACTGTCCTGTGGGCGGAAGCTGCTCACGCAGCGGGCTTTGAGGGCATTGCCTGGATGAGCCGCCAGTGCGACACGGAGAAGGCTTACGTGTTCTTCGGTGACCGCGTGCGTGAGGATGATTTCGAAGTGGACCCGGCCTACGGGCGGGCGTTCGCGCTGCCGAGTGACGCTGACTGGCTGACGCAGCTCTGCGCGCCGCTGAGGATTGAGGTGCGCAGGTAGATACTGCAGACAAACGTAATTGGGGGAAGCATGTCAACAGGGACGATCCTGGAGATCGCGATCACGACCGGCATAACTCTGTCCATCGCCCTTATTTCCTGGTGGGCACGAAAACACCCCAACCGCTCCAAGGACCATCCGGAACGAATCCGCCCGCCCAAGGTGGTGCCGGGAGTCGGGTGGCTCTTCATCGCCGTCGGGCTCCTGATGGGTCTGGCCGCCCTGTCCATTGAAAACCCGGAGATTGGGATGGTCATCAGTTCCGTGGCCATCTTTGCTGGCGGGTTGATGTTCCTCTGGATCTACCGGAAGGTCTATGTGGCACCGCGCCAGTATGAGCTGGCCTTCCGCAAGATCTTTGGACCGGAACATGTCCTCCCCTACAGCGACATTGTCGACTACCGGATGCAGCGAATGCGAGGACAGCCGTTTCTGTGGGTCAGATTCGCCAATGGCGTCAAATACAGTCTGAACGTCGGTGCTTTTAATGTGGCGCCGATGATGCAGGCCATCGATTTCCACCGGGCTACGGGTCGCTGGCCCATGCCGGTTGATTCCGCCCATCTGCCGCCCGCGGATGCGGCGGCTCGTAGTAATTCGCCGCGCACGAAATGACGCCTGCCCAGCCCGGTTAGATTAACCCCATGACTTTCCCGGGGGCCGTGCTCGATATTTCCAACCTGTCCGTAGGCTACGGCGGCATGCCTGTGTGCGGGTCAATCACGGCACGCGCCGACGCAGGCGAGATCCTCGGCGTCGTCGGCTTCAACGGTGCCGGCAAGTCCACGGCCGCCCGCACCATTGCCGGGAAGCAGCAGATGCTCGACGGCGAGGTCCGGGTCTACGGGCTGCCGGTCAACGAGGACGCGATCCCGTTCCGCCGCTCGGTCGCGGCCCTGTTCGACGAGGACGCGTTCTTCCCGTCCCTCTCGCTGCGCGAGCACCTGCAGCTGGTCGCCCGCGGCCACTCGGTGCCGGATCCGGATGCCGCCGTCGACGCCGAACTGGAGTTCTTCGCCCTGCAGGAGAGGGCCGACGCCGTTCCCGCCTCCGTCTCCTCCGGCCAGCGCCGCCGGCTGCTGCTGGCGTCGGCCCTGATCCGCCCGTCGTCGCTGCTGATCCTCGATGAACCGGAGCAGCGCCTGGACCCCGCCATGCGCGAACGGGTGGGAGAACGCATCCAGGCCTATGCCGACGGCGGCGGCACGGTCCTGCTGGTGACCCACGATCCGGCGCTGCTGCTGGCCACCGCGCAGCGGTGCCTGCTGATTGACGACGACGTCCGGGAGATCGCGCCCGAGCGCGCCGCCGCGGAAATCGCCGGACGCTGACTTATGACCGCCGACACCGTCCAGGCACCTCCCCCGTTCGACCCGGTCCGTTACACCCGGCAGGCCTCGCGGGCGTTTTCCCGCGGCCGGACCCGGTTCCGGGATGTCTTCGTCGACGTCTACACCGCTGTGCTGGCGCTCGGAACCATTGCAGCCCTGGCTGTGGGACTCGTCCTGGCCCTGCGCGAGCAGGTCGCCCAGGCCTGGAACGTCGGTTCCGGGCGCACCCTGGTGGCGCCGCCGTCGTTCGCCCTGCCCGACGGCGCGGCAGCGGCTGTGCTGGTGTTCGCGGCGCTGGCTGCGGTGATGGTGATCGCCCGGAAACTGGGTCCCGCGGCGGTCAGCGGTCCCGAAGGGTACTGGTGGCTGAGCCTGCCGCTGGAGCGGCGGCCGATGCTGGCCGGCCGGCTGGTCCGGCGCCTGCTGCTCGTGTGGGCGGGCACCGCCGTGCTGTATCTGCCGTTCGGGTTTGTGATGGACCTGGAGACCAGTGTTCGGGGACAGGTCCTGGCGGCTGCAACGTTTGGGGTGGCTGCGGTCTCTGCCGTGCTGCTCGCGGGTTTGCAGCAGGCCCGGCGGGATCCGCCGTCGGCGGCTGAGCGGCGCCGCGGCATGCTTCCCGGCCTGCTGGTGCTGGCGCTTCTGAGCCTGTTCACGGTGCGGGTTGCTGCGGGGGCCTCGGTGCTCGCGGTCGGCGGCCTAGCTGTCACCGTTGCCCTCGGACTGCTCGTGTTCGCCCGGCTGGATCGGGTTCCGGGCCGGGAGCTGATCCGCGGCGGCGCGGTGTCCGGCCACACGGGTGCCGCAGTGTTCCTGATGGATCTCAATGAGGTGGGCCGTGCGCTGTCGGCAGTGCCCGACGGCGTTGCCTCCGGCCGTGCGGCGCGCTGGTATGCGCGGGGCGGGCGGACGCCGTTTGGTGCTCTGCTGCGTGCGGATACCGCGGCGTTCCTGCGGACCCGCGGCCTGTGGATTCGTCCGGTGCTGGTGCTGGCGGTGTTCGCGGTCGTGTTGCTGGCCGGCGGCGCGCAGCCTCCGCTGGTGCAGCTGGGGATAATTGCGGTTGCCGTGTTTGCGGCGGCCCCGGGGCTGGGCGCGGTGGCACGTCGGACGGCGATCATGCCGGGTCTGGACATGCTGCTGCCGTTGTCGGTGTCCGTCGTGCGGTTGAGCCGGATGGCTCTGCCTGCCGCCGCTCTGGCGCTGTGGACGGCAATGTTGTGTGCGGTGCTGGTGCTGCTCGGCGCAGGCGATCCTTCGCTGATCGCCCTCGGCGCGCTGGCTGGTGTCGGTTTTGGTGCGTCGGTGGTGCGGGGGGCCTACCGTGTCCAGCCTGACTGGAGCCTTCCGCCCAAGGACACGCCGTTCGGTCCGATGCCCAGCGCGCAGGCCGGGTCGATGATCCGCGGTTTCGACACGACGCTGCTGGCGCTGGTTCCGCTGCTGCTCGGGCTGTTCCTGGGTTATGTGCCCGGGGTGCTGCTGCTGGCGCAGGCTGGTTTTTCGGCGGTGTGCGTTCTTGTGGTGATGTACTCGGATCAGAAATAGGGCAATTCGTGCGCAGCATGACGACCGGTCAACGTCATTCCCGTATTCCATACTCGCTCCGGCCATGTGGCCTTTAGTGATCGCAAGCTCTCAAGCGACAGCGCGCAGCAAGAATAATTGTCACGCCGGAGTAAGTGACCGGGTAAAAAGACTTAGCATAGACTGCAGCTGCAGCGGGCACCCCATTCTCCTGTTCCATCTCATCTAACCAAACTAACAACAGGAAAACGGTGTGGGCGTCAGCGGCTTCCGAATATTGACTCGCGCGGGGAGAGGCAAGCACAGATGGAGCTGCTCTATGTAGTGGAACTCGAGGTCCAAGGGGATGACAACTATAACCGGGTACTTCGTCACTTGGCAGGATGGCTTTCTAACTCATCGAAAACGCTACTCGCCGAGGCGCTAGACGAATCAGGTCAGCAGGAGCTGGCACCGGCACACATAAACGGGCGCACCGTGTCGCGGCGCGGAGAATGGCAAGTTGTTTCGAACGACCAAACACGCGCGCTCAAGCTGGTGGTCCAACAGACCGCGGAAACTGGCCTAAATCTCACAACCAGGGTGACCGTCGGAACGGCTGGAGAAAGGACACGGTTCCGGATCGGAATCGGGCGTGCGGCCACCCACACCAGCTTGATGCCCGTATCGTCTACAGATGTCTACCAGCCAGATATCCTGCGACGGTTGGACCAGGATCCAGCTTTGGCCCTCTACTCCGCGGGGCAGCGTGTCGAGGGTCGATATCTGCAGATAAAAACCCTCGCTGAAGCGCAGGCGGTGTCCGAGGTTCTTCCACTCCCCAATCGGCTCCCGACTGTGCTGGTTCATGTCCGGTCGCCCGAGTCCTGGGATGTGGCACGAACCCTGTCCAAGAAGTTGCTCGGCCTTGCCCGCACGCTAACCCTCAATTTCGCCACATCGCAAGCCATCGCAGCGGCTCATTCCGGAGCGGCCGTGCCCTTCGGAGGACTCACCCTCGTTTGGCCAGCCTTAGCAGCGAATCCCATGGTTATCGGCGCCGCCGAGATTCGCGACCTAGGAAGGGATGAGATTCTGCGTTCCCTCACGCGAAGGCTGGGTTCGATTGCTGCCCTGTCCCATGGCAGGGACAAAATCTGGGCCACCGTAAAACAGGCCGATTCAGAAGCTCACATGCGTGAACTTCTCCTGCAGGCCGAGACTGCTCGGGATCGGAGCGATCACAGGGGTGAAATCGATGCGTTGAAACGTCAAGTTGCCGTTCTCCAAGCATCCAATGCCGAACTTGTGGAAATAGGCGAGGACGCCATGCAAAGTCTCGACTCCATAAGTGCCCAGTTAACGGCGCGTGATGCCGACCTAGAGAAAGCCCTCCTCGAAGCTAAGACATGGCGCGAGTCATATGAGGGGGTCGTCACAAATAATACCGGCACGATCCTAGTCGATCCATGGACCCAAATCCCCACCCTCACACCCCGCCATAACCCGGAAGAGACCTTTACTGCCATTACCGATGCAGCGATGGACCACATTGTTTTCACTGACCGCGCGCACAAATCTTGGCAAGATATCGATTATCCGGAACCTGACGACATGACTGTAAAACTCGTGCGCCTTGCCCAGGCGGCAGTCGCGCTCTACAGTGGCACCGAGCAAAATATGCCAAAACTTGACGCATGGTTCAAGAATGAACACAACCTTACAGTCGCCTTGACAGACCAGACCATTAGTAAATGGAACGGAAAACAAATGCGCTGGCTAAACTCATTTGAGTTTGATGGACGCACGGGATTAGATGCGACACCTCACGTCAAGGTCAAAGACGCGGTAAAACTTAATGAATGTGGTCGTATTCATTTCGCTCTCGAGCAGGAAAAATACCGGCTTGTGGTCCAGCACGTTGGCATCAAAACGTACAAGTAAAGTCCTGGGCGGGCATCCTGATTAGCATTATCCCCCTACTTACACTATCGATTGCTCCCCTTGGGATCTATCTCCTGTTGCACTGATAGTCCCAAGTCGCGCTCAAACTCGTATCTCAGAGACTGAAGCCGCCCCAGTTTGTCCTTGACAGAAACAGTCCGAACCTCCCAATGAACACTCTGGCCAAGAACCAGGCGCATTCCCGTCAATTGACTGGTGTCGAATTGCACATCGTAAGCAGTTGCGTTTCTGTTCGGACCAGCTTTCACCTTAGCGTGCCCTGATTGGCGCAGTTCCGTCACTCTTCCGCTTATTGATACAGTGTCGTGGCTTTCCTCGGGCTGGGAAAGCGCGTCTATGTATCCCATTCCCCGTTCAGACAATCGTGCAGCCCTTACGTCGCCGCTACGTGCGTAGTAACGGAACTCTGCCTCCAATTCCAAGCGCCGCAGTTGCTCCACTAACCTCTCAAGCCCTTCGAACTGGGTAGAAGCAGACCATTTCCGTATGTCTCGTTCGTCCTCAACAGCCGAGACGATCTCTATTAATTTACGAGCGGGTGCAGCCAGCGGTGTTTCATGGAGGACAGCGCCAGAATCCCCTCCTAGGCGTTCAACTGGCGCCTTACGGACTGCACGGAAATGGAGGACGCTACTACCTCGGGAAAAACCCGCAAGTTCCATGGCGGTCTCATCCGTACCGGCCGCTATAGCTTCCTGCAGAGGCTTCAACAATCCTTCCCACTCCAAACGCAAACCTGAACTTGTCGCGGTACTACCAACCAACCGGAGTAAAAGTTCCTCGCGCAAGCTCGCCGTCGGATCGAACGATTGCGCAGCCTCTAACCATTGTGATCGTTCCAGGCGATCCCACCCGACAGAATCCAGCTCTTCAGACGGCTCGATCTCAGAATCGAGCTTTTTCCGGTTACGCGTAAGAACGCGCTCACGCCATGCTGAAAGCTCAGTCACTTAGGACCACCTCCAAGTAGCCTCGACGAGGGACACAGCTTTCGAGAGTAGGCTCCTGCTGCAGTCCGCTTTGACGCCGACGCTGCCACCAATCATCCCATGCTCCACGGGCTGCCAGGTAGGTCCTTTCATCATCCTCAAGCTCATCGAGTTTGAAGACGCTGACGACTGGCTTGTAATTGAGATACAGAGGCGACACACCATACTTCGAGAGAACGGAAGCGCGGCTGCGCGTGAAGAGTCCTGCGCCTTGGCGACCTTTCAGCACGTCCTTCGCCTCCTTGTTGATGATGAGTGTCACATCTACGTTGCGTGGGTCCAACTTTGTGCTGACGAAGCTACCACCAAGCCAGATACGGTCAAGCAAAGGACCGGGGAGAAGATGGGCGTACTTCTCCTCGAGGTACAAGAATTCCGCCAAGTAAGTTTCCAAGTTTTCCCACAGGCCCGGACGTGTTGCTGAAGAGGCAAATTGCGGATCATCGACTAGAACAGCTCTCGCCTGGTCGGGGCTCGTGCTGTAGCGCCCCAAAGGTAGATGCCCGTCCTGATTAAAGACCGGGATCATCCCAGCTCCCCCAACTTCACCACATGCTCCTTCTCACAAATTCACGTTTGTGCAGGGTAACCCATGTGGGTGACAAGTTGACACCTCACAGTTTGGTGTCGGCTTGTCTTGACAGCGCCAACAGCCCCTTGACGTGACCCACCGCACAAGGCACTATGGATCATATACGATTTCGTACTTGATCCAGGAGTGAGATGTCCACGAGCAGCACCGCCACACCGGAGACACTGGCACGGGCCGGCAAGGTCATCGCCGTCCACATCAACTACCCCAGCCGGGCAGCCGAACGCGGACGCACCCCGGAGATGCCCTCCTACTTCCTGAAGCCCAGCTCCTCCCTCGCCCTCACCGGCGGCACCGTCGAGCGCCCGGCCGGCTGCGAACTGCTCGGCTTCGAAGGCGAAATCGCCCTGATCATCGGCAAAACCGCCCGCCGCGTGAGCATCGAAGACGCCTGGAGCTACGTCGGCGGCGTCACCGCCAGCAACGACCTCGGCGTGTACGACCTCCGCTGGGCAGACAAAGGCTCCAACCTCCGCTCCAAGGGCGGCGACGGCTTCACCCCCGTGGGCCCGGCCATCCTCGACGCCGCCTCCGTGGACCCTGCAGCCCTGCGCGTGCGCACCTGGGTCAACGGCGAGCTCGCCCAGGATGACACCACCGAAGACCTGCTCTTCCCCTTCGCCCAGCTGGTCGCCGACCTATCCCAGCTCCTGACCCTCGAACCCGGGGACATGATCCTCACCGGCACCCCCGCCGGCGCCTCCGTGGCAGTCCCGGGCGACGTCGTCGAAATTGAAGTTGACTCCCCCTCCACAGGCCAGACCACCGGACGCCTGAGCACCACCGTCACCGAAGGCACGACGCCGCTGGCCCCTTTCGGCGCGCAGCCCAAGATCGACGACAAGCAGCGCGAAGAAGCCTGGGGCTCCGCCGAGAAGGCGGGCCTCGCACCCTCGGAGGAACCGACGTCGGCCCTCACCCCGGAGCTGAAGGCCAAGCTTGAATCCGTCGCCACCGCCACGCTCAGCTCGCAGATGCGCGCCCGCGGCCTGAACAACGTCTCCATCGACGGCCTCACCGGCACCAAGACCGGCCGCAAGGTAGTCGGCACCGCCCGCACCCTGCGCTACGTCCCCAACCGCGAGGACCTCTTCAAGACCCACGGCGGCGGCTACAACGCGCAGAAGCGCGCCATCGACTCCGTCCGCGAAGGCGAAGTCCTGGTCATGGAAGCCCGCGGCGAAAAGGGCACCGGCACCCTGGGCGACATCCTCGCCCTGCGCGCCATGCACAACGGCGCCGCAGCCATCATTACCGACGGTGGCGTCCGCGACTACTCCACCGTTGCCAGCTTCGACCTGCCCGTCTACTGCGCGAACCCGCACCCCGCGGTGCTTGGCCGCCGGCACATCCCCTGGGACACGGACATCACCATCGCCTGCGGCGGCTCCACCGTCCAGCCCGGTGACATCATCGTGGCCGACGACGACGGCATCCTGGTCATCCCGCCGGCCATCGCCGAGGAACTGGTGGACGCCTGCATCAAGCAGGAACACCAGGAAGAGTTCATCGCCGAAATGGTCAAGGCCGGCCACGGCGTCGACGGCCTCTACCCGATGAACGCGGCGTGGAAGGAAAAGTACGAGGCCTGGGCGGCGGAACAGGCGTGAGCACCTCGTCCAACGCTGGCACGGTGAGCAAGGCCGAACAGGCCTACCAGACCGTCCAGTCGAAGATCTCCTCCGGTGAATACGGTCCCGGGTACCGCCTGGTGCTCGGCCGGATCGCCGCGGAGCTGGGCTGCTCGGCGGTCCCGGTCCGTGAGGCGATCCGCCGGCTGGAGGCCGAAGGGCTGGTCCGGTTCGAGCGGAACGTCGGCGCCACCGTCACCGGCATCGACCCCACCGAATACCTCTACACCATGCAGACCCTGAGCCTGGTGGAAGGGTACGCGACGGCGCTCTCCGCACCGCTCGTCACGGCAGAGGACCTGGCTCAGGCCAAGGAAATCAACGCAGAAATGCGCGACTGCCTGGAGCACTTCGATCCGGTCCGCTTCACCGCCCTGAACCGGGACTTCCACTCCGCCCTGTTCACCAACTGCCCCAACCCGCACCTCCTGGACCTGGTCCACCGCGGCTGGAACCGGCTGGGCGCGCTGCGCTCCTCCACCTTCAGCTACGTTCCCGGCCGGGCCCAGGACTCCGTTGCCGAGCACGAGCGACTGCTCGAACTGATCGAGGCAAAGGCCGACGCCGGCACCATCGAGGCCGCTGCCCGCGCCCACCGGGTCGCCACGCTCGAGGCCTACCTGAAGCACACCCCCAGCACCACCAGCTAAACCCAAACCCCCTCAATGTCCGCAGCATCAAAGGAGAAGCAAATGGCTGAGCACAACATTCCGGAAAACCTGCCCACGCACCTCCAGCACTTCATCAACGGTGAGTTCGTGGATTCTCTCAACGGCGCCACGTTCGACGTGCAGGAACCGGTATCGAACGAAAACTACGCCACGGTTGCTTCAGCGCAGCCGGAAGACGTCGACCGCGCGGTGGCCTCCGCCAAGGACGCCTTCAAGAACGGCCCGTGGTCCACCATGCTGCCGCGGGAGCGGTCCCGGGTGCTGCACAAGATCGCCGACATCGTCGAATCACGAGATGAAGAACTCGCCCTCCTCGAGAGCTACGACTCCGGCCTGCCCATCACCCAGGCCAAGGGCCAGGCCCGCCGTGCAGCCGAGAACTTCCGCTTCTTCGCAGACCTCATCGTTTCGCAGGAAGACAACGCGTTCAAGGTGCCGGGACGCCAGATCAACTACGTGAACCGCAAGCCGATCGGCGTCGCCGGCCTGATCACCCCCTGGAACGTTCCGTTTATGCAGGAATCCTGGAAGCTTGCCCCGGCAATCGCCACCGGCAACACCGTAGTCATGAAGCCGGCCAGCTACACCCCGCTCTCCGCTGTGCTGTGGCCCGAGATCTTCCGTGAAGCAGGCCTGCCGGACGGCGTCTTCAACCTGATCTTCGGGTCCGGCAGCGTCGCCGGCGACTACCTCGTGAAGCACCCCGATGTGCCGATCATTTCCTTCACCGGCGACAGCTCCACCGGCGCCACCATCTCCACCGCAGCCGCGCCGCAGTTCAAGAGCCTCTCGCTCGAGCTCGGCGGCAAGAGCCCGGCCGTCGTCTTCGCCGACGCGGACCTCGAGGCTGCCCTTGATGCCACCGTCTTCGGGGTGTTCAGCCTCAACGGCGAGCGCTGCACCGCCGGCAGCCGCGTGCTCGTACAGCGTGAGATCTACGACGACTTCGTGGCCGCCTTCGCCGAGCGCGCGAAGAACATCCGGGTGGGGCTTCCGAGCGACCCCGCCACCGAGGTTGGCTCACTCGTGCACCCGAACCACTTTGACAAGGTCATGAGCTACATCGAGATCGGCAAGACCGAAGGCCGTCTCCTGGCCGGCGGCGGCCGGGCCGAGGGCTTCCCCACCGGCAACTACGTGGCACCGACCGTCTTCGCCGATGTGAAGCCGGACGCGCGGATCTTCCAGGAGGAAATCTTCGGCCCCGTCGTGGCGATCACCCCCTTCGACACCGACGAAGAGGCGCTTCAGCTCGCGAACGACACCAAGTACGGGCTCGCCGCCTACGTCTGGACCTCGAACCTGAAGCGCGCACACAACTTCGCACACGCGATCGACTCCGGCATGGTGTGGCTGAACTCCAACAACGTGCGCGACCTCCGCACCCCGTTCGGCGGCGTCAAAGCCTCCGGCCTCGGACGCGAGGGCGGCTACCGCTCTGTTGACTTCTACACCACGCAGCAGTCGATCCAGATCACCCTCAACGAGGCCCACTCGCCGCGCTTCGGCGCAGACGACGCCGCCAAGATCGACGCCTAGATCCCCCCCGCACTCTGTTCAAAGGAGAACCATGAACGCCAACCCGATTCCCAAGCCGTCCATCAACCCGCCGGATATTGTCCGCTGCGCCTACATGGAACTGGTGGTCACCGATCTGGCCAAGTCCCGCGAGTTCTACGTGGACGTCCTGGGCCTGCACGTGACCGAGGAAGATGAGAATGCCATCTACCTGCGCTCCCTCGAGGAGTTCATCCACCACAACCTGGTGCTGCGCAAGGGACCCGTCGCCGCCGTCGCGTCCTTCGCCTACCGCGTGCGCACCCCGGAAGACGTGGATATTGCCGAGGCGTACTACAAGGAAATGGGCTGCCGCACGGAGCGCCGCGCCAACGGCTTCACCAAGGGCGTGGGCGACTCCGTCCGCGTGGAGGATCCGCTGGGCTTCCCGTACGAGTTCTTCTACCACGTTGACCACGTGGAGCGCCTGACCCAGCGCTACGACCTGTACTCCGCCGGCGAGCTGGTGCGCCTGGACCACTTCAACCAGGTCACCCCGGACGTTCCCCGCGGCCGCACCTACCTGGAGAACCTGGGCTTCCGCGTCTCCGAGGACATCAAGGATTCCGACGGCGTCACCTACGCTGCGTGGATGCACCGCAAGCACACCGTGCATGACACCGCCCTCACCGGCGGCGACGGCCCCCGCATGCACCACGTTGCCTTCGCGACCCACGAGAAGCACAACATCATCCAGATCTGCGACAAGATGGGCGCCCTGCGCATCTCCGACCGGATCGAGCGCGGCCCCGGACGCCACGGCGTCTCCAACGCGTTCTACCTCTACATCCTGGATCCGGACGACCACCGCATCGAGATCTACACCCAGGACTACTACACCGGCGACCCGGACAACCCCACCATCACCTGGGATGTGCATGACAACCAGCGCCGCGACTGGTGGGGCAACCCGGTTGTCCCATCCTGGTACACCGAGGCCTCCCTGGTCCTGGACCTGGACGGCAACCCGCAGGAAGTCATTGCCCGCACCGAGTCCTCCGAAATGGAAGTGACCATCGGCGCTGACGGCTTCTCCTACACGCGCGGCGACGAGACCGATTTCAAGGTCGGTTCACAGCTCTAGTTTTCGGGCGTATCGCGTACGACGGCGGGAGGGACAGCTTTGGCTGTCCCTCCCGTTTTCGTTGGGGCCGGGTTCGTGGGCTGCCCGCCCTTCCCACGTTCTGTTACTGCTGTCACCGAGTGTGACCACTCCTGGTACCAACCGTCACGAAGAGTGGGAACGGCGGGCACGCTAGCCGGGTGCAGCGGAGGGCGGCTCAGGATTCGGGTATGACAGCGGCGACCGATGCGAGGACCCGCTGGAAGCCCGGGCTGACGCGGACTGCCAGCGCGCCGTCGTCCTTCCTGTGCGTGAGCTGTTCGTAGCCGCTGCCGTTCCACCAGTAGACGTGCGGACTTACCGGACCGGGAACGCTGCCGTATGCATCGATTCCGAAGCCGGCCATTCCCTGGATGGCTCCCATGACTGATGAGTCCTCAATGATGTGCCAGGCAACCTGGTGCCGGCTGGGCACACACAGAAGCCATCCGAAGTCCTCATGCACGCGCTTGCCGGTGACCTGCGTGGCAAGTCCGGGAAGCAGCACTGCCCGGCTGCCCGTGTAGAAGGAGTTGCCGGAGAGGCAGCTGAAGGTTGAGCCATAAGCCGGGATGGTTTCAAGCCGCTCGACATCCAGGCCCTGCAGGTTGGCAATCCCCTGGTTCCTGAGTGCCTCCCACCCGCCGAACTGCTGGGCCTTCTGATGATCAAACATGGCAACAGAATCCGGGAGGTCCAAGGCCAGCAGCTCGACGATCCCCGGGGCGAACTCGCGGTGGGGATACCCCTCCAGGCTGGGAAACGCCGATTCCTCATAGAGCCGGGAATAAGTCTGCTGGGCGGCGTCCTTGGGCGTAAGGGCGGCGAAAGGATCCTGGTCGAAACCTGTCAGCACGTTCCTCAGGTGACCGGCGATCGCCGGCCTCCACTCCGTCCGCGGCAACCCGCTGCAGAGCGCGGCGATATTCCAGAACCCGTACTTCCGTCCCTCGCTGTCCACCGCATGGTCCGGATGGATCCCGACCTCGAACCCCATCTCGGCGAAAACCTCACGCGACAGGGCGCGGAAGTCGTTGGCTTCCGAGGCTGAAAACACCGTCAGGTACGGGTCTGGCCCCTCCTCCTGTGCCGGTTCCTTCCCTGATGAGCGCTTCTTTCCAAAAATCCCCATTCGAGCTCCCCCTTGTTGAGACGGATGATTGTCCGATCCTGCCGCACTGCCCCGGACTCGCCCGAGCCGACCCGCCCATCGAAACGGGGGTTTTCATGCCCGATCCCCGGCATTCCGCTCCTTTTTGTGCTGATCGCTCCGGTACGCCGCGGAGCGGATGGCACAAACCGGAGCAAAACCGGGGGCACCGCGGCGTGCGCAGCCCGGACCCCCTAGAACTGGATCCCCCGCGACAGACCGCCGTCCACCAGCACATTCGCACCCGTCATCCGCGAGGCACGCGGACTGGAGACGAAGACGACGACGTCGGCCACCTCCTGCGGCGTGCCCATCCGGCCGGTGGGGTTCAGGGCCAGGGACTCCCCAAACATCTCCGGAGCATTCGCCTCCAGACCTTGCCACACACCGCCGTCGAAATAGGTATTGCCGGGCGAGACCGTGTTGGCCCGGATCCCGGTATCGGCCAGCTGGAACGCCAGCCCGGCCATGTAGCCAATCAGTGCCGTCTTCACCGTGCCGTACGGACCCGAGGCGAAATCCACTTCCCGTCCGGAAACACTCGAGATCGCCAGCAGCGAGCCCGACTCGCTGCGGCGCACCTGCGGGATGGCCGCCTGCATCAGGCGCACGGTTCCCATCAGGTCCACCCGCAGGCTCGCTTCCCAGGATTCGGGCGACTCCGGGATCGCCAGGGCGCTGACGTTGCTCACCACGGCGTCCAGTCCGCCGAAGCGGCCGGCGACGTCGTCCACCCAGGCGGCCACGCCGTCGCCGTCGCCCACGTCCAGGATGGCGCCCTCCACCTTGACCCCGCTGTCAGCGAGGGCAGCCTCGGTGTCCGCGATTTCCGCAGCATCGCGGGCGCAGAAAGCAACGTTCGCTCCCTCAGTGGCGAACGCCTCCACGATGGCCCGCCCGATCCCCCGTGTTCCGCCGGTGACCAGCGCCGTCTTGCCGTTCAACTGCAGGTCCATGACTGCTCCTTGTGGCTAGAGAAGTTCTGCGCTGCGCCGGCGCAGGTCGGCGTGCAGGCCGTCGTAGGCTTCGGCCGCGGGGAACAGGGACTTCCGGGCTTTGACCACCACTGAATAGTTGGCATCCACCGCATTCGCGATCGGTGCCTGCGCGGTTTGGGTGAGCAGCTGGTAGGCGTCCATCTGGTGCAGCCCGAACAATTCGCCGAACCAGCGCACCATCTCCACCTGCCCGATCCGCCAGGAATCCTCCATGGGCCGGGACGATCCCACGGCCATCCACTCTGCGTCGGTCTCCAGCCGTGGCCAGGCCGGTGCGCCGCCCTTGATCAGTTCCACCAGGATCGTTGAGTGCATGGCGCCTTCGACGGCGGTGCCGCACGCTTCGCCCTCGCCCTGCCGGTAGTGCCCGTCGCCAATCGAGAAGAGTGCACCGGGCTGGTTTACGCCGAGGTACACGGTGGTTCCGGCTTTCACCTCGGGGGCGTCCATGTTCCCGCCGAAACGCTCGGGCACCAGCGAAGACCGCACCTCACCGCCCGGCGGAGCCACGCCAACGGTACCGAGCATGGGTTCCAGCGGCAGCGCGACCTCGAAGTCCCCGAACCGGGCCGAGAAGCCGACCGTCTGCCGGGCGGAATCGACGTGGTAGATCCAGGTGGTATCCGGCAGCGGAGCCTGCAGGAACGCGGTGCGGTCGGTGCTGGTCAGCCCGCCGAAGAACGGGATGGTGGCCGAAGCGCCGTAGTCCCGGGCCGGGGTGAGCTCCACGATGTGCAGGGCCAGGGTGTCTCCGGGTTCGGCACCTTCCACGTAAAACGGGCCGGTCTGCGGATTCACGAAGTTCAGGTTGACCTTCTCGCTGGACAGGTCCTCCACAGAGGTGAGCGCGTTGTTGAAGGCGTCCTCCGACCACAGCTTCAATGCAGTGCCCGGGTTGATCCGCAGAACCGGCTCAGCGCCGCCGAAGGTGTAAACCAGCTGGTCCGGGCGGGGGCGATACTCAATGATCTCCATGCGCCGCGAGCCTAGCGAAAGTTTTGGCTTCTGGATACGGGGACCGGCGGCCGGGGACCGGGCACAGCAGCCCCGGCACCACCGGGCAAGAAAACCCGCCCGGACCACCCTTTGTGCCTGCTGTTGTCAATGGGCCGCGTGATTTTGCCGTGACTAACTGGATTTCCGGCCGAAAGCGTTGACACCTGCCTCGCCAGCGCGGAAACCTGTCTGTCACTTCACTGCTCAAAATCCAGTGAAAGCACTAGCCAGAGCGCAATTCCGGGATGCCGGCCAAAGCACCCGCCAAGCCAGCCGCCAGTGTCGACGGCATGGAAGGAATGAACGTGGAAACAATTCCCCGAGGAAAAGCACCGCGGCGCGCAGGCCAGCTGCTGACCGCCGTCGCCGCCGCCGTCATGCTTGCCGCCTGCGGCGGTGGAGGCGACACCGGCACAACGGAAACACAGTCCGTAAATCCCGGAATGGCAGACGGCGCCAGCGGTGAAGTGAAGCTCTGCGGGCACAAGGACGCCAGCGGCATCAACCGCGGAACCGTCGCCGAATTCACTAAGGAAAACCCGGATATCCAGGCCGAGTACGTGGAGATTGGTGCCAACTCGGACCAGTCACGCACCCAGATGGTCCAGCGGCTGGAAGGCCAGTCGGCGGAGTGCGACCTGTTCCTGATGGACGTGACCTGGGTCAGTGAGTTCGCCAGCCAGAACTGGGTCATGGACCAGACCGAGCTGGTCAGCGGCTACGAGGAAGGCACCATCCCCTCCACCCTCGAAACCGCACTGTATGAGGACAAGTACTGGGCCGCACCCTTCTATACCAACGCCAGCCTCATCTACTACATGCCGGACAAGGTCAGCGCCCCAGAATCCTGGCAGCAGCTCTACGAAGAAGCCGGCGCAGCCCCGGAAAACGCGTTCGTCTACCAGGCCCAGCAGTATGAGGGCCTGACCGTGAACTTCCTGGAACTGCTCTACAGCGCCGGCGGCGAGGTTCTGGACAAGGACGGGAACGTCACCATTGATTCCCCTGAGGCCCGGGAAGTACTGGAGTTCATGGCCCAGGGCCTCGAAGCCGGCGCTGCCCCACGATCCGTGCTCACGTATGACGAGGACGCCACCCGCCTGGCCTTTGAAAGCGGCGATTACGGGTACCAGCGCAACTGGCCGCACGTGTACCGGCTGCTGAACGAAAGTGCACTCGCCGGAACGTTCGAGGTGGCACCGCTGCCGGCCTTTGGCGAGGACGGCACCCCCAGCGGCGTCCTGGGCGGATGGAACCTGGCAATCAACGCCTTCTCCGACAATCCGGAAGCCGCCGTCGCCCTCATCAACTTCGCCACCAACCCCGACTGGCAGAAGCGCGTCGCCGCGGACTACTCACAGGCCCCGGTCAGCGAGGCCGCCTATGACGATCCCGCAGTCCAGGAGAAGATGCCGTTCGCCCAGCAGCTGCGTGAATCCGTGGAAGGCGCCAAGCCCCGCCCCAAGTCCCCGGTATATCCGCAGATCTCCCAGGCCATCTACGAGAACGCCTACGCCGTGATTTCCGGCGATGCGAGCGCTGACGAGGCCGTGACCCGGATGGCTGAGCAGATCGAGGCCGCCCAGGAGACGTTCTAGCCATGGCCGCGGGGATCGACCAGGCGCCCGGGCGGCACACCGGCCCCGGCAGACGCACCTCCGCGAGGCCAGGCAGGGCCACTCCCTCCGGCCGGACACAGGCCGAGCGCCGGCTGGCCCGGAAGATGGTGGCCCCGGCGCTGACGGTCATGGCACTGGTTGCTGCGTTCCCGATTGCCTACGCGGTCTGGCTCTCGATGAACCAGTACAGCCTGCGCCAGTCCGGGCTCTCCCGGTTCGTGGGCCTGAATAACTACATCAGCGCGCTCACCAGTGGGGAATGGTGGACGGCGATGGGCCAGACCTTCATTTTCACCGCGTTCTCGGTGAGCCTGGAGATCGTCCTGGGGATTGGTCTGGCCCTGCTGCTGAACATGGCTTTCCGCGGGCGGGGCCTGCTGCGGACTGTGGTTTTGGTCCCCTACGCGGTCCTGACCGTGGTCTCGGCCATCACCTGGCGCACCATGTTCGAACCGAACCTGGGGCTGGTCACCACCGTCCTGAATGCCCTTGGCCTGCCGGGCGGGGACGTGGTGTGGCTCGGTGAACCCGGGTACGCCATGGCCGTGATCGTGCTGGCGGATGTCTGGAAGACCGCGCCGTTTGTGGCCCTGCTGGTCCTGGCCGGGCTGCAGGTCATTCCCACTGATGTCTACGAAGCAGCTGAGCTGGACGGGGCCGGGAAATGGAAGACCTTCCTGAACATCACCCTGCCCCTGCTGAAGCCTGCGATCGTCCTGGCCGCCATCTTCCGCACCCTGGACGCGCTGCGGGTCTTTGACCTGCCGTTCGTCCTGACCCGCGGCGCCAACGGCACTGAATCCATGTCTATGCTGGCCTACCGCGAGCTGAGGGAAAACAGGTTGGTCGGTGAAGGCTCGGCCCTGTCCATCCTTACGTTCATCACGGTCATGGTGGTCTCGCTGATCTATATCCGATTCGCCGGAGGAAACATCCGGGCAGTAGCCGAGGAGAAGGAATGAGCACCGCACAGGGAACCGTGGCGGCACTGCCCGCCGCAGCACCGCGGCCGGCAAGGAAAGTCCGCAGGCCACGCAACGCAGGCCCCGGTCCTTTCCTCTGGCTGATCATCGTGGCCGTAATGGCCTTCTCCCTGGTTCCCTTCTACTGGCTGCTCAACACCTCCCTCAAGGCAGGCAGCGCCCTCAGCTCCGGGGAACTCTTCCCCAGCGCCCCTACCCTGGCCAATTACGTGACCGTTTTCCAGGACGGCGACTTCCTGCTCTCCATCCGGAACTCGGTGATCATCGCCGTGAGCGCGACGGCCATCGCCATGGTGTTCGCGTCCTTCGCCGCGTACGCCCTGGCCCGGCTGCGCATGCGGCGCAAGGCTTTCCTGCTGGCGCTGATCCTCTCCGTGACCACGTTTCCGGCCATCGCGATTGCGGCTCCGCTGTTCTCAATCTGGACCCAGATCGGCCTGTACGACACCCTGCTTGGCGTCATCATCCCCAAGCTGACCTTCGCCCTGCCCCTGGCCATTTACACCCTGACCTCCTTCTTCCGCGAGATCCCGCGGGAGCTGGAGGAGTCCGCCTACATGGACGGGGCGTCGCCCTTCCAGGCGTTCTACCGGGTGATCCTGCCGCTTGCGGTTCCAGGGCTGGCGACGACGGCGATCCTGGTCTTCATCTCGGTGTGGAACGAGTTCCTGCTCCCGGTCACCCTGACGTCCTCTCCGGAGGCCCGCCCGGTTCCGGTTGCAATTGCGTTCTTCAGCGGAACCAGCGAGTTCGACCAGCCGCTGGGCACCATCAGCGCTGCTTCGATCATCATCACAATCCCCCTCGTGATCCTGGTGCTGGTGTGCCAGAAACGGATCGTCTCCGGGCTTACTGCCGGCGCGGTCAAGGGATAGAACATCAACAACACAGGAGGACAACCAGTGAGCCACCCGCCAACCAACGGCACCCCTGAACAGCCCCTGAAGGTCGGGGTGATCGGGCTCGGCTGGGCAGGCCAGCAGCACCTCGACGCATACTCCCGGGCTCCCGGCGTAGAGCTCATTGCCCTGGCCGGGCTGGAAGAAGAACTCCGCGGCGAACTCCAGGAACAGCACGGCATCCCCCACGCCTTCGCAGACTGGCAGGACCTGGTAGCGCTCGAGGAACTGGATGCGGTCAGCGTCGCCGTGCCCACCTTCCTCCACGCTCCGATCGCCGTCGCGGCCCTGGACCGGGGGCTGCATGTCCTGAGCGAGAAACCGCTGGCGCGGAACGCCGTCGAAGGACAGGACATGGTCGACGCCGCCCGGCGGGCAGGGCGGGTGCTCGACGTCGCGTTCAATCACCGCCGGCGCGGAGACATCATGACGCTGCGCCGCATCATCGAAGCCGGAGACCTGGGGCGGCCGTACTACGCGAAGGCATCCTGGCTGCGCCGCGCCGGGATTCCCATGCTCGGCAGCTGGTTCACCAACCGGGAAATGTCCGGCGGCGGCCCGCTGGTAGACCTTGGCGTCCACGTCCTGGACTACGCGCTCCACCTGCTCGGGGAGCCCAAGGTCCTGTCCGTCTCGGCAGCCACCTATTCGGAGCTGGGGCGCCACGGCCGCGGCGGCGATGAACGCTATTCGGCCATGGCCACCCAGTCGGCCTTCGAAGTGGAGGACTTTGCCAGCGCGTTCGTCCGGCTGGAAGGCGGCGGGACCCTGGTCCTCGAAGCAGGCTGGGCAGCCTACCGGGAACAGGATGATCTGCTGGACTTCCAGGTCTACGGGACAGAGGGCGGTGCACGGCTGCATGCGCTGGGAGCCTCAAAGAATCCCACGGCTGACCTGCGTGTGTTTGCCGAGAAGGACGGCCGCAATGCCGACTGGTCACCGGAAGTGAAGCCCGGTGCCGGCCACCAGGCGGTCATCGATGATTTCCTGGCTGCGGTGCGCGGCGGTCCTGATGTGTGGGGTGCGCATGACGGCTCCCTTGCACTGACCCGCGCCCGTGTCATCGATGCCTGCTACCGCTCAGCCGAGCAGCAGAGGGAGGTGGACGTCTGATGGACGCTCCGGAAAACCAGGTCCAGTTCGAGGACAAGCTGCGGGTGCTGGTCTGGAACGAAGGTGTGCACGAAGCGCGCAATCAGCCCGCTTCAATGGCCGATGACTACCCCGCCGGAATCCACGGAGCGCTGGCCGACTCGCTTCGCAGCTTCTTCCCCGGAGCCGGCATCTCAACCGCACTGCTCTCCGACCCCGGGCACGGCCTGGATGAGGAGCGGCTCGCCGCCACGGACGTCCTGCTCTGGTGGGGACACAAAGCCCATGACGAAGTCTCGGACGAGGTTGTGGACCGGGTCCACCGGCACGTCCTGGGCGGAATGGGCCTGCTGGTCCTGCACTCGGGCCACTTCTCGAAGATCTTCACCCGGCTGTTGGGCACCACCTGCTCGCTCCAGTGGCGGAACGACGGCGAGCGCGAACTCGTGTGGACGGTCAAGCCGTCACACCCGATCACCGAGGGCGTGCCCAACCCCATCCATCTGCCGCGCAGCGAGATGTACGGGGAGCTGTTCGACGTTCCGGAACCGGATGACCTGCTGTTCATCAGCAACTTCGAAGGCGGCGAAGTGTTCCGCTCCGGCCTGACCTTCACCCGCGGCAAGGGACGGATCTTCTACTTCAGCCCCGGCGACCAGGACTATCCGATCTACCACTCCCCCGGGATCCAGCGGGTCATTGCCAACGGGGTCCGCTGGGCCGCGCAGCCTGAAGCTGCGCGGTCCCAGCCGGAAGTCGGCAACCCGGAGCGGCGCTGGTCCTGAACCAGCGCCGGTTCCGCTAGTCCCCGGTGCCGAACGCGGCGTCGAAGGAGGCCGACGGCGCCGGGTAGTCATAGGCGCGCAGCCTCTCCAGCGCTTCGGGTGCGCCGTGCAGGCGGTCCATCGAGGCGTCTTCCCACTCCACTGAGATCGGGCCGTCGTAGCCGATGGCTGCCAGGGCGCGGAAGCTCGCTTCCCAGGGGACGCTCCCCCGCCCCGCGGAGACGAAGTCCCAGCCGCGCCGCGGGTCGCCCCAGGGCATGTGGGAACCAAGCACGGTCCGCTGTCCGCTGAGGTTCAGGAGCGTGTCCTTGCAGTCCACGTGGTAGATCCGGTCCTTGAAGTCATAAATGAAGCCCACGGGGTCGATGCCCTGCCACATAAAGTGGCTGGGGTCCCAGTTGAGCCCGAAGGCCGGCCGGTGGTTCACGGCTTCCAGGGTGCGCTTGGTGGTCCAGTAGTCGTAGGCGATTTCCGAGGGGTGGACCTCGTGTGCGAACCGGACACCGCACTCATCGAAAACGTCCAGGATGGGATTCCAGCGGTCCGCGAAGTCCTGGTAGCCGGCGTCAATCACGCTCTGCGGGACAGGCGGGAACATTGCCACGTACTGCCAGATAGAGGAACCGGTGAAGCCCACGACTGTGTTCACTCCCAGGGCACGCGCCAGCCGGGCCGTGTTCTTCATTTCCTCCGCTGCACGCTGACGCACGCCTTCCGGGTCGCCGTCGCCCCAAACACGCGGGCCGACTATGGCCTTGTGGCGGAAGTCGATGGGATCGTCGCAGACGGCCTGGCCCTTGAGGTGGTTGGAGATGGTCCAGACCTTGAGGTTGTACTTCTCCAGCAGCTCAAGCTTTTCGCCGATGTAGTCCTCGTCGTCCCAGCGCCAGGCGTCCAGGTGGTCGCCGGCAACCGTGATCTCCAGGCCGTCGTATCCCCAGGACGAGGCCAGCCGGGCAACTTCCTCGAATGGAAGGTCCGCCCATTGTCCGGTGAAAAGGGTGAAATTACGTGCCATTGAATTTCTCCTCGGTGTTGGCCGGACAGCTGCGTCCGGAGCTCATCAGCTTTCGGTTTTGGTCCAGGTACTCTCGTTTGCCGCGCTGCGTTCGACGCCGCTGAGGACCGTCTGCACCTGCAGTCCATCCGCGAAGGACGGTTCGGGCTGGCGGCCTGCGGCGATGGCTTCCACAAAGTCCCTCACCTGGTGCGTGAATCCGTGCTCGTAGCCCAGCATGTGTCCCGTGGGCCACCATGCTGACATGTAGGGGTGTTCGGGTTCGGTGACCATGATGTCGGTGAATCCCTGGCGGGTGGCCGGCGCCGTCGCATCGTAGAAGCCCAGGGAGTTCATCTTTTCCAGGTCGAAGCTGACGGCACCGCGCGAGCCTGCCACCTCGACCCGCAGGGCGTTCTTCCGGCCGGTGGACATTCGGGTCGCTTCGAAGGAACCCATGGCACCGCCGTCGAACCGGCTGTTAAACAGTGCGAGGTCGTCCACGGTGACCGGGCCCCGCTCCTCTGTTCCCGTCCCGGCCAGCCCGGAGGCCTCACCCAGCAGCGGCCGCTCGTGGACAAAGGTATTAAGGGTGCCGCTGACCGCGGTGATCTTCTGGCCGGTGATGAACTGCGCCAAGTCGACGGCGTGGGCGCCCAGATCGCCCAGCGCCCCGGAACCGGCGGCGTCCTTCTGCAGCCGCCACGTCAGCGGGGCCTCGGGGTCCACCAGCCAGTCCTGAAGGTAGACGGCGCGCACCTGCCGGATCTCGCCAACGGCACCGGACTGCACCAGGTCCCGGGCAAAGGATGCCGCCGGCACCCTGCGGTAGGTGAAGCCAACCATGGCCCTGCCGTCGGCCCTCTCGGCAGCTGCAGCCATGGCCTCTGCTTCCTCGAGGGTGTTGGCGAGGGGTTTCTCGCACAGCACGTGCTTGCCGGCTTCGAGAGCTGCGACGGCTATCTCGGCGTGGGACGCGCCGGGGGTAACGATGTCTATGACGTCGATGTCATCGCGGGCCACCGCTGCCCGCCAGTCGGTCTCCGTCTGCTCCCAGCCCCATTTGCGTGCTGCCACTTCCGCCCGTGCGGCGTCGCGCCCCACAAGCAGGGCCATTTCGGGAGCTGCAGGCAGGTCAAAGAAGCGGGGAGCAACCCGCCATCCCTGTGAATGGGCAGCGCCCATGAACCCGTGCCCGATCATGGCAACTCTCAGGGGTGAGACATCGTTCAGCATGTTTCCTCTTATCCGGCGGTTGAAAAGCTCAGCGGCAGCGGCGGGGCGCCCGTCGCCTGTTCGGGCACCCCGCCCTTCGGTCCTAGGATTCGAAGGCAGTCGGCAGGTACTGCTCGACGTTCTCCTTGGTGACGACCGGCGCGTTCAGGACAATGCGCTTCGGGACCTCAACTTCAACCAGGTCGCTCATTGCCTTTTCCTGCGCGATCAGCCGGGCCAGGCGGATTCCGTCAGCTGCCTGGGTGGACGGGTAGATCACCGTGGCTTCCAGGACGCTTTCACCGGACTGGATCTCCCGCATGGCGTTGGCCGATCCGGCGCCGCCGACCATAAAGAACTCATCCCGGCCGGCGTTGTCGATCGCTGCCAGCACACCGATGCCCTGATCGTCGTCGTGGTTCCAAATGGCGTCAATCTCCGGGGCTGCAGAGAGCAGCTGCGACGTCGTTGCCTCCCCGCCCTGGACGGTGAAGTCTGCGGCCACCCGGTTGCTTACTTCCAGTCCGCAGGACTCGAGGGCGTCAGCGAATCCCTGGCTGCGGTCCTGCGTCAGCGGCAGTGAGTCGATTCCGGCGATTTCCGCGACGACGGCGTCGTTCTGGCCCTCGAGCCTCTCGCAGATGTAGTTGCCGGCGCTCACTCCCATGCCGTAGTTGTCTCCCAGCACGGTGGCACGGGCTGCGGTCGGACTGGAGAACTCACGGTCAACGTTGATGACGGGAATACCGGCCTCGGTGGCCTGGGTGGCGACCTGGGTCAGTGCAGCGCCGTCCGTGGGCAGCAGAACAATGGCGTCAACGCCGTCGTTGATGAACTGTTCCACCTGGCTGATCTGGAGGTTGGCGTCGTTGGTGCCTTCCGCGACCCGGAGCTCAACGTCCGGGAGGTCCTCTGCGGCGGCGAGGGCCGCGCTGTTGATCGCGCCCAGCCAGCCGTGGTCTGCTGCCGGGCCCGAGAAGCCAATGACGACGGTGTCGCCTTCGGCCTCGTTGCCCTCGACCGAGGCGTTTGAAGGCTGGGTGTCTCCGCCGTCATCTCCTGATGAACACCCGGCGACCAGTGCGCCTACTGCCAGGAAGGCACCGGCGTGGATGAGCATTTTCCGTTTCTTAAGAACTGCAGGCATCTGTGTCTCCTCATTGAGTAGGTGCGTCATCGCTGCGTCTTCGGCAAGGACACGGCCACCCGGAAGAGCCGCAACTTTGCGTGACTCGCATCACAATAACAGAAGATTGAAAATAATCGACGACCTTATACCGACTGCCGACATAATGTGTTAGGTTCCTCACATGTTCGATGAAGATCAGCCCCCTTTGCTCGAGGTGCGCGGCCTCTCGAAGCACTTCGGAGCCGTACAGGTACTCAAGGGCGTGGACCTCCAGGTGCTTCCCGGAGAGGTCCACTGCGTGATGGGCCAAAACGGAGCCGGCAAGTCCACCCTGATCAAGACCCTCTCCGGCGTGCATGAACCGGACGGCGGGGCAATCCTGTGGGAGGGCAGGGAAGTCTCGCTCCGCCACCCGACGGAAGCCCTGGACCTGGGCATTGCCACCATGTACCAGGAACTTGACGTCGTGGACGGACTCACCGTGGCGGAGAACATTTTCCTGGGCCATGAAAAGGCGAGGGGCGGGGTCCTCAACGTAAGGAAGACCCGCGGACTGACCCGTGAGCTGCTGAAGCGGCTCGGGCACAGCAGGCTCTCGCCGGCGGCTGAGGTGGGAACACTGTCTGCTGCCAACAAGCAGATCGTCAGCCTGGCCCGTGCCCTGTCCCGCGACACGAAGCTCATCATCATGGATGAACCCAGTGCCATCCTCGATTCCGGTGAGGTGGCGAACCTCTTCCGCGTGATCCGGGAGCTCACTGCGCAGGGAATCGCGGTGGTGTATATCTCCCACCGCCTGGAGGAAATCCGCCAGATCGGTGACCGGATTTCGGTCCTCAAGGACGGCAAGAGCACCGCCAGCGGCCTCAAGGTCACGGAGACTTCAAGGTCGGAACTTGTTCGGCTTATGACGGGACGGGACGTCGAAAACGTCTTTCCGCCTCGGCATCCAGTTTCTCCGGATGCCCCGGTGATCCTGGACGTGGAGGACCTCCAGCTGCGGGGAGAGTTCAGCAAGGTCAGTTTCCAGCTGCGGGCGGGAGAGATCCTGGGATTCGCCGGACTGGTGGGGTCCAAGCGCTCAGAGATCCTGGAGACCATCTGCGGCGTCCGCAAACCTACCTCGGGCAGGATCTCGGTCAACGGCAAACGCCTCCGCCCGGGTTCAGTGCCCGCTGCCGTCAACGCAGGAATCGGACTCTCACCTGAAGAACGGAAAAGCCAGGGACTCATCCTGGACGAGCCCCTGTTCAAGAACGTCACGCTTTCAACGTTCGAACGGTTCGCACGCGCCGGCTACCTCAATGAAAAGGCGGAGCGGGAAGCAGCACGGGAGCAGATCACCGCGCTGGAACTGCGCCCGGCGGATCCGGACCGGCCCACCCGCACGCTTTCCGGCGGCAACCAGCAAAAGATCCTCCTGGCCCGCTGGGTTGTCCACGGAACACCGGTGCTGCTGCTCGATGAACCCACCCGGGGCGTCGACGTCGGCGCACGTGCGGAAATCTACAACCTGATCCGCAGGCTCGCAGCCGACGGGACAGCCATCATCGTCGTCTCCAGCGAAATCGAAGAAGTTCTGGGGCTTGCGGACAAGGTGCTCATCATCGACGACGGCAACGTCCTGGCCGAAAAAAATCCAAGCGACATTGACGAGCATGGCGTGCTCGATCTCATTATGAAGGGAAGTGCCGCGTGAGCGAGCCAAACACCACGGTCGCTGATCCGACCGACACCCCTCCGGGCAGCAGCAGCAGTTCCTCCGGGACCAACCCGCTGAAGAATGCCCTGGGCGGTTCAGCCGGACGCAGCCTTGGGCTGGTCGTCGCACTGGGCCTGCTCGTCGCCGTCGGTGCCATCACCAGCGGTGACCGGTTCCTGAACGTGGAGAACTGGCTCACCATCCTGCGGTACGCGTCCATCCTTGGCGTCGTTAGCATTGGCGTCACTTTTGTCATCACGGCCGGGGGCATCGACCTTTCCGTGGGGTCGGTCCTGGGGCTGGCTACCGTGGTCGCCAGCCTCACGAGTGTGCAGCTCGCAGCAACGCAGTCATCGTGGCTGCTGATGGTTTTGGTGGCTCTTGCAGTCGGCGCTGGAGTCGGACTGTTAAACGGCGTGGTAATCGCCTACGGAAACGTGGTTGCCTTCATCGCGACGCTCGCGACGCTGGTGGGGGCACGGGGACTCGCGGAACTTATCTCCGGCCGCAGCACGCAGATCGTCACCAATCGGGACTTCTCCAAGGCCATGCGCGGTGAATTCCTCGGCATTCCGGTCCTCGTGTGGATCTTCATCCTGGCCGCCGCAGTCGGCTGGTTCCTGCTGAACCGCACCACGTTTGGGCGAAGGACCGTTGCCATTGGCGGAAACCGCGAAGCCGCCCGGCTGGCCGGCATTAAGGTCAAGCGGCACCTGGTGGCGCTGTACGTCCTGTCCGGACTCTTCGCCGGCATCGGCGCAGTCATGATGCTTGGACGAACAACGGCCGGCACCTCGACCCACGGCACGCTCCTGGAACTCGACGCGATTGCCGCCGTCGTTGTGGGTGGAACCCTGCTAATCGGCGGACGCGGCACCATCATGGGCACCGTCCTGGGCGTGCTGATCTTCGCCACCCTCACCAACATCTTTACGCAGAACAACCTGGACACTTCGGTCCAGGCCATCGTCAAGGGCACGATCATCGTCGTCGCGGTCCTGCTGCAGCAGCGCTTCGCTACCCAGCGGCCGTCCAAACGGGGCGGGTAGCCGCCATCCCCGCACTCGATGGCACCGGCAGGCAGCAAAGAGAGCAGAGGGCGAACCAGTGAATTCCCTGAATGCAGAGTACGCATTGGAAACGGATGCTGACCTGGCTCTCGTAGAGGACGAGCTGGACCGGTTCTTCACGGACGCCAAGCTGCGGGCGGTCTCCGTCCATCCGGCCTACCTCAGCCTGTGGGAAGCAATCGAACGGAGCGCTGCCAACGGAAAACGCTTCCGCCCGCGCCTGCTTATGCTGGCCTACCGAATGCTCGGCGGTACGGAACCCCCGGCAGCGGCCAGGCTCGGTGCCGCCTATGAACTCCTCCACAATGCGTTCCTCATCCATGACGACGTGATCGACAGGGATGACATCAGGCACGGCGTTCCCAACGTCTCGGGGCACTACACCAACAAGGCCCGGCGTACCGGCGCCTCCCGGGAAGCGGCCCAGCATGCGGGTATGGCTGCCGGAATCCTGGCCGGAGACCTGGTCCTTGCCGGCGCCTACCGCCTCCACGAGAGCGTTGAAGCGTGCGAAGCGACCCGGACGAAACTAAACAGCATCCTGGACTACGCGGTCTTTTCTTCGATCGGCGGCGAACTCCTGGACGTTGAGTTCGCCCGGCTTGAAGGAATGCCCTCCCCGGAGGAGATAAAAACGGTGGCCCGCCGAAAGACCGCCGTGTATTCGTTTGAAGCTCCGCTGCAGGCCGGGGCAGTGCTGGCGGGAGCGCCTGCGTCCCTTGTGCAAACCCTTGCGGACTTCGGACGCGAGGCCGGCATTGCCTACCAGATTGCTGATGATGTTCGCGGGGTTTTCGGGGCTGAGCAGCACACGGGAAAGGCGGAATCGGGAGACCTGCGGGAAGGCAAACGGACAGCCATGCTCTCCTACGCCGCAGCAAAGCCCCAGTGGGAACAGATTTCCACGCTGATGGGATCGGACCGGCTGACGGCCGCAGAAGCAGATTCCGTCCGTGCCCTGCTCACGGAGTGCGGTGCGCGGGAACACGCCGTCCAACTGGCATCCGAACATGCACAGGCAGCCCTGAAGCACCTGGACGATGATGTGCCGGGCGCGCTGGGAGACAGTTTGGAAAGGCTCACTCTCTCCTTTGTTTCCGGACTTCATTCGCTCTGATTCCACTCGTGGGCTGATCCCCGCAAGCAGGAATACTATGGGAAGCTAGTCCGGTTCTGGCGCCGTCCGCCAGAGGGAGCTAAACGGGGGATCAATATGCAGGCGTGGATTGCTACTCCACCCTTTAACGAGTCAACGGCCAGGCGCACTCCTCACAGTGGTGCCGGACGAGTACCTGTCCTATGACTGCCGCGGCACAGGGCAGCAGCACTGCGCGAACGTATCTCGGCAGCAACCGTGACTCGAACCGCCAGCACAATCTTTCTACCGTCCTGCAGCTGGTGCACTCCACCGCCGGCATCTCCCGGGCCCAGCTCACACGCACAACCGGACTCAACCGTTCCACGATTGCGGCCCTCGTAGCGGAGCTTTCACAGCTGGGCCTGGTGGTCGAAAGTGACATCGACCCGGCCCAGCAGCATGGCCGCCCGAGCATCATGATTGAGCCGGGACCCGCCATCCTGGCCCTGGCCGTCAACCCGGACGTCGACGTCGTCAGCGTGGCACTGGTTTCCCTGGGCGGCCGAATCGTCAACGCCGTCCGCTTCCACACCGTACGGGCACCGTCCGTCGTCGAAGTAGTCAACATTGTCTCGGCCGTCTACGCAGGCATGCGCACTGCACTTCCCCCGGACCACCGCGTCGTAGGGGCCGGGCTTGCCATCCCCGGACTGGTGGAACCCGGCGGCGGAAAGGTCATAGAGGCTCCGCACCTCGACTGGCGGGACGAGCCCCTCCCCGCCCTGCTCGGCGATGCCCTCCACCTGAATACGGTCACCGCCAACGACGCCGTGGTTGGGGCGAGGGCACAGGCGGCCTTCGGCGCAGGACAGGGTGTTCCGGACCTCGTGTACCTCTACGGCGGGGCAAGCGGGATCGGCGGCGGAATTATCAGCGGCGGGCACCTGGTGAAAGGCGCAACCGGGTTCGCCGGCCAGCTGGGCCACACACACGTCCGGACAGGCGGCGCTCCCTGTTCCTGCGGTTCCCGGGGCTGCCTGGAGGCGGAGGTGACCCGGGAAGCACTCATCCAGGCGATCGGCCTGCCTGCCGGGGAGACCGAGAACCTGGAGGAAATCCTCCTGGAGAAACTCGAGGACGGATCCGCGGGCGATGAAGTGCGTGCAGTAATCCAGGAACAGGTCAGCCTGCTGGCCGTGGGACTGAAAACCGTGACCAGCCTGGTCAATCCCTCTGTGGTGGTGCTGGGAGGGTTCCTCCGCATCCTGGTCCGCGCAGCACCGGGTGCCCTGGAGAAAGCACTGGCAGGGTTCCGGAATCACGGACCGTGGGAAAACGTGAAGATCGAGCTGGCCCCGCTTGGGGAGGACCCGATCCTGATCGGTGCCGCGGAACTGGTTTTCGAACCGCTGCTGGCAGACCCGGCAGGGTTCCTGCAAAAGCAGTCCGGGAGTTAGGGGAACAGCGAAAAGGACCCTGTGCCGGTCTTCCCGGTACAGGGTCCTTTCCGGTTTAAGCTCCTATCTGGATCTCATCAGGCTCAGTTCGTGGGACGCAGGACAACTTCTGCGGTTCCGGTCAGCGGACCCGTTCCGCCGTCACCGGCATCCGTGTAGGAAGCGCTGAAGACGCCCGACAGGTTGTCGGTGGCGGGATCATGTCCTTCAGGCACGGTGGTGGTGATGGTGCCGGTGCAGCCCGAGGTGGTGGTCTGCGGGTGGCCGTGGTTGTCATGGCCCAGGATGTAGGTCACCTGAACGCGTGAGCAATCCACGGGCTGGTCATCGGTCACACGGACTTCGTAGCTGATGGTGTCGCCGAACTGGAAACTCTGGCCCGCCACGGGGGTCACGAACTCAACCACAGGAGCCTGGTTGCCTACTTCAATGACAACCTCTGCAGACGAGGACTTGCCCCGGTGCTTACCGCCCTGGTCGGTGACCTGGAGGCTGGCCCGGTAGGTTCCGATCTCCTCATATGTGTAACTCGGATTCGCCTCGCGCGAGTCCACCACACCGTCCGAGTTGAAGTCCCAGGCGTAACGCAGCCTGTCGCCGTCGGCGTCCGTGGTGCCGGCACTGGAGAACTGAACCGTCAGCGGAGACATGCCCACAGTCGGGGTGCCGGAAGCCGCGGCTACCGGCGTGTGGTTTCCGCCCTCACCGATGTAGTCGATGCGGGAGAGCTGGGCGTCCGGGTTCTCACCGAAGTAACCGTCACCGTACTCCAGCACATACAGGGCTCCGTCAGGACCAAACTCCATATCCATGGGGTTGTCCACCACGATCGAGCTGACCACGTCTTCGATCGAAACGAGCTCACCCTTCTTCATGGTCATTGCCTTGATGTAGTCACGGGTCCACTCGTAGAAGAATGACTTGCCGTCGTAGTATTCCGGCCAGGCGATGGGTGCCCGCCCCTTGCTGGCCTTCTTGTCGAAGTCGTAGACCGGGCCGGCCATCGGGCCGATTCCGCCGGTCCCCAGCTCCGGGAAGAGCGGGGAAGCACCGTAGGAGTACCAGACTTCAGGCTGGGCTACCGGGGGCAACTCGCGCAGTCCGGTGTTGTTGGGCGACTCATTGACGAGTGCTGCACAGTTGAAGGTCTCACCGGAGGTGTTGGTGGCGAAGTCGTAGTCCACGTAGGGAAGTTCAGCCGTGGCGCAGTAGGGCCAGCCGTAGTTGGACGGCTCCGTCACTACTGCCCATTTGCCGGTTCCTGCCGGGCCCCGGAGCGGGTCAGGGCTGCCGGCGTCCGGCGAGTAGTCACCGATGTAGAGCTCTCCGGTCTTCTGGTTCAATTCGATGCGGAACGGATTGCGCAGCCCCATCACGTAGATTTCCGGACGGGTCAGCGGAGTCCCGGGCGTGAAGAGGTTCCCCTTGGGAATGGTGTAGCCGCCGTCCTTCGTCGGGGTTATCCGCAGCACCTTTCCGCGAAGATCGTTGGTGTTTGAGGACGTCCGCTGGGCGTCGTATGCCGGGTTGCTCTCCGGTCGTTCATCGAGGGGGCTGTAACCGCCCGAGGAGAACGGATTGGTGTCGTCACCCGTAGAGAGGTACAGGTTTCCCTTGGCATCGAAAACGATGTCGCCGCCAACGTGGCAGCAGATGCCGCGGTCTACGGGCACCTCGAGCATCCGCTGCTCGCTGGCCACGTCGACGGTCTTGCCGTCGAACTTGAACCGCGAGAGCTGGAGGTATCCCTTGAACCGTTCGAAATCTTCCGCCGTGCCCGTGGCCGGAGCGTCACCTTCGTTGATGCCCGGCGTTGCAGGATCATCCACCGGGGTATCAAGGGGCGGGGAGTAGTACATGTAGACCCAGTTGTTGCCCTTCTTTCCGAAATTCGGATCGATGGCAATGCTCTGCAGGCCCTCTTCGTCATGCTCATAGACATCCAGCGTTCCCGCGAGGGTGTTCAGGCCGGTCTCGGAGTCATTCAGCCATACCTCGCCCTGGCGGGTGGTATGAAGGACGTCGCTGTTGGGCAGCACAGCGAGGTCCACAGGCTCGCCCGGAGTGTCATTGAGGGTTACTTTTTGGAACGCCGAGTCCGGCGGCGGGGCTACAGGTGCTCCGGGCTTGGGCTTGGCCTGTGCCGGAGCTGCCGCAATGGACACTGCCATCAGGGCGGCGAGCGCCAGCGCCATGCTGCCGCGCCGTGCCCGTTTGGCTGAGGTGCTGGCATCCCTCTGATGCCCGGGTGATTGAGATAACCCGCGTCTTGTGACTGTCATCGTTCTCTCTCTTCTCGCCATTGAGGATCCGGACCAGCCGGAATCAGGTGATTGAACGCTAGTTGAGGCTCATCGGATGCGCTAGTGGTTTGAAAAAACAAAGCCTCCCTTACTAAAAATTCCTTTTTCCGCTTGACCTGTGAGCGCACAGCAACCATCAGCCGCGCCGGTATTCGACGCGGAGGCATCTTTTGTTGTTTAGGAAACAAATTAGGGGCGGGTCATTCAGGCAGTCCCTGGGTCTGCAGGACCAGCGATTTCACCGAGGCAGCGGGGATGGGTTTCCCCAGCCGAATCAGTTCCTCGGCAAACGGCGGCATTCTGTCCTCGGAGGAGATCACCAGCGGCGTGCTGTCCCGGGATCCGGGAAGCCGCCCATGGGTTCCCCGGATATGGCCGGGATCCAGGGACACGGTGCTCATGGCATACCGCAGCCCGGCCTTTTTCCTGACCAGGTTCAGGCCTGCTTTTGCCTTCGCCAGTTTGTCCGCGGGATTAAAAATGAGTTCGCTCGGGTCGTACCCCGGCTTCCGGTGGATATCCACGCCGCGTGCGTATTCGGGCGCACGGGCATCATCGAGCCAGAAGTAGTACGTGAACCAGGCGCCCGGCTCCGCGATGACAACGAGTTCACCGGACCGCTCGTGGTCCAGCCCGTACTTAGCCTGGGCCCGGCGGTCCAGGACTTCATCGATTCCGCTTGTTGCCCTGAGGATCTCCGCGGTCCGGGCAACGTCCCCGGCGTCCTGAACGTAAACGTGGGCCACCTGATGGTCTGCGACGGCAAAGGCACGGGAGGTCCAGGTATCCAGCTGCTCTTTCCCGTCCTGAACGTAGACTTCCAGCAGGCCCTCCCTGCGCAGGACGCGGTTGATGTCCACGGGCAGGTGCGCGTCTTCGATGCCGTACTCCGATACGGCGATGACTGCGTACCCTCTCGCTTCGGCTTCATCCAGCAACGGAGCCAGCGCAGCATCAAGATCGGCGGCTGCGCGGGCAGCCTGGGGGTGGCTGGGGCCAAACCGCTGAAGGTCGTAGTCCAGGTGCGGAACGTAGGCCATAAGCAGCTCCGGCGACTGGGTCCGCATCAGGTGCCTGGTCGATTCAATGATCCACTGGGAAGACTGGATGCCCGCCCCCGGACCCCAGTACTGAAACAGCGGAAACTCGCCGTACCGGGACACCAGATCGTCGTGCAGGGCCGGGGGCCGGATATAGGCATCCGGCGATTTGCGGCCGTCGGCGTGATAAATCGGCCGGGGCGTCACTGTCATGTCCGTGGACATTCCCATGGCGTACCACCAGCAGACGTTGCCCGCCCGGTAGTCGGGTTCCTTGCGGCGGGCGCTTTCCCAAATCTTTTCGCCGCCAACCAGCTTGTTGTGCTGGCGCCACAGGAACACGTCCCCCAGTTCGCGGAAATACCAGCCGTTGCCAACAATCCCGTGTTCAGCCGGCGGGAGGCCGGTGAGCATCGTGGACTGGACGGTGCAGGTCACGGCAGGAAGTACCGTGGCCAGTTCCGAGGACCAGCCCGTTCCAGCGAGCCTGGACAGGCGGGGCATGTCGCGGAGCGACTGGGCGGTGAGCCCTACGACGTCGAGCAGCAGTACCGGTTTCAACTTCTCTCCTTGGGTTGGCGCAGGGCGGGGCTGGGGTCAGGACGCTGCAGGGGCCAGCAGGCGGGACTGCGCCCAGGCGATTTCTCCGGCTATTCCTTCGACCAGGTCAGCTGTTTTCCCGGGCAGGACACTCCAGGTGTAGGTCTCGATGTCCAGGTGCACCTCCTCCCCGTACGGGAGGGAGCCCACTTCCGCCACGGTCCTTTCCAGCACTTCAACCGTCGTGTCCAGGGGAGGTACGGGCACCAGGTGCAGCGGCATATGGAAGTGGATCCGCCAGGGACCCCTGCCCGGGAGCTCACCGAGTGCCTGCGGCAGGTCATCCGCCGTCAGAATGGTCCCGTCGAGGTCCAGTTCCCGTACCTGGTGCAGGTAGCGCGGTTCTGCGAACCTCTCCAGCGCCCGGCGCGCTGCCTTCGTAGAAGGCTCGTCCACGTGCAGGGCGGCAGAGGCCTGGACTTTTACGATGCGCAGGCCTGCATCTCCGACGCTGCGCACGGCGTCGAGAGGGTCCGCGAAGGACACCGCCAGGTGACAGGTGTCCAGGCACAGGCCGACGCAGTCGGGATCGATCCCCCTGGAGATCCGGGCAGCCAGCCAATCGACAACGTCCGAGACATTATCCAGCGCACACCCCGGTTCCGGTTCCACGGCTACGCGGACTATCTTTCCGGTCCGCTCCCTGAGCGCCTTCAGGCCTTCGCACAGCAGGGCGAATGCGGTGGTGGCAGCGGCGTCGTCCTCCGCGGTCCACGGCTCACGCCAGCCAAGCGGCAGCGTAGAGATGGACCCCGCTGTGCCTTCGGGAAGGAGGGCAGCCAGGACTTCAGCACACTCAAGCGTGTAACGCAGCCGCTCCGGCTGGGCCCACGTGGGCAGGTAGACGTCAGTCTTCACAACCTCGTTGTGGAACCCGCCGTAGGGAAACGCGTTGAGGGTATGTATCTGCAGGCCCTGCTCGGAGAGGACCCCGCGAAGCAGCTCCCTATCCCCCGGATTCTCCGCCAGGCGGCGGGCGAGCCCGGCCGGCAGCCAGAGCCCGACGCCGAGAACGTCCAGTCCTGCCCGCCGCCGAATCGGGCCGGCGTATTCGCGCAGCTGCCGGATGACGCCGTCCAGGTCCTCGGCCGGGTGCACGTTGGTGCAGTAGGAAAGCTCCATCAGGCGCGGGCCCCCCGAAGGAGGGAATTGCCTTCGAACGTCGCGGCCGCTCCGCCGGACTCAGCTTCATCGAATCCCGGGATTGGATCCAGGATCAGCTGCCCGCTTTGGCCGTAGAAGTCCACCGGGTTCTGCCACAGGACACGGTCGACGTCGCTCTCCGAGAACCCGCCGGCAAGCATCGCTTTCGCTGTGCTCGCCGTCTTGAGCGGGTCGGACTTCCCCCAGTCGGCCGCCGAGTTCACCAGCGCCTTCTCGGTTCCGTACTCGTGGAGGATCGCGACCAGGCGTTTCTCGTCCATCTTCGTGTCCGGGTAGATGGAGAATCCCATCCAGGCTCCGGCGTCCTTCACGATTCCGGCGTTCGTTTCGTTCAGGTGGTCAACCACCACCATGGAAGGAGCAAGCGGGGAATCACGGATGATGTCCAGCGTTCGCCGGGTGCCCAGGAGTTTCTCCCGGTGCGGGGTATGCACCAGCGCAGGCAGGGAGAACTCTGCGGCGAGTTCCAGCTGGCGGATGAACGCCTTGTCCTCCGCCGGGGTCATTGAATCGAAGCCGATCTCCCCGACGGCAACGACGCCTTCCTTCGCCAGGTACCTGGGGATCTCCTCCAGGACGGGAACACATCTGGGGTCGTTGGCTTCCTTGGGATTCAGCGCAATCGTGGCGTGGTGGCGGATGCCGAACTGCGAGGCGCGGAACCGCTCCCAGCCCAGGAGCGAATCAAAATAGTCGATGAAGGATCCGACATTTGTCCTGGGCTGTCCAAGCCAAAAGGCCGGTTCGACGAGTGCCCGGACGCCGCTGGCGTAGAGCGCGGCGTAGTCATCGGTGGTGCGGCTTGTCATGTGGATGTGCGGATCGAAGATGCGCATGTCTGGTGCTCCTTACGGAAGGTTGGTGGCTGCCCGGTTCAGCAGCAGGTGAACGTCATCCGGTACGGTGCGCCCGGCTGCTTCCCTTTCGGCGGCGAAGTCAGCGGCCATGCGCGCCAGTTCGTCATCAGCGCGGTCCTGCAGATCCGTGACGGCGGTAAGGCTGACCCCCATGAACACGAGTTTGAGGACCGCGTGCCGCCAGTTGTGCTGGTCCAGGTAGGCAGCGGCGAAGGGACCGGCTGCGGCAGCGACAAGACCGGTTTCATTCGTCCGCAGTGCGTCGGCCGTGATCTGCACGCCGGCTGCAACCACGGGCGCCGGAAGGTCCGGCTGGGCCTCTGCCAGGGCGCCGAGTCCTCTCAGGACTCCGCGCCGTTCGGAGGAGTCTCCCCTGTCATAGAGCGACAGGACTGTCTCGGCCAGTTCCTGCGGTGGCATGAGGTCCAACAGGTGCCGGACAAGCTGGCCGCGGACGTGATCACCCACGCTGCCGTGGAGGACTCCCGTCGGATCGGCATCCGGGCGGAGCGGGGTGCGGCCGACGCTGCGGCCGGCTGTAGCGAAGAGTCCGGGCAGGGCTCCGGGGTCTGCGGCCAGCCGGGCTTTGCCCTCCTGCAGCCACTGTTCCGCGGCCTTGCCGGCCTGGACCTCCCGCCAGGCCGCTTGCAGCACAGCCATGCTTCGGGCGGCCAGGTTCGGCGCGTCGAAGGAGTGCCGGGGAAGTTCGACGGCGGCAACCCCGCGGTAGTTCAGTTCAGCGAGTGTTGCCAGCGCCAGCGAAACGTCGACCTCGCCTTCACCGAAGGGAAGGTGCTCGTGTGCGGCGGACCGCATGTCATCGAGCTGGACGTTGGCGAGCAGCGGCCCGGCCTCGAGCAGCGCACCGCGCACGCCGTCTGGTTCAACCACCACGCAGTGTCCGATGTCCACCGTCAGGCCAAGGCCATCGGGGTTGCCCAGCCGGGTTCGCAGCGCGAGCGCGTCGGCGACGGTCTCCACGAACATTCCGGGTTCCGGTTCAATGGCGAGCAGGACCCCCTTGCCGGCAGCATGCCGGAGAACCTCGGCAACCCTGGTTTCCAGCCGCTGCCACCCGGACTCCGGACTGGCACCGGGAGGCAGGATCCCGGAGAAGAAGGAGACACACTCGGCGTTCAGCGCCGCCGCGATGTCCACCGCCCGGAGCAGGAAATCGACGCGCGCTGCAGCCTCTTCATCAACAAGGGCGGGGCGGTGCTTCTCCTTTCGGTTCAGGAGGAACCGCGTTCCCGTCTCGATGACCACCCGGAGATCCAGCTCGTCCAGACGGCTGCGCAGGGAACCCAGCCGGGCGTCCAGATCCGGGGCATACGGGTCCAGGTGCGGGTGGCCGAGTGTCAGGGCAACCGCGCCGTAACCAAGCTCGTGCAGCAGCTCCAGCACATCCGGCAGGGGGTGGTCCGTAAAACCGTTGGTGCCGTATCCAATGCTGAAGGGAAGCGGCGATGGGGTACTCATGATTCACTCACCTTCCTGCCCCCGGGCCTGGACCGAAGGACTCTGCCTACGACGTCGACAGCCACCAGTGCGCCGGCGGCGGCGGGGTGTCCGTAACGGAGCGCGAGCGCTGTCTGGAGCGGAACCATGGCGCGGATGCCCGCTTTGGTCGCTTCGAGCGCGTTGTGTGCCACCGGATTTCGCGCTGCCCTCAACTGGGCGGGCGCACACCGCACCGCGTAGGCAGCTGTGGCCGCGAGCATCGGGAGCATCCTGGCCGGCGGCCCCGCTGAGCCCGCCATTAATGCAGCGGTGAGCAGACCGGTGGTGGCCGCGACGCCGGACGCTGTTGCCGCGTCTGTTCCCTCGACTTCGCCCTGCGAAAGGAGCGTCACAGCGACCGTGTGTCCACCCATGATGCCCGCGGCTCCGAGTGCCTGCCGGACATGGCCGGCCCCCGCACCCATCAGCACATCGAGGGCCCGGCAGCTGCCCATGGAGGCAGCGCCTATGAGGGCGTGCTTTTTTGCGGCCAGGTCATAGGTCCAGATGGAAGCCGCCAGCGGAATGCCAATTGCCAGCGCGCCCCGGCCGCCGGCCAGGGCACACAGTCCGAGCCCAGCTGCGGTCAGCGCGGATGCTGTCCCAAGGGCACGGCGGGCACTTATCCTCCCGGAGGGGATGGGGCGTTCCGGGCGTTCGCGGGCATCGACGTCGCGGTCCGCGTAATCATTCAGGGCCATTCCGCCGGCATAAAGGCAGGCGCTGGCCAGGGGCAGGCCCAGCCTCCGGCCGCGCAGCAGGCGGCCGGACGCAGCAGCCCCGGCGGCGGTATCGCCCAGAACCGTGAGGATGGCGGGAGCACGGACCAGCTCCACGTAGTCGCCGAAGGTGCTCACAACCGGTCACCTCCCGCAGCCGAAGAAAGCCGGGCCGAGGCATCGAGTGCCCACTGCACCAGGTTGGTGGTCTGCTGGGAGAAGGAATGTTCCGCGCTGCCCCATGGGTCCTTGAAGAAGAACCCGAGTGCACCGATCGGCCCGGTTTCCCCGGCTGCGTCAGCCAGAGCCATAAGGCGCGTCAGGTCCAGCACCATTGGAGCCGCGAGCATGGAGTCATAGGCGCTCCACGTTGTCTGGATCGTCAGGCGGGAACCAAGGAAACCTTCGACGTGGATGTGGTCCCACGCAACCTTGGTCTCGCCCAGGTCCGGCACGTTGTCGATGTGCAGGGGGGTCACCGCTCCCCCGGTGAGATCCCTCAGCCCCCGGTTCTTCGAGAGCAGTTTCCCGGAGACCGCCCTGCTGTCTGCGAGTGTCGCCCCGTCACCGCCGCCAAGGAGGTTCGTCCCGGCCCATGAAAGCACCCGCAGCCCTCGCGCTGTGAGTGCCGGGGCCAGTACCGAGCGCAGCCAGGTCTGGCCTGTTTTACCGTCCTGGCCTGCCGTCGGAACCCGGCCGGCTCCGGCCAGTTCATAAAGGGCAGGGATATTCAGGGCAGTGGAGGGGGTAAAGCAGATATAGGGGGAACCGGCCATGACGGCCGCGTAGGCAGCTACTGAGCTTGCGGGCAGGACGTGCCGTGCCGGATCCTGGAGCGCGGTTTCCAAAAGCCCGGCGTCGCAGAACTCGTCGAGCTGTTCCGGCGGGGCTTCCGTTGAGGCCACGTCCAGGACGATAACCCGCTGCAGCCCGTTTGCCTCCTTGAAGGAGAGGATGTCGCCGCATAGGCGTTTTACTGCATCAGCCTGCGTCTCCGGTGTGCCAGCCGGGTGGTACCCGGGCCGTACCCGAAGATCGGCCTCAAGCAGCTGTGCCCGAACCGATTCAAGAAGATGTCCGGGGACCATTCCGGCCTCAACAAGCCTCTCAGCCTGCTTGGCCATGCCAACTCCGCTGATGTCGTGGCCGCCCACCACTAGGTCTGAGTAGCCGGGGAGAATCACGTCCTGGAATGCTTCGTGTTCAGTGACGCATCCCTGCGGCTTCACGAGCCCCGATGCGATCGCCGCCAGCCCTGCTGCGGCAGTTGTTGCCACTGATCCACGTGCTCCGATGAGCCAGATGCCTGTTCTGCCGTAGCTCCAGCTCTCCTGAGCGGCGGCCGTTGCAGCACGGTCCTCCCCGTCAGCCGGCATTCCCCTATGGGTGTCCCTGATCAAACTTCCTCCTCGAAGCCGTCACGCAAACGCCCTCACGGCCGGCCTGATGAACTGCCGGTGAGACGCCCGTCACAGGGAACCTAACATAGCTAATGTCAGGGAACAACGGACTTATGGGTTATTCCGATATATCTGCGCCCTGATATGGCGTTCTTCAGTCGACGGCTTGCAGAATCCATCTCAGGTTCTGAGTATTTGTGGTTATCTGATGCCTCCCAGCAGTTTTCTGCACCTCAATAGGAGAGGGGTTCTCCCATCCCACGCGAAGATAACCAAGTCAAGAGTTCTGTCGCCTTTTGTGCTGTAATTAGTCGGTGAGTGACATAAGTAACGTCAGCGGTCTAGCATCCTCCGGAGCAAGCGAGCTCTTCCAGATCCTCCGCGACGGCAAACCACGGACCCGGTCAGAGCTGGCTGAGCTAATGGGGCTGGCACGTTCAACAGTCACTCTCCGGATCGAAGCGCTTATGGACCTGGGTCTCGTGGGCTTCGTGCAGGACGCGGTGTCCACCGGGGGGCGCCCTTCATCCCGCATCGCGCTGAAGGCAGGCAGCCGGGTGGTGCTCGGCGTGGACATCGGCGCTTCCCACCTCCAGGTCGCGGTCACGGATCTCACCGGGCACCTGCTCGCCCAGTCTGCCCGCGCACTGGAAATCACCCAGGGTCCCGAGGCCGTCCTGGGTGCAGTTGTTGAGATCGGCACGGAACTCCTCAGCAGCACGGGACGCTCCACATCCGATCTCCTGGCCGTCGGCATCGGCCTGCCCGGCCCCGTGGAACACCGCACCGGACGTCCCATCAATCCGCCCATCATGCCCGGATGGAACGGCTATGACGTGCCGGGCTACCTGCAGGCACGGTTCCACGTACCCGTCCTGGTGGACAACGACGTCAACATCATGGCGCTGGGCGAGCGGAACATGGCCTGGCCGCAGGTGGACAACCTGCTCTTCGTCAAGGTCGCAACCGGAATCGGTTCCGGCATCGTCTCCAGCGGCATGCTGCAGCGGGGTGCGGACGGAGTTGCCGGGGACATCGGCCATATCCGGGTGCACGGCGGCGGCGGAGTTCCGTGCCACTGCGGGAACACGGACTGCCTGGAAGCAATAGCTTCCGGACCTGCGGTTGCATCCAAGCTGCGCGAATTGGGACTGGACGCCACCGGCAGTGAAGACGTCGTGGAGCTGGTTCGCGGCGGAAGCACGGAGGCCATTCACGCCGTCCGGCAGGCTGGGCGGGACGTGGGAGATGTTCTCTCAGCCTGCATCAGCCTGATCAATCCTTCGGTGATCGTCATTGGCGGATCCATGTCGCTCACGGGTGAACACTTCATCGCCGGTATCCGGGAAACGGTCTATTCGCGCACTATTCCGCTGGCCACCCAGCATCTGCAGATCGTGCATTCCAGCTCAGGGCTCGACGCCGGCGTGCTGGGTGCCAGCATTCTGGCAATCCACCACGCCATGTCTCCCCAGCGCATCGACGCAATGGTCTCCAGCCTTTCGGAAACCAGCGCCGGTTAAAGATTTTCAGCGGCGTGGCGACGACTTTTGCTTGACAGGCACCAAAAGTCCGACTTAGCCTCATGCGACGGACTCATTTCCAGCCACCGCCGCTGCTTCAACTCGCACCCTGAAAGGATCAGAGCGGGAAAGCAGGCATGTCTTTCCGCTTTCTGACATTGGGTACATCCGCGCGCGCTGGTAGTGGTTTCAGACAACAAAATCGGACGTTTGACCCCCTAGTGCTGGTACCGGACCGTTTCGGACGACTAGCCGGAGACGGCAGCCTTTTTCTTTTCGGCCCGGTGATCCCCAGTAAGCCCCGCGCGTATTCTCGCCATTGCCAATGAAGGCGGCGAAAGTGCGTTCTTCTGTCAGAAAGGCAACAGTATGTGCTTTGGATTTGACGCAACAGGTGCACTGAATCGTTCTCTTGAGAAAAAGGGGGTTGACCGTCGCAATTTCATCCGCGGAGCATTTGCCGCGGGCGTCGGCGTCGGGCTGGCGGGTCTTGGCGCGGCTCCCGCCGTCGCCAAGGGACCCGGCCACAACGGCAAGCCGGGGCATCACGACAAGCCCGGACACAAGGGCCGCAGGCCCGTTCCCCCGGGACAGATCAGCATCCAGATGTACACCCTGCGCTCCATCATGAACGGCGACGAGATCGATAAGAATTTCGCGAGGCTTGCCCGGTACGGATACAACCGGGTGGAACTGGCCGGACTGTACGGACGCACGGCCAAGGAAATGAAGCGGACCCTGGACCGTCTGGGAATTCGCGCCTCGTCCAGCCACGAGGGAATCAGTGCCACCCCGGCGGATCTGCAGACAAAGATCTCCAACGCCCGGACGCTGGGCCAGACCTACATGGTGGTTCCCTACCTCGCCTCGACCAAGGCGGACGACTGGTACCGGTGGGCAGACCAGATGAACGCGGAAGCAGCCGTCGTGCGACGCGCGGGCATCAAATACGGCTACCACAACCACGCCCACGAGTTCACGACGGACCTGGGCGGCGGACTCACCCCCTGGGACATCTTCACCAGCCGCCTTGACCCGAAGCTGATCCACCTGGAAGTCGACCTGTACTGGGCAGTCACCGGCGGCGTCGGCGTCGGTGCTGCAGATCCGGTCCAGTTCGCCATCGACACGATCAGGGAGGCCCCGCAGGAGACCCTGCAATACCACGTAAAGGACCGCGAAGCGTCGGGAGATTTCGCCGACCTGGGAACCGGAACCATCGATTTCCCGCGCATCTTCCGGGCGCACCAGCCCAAGGAGTACATCGTGGAGAATGACCAGCCGGATGTCACTCCCCTGCAGACCGCCGAGGTGGGCTACCGGTACCTCCGGAACGTGCGCTTCTAACGCAGCCCCCTGACAGGCCAGGCGAGGGGCCATCCCGGACCACCGGGATGGCCCTTCGCCTGTTGGGGCTGTTCCGGCAGCGGCAAAAGTGCTCTCCTTGGTGGAACGCCAACCCGCAAGGAGGCGCCATGCGCGGCGTAATAATGCACGGCCCCGGCGATGTCCGGGTGGAAGATCGGGCAGATCCGGCTGTTGAAGAACCAACAGATGCCGTCATCCGGCTGGCAGCCACCTGCATCTGCGGATCGGATCTGTGGCCCTACCGGGGCGTGGAAGAAGTCCAGGACTCACCAATGGGCCACGAATACATCGGGGTGGTCGAGGAGATCGGCGCTGATGTACGGACCGTCAAGCCCGGAGACTTCGTCGTCGGTTCCTTCTGGGCATCGGACAACACCTGCGTGATCTGCCGGGCGGGCTTCCAGAGCCGCTGCGTCAACGCGTTCCCCATGGGTGCCATCGGAACCCAGGCCCAGCGCGCCCGCATCCCGCTGGCCGACGGAACCCTCGTAGCCACGCCAGGCACTCCCCCGCCGGAACTTATTCCTTCACTGATGGCAGCTTCCGATGTGCTGGGCACCGGCTGGTTTGGTGCGACGGCGGCACAGGCGGGGCCTGGGAAAACCACGGTAGTGGTGGGCGACGGCGCCGTCGGGCTGATGGCGGTCCTGGCTGCCAAAGAACTTGGGGCCGAGCAGATCATTGCCATGAGCCGGAATCCTGAACGGCAGCAGCTGGCCCGCTTTTACGGTGCCACGGACATCCTGCCGCAGCGCGGCGACGAAGGCGTTGAGGCAGTGAGGGAACTGACCGGCGGCGTCGGCGCAGAATCTGTAGTGGAAGCGGTCGGCACACAGGAATCGATGCTGCAGGCCATCCGCTCCACCCGTCCCGGCGGCCACATGGGCTTTGTGGGTGTCACCTACGAGGTGGCGCTCCCCGGCATGGAACTCTTCTTCGCGGAGATCAACATGCTTGGCGGTCCCGCCCCTGTCCGCCGGTTCCTCCCGGACCTCATCCAGCGCATCTGGGACCGAAGAATCGACCCCGGACGGGTATTTGACCTGACTCTGCCGCTGGAGGATGCCGCGGAAGGCTACCGCGCCATGGACCAGCGGCGTGCCGTCAAAGTGCTGCTCACCCCATAGCCTTACCCTGTGGAACCGCTGCTCCTGAGTTTTCCGTTCACCGGCCGCTGGACAGTGCAGAACAGTCCCGCCAACCGGGTCCCAAGCCACGGCACGCATCTCTTCGGCACCGCGTACGCCATCGACTTCGTCGCGGTGGACGGGCACGGGCGCTCCGCACCGCCGTCGTTCAGGAGCTTTTTCGGCACCGAGCCGCCGGAAGCATTCACCGGATTCGGTTCTCCGGTGCTGGCTCCGGCGGCGGGGACGGTCGCGGCAGTGCACGACGGCGAACCGGACCATGAGGCGCGGCGCTCACCGCTGTCCCTGGCCGGCTATGCCCTCACCCAGCGCGAACGTGTCCGCAGGGGTCCGGCCGGGATAGCGGGAAACCATGTGGTCCTGGCCGTCGGAACCGGCAGGGACCTCTCCTATGTGCTGCTGGCCCATCTGCGGCGCGGATCGATTGCCGTCTCCGTGGGAGATTCCGTGTCCGCGGGAACACCCGTGGGTGCATGCGGGAACTCCGGCAACAGCACCGAGCCTCACGTCCACGTCCAGGTCGCCGATTCAATGGACTGGGAACGGGCTGCCGGACTGCCGCTGGTGTTTGCTCATCCAGCCACCGGCCAGCCGTGGCTGCCGCGCAATGCCGACGTCTTTGAGGTCAGCTGAGGGCCTTTGTCCAGCCCGGGGCCACCGGGGGAAGTAGGCTCATCAAGGTAAGCATACTTAGGGCGTAAAGGAGCAGCAGTGACCCTGGTCGACAATGCGGTCTATGTGGACGGCGAGCGGGTCCATAGTCCGCAGACCCTCGAGGAGACCTTTGACCTCACCCGCGAAACCGGGGGCATGGCCTGGATAGGGCTCTACCGTCCGGATGACATTGAGCTGCTGGCCGTTTCCGAGGAGTTCGGTCTAAACCTGCTGATTGTTGAGGACGCTTTGGCCGGTCACCAGCGCTCCAAGCTGGAACAGTACGGTGACCAGCTGTTTGTGGTGCTGCGCCCCGCCCGCTACCTGGACGACGTCGAACGCGTTGAAATAGGCGAGCTGCACCTGTTTGTGGGCCCCAACTTTGTAGTTACCGTCCGCCACGCCGAGTCTCCGGACCTGGCGCGGGTACGGAAGCGACTGGAACACGAAGTCGACTTGCTCTCCCTGGGCCCGCAGGCAGTGCTGTACGCCATCCTGGACCAGGTGGTCGATGAGTACGCGCCGGTTTCAGCCGGTCTTGAAAACGATATCGATGAGATTGAAGACCAGCTCTTCGGCGGCGATGCCGAAGTCTCCCGCCGCATCTACGAACTCTCACGCGAAGTCATCGGCTGCCAGCGCGCCATCAGTCCCCTGGAAACGGTGGTGGGCGAACTGCAGCGGAATCCGGAAAAGTATGGTGTGCCGCCCCAGCTCAAAGACAATCTGGGCGATGTACTGGACCACGTGCTCCGCCTGATCGACCGGATCACGGCCTACCGTTCACTGCTGGACAACGCCCTCTCGCTCAGCTCAACCCTGGCCTCGAACCGCCTCGCGGAGACATCAGTGGCGCAGAATGAGCAGACCAAGAAGATCTCCTCCTGGGCAGCCATCCTCTTTGCACCCACCCTGGTGGGGACCGTCTACGGCATGAACTTCGAACACATGCCCGAGCTGGACTGGGCTTTGGGTTACCCCATGGCACTGGCGCTTATGGTGGTGCTTGGGATACTGCTCTATGCAGCGTTCAAACGGAATAACTGGCTCTAGGAGGCCCAAAACATGCGCACCCGGTTCACCTTCCTGGCCCTGGCCCTGCTGCTGGGCGCTTCCGCCTGCGCCATGGACCCCGGCAGCGACGGTGGAACCCCTGACGTGACGGGCAGCAGCGGCGGGGCGTCGCCGTCGTCGTCCGGTTCTCCCGATGCCTCAGCTGACGCGTCCGCACCCGAAGGCATCTGGGGCAACCCGGAGAACACCCGCGAGCCTTCCCTGGAGCTGCATGAGGACGGCCGTCTTACCGGAACCGACGGCTGCAACCGGCTGATGGGCCACTGGGTCCTGGAGGACGGGACGGTCCGCTTCCAGGAAGTGGCCATGACCATGATGGCCTGCCCGGACGTGGACCAGTGGCTGGCTTCGGCCGCCAGCGCGGTTCCCAGCGAGGACACCCTGTTGGTGTACGACGGCGCCGGCAACGAAATCGGCACCCTCACCCGGTAGCCTCCTCCCCTTCACCGAAATGACAGAAACTGCCCGTATGAAGCTTCATACGGGCAGTTTCTGCTATCTCGTTTGGGGGTGTCGGAAAGGACTACTTGGGCTGCGGAGCCCGGTGCGACTCCTCGACGCCAAGATCGGCGCCCTTGGTTTCCTTGACCATGGTCACTGCCACGAAGGAGATGACGCAGAGGACCATGATGTAGATGCCGATCGAGCCGGACCAGCCGGTCGCGTTCAGCAGCATCTCGGCAATCATGGGCGCAAATGCGCCGCCCAGGATGGCACCGAGCGCGTAGCCGATGGAAACACCGGAGTAGCGGACACGGGCCGGGAACATCTCGGCATACAGCGCCGACTGCGGTCCGTAGGAGAGGCCCAGGCCGATGGTCAGCACAAAGATGGACAGGCCGAACAGGAACACGTTGGCGGTGTCGATCAGCAGGAACATCGGAATAGCCCACAGGAACACCCAGGCGTAGCCGATCTGGAAGGTGCGAACACGGCCGATCTTGTCAGAGAGCATGCCGCCGTACATCGTGAAGATCAGCCAGCCGAAGGAGCCTACGGTGGTGGCCAGCAGCACGGCCGGACGTTCCATCCCCAGCGCCTTGCCGGCATAGGAGGCGAAGAACGCGATAACCAGGTAGCCGGCTGCGTTGTTGGCGATGAAGATCAGGGCGGCAAGGATGACCTCGCGGGAGTTGTACTTGAAGAGCTGCCCCAGCGGTGCGGAGGATTCCTTCTTGCGCTGCTGCATCTCCTTGAAGACCGGGCTCTCATCCACCGAGCGGCGGATGAAGTAGCCCACGAAGATCAGGACCACGGAGAAGAGGAACGGAAGGCGCCAGCCCCACTCCAGGAAGGCCTCTTCGCTGAGGGTGCTGGAGATGACAAACATGACGAACGTCGCCAGGATCATGCCGACGGGAACGCCGATCTGCGGGTAGGCACCGAAGAAGCCGCGCTTGTTCACGGGTGCGTGCTCAACGGAGAGCAGGGCAGCACCGCCCCATTCGCCACCGGCGGAGAAGCCCTGCAGGATACGCAGGACCAGCAGCAGGATCGGTGCTGCGACGCCGATCTGTGCGTAGGTGGGCAGCACGCCGATCAGGGCAGTGGCGGCACCCATCATGATCAGGGTGAACACGAGCATCTGCTTGCGGCCAAGCTTGTCGCCCAGGTGGCCGGCGACGATGGCGCCCAGCGGACGGAACAGGAAGCTGATGCCGATGGAGGCGAAGGAAACGATCTGTGCCAGGGCAGTGCCTTCACCGACGGGCGCGAAGTAAAGGGTGGCCAGGACGAAGCCTGCGGCCTGGGCGTAGATGAAGAAGTCGTACCACTCGATGGTGGTACCAACCAGGGTGCCCGCAAGTACCTTGCGTTCCTCCCGGCTCATCCGCTGGGACGGCGCAGCAGACGCGCTTTTAGTAGTCATTGAAACTCCATTATTTTTTTGACTGGGGAAACATTACTGAAAGAACGGTCGGTAACCTGTCGCATCAAGATACCCTGATCTGTGACCGGGGACACACTATGTTCCATTTATGACAGCCGGCCTCTGGAAGATGTCGCTGCCCTGGCACACAGCCAGCAATGAGGCGATCCGAGCCGGGCGGCGGCGGACTGGCGGAATGGATCGCACCCGCACTTCTCCGTCACTTCCTGTTCAAAACGATGTGTTCGATATTTGAACATGTGTTTCTTATAGCGAACTAGTGGAACTATAGATGACGTGTGATACAGCACACAAGCCAGAGTTTTGCCCGCTAGGCTGAACGAATGCCTTCACAGTCCGCAGAGACCAGCCCTGCTCCGGGACCCACCGAGAAATCGCCGGCCGGGGCAGCGTCCGCACCATCGGCGTCGGACACCGGCGGCACCACCGACGTAGCTGACGATCTGGTGCAGCGCAGCCACCGGCTGCCCTCCGGTCTGGAGTACACGACCACCACTGGCCGGGTGGTGTTCAGGCGGGAGGAAACTTCCGACGGCAAGTCCGAAGGGTTCAAGCCCAAGGCAGAGATCTTCCTGTCCGCTTACACGGCCAACCTCGCCGCGGAAGAAACCCCGAACCCCCGTCCGGTGGTTTTCGCCTTCAACGGCGGGCCCGGCTCATCCTCCGTGTGGCTGCACCTGGGGCTGCTCGGTCCCCGGCTGGTCGATTCCGGCGATGCCGGCAGCCTCACCCCTCCCCCGTACGGCCTGGTCGACAACCCGCAGACGCTGCTGGAACATGCCGACCTGGTGATGATCGATCCCGTGAATACCGGCTTCTCCCGGGTTGTGGACGGCAACACCGCGGACGAGTTCCACGCGTTCGAGCAGGACCGGGACCTGGTGGCGGAAGTGATCCGCCTGTGGACCACCCGCAACAACCGCTGGCTGAGCCCGAAGTACCTGGTGGGCGAGTCCTACGGCACCCTGCGTGCCGTCGCCGTCGCCGGGCGCCTCTTTGATGCGTACGGAATGTCCGTCAACGGGCTTGGCTTGATCTCCACCGTCTTGAACCTGGGCACCGTCATGTTCGCACCGGGTGTGGACACGCCTTATGCCCTTCACCTGCCCACCTACGCCGCGATCGCGCATTTCCACGGGCGGCATCCGGGCCGGGAGCTGGCCGATGTGGTGCGTGAGGCGGAGGAGTATGCGGCGAAGGACTACGGATATGCCCTCAGCCAGGGCTCCCGGCTCACCACGGAGGAGTACGACGCCGCTGTCCAGCGCCTTGCCGAACTCACCACCCTTGACCCCGGGTTTATCCGCCGCACCAACCTGCGCTGGGACTATGCCCAGTTCTCCGCCGAGCTGCTCCGGGACCAGGGACTGGCTGTAGGGCGGATCGACGGGCGCTTCACCGCTCCCGCGGAGGACCCGCAGGCCTCGGTCAACTGGGACGATCCCAGCCTCGCCGCAATCAACGGCCCCTACGCCGCGGCAATCAACCACTACGTCCGTGCCGAGCTCGGCTACGAGAACGACCTGCCTTACGAAGTCCTCACCGGCAGGGTCCAGCCGTGGAGCTACAAGGAGTTCGAGGGCGTACCCATCGACGTCACAAAGACCCTTGAACGGCTGATGGCGCACAACCCGAGCCTGCGGGTGCACGTTGACTACGGCTATTACGACGGCGCTACACCCCATTTCGCGGCCGAGTACGTCTGGGCGCACCTGCGTTTGTCCGACGCAGCCCGCGCACGGTTCACGCACCACTATTACGAGGCGGGGCACATGATGTACCTGCAGCCCGAAGCGCGCTCGGGGCAGCTTGCCGCCCTGGCCGAGTTCGTAGCACCGCCCGCGGACTAATCCGCTTTAGAGAATGCCGTCGGCCGGCTCGGGGCGCGGCGGGGCCGGGTTGGACCGGAGCAACCCAGCGGCCAAGCTTGACCCCTCAGGCAAGGCCGTCGGCCAGCGAGGCCACTTGCCTGGCGATTCGGGCTGCCCGTACCGTGTCGTTGGGCGCCGTGACCACCTGGTGGAGGATGGGATAGCGGGCTGAGCGGCCCAGCCCTGCGAAAGCCGCAGCCGCGTCCGGCACAGCCGCCAGTGCAGCTTCCAGGTCAGCCGGGACTTCAAGCGTCGCGGGTCCTCTGTAGGCCCGGTCCCATCGGCCGTCTGCTTTGGCCCGGCCAATTTCGGCCTGCCCCCGCTCCCGCATGCGGCCGGACTCGATCAGTCCGGCGACCAGTTCCACGTTCCGTTTTGACCACAGGGACCGCACCCGTCTGGGCGTGAAGTGCTGCCGGAACGTTGCGGAGTCCACGGTGTTCCTGCGGCCGTCGATCCAGCCGCTGCACAGTGCCTCCCCCAGCGCTTCGGCATACGTGAGCGATGTAGGAATCCGGGTCCCCTTTTTCGCCAGGATCAGCCAAACGCCGTCGCTCACTGCATCGTTCTCCTGGAGCCAGGCCCGCCAGGCCGCGGCGTCGGCAACGACCAGTTCGGGCGGAACGGCTCGTTCAGTCATGGGTGATGTCCTTGAGGCGGGGAAGCTGGCCGGGTCGGCATCTCTTGAGTATTCCCCAGATTGGGGACAGCTTTTGTCCGCAGGTCGGGCGGTTATCCACATGGCGTGGTTCGACGCACTGGAACCACTGCCGCCGGCGCTCACCGGGCGAATGGCCAAGGCGGTGGGCGTGATCATCTCCGGCCGAAGCGGTCCTGAATCCCTTCAGCGGGACGCGAAGTGAACCCAGACGCCGATAATCCACGCGGTTCCGGCCGCGAGCGCGAGCCCGAGCTCCACCAGCATGCCCAGCCCGGTGGCCTTCAGCGCCGCCCAGGACGAGGACGCAGCTGCCGGGAAACTGCGCTGCCGCGCGAACTCGCTGAGCAGCAGACCGCCGGCGAAGCCAACGATCAGCCCCACCACCGGGATAAAGAACATTCCGGCGATTCCTGCCGCCAGGCCAATGAGGACGGACCGGTTGGGTATCTGCCGCTGCTTGAGTTTCCTGCCAGTCAGGACGGCGCTGGCAGAAAGCCCGCTCAGGGCGAACAGCGCACCGAAAGCGAAGGACCACCAGCCCGCGCCACTGCTGACGCCGATGGCCCACCCCAGGAAGGCCAGCAGGATCAGGATGCTGCCAGGCAGCACAGGCACCACGATGCCGGCCACACCCACCGCGATCAGCAGGCCGGCGACGATGGTGATGATCAGGTCCGTATCCATGCAGCCAAGTCTTCCACGCGTTGTGCCGGGCGCAGGACCGGCGAATCCGGCAGAACCCGGACCGCTGACGCTACAGTAAGGTTACTTATGAAGTCATCACCTTCAGTCCGGCACCCCCAACGGCAATAGGAGAAGCAGATGAGTACCGAATCAGGCAGCACCGCGGCAGGCGAACCCCGACGCCGGGCCGCAGACGACCTCCCCGCCCCCAACGGCCCGGACGCCTCAGGCACTTCGACCAGCGAGCCGGACGTCACCCGCCGCATGGACACCCGCGGCACGGAAGACCCGGGCGGACACACACGCCAGTCCGCCGGATCCTCACATGAGACCACGGCAGGACCCTCCGGCACCGAGCCGGACGTCACCCGCCGCATGGACACCGCTCCCGAGCGGACAAGCAGCCGCCAGCATGAAACGGAAGTACTCAACACCAGTGTCACGGGCACCAGGGACCCGAACGACGCCGACTACACGAGTGAGGATGCGCCCGCAGGGACCACCCGGCGTGCCACGCACCGCGAAGACGGCGACGTACGCGGCGCGGTCGCTGCCGGGCACACCGGCTCTCCCCGCACGGCCGACGAGCCCGTCATGCCGAACCGGGAGGCACTCCTGGCCGCAGAACGGGAACGTTTTGGCGGCATCAAGTTTGGCGCCGCCTTCTTCGGCTGGCTGACCGCCACCGGAATGGTGGTGCTGCTCTCCGCACTTGCTGCCGCCATTGGTGCCGCCGTCGGCGTCTCTACGGACACAGACCTGGGCGCGGCACTGGACCAAGCCGCAGCGAACCAGTCCTCCGGGCTGATCGGCGCGATCGTCACCCTGATTGTCCTGCTGCTCGCCTACTATGCCGGCGGCTACGTCGCCGGACGAATGGCCCGCTTCAACGGAGCCAAGCAGGGTGTTGCGGTCTGGCTGTGGGCACTGGTGGCCGCCGCCGTCGTTATTGTCCTTGGCCTGATCTTCAATGACGACATCCGCAGCCTCACCCAGCTGAACTCCGTGGCGCCCCTGCAGCAGGATCTCAGCCAGGCGAGCGCCGGATCCTGGCTGGCGCTGCTGGCCACCGTGGTGGTCAGCCTGGTTGGCGCAATTCTGGGCGGACTCGCCGGCATGCGCTTCCACCGCCGCGTGGACCGCGCCAAGTTCACGCCCGCAACGGCCTAGTCCTAACAGCAAGAAGCCGGCCCCGCGAAAGTGCGGAGCCGGCTTCTTTGTGTTGCGCAGAGCTTACGGCGAAGGCATACCGCCGTTGACGTTCAGGGTCTCTCCGACCACGTAGCTTGATTCCGGGGACGCCAGGAAGACGTAAGCCGGGGCAAGTTCGGTGGGCTGGCCGGCGCGGCCCAGCGGAGTGTCCTTGCCGAACTCCGGCAGGGCGTCCTTGGGCTGGCCGTCGGATACCTGCAGCGGGGTCCAGAACGGGCCCGGAGCCACAGCATTCACTCGGATGCCCTTGGGGGCCAGCTGCTGGGACAGACCCTTGGTGAAGTTGTTGATCGCCGCCTTGGTGCTGGCGTAGTCCAGCAGGTGCGGGGAAGGGCTGTAGGCCTGGATCGACGTCGAGTTGATGATGCTCGACCCGGCCGGAAGGTGCGGAAGCGCAGCCTTGGTCACCCGGAAGAAGGAGTAGATGTTGGTCTTGAAGGTGTCATCAAGCTGTTCGTCGCTGAGGTCCTCAAGGTTCTCCACTGCAACCTGCTTGCCGGCGTTGTTGACCAGAATGTCCAGGCCGCCCAGGCCGTCAACGGCGTCCTGCACCAGCTGGATGCAGTAGTCGCGGTCCTTGAGGTCACCGGGAAGCCCGACGGCGGTGCGGCCGGCATCCCTGATCAGCTCCATGACCTTTGCGGCGTCTTCCTCTTCCTCCGGCAGGTAGGAGAGCGCGACGTCGGCGCCTTCCCGGGCGAAGGCAATGGCCACCGCCGCACCGATTCCGGAGTCTGCACCGGTGATCAGCGCTTTGCGGCCCTTAAGCCGCCCGGTTCCGCGGTAGGAATCCTCGCCGCGGTCCGTCTTGGGCTCGAGGTCGGCGTCGAGGCCGGGTTCGGGCTGATCCTGCTTAGGCGGGCTGACGGAGGGATACCGGTTGACCGGATCCTGGAATGTGTACTGGTCCGAGGTGTTTTCGTTGGCCATAAGTTCCCCACTTCCCATTGTTCATGGATATGGAGCCGCAACTGGCGGCCGCCTACTTTAGGTAAGCATGCTTAGTATCCTATGGCGGAATGGCCACGCCGAGCAAACCCGGGCCGGGGCCGGGCAGGAAAAAGGATGCTGTGGGGCCTAGAAAAAGAGGCCGAGGAAGCCGACGCTGATGCTGCCAACCAGGCCGATAATCAGAAGCCAGACAATGGGCGTGCGGTACTTGTTCATGTGTCGCATGGTCCGATCAGTCTACGCGGGTTGCCGCTGGCGGGTGAGGAAGAGTGCGGTGGCCGCCAGCAGGGCCGAACCCACCATCACCAGTGCAAGCGGCAAGGCCGTGAACTCCCCGCCCAGGCCAGTCAGCGGCGAGACGGCCGCACCCATCAGGAACTGCGCTCCGCCGAGCACGGCACTGCCACTGCCGGTCGAGCCTTCAACCTCGGCGAGTGCCAGCGCCGTCGTGTTTCCCATGACGAACCCCAGCGAGGACACCATGGCGAAGATGGGGATAGCCAGCAGCAGTGGAGGAACGGCGGCGAGCACCAGGACCAGCAGCACGACGGCGAACCCCACCAACACGGCCACAGCCCGCCGGACGGTGCTCCGGGGCGGCACCCGGCGGCTGAGCCGGGCGGCAATGAACCCTGAGGTGACCATCCCTGCGGCGTTCAGGCCGAACATCAGGCCGTAGGCTTCCGGGCTCAGGCCCATAATGCTCTGGTAGACGAACGGGGACGCGGAGATGTAGCCCATCAGCACGCCAAAGGCACTGGCAAACAACAGCACGTACCCGAGGAACCGGCTCTTCCGCAGCACCACCGCGAGGCCGCCAAACGCAGGTCCGGTTGCACGGTTCCCGGCAGGCAGGCTCTCCCGGACGGCTGCGGCGGCGCAGATGAACATCAGCGCCGCAATACCGGCGAGCGTCCACAGAACACCCCGCCAGCCCAGAAGCCCGGTGAGCGCACCGCCAAGGACAGGGGCCACCACCGGCGCGACGCCCCCGATGGTCATGAGGAGGCTGAAGGTCCGCGCGGCGGAAGCACCCGAGGTCAGGTCCGCGGCTACCGCCCGCGCTATCACCGGGCCGGCTGCAGCACACAGGCCCTGGACAAAACGGGCAGCGATCAGCACTCCCAGATTCGGCGCCGCGGCGCATGCCACGGACGCGAGGACAAACGCAGCAGAGCCCAGCAGCAGTGGCCGCCTCCGGCCGAACCGGTCGGAGATGGGCCCGAACCCGAGCTGTCCGGCTGCCATGCCGATGAGGAAGGCGGTCAGGGTCAGCTGCACGCCCGACGCCGTCACCTCAAGGTCACTGGCGATGCCAGGGAAAGACGGCAGATAGAGGTCCGTCGTGAACGGTCCCGTAGCGGCAAGGAACGCCAGCACCAGCAGCAGGCCGGCGCCTATCGGGGCCGCATTCCGGCGCTCGGACTGGGGATCAGGCATCTGTTGATACTACGAAATGCCCTCGCCCCGGCTGAATCGGTTACGTCGAAATGCCCTGACCCGGCAGCCGGAGGCATGCCTCTGCGAACATGCACCAACTCCCGGGGCGGGGATTGGCTCCGGACCTAGTGCAAACACCCGTGTGGCGGCAGACTCTTTGGCAGGAGCGGCAGCAAAAGGAACAGACCAACAGACAGGATCGGAACCATGGCACAGGACATCCGTAAACCAATCGTGGTCGGCGTGGACGGCTCGGCGCTCTCACTGGTGGCACTGCGGACAGCCCGGCGGCTGGCAGACCTGCTGCAGTGCCGGATCGAGGCGGTGACGGTTTGGTCCTATCCCGTTGCGCTGGCCGTTCCGATCGCATCCTCTGAATGGTCGCCCCGGGTGGAGGCGGAAAGCATCTTGGACGACACCGTACAGGAAGCTTTCGGCGAAGACCTTCCCGAAGGACTGCAGAAGACGGTGGTGTCCGGGCAGCCTGTTCCGGTGCTGGTCGAAGCCAGCAATGACGCAGAGATGCTGGTGCTTGGCAGCCGCGGCAGGGGCGGATTCGCCGGATTGCTGCTTGGCTCGGTCAGCTCCGCCGCCGCAGCCCACGCCCACTGTCCGGTGTTGATCGTCCACCCGACCGAGCGGGACTGACCACTTCGGGCTCCTTCAGGGCACCTTTTCCCTCCGCTTTGGGACTTCCCTGCCAGCTTGGGACTTTCCTGCGCGGCGCAGCGGCAGGAAAGTCCCGGAACGGAAGGACTGTCCCGAACCGGAGCAGAACCCGCGCCGCCACCGTTACATCCGGTTACATCCCCGCGGGTCTACGAGAGCTCAGCCGGGCCTACGGGAACCCGCCGGGATGCCAACTAGCTCCAGCCCACGCCGGCAACACGATATTGCCCGGCAGGCCGATCCGGTTCCTCCGCGAAACTAGCGGCGCTGCCCTGCCGCACACTCAGCCTGCTCGTCGACCTTCGCGCTGTCGTCCCCGCTAGGGTCTTCCCCGCTGGAGTCACCCCCACTGGAAGCTTCCCCACTGGAGTCCTCCCCGCTGGAAGACACGGCAGCCGGAGCCGACGCGGAGGCCGCCGGCGCAGCATGCACGGCTTCGGACCCGTCGACGACGGAACCGGCAGCATCATCATCAATTGCCGAGTCCTGGTCCGCGGCCACCCGGCGCAGCGTGAAGACGGCGCCGACGGCAGCAGCCACCATCAGCACAATGCCGATGAGGGAGGTCGCAACCACACCCGAGTCAAAGGCGGACTGCGCGGAGGACAGCAGTTCTGCGGCCTGCGGGCCGGGAAGGGTCTTCGCCGCCTCGACGGCGCCGCCCAGTGTTTCCGAGGCGGCCGACGCAGCGGCCGGATCCATGCCGTCCGGCAGGGAGATCCCGTTGCGGTAACCCGCAGTGAGGATGCTGCCCAGCACTGCGGTGCCAAGGACGGCACCGACCTCATAGGCGGTTTCCGAAATGGCCGACGCCGCACCTGCCTTGGCCGGCGGAACACTGCCCAGGATCAGGTCATTGGAGATGGTCTCAGCGGAACCGACGCCGATGCCGAGGATCATAAACGCGATCACCAGCCCCAGCGGGCTGTCGTCGTGTCCGGTCATCAGCACTACGGTGTAGCCGACGGCACTGAACGCGAGACCACCGGCAACGGCATAGGCCGGGCGCACGTACCGGACCATGCGGACGACGGCGAGGCCTGCGACTACGGTCAGCATCAGGCCGGGGAGCATCATCAGACCGGCTTCGCGCGGCGTCTGCCCAAGGACCAGCTGCAGGTGCTGGGAGAGGAAGAGGATGAAGCCAACCTGTGCGAAGACGCTGAGCAGGTTCGCGGAGATGGAACCGGTAAAGACCGGATTACGGAACAGCCGCACATCCAGCATGGGCTCAGAACGGCTGAGCTGGCGCCGCACGAAAGCCACGCCGAACAGCAGGCCGGCAGCCATCGGAACCAGGGCGTACGCGTCGAGTCCGTGCGTGGAGATGGACTTAATGCCGTAGACCAGCGGGAACATGGTGGCCATGACCAGCAGGATGCTGATCGGATCCACCTTGCCCGGCTTGGGGTCACGGGATTCGGGCAGCAGCCGCGGACCGAAGACCAGCAGCGGAATCAGCACCGGCACGGCGAGAAGGAAAACCGAGCCCCACCAGAAGTGCTCCAGCAGGGTTCCGCCCACGATCGGGCCAAGCGCTGCGCCGCCGGAGAAACCGGCTGCCCAGACGGCGATCGCGATGCGGCGCTGGCCGGGCACCACGAACATGTTTCGGATGATGGAGAGCGTGGCCGGCATCAGCATGGCGCCGAAGAAGCCGAGCAGGGCACGGGCGCCAATCAGGGCGCCGGCCGTGGGTGCGAACGCCGCCGCGACGGAGACCAGCCCAAACCCGGCTGTACCGATCATGAGCAGCTTCCGCCGTCCAAGCCTGTCCCCCAGGCTGCCCATCGGGACCAGCAGGCCAGCCAGGATCAACGCATAGATGTCGATGATCCAGAGCAGTTCCGTCCCGGTCGGCGCCAGGGCACGGGACAGGGACGGGACGGCAAAGCTGAGCACGGTGTTGTCTACCGCTACCAGCAGGACGGCGAGCATCAGCACCGCCAGTCCCAGCCATTCACGCTTTCCGGCCCGCTGAAGCACGGGCCGTTCCTGTACCGCAGGCACAATTCCTCCTTGGACTTGGCAGGGCTCCGCCTGCCGAAAACTGATGGGTTAAAAAGACATGCCAGCAACCGCCGGGGCCAACCCGTACGTTACTGTACCGTCTAGACTGTACAGCATCGGATGGCGTAGCGTAAAGCCATGCCTGAACAGATCCCCGCCCGCGAGCGCGTCCTCTCCGCCTATGAGGAACTGCTCATAAATGAAGGCCCTCGCGGTGCCACTCTCGACGCCGTGACCGCACTGGCCGGGGTCTCAAAGGGTGGGCTGCTGTACCACTTCAAGAACAAGGAAGCCCTGGCGGCGGGCCTCCTGGACCGGCTGCGGGTCCTGGCCGCGGCCGATCTGGAACGGATGCGCACAGACCCCGAAGGTCCGGCGCGCTTCCTGGTCCGCACCTCCGTCTATGTGGACAGCGGCCTGGACCGCGCCCTGATTGCGGCGGTCCGCCTGGCGCAGGCCAACGACGCCGCTGCCTCCGAGCTGCTGCAGCAGATCCACCGCGACTGGTTCGACCTGGTGCTCGTGGAAGTCGGCGACCGCGCCATTGCCAGAGCGATCATGCTGCTGGGCGACGGCCTGTATTACAACGAAGGCCTTCCCGGAGGCTGGCCGCAGGACGAGAATTCCCCCACCTCGGGGTCAGTGGAGGAACTGCTGCAGGTTGTGGACCTGCTCAAGGCCCAGGCTGCGGCGAAGCACGCCTAACCAGCGGGCACCGTGGCCGGTGCCGGTGCCGGCGCCGTCCCCGTAACAAAATGTGGGCTGTGGCACAGTATGTGCCATGGAAAAGAGCACAGCAGACCTCTATGACGAACACGGCGAAGCGCTGGCCTCGGTCTCCCTCCAGTTCCAGGACCTGGGCGGCCGCACCCGCTTCACCGGCCCCGTGCGCACCATCCGCTGCCATGAGGACAACGGCCTGGTGAAGTCCACCCTGAATTCACCGGGCAACGGCTCCGTGCTGGTGGTCGACGGCGGAGGCTCACTGAACACCGCCCTGATGGGGGACATGATTGCGGAGTCCGCCGTCGCCAACGGCTGGGCCGGCGTCGTCATTCACGGACCGATCCGTGACCGTGCCGCCGTCGCAAAGCTGCCGCTGGGCGTGAAGGCACTGGGTTCCAACCCGCGCAAGAGTGCCAAGGACTCAGTCGGCGAGGTGGACGTGCCGGTGGAGTTCGGAGGCGTGACATTCCGCCCGGGTGCCGTGCTCTACGCCGACGAGGACGGAATCCTGGTCGAACGCTAGCCCGGCCGGTGCAGTCCGGAGCTAGGCGTTCCAGAGACCGTAGGAGTCCGCGAGGGAAGAAATCTTCTGGGCACGGGCCAGGCGGGGCAGGTAGGAACCGTCACCCACCACTGCTCCGGCAGCATGAGCTTCGAGCAGCTCGTGTGCCCAGACGATCTCGGATTCACTCGGCGAGAGGCCCTTGTTAATGGTGTCCGCTGCTTCGGGCATCAGGCAAAGCTTGCCGGTCATGCCCATCGAGGCTGTCACCTTGCAGGCATCGAGCAGCTTCTCACCCAGCGTTCCCGGCGTCGGGCCGTCGATCGGACCGGGCAGCTGCCCAACACGGGAGGCAACCACCAGCTTGGAGCGCGCGTAGGCCAGGGCCATGGGGTCATCCGAGGCGCCGGTGTCACGGCGGAAGTCGCCGACGCCGAATGCCAGCCGGAACGTGCCCGGCGCACTGGCAATCGCCGTCGCATTTTCGATGCCCAGCGCGGATTCGACCAGCGCCAGCACCGGTGTGCCGGCCTGCAGCCGCATGGCGGTGTGCGTGACCTGCTCCGGCTTCTCGGTCATGGCCAGCATGACGCCGCGCAGGCCGGGAGCCTTCGAAAGGGCGGCCAGGTCATCGGCCCAGTAGTCGGTTTCGATGCCGTTGACGCGCACCCAGGCGGTCATGCCGGTGGAGAGTGCCTCCACCACGCGCTCACGTGCTTCAGCCTTGCCTTCGGCGGGTACTGCATCCTCCATGTCGAACACGACAGAGTCCGCTTCCGAGGCCAGCGCGGGAGCAAAATTCGCTTCGTCCGCGGCAGAAGCCAGCAGCCAGGAACGGGACAGTTTCGCGGGCAGCGCCGCAGCGCGGCTGTTTCGGAAGGGAGCCATACGGTCGAGCCTACTTTCCGGCCCGGCTATACCCCAATGCAGGGACCCAAGGTGTGACCACCGTTACTTCCCTAAAGTCCCCTGGTTTGCTCAGCAGAATCCCGCGATGGTATTCCACACCGGGTTGCTTTCTTCAGCGCCTTCCCGCAGCACAGCAGCCTCGATCAGCCCATAGGGCCGGTCGGCGGCGAAAAAGACCTCGCCGGGGTTATCCAGTCCAAAAGGTTCCAGATCGACCAGGAAATGGTGGTTGTTGGGCAGCGAGAGCCGCACTTCGGCGATGCCCGGATGGGCTTCGAGCACGGCACGGCCCATCTGGAACATACTCTGCTGCAGGGCCAGGGAATGTGTATCCGCAAACGCGTCCAGCAGCGCGGACCGCACGGAGGCATAGGCGGCATTGAAATCCGGTACGTCCACATCCGAGTACCGCCACTTGGCGGTGACGTCCGTGGCCAGGATCCGGTCCGTGGTTTCGGCAAGGGTGGTGTAGCGGTCCCGCGGAAAACCGTGGAACTCCGAGCCGGTGGTCTTCAGCACGGTGAGGCCGCTGATGCCCGCCACCAGGTGCCGGCCGGCTCCGTCCACAAGCAGCCCCGCGGTACGGACCTCGGATTTGTCCTTGCTGAAGGCGTGGTCGTGTCCGTGAATCCGGTTCCAGAAGTACTGCTCGGCGGCCCAGCGCCCGCCGCTGACCCAGTCGAAGCTCGAGGTGAAGTGATCCGCCAGGCGGAGCAGGAACGCCTCCGGGGAACCAACCCCGACCCGGGCGAACGCGTAGATGGTGTTCTTCTGCGTATCAGTCGCCACGACGTGGGCGTTGTCCCCCTCGGTGTGCGCGGCAGCAAAATCACCGTGCAGCTGGGAGGTGATGCTGAGGTCCTCCAGGCTGTGCCGCGCGGTGTCCCGGGTGGTTTTGACCAGGCGGACTTCAGCCTTCCCGTACTGGTTCGACCCCAGGATGATTCGCGGGGACGCAACGGCAGCGCTTTCGGTGGATTCCATGCTCAGCTTCCCCGGTAGGTGGAGTAGGCGAACGGGCTGATCAAGAGGGGCACGTGGTAGTGCTCCTGCTCCGCGACAGTAAACGTCACGGTGACGGATGGGAAGAACGACGGCGTGCCCGCCGCGGCGAAGTACGTTTCGGTTGCGAACTCAAGCCGATAGGACCCGGAGGGCAGGTCCTGCGGCCCCAGGTCCGGAATCCGGCCGTCGGCGTCGGTGGTGCCGGTGCCCAGCTCCTCCCAGTCCAGGTCTCCGCGGATCTGGAGGGAAACCGGAATGCCGGGCGCCGGGCGCCCGGTGGAGGTGTCCAGTACGTGGGTGGTGATTCGGCTTGTCATGCGTTCAGCAGTCCTTCCAGCCGAAGGATCGCAATTTCACGCAGGGCGGCCGCCGTGGCAGCGAGTTCGGCTTCGTCGGTGTTCTCCAGCCGTTCGGAAAGGACGGCCAGAATTTCCTCCGCGCTGCGCCCGGCAGCACGGATCAGGAAGACCCGCCCGAACCGCTCTTCGTAGCGCCGGTTGCCTTCCACCAGCTGCTCCCGAATGCCGGCGGAAAGCGCAATCCCGGCCTGTTCACCCCGGGACAATTCCACCTCGCGCCCGGCTCCTGAGGCCCGCTCGCCGATGCGGGGGTGGTGGGAGAGTGCGGCGTCTATTTCGGTTTCAGTCCAGTCCGGAGCCGCAAGTTCAGCAAAGGAGACCAGTTCCGCTCCGGTGCCAAACGGCCGGGCGAAGGAGATCTCCGAGGTCCAGCGCGGCAGGTCCACGCAGGGCCGGAGCATTTCTTCGGCACGGTCAAAGGACGCCTGGTTGAACTCGGCAAGAAAATCCAGCCGGGAAACTGCGTCCATGGATGTCCGTCTTTCAATAGGCCGTTCACCGCCGTTACCGGCTTTTCCGGCAACGGTTGAGGCGCGGTTTTTGTTTTGGTGTTTCCGAGGAAAGTTGTGCTCTGCCGCATTTATGGTCCGCCCATTGTTCAGTTCCCGTGAAGGCAGTGTCAAGGCTGCGGCATGGGTTCATTCCCCGGTGTCCAACCCGTTTCCCCCTGCAGCTCAGACGGCTTGGCGCAAACCCGTTACGGCTGTGTTCAGGCGTGGTAGGCTCCATCCAATTTACGGGTCCGGACAAAGCAGAATGCAGGGATTTTATGAATCGTTTACTCCGGCGAGTCTCCTACCCGCCGGCAATTTGACGGTTGCCGTTGTTCCCGGAATATAAGTGGGAAAACCGTACGGCAGGGCCGGAAGCAAGGAAAGCGAGCTGGAGTGGATCTGAACACGGTCGATGAACTGATTCCCACTGCCGATCCTGCTGAGTACCGCCCCGGCGACGCCTGGCTGGCCGGCGGCACGGTGCTCTTTTCCAACGGCAGTTCAACCCTGCGCCGGCTGCTGGACCTTAGCGGTGCCGGCTGGGAACCTTTGACGGTGCGCGAAGCCGGCCTGGAGATCGCCGCCACCTGCACCATTGCCGAACTTCACGGCTTCGCTTCAGACCTGCCCCCGGCCGCTGCCGGCTGGCCGGCCCTGGACCTGATTCATCCCTGCTGCAACGCGTTCGTCGCCTCCCACAAGGTCTGGAACGTTTCCACCGTAGGCGGCAACCTCTGCACTGCACTGCCTGCCGGACCAATGACCGCCATCACGGCAGCACTGGACGGCCAGGCGCTCCTCCTCTCCCCCGCCGGGACCCGGCGGACTCTTCCCGTGGCCGAACTCGTCACCGGCGACGGGCAGACTGCACTCACTCCCGGCGAGCTGCTGCGCAGCATCACCCTTCCTGCGCACGCCCTGGCATCACGTACCGCAATGCGCCGCCAGTCGCTGACCAACCTGGGACGTTCCGCCGTGCTGCTTATTGGCCGGGTGGATCCGGACGGTGCGTTTGTCCTCACCGTCACGGCCGCCACCATCCGCCCGGTCCAGCTGCGGTTTGACCTGGTTCCTGACGCGCCGGAGCTGTGCCGGGCGCTGGAGGCCGCCATTCCGTTTTCGATCTATCACGACGACGTGCACGGCCTGCCGGAATGGCGCCGGTTCATGACCGAACAGTTCAGTGAGGAGATCCGGTCCGAGCTGGCCGGAGAGCCAAAGGGGTAAGTTCCATGAGCTACACCGTCAACGGCAGGCCAACAGACGCCGAACCGGCGCCGGGCCAGTGTCTGCGCACGTTCCTGCGGGAACTGGGCAACACCGGTGTGAAGAAGGGCTGCGACGCCGGCGACTGCGGAGCATGCACAGTGCACGTTGACGGGATGCCGGTCCACAGCTGCATCTACCCCGCCCGCCGCGCCGACGGCCGGGACGTGACGACTATCGAGGGACTGGCCGACGGCGGAATCCTGCACCCGATGCAGCAGCAGTTCCTGGCCGCCCAGGGCTTCCAATGCGGCTTCTGCACCGCAGGGATGATCATGACCGCTGCAGCATTCGGCCCGGCCGATCGGGCCGATCTTCCCCGTGCGCTGAAAGGAAACCTCTGCCGCTGCACGGGTTACCGGGCTGTGGAAGACGCCGTAGCCGGCACGCAGCGCGTTGACGACGGCGGAAGCGGCGTGGGTGAAAGCGTTCCGGCGCCGGCGGGGCCCGCAATCGTCACCGGTGCCGCCCGCTACACCCTGGACGTTCCTCCCGGCACCTATCCGGACCTGCTGCATCTGGCACTGGCAAGGTCACCGCATGCCCATGCGAGGATCGTTTCGATCGATGCCGCAGCCGCCCTGGCTGTCCCGGGCGTCGAGGCCGTGTTTACCCACGAGGATGCCCCCGCACTCCGGTTCTCCTCTGCCCAGCATGAACTGCACACGGATGACCCGGCTGACACCCGGGTGCTCGACGACGTCGTGCGGTTCAAGGGGCAGCGCGTGGCTGTGGTGGCGGCAGCCTCGGTGGCCGCTGCCGAGGCCGGGGTCCGGGCACTGCGGATCGACTACGAAATCCTGCCCGCAGTGTTCGAACCGGACGAAGCTCTGGCGCCCGGGGCGCCGCTGCTGCATGAGGCCGCGGCGGCAGAACCCGGCGTCGGCACTCCGGCACCCAGCAACATCGTCGCCGAACTGCATGCTGAACTGGGCAATCCCGAGGCCGGGTTCGCCGCGGCCGTGGCAGTGCATGAGGGGACCTACTACAGCCAGCGCCTGCAGCACGTGGCTTTGGAGACCCATGCGGCAATCGCTTCCTTCGATGAGCACGGACGGCTGGTTGTGCGGACGTCCACCCAGGTGCCGTTCCTGGTTCGGCGCACCCTCTGCCGGGTGTTCGACCTGCAGCTGGAGAAGGTCCGGGTGGTTTCCGGTCGGGTGGGCGGCGGCTTTGGAGGAAAGCAGGAAGTCCTGGTGGAGGACGTTGCGGTGCTGGCTGCCCTTCGGCTGGGCAGGCAGGTGCAGATTGAGCTGAGCCGTGAGGAGCAGTTCACCGCCTCCACCACCCGGCATCCCTTCCGGGTCCGGGTCAAAGCCGGGGCTGACGCGCAGGGCATGCTGACCGCACTGGCCGTGGACGTAACCACCAACACCGGTGCCTACGGCAACCACGGGCCGGGCGTGATGTTCCACGGCTGCGGTGAGTCCGTGGCGGTCTACCGGTGTGCGAACAAGAAAGTGGACGCCCGCGCCGTCTATACCAACACAGTTCCGGCGGGCGCCTTCCGCGGCTACGGGCTGAGCCAGATGATCTTCGCGATCGAGTCGGCGCTGGACGAACTGGCCCGGACGCTGGACCTTGATCCGCTCGAGTTCAAACGCCGGAATTTGGTGGTTGAGGGCGACCCAATGCTTTCCACTTCGCCGGAAGCTGCCGGGGACGTGCTCTACGGCAGCTACGGTCTGGACGAATGCGTGGACCTGGTCCGCGGCGCGCTCAAGGACGGCGCCAAGGATCCCCTGCGTTCCGGCGGGGACCTGGGTCCGGGCTGGCTGGTGGGCGAGGGCACCGCCGTCGCCATGATCGACACCGTGCCGCCGCGCGGACACGTTGCCCACACCCGGATCGCCCTCCGGCCGGATGGAAGGTACGGGCTCGACGTCGGCACAGCGGAATTCGGCAACGGCACCACCACCGTCCATACCCAGCTGGCCTGCACTGCCCTGGCCACGCTGCCGCAGAACGTTGTCATCCGGCAGTCGGACACGGACCTCGTGGACCACGACACGGGCGCCTACGGCTCCACCGGCACCGTTGTCGCCGGCAAGGCAACGCTCGCCGCAGCTGCTGAACTGGCAACGAAACTGCAGGGGTTCGCGGCGTCGCTGTTCCGGAACACCTCTGCACAGGTCAGTCTTGAGGCGGACGCGGTGGCCTGCGGGGACGAACGCGTGCCGCTGGCGGAAGTTTACCTGCGGGCCGCGGAGGCCGGCGTCGAGCTGGCGGCGGAGGGGCGCTGGGGCGGCACACCGCGCTCCGTGGCGTTCAATGTCCAGGGTTTCCGCGTGGCCGTGGACCCGTCCACCGGGGAGATTCGGATCCTGCAGAGTGTGCAGGCCGCCGACGCCGGAGTGGTGGTCAACCCGCTGCAGTGCCGCGGACAGATCGAAGGCGGTGTGGCGCAGGCGATCGGCGCTGCCCTCTTCGAGGAAGTGCTGGTGGACCGTTCCGGTGAGGTCCAGACACGGGTTCTGCGCCAGTACCACGTGCCTGCCTTCGCCGATGTGCCGCGCACTGAAGTTCTCTTCGCCTCCACCAGTGATTCCCTGGGTCCCCTCGGCGCCAAATCGATGAGCGAAAGTCCGTTCAACCCCGTGGTCCCGGCACTGGCCAACGCCCTGCGTGATGCCACCGGGCTGCGGTTCACCCGGCCGCCGTTTGCCCGCGACCGGGTATACCTGGCGCTGCGGGGCGCCGGTGTTCCAGCCCGCCCGCTCACAGTTCAGTGAGCACAGCCGGCAGCTGTGGAAACGGACGGGCCTGAAATCTGGAAGACTTAAGCCATGAGTGAGCAGAGCAGCGGGAAGAACACGCAGCCCGGCCGCCGCGGCTGGTTAACCGGGGGGCCGCTGCTGACGGTGCTCCTGTTCGCCGGTCCGCAGATTCCCGGGCTTCTCAGCAGGTTGTTTTCAGGAGCCCCTGACGGTGTGTACTCGCTGGCCACCGTCTACGGAGGCGCGGCGGTTACCCTGATCGGCGCAGGTGTGCTGGTGCATTTCCTGGGATCGCGGAAGCCCGCTGCCGCCAGCCGTGCATCGGAGGCATCAGAACCCGAACGGGAGTAGTTGCACCCGGTGCAACGATGCACTTAGTGTAGGAGTGTGCTTCCAGCCAGTTCCGCCCCCGACCGCAGGTCCGCCATCAAAAGCCGGCACCGCCAGGCAATAGTGAACGCCTGCGCCGCCCTGCTGTCCGAACGCCGTGGAACCGACTTTTCCGTGGATGAGCTCGCACAGCGGGCCGACGTCTCCCGGCGCACCGTCTTCAACCACTTTGCCTCCCTGGATGATGTTGTCACCGAGGTGGGCACCGACGTCGTCGCTTCGTCCCTGATGCTGCCGGAAGGCACTGCACCGGCGGGCTACTCACCCCTCGACGACCTCGTCGATCTGGTGAGCTCACCGCGGTTCATCGAAGCGGTCTCCTACCTGACCCAGGTCCTTGGCCGCGCGGACTCACGCTCCTCACCACAGCAGGCCATTATGGCTTTCCGCTCGGTCACCATGGCCGGGGACCAGGTGATGGCTGCCCTCGTATCCCGGCATCCCGAAGCGGATCCGGAAGACATCCAGCTTTTGGTCGGCACCTTTGCAGGGGGAATCAGCGTGCTTTATGAACGCTGGTGCGCCCAGACCGGAGCCATAGATACCCCTGACTCCCGCACCGCCTGGATTGAGCTGATCCAGCGGCTCGTCGCAGCTCTGCGCACCGGCACCGGTGCGGGCACACCCCCGAGCCGGTCTTAAAAGTTTTCGCTCGCGGCGGTTCACCCCCGCCGCCCCGTCCGCAGCAGAACCCATGATTTCGATAAGGACCACCAATGGCTGAATTCCTTTACCGCCTCGGACGGGCCGCCGCCAAGCGTGCCCGCTCCGTCCTAGCACTGTGGATCGGGGTGCTTGTCATTTGCGGAGCCGCCTTCGCACTGTTCGGCGGCACGCTTTCCACGGCAATCTCCATTCCGAACACGCCGACGACACAGGTTACCGACCGGCTGCAGCAGGAACTGCCCGAAGCTTCCGGCGGAACCGGTTCCGTGGTCTTCCAGACCGAAGACGGCTCGGAGTTCACCGCCGAACAGCGGGAAGCCATTGCCGCATTGGCGGAAGATGCGAAGGAGGTGGACGGCGTCGAGAATGCCGTTGACCCGTTCGCCACCGAGGCACAGCGCGAAGAGCAGGCCCGCCAGCTCGAAGAGGGCCAGGCCCAGCTCGATGCCGGCCGCGCCCAGCTCGAAGCAGCCCGGGCAGAGCTCGACGCCGGACAGGCCCAGCTGGACGCGGCGCGCGCCCAGGCTGAAGCCGCCGGGATGCTGCCGATGGCAGCTCCGCAGCTCGATGCCCAGCAGGCCCAGATCGACGCCGGCCGGGCAGAACTCGAATCATCGGCGGCCACCGCTGAGGAACAGGCCCCGCAGCTGGAGCAGGGTGCTGCCCTGCTGGAAATGTCTGCCAACATCCGGATGGTTTCCGAGGACGGCAGCACCGCGATCCTCACGGTTGTCTTCGAAGACCCGCAGATGGAGATCACGCAGGAAACCAAGGACGACTTGGTTGCCGTCTTTGAGGATGCGCCGGTCGAGGGCGTGAGCACCGACTTTTCCACCGATATTGCCCAGGGCATCCCCAGCATTGTCGGCATAGGCGAAGTCATCGGCCTGATCGTCGCTGCCGTGGTGCTGATCATCATGCTGGGCACGCTGATCGGTGCCGGCCTGCCGTTGCTCTCCGCCCTGATCGGCGTCGGAATCGGTGCGCTCGGCGCGCTGGCGTTCTCCGGCGTCGTCGAAATGATCTCCGTAACCCCGGTGCTGGGCCTCATGCTCGGTCTGGCCGTCGGCATCGACTACACGCTGTTCATCGTCAACCGCCACCGCCGCCAGCTCAAGCAGGGCTACGACGTCGAGGAATCCATTGCCCTGGCCAACGGCACCTCCGGCAACGCGGTTGTTTTCGCCGGTGCCACCGTGCTGATCGCGCTGCTGGCGCTGAACATCACCGGCATTCCGTTCCTGGGCCTGATGGGTACGGTCGGCGCGGCCTGCATCGCGATCGCCGTGATGATTGCGGTGACTCTGACTCCGGCCATGCTGAAGCTCGTGGGCATCCGGATTCTCAGCAAGAAGGAACGTGCCTCCATCTCCGCGGCAGCGGAAGCGCCCAAGCCTGCCGCGGCCCCGGTGAAGCCGATGTCCACGCTGACCGCCGTGCTCACCGCACTGGTGTCCATCGCGGCGCTGCTGTTCATTGCGGTTCCGTCACTGGACCTGCGCACCGGCCTTCCGGACGGTTCCTCCGAAGCCCACGACTCCACGCAGTACCGGGCCTACTCGGCGCTCTCGGAGAAGTTCGGCGAGGGCCAGAACGGCACCCTGCTGGTGGTCGCGGAACTCCCGGGTGAGCCGACGGAAGCCGAAGCGACCGAGATCCAGGCCGAGATTGCCGGAATCCTGTTCGACCAGGACGGCGTGTCCGCAGTTGCCCCCGTCGGTTCCTCCGAGGACGGCAGCACCGTGGCGTTCCAGGTGGTTCCCGAGGAAGGCCCCACCAGCGAGTCCACCGAGAACCTGGTACACACGCTGCGGGACATGTCCCCGCTGAATGGCGAGTACGAGATCGGCGTCGCCGGCACCGCCAGCGGCAACATCGACATCTCGGACAAACTCTCCGACGCCCTGCCGATCTACCTCGGCGTGGTGGTGGGCCTGTCCCTGCTGATCCTGATCCTGGTGTTCCGGTCCATCTATGTGCCGATCATCGCCACGCTCGGCTTTGTGCTCTCCTACTTCGGTGCCCTGGGCGGCGTCGTCGCGATCTACCAGTGGGGCTGGTTTGCGCCGGTCTTCAATGTGGAGACTCCCGGCCCGATCCTGAACTTCCTGCCGACCATCCTGGTGGGCATCCTGTTCGGCCTGGCGATGGACTACATGCTCTTCATCGGCTCCGGCATGCGGGAGGCGTACGCCCACGGCGCGCCGTCGCGCGTCGCCGTTGTGCAGGGCGTCCGTGCCGGACGCGCCGTGGTCACCGCCGCCGCGATCATCATGGTCTCGGTCTTCGGCGGGTTCGTCTTCTCGCACAGCGCCATGATCCGGCCGATCGGCTTCGCCCTGGCCTTCGGCGTGCTGCTGGATGCCTTTGTGGTCCGCATGCTCCTGATCCCGGCACTGATGCACCTCGCCGGGGACAAGGCCTGGTGGCTGCCGAAGTGGCTGGACAAGATCCTGCCGGATGTCGACGTCGAAGGCGCCTCGCTGGAGCGCCGGCACCCGCATGTTGACCATCGGGAACCCGAACCCGCGAACCGGAGCTAGCCTCCGTTCCCGCAAAAACAGCAGCTGCCCCCTTTTGGGGCGGCTGCTGTTTTTTTCTGCGGCACGTCATTCCTGCCAGACACGCGTAAATTTCTGGACTCAATCCAAATGATGGAATATAACTGATCTGGACGTTGTCTAAACTTGGCCTTCGTCTATTTGAGTACGGCTTGCGGTTCCCGCTGGGGGAGGACCGCACCAAGCGCAGGTTCTGCGGCCGATCTCCCTGCATTGTCCCGAAAGCTGACTCAGGAGATCTCTTTGAACCGCTCCGTTTCCTCCCCTCTATCGGCTATCGCTGCTGCGGCGGCTGTAGCCCTGGTGCTCACTGCCTGCACCCCGGCGTCGTCCGACGCGGCTTCCTATCACGCATGTCTGGACGAGAGCACACTGCAGTTCACCAGCATCGCCACGTCCGCGGGGGATCTGAACTGCGGCCCCGACGGAGTCCCGGTTTCCTGGCTGGCTGCCGGAGCTGACAGTGCAGTCCCCCCCATCGCCGCCACGGCTTCAGCCGATGCCAAGGGACCCAAGGGCGACACGGGAGAACCCGGAACAGACGGGAAGCCGGGAGCATCCGGACCTGCCGGGGCTCCGGGACAGGCGGGCGCAGCGGGACCCGCCGGTCTGGCTGGGGCCGCCGGCCAGGCGGGAGCCGCAGGACCCGCCGGTTCAACTGGTGCTAACGGACCAGCGGGCGAGCAGGGTGCAACCGGCCCCTCCGGCGAACAGGGCGCAACCGGTCCAGCCGGAGCACCGGGCGCTGCTGGGCCCAGTGGGGCACCAGGGCCTGCCGGGCCGGCTGGAGAGCCCGGGCCGGCCGGCCTGCCCGGCCGGGACGGCAACAGCATCCACAACGGTTCCGGAAGTCCGGCCAGCTCCCTGGGGGCCGACGGCGACTTCTATTTGGACACCACAACCTTCGCCATCTACGGCCCCAAGACGGCGGGCACGTGGCCGGTCGGTGCACAGAGCCTGATCGGCCCGCAGGGACCCATGGGTCCCCAAGGTGTGCAGGGCGATCCCGGTGCGCAGGGACCCGCGGGGTCAACTGGCGCTGCGGGTCCAACAGGTGCGGCAGGATCTGTTGGGCCTCAGGGAAAAACTGGCCCGCAGGGGCCAGCCGGACCGCAGGGCGACAAGGGCGACACCGGCGATACCGGACCCATCGGGCCAGCCGGACCACAGGGACCCGAAGGTGCTGCAGGGCCGGTCGGACCACAGGGACCCGAAGGTGCTGCAGGGCCGGTCGGGCCGCAGGGGCCCCAGGGTCCACAGGGTCCGGCCGGGGCCGGGACGGTCTTCGTCAGCTTCCTGCCCGGCACCATAGATCCCGCAGCTTTCGCCGACGCTGCGGCTTACTTCCCGATCTCCGGCTCGGTGGCTCCCTCCAGCTCGCGAGCCGCTAACGAAATTCGAATGCCGCGCGCCGGGACCATCACGGAGATGAGAGTCGAGATGACGGAACGGAGCAGCAGCATCGACGTGTACCTCGTCCGTGACGGCCTGTTCCAACCCGCCATGTCCTGCACTACTACCTCCCAATGTGGGCGCACTGGATCACTGGCCGTGGCGCAGAACCAGAAGCTCGTCCTGTGGGTTCGCGGCGTGGGGCCCGCCCCCATTGAGAACCTGCGCGTCTCACTGCTCTTCGAGTGAGCCACCGGCTCCTAGATCGCCTTCCCCGGATTGAGGATGCCCAGCGGGTCCAGTGCCTGCCGAATGGTGTGCATGACTTCGAGCGAAACGTCACCGAGCTCCTCCTGGAGCCAGTCACGCTTCAGCAGGCCAATGCCGTGCTCTCCGGTCAGTGTGCCGCCCAGGGACTTGGCCAGGTGGAACATCTCGCCCAGCGCTGCCTTTGGCGGCCCCTCGGTCACGGAGTCCTCCGGCTCCATCACAATCATCGGGTGCAGGTTTCCGTCCGACGCGTGGGCGATGGTGAAGATGCGCACCCCGGTGCGTTCGGCGATGTCTTCCAGCCCCGCGACGACTTCGGCCAGCTTCCCGCGCGGCACCCCAATGTCCCCAATCGAGACCCGGCCGAGCTTTTCGAGGGAGGGGATGGCCTCCCGACGGGCGGTTACCAGTGCGGCAGCCTGCTCGTCGTCGACGGCCCGCTCGCAGATCCCGAACGGTGACACGGCGTCCATGACCACGTCCTGTTCCAGGAACGCGCCATGGCCGTCTGTCTGCACCAGCAGGAACGACGCGCCGCGGGAGCGGTAGTCCGTGCCCAGTGCAGCGTCCACTGCTTCCAGGGTCTGCCCGTCCATCAGCTCCATCATGGACGGCTGGATCCGGGCCGCAACAACGGCCGACGCCGCCCGGGCGGCCTGTTCAACGTTCGGGAAGAAGGCTGCAACCGTGGCGGTCTGTACGGGCAGCGGGCGCAGCCGCAGGGTTGCCTCGACGACGACGCCGAGTGTGCCTTCGGACCCGATCATCAGGGCGTTGAGGTCGTAGCCGCTAACTCCCTTGATGGTTTCCCGTCCGGTGCGCAGTTCGCGTCCGTCTGCGAGGATGACGCGCAGGGCCAGGACAGCTTCCCTGGTGACACCGTACTTGGCGCAGCGCATCCCCCCGGCGTTCGTGGCGATGTTCCCGCCGATGGAGCAGATCGCGGTGCTGGCCGGGTCCGGTGCGTAGAAGAGCCCGTACTCGGCGGCAGCGGCGTTCAGTTCAGCGTTCAACACTCCGGGCTGCACCACTGCCAGCTGCTCTTCGGGGTCGATCCGCAGGATCCGGTTCATGCCGGACACGTCCAGCACCACCTCGCCCTGCCTGGCCGAAGAGGCTCCGGCCAGCCCGGTTCCGGCTCCGCGGGGAACCACGGGGACGCCGTGCCTGGTCGCCATGCGCAGGACGTCCGCCACTTCCCCGGCGTCCTGGGCGAAGACCACGCCCTCCGGAAGGCTGTCAGCCACGAAGCCGGATCGGTCCGTACTCGCTTTCAACCGGTGCTCGTGCTCCACGGAAGACCGGGCTGCTGCGCTGAGCACTGCTGCGGCCCCTTCCGCGACAGGAATGCCGGGAGCGTTCAGGGACTCAGTGCTCACAGGTTCTCCTTGCATTGGCAACTTACGGCACCATCCAGCCGAGCACCGGCGTGGACTGCAGCCAGATCAGCAGGGTCATCAGGACCAGCAGGCCCAGCGACCAGCCGATCAGTTTGCGCAGCAGGGTGCCCTCCACGCCATTGAGCCCAACGGCGGCTGCAGCAATGGCCAGGTTCTGCAGCGAGAGCATCTTGCCCAGCACACCGGCGGAGGAGTTCGCCGCGGCCATCAGGGTGGGTGAGAGGCCGGTCTCCTCGGCAGCAGCAACCTGCAGCTGGCCGAAGAGGGAGTTCGACGACGTGTCGGAGCCGGTGAGGGCCACACCGATCCACCCGAGCAGAGGCGAGAGCAAGGCGAAGAAGCCGCCGGCAGAGGCAAGCGCGACTCCCAGGGTGGTGGTCTGGCCGGACAGGTTCATGACGAAGGAGAGTGCGAGCACCGAACACACCGTGACGATGGTCCAGCGCAGGGTCTTCAGGGTCTCCCCGTAGATCCGGACGCCCTTGGCCGGTGCAATGCGGTACAGGATCATCGTCAGGATGCCGGAGATCAGCAGCAGCGTGCCGGTGGCCTTGAGGTGGTCGAAACGGAGGTTCTGCGCGCCTACGGGATCACCGGAGGAATTCACCACGTCCAGGCCCGGCCAGTGGAAGGTCACGCCGCCCACCTGGGTCAGCCAGGCCTTAATCGGAGGAATCTGTGCCAGGGAAAAGACCACGATGATGATCAGGTACGGGGCAACGGAGAGCCAGACGCTGCGCGCCGGCGGCCGGGTGTTGTCACGGTCGCTGTCTCCTGCGGACCCGCTTGCTCCGCTGTCCACTCCGGCTGATCCAGTTTCGTCTCCGCCTGCAGCGCTGCTGCCCGCACCTCCGTGGCCCGGAGCCGTGCTGCCGTCGCCGCCTGTGCGGGTGAGGGTGTCAGTGCCCTCTTCGGCAGCGAGTTCTCCGGCACCTGCACCGCGCGCCGCACCGGCGTCGTCGTTCATTGATTCCCCGGACATGCCAATCAGTTCCTTTGGCTGCCAGACCCGCAGCATCAGCAGAACGGCAATGACCGTGGCCACTGCTGCGACCACGTCGGTCAGTTCCACCACGAAGAAGTTCGAGGCCACGAACTGTGCCAGCCCAAATACGACTCCGGCCACGAGAGCCACCGGCCAGGTCTGGCGGACGCCGCGCTTGCCGTCCACCAGGAAGACCAGGATCAACGGGACCACGAGTGCAATGAACGGCGTCTGCCGTCCGGTCATGGAAGACAATTCCTGCAGCGGAATGCCGGTGACGCCGTTCAGCGCAATGATCGGAGCGGCCATGGCACCGAAAGCCACCGGCGCGGTGTTGGCCAGCAGCGCCACGATCGCCGACTTCAGCGGTTTCATCCCGGCAGCCATCAGCATGGCCGCAGCGATCGCCACGGGGGCACCAAAACCGGCGAGCGATTCGAGCAGCGCACCGAAGCAGAAGGCAATCAGGATCGACAGGATGCGCAGGTCGTCGGAGATTGAGCGGATAGTGCGGCCCAGAACGTCGAACCATGGTGTGGCCACCGTGAGGTTGTAGATCCACAGTGCGTTGATGAGGATCCAGAGGATCGGGAAGATGGCGTAGAACGCGCCCAGGGCGGTGGCGGAGAGGGTTTGGTCCAGCGGCATGCCCCAGCCAAAGAGCGCCAGGAGGATGGACAGCACCAGGGAGATGATCCCCGCCTGGTAGGCCTTGAGCCGGAAGACGCCGAGCATCACGAACAGCAGCAGCAGAGGAAGAGCGGCGAGGATGGCGGAGAGCACCAGGGAGTCGCCGATTGGATCGAGGACCTGTTCATACTGCGCAGCCGGAATATGCACAAAAACCCCTTTGTTTTTGCTGGGCCGGTTGGTTCCGGTCCTGCCCGTTCACAAGTTGCGTCGACACTAGGCGCGCAGTTCCCGGCGGTCAACGCCCTTGGGCTTCTTTCCCCCGAGATAGCAGGAAGTGCACGTTTCAGCGCTGAAACGTGCAGTTTCTGCCATCTCGGTGAATGGGGCAGGATATGGTCATGGGTTTTGAGGGGTTGCGGACGGCGGTCATTACCGGAGCCGGATCGGGGATTGGGCGGGCCACCGCCAGGGAGTTCCTGGACGCAGGCTGGCAGGTTGTTCTGGCCGGCCGCCGCGAGGAGGCACTGCAGGAAACGGCCGACGGCGATGCCCGGGCCCTGGTGGTCCCGGCGGACGTTACGCAGCCCGGCGACGTCGACCGCCTTTTCCGCGAGGCCGCGGACAGGTTCGGCCGGGTGGATGTGCTGTTCAACAATGCCGGCAGCTTCGGTCCGTCCGGGTCAGTGGACCAGATCAGCCTTGCCGACTGGAATGAGACGGTCGCCGTGAACCTGACCGGCACCATGCTCTGTGCGGCAGCGGCAGTCCGGCAGATGAAGGCGCAGGACCCGCCCGGCGGCAGGATCATCAACAACGGCTCACTCTCCGCAATCGCGCCCCGGCCGCTGGCCGCCGCCTACACCGCCACGAAGCACGCGGTTACCGGACTCACCAAGTCGATCGATCTGGACGGGCGCGCATACGGGATCAGCTGCGCGCAGATCGACATCGGCAACGCAGCCACCGAGCTGCTGGCCGGGATCACTACCGGCGGCGCCCTCCAGCCGGACGGCAGCCGCAAGGTGGAGCCGACCTTCCCCGCGGAAGAAGCGGCACGCACTGTGCTGTTCATGGCGGAGCTGCCCGCCTCGGCCAATCCCGGATCAGTGGTGCTGACCGCTGCGGGCATGCCGTTCCTCGGCCGCGGCTAGTTCCTCGCCCCGCCCCCTCCCTTCCGCCGAGAGGCCAGTTACGGCTGTTTTCGAGGCTGAAAAGAGCCGTAACTGGCCTCTCGATCGGTTTGAAGGAAAGGAACCCGCTAGCGCGCCGGCGCGGCGTCCTCAATCTCCTCGTCCTCGATGCCCAGGATGTCCAGCTTCCCGCTCTTCCGGTCGGCGAGGTACTTCTTCATTTCCCGCTTGATCACCGGCAGGAGCAGGTACACCCCGAGCAGGTTCACGAAAGCGCAGATGAACAGCGCCGCGTCGGTGAAGCTGATGACCTGGCTGAAGGAGAGAACGCACCCGGCGACGGTGAACGTCAGGAAGATGACCTTGTAGATGATCTCCCGCATGCGTCCGCGGCCGAAGAGGTATTCCCAGGCTTTCAGTCCGTAGTAGGACCACGTGATCAGGGTTGAGTAGGCAAAGAGCGCGACGGCGACCGAGAGCACGATCGGGAACCACGGCAGCACCGTGGCGAAGGCATCGGAGGTGAGGATGACGCCGTCGGGCGCCCCTCCCCCGCCCTGCACCTGGTCGATGCCGGCCTGCAGGCTCGGTGCGCCGGCCATGATGATGGCCAGAGCCGTCATGGTACAGATCAGCACCGTGTCCACGAGCGGTTCGAGCATCGCCACAAAGCCTTCGCTGACCGGGCGGCGGGTCTTGACGGCCGAGTGTGCGATCGCGGCGGAACCCACGCCGGCCTCGTTGGAGAAGGAGGCCCGCTGGAAGCCGATGATCATGACGCCGAGGATTCCGCCGGCGAAGCCCTCCGGCCGGAACGCTCCTTCGATGATGGCGCCGACGGCGGACGGAATGTTTTCGAAATTGGCGGCGATGACAGCTACGCAGGCGACGAGGTACACGGCGGCCATTGCGGGGACCAGTTTGGAGGTGGTTGCGCCGATGGACTTGATTCCGCCGAGGATCACGATGGCCACGAGGGCAGCGAGAATCGCTCCGAAGATCAGCGCCGCGCCGTCGGATCCCAGGAACCCTTCGTCACCGCCCGTGGCGTTGCGCACCTGTGCGAAGGTCTGGTTGGCCTGGAACATGTTGCCGCCGGCCACGCCGAAGAGCAGGATCGCGACGGCAAACACGCCGGTCAGCACTTTGGCCGGCAGCGAGCCGAACCGTTTGAACGCCACGGGAAGATATTTGAACGGTCCGCCGCTGACTGTGCCGTCTTCATGGACCTGGCGGTATTTGACGCCCAGCGTGCATTCCGCGAATTTGGTGGCCATGCCCAGAAGTCCCGCCAGGATCATCCAGAACGTGGCTCCGGGTCCGCCGAGTGCCATGGCGGCGCCGACGCCGGCGATGTTGCCCAGGCCCACCGTGCCGGAAAGGGCTGAGGTGAGGGCCTGGAAATGGGGGACTTCTCCCGGGTCCTGTTTAGTGGAGAACTTTCCGCGGATTACCTGCCCGGACACCTTCAGCCCGCGGAACTGGATAAATCCGAAGTAGATGGTGATGACCACCCCGGCAATGATCAGCCAAGCCACCACTATGGGGAAACTAAAGTCCCCGATCGTCAGCGGAAAGAAAACTATGTCGTTGAAGGCCGTGGCTATGGGCTCCATGAACTCGTTCACGGAGCTGTCCACCTGCCCCAGCAGGCCGCTGGGTTCCGACTCGGTCGGCACGATTACGCTGCGGCCCATTGGACAATACCCCCGGATTAGTAAGCCAGCTGACGAATTGTGCTGTTCAGCTTGCCCTACCTTTTCCTGTAATTCAAATCACAGGAGGGGCGTTTTGGACCGGCGGACGGGTGACGCGCGGCAGGCATCACCTGCACGCCAGGACTAGGAGCGGGACTTCCGCGTCTCTTTCTGGTTGGCCTTCTGGATGGCATCCACCAGCTCGTCCTTGTTCATCTTCGAGCGGCCGCTAATGTCCAGCTTGGACGCAACGTCGTACAGATGCTCCTTCGAAGCATTGGCATCCACTCCCCCGGCTGTCCGGGCATCGGATTTCCGGCCCTGTTCGGCCTTTTTGTCCGACGGTCCACTGGAATCCTTGGGTTCCCAGTGGTCACCCACCTTCTCATGCGTGCGCTTCAGCGAGGCGTAGGCAGTCTGCGCCGCCCGCTGCTCGTCGCCATACTCCTCCAGCGCGGAGTCATAGGTCTTCGCGAAAGTGTCCTGCGCCTTCTTATCTGAGCGCTCAAGGGTTGATGGCAGCTCGCTCTTTTTGGCCTTGCCGGTTTTGGTGGTCTTGGGCATTCTTAGTCATCCCCCTCCGGCTGAATGACGGAAGCTTCCGCTTCCTGGGCAACCCCCATCACATCCTGCACTTCGACACTGTCGGTTTCATCGGCCACCGGCTCCGGCTGGCGCCATTCCTCCACGTGGTCCGGGACGGCATTTCGAGTCAGGTTCTGCGTCTCCTGCTTCATTTCCTCATCCATGCGGCGCCCGTGGGTGCTGTTTCCGCGTTCGGCCATGATGCGTTCCTTCCGGTCGGCGACTTACTAAGCGTCCTTACTGTCTACCATCGGGCGGACGTGTGCTCAACCCCGGGCGGCAGCCGGCCCGCAGGCCGGCTGCCGCCGCCGGGTCCGGGCCCTAGGCCGGGTGCGCGGCGGCGCGGTCCCGGCTGCGTGTGAGCAGAAGGGCGAGGCCAATCATGGTGACACCAAGGAAGAGGTGCAGCCAGTTGTCCGCATTGTTCAGCGGGACAAAGTTGGCCGTCGATTCGCCGTCGATCACCAGGCCGTAGATCCACAGCACAAGGTAGACCACGCCTCCCCAGAGCATGAAGGCACGCGCACCGCCGGCACTGCGCGCCAGCAGCAGACCGGCAACACCATAGAGCAGGTGAACAACGTTATGCAGAATGGACACCTGGAAGATACCCAGCAGGAGCGCCTCGGAGTGGTGCCCGGCGCCGGCGAGTGACTCATAGTTAGTGGTGATGCCCGGGATGAATCCCATGACGCCCACCAGGAGGAAAACCACCCCGTAAGCCAGGGAAGCTTTCTGGATATTCGTGCGTCCGCGGTTCTGCGCAGAACCAGTATTGGTCTCAGTCATACAGTCCTCCGTTCCCTCAGAGTGCTTCGGCAGCTCAGAGGCCGCCGCGTGAGCCAATATGGTAAGCAGACTTAGCAATGAGTTGCACGCTCAGCCGTGTCGCATGGGGCCGGGCGTGTCCGCGCATCTGCCATACCGGCCGGAACGGCGTCGGGAGTGCCGGTTCAGCACTCCACAACGTTCACGGCGAGGCCGCCCATGGCGGTCTCCTTGTACTTCGAGCTCATGTCCCGGCCGGTTTCGCGCATGGTCACAATAACCTCGTCGAGGGAGACCCGGTGCTCGCCGTCGCCCCACAGCGCCATCTTGGCGGCGTTGACCGCTTTGCCGGCGCCGATGGCGTTCCGCTCGATGCACGGCACCTGCACCAGCCCGCCGATTGGATCGCAGGTCAGCCCAAGGTTGTGCTCCATCGCAATTTCCGCGGCATTCTCCACCTGTTCCGGCGAGCCGCCCAGGATTTCGGCCAGGCCAGCGGCGGCCATGGACGACGCCGACCCCACCTCGCCCTGGCAGCCCACCTCCGCGCCGGAAATCGAGGCCTGCTCCTTGTAGAGCACCCCGATCGCGCCGGCTGCGAGCAGGAACCGGACAACGGCGTCGTCCTTCTGTTCCGGACCGGCAGTGTCCATGCCGGGGCCGTAGTGCGTCGCGTAGAAGAGCACGGCGGGGATGATGCCTGCAGCACCGTTGGTCGGTGCGGTGACGACGCGGCCGCCGGACGCGTTCTCCTCGTTCACGGCCAACGCCACCAGGTTCACCCACTCCTGCCAGAAGCGAGGGTCACGGTTAGGGTCTTCTTCGCGCAGCCGCGTGTGCCACTGGGGCGCCCGACGCCGGACCTTGAGTCCTCCGGGCAGCAGGCCGTAGCGGGCGATCGCGGAATCCTTGCATTGGTCCATCACGTCGCGGATGTGCAGCAGTCCGGCTCGAATCTCCTCTTCGGACCGGGACACCAGTTCGTTGGCCAGCATCACCTGGCTGATGGAGAGTCCGTTGGCGGTGCAGTGTTCCAGCAGCTGAACGGCGGTGCGGAAGGGATACGGCAGGGCCTGTTTGGAGGCTTCGAGTTCGACGGCGGCTGTCTCCTCCTCGCCGTCGCGCACGATGAACCCGCCACCCACGCTGAAGAACGTGGCTTCATGGAGGACTTCGCCGTCGGCGCCGCTGACGGCGAACCGGATGCCGTTGGTGTGGCGCGGCAGGACGGTGAGCGGATGGAGCACCATGTCCTCGATCCCGTATTCAAGGACCACTCCGACGCCGCCGGCGGCCTCAAGCTCGCTGCCCAGCTGGATCTTGCCGCTCGCTTCTATCTCCGCGAGCCGTTCCTCCATCTGCTCCGGGAGGATTTCCTCCGGCGCAAAGCCTTCCAGCCCCAGGAGGACGGCAGGAAAGGTGCCGTGCCCGCGGCCGGTCGCCGCGAGGGATCCGTAAAGATCCACGCGGAGACCGGCCACGGAGGGAAGGACACCGGCGTCGGCGAGCTCCGCGGCGAAGGCCGCGCCTGCCCTCATCGGCCCCACGGTGTGGGAACTCGAAGGGCCGATGCCTACGGTGAAGAGGTCGAAAACGCCTACAGCCATGCGGTGTCCTTTGGTTCGCGCCGATCAGGCGCGGGCGGGTGCTCCGGCCAGGTCGGCGACCTGCGGGTAGAGCGGGTGGGCCGCGGCCAGGGTATGGACGCGGTCCCTGAGCGCGCTGAGATCCTCGCCGTTCCCGGCGGTGAGGGCCAGTGCGATGATGTCCGCGACTTCACCGAACGCTTCCTCGCCAAACCCGCGGGTGGCCAGGGCCGGGGTGCCGATGCGAAGACCCGAGGTAACCATCGGCGGCCGCGGATCGAACGGTACGGCGTTGCGGTTGACCGTGATGTCGATCTGCGCGAGGCGGTCCTCGGCCTGCTGGCCGTCCAGTTCAGCGTTGCGCAGGTCCACCAGGACCAGGTGCACGTCAGTGCCCCCGGAAACCACGGAGATTCCCTTGGCAGCGACGTCTTCGGAGAGCAGCCGTTCGGCCAGGATCCGTGAACCGGCCAGGGTGCGTTCCTGGCGTTCGCGGAACTCGGGGGTGCCGGCGATCTTCAGTGCGGTCGCCTTGCCTGCAATCACGTGCTCCAGCGGCCCGCCCTGCTGGCCCGGGAAGACGGCGGAGTTGATCTTCTTGGCAATGTCCGCGTCGTTGGACAGGATGATGCCGCCGCGCGGACCGGCAAGGGTCTTGTGCGTCGTGGAGGTAACCACGTGGGCGTGCGGAACCGGGCTGGGGTGCAGTCCGGCCGCGACCAGTCCGGCAAAGTGCGCCATGTCCACCATGAGGTAGGCACCCACCTCGTCCGCGATGGCGCGGAATGCCTCAAAGTCCAGCTGGCGGGCGTACGCGGACCAGCCGGCGACAATCAGTTTCGGCTTGTGCTCACGGGCCAGGCGCGCGACGTCGTCCATGTTCACGGTGTGGGTGGTTTCGTCCACACCATAGGGAACGATGTTGTACAGCCGGCCGGAGAAATTGATCTTCATGCCGTGCGTCAGGTGGCCGCCGTCAGCCAGGGAAAGCCCCAGCACGGTGTCACCCGGACGGATCAGCGCATGCATCACCGAGGCGTTGGCCTGTGCACCGGAGTGCGGCTGGACGTTAGCGAAACCTGCGCCGAAGAGTTCCTTGGCCCGGTCGATTGCCAGCTGCTCAATGACGTCCACGTATTCGCAGCCGCCGTAGTAGCGGCGCCCGGGGTAGCCCTCGGCGTACTTGTTGGTGAGCACGGAGCCCTGGGCTTCCATGATCGACACCGCAGTATGGTTCTCGGAGGCGATCATCTCCAGCCCCTCCTGCTGGCGGCGACGCTCGTTGTCGATCTGCTCGGCAACCTCGGGATCGATCTCCGCGAGGTGGGAGTTCAGGTAATCGGTCACAGCTCGCCGCCGTTCTTCTCCGCGTACTCTGCGGCGCTCAGCAGCGCACCCTCCTCCGTGACTTCAACGGTGAACAGCCAGCCGGCGCCGTACGGGTCCTCGTTCAGGATGGCCGGGTTGTCCACGGCTTCCTGGTTGATTTCCACGATGGTGCCGGAAACCGGGGCGTACAGGTCCGAAACGGACTTGGTGGATTCAACTTCGCCGCAGGTCTCGCCTGCAGTGACGGTGTCGCCGACGGCGGGAAGGTCGACGTAGACGACGTCGCCCAGGGCGTCAGCGGCAACGGCGGAGATGCCAACCTTTACCGGGCTGGAAGCGTCCACCCACTCGTGTTCGGCGGAGTAGCGGAGGGAAGAGTCAACTTTGCTCATTGGGATGTGCCTTTCAAGTGGTGTGAACAACTGGTTCAAAGTCTAGGTCCGGGGCGGCGGAGGCAGAGCCTTTCGCCGCCCCTTAGCGTTCCAGATCCCGCCCTCCTCCTCGCAAGCTCGGAGAGGGGCCCTGGATCTTTCACTGTCTCGCTCGTTCCTCGCTCGGCGATGCGGGGCTACACGAAAAGCCCCGCCACCACCGAGTCCAGTCCGGCTGAGGTGCCATGTTCCCCCATCGAGAGGGCAGTTACGGCTCGTTTCAGGGCTGAAAAGAGTCGTAAGTGGCCTCTCGACGGAGAGTGGTGTCTTACTTGTCGCGCTTGTAGAAGGGGAGCTGGACTACTTCGAAGGGTTCGGGCTTGCCACGGAGATCGACGTCGAGGGTGGTGCCGAGTTCGGCGTGGGAGGCATCGACATAGGCCAGGGCGACCGGGTAGCCGAGGGTTGGGCTCGGAGCGCCGGAGGTGACTTCGCCGATGGTCTCGCCGTCCTTAAGGACCGGGTAGTGGGAACGGGCCGAACGGCGGCCGGAGCCCTTGAGGCCAACCAGCTTGCGTGCCGGAGTCTGCTGCTTTTTGGCTGCGAGGGCTTCGCGGCCCACAAAGTCGCTGTCCTTGGAGAGGGCGACGACGCCGCCCAGGCCGGCAGCGTACGGATCCACCTCAAGGGAGAGTTCGTTGCCGTAGAGGGGCATACCGGCTTCCAGACGCAGCGAGTCACGGCAGGCCAGGCCCGCCGGAACGAGTCCGTGGCCTTCGCCGGCGGCAAGAAGCGCCTGCCACAGGGCAGCGGCGTCGTCATTCGGGACGTAGATCTCGAAACCGTCTTCGCCGGTGTAGCCGGTGCGTGCCACCAGCAGAGTGTGCGAGCTGCCGCCGATAGTCAGCTCAACGGGAGCTGCGGCGTAGTACTTCATGCCGGTCACCGCGTCCCGGAAATCGGCAGGCACCAGGTCCAGCAGGATGGCCTCGGCCTCGGGGCCCTGAACCGCCACGAGGGAAGTCTCGGCCGTCTTGTCCTGCACCGCGACGTCGAAGCCTTCGGCGCGGGCAGCCAGCTCAGCGGCGACGACGGCGGCGTTGCCCGCGTTGGGCACCACCAGGTATTCGTCTTCACCCAGCCGGTAGCTGATCAGGTCATCGATGATTCCGCCGTCAGCGTTCGTGATCAGCGAGTACTTGGCGCGGCCAACCGCCACGGCGGAGAGCCTGCCGGTCAGCGCGTAGTCCAGGAACGCCGCGGCGTCCGGTCCGGTGACTTCGACTTCGCCCATGTGGGAGAGGTCGAAGAGTCCCGCAGCCTTGCGGACGGCGTGGTGCTCGGCCAGTTCGGAGCTGTATTTCAGGGGCATCTGCCAGCCGCCGAAGTCAGTGAAGGAGGCACCCAGGCGTTTGTGCTCTTCGTAGAGCGCTGTGTACTGCTCGGTCATTGCGTCTGTCCCCTTAGTTTTCGAAGTCTTCGATCGGCGGGCAGGAGCACACCAGGTTGCGGTCCCCCGCTGCGCCGTCAATGCGGCCGACCGGCGGGAAGTACTTGTCCATGCGCAGGGTCTTCAGCGGGAAGGCAGCCTGCTCTCGCGGGTAGGGGCGGTTCCACTCGTTGCCGGCCACTACGGTCGCGGTGTGCGGGGCGTGGCGCAGCGGGCTTTCCTGTACCGGGAAGTCGCCGGCTGCGACCTGGTCGATCTCGCCGCGGATGGCGATCATCGCGTCGATGAACCGGTCAATCTCGCCCTGGTCCTCGGATTCGGTGGGCTCCACCATAAGCGTGCCTGCCACCGGGAAGGACAGGGTCGGAGCGTGGAAGCCGTAGTCCACCAGGCGCTTGGCCACGTCCTCGGCGGTGACGCCGGTCTTCGCTGTGAGCTCGCGCAGGTCCAGGATGCACTCATGCGCCACCAGTCCGCCCTTGCCGGTGTACAGCACCGGGAAGTAGTCGTTCAGGCGGGCTGCCACATAGTTGGCGGCCAGCAGGGCGCTCTTGGTGGCGGCGGTGAGGCCCTCGCCGCCCATCAGGCGGACGTAGGCCCAGGAGATGGGCAGGACACCGGCTGAACCGAAGCGGGATGCGGAAATCGGGATGTCGTCCCCGCCGTCCCAGGCTGCGGCGTTGCCGGGCATAAACGGTGCCAGGTGCGCCTTTGCTGCAACCGGACCGACGCCGGGGCCGCCGCCGCCGTGCGGGATGCAGAACGTCTTGTGCAGGTTCAGGTGGGAGACGTCGCCGCCGAACTCGCCGGGCTGGGCGAGGCCCACCAGGGCGTTGAGGTTGGCGCCGTCGATGTAGACCTGGCCGCCTGCCTCGTGCACCGCTTCGCAGACGTCGCGGACGTCGTCGTCGTACACACCGTGCGTGGAGGGGTAGGTGATCATGATCGCGGCCAGGTTCTCCCGGTGCGCGTCAATCTTGGCGCGCAGGTCCGCGTGGTCGATCGCGCCGTCGCCGGCAGTTCCGACGACTACAACCTTCATGCCGGCCAGAACGGCCGAGGCGGCGTTGGTGCCGTGCGCGGAGGCGGGGATCAGGCAGATGTTGCGCTGCTCGTCGCCGCGGGAGTGGTGGTAACCGCGGATGGCGAGCAGGCCGGCCAGCTCACCCTGGGATCCGGCGTTGGGCTGGATGGACACCTGGTCGTACCCGGTGATCGTGGCCAGCTGGGCTTCGAGGTCCGCGATCAGTTCGCGCCAGCCCTCGGTCTGGGAATCCGGGGCGAAGGGGTGGATCGAGGCGAACTCGGGCCAGGTCATGGCCTGCATTTCAGCGGTGGCGTTGAGTTTCATGGTGCACGAGCCCAGCGGGATCATGGTCCGGTCCAGCGCCAGGTCGCGGTCCGAGAGGCGGCGCAGGTAGCGCAGCATCTGGGTTTCGGAGCGGTAGGAGGAGAAGACCGGGTGGGTCATGAAGTCAGAGGTGCGCAGCAGTTCGGCGGGCAGCTCGAACCCGGCTGCCTCAGCAGCCTCAGCACCAAAGGCGGCCGCGACGTCGGCAATTACTGCATCCGTGGTGGTCTCGTCTGCGGAGACACCCACGGTGTCCGCGTCGATCAGCCGCAGGTTGATGCCCTTGGCTTCAGCGGCAGCCACGACCTCCGCGGCACGGCCGGGAACCCGGGCGGTGACGGTGTCGAAGAAGGTGTCCGAAGCCAGTTCGATTCCGGCGTTCGTGAGCGCGGTGGCCAGGGCACGGGCGTGGCCGTTGGCACGCAGGGCGATAGCCTTCAGTCCTTCAGGACCGTGGTAGACGGCGTACATGGAGGCCACGATGGCCAGCAGTGCCTGCGCGGTGCAGATGTTGGACGTCGCCTTCTCGCGGCGGATGTGCTGCTCACGGGTCTGCAGTGCCAGGCGGTAGGCCGGAGTTCCGGCGGAGTCCTTGGAGACGCCGACCAGGCGGCCGGGCAGCGAGCGCTCCAGGCCCTTGCGCACCGCCATGTAGGCAGCGTGCGGTCCGCCGAAGAACAGGGGAACACCAAAGCGCTGAACGGAGCCCACGGCGATGTCCGCGCCCTGTTCTCCCGGAGGGGTCAGCAGGGTGAGGGCCAGGAGGTCAGCTGCGACGGTGACCAGCGCGCCGCGCTCCTTGGCATCGGCAATGATGCCGGAGAAGTCGCGGACAGCGCCGGAAACGCCGGGCTGCTGGAGCACGACGCCGGTGATCTCGCCGTCGGGCAGGCCGGCAGCAAAGTCAACAACCTCGACGTCGAAGCCCAGGGCCTTGGCCCGGCCGCGGACGATTGCGATGGTCTGGGGCAGCGCGTCGGCATCCAGAACGATCTTGCCTTCGGACTTGGCCTTGTTGGAGCGGCGCATCAGCAGGACGGCCTCGGCGACGGCCGTGGCTTCATCCAGCAGGGAGGCATTGGCCACCGGCAGGGCGGTGAGGTCCTGGACCATGGTCTGGAAGTTCAGCAGCGCTTCGAGCCGGCCCTGCGAGATTTCCGGCTGGTACGGGGTGTAGGCGGTGTACCAGGCCGGGTCTTCCACGACGTTGCGCAGGATCACCGGCGGAGTGTGGGTGTCGAAGTACCCCTGGCCGATCATCTGCACGGCGGTCTTGTTCTTCGCGGCGATGCGGCGGAGCTCGGCGAGGGTTTCCTGCTCGGTCCGGGCGGCGTTCAGCACCAGCGGGGCGTCCTGGCGGATGGCGGCGGGAACCGCACTGTCCACCAGGTTCTCAAGGCTGTCGTAGCCGACGGCCTTGAGCATGGCATCGGTTTCAGTGGCGCGGGCGCCGATATGGCGGTCAACGAAGGCTGCGGTGGACGGGACTGCTGTCATGGGAGGCTCCAGGGGGCGGGCGAGGGTACGCCAATGCGACGGGCTTCCTCCCCGCTCTGTATTGGACCTGAGAGATTCCGCGGGTGTTATCCGCTTGCACCGTCGGTGAGAACCGGCATGCCGGTCCTGCTTTCCAGAGTTGCCTCGCCATGGCGGTACAGGGGCCTGAGAGATTCCCGGGGAGGGTTTGCTCCTACGGCGCCCGCGTCTGCATTGATGCGCGGGACTCTCCCGCCACGGCTGGTAAAGGCATATTGAATTGTGGCTGCACCCTGACTTTAGCCCGCCGGACAGCCCCCATCAAGGTATGACTTTGGCCGCATGTCCTGCCCGGCACGGCGCTGGAAGGCCCGGAGGGCCGGACGGCCAAATTGACATGCCCCAAAGCACTGCCGAAACTGAATTGGTCGGCGGTTCCGCCACCTCTCATGAGGCTTCATTAAATATCTGTGCATATTGATGCCAGCCGCGTGTCGTGGCGGCGGTGCGCCGACTCGGCGCCAACGAGAAAGAACTCCATGCCAGGTAGCTCCACCCCCGCTTCAGCCACGGACCATTCAGCTGCAGTTTCCAGCTCCAAAGACCCGGGCCTTGCGCGTTCGATGTCCAGCCGCCACATCCAGCTCCTCGCCATTGGCGGAGCTATTGGCACCGGCCTGTTTATGGGGTCAGGCAAGACCATCTCCGTCGCCGGTCCCTCAGTCATCTTCGTCTACATGATCATCGGCTTCATGCTGTATTTCGTGATGCGGGCGATGGGCGAACTGCTGCTTTCCAACCTCCGCTACAAGTCGTTCAGCGACTTCGCGGCTGACCTGCTCGGCCCCTGGGCCGGATTCTTCACCGGGTGGACCTACTGGTTCTGCTGGGTGGTCACGGGAATCGCCGACGTCGTGGCAATCGCCCACTACGTAACCTTCTGGTGGGCCCAAATACCGCTCTGGATTCCTGCCCTTGCGTGCATCATCCTGCTGCTTGCACTGAACCTTCCCACGGTGAAGGCCTTCGGCGAGACCGAGTTCTGGTTCGCCCTGATCAAGATCATCGCCATTCTGACGCTGATCGTCGTGGGCCTGGTCATGATCCTTACGCGCTTCGAGTCGGAGCCCGGAACCACTGCCGGGTTCGAGAACCTGTGGGAGAACGGCGGATTCTTCCCCACCGGCCCCATGGGCTTCGTGGCCGGATTCCAGATCGCAGTGTTCGCTTTTGTCGGCATTGAACTGGTCGGCACCGCCGCCGCGGAGACCAAGGACCCGGAGAAGAACCTCCCGAAGGCAATCAACTCCATTCCGCTGCGCATCATGCTCTTCTACGTAGGTGCCCTGGTGGTCCTGATGTCAGTGATCCCCTGGACCGACTTCAACGCCGAGGAAAGCCCCTTCGTGGGCATGTTCGCCCTGGCGGGGCTGGGAACGGCAGCCGCCGTCGTGAATTTCGTGGTGCTGACCTCCGCTGCGTCGTCGGCGAACTCGGGCATTTACTCCACGTCCCGGATGGTCTTCGGCCTGGCGCACGACGGCGATGCCCCCGAGGCGTTCGGGCGGCTGTCCCGCCGCAAGGTGCCGCAGAACGCCCTGTTCTTCTCCTGCACCTTCCTGCTGGCCGGTGTTGTGCTGCTGTATGCGGGCGACTCCGTCAGCGCCGCCTTCACCTTGGTGACCACCATTTCCGCGCTCTGCTTTATGTTCGTGTGGACCATCATCCTCTTCAGCTACCTCACCTACCGCCGGCGCCGCCCGCAGCTGCATGCGGAGTCGAAGTTCAAGCTCCCCGGCGGCCGCGTAATGGTGTACGTGGTGCTAGCCTTCTTCGTGTTCATCGTCTGGGCGCTCACTACCCAGCCGGACACCCTGACCGCGCTGCTGGTTACGCCCATCTGGTTTGCCCTGCTGGGCGGGGCCTACGCCCTGCTGCGCCGCACGCCGCTGCATCAGGCGCGGGTCGCTGAGTACAAGGCCATGGCCGAAGCTGAGCGGAAGGCTGTGGAGCAGCTCAGCCGCGTGTGAACTTGAGGTAGCGGCGGGCTGAGTCCTGCACGATCCGGTCTGCTCCGTTGGGCAGGATGTAGTCCCACCATGCGCCATACAGGCGTTCATAGGACAGCGGCGCCAGCAGCTCAGCAGCTGCCTCCACCACGTCCGGGCGTTCCGGAATCAGGTTCGGGTAGCTGTACATGAATGCCACATGGGTGAAGTCCGGGATCACCTGGATGATATCTCCGCTGAACAGTGCTCCCAGACCGTCCGGATCGTCCGCCCAGTGCATCACCGTGCCGCCGGGAAAGTGGACGCCGGGGCGGTAAAGAACCAGTCCTTCAGCCAGCTCCAGCCGGTCTCCGTCCCAGAACTGCAGGGCGGGGTCAGTGCGGCCCACCCATTCCCGGTCCGCGCTGTGCAGATACACGGGGACCCCGAATTCCCGCGCCCAGTCCACCATGATGGCGTAGTAGTGGGGGTGGCTGATGGCAATGGCCGTCAGGCCGCCTTCCGCGTTGATGAGGTCGATCATCTCCTCATCCAGGTACGGGACGCAGTCCCAGAGGACGTTGCCGTCCAGTGCCTTCACCAGCAGGGCGCGCTGCCCAATGGCGAACTTGGGTTCGGAGCCGATTCCAAGCACCCCGGGGCCCTGCGGATGGATGCTGGCGCGGCGGGCACCGGAACGCAGCTTGGAGAGCGTGGTCCAGGCCTGGCCGGAAAGCGGAACGTACTGCCGTTCATCCAGGCACACCGGACAGTCCGCCCGGGGCCCGCCATACTGGGTCCCGCACGTGACGCAGATCGGATAGTCGTTTGGAGGCAGTGCCTCCCGGTAATGCTGCACCATGGTCATGAACCCGTCCGTCACCAGGAATGGCCGAAGTGCGGTTCAGGCTACCGCGCGCAGCCGCGAGGCAAAACCGTTGCCGGCCAGATCGCGGACCTGCGCCGATAACGATTTGGCAACTCAGTACACAACGGTGCCGGTGGATTCCACCGTGCTTCCCAGCTGGGCGGGACGTCCGCTGACTTCCAAGGCAATGCCCGCCGTGTGGAGGGGAACTTCCAGTGCACGGCTGAGGTTCGGCAGCACGTCGCTGCGCACGCGACGCAGTGCCTCCTGCACATCGGCCCGTTCGTTCAGCGTCAGGCGGAGGGCGAGATCCGGTGACTCGGCGGTGCCGCGCAGCAGTGCCCAGCTGCTGACCACACCCGGCAGGGACGAGGCATCATCCTCCACGGCCGCGGCCAGCACCGCGGGGTCGCACCGGGTGATCCCGCGGGCCGGGTCCTCGTGGAGCCGGTAACTGGATGCGGCGCGCCGCCGGGGAACCTCGGCAAGGATCCACCACAGCCCCAGCAGCCCCAGAATGATGCCGCCGATCAGCACAGCCGAAGCCGGAAGCGTTTCCAGCACGCCGGGCCCGTCGGAGAGGACCGGGTCGTCTGCGCCGGCCAGGTTCCCGCCGGTCATTTGCGCCATAAGCCCCGATGAAAAGAGGATGGATGCTGCCCCGGCAGCCAGCAGAACAATCCCAAGGATGATCAGCCAGGTCCGGTTCATGGCTCCTGCATGGTGTCGCATGCTGCGTCCTTCCAGGTACGCCGTGTCACTCCCGTGAACGGATGGACACCCGGACCCGCGGCACGGGATCCAGGCCTGAGGCTTCCAGCCGCGAATGCACCCCGTCACTGACCCACCGCTGCAAGTCCTGGGTGTCATGCAGCGCCGTCGTCACCGTGACCCGCACATCCCGGTCCGTAGCCGTGGCCGAGGCGGAGGAAACGCCGTCGATGTGTTCACAGGTGGCGGCTGCCAGCTGTGCGACCGCCCGGCGGGACATTACCGCGCTCGGCCCGCCGGACGTTGCCTGCTCGGCAGACCGGTCCCCCGCCGGCAGCCGAACCGGCAGGTCGTGAAAGCGTCCGGGCACAATTCCTGCCAGCAGCAGCACCAGCCCGGCGGCAGCGAGCGCAATGCCCGCAGCCCAGACTCCCGGACTGTTCCACGCTGATTCGGCCAGCCAGTCCAGCGGTGCCGTCACCGCTTCCGGCCACGTTCCGGAGGTTAGCCGAAGCAGCGCCGCCACCACAGCGGCGACGCCGAGCGCCAGAAGCACGACGGCGCAAATGGTTGCGGCAACCGAACGGCTGGGCCGCCGGCGCAGGGCCACCGGAGGCGACTCGGCGCTCACAGCAGGTTCCGCCGTCCGGAGGATGCCGGCCGTGGCCGCAGCCACGCCACGGTGATGTCCACCTGCCGCACCTGCACACCGGTCAGCTCCGTGACCCGGCCGGCGATCCGCTCGCGCAGTTCATGCGTGGCCTGGCGCAGCGGCACGGGATAAGGCAGGCCGACAGTCACCCGAAGGCTGGCGATGTTTCCCGCCAATTCCACGGATGCCTCCGGGCGGGCGGAAAAGTCTGCCCTCGACCCGATGCCCAGAAACCCGCCAGTGGTTCCGCCCGCATCGGTTTCGTCACGGGCCACCTGGCTGGCGATCTTCTCCAGGACCTTGCGGGACATTGACGTGCTGCCCCGGTCTTCCACGGCCCGCCGTGGACGGCGTGCTGTCTCCACCTGCATCGTGGTCATCGGCTTGCGGCACGGCCAAACATGCCGGCCATGTCCAGTTTGCCGTCAGCCACGAGACCAACCACAAGACCTATCAGGCCGAAGAGAACGGTCACGAGGAACGCGAACCACCCCCCGAAGGCCAGCACAATACCCAAGACCAATCCGATTACCAGGCACCATCTTGTTGCATTCATCGGTGCTCTCCTTTGGACGTATTAGTACGTTATGGATTCGGCCCGCCCCGAATACGGACCCCTGCCCTTACTCCAGCCGCCCCGGCTGTTTCTTCTGCGGCTGGCTGTCATCGTCGCTGTCGTCGTCCGGGAGATGGACGTCGGTGACGTTCACGTTGACTTCCAGGACTTCAAGTCCGGTGGCGTTCTCCACAGAGCGGATCACATTGGTGCGGATAGCCTGGCTGACTTCAACGATTGAATAGCCGTACTCGACGATCACGCTGACATCCACCGCCGCCTGCCGCTCGCCCTTCTCCACGCTCACGCCGTTGCCGTAGTTGGTCTGGGATCCGGGGATACGTTCGGTGACGGCACTGAATGCGCGCCGGGCGGCATTTCCCATGGCGAAGACGCCGGGGACTTCGCGGGTGGCTATGCCTGCCAGTTTCTGCACCACGGTTTCTTCGATCGTGGTGTCTCCGCGGGGAGTGTGCAGCGGACCAGAGGGCCGGTGCTGCGAGAGGTCGCTGTCCCTCTCAGTACTTTCCCTGGCCGTCGCCGATGATGCGGTGGATTGTCCAGGACTTTGGGAGGATTCTGCCATGGCACTCATCTCCTGAAGAGGGGGATCCCGGAGAGGGATCGCCGTACCTTCCATTAAGGGCGCACCGGTGCCCGAACGTCACGCCCGCCGGAATATTTCCCGGGTCCGGAGCGCGATTTCAATCCACCGCCGGAAAACCAAACAGACCCGGGACCCGGGTGACCTTGCCCCAGCCAGTTGTGGGCCCGTATATTCACGATACGGAAACAAGTTTTCATTTTTGAGTCCGAACGGATCAAAAAGACGGGTTTACACCCTGCGCCTGGCCCCGTACTTTCAGGGGCACAGCTGCATTTCGACGACGCGGTCAGGCAGGACTACGCCGACTCGCGAGAGGAGAAACCATGGCCATCGAAGTAACCGACCTCAACCCCGCTGAAGGTGCCGGAACGATCCTGACTCCGGAAGCCCTGGCGTTCATCGAAGAACTCCACCACCGCTTCGCACCCACCCGTAACGATCTGCTTGCCGCGCGCACCGCACGCCGCGAAGCCATCGCCGCAGGGGAGCCCCTCGATTTCCTCCCCGAGACCGCGCAGATCCGGGACGGCGACTGGCAGGTGGCACCGGCACCGCCGGCGCTCCAGGACCGCCGCGTGGAGATGACCGGGCCTGCGTCCCCCGCAAAGATGGCCATCAACGCCTTGAATTCCGGTGCCAAGGTCTGGCTCGCGGACCTCGAGGACGCGTCCACCCCCACCTGGCACAACGTGGTCGACGCCGAATACAACCTTTACCGCGCAGCCCGCGGGGAGCTTGCCTTCGCCTCTCCCGAGGGCAAGGAATATGTGCTCCGCACGGACGCACCCCTCGCCGTCGTTGTCATGCGCCCGCGCGGCTGGCACCTGCCGGAGAAGCACGTGATGATTGACGGCGAACCCGCGGTGGGGGCGCTCGTGGACTTTGGCCTGCACTTCTTCCACAACGCCAAGCAGCTGCTGGAAAACGGCCAGGGCCCCTACTACTACCTGCCCAAGATGGAGAGCCACCTCGAAGCCAGGCTCTGGAACGACGTCTTCGTGTTCGCCCAGGACTACGTGGGCGTGCCCCAGGGATCGGTGCGGGCCACCGTGCTGGTCGAGACTATTCCGGCCGCCTTCGAGATGGAGGAAATCCTGTACGAGCTGCGCGACCACGCGGCAGGGCTGAACGCCGGACGGTGGGACTATCTCTTCAGCATGATCAAGGTGTTCCGAGACTCCGGGAAGGACTTCCTGCTCCCCGACCGGGCCGACGTCGCGATGACCGCACCGTTCATGCGCGCCTACACGGAGCTGCTGGTCAAGACCTGCCACCGCCGCGGAGCCTTCGCAATGGGCGGCATGGCAGCCTTCATCCCCAACCGGCGCGAGCCTGAAACGACCGCCAAGGCGTTTGAAAAGGTCACCGCAGACAAGACCCGTGAAGCCAATGACGGCTTCGATGGTTCCTGGGTGGCGCACCCGGACATGGTGGATACCTGCCGGGAGGTCTTCGACTCCGTGCTGGGCGAGAAGCCCAACCAGGTGGACAAGCTTCGCGAGGACGTCCAGGTCACAGCCAGGGACCTGCTGGACGTCACCACTGCCGAGGGCTCGATCACCGAGGCAGGCCTGCGCTCCAACCTCTACGTGGCAGTGGCCTACAGCGCGGTCTGGCTTTCGGGCAACGGCGCGGTGGCCATCCACAACCTCATGGAAGATGCCGCAACTGCCGAAATCTCCCGTTCCCAGGTCTGGCAGCAGGTCCGCAACGCGGTGACCCTGGAGGACACCGGCGAAACCGTCACTCCGGAACTGGTCAAGCGGCTGCTCGCTGAGGAAACGGAGCGGCTCAGGGGTGAGGTGGATGAGGAGAAGTTCAACCGCTACTACGCGCCGGCCAGCGAGCTGATCGGCCGGATCAGCCTCGCGGAGGATTACGCCGAGTTCCTTACTCTGCCGGCGTACGAGCTGGTGGACTAGGTTCGCCGGGCCCGGCAGCGCCGGGCGGACCGGAACGGCGGCAACGAAACTCCTTCGCTCGCAGGGCTCGCTTCGGAGTATTAAAGCCGCCTAACCCGGTCCGTCCGGCACTATGATGTTCCGGTCCGGCGGGCGCCGGTCACTCGAAGTGGATTACCTGGCGGATGGCCTGCCCGTCCGCCAGGGTGTCCATGGCTTCATTGATGTCCTCCAGCGCGACCTCGGAGGAAACCAGCTCTTCGACGGGCAGCTTTCCCTGGCGCCAGAGGTCCGCGTAAACCGGGATATCGCGGGACGGCACCGCCGACCCCAGATAGCTGCCGATGATTGTCCGGGCCTCCGCTGTGAGGGTCAGCGGCGTTATTTCGGAGCGCTGGTCCGGGGCAGGGAGCCCAACCGTGACTGTGGTGCCGCCCGGGGCCGTGAGGTTCACGGCAGTCTCGAAGGCGCGGGGATGGCCTGCGGCCTCCACGGTGAGCGCGGCACGGATTCCCTCTGCGGCTGCTTCCTCCGGGAAGTACACGGCATCTGCACCCAGTTCCAGGGCACGCTTCAGTTTTTCAGGCAGGGCATCCACGCCAATCACGCGGCGCACTCCCGCTGCCCTGGCGGCCAGCAGCGCCGCCATGCCCACGCCGCCCAGTCCAACCACGGCGACGTCGTCTTCCGGGCCCGGCCGCACAGCGTTCATCACTGCTCCCCCTCCGGTGAGCACTGCGCAGCCGAGCAGGGCAGCAACTGCCGGCGGAACATCGTCCTCCACGGCCACCAGCGACCGATAGTTGACGACGGAATGGGTGGCGAAGGCAGAGACACCGAGGTGATGCAGCACCGGTTCGCCGTTCCTGGCGAGCCGAATGCCGCCGCCAAGCAGGGTACCGGCATTGTTAGCGGCGCTGCCGGGAGTGCAGGGCATCTTGCCGTTGGTCCGGCAGGCCGCACACTCGCCGCACCGCGGCAGGAACGCCATCACCACCCGCTGTCCCACAGCCAGGCCCGGAACATCGGGGCCAAGCTCCTCAATCCTCCCCGCGGCTTCGTGCCCCAGCAGCATCGGCAGCGGACGGATCCGGCTTCCGTTAACCACGGAGAGATCCGAGTGGCAAACGCCGGCGGCTTCGATTCGGACCAGCACTTCTCCGGGGCCGGGGCCGTCCAGCTGCAGTTCCGTCACGGTCAGCGGACGGCTTCGGGCATATGGCCGCTCCGCTCCGGTGCGTTCAAGGACTGCCCCGCGAATGGTTCGGCTGCTCATGATTCCCCTTTGAATCGGCGGATGATGCCTGGCGAGTCAGCGCCGGCACCGGCTGGCAACCATTCCAGCACGGTGCGGGCCGGCAGCCAAGGACACACTCCGGCGACGCGGCGTGCACTTCTGTGACGCGGGTTCATGTTTCCGGCCCGTTTCATTTGGCAAGATGTGATGCATGAGCCAACAGAGCAGGACCACCCCCGCACTGACCGGCAAGGACGCCAAGGCACTGGACCGGGCGCTTTCCGCCGGCGATGTCACGGTGTTCGTTGACGGCACTGCACTGCGGCTGCCGCCTGCAGCCCGGGACGCGGTCCTGGACCTGCTCGGCCGGCTCGCCACGGGCAAAGCAGTCACCGTCTCCTCAACCGCCGAGGCGGCGGTTGAGCGTGACGGTGAAGCCCGCGGGCACAATCCGCTGCTCACCACCTCCCAGGCAGCTGCCGCTGCCGGGATCTCCCACACCTACCTGCGCAACCTCACCGACGCCGGGGTGATACCCGTTGAGTACCGCGGGACCCACCGCCGGATCCGGATGTCCGACGTCGAGGCCTGGCTCCAGTCGCAGCGCGAGCAGCGCGCCGCGAAGGCCGCCCGGGGCGGGGACGGAAAACCAGGGGGGACTGATACCTAGGAGTACCGCCGCAGGGCGGCTCCGCACACCTGCTCGCTAGCTATGTATTGGTTTGGTTCCACTCGTACTTCCATTTAACGGAGCAAAAAGTGATTATCGGTATCCCCAAAGAAATCAAGAACAACGAATACCGCGTGGCCATCACCGCCTCGGGTGTTCATGAACTGACCACGCGCGGCCACACAGTCCTGGTAGAGGCCGGGGCAGGTGCCGGATCGAATATTACCGATGAGGAATATTCAACGGCAGGGGCTGAACTGACGGCATCTGCCGGAGATGTCTGGAAGCGTTCGGACATGATCCTGAAGGTCAAGGAACCCATCGCCTCGGAGTACCAGTACTTCCGCCCCGGGCTGATCCTCTTCACCTACCTGCACCTGGCCGCTGCTCCGGAGCTGACCCGCGCGCTGATGGATTCAGGCGTCACCGCCATTGCCTATGAGACAGTCCAGGAGGGACGCGCCCTGCCGCTGCTGGCTCCCATGTCCGAAGTGGCCGGCCGCCTGGCCGTTCAGGTAGGCGCGCAGTGCATGATGGCGCCTGCAGGTGGCCCCGGCCTGCTGCTGGGCGGGGTGCCCGGCGTCCGCCCCGCCAAGGTGGTGGTGCTGGGTGCCGGCGTTGCCGGAACCAACGCCGTTGCCGTCGCCGTTGGCGCGCACGCGGACGTCACCGTCCTGGACATCAACATCAACCGGCTGCGGGAACTCGATGCCCTGTATGCCGGCCGGATCAAGACCGTGGCCTCCAACGCGTTTGAGATTGAGCGTGCCCTGCTGGACGCGGACCTGGTAATTGGTTCGGTACTGGTTCCCGGAGCCCGTGCCCCGAAGCTTGTCACCAATGACATGGTGGCCAGGATGAAGCCGGGCTCGGTGCTGGTTGACATCGCCGTGGACCAGGGCGGCTGCTTCGAAGACAGCCGGCCAACCACGCACGAGGACCCGACGTTCCGTGTCCACGGTTCCCTGTTCTACTGCGTGGCCAACATGCCCGGTGCGGTGCCCAACACCTCCACCTATGCGCTCACCAACGTCACCCTGCCCTACGCCGCCGCACTGGCGGACAAGGGCGTGCATGATGCGTTCGAGGCATCCCCGGCGCTTTCCCGCGGCCTGAACATCGCCAACGGCGCAGTGACCCACCACTCCGTCTCTGACGCCCACGGACTTGAGCTGACCGAAGGCTGGAGAGAGCTGGTTGCTCCCTAGCGGCCCCGTTAACCACGAAGGCCGGCAGCCCCGTATGGGACTGCCGGCCTTCGTGGTTGATGGACTAGTGGGAAACCGGAACCTTGGCTGCTGCGCCGCGGAGGACCGGAGCGCCCAGCATCGAGATGACGACGGCGCCAAGTCCCATGGGGATCACGAACAGGAAGTACAGATCCCCGGGCGTCCAGCCGCCGTCGATCAGGCTGCCGGCCAGGATCGGCGAGACAATCGCGCCCACACGGCCCATGCCGATGACCAGGCCCAGAGCGGTGCCGCGGACCTCGGAGTCGTAATACGTAGGACTAATCGCCAGCATGCCGGCGATCGGGGCGTTGGATCCGAAGCCCACCAGCGCTGCAGCGAAGAGCGCCAGCGGCAGGGATCCTTCCGTGGAGTTGGCGAAGACCACGAAGGTGGCGGCACCGACTACGAAGAAGACGGCCAGGACGCGCCGCATCTCGAAGCGCGAGCCGAAGACGCCAAGCACCACGGCACCGGTGATGGCACCGACGCTGAAAAGCACACCGGCGTTGATGCCGTCCTGGGCGCTGAACCCGCTGGCGGTGATGAGCTTGGGTGTCCAGGAGTTCGCGAAGTAGAAGCTGGCCATAAGGATGAAGTAGGCCAGTGAGAGCAGGATGGTGCGGCGGGCATTCACGCCGGTGAGCACGTCCGCGAAGCGGGACTTCTTCTCGCCGCGGGGCGCCGCCTCCGGCAGCTCATCCACGGGGGCCTGGCCAATGCTGCGCAGGGTCTTGTTGATGCGTTCCAGAGCGTTGGCCGGGCGGCGCACCGACAGGTAGTCGATGGATTCCGGCAGCACTTTCAGTACCAGGGGAATCATGACGAGAGTAGCCAGGGCTCCGAACAGGAAGGCTGAGCGCCAGCCGAAGGACGCGATCAGGGCACCGGTAACGAGTCCGCCGAGCACACCGCCCACAGGCTGGCCAATGCTGACAATCGCCAGCGCGGTGGAGCGGCGCTTGGCGTTGGAGAATTCGGAGGCAAAGACGTTGATGGTTGCCTGCAGGGTGCCAATAGCTACGCCGGTGATCAGGCGCAGCAGAAGCAATACCTCATAGGAGGGTGCAAAGACCGAAGCGAACATTCCCGCCGCGACCACGCACACCCCGATCAGCAGGGTCTTCTGGCGTCCGATGATGTCTGCGACGGTGGAAACAAAAATGGATCCCACGGCCATGCCCACCAGGGCAGCGCTGAGCAGGAACCCGAGTTCCGCGCCGTTGAGGTCCCATTCAGCAGAGACTGCCGAGGCGCTGAAGGCCATGACGAGGACGTCGAAGCCGTCGATCATGTAGAGAGCTGTACAAATTGCGATGATACCGACTTGCCGCCGGCTCAGGGCGGAGTCTTCGATCCGGTCTTTGAGGTGCATTCCTAGAATGCTAAACGAGACGATTGCCACACCGTGATTTCGCTCGCGTTGATGCCGGGGCGTTACGCGTCAGGCCACTGGCGAATCACAGTCCTGCGTGGATTTGCCGTATCATTTCCAACCCCCGCAGCGAATCCGCCGGGTCCACGGGGTTTGGCTTTCCGTCTTGTACCGCAGCGGCCACTGCGGCGTAGTAGTCCTGGTAGCGGCCGGGTTCCGTCGGCACTGCAACGGTGCTGCCGTCCACCCCCAGCCGCCCCCACGCCGCCGGGTCCTCGGAACCGTAGCCTGCGTCTCCGGGACGCAGTCCGGCGTCGAGCTGGGCTTCCTGCGGATCCACTCCGCGCTTGGTCCAGGCGGCTTTGCTTCCAGTGACGCGGAACCGCTCCCCCGCCTGCGGTGCCAGGGAATTCATCCACAGATGTGAGAGCACGCCGGAGTCATGCCGGAGGACCACAAAGACGTCGTCGTCAGGTCCACCGGCTTCCCGCCGCGCATGCACTTCGGCCCAGACCGGCTCGGCCGGCCCGAAGAGCTGGAGCGCCTGGTCGATCAGGTGCGGTCCAAGGTCAAAGAGGATCCCGCCTCCCTCGGCTGCTCCGGCCTGCTTTTTCCATGCCTTGGTGACGGCGGGTTTATGGGACTCCATCCGGGATTCAAACCGGGTCACTGATCCCAGGTCACCACGTTCCACCAGTGCCTTCAGGGTCAGGAAATCACCGTCCCAGCGCCGGTTCTGAAACACGGAGAGAAGTTTCCCTCCGGCGGCTGCAGCGGCCATCATCTCTGCCGCGGCCTCGGGGGAATGGGCGAACGGCTTGTCCACCACCACGTTGAGGCCCGCATCCAGTGCCGCGAGCGCGAGGGGTGCATGTGTGGCAGGCGGCGTGCTGATGACGGCAAGGTCAAGACCTCCTGCCAGCGCGAGCGCCGCGTCAGCAGAGGGGACTACGACGGCGCCCGGATACGCGGCGGAAGCGGCACGCGCGCGCCCGGGATCCGAAGTGACGATCACATCCAGCGAGAACCGGGCGTCCTGTTCAAGCAGGGGCGCATGGAAGACCCGTCCGCCCAGCCCAAAACCGAAGAGAACGGTACGCAGGGGTGCGCGGCCAGCCGCGTCGGCGGGAATGATCATGAGGGCTGGAAATGTGTCTGGGAAGGGGCCCCGTTGAGCTTGGCCACGATCTCCCCCGCCAGCACCTTGAGCTTCAGGTTCCTGCTGTTGGAGGCGCGCTTAAGGGTCTCGAACGCCTCGCTTTGGGAACAGCGGTTCTGCCCCATGATGATCCCGATGGCCAGGTCAATGTCCGTGCGGGACTGGAGGACAGCCTGCAGATCCTCCACGGTTGACGCCCGCTGTGACATCCGCACCGCAAGCCGGAGGGCCTGGGAAGCTTCCGATGCGTAGGCACGGGCGACCCGCTGGAAATCCTCATCAAAGGTATTGGCGGAGCGGGAGTAGAGGTTCAGCGCCGCCCTGGCGTGGCCTTCCAGGGCCAGCGGGACGGCGTACATGGACCGCACACCCTGTGAAACCACGTGCTTCATGTAGTCGGGCCAGCGCTCGTCGGCCGCCGTGTCCGGGACGTAGATGGCTTCGTGGATCCGCAGCGCGTGAAGGCACGGACCGTCATCGAACGCGTACTGCATCTCGTCCATTTCAAGCGCAACGCTCTCGCTGCTGGCAACGGTGTAGCTGTGCCCGCGCGAACGCTGCAGGGTGATTCCGCAGTAAACCGTGCCGCGGGTGGACAGCGACGACGCACTCAGCCGCGCCAGATGCTGGAGGAATTCCAAGACGTCTTCGTGGTGGATCAGCAGATCCTGCAGCTGCGCCGCGGTAGCAGTCGCAGACCTTAGATCGTCCATAGAGCAATGTTCCTTTTCCGCCCAGTGAACCGCACTCTGCGCCCACGATTGTCGTGTTTGAGCTTAGATACTACGATATCGGGAGACGGTCAAGACGCGGCCACGGCTTCTGCATACCCCTATGGAGTTATCGATGGGCCTACCGGCGCATTTGCCGATCTGCCACCATTGCGGCGTTGACGATTACCTGATTTACGAGTTCTACACCGCCCCGACCCAAGACGGACCCGGTGTTGTAAGTTACACCTGTTCTGCCTGTGAAACGTTCGCCGGCCACGAGGTTCCGGCTGGCTGGGCACCCCCAGGGTGGCGCGTTGGCCAATGATTCTCCCCCGGCCCCCATTCCCGGGGGACTCGTGTTGCTCCTTGGCGCAGCGGCCCAGCTGTCTGCTGAAGCCACGCGCCTGTTTCTCGCCGAGCTCTCACTCACGGAAAACTCAGTCCGCGTGCTGAAGGTACTCTCAGCTCCCGGAATGCCGGCCGCAAGAGCCGCCTCCCTGACACATTTGAGCCTCGACGAGGCTTCCTTCGCTCTGGCCTCCCTGCATCAGGCCGGCTACGCCCGCCCGCGCCGTCCCGGCAGATGGTCCCGAACCGCCTCGGGGACCGCGGTGGTGGAAGAACTCGCACGCGTCAGGCAGCAGTGCGATTCCCGGGCCGGGGAAACCGAACTGCGCAAGGGGCTCCACAAGCTGATTCAGTCCATAAGTACCGACAGCCCCGAGCCGGCCTAAAACCCCGTCCGGCAACAAAACAGCGGGCCTGGAGCAGCTTTCACTGCTCCAGGCCCGCTGTTTTGTCCTACAGGCGGAACCTATCCGCCTAGGAGGCCGCGGCGAGCGGGAAACGCTCCCACACCCGGTGCTGGCCCAGCAGGGTGATCAGGCCGGGAACAATGTCCTCCGGGGACTCCGCCAGGACGCCGGGAGCATCGCCGGGGATTCCGGAGGCACCGATGACGCCGGTTCCGCTGCCCCAGGCACCTATGGCCTTGGAGTGACGGTAGGCCTCAGTCAGCAGAATGGCCACCCGGGGATCGATGGCCGGGTGCCCGGCGGGATTGCCTGCCTTGGCGTCCAGGCTGTCCACCGCATCGGTGCCGTATTCACCGGATCCGGCGACGATCACGGCGTCGAACTCAGTAGACCTCGCGGTCAGGTACGTGCGCTGTACGGGCACCTGGCCGCCGAGCATTCCACCCTGGGGCGCAATGACCAGTGGCACCATGTCCGCCGCGTCCACAGCGGCGCGTACCCGGGCCAGGGCGGCCAGGTCCGTGGTGTCGTCGGCCAGGATCCCGATGATCCGGCCGTCAACCGGCCAGGTTCCGCCGACCTGCTGAAGTGCCGGACTGGGGTCGGTGTCCTCCACCTTCACGGTGGGCGCAGGCGCGGGCAGGCCGAGTCCGGCCGCCACCTCAGCACACAGCCGCTCGTCGATGTTAGCGAGCGCCTGCAGCTGCCGGACCTTGATGTTCTCCTCGTAGCACTTGCCAAGCTCAAACGTGTACGCCTGGATCACGTGGTCCTGCTCCACCGGAGTCAGCGAGCGGAAGAACTGACGCGGCTGGCTGTAGTGGTCATCAAAGGTTGCCGGGTTCTCCCGCACCTTCCGGGACTTTGCCACCGGGGCAGGCACGTCGATGAACGCACCCATGTCCGCTCCTGCAAGGAACGGACAGCCGCCATCCAGTGAATTGGGCTGGTACGGGGCCACTCCGCTGTGCACGGCATCCTGGTGGAATCCGTCCCTGTGCATGTCATTGACCGGCGCGTGCGGGCGGTTGATGGGGATCTGCGCGAAGTTCGGTCCGCCAAGGCGGGTGAGCTGTGTGTCGATGTAGGAAAACAGGCGCCCCTGGAGCAGCGGATCGTTCGTCACATCAATGCCGGGAACCAGATGTCCGGGGTGGAAGGCTACCTGCTCCGTTTCGGCGAAGAAGTTGGTCACGTTCCGGTTCAGCGTCATGGTGCCGATGATCTGCACCGGGGCCAGTTCCTCGGGGACGATCTTGGTCGGATCCAGCAGGTCGATGCCCTCGAACATCTCATCCTCTGTATCCGGGAAGACCTGCACCCCAAGATCCCATTCGGGGTACGCACCGGCTTCGATGGCGTCTGCCAGATCGCGGCGGTGGAAGTCGGGATCCATGCCGTTGATAATCTGCGCCTCTTCCCAGACCAGGGAATGCACTCCCAGCCGGGGCTTCCAGTGGAACTTCACCAGCGAGGTCTCGCCCTTGGCGTTGACAAGCCGGAAGGTGTGGACGCCGAATCCCTCCATGGTCCGGTAGGAGCGCGGAATACCGCGGTCGGACATGTTCCAGATGGCATGATGCTGGGCCTCGGTGTGCAGCGAGACGAAGTCCCAGAAGGTATCGTGCGCGCTCTGCGCCTGCGGGATTTCACGGTCGGGATGCGGCTTGCCGGCATGAATGACGTCCGGGAACTTGATGGCGTCCTGGATGAAAAACACCGGGATGTTGTTGCCCACCAGATCGAAGGTTCCTTCATCCGTGTAGAACTTGGTGGCGAAGCCGCGCGTATCGCGCACGGTGTCAGCGGACCCGCGCGAACCCAGCACAGTGGAGAAGCGGACAAAGACCGGAGTCTGGGCGTCCCGGGCGAGGAAACCTGCCCGGGTGATGCCTTCCGCAGCGCCGTTGGCCACGAACACGCCATGGGCGGCTGCGCCGCGAGCATGGACTACCCGCTCGGGAATGCGCTCATGGTCGAAGTGGGTGATTTTCTCGCGCAGGTGATGGTCCTGGAGCAGCACGGGTCCGCGGGGCCCGGCCTTGAGCGAATGGTCCGTATCCCGCAGGCGGGCACCCTGGGCGGTGGTCAGGTAACGCCCGGACTGGGCGTTGGACGTCTTCGGCGCCCCGGTGGGAACCCCGGTGGGGGACACGGTTTCCGGACCGTCCTGGTCCGGCTTGGGCGGAAGGGGATCGTGCGGTTCCGTCGGTTCGGAGAGTGAAGGTGGCTGCGGTGCCGGGGCACCGGGGATCGGAAGTCCGTTGGCTGATGTGCTCTGATCTGACATATGGCCTCCATCTGGTGGAACTTGCTTGCCGCGCCGGGAGCGCAGCTCCATCAACACCATACCCAAAAATTAGTAAGGGTACTTAACATCGACACAGCCCGGTGTGCCGCCGGACATGGCAAAGGACGGATCTGCCTGTAGGGGGGACACAGGCAGATCCGTCCTTTGCGGGGACGTCAATTCCCCTTACCGTCCCGACGGCCAGGCTCCTTGGGCGGAGCGGTTCACGGGGCGGAGTCTCATCAATCGCGCATTGGGGTCCGGCGCACCTTCGCAGCCGAACGGCGCTGCTGCCACGGGCAGGAAGCTATTCCCACAGACAGTCGGCCCACGCCGCATCCCGAAGGTAGTCCCTGGCAGGCCCCACACTCCAAAGCTCCCCGCGGGACTCAACGTAGCCCATGCCCCGCATATCCTCGACCGTTCCTTCGTCGCAGCCGAGGACCGTTCCAAGGTCTTTGTCGTCAGCGGCCAGAACCACTTCATTCCTTTGTGACACTACGTCGGCCTCCTTCTTCTTGAAGACTTCATCCCGGGCCATCCGGGAGCGTTAGTGCTTATCCAGGAGCATTGCTTCGCGCTCCGTGCTCCACGTCCTGGCGTAGAGACCCATTGCTGCTTCTTCCCGCAGCGAGAGCCCCAGCCGGTTGAGCAGCATGTGCGCCTGGTAAACCGTCAAGTGCTGTGCACTGCGGCTGACACGGGCCTTGTCTGCCCGATAGAGGTAGGTGTCCATGGTGCGGAACCAGCGGCGGCGCCAGTTTTCCACTGCGGACTCAGCTGCCGTGGCAGCCATCAGGCGGTGGGTGGGCATAACCTTTGCTCCCACCTGGACCGTCATGGCCTGCCGAACGCTGGCAGCACGCGGGCCAAAGCCGGCGGTGCAGCTGCGAAGGTGGCTGTCCCAGTAGTAATCCCAGGAGAGCCGGCGGCGGTCGGGCCAGCTCGAGGCCCGCGGGCCCTTCATCATGCTGCGCGCCGAATCAAAGAGCAGCAGGGAGCCGAGTGCCCACCTGTTTTGCACCTTTGGGAAACGCGCCGTAGCCCAGGTGCCCAGATCCGAGGAGAGCTCAAAGACTTCCTCTGCAAGCGCGAGGCCTTCCACGCCGCCGTATTTGGCAAGGTCGGCTTCTACGCGCGGATCCTGCGGATCCGCGCCGCCCGGGCTGAGCCGGTCACAGGCCGGGTCTCCAAAGGAGTGCGTCACGCTCAGGTGCCCGATAACTCCGCTGGCCTGCTCCTGGAGAGCCACCAGCAGGGACTTAAGCCGGTCCAGCGTCTCCTGTGACGCAAGGACCTTCATCCGTACATGTGCATTCGCAGGCTCAGAGCAGCGGGTGTAGAACCACCGCTGCGCCCCCCACAGCTGTGCCTGCGCCGCCAGCGGGGTAACCAGTTCTCCAATGATGCCGTCCGCTACATCGAAGCCACCGGTATAGATGGATAGTGTCCACCAATGAGTGCTTGCATTAGTTCGCGAGGCGTTTCGAACTGCTGTTAGCTGGCTCATGGCGTTCTTCCTCCGGTTTAAGTCTGGTTACCACCGCTGGGGCGGGTCTATATGGGTGTTGCTGGTTGGTTCATCCCCCATGTGAGGGGACTAGATCAGAACCATTCCCAGCTCTTGATGGAAACCGGTGCAGTTACCTTCTTCATGGTCGTATCCCCTCTTTTTGTTTCGGCTGGTTGCACAGCCGGCCGTGTTTGACTCCGAAAGCTTCCCCCGGGCCCAACGGGCGTGTCCACCGTTCCCAATTTCAGCTTCCTGTCATGTCCGCTTAGTGCCCCGGACGTCGTCTTAGTTCTTGGGAAGAGGGCCTTACTGGCGCGCTGGTGAGCGGATTTGGCCAGTTCGGGTACCGAACTACCGGGTTAAGGTGGAGAATGGCATTAACCTGTCATGTCATGCTCTTCGGGTTCCAATTTTTGGCCGAAACACCTTGCCCCCGAGGCTGACAGCACCCGGACGCCGGTAGCCTGCCAAGCACGCGGGCAGCTGTGCCCAGCTTTGCAGTTTGAGGAGGAAACTTGCTCGATCAGGTGTCGGTTGAGGTGTACCGCTATGCGGTCTCTCATCCGGGTTGGACCCCTGCCGAAGCGTCGGACGCACTGGGCTACACCACGCGCGCAATTGACCGGGCAGTGGATGAGCTGCGTTCCCGCTGCCTACTCTTCGTGGAGGGCTCTGAAACTCCCGTCTACACGGCAGTCTCCCCCGACGTCGCACTTGCTGAACTGGTGGACCCGGACGAGCGCGCCCTGCTGGAGCTCCGCGCCCGCATCGGAGCGAAGCGGCGGGAGCTGGCGGGCCTGGTACCAACATTCACTGAGGCCCGGCGGCAGGTGGCTGCGGACGCGTCTGTCGAAGTGCTTGAAGATCCCGAGCAGGTTCAGCGGGTCCTCATCGAGTACGGGCGCTCTGCGTCGGAGAGCGTGCTGATCGCCAGGCCGGGCCAGGGCTCAAACGCCGACTTCCAGGAAGAAAGCGTACAGAAGGACCTGGACCTGCTCAGGGCCGGAGTCCGGCGGCAGACCCTCTACCATTCCAGCACCCGGGACCACGTCCCCACCTGCAAGGCCGTTGAACGCATCACCGAAGCGGGCGGAGAGTTCCGCACCCTGCCGTACGTTCCGCTGCGCACGCTCATCTTCGATGACAAAGTGGCAGTGGTGGCCCGCCAGCTGCATACCTACGACCGGGCAGGCCTGGTGATCAGGGACCCGAACCTCATTGGCCTGTTTACCAAGCTTTTCGAGTTTGCCTGGAGCCTGGCGGAGCCCTTTATGGAGGAGGATCCGAGCAAGGCGGGCCTCAACAGCACACAGCGCTCCGTCCTGGCCGGTCTCGCCGCCGGGCATTCGGACGAGGTCATTGCCCGCCGCGTTGGCATCAGCGTCCGGACATGCCGGCGGCACATCGCCTGGATGCTCGAGGAACTCAAGGCGGAGAGCCGCTTCCAGGCCGGGATCAAGGCGCACAAGGCAGGCTGGATCTAGAAAACTTGTGTTGCTTCCCAGTCAACCTGAGTGCCATGATGTGGCATGACGTTTGAGGAAACAACGGGGTCAGTGCTGACTCCGGAAGCACAGGTGGCACTGGACCGGGCTACGGGATCCGCACACCGGCACGACGGACTGCTTTCCAACCGGGCGTTCCACATCAAGCAGTCGGCCGTTCGGGATGTCTTTGATATCTCGATCCGGCCCGGCCTCATTTCCCTCGCCGGCGGCAGCCCCTACCTGCAGGAACTGCCGCTTGATGAACTGGCTGAGGCGACCGCGTCGATTATCCGCAATCAGGGACTGGCTGCACTGCAGTACGGGCCCGGGCAGGGCCTGCAGGAGCTGCGCGAGCTTGCGTGCGAAGTGATGGCGGCCGAAGGCATCCTGGACGCAGATCCCGCCGACGTCGTTATCACCACCGGGTCCCAGTCCGGCCAGGACGTGGCAGCCAAGGTCTTCTGCAATCCCGGTGACGTTGTGCTGTGCGAGGACCCCACGTATGTGGGTGCACTCAACGCCTTCGAGGCCTACGAGGTGGACCTGCAGCCGGTGGCTATGGACGGGGACGGCCTGATCCCCGAAGCCCTCCGGGAACGGATCTCCGCGCTGCGCGCAGCCGGAAAGAGCATCAAGATGCTCTACACAATCCCCAGCTTCAACAATCCCAGCGGCATCACGCTCGCTGAAGAGCGCCGGGACCAGATTGTGCGGATCTGCCGCGAGAACAACATCCTGGTCCTGGAAGACAACCCCTACGGCCTGCTGCGCTTCGACGGCGAACCGCTGCCTCCCCTCCGGGCATCCCACCCGGAGGACGTGCTTTACCTCGGGTCCTTCTCCAAGATATTTTCCCCCGGCATGCGCCTGGGCTGGGCACTGGTCCCCCGTCATCTCTTCCGGCGTTTCTACCTGGCCTGTGAAGCCGTGGTGCTGTGCCCGTCACCGCTGACGCAGATGATCACTGCCGCGTACCTGCGGGACTTCGACTGGATGGGCCGAATCAGGGATTCACGCCGGCTGTATGCGCAGAGGTGTGCGGCCATGCTGGCGGCACTTCAGGAGCACATGCCCGACGGCGTGAGCTGGACTGTCCCGGACGGCGGCTTCTTTATCTGGGTGAGCCTGCCCGAGGGAATCGATACGTACCCCCTGCTCGCCGAAGCCATTGATGCCGGAACCGTGTTTATTCCGGGGACAGCGTTTACCCCCGGAGACGAGACGAGTTCTAAGCTTCGGCTCGCATTCAGCGCAGTCTCGCCGGACGACATCGCCGAGGGCATGCGCAGGCTTGCCCCCGTAATCCGCCGCGCCGTATCAGGAGCAGACGCCGCATCAGGGGCAGCCGGCGCGTAGGCGCGACGGCGTCTATTTACGGCGCCGCTTGTCGAACAGGGGCACTACGATCACGAAGAGCAGGGCCATAATGGCCAGCCGCCACAGCATTCCCAGGTTCGGGAACAGGATGATGAGCAGGCTGGAGACAATGAAGGCACCGACCAGGATCCAGGCCGTCCGCTTCCAGTCAATCTGCGGTCCTCCCCCGCGGTTTCCGGGTCCGGGATTCATTGCCATGTTGCTCCGATCGTTGGTTGCCCTTTCGAGCCTAGTCCAGAAGCAGTGCGGGTTCCTCCAGAATGGCAGCGACATCGGCCATAAAGCGGGCTGACAGGTCGCCGTCCACCACCCGGTGGTCGAAGGAGCCGCCGAGGGTGGTGATCCAGCGGGGGATCACTTCGCCGTCCAGGACCCAGGGCTTCTGCTTGATCGTGCCAAACGCCACGATGGCAACTTCTCCGGGGTTGATGATCGGCGTGCCGGTATCGATGCCCAGGGCGCCGATGTTGGTGATGGTGAGCGTTCCACCGCGCATGTCCGCGGGCGGCGTCTTGCCCGCCCGGGCAGTGGTGGCGAGTTCGTTCAGGGCAACCGCGAGTTCCTTCAGGGAAAGATCCTGTGCGTCCTTGATGTTCGGCACCATCAGGCCGCGCGGCGTGGCGGCGGCAATTCCGAGGTTCATGAAGTGCTTCACATGGATCTCATCCCCGGCCCAGGTGGCATTCACTGAGGGGTTCCGGGCTGCGGCCCAGATAACCGCCTTCGCCAGGATCAGCAGCGGGGACACCTTGATGCCCTCGAAGTCCCGGGACGCCTTGAGCCGTTTGACGAACTCCATGGTCCGGGAGGCATCAACGTCAACGAAGATGCTGACGTGCGGCGCACTGAAGGCACTGTCCACCATGGCCTTGGCGGTGGCCTTGCGGACGCCCTTGACCGGGATGCGCTCAATGCGGCTGTCCTGCGGCCCGCTCGACGGCGACCAGAAGGTGCCTGCCGAATCCACCTCGGACTCGCGCTGGGCCTGGTAGCTGATCAGGTCCTGCTTGGTGACCTCTCCGCCCGCGCCGGTGGCGGGGACGTCTGCGAGGTTGATGCCGAGGTCCTTCGCGGCCTTGCGGACCGGGGGCTTGGCGAGGACCCGTAGAAGGAGCTGGTTGAAGCGGTCCTGCACGGCCGCGCCTGCTGCCGCTACAGCCGCACCGCGCGGGTCGTGGCGGGACGCAGGGCGCGCTGCCGGCTCTGTCCCGGCTGCATCCCGCTGCGCTGTCTCAGCCGGGGCTGCCTTCTGCGCGGCGGCAGGCCGGTTTCGGCGCGGGCGCCGCCGGACGGCGTCGGCCTTGGGGCCCGTGCCGGTCAGCGAAGCGGACGGCGGGCCGTCTGCGGCCGCGGGTGCCGGCGTCGCGGCTGTTGTGGCGGGGTTGGCTGCCTTGCCGGTACCGGACTTGCCGGCGGCCTTCTTTGCCGCGCCTGCAGCCACCTGGAAAATCGGCGTGCCGACCTCCACTGTGGCACCTTCGGGGACCAGGATGCCGGTGACCGTTCCCGCGTAAGGGGACGGGAGTTCCACCAGTGACTTCGCGGTTTCGATTTCCACGATCACTTCATTGATGGCGACCGTGTCACCTTCCTTGACCCGCCACTGGACGATTTCGGCCTCGGTGAGTCCTTCTCCGACGTCGGGCAGTTTGAACGTTTTCTCAGTCATGGCATCTCGATCTGGCGTGGGCCGGCAGGGCCGGCGGCGGAAGCTGTCTGTGGATCTGTCAGTAGGAGAAGACGGTGTCCAGGGCATCCAGGAGCCGGTCGATGTCCGGCAGGTAGTGCTCCTCAACGGCCGCTACGGGGTAGGGCATATGGAATCCGCCCACCCGGAGCACCGGGGCTTCAAGGTGGAGGAAGGCTCGCTCAGCGACTCGGGACGCGATTTCCCCGCCGATGCCGCCGAACGTCGGGGCCTCATGGGTCACGATCAGGCGGCCCGTGCGCCGAACCGATTCGGTGACGGTGTCAAAGTCGATCGGCGAGATGGAGCGGAGATCGATGACCTCGATGCTCCGGCCGTCTTCCGCAGCCGCTTCGGCAGCGGCCAGGGCCACCGGCACCAGCGGTCCATACGCCACGATGGTGGCGTCGGTCCCGGCGCGGAGTACCTGGGCGGTAAAGGGGTCGCCCGACGGCGCCGAGGTATCGACTTCGCCCTTGAGCCAGTAGCGGCGCTTGGGTTCGAAGACGATCACGGGGTCCTTGCCCTGCATGGCCTGCTGGATCATCCAGTACCCGTCCTGCGGGCTCGAGGGGGCGAGGATCCGCAGCCCGGCAGTGTGCGCGAACAGCGCTTCGGGCGATTCGGAGTGGTGCTCGATCGAGCCGATACCGCCGCCGTAGGGAATCCGGATGACAACGGGCGCACTGAGTGCCCCCTCGCTGCGCGAGTGCATCTTGGCCAGCTGCGTGGTGATCTGGTTGAAGCCGGGGAACACAAAGCCGTCGAACTGGATCTCGCAGACCGGGCGGTAGCCGCGCAGGGCCAGACCGATGGCGGTGCCGATGATTCCGGACTCAGCCAGCGGCGTGTCCATCACCCGGTCCGTGCCGAACTCAGCCTGCAGACCTTCGGTAATGCGGTAAACGCCGCCAAGCGCACCAATATCCTCACCCATCAGCAGGGTCTTGGGATCCGCGGCCAGCCCTGCACGGAGGCCCGCGTTGATGGCCTTGGCCATGGTCATTGTGCTCATGCGCCGACCTCTTCCGTGTCAACAGTGTCTTGAGGGTCCGAGCCGTCGCTGTCCGTGTCGGCAAAACCGGCCTCGTAGGCCCGGTGGAATTCCAGTTCCTCAGCGATCAGCGGGTGCGGTTCGGCATAGACGTCAGCGAAGGATTCAGCGAACGACGGCGCCTCCATCGCCTGGACATCGGCGCGCAGCTGCGCCGCAAGGTCGTCTGCTTCGGTGGAAAGGGATGCGAAGAACGCGTCGTCTCCGGCCCCGCTGGCACGCAGGTGCTTCTCCAGGCGGGTAAGGGGGTCACGGCCGACCCAGGCCTGTTCGTCAGCGGAGAGCCGGTATTTGGTGGGGTCGTCGGCTGTGGTGTGTGCACTCATCCGGTAGGTGAACGCCTCAATCAGCACCGGCCCCCTTCCGCTCCTTGCATGCTCCAGGGCCCACCGCGTGACAGCGTGGACAGCCAGGACGTCATTGCCGTCTACCCGGATACCGGGGAAGCCATAGCCCTGGGCCCGGTTCGCCAGCGGTATGCGGGACTGGACTTCGGTGGGCACGGAGATTGCCCAGTGGTTGTTCTGGCAGAAGAACACCACCGGCGCATCGTAGGAAGCAGCGAAGACCATGGACTCGTGGATATCCCCTTCCGAGCTGGCTCCGTCACCGAAGTAGGCAACGGTAGCTCCCGCGGGCTGGGAGGGATCCGCGGCATTGTCACGCGCCATGCCCATTGCGTAGCCGACGGCGTGGGGAACCTGGGCCGCCAGGACCAGTGTGTAGAGATGGAAGTTGGATTCCCGGGGATCCCAGCCGCCGTGCGAGATGCCGCGGAAGCGGCGAAGCAGGTGGGAGAGCTGGAGCCCGCGCGTCAGGGCTACTCCGTGCTCGCGGTATGTGGGGAAGACGTAGTCCTGTTCGGCCAGTGCCCGGCCGGAGCCGATCTGGGCTCCTTCCTGGCCCGTGAGCGGAACCCACATCACCAGTTCGCCCTGCCGCTGCAGGGCGGTTGCTTCGACGTCGAACCGCCGGATCAGGAACATGTCCCGGTAGAAGGAGCGCAGCGCTTCGCCGTCGATGTCCTCGACGTACCGGCCGTACAGCTCATGTCCGGTGCGCTCCCCTTCCGGGGTCAGCAGCTGAACCATGCCGTCCGGAGCGCTGCCGGGGGCAGGCACCAGCGTCTCATTCAGTGCCGACGAATCGAATTCGCTGGCGGGCAAGTGCTCCAGGGCCATACCTCTCCTCGCCGGGGTAGGCACCAGGCCGTGCCCCCGCTAGAAATATGCGTTCCCGGGAATATGTACCCGGTGCGGCATATGTGTGGAAGTTACTTTCCATCAGCCTAGCGAGGGCGGAGACCCGGACAGCACCTAAGACACGCTAGGAAACCCGGGGGCCTTTTGTATAAGTCGCACATAAAGCTAGGAAACGGCTGTTGGCTTCCTCTTCTCCAATGGTGACCCGGATACCCTCAGTGCCGAAGGCCCGCACTGCCAGTGCCTGCTGCTCTGCAAGCACTGCAAACTCGGGGGTATTCTCCCCCAGAGCCAGCCAGACAAAGTTGCCCTCAGCCTGGGGAATGTCCCATCCAAGCTCCTGCAGCCCGGTCACGACGCGGGTCCGTTCAGAAACCAGCGCTTGTATTCTTTCCACAAGTTCGTCGTGGTACTTCAGGGAAGCGATGGCTGCCTGCTCCGCGATCTGGGAGACGGCGAACGGCACGGCAGTGACCCGCAGATACTGGGTCAGGTGCGGATGGGAAATGGAGTAGCCCACGCGGAGTCCGGCCAGGCCTGCCCCCTTGGAGAAGGTGCGCAGCACCACCACGTTCTGGTGCCGGCGGTAGATATCCACGCCGTTGACGGCGCCCGGATCCCGGACGAAGTCCTCATAGGCCTCGTCGATCACCACGATCACGTCAGAGGGAACCTTCGCCAGGAAAGACTCGACATCCTCCGTGCTCAGCACCGGCCCGGTGGGGTTGTTCGGGGTGCACAGCAGGACCATTTTGGTGCGGTCGTTAACCGCAGCGGCCATTGCGTCCAGATCGTGGCGCCCATCTGCGAGCAGCGGCACCTGCACGCTGCGGGCTCCGGAAAGCCCCACGGAAATGGGATACGCCTCGAAGGAACGCCAGGGGTAGATGACCTCGTCCGGGGTGCCGTCTTCATTCTGCCCGGCAAAGGTGGCCAGCAGCTGGTTCAGCGCCCCCAGGCTTCCGCCGCCCGTGACGATGTCCTCAGCAGGGACATCCAGGAAGGACGCCAGTTCCATCCGCAGCGCCGTTGCCAGCGGATCGGGGTAGCGGTGTACGTTCGGGTGGGCAGCAATGGCTTCCAGGACTGAAGGCAGCGGCGGGAAGGGGTTCTCGTTTGAGGAGAGCTTGTAGCTCTGAAGCCCTTCGATAGCCACAGGCGGTTTCCCGGCAGCGTAGCGCGGCAGCCGGTCTACCACCGGGCGCGGACTAATGCCGGGCGCCGGATCAGCCACAGCGTTGGTGTCATTCTCGGTAGTGGTCATGGCTTAAGACTAGTCCGGTTTTAAGGGTGCTTATGTGACCTGCTGCACAGCCCCTTCTTCAGCGGTACCGGCCGGCGCTTGGGCAGCGGGAGCCGCTGTGCCAGCATTAGGGCATGCGCCTGCTGCTGAGAATCATCATTAATGCTTTGGCCCTCTGGGTTGCGGGGCTGGCACTGCCCGGAATCACGGTCGGAGAATCAGGGACATCCGCCACCGGGAACCCAACACTGGACATTGTGCTGGCGTACCTCTTTATTGGCCTGGTTTTCGGCGTCGTCAACGCCTTGGTGCGTCCGATCGTCAAACTTCTGGCCCTGCCCCTCACGGTTCTGACCCTTGGCCTGTTCACCGTGATCATCAACGCCGCCATGCTGATGCTCACGGCCTGGCTGACCAGCTTCACGCCCGTGCACTTTGAGATCGACTCCTTCTTCTGGACGGCCATCGCGGCATCCATCATCATCAGCGTGGTCTCCCTGCTGGCCGGTTCCCTGGCAGGCACACGCCGCTAGCAGCCGGGTTCGGAAACCCGTTCCGGGGCTGGCGCGCTGCACCCCCCCGCACGGCTCGACGTCCCCGCGCCGTCACGGAATCGGCCCGGACGCGGGACCATGGAAGAATTGCCGTATGGCCGATTCTTCTCCCGCACCCCGCGTCTCCCTTGCCTCCGTAACCCCTGCAATCGCGCTGGGGCCGCTGGACGGCCGGTACCGCTCCGCCACCGCCCCGCTGGTGGACTACCTCTCCGAGGCCGCACTGAACCGCGACCGCACCCACGTTGAGGTCGAGTGGCTGATCCACCTCACCTCCAACTCCGTCCTGCCGGGCACCGCGCCACTGACGGCGGAACAGCAGGCGGCGCTGCGGGAAATCGTCTCCGGATTCGACGGCAACTCCGTGAACGAGCTGGCCGAAATCGAACAGGTCACTGTCCATGACGTGAAGGCCGTGGAGTACTACATTGGCCGCCGGCTGGCCGCGATCGGGATCGAGAACCTCACCCCCCTCGTTCACTTTGGCTGCACTTCGGAAGACATCAACAACCTTTCCTACGCACTTGGCGTCAAGGGTGCCGTGGAGAACGTCTGGCTGCCCGCCGCACGAAAGATGGTGGCACAGATCGCCGCCATGGCTGAGGAGACCCGCTCGGTCCCGATGCTCTCCCGCACCCACGGCCAGCCCGCCACGCCCACCACGCTCGGCAAGGAACTGGCCGTCACCGTGCACCGCCTGACCCGCCAGCTGGACCGCGTTGCGGGCACTGAATTCCTCGGCAAGATCAACGGCGCCACCGGCACCTACGCCGCGCACTACGCGTCCGTTCCGGGTGCCGACTGGCAGCAGGTCGCCAAGTCCTTCGTTGAGGGACTGGGCCTGACCTGGAACCCGCTGACCACGCAGATCGAGTCGCATGACTGGCAGGCCGAGCTGTACGCCGACATGGCCCGGTTCAACCGGATCCTGCACAATTTCTGCACCGATGTGTGGAGCTACATCTCCATCGGCTACTTCGCGCAGGTTCCCGTCGCCGGTGCCACCGGTTCCTCCACCATGCCGCACAAGGTCAACCCGATCCGCTTCGAGAATGCCGAAGCCAACCTGGAGATTTCCAACGGGCTGCTGGACACCCTGGCGTCCACCCTGGTGACCTCCCGCTGGCAGCGCGACCTCACTGACTCCTCCTCGCAGCGGAACATCGGCGTCGCGTTCGGCCACTCCCTGCTGGCCATCTCCAACGTGGCAAAGGGCCTGGAGCGGCTGAACGTTGCAGAGGACGTCCTGGCAGCAGACCTGGACACCAACTGGGAAGTCCTGGGTGAAGCCATCCAGATGGTGATGCGTGCAGAGGCTGTCGCCGGCGCACCGGGCATGGAAAACCCGTACGAGCGGCTCAAGGATCTCACCCGCGGACACCGCGTGGATGCCGAGCGCATGAAGGAATTCGTCTCCGGGCTGGGCCTGCCGGCCGAAGCCGAGGCACGCCTGCTCGCGCTCACCCCGGCCAAGTACATCGGCATCGCCGAGAACCTGGTGGACCACCTGCAGAAGTAGGACTCCACACAGAACAACGACGGCGGGAGGCCGGGTTCGAAAACCCGGCCTCCCGCCGTCGTTGTCTGGTTCTTGCTCCGCTTTGGGAACATGCTCCGGTCCGCCGCGGAGCGTTTGTCACAAACCGGAGCGGAACCGGAGCAGAGAGTTAGTCCGCCGCAGCCAGCTGGCCGCAGGCGCCGTCGATTTCCTTGCCGCGGGTATCGCGCACCGTGGTGGGAACACCGGCGTCGATCAGGGTGTCGATGAACTCCTGGATGACGTCCGGCTCCGGGGAAGTCCAGATAGAGCCCGGGGTCGGGTTCAGCGGAATCGGGTTCACGTGGACCCAGCCGCGGCCGCGCGAATTGAGCTTCTTCGCCAGCAGGGCTGCACGCCAGGGGTGGTCGTTCATGTCCTTGATCAGCGCATACTCGATGGACACGCGGCGGCCGGTGACGCGGTAGTAGTTGTACGCGGCGTCGAGCGCCTCGTCCACCTTCCAGCGGCTGTTCACCGGGATCAGGTCATCACGCAGTTCATCATCCGGGGCGTGCAGGCTCAGCGCGAACGTGACCGGGATGTTCTCCTCGGCCAGCTTCTTGATGGCCGGAACCAGGCCCACGGTGGAGACCGTGATGTTCCGGGCGCTCATGCCCAGGCCCTCGGGAGCTTCGGCGGCCATGCGGTGCACGGCGTTCATGACCCGCTTGTAGTTGGCCAGCGGTTCGCCCATGCCCATAAAGACGATGTTGGTGACGCGCTCGGCGTCGTGCCCGCCGTCGCGGCGCTTGCCGCCCAGCCCGCCTTCGGCGATGACCCGGTTGGCCTGGACAATCTGGTCCAGGATTTCCGCGGCAGACATGTTGCGGGTCAGGCCTGCCTGCCCGGTGGCGCAGAACGGGCAGTTCATGCCGCAGCCGCACTGGCTGGAAACACAGAGCGTGATCCTGCCGGGGTAGCGCATCAGCACCGATTCAACGAGCGAGCCGTCGAACAGCCGCCAGAGGAACTTGATGGTGTCCCCCTTGTCCGTGGTCAGGCGCTTCACCTCGGTGAGCAGGGTCGGGAACATCTCCTTGACCAGCTCGTCGCGGCGCTCCTTGGGGAGGTCGCTCATCTTCTCAGGGTCCGTGGTGTAGTGCTGGAAGTAGTGCACCGAGAGCTGCTTGGCGCGGAACGCGGGCAGGCCCAGGGACTTGAGCTTCTCCTGGCGCTGGGCAAGCGTGAGGTCAGCGAGGTGTTCCGGCGGCTGTGACACACGCGGGGACTTGAACTGCAGCAGGGGGCGGCCGTCTGGCTCTTTGGCCTGCTCCCAGCCTTCGGTTGCGGGACGTACCTGCGGCTTGTCGCCGGATACGCTCAGGGCAGCTGGGGAAGTTTTGGGGGAAGTCATCTCTTCCATTTTTGCATGCCTTGGCGAATCGTGTATTTGGCTTAGCCCAGTTCTCACACAGCGGAAACACGGCGGAAATCCGGCCTTCGTAGATTGAGGTGAACCAGTCCCGCAGGCCCAGGAGGTTCATGTGTTCCCGCTTCCCCCGAACCTTTCCATCCGTGAGGTGCCCTGGTCCAACCCGGTGGGCGCTGATCTGCGGAGGGCCCAGCAGGCCGAACTGGATTCCCGCTACGGGCGCCCGGACCACGACCCTTCTCCGCCTACCGAAGCGGACACTGCTGTCTTCGTGATCGCCTATGAACGCAGCTCGGGACAGCCGCTGGGCTGTGGGGGGCTGCGGCGGCTGGACCCTTCCACCGCCGAAATCAAACGCATCTACGTGCTGCCCTACGCCCGCGGCTCAGGTGTGGCCACGGCGATCCTTTCTTCGCTGGAATTCCGGGCCCGCGCCGCAGGGTACGGCGCGGTTACCGCGGAGGCGGGCTCAGCCCAGTCCGACGGGAAGCGGTTTTACGCGCAGGCGGGCTACAACCAGGTGCCGAACTTCGGGCCCTACACAGACCTTCCCCACTCCACCTGTTTCGCCAAGGTGATTGAGCCGGGAGTGCGGGCGACCGAGCTTAGCGCTTCCTTCAGAGTGGAAGGCCCCTAGGCCACAGTTCCCTCAGCCTGCCTCAAGGGGACGGGAGCGGCCCCGCTGCGGCAGCGGTATGACCGGCGAAGTGCGGCGCTGGTACTGCCGGTAGGCCGGATACCGGCCAGCTGAAATACTCTCCGTGAACACTGTGGACCCGGCGAAAAGCAGGGTCAGCAGCAAAGGTCCCGCAAGCGTCCAGTGCAGCCAGGTTCCCGAGGCCACCACTGCAAAACCGTAGAAGAGCCACCACTGGGCCTGCTCGAAGAAGAAGTTCGGATGCCTGGAATAGCGGAACAGCCCGGTTTGCACAAAACCGGCCCCGGTGTCCTGTCCGGCCATGCGCTGCATCTTCTTCCACACCTGGTAGTTCCACTGCTGCTGGTCCGCGGCAGTCTCTCCGGCCAGCGCGGCCAGGAATAAGGCTGCGAGCACCCAGTCCAAGGGACCCAGCGCCCGGGGGTGCTGGAACACCGTAAGTGCGGGAAGAGTGATGAGCCAGATGATCAGGTTCTGGTAGAGGCTGATAAACGCAAAGTTGAAAACCTGGAACTGCCACGGCCGCAGCCGCTTGCGAAGGATCCCCCACCGGTAATCCTCCCCGCCGGGCGCGTAGCCGCCCTTGCGGGCAAAGTTGAACGTCAGCCGGGCGCCCCAGAGGGTTACCAGGACGGCCATCAGCACCAGCCGGGATTCGAAGTCCGACGCCGCGGCGAAAACCCACACGTAAGCCACCGGGGTGACGGACCAGATCCGGTCAGTCCAGGAGTACTCGCGTGTGATCAGGGACAGGATCCAGGTGGCGGCCGTTGTCGCCACGAAAATCCACAGACAGACACGAACCGGGTCCATTCCCGGAGCATACGGGTGCCGCAGTCCGGCCGGGACCCCTTACCCCCATGACCGTGCGTGGAAAGCCCAGATGGCTAGTAGTCGATGCGGGAAACCGAGGCGTTCCACGCTTCAAACGGTGCGTTGCGTGAATCGCCGGCCAGCTGAGCCACCGGCATAAACCGCTCTTCCACGGGGGTATCGAAGTACTCGTAGAAGGCGGCGTCGTCGAATCCCGCCGCAGCGGCGTCGTGCCGGTCTGCAGCGAACACCACCCGGCCAATGCGCGCCCAGAGCGCGGACGCCAGGCACATGGGGCAGGGCTCGCAGCTGCTGTAGAGAACTGCACCGCTGAGGTCAAAGGTTTCCAGTGCGGCACAGGCGTTGCGGATTGCCGTCACTTCGGCGTGTGCGGTGGGATCGTTGTTCGCCGTGACGCGGTTGACGCCCTCGAACACCTGGCCGTCGGCAGTAACGATCACCGCTCCGAACGGTCCCCCGTTGTCAGCTACGTTGGCGGTGGCCAGTTCAACGGCCTGGGAAAGGTATGCGGCATCTGTGCTCATGGGTAAGCCCCTGCGTCCAACGTCCCGGCGGTCTCTCCGGCCGGGAGAATGCCAGGTAGTTAGCACCTGCGGTGCCCGCCTTCGCAGTGATGAGACTAACACCCGGAGGCTCGGACGGCACAGGCCGTCCGATAGATTACTTCCACGGTCACCCATTGGAAGGCAGGCATGAAGAACGCAAACTGGACTCCGGTCAGTACGCACGCCCACGAACTCGGTGAGGGGCTGCGTCGAACGGCGGACGGCGCCCGGTGGGTTGACCTTGTCCGGGGCGAAATGTACGTATGGTTCCCCGGCCGAAGTCCGTCGCTCACCCATTCCCTGGACCGGCCCCTGGGCTTTGCCGAGGAGGACCGCACTGGCCGTCTGATTGCCGCAGCCGGAACCGGCGTGGTGGAACTCCTGCCGGACGGCGGTGCGGTTCAGCTGGCTGACACAGGCCTGGACCCGGAGCGCTACCGCATCAATGACGGAGCCTTCGCACCGGACGGCTCGTTGTGGTTCGGAACCATGGTGCACGACGGCTCGGAGCCCGACGGCGCGGTGTGGCGCTGGGACCCGGAGAGCGGCGGCGTCGTGCGCCTGCGGAGCGGCATTCCCATTCCCAACGGGCCGGTATTCCTGCCTGACGGGCACAGCGTGCTGATTTCGGACACCGACCGCGGCAGGATCCTCCGCACGACGACGGCGGACCCCGGGTCAGTGGAGGAGTTCGCCCGGGTGCCGGAAGAAAACCCGGACGGCATGCACGTGGACCCTGACGGACGAATCTGGAGCGCGGTCTGGGGTGCCTCCCGGCTGGACGTGTACTCCGAAGACGGCGAACGGCTGACCTCCGTGCCGGTGCCGGTTCGTCAGCCCACCAGCGTGCTGGTGACCGGGGAACTGGTACTGGTCACCAGCGCCGCCACGGGGCTTTCCGATCCCGGCCGGCTTGACGGTTACACCCTTACCGCTCCCTTGTCAGAGGTGCTGGGCTAGTCTCAGCGGGGATCGCCAACAAAGCGGGCGCGGCCGGCCAGCAGTCCCATTCCCGCCGCGGCGGTTCCGATCACCAGGAACATCACCGCTGCGGGAGTGAAGGAACCTGTTGACGTGTGCAGCACGCCCACGAGCAGGGTGCCTGAAGACCCGACTCCGTAGCCGACGCACTGCATCATCCCGGAGACCCGGGCGGCGGTTCCGGCGTTGCGGGTGCGCAGCACGATCATCGTCAGTGCCAGGGCCGTCAGGCTGCCCTGCCCCACGCCGAGCATCACGGCCCAGAGCCAGACGAGGTCCAGCGGGCCCAGGATGGTGAGTGCGAATCCGGCGCCCGTGAGAAGTGCGATTGATGCGTTCAGCCAGCCCTGGCTGCGCAGCCGGGCCGCCAGCGGCGGGGCGAGGAAGGACCCGAGGACCTGCACCACAATCGATCCGGCGACCACATAGCCTGCGGTTCCGCCGTCAATCCCGCGGTCGCGGAGAATCGGTGCCAGCCACGCGAAAACGCTGAAGGACATCATCGCCTGCAGGGCCATAAAACCGGTGATCTGCCAGGCCAGCGGCGAACGCCAGACCGAAGGGCCGGCGTCGGCGTTCCTGTCCGCGGGAGTCCGGCCGCGCCGCAGCGCCAGCGGCGCGAAGAGCAGGACGACCAGTGCCGCCGGCAGGGTCCAGAAAGCGAGGGCCTCCTGCCAGGAACCGGTCGCCTGCAGCAGCGGATGGGTGAATCCCGCACCGAGTGCGGCCGCGGCGCAGATGGATCCCGTATAGAGCCCGCTCATCAGGCCCAGGCGATGCTGGAAGTCGCGCTTCACGAGGGTTGGCAGCAGGACGTTGACGACGCCGATCCCCGCCCCGGCAGCAACAGTCCCGGCAATCATGGCGGCAAAGTCACCGGTTCCCCGGACCGCGAGTCCGGCGGTGAGCACGGCCATCGCCGCGAGGATCGTGCGTTCAATGCCGATTCTGCGGGCAAAGGCAGGCGCAGCCGGAGCTACGAGTCCCAGGAGCAGCACCGGGCCCGTGGTCAGGACGGTCACCAGGACCGGCGGCATACCGGAGGCGTCGGTGATCTCCGGGAGAATCGCAGAGAAGCTTGAAAAGACGGTGCGCAGGTTCAGGCCGATCAGCACAATGCAGACGGCCAGCAGCATGCCGGCGCTGCGCCGGGTTGGTGCTTTCGGCGGTGCTGTGAGCTCCGGTGCCTGAAGCTGGATGGCGGTGTTGCCCATATCTTCGGTGTCCTCTCCCGAGGACCAGCCCCGTGTATCCGCAGGACAACGCTACGAGTAATGCTGTGGCCGGACCAAAACCGCCTCATCGAGATGACAGAAACTGCCCGTATCAGCGCGGTATCGGACAGTTTCTGTCATCTCGATGGAATGGAGACGGTGTCGTCCGAATGTTTGGGAGCGGCGCGTCCACGGATCCAGGCGGGGAAGACGGCAAGAACCCCGACGGCGGCGGCGAGGCTGAAGGCTCCCACCGGCGCATCCGGCGCGAGCACGGCCCCAAGGCCGACTGATCCGGCGGCCTGGCCCACGGCGAGCGCAATAAAGAGGGCAACCGTTCCGGCGGAGGCCTGCTCCGGCACAATCCGGACGGCCCACACGATCAGCACCCCGCTCATCGCAATGTAGCTGGCTCCGAACAGCGCCGCGGCAGCGTAGGCGGCCGCCGCTGTCCCGGGAAATGCACCCATCAGCATGGTTGCTCCGGCCATCGGGAGGGTGGTCACCGTCCATGCCGTGCGCAGGCTCCACGCCTGTACGATTCTTCCTGCTCCTGCCCCGAGCACCCCAAAGGCTCCGAGAACCATCCACGCACCGATGGAGTAAAGCTCAGTCTCTCTTCCTTCCGCCAGAACAGTCCGGCCGAAGGTCCAGACTGCGCCACTTGACGCACCTGCCAGGGCCGCGGCTGCCAGCGGCCGGGCCAGCGCTGCCAGGTTTTTCCAGCCCGGGTTCTGTTTGGTGCCGGCTGGACTCTGCCCGTCCCTGCGCCGGTCGGAACGCAGCGTGGCGACGGTGGCCAGAACCACGACGCCGGCAATTACCGCCCAGCCGAGCCTCCACTGGCCCGCGACGAGGACCAACAGCACCCCCGCGGCTACGAGACCGGCGCCCGTGCCGGAATTAACGATGGTTTGTGCATTCTCCTGCCGGTCCGGCTTCACATTGCGCTCGATCAGACTGACCAGGCCGGGTGTAGCAAATCCGGCGCCTGCGCCCGCCATAACGACGGCGGCAGCAAGGAGCCCGGCATTGGGAGCCGCGGCGACTCCGGCAGACCCCAGGGCTGCTGCAGTACCGGCGAGGCCGACCACCAGGCGCGGTCTGGATCCCAGCCGGGCCGCCAGCAGCGCCGTGAGGCAGTAGGAGAGGAAACTCCCCGCCTGGATCGCTCCGGACAGGCCGGGACCCATGTCGAAGGCTTCGGCGAAACGGGGCAGGAACAGGCCGTAGCCGAACCGGGCCAGCCCGTAGGTCGCGGCGATCAGGGCCAGTCCGCTGGCCACCAGCTTCACCTGCATGGCGGACTCCCTCCTTCGCAACCAGAACGATCGTTACAGTAGAGCAGAACTACCGTTATGGATCAAGGCTGGCTAGAGTTGGCCCATGACCACCGGAGCGAAACTCCCGGCCCGCGGGCGGCTGCTCGCCGCTGCCGAAGAAGTGTTCTTCCACCGCGGCATCCGCGCCACCGGAGTGGACGAGGTGCTGCGCACCGCGAAGGTGTCCGCGGCCAGCCTCTATTCCCACTTCGGCAGCAAGGACGGACTCGTGGCAGAGGCCCTGCGCATCCGCCTCGCCGAATGGCAGTCCGTCTGGGACGAGTGCGTGGTCAACGCCGGCAGCGACCTGGACCGCCTGCTGGCCGTCTTCGATGCCCTGGGGGCATTCCGGGCCCGGCAGCCGGCGGCCCGCTGGTGCGCATTCCTCGCCACTGCCACCGAAATGCCCGATGCCGGGGATGAAATCTCCGACGTCCTCGCCGCGGACACGGCGCTGCTGACCGAACGGCTGAGCCACTTTGCCAAGCCGCTGGCTGGGAACCGAGCCGCAGAGCTCGCTGACGACGTCGTACTGGCCTACAACGGAGCCCTCACCGCTTACCTGCGCGGATACCCGGCGGACCCGATCGCTGCCGGGCGCCGCGTGGCAACGGCCGCTGCGGCCTCCTATTCCCCGTGAGATGACAGAAACTGCCCGTATGAGCGCTCATACGGGCAGTTTCTGCGATCTCGGCGAGGGAGGAGGACGGGTCGCCGGTTAGGACACCGTGAACGGAAGCAGCAGCCGGGAAGGGTGCCCGGCGTCGCGGTAGACCTTGTGCGTCACCGGACGGCCGACCGGCAGGTGGAAAGCATCCGGGGGAAGCAGCGCGTTGTGCTCATCGGCCAGCGGCTCATTGTTGGAGAGCTCGGCCACGAGTTTGTGGCCCGGAAGGAACGTGTTCGCGAACGGGTAGAGCCGCACCACGTACTCCTGGACCGTTCCCGGTTCCACGGGAACGGCGCGGGTGTGCGGGTGGTACGGATTGCCCTCGCTGGTGCGTTCTTCGTCCAGCTCCCTGTGGGACGCCTTCAGGTAACCGGTGGTGATCAGCTGCCGTTTGCCGTTGGGCGCCGCATCCCAGAGCCGGAGAATGAAGTTGGTGTCCGGCTGGTCAATCTCCACGAACAGGTGCGCTGCTCCGGTTCCGATCATTTCCGTCGGCGACTCGAACACGTCCGTGCTCCAGGACAGGATTTCCACCTTGTCCGTCACGGTCAGCGGCGCCTGGTAGAAACCGTCCGGCGCGGCGTACTCCGTCCCCATCAGCTCGGGTTCGGCGGAGAGCTTGCGGCGGGTGCGCAGGTACAGCGGCTTGTACTCCACGTCCTTCGGCGGCCAGGCATCAGCCGTGACGACCTCCCGGGAACCTTCAACAAACACGCTCACGGCGGGCTCGTCCATGACCCCGTTGTCGATGCCCTTGATCCAGTAGTCGTACCAGCGGAACATCTTGTCGTGCTCTTCGACGAAAGGCCGGGACTGCATCGGCGGGTACGGCCCAATGTCCAGTTTCTTCGGACCCTTCAGCGCATTGAACAGCTCAATCGTGCCGTCCAGCGTCCAGCCGCGGCCCTGGTCCAGCTGCAGCCAGACCGGGATGTCGATATTGGGGGCCAGCGTGATCGGGTTGCGTTCCTCGTACCACTCGCCGTCGACGTCGTTCATCACAATGTCGAACCAGGCCTCGTGGTTCGTGGGGTAGTTCAGGACGTGGACCAGGTTGGGCCAAGCCGCGATGTCCGGATCAGTGAGCCGCTCCGCGACCAGCTTCTTCAGTTCCTCTGGTGAGTGCTTCTCCACCATCCGGGACTTAACCCTGTCCGTGAACGCCCAGCCGGAGTCGCCGCCGCGGCCTTCCCTGGCAGCACGGGGCATAAACCACATGACACCGCCGTGGTAGGTGGTCTCGTAGAAGTCGTAGTGGCCGCCGGAGACGAAGATGGCCTTCAGGTGCGGCGGGCGTTCAGCGGCGGCGAGCACCTGCATGGAGCCGAAGTAGGAAATGCCGACCATGCCCACGTTGCCGTCGCACCAGGGCTGAGCAGCCACCCATTCGATGAAGTCGTAGGCGTCCTGCCCAAGGGAGACTCCGCCGGCGTTGTAGTTGCCGATGTGTTCGCCGCCCGAGTCCCCGGAACCGCGCAGGTCACCAATGACGTGGACGTAGTCCTCCTTCACGATCCGCGCTATGTCCCCGGCCTCGATGCATCCGTCCCACATGGGGCTCGGGCGGCGCTGCGGCGGCATGGTCAGCGCCATGGCCTGCAGTTCCTTGCCGTACGGGCTCAGCGCCACCAGCGCCGGACGGGGTTTGTCCGCTGCCCCCTGATAGGCGTCAGCAGCGAGTTCGACGCCGTCGCGCATGGGAACGCGCAGGTCCTTCTGGACCGTGATCGGCATCCCGCCGGCATTAATCGTCTGGAAAGTGGCCATTTGTGGTGCGGCTCCTTGTGGAAATCTACTGGGTGAACCGGCTGCGGTAGCCGTCGAGGGTGGTGAAGAACGGCGAGGGTTCCAGTGTGGGATCAGAGGTGTAGCCCAGCTCAGCGGCGACCGGCTCGAAGGGCGAGTAGACCGAGTCCGTCGCTGCCAGGCCGGCTTCCAGGCAGCGCGTGACGCTCCCCCGGATCCGCGCCTCGAGGGCTAGGGACTCGTCCAGCGCCCGGCGGGCCTGCGCGGCATCGAGTTCGACGCCGTAGGGCTCACCGTCCGCCCCGCGGTACGGGTGTCCGAGGTACAGGCGTTCCGGCCGGACCTCGTCCCGGAGGTATGCGAGGCTCGAGCGGTAGGCGTCCGGATCGGTGTAGCCGGGGAACCGGTTCGCCGCCCCATGGATCTGCACCGCGTCTCCCGCGAACACCGCATCGTCCAGCTGGTAGGCCACGGACCCCGGTGTGTGCCCGGGAACCGCATGCACCTTCACGCGCACATCCCCGCCCAGGGACAGGGTTTCCCCGCCGCGCACCAGGACGGCAGGTTCCATCTCGCCGGAAATCACGGCCTGGGCAGTCTGCGCCTGCTGCTGTGCCCCGTCCGGGGCGTTCAGGTACCGGCTGCGGCCCTGGACGTATTCATCGACGTGGGCCTGCCGCGAGCGCAGCAGTGGTGCGTCAGCTTCGTGGATCACCACTTTGGCCTTGCCGCCGGTTAGGTCATGCAGTGCCTGCGCTCCGCCCAAGTGGTCGATGTGCCCGTGCGTGAGCAGGATCCAGCGCACGTCCTCAATGCTGCGTCCCAGCTGCTGCAGGGCCGGCAGCAGCCCTTCAGCAGGAGAGGAGGCGATGCCGGTGTCCACGATGGCAGGTTCCGGTGCATCGATGAAGTAGCTGTACAACCCGAACCGGCCCCACGGCGAGACCAGCGGATGGACCGCGGCACTCACTTGGATTCCCTCCCGCGAAGGAACCGGCCCGCTTCCTCCAGAGCCGCGTAGAACTCCGGGATCCAGGAAAAGTTGGCTACGAACCCATGGTTCGCGCCGTCGTACCGGCTCAGCACGGTCTCGACGCCGGCGCTGCGCAGGCGTTCGGCATACAGCTCGCCTTCATCGCGCAGCGGGTCAAACTCCGCAGTGATGACCAGGGCCGGCGGCAGACCGGCGAGGTCCTTCCGCTTGATCGGGGAAACCAGCGGATCGGCCGGGTCCGCTCCGCTGTCCAGGTAGAACGCGTTGAAGGGCTTCAGCCCTGCAGTTTCCAGCCCGTAGCCCACGGCGTTTTCCCGCATCGAGGCATAGCGGTCGGAGTCGAAGTCCAGGTCCAGGGACGGGTAGAAGAGGATCTGGTGCGAGACTGCGTCGAAACCGTCGTCCTTGGCCATGGCAGTGACGGCGGCGGCGAAGGTTCCGCCGGAACTGTCGCCCGCAACGGCGAGGTCTTTACCGTTCCAGTTCAGTTCCGCCCACTGCTCCGTGACCCACTGCAGCACGCCGTAGCAGTCCTGGAGACCGGCCGGGAAGGCTGCTTCGGGTGCCAGCCGGTAACCGACCGAGATGACCTTGAAGCCGCTTTCATTTGCCAGTGCCCGGGCCACGTGGTCGTGGGTATCCAGGCTGCCCAGGAAGAACGCTCCGCCGTGGAAGTAGACCAGCACTCCGTAGGAACCGGCCTCCTCAGGCGTGTAGATCCGCACCGGGACATCGCCTGCCGGGGTAGCTGCGACGGTGTCCTCTACCCGGTGGACCGGAGTCCGGTCTTCCAGTGGAGGCACCTGCGCCTGTTCGCCGGCGCGCATGGCGACGGGATTCAGCGGCCCCTCCGGAGGCGCCGGAAGGGTGGCGAGGATCTTGGCAATTTCGGGATGAATAGGCATTTCTGATCTTCGCTTACTTGGCCGCGGCCTGTTCGGGGAAGGCATTCTCAACGGCGTTGGCGTTCCAGCCCAGCCGGGAGAGCCGCTGCAGTTCGTCGGTGACCGGCTTCCGGGTGGCCTGGTACAGCGCCAGCGCCTCCTTCACGGACCCGGCTTCCAGGAAGGCATCTGCCAGGCCGCCGGCGTCCTGGATCGCCGAGTTCGCGCCCTGGCCCTGGTGGTGCAGCATCGCGTGCGCGGCGTCGCCGATCAGTGCGACGCTGTCGGTATGCCAGTTCGCCACCGGATCGATGTCGAAGACGGAGCGGCTGGTGACCTGGCTGATGTCCAGGTTCCGGGCAATCTTCACGATCCGCTCGTCGAACCCTTCCAGCAGGGAAATCAGGTAGTCGTTGGTGATCTCCGGCGCCCAGGAACCATCTTCTGACGGAGCGGTGATGTCGTAGGAGAGCTGGCCGCGGTGCGGCAGCGGCAGGTTGTAGGCAATGGTGCCGTTCTGGCCCATGTAGAAGCGCGGGTTGTTGTCCTCGGCACCCAGGCCGAAGGCATCGTCCATGGAAATGACGGCACGGTAGGCGTGCTCACCGGCGAAGACCGGCTCCTGGTCACTGAACAGCTGTTTGCGGACCAGGGACCGTATGCCGTCGGCACCAATGACCACATCCGCGGTAACGGTGCTGCCGTTTTCGAAAGTCAGCTTGGCCTGCCCGCCGAGGTCCTCGATGGAGGTGAGTTTGTGGTCCAGGTGGACTACTTCTTCGGGGAGCACCCCCAGAAGGGCTTCAATGAAGTCGCCGCGGTGGATGATGCGGGTGTGGTTCGGCTGATCGAAATCGTTCAGCTGCGGCCAGACTTCCTGGGCCAGGACCTGCTGCCCGTCCGCGCTCCGGATTTCCAGGTAGTCACTTGGGGAGCTGACTGCAGCGATCTCGTCGAAGATGCCCCACTGGCGGAACAGCTCCACGGTGATGGGCCGCAGGCCAATGCCGGCGCCGACCTGGCCCAGCGCCGGTGCCTGCTCGTAAACGTGGACGTTCTCCGCACCGATGTTCCGCAGTGCGATCGCGGCGGCAGCACCGCCGTAGCCGCCGCCTACGACGGCGATGGACAGGTTCTTGATTTCGGTGGTCTTCATGGCTGGATCACTTTCTGATAGGCGGTGCGTCGCTGCACCGCGGGAAGGGATGCTGTCTCAGGCGTGGATGGAGAGGAAATCGGCTGGATTCTCGATGAGCAGGGCGTTGATGGATGCTTCATCCATTCCGGCCCGGCGCAGGTCCGGGATCAGGTCCTCAAAGATGTAATTGACGGTGTGTCCCTTTACACCGGGCCAGCCCAGCGGACTGCAATTCGCGTCAGCGGAAGCGAGCAGCTGGTTCAGATGGCCCTTTTCCACCAGGTCCATAAAATGGTCCAGCCGTTCCTTGCGCGGGCGGGCCCAGAACGGCGGGTCCGGAAGCTCGGTTTCATAGCCGAAGGTGTCGAACCCTATCCGGCCGCCCTGGCTCATGATCCATTCGCTCGGCGTGTTCGGGGCGTTCAGCCCGTCGTCGGCGTGGCCGAAGAGCACCCGGTCCAGCGGCAGGCCTTCCTGGCTGAAAATCTCGATCGCCGGCTGCGGATCAATGGCCAGATGAGTCAGGATCGGGACACCGGTGGCCACCGCAGCCCGGGCCGCGGCACGGTAGATGCGCTTGTCGAGTTCAGTCATACGACCACCGCGGCTCACGCCTACCTTGATGACCCCGGCCTTGGCTCCGGTGTCCCCGATGCCCACGGTGATCTCATGGACAAAGACCTTGGCCAGGTACTCCACTGAGGCCCGGGCGAAGTGCGGCAGGGCCGTGTCGCCTCCAACGAAGCCGGTGCAGGCAATGATGTGCACGCCGGTTTTCTTCGACAGGGACTTGTAATAGTCCACGTCACGTCCGTTGCAGATGCCGGTGGCGTCTACAAAGGTGCCGCCGCCGTACTCGTGGAACTGCCGCAGCTTCGGCACGGTCTCCGCGTACCGTTCCTCCGGCGTCTTCCACCATTTGGAGTCCAGCTCGCTGCCCGGCATGCCGTAGCCAATGTGCTCATGGACGGCCACGATTCCCAGCTCTTCTGCCGGGACCGTTCCCAATACTGTGTTTACCTTCGACAAAACAACACCTCGAAAAATTAGTTGAAACCTGTGGGTGCCCGCCCTAGCGGACTGAAAGAAGCCGCTGGGGGTTCTCGGCCGTGATGAGCCGGGCGTCCGCCTCGGTAAGGCCCTGTGTGAGCAGGAACGGCAGGAAGCTGGTCAGCACGTGGCCGTACGGAAGGTCATAGTCCGGCTGTCCGAACGCGGCCCCGATGCTGTTCGAGGAAAGCAGGATGCGGTCGGCGCAGCCTGCTGCCACCAGCTCAAGGACCAGCGCGGCGCGCTCGGAATCGTCCAGATAGCTGCCGTCGTCGTTCAGGCCCACATGGTCGATCGCTGCGTAGGCTCCGCGGCGGGCGATTTCGACGGCGGTGCCTGCTGAGTCTTTCCGGTCCAGCCCGCCCACCACCACGCGGTCCGCCTGAAGTCCTTCAGCCAGTACCAGTTCGAGTTCGCGGACAGCGTCGCTGCCGAACCGCACGGAAACCGGAATGCCTGTGGCCAGTGCGGTGCGGGCAGCGCCCTGGAAGAGGCTCTCCTCAGTGGGAGTGATGCCGGCGCGGTCGGCCGCTGTGGCCACCAGGCCAGCGGCGGCGCGGCGTTCCAGGCGCGGAATCACCATGCCTTCGGCGACCTCCCGGGAGAAGAGATCGGCGAACTTTTCCGCGGGCCACGGCGTGGGCGGGTTGGTCTGCGGGGTGAGGAAGTAGCCGCCGAGCATCTCTTCCGGGCCCATACCCGTGGATGCAACGATGTGCACGCCCGTGGAACGCGAGAGGGCTTCGTAGAGCGGCAGGTCCCGGCCGTGGAACATACCGGTGCTGTCCACCACCGTGCCGCCGCCGGCCTCGGCGAAGTCCCTCAGCTTGCCGGCGAGAATCTCGAAGATCTCGGCCCGGTCCATGGTGATGTCCGGGGCGTATTCGGCGCCCGGAACAACCGAAAGCAGTGCTTCATGCACCGCCGTGACACCAAGCTCCGCCGCGGGGACCGGCCCCAGAACAGTGTTGACCATGGGATTGGCTGGGGTGCTGGCGTCGTCGCCGGCGAAGTCGCTCACGTGGCGTCTCCTAGGAAGATCGGTGCGGATACGGGTGTGACCTGCGCCATGTCCCGCTGCTGTGTGGCTATCCTCACAGTTTTCTTTACACGATGTCAAGCAAAACCTTTTCGGTGCGTTTGTGACGCGATCACCGTGTTGGCCTCCTTGACAGCCTGTAAACATTCCCTCCACACTGGCTCCTGTGACGCCGGTCACCTAACCAATCCCGCCTGTTCACAGGAACGAAGGAGTTTCAGCGATGAGCCAGAACATGCCGACGGCGGGTGGTGGCTCAGTTCGCGCCACGTTCCTTGCCGCGTACAGTGCCGTCACCCTTGCGCAGATGACCAATGCCCTGCCCGGAGCACTGAACGGCACTTTTGCCGCTGAGTTCCACACCTCAGGAGCCGGACTGACCTGGATTGCCGGGGTGTTCATGATCGGCGTCGTGGTTTTTGAACTCAGCTGGGGTGTTCTCGGCGACCTGTTCGGCCGCAAGAAACTGCTGATCGCCGGTGCCGGACTCACGATCGGCGGATCCGTTCTCGCCGCCCTGGCACCGGTTACCGGGGTCATGATTGCCGCTCAGGCCATAGGAGGCATCGGTGCCGGCATCCTCTTCCCCATCTCGCTCTCGATGATCGCCGCGATCACTCCGGATCCGCGGGCCCGTGCCAAGGTCATCGCGACCTGGGCAGGATTCCTGTCCCTCGGCGCGGTGATCTCGCCCGTCCTGGCCGGGCTGACCTCACAGCTCTTCACCGTCCCGGGCGCTGCCCCGGGAGACCCCAACGTCTACAGCGGCTGGCGCGTGGCGTACTTCGTGGCCGCCGGGCTGGCTGCCGCGCTGCTGCTGCTGTCCCTGAAGGCGCAGGACTCCGCGGCCCCGCAGGGCCGCAAACTGGACCTTCCCGGCCAGACAACCCTGGCCCTGGGGCTGATCGCCGCCCTGTTCGCCACGGTCACCGCCGTGGACTCAGGCTTCGGCTCCCCGGTGGTGATCGCCGCGTACGTTGCCGGTGCAGCGCTGCTGGCAGCGTTCGTCCTGATTGAATCCCGAACGCCTCAGCCGCTGATCCATCTCTCGCTGTTCAAGAACCGCGCCTATTCGATCACCGGGATCGTGGCCGTGATCGGCATGTTCGCGTTCCTCGCCGTGTGCTTCAGCACCTCCGTGGCCGTCGGCGGCCTGGCCCTCACTGAAACGTGGAAGGTAGGCGTGCTGTTCGTCTTCATCCAGGGTCCTGCCTTCGTCTTCATTCCCGTGGTTGGCTGGCTCATCCACCATGTAGCCCCTCGATGGGTCCTCACTGCAGGATTCGCTCTCATGGCCGCCGCGGGGTACTGGCTCTCCGGTTTCTCCCTGGGCACCCCCGAAGCCTTCGGCGGCACCCCGTGGACCGCGTTCATTCCCCCGCTGGCACTGCTGGGAACCGGATTTGCCCTGACGGTCGGATCCGTCACCGCCGTCGCCATCAACACCGTGGCACCGCAGGAAATCGGCATGGCATCGGCCACCACCAACCTGCTCCGGGATCTGGGCTTCGCGCTCGGACCCGTCATCGGTTCGGCCATCGCCTTCAGCGTCGGCGCCTCCCTCTTCGCCGCCCCCCTGGCATCCATCCTCGGCGGGGCCGGACTGCCTGCTGAAGCAGCTGAGGGACTCGGACAGATTCCGCCGCTGGCTTTCCTCTCCGGCTGGCCGGATGTCATTTCCGGATTCACCGGACAGGCTGCCGCATCCGGTGCGCCGCAGGCCGCCGTGGACGGCATGGTCCAGGCCCTCAATTCCGCACAGCCCGCTATCCAGGGGGCAGCAGGCTCCTCGCTGGGCCAGGGCTTCCAGTCCGTCTACCTGGTTGCCGGAATTACCGCGACGGTTTCCGCCGTCCTCACATTGTTCGTCCCAGGCCGGTCCTCCTCCGCTCCTGCGGCAGGAACCGGGGCCCCTGCCGCAGCGGCAACTGTGCCCGCCGGAAGCTAACCACCACCTCCCACCACCACAGAAGGAGACTCCGCCGTGAGAACACGTGCTGAATCAGACCTCGACATCTGGGACGACGCCGTCCTCCTGGACCCTTACCCGGCCTACGCGACGCTGCGCGAGACGGCAGGCGTGGTTTACCTGCCGAAAAACGACCTCTACGTCCTGACCCGCTACGACGTCATCCGGGATGCACTGAATGACCCGGAGACCTTCTCCTCCACCTCCCTCGGCTTCAACCCCATGGTCAACGAGGCGCTGCAGGGAACCTCACTGGCATCAGATCCGCCCGTCCACACACAGCTGCGTGCCGCGCTCTCCGAGAACCTGACTCCCCGGGCGCTGCGCGGACTGAAAGTCGTCATCGATGAGAAGGCGGAGAATCTGGTTGGCGGGCTGGTAGCCGGCGGCAGCTTCGAAGCTATCGATGCCCTGGCGCGCGCCTTCCCGCTGGAGATCGTGGCCGACCTGATCGGCTTTACCGGCCAGGTGAAGGAGAACATGCTCCGCTGGGGACAGGCCGCCATGCAGGTCCTCGGCCCGCTGAACCAGCGCACCCAGGAGAACTTCCCGATTGCCGGCGAACTTTACGGCTGGTGCTCCACCGTCACGGCCGAAGACCTGGCACCGGGATCGATCGGCCGCGGAATCTTCGACGCCGAAACGCGCGGGGACATTCCCGAGGGAACGGCCGGGCACATCATCCACCAGTACCTCGGAGCCGGGGTGGACACTACGATCGCCGCGATCGGCAACGCCGTCGCGCTCTTCGGCCGGCACCCCGAACAGCTGGCACTGCTCCGGGAGAACCCGGACCTGGTCTCATCGGCATTCGCCGAGGTGCTGCGGTTCTGGCCGCCCATCCATGTGTGGGGGCGGACAGCCACCCGGGATACCGAGGTTGACGGAACGCTGATCCCGGCCGGCGCGCAGCTGGGCATCCTGTTCGGCGCCGGAAACCACGATCCGCGCCATTACGAGGACCCCGACACCTTCGACATCACCCGCAACCCGGTGGACCACCTGTCCTTCGGCTACGGCCCCCACGGCTGCGCCGGCCAGGGCCTGGCACGGCTCGAGGGCCACGCCATCATCAGCGCACTGGGCCGCCAAGTCGCGGAAATTCAGCTCGGCGAGGAGGTGCGGGTGCCCAGCAACATCACCCGCAGCATTGAGGAACTCCCGGTTATCAAGGTGGTGGCAGCATGAGGATCGAACTGGACCGTCCGCGCTGCGAAGGCCACGGACTGTGTGAGGAAGCGGCACCGGAGCTGATGCACCTGGATGACGACGGCGAACTGGTCATCGATGTCCCGGAGGTCGACGGGGCGGACCTCGCAGCGGCAAATGCCGCCGTGCGGATCTGCCCTGTGGCGGCCCTTCGGCTGGCATCGTGACGCTGCGTCGCGTCGTCGTCGTCGGCAACGGCATTGCGGGCCTGAGCGCCTGTGATGCGCTCCGCTCTGCCGGATTCGACGGCAGGCTCACCGTTGTTGGAGCGGAGAAGCACCAGCCCTACAGCCGGCCGGCGCTGTCCAAGGCGCTGCTGCACGGCGAGGACCAGCTCAGCGCCCATCAGCTGCCGGACCCGTCGCACGGCGCGGAAGAAATCCTGGGTGTTGCCGCCGCCGGACTCGACACCGTGGCAAACCTCGTGCGTCTGGACGACGGGACCGAACTTCCATACGACGGACTGGTAATCGCATCAGGTTCCTCTGCCCGGCGGCTGGGCGGCGCGGACTCCCCCGAGCTCACGCTGCGAACAATAGAAGATGCGGTCGCGCTGAAGAACCGGGTAGCCACGGGTAGTCCAACCGTGATCGTGGTGGGCGGCGGCGCACTGGGCATGGAAATAGCCTCCGGGGCTCTTCAGCAGGGATGCCGGGTCACGCTGGTTTCCGACGTGCAGCCGCTGAGCCGCCAGCTGGGCAGCCATCTCTCCGGCGTTTTTATCGACGCCGCCCGGCGGAGCGGCCTGCGTTTCGTCACGGCTGGGAAGGCCCGGCTCGCGGGGACCGCCCAGGCCCCGGCCGTCGCGCTTCAGGACGGGGTGGTACTGAGCGCTGATGTAGTGGTCAGCACTGTCGGTGACGAGCCAAACACGGCCTGGCTCCAGGATTCGGGCCTGCTCACCGGCGGACGCCTGCTGGCCGACAGCCGCGGGCGTGTGGGCCCGGGAATTGTGGCCGCAGGGGACGTCGCTGCCTTCCCGGGAGCGGGCGGGCACGGCCGGGTACCTCTCTGGACCAGCGCCATCGAACAGGCCAAAACGGCTGCACTGGGACTGCTGCAGGGCGACGCCGCGCCGGAGCTCTCCTTTCAGCCATACTTCTGGACTGAGGGCTTTGGGCTCTCCCTGAAGGTTGCCGGGCCGGCTCCGATGACCGGGAAACCGTCCTTTGCGGAAACCGGCACTTCAGCGGACTCGATGCTGCTGCGCTGGGAGGACGCCGACGGACGGGGCACCGCCGCGGCCCTCAACTACCGGATCCCGGTTCCGAAACTGCGGCGGCTGGCCAATCTGGGCCCCTCCGCCCTGCGGCCGGCCGTCCGGGTCTAGCCGCTGGAACAATGACGGTGCCGGGCAGGGAAATCCAGGCTTTTGCCCTGCCCGGCACCGCCTTTCCACCCCGCCCAGGCCACTGTGTTTTGGCTCACCGGAAGCGCTTCCGTCAGTTAGGGTTGTTCCATGTCGTCGCTGCGAGAAGCCCAGAAACAACTCACGCGGGACACCATCGTGGAGCGTGCGCTGGAGCTGTTCACCACCAAGGGCTACGCCGCCACCACCATTGACGAGATCGCGTCCGCTGCAGGCACCACGCGGGTGACTTTTTACGCCTACTACCCTTCGCGCACGGACCTCATGCGTGAGTTCATGGACCGGGTCAATTCTTTCCTGGACCGCGCCAGCGGACCGGACAGCACCTCCACCGCCACAGACCTGGTAGACGTGGTCCGCGAAGGTGAACCTGCAGGCATTCGCGCCTGGCTGGAGTCACGCGCCGCCCTGTGGCCGGTGTTCCGGCCCTACCTCGATGTCCTGGACGAGGCCGCGGCCGTGGATCCCGAGGTCCGGACCATGGTGGAGGCCTGGCACGAGGAAGTCATTTCAGACATCGTCACCGGGATGCAGCAGGCCGGACGCTTCCCCGAAGAAACGCACCACGTCCGCGGCTCCCTCGCGTACACGCAGCTGGACTACGTCGCCACACTGTGGACCCGCCGCAAGCTGGAGCCTAACCGCGAACACGCCATCGAGGTGCTGGCGGACAGCTGGTACCACCTGCTTTGTGACGAATAGCTGGCGTCCCCTCCCCCTCGAGATGACAGAAACTGCCCGTATGAGCGCTCATACGGGCAGTTTCTGCGATCTCCCTGAGGGAGGCGGAGGGGAAGGGTTAGCCCAGGATCATCCCCGCAGCACGCTCGGCAATCATCACCGTGGGAGCGTTGGTGTTTCCTGTGGTCACAAGAGGCATGACCGAGGCGTCGGCGATTCGGATTCCGGACAGCCCGCGCACCTTCAGGTCAGCGGGATCAACGACCGCAAGGTCATCGATCCCCATCCGGCAGGTGCCAACCTGATGGTGGTAGGTGACCACGGAATCGCGGACGTACTGGTCCAGGTCTTCGTCACTGATTCCAGGGCCGGGATGCAGTTCCTTTGGCTCCCAGTTGGCGAGCGCCTCAGACCGGCCGATTTCCCGGCACTGCCGGACCGAAGCCACCAGCGCATCAACATCAGCCTGTTCGCTGAGTGCACCCAGGTCGATTCGCAGCGGATCTTCCGGCGACGGCCCGGTCAGCGTGATCTCGCCGCGGCTGGCCGGACGGACCAGCCCGCCGAGCATGGAGAACCCGTTTTCCGGGCCGGTCATTTCGCCCAGCCCATAGTCCTGGGAGTACATGGGCACGGAGAAGAAGATGGGCTGGGTGTCCGGCACGGGCAGGTCCGGGCGGGATTTGGCGAACATGTGCACTTCGGCAGGGGCAACCTCGCCGTCCGGCACAGGGCGGGCACCGGCGGAGAAGATGACCGGGGCCAGCAGGTGGTCCTGCAGGTTCTTGCCTACTCCGGGCAGGTCCAGGACGGGTTCGACGCCGATTTCAGCCAGTTCCGCGGCCGGGCCGATTCCGGAACGCAGCAGCAGCTCCGCGGAGTTGATGGCACCGGCGCTCAGGATGGTCTCCCCCGCATGGATGGTGCGGAGCTCGCCGTCGTATTCGAATTCGACGCCGGTGACCGTGCCGTCTTCCACCAGCAGGCGGCGCACGTGTGCACCCGTGAGCAGGGTCAGGTTCGGGTGGTCCATGACCGGCTTCAGGTAGGCATGCCAGGTGTTGAACCGCTTCCCGTCCCGGACGTTGAGCTGCATCCGCGAGACACCCTCGACACTGCCGGAGTTGTAATCAGGGTTCAGCTCCAGGCCGATCTCCTGCGCACCGGCCAGCATGTCCTCCTGGACGGGATTGCGCGGGAAGTCCTGGACCACGTCCAGCAGGCCGCCGGTACCGCGCGTTTCGGAAGCACCGCCGTCGTAGTTTTCAATCTGCTTGAACACGGGCAGGACATCCTCCCAGGACCAGCCCTCGCACCCCGCATCAGCCCAGGAGTCGTAGTCCCAGCGGTCTCCGCGAACCCAGATGGAGGCGTTGAGCGCGTGGGATCCGCCCATCACCTTGCCGCGGGGCAGATGGATGCGGCGGCCCGAGGCTCCGGCCTGCTCGGTGGTGTAGTAGTTCCAGTCCTGCGGGCTGTGCCAGAGCGCGCCGAGGGTGTTCAGGTGGGCGATGTCCGGGTTGGTGTCCTGGTCTCCGGCTTCGAGGACGGTGACTTTTTTGCCGGCGTCGAGCAGGCGGCGGGCGACGACGTTGCCGGCTGAACCGGCGCCGATCACAAGGTATTCGGTTTCCATGGAAGCTTCGTTGCTTTCGTTCGTTCTGACGGTGGAGTTAGTAGCTGAGGACCTGCGGGGCCCCGAGGGCCTTGAGGCCTTCGACGCCGAATTCGAGGCCGTAGCCGGACTGCTTGGCGCCGCCGAACGGCATCCGGGGATCCACGGCGCCGTGCTTGTTGATCCAAACGGTTCCGGCTTCGATCCGGGCAGCGACGGCCAGGGCCGCGTCCTTGTCCGAGGACCAGACGGAAGCCCCGAGGCCCACGTCCAGGGCGTTGGCCATCTCTACTGCCTCATCCACAGTGGAATAGCGGATGATCGGCAGGGCGGGACCGAACTGTTCCTGCGCCACCAGCGGATTGTCGTTGTCGATGTCCGCCACGAGGGTTGCGGGGTAGAAGTAGCCGGGCTGGTCCGTCTGCGGGTTTCCGCCGGTGACAATCCGCGCACCGGCGTCCTTCGCGGCCTGGACCAGGTCCGCGACGATCTGGAACTGTGCCTTGTTCTGCAGCGGGCCCAGGACGTTGTTTTCATCCAGCCCCACACCCATCGGCATGGCGTTCGCGACGCCGGCCAGGGCATCGACGACGGCGTCGTAAATGTCCTCGTGCACGTACAGGCGCTTCAGCGCCGCGCAGGTCTGGCCGGTGTTGATGAAGGCACCCCAGAACAGGTCCTCGGCGATCGCGGCGGGATCGGCGTCGGGCAGCACAATGCCTGCGTCGTTGCCGCCGAGCTCGAGGGTCAGGCGCTTCACCGTGTCCGCGGAGGAGCGGATGATCGCCTTGCCGGTGGCGGTGGAGCCGGTGAACATGACCTTGTCGATGTCCGCGTGTCCGGCCAGGGCCTCGCCCACGTCCCGGCCGCCGGAGACCACGTGCAGCACGCCCGCGGGCAGCGCCTGGTTCAGGACCGCGGCCAGGGCGAGGACGGAGAGCGGGGTGTATTCGGAGGGCTTCATGACCACGGTGTTGCCCATCCGCAGGGCCGGGGCGAGCTGCCAGATGCTGATCATCATGGGCCAGTTCCAGGGGCCGATCGCACCCACCACGCCCAGCGGACGGTAGTGCAGTTCCGCGCGGCCGCTGTTGTCGTCCACCAGCACCTCGGGTTCGAGTTCGAACGACGCCGTGGCGCGCAGCCAGGCGGCGCAGGCACCGACTTCGAAGCGGGCGTTGGGACCGTTCAGCGGCTTGCCCTGTTCGCGGGAGAGCAGTTCGGCCAGGCCTTCGGCGGCCGCGTCGACGGCGTCGGCTGCCTTGAGCAGGTACGCGGAGCGTTCGGCGTGGCCGAGGGCGGCCCATTCCGGCTGGGCCAGGCGCGCGGAGGCCACGGCAGCCTCAAGGTCTGCAAGCGTGTGGACGGGAGCGGCCGCGACCACCTCGCCGGTAGCCGGGTCCAGGATGTCGCGGGACTCCGGCGCTGCCGGAATGGCACCCAGCAGGTCCTGGAAGCTGGTGAGGGATTCGGTGGTGTGCATGATTGCTCCTTTGCAAACGGCGGGACGGATCGCTCATCCCACTGTGTGCCAGGTCACGCTTTATTGCTTGGCTTTGCGCGTGCGCCAGTTGACTAACCGTGCACGGGTTCTCAGCGGCCTGCCCGGTACGCCGACGGCGACTGCCCGTACGCCGCACGGAACACCCGGCTGAAGTGCGCCGGATCCGGAAGCCCCCACCGCGCACCGATAGCCCCGACGGGAACGTCTGCCTGCAGCGGATCCGCGAGATCCCGGCGGGCACCGTCCAGGCGCCGGGCGCGGATCCACGCAGCAGCGGTGGTGCCGGAGTCCTCGAAGAGCTTGTGCAGGCTGCGGACGGACATAAAGTGCGCGGCCGCGATGTACCCCGGGGACAGGTCCGGGTTCGCCAGCTGCCCGTCGATGAAGTGCTGCACCCGGCGCAGCAGGCGCTCCTGTCCGCCGGCTTCCGCGTCCGGAAGGGCGTGGGCCTCATCCGCCAGCAGAGTGGAGAGCAAATCTACGGTGTTCATAGCCAGCCGGTGCCCGATCGGGCCGTCCAGTTCGGGCAGCATCCGCCCGATCTGCGTCAGGAAGGGAACGACGGCGCGGCCCAGCCGGTGCCCGCGGCCCAGCCGGACGGCGGTCATCTCCGCCATGTCCTCGGGTGCCAGCCCGAGCAGCTGCTTCGGGAACATCAGCACCAGGGTGGTGAACTGCTCGTGGAAGGTCAGAGTGTAGGGCGCACCCGTGTCATAGATGGCCAGGTCTCCGGGTTCGAGGAGGGCTTCACGGCCGTCTTGGACCAGGATCCCGGTTCCGGAGAGCTGCAGGCTGAGTTTGTAGAACCCGCCGTCGGCCCCGTTGATCAGCTCCGGTGTCCGCTCGACGCAGTGCGGCATGGCGTCCACCTGGACAATGGCCAGCTCACGCAGCCGGCGGCCGGTGAGACGACCGGAGAACGCCGCAGCGCCCGGCTCCACCGGAGTGGCTTCGAGCGGCACGAACGATTCGGAGACGAGTCTCTTCCACTCCGGGAAACTCGACGCGTGGGCTACGTCCGGTGCCGTGTCGGCTGATTTGACCATGCCTGTCCTCCGCACTGAGCCGGCCTGTTTCAGCTGAACCTATCACCATGGGCTGAGGTCGGGCGGCAGGGTTACGGCGTGACGACGGCCTTCAGCGCACCTTCCCGGGCCCCGGCAACCAGGGCCGCTTCGACGTCGTCGAGCCCGTGGCGTGAGGTGACCAGCCCGTCCAGATCGACCAGCCCGCGGGTGGCCAGATCCACGGCCAGCGGCCAGGTGTTGGCGTACCGGAATGTCCCGGTGATGGTGAGTTCACGGCCCTGGACCAGCGGAACCGGCAGTGCGATGGTGTCCGCACCCATGCCCACCAGCACGCAGCGGCCGCGCGGCGCCAGGCGCTGGATCCCGGACAGCACAGCGGGTTCGGCGCCGGTAGCATCGACGAAGACCTGATATTCCGGGGCAGGTTCGGGCGCATCGGCCGAGGTGAAGGCGTGTGCAGCTCCGTAGCGGGCCGCCGCGTCCAGGCGTTCGGCACGGACATCCGTCACCGTCACGTCAGCACCGGCGAGCGCGCAGACGGCAGAAACCAGCAGCCCGATGGGCCCCGCTCCGGCAACCAGCACCTTGTCGCCCAGCTGCACCTGGCCGGCTGCCCGGGCAGCAAGCGCCACACTCAGCGGCTCGAGGAGGGCGGCTGCGTCGTCGGACACATGCTCCGGCACGGGATGGCTAAAGGCGGCCGGATGGACAACGTACTCGGCGAACGTTCCGTCCACCGGAGGCGTCGCGAAGAAGCGCACGTCGGGATCCAGGTTGTAATGCCCGGACAGTGTCTGTTGCGAGTACGGCTGCGGAATGCCGGGCTCAAGTGAAACCCGCTGCCCCACCCGGGCCGGGTCAACGCCGTCGCCCACTGCTTCGATCCGGCCGGATGCTTCGTGACCCAGCACCAGCGGGGATTCCACGACGAAACTGCCGATCCTCCCCTCGCGGTAATAGTGCGTATCCGAACCGCACACACCCACGGCCACGATCCGCACGAGTACCCCACCGGGGCCGGGGACCGGCACGGGCCTGTCCTCGAGGCGGAGCTTGCCCGGGGCATCGAGTACCGAAACGCGCATGGTGGACGACCCGCTCACTTGACTGCTCCCATCGACAGGCCGCGGACCAGCTGTTTCTGCGCAACCCAGCCGGCCAGGACCACGGGAAGGGAGGCGAGCACCGATGCCGCGGAGAGCTGTGCCAGGTACAGCCCTTCACTGGTCATCTGGGAGACCAGGAAGACCGGCACCGTGGCCGATTTAGCCGCCGTGAGGTTCAGGGCGAAGAAGAACTCGTTCCAGGCGAAGATCACGCAGATCAGTGCCGTTGCTGCGAGGCCCGGAGCAACCATTGGCATGAGGACCCGCCACAGGGTCTTCAGCAGGCCGGCGCCGTCCATCTGCGCCGCCTCCAGCACTTCCGAGGGCACTTCCTGGAAGAAGGAGCGCATCATCCACACTGCAATGGGCAGGTTCATGGAGGTGTAGAGCACCACCAGCGTCCAGACGTTGTCCAGGACCTTCAGCTGGCCGGCGATCACGTAGATCGGCATGATCACTGCCACCACGGGCAGCATCTTGGTGGAGATGAAGAAGAACAGTACGTCCTGGGTCCGCTTCACCGGCCGGATGCTCAGGGCGTAGGACGCAGGGACCGCCAGGATAATCACCAGAAGGGTGGAGACCCCCGTGGCAATCGCCGAGTTCACGAAGTAGCTGCCGGCACCGGCGTCGAGCACTGCCCGGTACTGGTCCAGGGTGGGAGTGAAGAAGAACGACGGCGGGTTGGAGGCGGCCGCCGACTCCTGCTTGAAGGAGGTCAGCACCATCCAGAGCACCGGCGAGAAGAACCCGATGGCAATGATCCAGGTGAAGACGGTAATCAGCGACGCCCCGGCGCGCGGCTTGGGTTTGCGCCTTTGCGGCGGCGTGCCGGGGGCAGTGGGGGTGCGTTCGGCCGGAGCCGGCGGTGTCTGGGTGGCCACGGCTAGTCCTTTGTGTCGAAGCTGCGGAAGATCAGGCGGAGGGCGAAGGTCGCGACGATGATCGTGGCAATCACAACGACAACACCCATGGCTGCGGCCTGCCCGATGTCGAAGCCGAGGAAGGCCCGCTGGTAGATGTAGAAGGGAAGGTTGGCGCTGGCCGTTCCGGGCCCGCCGGCCGTCATCAGATAAATCTGGTCGAACGTGTTCACTACGTAGATCGCTCCGAGCAGCACACCGAGTTCAATGTAGCGGCGCAGCTGCGGCAGGGTGACGGAGAAGAACGTGCGCCACCACCCGGCGCCATCCACCTGGGCTGCTTCCAGCACGTCCTTCGGCTGCGCCTGCAGGCCGGCCAGGACCAGCAGCATCATGAACGGTGTCCACTGCCACACCAGGGACATGAGGATAGACGCAATCGGGTGCGCGGATGTCCAGTCAACCGGGGAAATCCCCACCAGGCCGATCAGCCAGTTCAGCAGGCCGTAGCTGGGGTTGAGGATGGAGACGGACCAGAGCAGTGAACCGGCCACCGGCATGATCAGGAACGGCGTAATGAGCAGGGTCCGCACAATGCCGCGCCCGGCGAAGGAGCGGTCCAGGAGCAGCGCGAAGATGATGCCCAGGATCATTGCGAAGAACACACAGCCCAGAGTGAAGATCACACTGTTCAGTGCTGCCTGGCGGAACGTGGAGTCGGCAAAGATCTCAACGTAGTTGGAGAACCAGACGAACCGGTCACCCTCGGGATTCAGCAGGTTCCAGTTCTGCAGCGAATACCAGATGGTGAACAGGAACGGGACCTGCGTGACGATGATTGTGAAGATCAGTGCCGGCAGGAGCGGGCCGCGGCGGCGCCAGCCCTCGGCCCGGGACATTCCGCCGGACTGCCGCTTTTCGACGTCGCGGCGCGCCTTGGCGTTGTGCCGCTCTACCAGCGTGGTCATCCGTTATCTCCTGACTGGTAGCTCTCGGCGACGGTTTGCGCGTAGCGCTGGGACTGTTCAAGGGCTTCCTGAACGGTTTTCTGTCCGGCTATCGCGGCGGAGATCTGCTGGGCGACGCGGGTTCCAAGGTCCTGGAACTCCGGGATGCCCACGAACTGCAGGCCCGGATACGGCACGCTGCCGGTGAACGAGGTTTCCTGGGCCGCACCTGCCATCGCGCTGAGGGTGGGCTCCGCGTAGGCTTCGGCAACTTCGGCATATTCGGGAATCTCATAGGTGGAGAGCCGGCTCCCCGGCGGCACCCGCTCCCAGCTGATTTCCTCGCCCACAAGCTGGATGAAGTCCTTGTCCGTCATCCAGGACACGAAGTCCCACGCTGCGTCCTTTTCCTCGCTGGTGGCGGGAATGGCCAGCGACCAGCTGTACAGCCAGCCGGCGGAGTCGGTTTCCTGAACCGGGGCGGGGGCGTAGCTCGTCTTGCCGACCACGAGGGAGGAATCGGGGTCCTCAACAGTGGAGACCATAGCGGTCGCGTCGAACCACATGGCCGCGTTGCCCTGGCTGTAGCGGGTCAGGCAGTCGCCGTAGCCGCTGGTTGCCGCGCCCGGCTGCCCGGAGTTGCGGATCAGGTCCACATAGTCGGTCACGGCAGCCTCAACCTCGGGGCTGTCCAGGGTGGCATTCCAGTCCTCGTCGAACCAGCTGCCGCCGTAGGTGTTGATCATGGTGGTCAGCGGGGCCATGACCTCGCCCCAGCCGGCCAGTCCGCGCAGGCAGATGCCGGAGAATCCGTCGTCCGGGTTGTGCAGGGTCTCGGCGAACCCGGCAATGTCTTCCCAGGTGGGCTGTTCCGGCATGGTGAGCCCGGCTTCGTCGAAGAGGTCCTGCCGGTAGGCCAGGAACGCAGATTCGCCGTAGAACGGCACCGAGTACAGGTCGCCTTCGTAGCTGAGCGCCTCGCGGATGTTGGGAATGAAGTCATCAGGGTCGTACCCCTGGGTGCCGTCTGCATACTCCTGCAGGTTGGTCAGCCAGCCGTTTTCCGCCCACATCGGGGTCTCGTAGTTGGAGACCATAACGACGTCGAATTCTCCGCCGCCGGTGGCGACGGAGGCGGTGATCTTGGCCCGGGCTTCGTTCTCCGGAAGGGACACGAACCGGACGTCAACGTTCGGGTGTTCTTCCTTGAAACGGTCCTGGAGCGAAATGGCATCCGTCATCTGGGGGTTGGAAACAATGGCCACCACAATTTCCTGGCGGCCGTCCGCGCTTCCGCTGCCGCACCCGGTAAGCACCATTGCTGCTGCCGCGGCGGCTGCTGCGAACTGCCTTGCCGCGCGCCCGCGCCGGCGCTCCGGCTGGCTGCGTTCTGATCTCATACGTCACCCTTGCTCATTTGAGATTTTTCCTTGCGCTCATTTGGTGAGGAACTCTAGCCATATAGACTCAAATGAGCAACAATTAATTGCTCATTCGGGAACAGGGAGGGCGGAATCATCACCGGAACAGGGACCTCCCACGAGGAACTTCTGGCCAGGATTGGCCGGGATTATTACCTGAATAACCGCTCCAAAGTGGACATTGCCAGGGATTACGGGATTTCCCGGTTCCAGGTGGCGCGTTACCTCGACGAAGCGCGTGCCCTGGGAATCGTCCGCATCGACATCCGCTTTCCGGAAGCCGCAGCGGAACTGGCACCAGACCGCCTCGCCGCAGCACTTGGGGTGCAGCGCGTGCGCATCAGCCCTACCGGCGCGGACGAGAGGACTACCCGCGAGGCAATGGCAGCCGCAGCGGCCGCGGAGATCATGGATGCAGCGGCGCCTGGGGCCAACATAGGCGTCTCCTGGTCCCGGACACTGGACCTCGCAGCCGGGCACGTCACGCACCTGCCGCCCTGCAACATCATCCAGCTGGCGGGCGCCCTGCCCGTTCCGGGCAGCGGTAACTCGCTGGAACTGATCCAGAACCTGGGCAGGCACGACGGCGTTGCCACCTGGCCGCTGTGGGCGCCCCTGGTGGTCGAAAACGCCCAGACGGCACAGAGCCTGCGCCGTCAGCCTGAAATCTCCGAGACCCTCGCCAAGGCCGGGTCCCTGGATGCCGCAGTGGTTGCGGTGGGAGCCTGGATGCCCGGGCTGTCCACGGTCTGGAACCGCGTGGACAACCACCTGAAGCTGGAAGCAGCGAAGGCCGGTGCCGTGGCGGAATGCTCCGGGCGCCTCCTCGACGCCGCCGGCAGGCCGGTGAATTCAGAGCTGGATGAGCGGGTGCTGGCGGTCAGCCTGGCCCAGCTGGAGAACACACCCAACGTGGTTGCCGTAGCGCAGGGCGCGGCACGGGCGGACGCCGTGCGGGCAGTCCTCGCCGCCGGGTTCGTCACCACACTGCTCATCGACGAGGACCTGGCCGTAGCCCTTTCCGGCGATGAACCCGGAACTGCGGCCGGAAACAGGTGACGCGGACCACGCGATTAGTCCCCTCGGAAAGCGTACGGTAGAGTTCTAAGCACGCCGCGGGGTGGAGCAGTTCGGTAGCTCGCTGGGCTCATAACCCAGAGGTCGCAAGTTCAAATCTTGCCCCCGCAACCAATATAAAAAGGTCCTGATCCGGTTCGCCGGATCAGGACCTTTTTGTTTGCAGCTTTGTGTGCAGCCGTGACGCGGAAGTGACGCAGAACTCATAGCTGACGCGATGTGACGCGGATATTCGCCGGCATTGATAGCCGGATTCTTCCCTTGGCTAATATCGGGAAGTTGGCTGAAGCCACGGCATGCCTGCCCAAGCGGCAGCCCAGCAGTGCAGGAGTACCTCCTACATGCACGTGGATCGTTTCACCACATTCCATAGTTAGGAAGAACTTGTGCAAACCGCTCTGACCCGCAGGCTGGGGGTGCCCGGCATCGTCCTGATGGTGGTCGCCGCTGCGGCCCCGATCACCGTTGTCGCGGCCAACTTCCCCCTCATCCTCACCGTCTCCGAATCGGTCGGCATGCCCCTGATGGTGCTGGCCGCCACGGCCATCCTGCTGCTGTTCTCGGTCGGCTACGCCTGGATGACCCCCCACGTGCCGGATGCCGGCGCCTTCTACTCCTACGTCGACCGCGGGTTCGGCCGCCGGGCCGGGCTCGGCACCGCAGGGCTGGCGCTCTTCGCCTACGTCCTGCTCACGGTCTCGATGACCTGCTACCTGGGCGTGCAGGCCGGAAACCTGATTGAGCTCTGGACCAGGGTGCTGGTCCCCTGGTGGGCAATCTCGGCTGCCATGATCGCCGTCGTTGGCTTCCTGGGCTACCGGGATATCAACCTTTCCGCCAAGGTGCTGGGCGCCGTCCTGGTCCTGGAGGTTGCCGCTGTCCTGGCCATCGACCTCGGCGTGCTCTTCTCCGGCCGGGAACTCACCTCCCTCCCGTTCAGCCCGGCCGAAGCCATGTCCGGTGCACCGGGACTTGGCCTGCTGTTCGCCTTCCTTGGCTTCTTCGGGTTCGAGGCGACGGCGGTGTTCCGCAACGAGGCCAAGGATCCGGAGCGCACCATCCCCCGGGCCACCTACATCGCTGTGCTGTCCATCGGCGCGCTGTACATTCTCTCTTCCTGGCTGATCATCAGCGGCCTTGGGGCGGGCAACGCCGTGGCCCTGGCCACGGACAGCCCTGACAGCGTGGTGGTCGGCTTTGCCGGGGAAATCCTGGCACCGATCATGACGGACATCGTCCAGGTCCTGGTGGTGACCAGCATGTTCGCCTGCATGCTGGCCTTCCACAACATCGTCTCGCGTTACCTCTTCACCCTGGGCCAGCGCGGGGTGCTGCCCGCCGGCCTGGCCGCTGTCCACCCCGCCCACGGGGCACCCTCGCGTGCCTCCTTCTGGGTTACCGGCGTGACCGCCGCCGTCGTAGTGGTCTCCGCCGTCGCCCAGCTGGATCCGGTACTGGAGATCTACACCTGGTACTCCGGCGCAGGGGCCATCGGCGTGATCGTCATGATGACCCTGACCAGCTTCGCGATCGTAGGCTTCGGTACCCGCGGCGGCGGAGTGTCCGCTCCCGGAATGGTGCGGGCCGCGGCTGTGGCCGGGGGGATCGGCCTGCTCGGTGTGCTGGCACTCTCCCTCTGGAACTTCCCGTTCCTGGTGGGCGGCAACCTCGCTGCCATCATCTGGGGCGCGGCCCTGGTCCTCGTGTTCGTGGTGGCCGCTGCCCTGCCGGCCAGCACCCGCCCGGCTCCGGCTGACGCAACGGAACCTGCGGACGCCTCCCGGCGCTAGCTGCCCTCCCGGTTCCCGTGCCCATGGACGAGTTGTTCGACCGTGGCGCGGGCACCGGCGTCGTGCAGGAACTCCAGGGCCTGCGTATAGGCCTGCACGAAGCGCTCGTTTGAGGCCAGGTCGCCAAACAGCTCGGGCTGGGAAATGAACGCCAGCGGATCTTCGCCGTTGCGCGCCGCGGCAGCCATCAGCCGTTCGCGCAGCCGGTCCACGACGTCGATCGCTGCTCCCTGCTCGTCCGTTCCCTCGGCATAGCGGGCCCAGCTGGCCACAATGGCTGCCGAGCGGTGGATGTCGCCGCCGGAATCCAGGTTTTCCCGGATCACCGGCAGCAGCCATTTGGGGATCCGGTCCGAGCTTTCGGCACACAGCCGGGCCAGGGTGTCCCGCACGTGTTCGTTGGAGAAGCGCTCGATCAGTTTCTGCTTGTAGGCATCAAGGTCGACGCCGGGGAGCGGCTTGAGCGTGGGAGTGGCCTCGCGGTCCATATAGTCCATCAGGAAACGGGCGAAGAGCGGGTCCTGGCAGACCTCGTGGGCATACCGGTAACCGGCGAGGTACCCGAAGTAGCACTGGCCCTGGTGGCTGGCGTTGAGCAGGCGCAGTTTCATCAGCTCGTAGGGCTCGACGTCGTCCACCACCTGCACGCCGGCGTCCTCAAAGGGCGGGCGGCCCAGCGGAAAGTCGTCTTCCAGGACCCACTGCTCGAAGTCCTCGCTGACCACTGGCCAGGCGTCTTCAATGCCGAAGTCCGCGGCAACCATGTCCCGGTCGGCATCCGTGGTGACGGGCGTGATCCGGTCCACCATCGAATTGGGGAACGCCACGTTCGCGCGCATCCATTCCCCCAGCTCCGGATCCCGGAGGTCGGCGAATGCAGTGAACATCCGGCGGGCAACGTCTCCGTTGCCCTGGATGTTGTCGCAGGACATCACCGTGAAGGGCGCCAGGCCCCGTTCCCTGCGCCGCAGCAGTGCCTCAGTCACCAGCCCAAAGACCGTGGCCGGGACCGCCCCGGGCTCCAGGTCAGCTGCCACGGCCGGATTGGCAGCATCGAACTCCCCGGTGACGTGATGGAAGTTGTAACCGCCCTCAGTGATGGTCAGGGACACAATCCGGGTGTCCTCCGCCGCCATTTTCTCGATGACGGCCTCGGGGGCTTCCGGAGCCAGCAGGTACTCAGTGATGGACCCGATAACCCGGCCTTCACGGGTTCCGTCGGGGTTTTTGAGCACCAGCGTGTAGAGGCAGTCCTGGGCATCCATGACCGACTTCATTGCGGCATCTCCCGGCAGGACCCCCACCCCGCAGATGCCCCAGTCCAGGGCCTTGCCCTCATTCATTAGCCGGTCCAGGTACATGGCCTGGTGTGCGCGGTGGAATCCGCCCACTCCAAAGTGGACGATTCCGGTGCGCACGGCAGAGCGGTCATAGGACGGAACGGCAACGGACCCGGCAAGGCCGGCCAGGGACTCGGTTTTCAGTTTGCTCATGGGTCACACCTGTGGGACGAGCGGATAGGTGCGGCTCAATTTATCATGTGAGCATCACAGTTCCACTCAAATGAGCAAACATGGCCGGAGCGCGGGGCTAATCCACCAGCTCAGACTGTGTTTCGATGAAGTCCCAGTCCTGAACACCCAGAATGGGGTCTATGACGGGGCCTCCCGCTTCGGCAATCCGGTCCTGGACCTTGGGCGGAATCCCGTCCTGCCGCAGGTTCTCCCGCAGCCACTGCTTGGCGGTGGTGTCGAGATACGGCCACCATCTTTCGATCCTGATGGGTTGCATGGTTTGCCCCCTTTCCGTCGCGGTGAGTCCACGGTGCCACCGGTCCCGGAAGGGCGCAAGGGGTGCCGTGAAGACCGCGGCGGCACAGCTGCAGGCAGTTTTGGCCGTCACTGAAAAACCGCAGGCCAGACCGGCAGCGGCGCCCGGGAGGGATTAACAGGCGGGCGCCTAGGGCAGCGTGGTGATGCTCTCGACCGCGGCGCGGGCGTCTTCAGCAAGGCTCTTCGGAATCGGCGCGCTCTTGGCGGCGTCGGCCGATGCCTGCTGGCCCTCATCGCTGATCACGTACTCTCCGAACGCCTTCACCAGCTCTACGGTGTTGGCGTCTTCGTAGCCGCTGCAGAAGATCTGGTAGGAGATCAGGACCAGCGGATAGGCGCCGGGTGCGGTGGTGGTGCGGTCCAGGTGCAGGGCAATGTCATTGGCGCTGCGTCCGGGTACGCGGGTGGACTGTTCGACGGCGATTGAGGCGGCGTCGGCACTGATTGGAACGTACTCTTCCCCCACCTTGAGGTTGACCGTTCCGAGGGAGTCGTCAACCACGGAATCGTCCGAGTAGGCAACGGAGCCTTCGGTGCGGGTGACGGTGCTGATCACGCCGGCGCTGCCCTGTGCGTTTTCCCCGCCCAGGCCGCCGGGCCAGGAGCCGGAAGGATCGTTCGGCCAGGCTTCCGGGGCCGCCTCGTGGAGGTACTCGGTGAAGTTCTCAGTGGTGCCGGAATCGTCTGCGCGGCTGACTGCGGTGATGCGTATTTCCGGAAGCTCCACACCGGGGTTCTGTGCGGCAATGGCCGGGTCGTTCCAGAAGTCGATCTCGCCGCGGAAAATGCGGGCAATGGTAGCGGCGTCCATGTTCAGCGAGTCGATGCCCGGCAGGTTGAATGCGACGGCGATCGGCGAGATGTAGGAGGGAATGTCCAGTGCTCCGCCGGGACCGCAGACCTCCCGCGCCTCAGCCAGTTCCTCATCCTGCAGATAGGCATCAGAGCCCGCAAACTGCACTGCCCCGGCCAGCAGGGCGTTGCGGCCGGCACCGGAGCCGTCCGGGGAGTACTGGACCTGGACCTTGGGGTGCAACACCCGGAATCCGCCAATCCAGGCATCCATGGCCGGCCCCTGCGCCGTGGAACCGGACCCGGAGATGATGCCGGAGAGGGTTGAATTGCTGTTTTCCGCCGCTTCCCGCTGCTCGTCGCCCAAGGGATAGTCGGAACCGCAGGCGGTCAGCGCCAGTGCTGCGGCGGCGGCGACTGCCACTGCACGGAGGGGACGGGAAGTGCGCACGTTTGGGTGCTCCTTTAGGGGCTGATCTTGGGGGCAAACCGGCGTTAACGGCCTCGGGCGCCCGGGCGGCAGTGCCTGTGGGCACAGCGAATCCCGTCGCCAGTTCAAGGCTAGCCGCCGATTAGTCCCCACCGCCAACTGGGAGCGTACCCAACCCTTGGCCGCCAGTGGGCGGAGTGGAAGGATTGGCCGGACCGCGGACCGCAGCGGACCGGCCTGGCGAACAGGCACCGGACGTCCGGTCCCCGCCCCAAAGGGGGTTCCGTGCTGGTCGCTGCCGCAATCTTCACCCTGGTTTCCGCCGCCATCCACTTCTACTTCTTCGGGCTGGAATCCCTTCGCTGGACCGTCCCGGAAACCATGGGAGTGTACGGAATCACAGCTCCGCAGGACGCGGACACCACCCAGCCGCTGGCCTACATCCTCGGGTTCTACAACCTGTTCCTGGGCGTGGGGGCTGTGCTTGGCGTGCTCCTGCTCGGCCTGGGCAATCCCGTCGCCGGGCTAACACTGATCAGCTTTTCGACAGCGTGCATGGTCCTCGCCGCTGTGGCGCTGCTGGCCAGCAGGTGGCCGATGGCACGGATTGCAATGATCAGGGGAATCCCGGCCCTGCTGGCATTGGTGCTGACACTTATGGGCTCCTGAAACTCCCTTTCATCCTGCCCCCTCCCCTCCGAGAGGCCAGTTACGGCTCGTTTCAGCCGTGAAAAGAGCCGCAACTGGCCTCTCGGCGGGCGCTACGGGCGGGCGGGGCGGCGTCGTAGGCTGCTGCCGTCCACAGGTGGAACAGGGCGTAGGCCCGCCATGGCTGCCAGGGATCGGCGAGGGCTGCGGCTTCCCGTGCTGTCCCGACGCCGAGGGCCCGCCTCAGCACCAGGTCACCGGGAACAAAGGCGTTCCGGTCTCCGACCGCCCGGACCGCCAAATAGTCCACCGTCCACGGCCCAATGCCGGGCAGCGCCAGCAGCGCATCCCGGGTCCCTGCATCGAAGCCGGGCCCGGGCCGGATCTCCAGGCCCTCAGCTACCGCGGCGGCCAGGGCTGTGATGGTGCGTGCCCGTGAGCCGGTAATCCGCACGGCCGCCTGCAGGTCCCCTGCCCCCACCTCGGCAAGGGTTTGCGCGGGCGGGAAAAGGAAAAATCCGCCGGGGCCGGGAATGCCGAAGGCAGCGACCAGCCGGGCCCCGAAGGTCCGGGCGGCGGCGAGTGAAACCTGCTGTCCCAGAACAGTGAGGACCGCCGTCTCGAAGCCGTTCACGGAGCCGGGGATCCGGAGTCCCGGGCGGGCACGCACCAGTGGTTCCAGCAGCGGAAAGCCGGAGAGGAAACGGTCGACGGCGGCGGCCGGCGCATCGAGGTCCAGCCAGCTCCGCACCCGGGCCAGCACCTCGGCGTCGTCCGCTCCGGTCCCGCCGGTTAGTTCAACGACCACACTGTCCGGAGGGCCAAACCCGATTTTCGCCAGCACGGGACCGCCGGGAGCGGGCAGCAACCGGGACAGCCGGGCGCCGGAGGAGTCCAGCTGCAGCGTTTCCAGACCCGGAACCGCGTGCGCGGCCAGGCTTCGCGCCAGCGGGAGCCACGGGAACGGAGCAGCCACGGAAACGCGGTGGGTCCTGTCCACGGACAGCCCGGTCACTCGAGCCCGGTCATGCGCAGCGTGATGTTTATCCGCCCGGAGTCCAGCCCTGACGCAGGGTCCGCCGTGCCCGCAAGGGTCCGGGGAACGCCGTGGTAAGCGAAGCGGGACGGTCCCCCAAAGACAAACAAATCCCCTGTCGCCAGCTCCAGGTCGGTGTAGGGCTTGGTGCGCGTTTGTGTATTCCCGAATCGGAATATACAGGTGTCCCCGATGCTGAAGGACACCACCGGCGCACTGGAGCGTTCATCCTTGTCCTGGTGCATGCCCATGTGGGCTCCGTGGGCATAGAAGTTAATCAGTGCCGTGTCCGGTGTGTATTCGCCGGGTTGGATGATCTCCGGTGCGTAGCCGGCTTCCCCCTGGGAGAAGTACGCGGCACGGATGGCATCCCGTCCCAGTTCCACCATCCACTCCGGAACCTCGGCCACCCGTCCGCCGCCGGCGTCATCGGCGGTGCGGGTGTACTTGTACGGCTGCCAGTGCCAGCCCAGGCACACTGTCTGCACGGACATCCTGTGCCCGCCGGGCAGCACGGCAGAGCGCATGGGGACCGGGCCGACGGCCCACCGCCTGCAGGCCTCAACGATTTCCTGCTGGCGGCCGGTATCCAGCCAGCCGGGTACGTGCACGGCCCCGGCTGACGGCGTTGACCTCTCCCGGGGAAAGAGCTGTCCGGTCATGCCGCGGCCTCCATCTCCAGGAGCGTTGCCTTGGCGCCGCTGCCGCCAAGGTAGTTGCCGATCTTCCCGTCGGAACGCACCACACGGTGGCAGGGCACAACCACTGGCAGGGGGTTTCGCGCACAGGCCGTGCCCGCGGCCCGGACCGCCCCGGGGCTGCCCGACAGTGCAGCGAGTCCCGCATAGCTGACCGTGGATCCGTAGCCAACATCCCTCAGGTGCTCGACGACGGTTCGCCGGAAACCGGTTGCCAGCCGAAGGTCCAGCGGCAGGTCGAACCGCTTCCGGGTTCCGGCGAAGTACTCCCGGAGCTGGCGGACCGGATCGGCCAGGCGTTCCGGCGCTTCAAGGATGCGCGGACTGATCGTCTCCGCCAGCCGGGCCAGCACGGCGTCGTGCCCTTCGACTCCGAACGCCACGCGGACCAGCCCCTCAGGGGTTGCAGCCAGCAGCAGCTCCCCCACCGGCGATCCGGTCACGGTGTAGGCAACATCCAGCAGGTTTTCTTTGGCGGCAGCAGCGGCCAGCCGGGAGTGCAGGTCCGCGAGCGCTGCGTCTTCACCGGCGCCCAGCGCCGCTTCAAGGGTTTCAGTGGTCATCGCAGGTCCTCCGCGTCCAGGGTTCGAAGTTTCTTCATGCCATCTGACGCAGCCCGGCGGATAGCAGTCTCAGTGCTCTCCAGCAGCACCGCCACCTGCGCAAAGGGCATTCCGGCGAGGTGGTGATACGCCAGGGCTTCGCGCTGGCGCTGCGGCAGCGTCTGCAGTGCCGCCCACAGGCCGTCATGCTCTCCTGGCGGGGCTTCTGCACGTGCGGGCTCGGGCAGGTCCGGCACCGGCACCGGCCGCCGGGCTGCTGAGCGGTGGACGTCGATTGCCTTGCGCTTTGCGATCGTGACCAGCCAGGCCTGCACGTTCGCGTCCGGGTCCAGCGACGGGTAGGCCCGCAGTGCCGCCAGGAACGTGTCCGACCACGCGTCGTCGGCGTCGTCAGGGCCCAGCACGGCGCGGCAGACACGCAGCACAACTGCGCCGTGTTCCCTGACGATCGCTTCGAACGGTTTCACTTCCACATACTGTAGACGCGCGGCCGGGGCGTTTTGTGAGCCGGGCGCTGAGCTTCAGCAGCAGGTTTAGGCTCAGCTCCATCCAAAAGACGGCCCCGGCGCGGCTCCCGGCTGCGGCCCGTCACCGTTCGCGCTGAAGCCGGCCGACGGATCGGCTCCGCCCAGCAATGAGCGGGTCATCGCTTCCCGCTGTCCGGAAAGGTCCTGTGCGGCCGCCAGCAGATGCGCATCCGCCGGTTCCTCACCGGCCTCGGCTGCAGCCAGGATCGCCCGGCGCACCAGCTCCCGGGCGAACGACGCCGTTGCCCCCTTCGCGTCCTCGGCCACCGATGCGAGCGCCTCGGCAGAGAAGACCCCCCGCGGGGAGTAAAGCTGCATCAGCTTCACGCGGTCGGCGGAGTCCGGCAGCGGGATTTCGACGGCGAGGTCCACCCTGCCTGGCCGCTGGGCCAGGGCGCGCTCAAGGACGTCCACGCGGTTGGTGGTCATGATGAAGGCTATGTCGGCGTCGGCGTCCAGTCCGTCCAGGGCATCGAGGACGGAGAACAGCAGCGGCTGGGGTCCGTGACCCATACTTCGGTCTTCGGCCACCAGGTCGATGTCCTCCAGCACCACCAGGGACGGGGCCATTGCCCGGGCCAGGCTCGCTGCCTGCGCAATGGCACCGAGGGCCGCACCGGTCAGCAGTACCGCCGTCGTTCCCGGGCTTTCGCTGAGCAGGTGCCGGACTGTGTGCGTTTTCCCCGTCCCGGGCGGTCCATAGAGCAGGACTCCGCGTTTGAGGTGCTGGCCGGCTGCCTGCAGCCGGCTGCGGTGTCCGGCGATGCCGAGGACGTGGCTGCGGACGCGGTCCAGCACGCCGTCGGGCAGGATCACCTCGTCCCGCGGAAGGGACGGGCGCTGAAGGAAGGTGACGCCCGCACCGCCACGGCCGTAGGGGTCAAAACCGAGCGAAATGACCTGTCCGCGCAGGATGCTGTTAGCGCGGAGGTCCTCCTGGACCGCCGCGAGGACAGCCGCAGCAGCAGGCCGTTCGGCTGCCATTACCGCCAGCTGCACGTCAGGGCTGCCGGTCTGCTGGTCTCCGTTTCGCTGCATCACCGCCACGGGGACGCCGCGGTGGCGGAAGAGCAGGATTCCCCAGGCCACGGCCTCACGGCTAGCTTCCGGGCCGACGGCAATATTGATGAAGTCCGGCTGGCCCACCGGGATAAAGCCGTAGCCTTCCTCCTGAACGACGTCGGCGAGTCCCAGGTGCTGGCGCTGCTGACCTCCGCCCAGACCAATTAGGGTGCTGTCCGGGTCCGCGGCCGCGAGCTTCTCAAGCGCAATGTCCACGTCGGCGAAACGGTGGAACGGGATGACCTCAGCCACGATAGGTACGTCGTGGGCGGGCATCCCCAGATGGCGGCTGATGACTTCCCGCAGCGGTTCCCGGTCCGAGGACCGGGAACCCTGCTGCTGGGCCAGCTCGACGGCGGTGCTGAAGCTGGCCAGGAACTCCGCAAGATTCTTCTCCATGCGCGCCGAGACTATCAGCGAACCGGCCGGGTTCCGGGATATTTAGCCGGCTGTCCCCAGCGCCGCCTGCCGCAGGTCTGCCTTGCGGATCTTCCCGCTGGCAGTTGTGGGCAGGGCATCCCGGAATTCAACTGATTTCGGGACCTTGTAGCGGGCAAGCTTTCCCTCAAGGTGCGCCAGCACCGCCGCCTCATCGAGCTCGGCATCTTCTGCGCGAACCACTACGGCATGCGGAACCTCGCCCCAGCGTTCGTCCGGAACTCCGATTACGGCAACGGCAGAGACTTCCCGCAGCTCCATGATCAGCTGTTCCACCTGGGCCGGGTAGATGTTTTCCCCGCCGGAAATGATCATGTCCTTGATCCGGTCGGAGATGTAGAGGAATCCGTCCTGGTCGAAGTAGCCCATGTCCCCGGAGTTGAACCAGTCGCCGTCGGAAAACGCCGTCAGGGTGGCGTCCGGACGGTTCCAGTATTCGCGGATGACGTTCCCTCCGCGGATCTGGATCTCTCCCACTTCCCCCGGTGCTGCCTGCGTTCCCCCGCTGCCGGCTATCCGGACATTGGTGAAGAAGTGCGGCAGTCCGGCGGAGCCCGCCTTGGCCCTTGAATACCTCGCCGGCAGGGCAGTTGCCCCTGGGGACGTCTCTGTCATTCCATAGCCGCCGGAGAAGGACAGCCCGCGCTCTTCGTACGCATCGAGCACACGTGCTGGAACAGGTGACCCGCCGCAGGTGAGCATCCGGAGGCTGGAAAGGTCCGTCGATTCCCAGGCCGGGTGTTCTGCCAGCATCTGGTACGTGGTGGGCACCCCGGAGAGTGAGGTGATCCGGTGTTCCTCAATGGCGGCGAGGGTAGCTCCGGGCTCGAACCTGCTGTGGAGGACCAGCTTTCCTCCCTTGAGCAGGACCGGCAGCGCACCCATCCCCAGTGAGGCGACGTGGAACATCGGAGCGATCATCAGGGCCGCCGTCTCGGAGCTCACGTCATAGTCGACCAGTACGTTGATGCTGTTCCACGTCATGTTCCCGTGGGTCAGCAGTGCACCCTTGGGATTCCCGGTGGTGCCGGACGTGTAGAGGATGATCGCCGGATCCTCGAGCGAAACCGGTTCGTCCCTTGATTCGCCGGCGGCGCCCTGCAACACCTCCTCGTACGGCTCAGCCGCCGGACCTCCGGCTGGAGCAGCCGTCTCTGCCTGGTGCACCCCGGCCTTCTGCCCTAGCTCCGCGGCGACCATCAGCCGGTGCTGCACCGGACTTTCGGTACAGCCGAGGACGGCAAGTCCGTCCAGCTCCTCGGCGTGGATCAGTACGGTACTGCCCGAGTCCTGCAGGGCGAACCTGACTTCCGGCGGGGCGAGCCGGGTGTTGAGAGGTACGAACACAGCACCCAGCGAAGTAGCGGCAAAAAGCGTCTCAAGGAACGCCGGGTGGTTGTTGCCCAGATAAGCGACCCGGCTTCCGCGGGTAACGCCGCGGGCTGCCAGGGCAGTTGCAAGGCGCTCTATCCGCTCGGCCAGCTGGTCGTAGGTCAGCTCGATCCCGGCTCCGGCCACCGCGGGCATCCCTGCGGATTTCACCCGCCGGCGGTGGATCCAGGATCCCAGTCCCTCGTTTCGCATCTGCTCGCTCCTCGTTCCGGGGAAGGCTAGGCGTAGAAGCGGGCCAGGAATTCGGCGACGACGGCGGGACGCTCTTCGCCTTCGATCTCGATCGTGTTGGACGTCTTGATCTGCACACCGCCCTTGACCTCGGTGACCTCGGCAATCACCGAGTGCAGCCGGACCTTGGAGCCAACCTTAACCGGATTGGTAAAGCGGACCCGGTCCAGGCCGTAGTTGACCTTGGTCTTCACACCGTCCACGTCAAAGAGCGCGCTCCACAGCGGAATGATCAGGGACAGCGTCAGGAACCCGTGGGCAATCGGCGCACCGAAAGGACCGTCCTTGGCCTTTTCCGGATCGGTGTGGATCCACTGGTGGTCATCAGTGGCATCGGCAAAGGTATTGATCTGGTCCTGGGTGATCTCGACATAATCCGTGTAGCCGAGGTCTTTGCCGACCAGCGAGGGAAGTTCTTCAAGGGTGACAACGGTAGCGCTCATGTTCTTTTTCCTTAGGTCTGCAGTTGATCTGAATTGGTTAGCGGAAGGCGCCGGTGCCGGCGATCGAGCGCCCAACTATCAGGGCGTTGATGTCGTGGGTGCCTTCGTAGGAGTAGACGGCCTCGGCGTCGGCATGGAAACGGGCGACGCCGGTGTCCAGCGTGATCCCGTTGCCTCCGACGACTTCGCGTGCCAGGGCCACGGTCTCCCGGAGGGAAGTACAGGTGAACATCTTGGCCAGCGCGGAATCCTCGTCGCGGAAGATGCCCTCTTCCTGGCGCTGGGTCAGCCGGACAACCATCCCGAGGGACGCCGTCAGGTTGGCCAGCATGGTGGCGAGCTTCTGCTGCGTGAGCTGGAAGGACGCCAGCGGCCGGCCAAACTGTTCCCGTTCCAGGGTGTAGCGGACGGCAGCCTCATAGGCCCCCGCCTGCATGCCGGCGGCTATCCAGGCAACGTCGGAGCGCAGCCGCCGCATCAGTGCCGCAACGTCCTTGAACGAGTTGATGTTCGCGAGCCGTGCCGAGTCCGGGACACGGACCGAGCGAAGTTCAATGTCGGCGTTCTGCATCATCCGCAGGGAGGTCTTGCGCAGGATCTTCGTCAGGGTCACGCCCTCCGCCTCACGCGGCACGAGGAACGCCTTTACCTGGCCGTCCGCTTCGTCCCGGGCGAAGACGGCGAGCACGTCCGCCGTGGCGGCGCCGCCGATCCAGCGCTTGGCGCCGTCGATGATCCAGCTGTCCCCATCGCGTCTGGCAGAGGTCGCCAGGCCGCCGGCAATATCCGATCCGTGCTCCGGTTCAGTCAGCGCGAAAACGCCCGTGAACTCGAAGGAACGGATCAGCGGATCCAGTTCGGCTGCCTGCTCGGCGCTGCCGCCATGCAGCACGGTCGACCGGAACAGCCCGGACTGCGCGTTGTAGAACGTCGCCACAGAGGCATCCGTTCGGGCCAGCTCAAAGTTCCGAAATCCGCCGTACAGGCCGGACGTGCGCCCCTGGCTGTCCGCGACGCCGTCGGGCGCCATCAGGTTCAGGTCCACCAGGGGCTGCCGGATTTGGTACGGGAACTCACCGGCTTCCCAGTAATCCGCCAGCAGGGGTGCCACCTCTGCGTCCAGCACGGCCCGCAGCTTGCCAAGGACCTCCCGCTCGGCGCCGCTCAGCAGATCGGAGTAGCCGTAGCGGTCGGCGGAGTACAGGGTTTCTGCGGCGCTCATGAGCCCAGGCCCAGCAGGCGGACGGCGTTTTCCTTCATGATCTTGGGACGCACCTCGTCCTTCAGCGGCAGGTCCGCGAACGCACTCATCCACTTCTGCGGAGTGATCAAGGGGTAGTCGGTGCCGAAGAGCACCTTGTCCTGCAGGACGGAGTTGGACAGCTTAACCAGTGACTCCGGGAAGTACTTGGGTGACCAGCCGGACAGGTCAATAAAAACATTCGATTTATGGGTGGCGATCGAGTTGGCTTCGTCCTGCCACGGCACGGACGGGTGCGCCATGATGATCTGGAATGCGGGGAAATCCGCGGCGACTTCATCCAGCAGCAGCGGGTTGGAGTACCCGAGCTTGATTCCGGATCCGCCGGGAGTGCCGGCACCCATACCGTTCTGGCCGGTATGGAAGACCGCCGGCAGGCCAAGCTGCTCCAACGCCTCCCACAGCGGGTAATAGCGCTCGTCCGAGGGATTGAAGCCCTGCAGGCTGGGGTGGAACTTAAACCCACGGACCCCGTAGTCCTCGGCCAGCTCCTTCGCCCGGTCGATGGCATCAGCGCCGGTGAGGGGATCGACAGATCCAAACGGGATCAGCACGTCATTGTTCCGGGCCGCGCCCTCCGCGATGTCCTCGATGCTGTTCGGTTCGTGCTTCAACCGGGTCCGGGCGTCCACCGTGAAAACCACGGCGGCCATGTTCAGCTCACGGTAGGTCGCCGCGATCGCATCCAGCGACGGCGTCCGCTCCTCGGCCTTGAAGTACTTGCTCGAGGCGTCCATCAGTTCCTGGGGCAGCGAAACGTGGCCGTGACCGTCGATTTCGATATGCACATGCATGTCGATCGCGGTCAGGGAGGCAACGTCCAGGCCCAGCTCGTAGCGGGTGGGTGCCATGACTATTTGGCTCCGGCGGTCTGGGGCTGGAGTTCTTCGGGCAGGGGCGGGAACTTCTCTCCCACGCTCTGCTGCTTCCCGGCGAACGGGAAAGCTGCGGCGAGCTCCTCG
>NZ_LKIU01000006.1:817-26802 GCF_001307035.1 Arthrobacter sp. Edens01 | reverse complement strand
CACCAAATCCACGAAATCAGCCCGCACGCGGGCGGGAAATACCTTGACCATCAAACACTCCATCAATCAGAGCGTTGCAACGACCATATGACTTCACCGGTCTCGTAAGAGCCGTAACTGGCCTTTCGAGGGGAGGGTGGGACGGGGGCTAGCTTCTCCGCAGGGTTTCGGCGGCTGATTCAAGCAGCAGGGGGACGCCTTCTTCGAGGGTGGGTCCGAAGGTATCGCCGGGGCGTTCGCCCTTGAGGTAACGCGTATAGATCGCTTCGCAGAAAATGGCCGACTTCCACAACGCCAGCGCCTGGTACCAGGGCAGCTCAGTGACATCGAGTCCGGTTCGGTCCGCATAGCCGGAGACCAGCTGGTCCCGGCTCCAGTACCCGGGCTGCCGGGTCACCGACGTCAGGTCCATCACGGTCTGCTCAGCACCCGGTTCGGCGTAGGTCGCGACGAGGTAGCCCAGGTCCGCCAGCGGATCCCCCAGGGTCGCCATCTCCCAGTCCAGGATCCCCGTGACGGTGGCAGGCTGCTGCGTTCCGAACATCAGGTTCCCCAGCCGGTAGTCCCCGTGCACCACCGACGCGCGCTGCGACACCGGGATATTCGTGCCCAGGTCCCGGGCGACCTGCGCCACCAGCGGCACCTCACGCAGGGTGTTCGCTTCCCACAGCCCGGCAAAGCGCTTCACCTGCCGCTCGAGGTAGCCCTCTGCCCGGCCCAGTCCGGAAAGCTCCGGTCCGGTCACGTCCACGCCGTGCAGCCGGGCCAGCGCTTCGACGACGGCGCGGCTGATGTCTCCGCGCTGCTCCGGGGTATCCAGGTGTTCCGGGGCGGATCCGGTAATGACGTGCCCGTCCAGGTAGGACATGAGATAGAACGGCACGCCCAGCAGGGTCTCGTCGCTGCAGACAGCAAGGATCTGCGGCACCGGAATCCCCTCATCACCCAGCAGCTGCTGGACCCGGGCTTCCCGGACCATGTCATGCGTGGACCGGGGAAGCGGCGGACGCGGGCCGCGGCGCAGTACAAAGGACTCCCCGCCGCGGGTGATCCGGTAGGTGATGTTGGACTGCCCGTCACCGATGCGTTCCCAGGCGAGTTCACCGCTGCCAAGTCCGTGCTCGTCCAGGAAGCCGGTGACGACGTCGAGCACCAGCAGCGGCGGTCTCTCTAATGAGGCAGCCTCGGAAGCGGTAGACACTACTTCGGTTCCGTCGGCACGGGTCTGAAGCCCGCTCACTGCTCCTGCTCCCCGCGTACGACGGCGTTGCCCTGGTAGGGCGCGCCGGCTTCCACTTCCTTGCGGCGCCGGGCCGAAGCCCGCCGTGCGATGGCCCATTTATGGGTCTCGTTCGAACCGTCGTAGATCCGGAACGGCCGGACTTCGTTAAGGTACTGGGCCAGCGGCAGCCCGTCAGAAACGCCGTCACCGCCGCACAGCTGCACGCAGCGGTCGATCACCCGGTACACAGCCTCGGAGCAGTGCACCTTGGCAACTGAAGACATCGCGGAGCCTGCCTTCGGGTCCGCTGCCAGCATTTCTGCAGTGCGGGTGATGATGGCGGCCGAGGTTTCAATGTCGATCACGCTCTGCGCAATGAGTTCCTGGGCGAGGCCGAGTTCGCTGAGCCGGGAACCAAAGATTTCCCGGCTTCCGGTGCGGTCCAGCGCAATATCCAGCGAGCGGCGGGCCAGCCCAAGCCAGCGCATGCAGTGTGTGAGCCGGGCAGGCCCAAGCCGGACCTGTGCATATTTGAAGCCCAGCCCCACTTCGCCCAGCACTGCGGAGTCCGGGACAGCGCAGTCCTCGAAGTACACGTGCGGGTGGCCGCCGCCGATGGCCCGGTCGATGGTGTGGATCAGCTCCCCGACGCGCACGCCGGGGTTGTCCATGTCCACCAGGAACATGGTGGCACCTGCGGGGGTATCGCCGTCGGACTCGGTCCGGGCCATGACGATGCAGAAGCCGGCACCAATCGCACCGGAGGTGAAGCGTTTGTGGCCGTTGATGAGCCAGGTGCCGTCGCCCTTCCGGGCGGTGGTCTGCAGCGCGTCCGGATCCGAGCCGGCGCCCGGGTGCGGCTCGGTCATCCCGAAACAGGACCGTACATCCCCGGCAGCCAGCGGCACCAGGTACTGCTGCTTCTGCTCCGGTGTGCCAATGAGTTCGAGCATGTGCATGTTGCCCTCGTCCGGTGCCATGCAGTTCAGGGCGGTGGGTCCGATCGGAGAGTACCCGGCTTCCTCAAAGATCTCCGGCCAGTCCTGCAGCGGCAGCCCCTGGCCGCCGTACTCCACGGGAACGTGCGGTGCGAAGACTCCGGCATCCTTGGCAGCCTGCTGCAGGCGTGCCCGTTCGGCGTCGCTGAGGGCCTGTCCCGGAACCGGTTCGGCGGGGATAACGACGTCCCGGATAAACGCCCGGGTGCGCAGCCGGAGGTCTTCCACGGCTTCCCGGCTGACGGCGGTGTGTGCGGGGGCGCTCATCAGGCGGTACCTCCTGCGGCCAGCAGGCCGCCGTCGAGCGTTAGGACCTGCCCGGTGACCCAGGAGGAATCGTCGGACACCAGATAGGTCACCGCTGCTGCGACGTCCTCCGGAGTGCCCAGCCGCCCCAGCGGATAGGCACCGGTGACGGCCTCTTCCTTGCCTTCAAAGAGTGCGCGGGAGAACCGCGTCTTGACCACGGCCGGGGAAACCGCGTTGACGCGGATCTCCGGCCCGAGTTCGACGGCGAGGGACCGGGTCAGGTGGGACACGGCAGCTTTGCTGATGCCGTAGAGCCCGATGCCCGGTGACGGGGTGTCTCCCGAGACCGAGGACAGGTTGACTACCGATCCGCCGCGTTCGCGGAACCCGAGGCCGGGATGGGCCACGGTGTCCTGCACCCAGGCGAGGGTGCCCAGGACGTTGACTTCGAAAATCTTCCGGGCGGCGTCCAGGTCCATTTCCACCAGCGGGCCGAAGACCGGGTTGATCCCGGCGTTATTGACCAGGACGTCCAGCCCGCCGAACTCCCGGGCGACGGTGTCCAGGACGTCGCTGCGGTGATCCGGGTCGTCAGAGGCGCCGGCTACGGCAATGACGGTTCCGTCCGGAAAGCTGTCCGCGGCCTCCTTCAGGGCGTCAGCCTTCCGGGCGGTGAGGCAGACCCGCACGCCGTGGGACACAAGGTCCCGGGCAATGGCGAGTCCGATCCCCCGGCTGGCGCCGGTCACAATGGCAGTTTTTCCTTGGAGCCCACGGTCAGTTGCCACGGATCATCCTTCCTTTGGGGTCTTCCGCAGTTCCCGGCGGCGGATCTTGCCGGTCTGCGTCTTGGGCAGGTCATCGATCACGTAGACGGACCGCGGGTATTTGTAGGCGGCCAGGCGTTCCTTCGTGAACGCAATCAGTTCCTCTTCGGTAGCCGTGTGCCCGGATTTCAGCGAGACGTAGGCGACGACGCTTTCGCCGCGGTACGCATCCGGCATCCCCACGACGGCGGCTTCATAGACGGCCGGATGTTCGTAGAGCACGTCCTCCACCTCACGGGGCCAGACCTTGTACCCGGAGACATTGATCTGGTCCTTCATGCGGTCCACGATGTACACCCAGCCGGATTCGTCCATCGTGGCGACGTCACCGGTGCGCAGCCGTCCGCCGGGCATGGTGCGGGCAGTTGCGTCGGGATTGTTCCAGTAGCCCGGGACGATCTGCGGCCCGGAGAGCTCGAGTTCTCCCTGTTCACCGAACGGCAGCGCGTTTCCGGCTGCGTCGATGATGCGCGCGGTGACGTTGGGCAGCGGCAGTCCGATGGACAGGCTGCCGCTTGCCGGATCCACCGGTGCCTGCACGCCCGGCGGAACGCCGATGACTGCCGACGTTGTCTCCGTCATTCCGAAGATGTTGTGGATGTACGCGCCGAAGCGCTCCTTGAACGCGTGCACGGTCGACGGCGGGATCGGTGCCCCGCCCGAGTACAGGGTCCTGGCCGAGGCGAAGTGTGCGGCCGCGGCGTCCGGGACCTGGTAAATGGCGTTGAAAACCGTGATGGACCCGGTGGTGCAGGTGATCTGGTGCTCGGCAAAGGCATCAACCACCACCGCCGGATCGGTGCGGTTCACCATCACCAGCGTGGTGTCCGCGAGCAGCGGCGTGGCGGCGTCGATCACGGCGCCGGTGATGTGGAACAGCGGCGCGACGGCGAGCACGGAGTCCCCCGGCTGCAGCCCCATCCATGCTGAGCACGTGGCCGCGACGTTGAGGATGTTTCCGTGGGTATTCATGGCACCTTTGGGGGCGCCGGTGGTGCCGGATGTGTAGGCGAGGAGGGCGACGTCGCTGTGTGCCAGGGTGCGGTCGGCGGGCTTGCGGCCGGCAAACTCCGCGATCCATGCGGCCATGTCCCCGTCCGGGGAGGACGGCGCCGGTACTGCGGAGTGGAAGATCCGCGGATCATTGCGGCGCTGGTACTCCAGCCCGGACGTGGTCAGGATCCATTCGACGGCGGTGCCTGCAGCGGCCGCCGCTGTTGCCGGGTAGAGGGAATCATCGGCGAGAATTCCCCGGGCACCGGAATCTTCAATCAGGTGGCGGAGTTCGCGCTCCTTGTACATCGGATTCATAAGGACGGCGATGGCCCCCAGTTTCCACAGAGCCAGGAACGCAATCACGTACTGCGGGATGTTCTGCAGCTGAATGCCAATGCGGTCGCCGTAGGTGATGCCGCGGGCTTCCAGGGCCGCGGCAAAGGCATCCGAGAGCTGGTCGAGTTCCGCGGCACTGATGCTTCCGTCGAAGTAGGCGAGCGCCCTGCCCTCCGGGTTCCTGCGTACCCGTTCGTTCCAGGCGTCGACCAGCGAAGCAGCCTTGACGTCCATGAGTGTGGGCAGTCCCGGCGGATAGGCTCCGGCCCAAACCGGAGTGACTGATGTGTCCTCCACAGCTTGCCTACTTCCTCGTAGTCGGGGATCGACCTTGCGAGCGATCGCTCGGTAGAAGTAGTGTGAAGAACGTCACAAGGGGTGTCAACCCCTTCGGACACCTATTGTTTTTGACATGAGCCTGTCCACCAGCCGAGCAGGGACACGATGACCAAAGCTGCACACCAGCCCTCTTCCACGGATGAGCTGAGCCCGGACTGGAGGAACTACGCGGCAGACGATCTGCCGCCGATCCTGGCGAGCGCACTGGAGTGCTTCATGGAGCACGGCTACCACGGCACCACCATCCGCCAGCTTGCCGCGCGCGCAGGCCTGTCCGTCCCCGGGCTTTACCACTATTACCCGTCGAAGCACGCCCTGCTGGTAGCGATCGCTTCCCATGCCATGAACGACTTGTGGATCCGCAGCGAGCAGGCCCTTGCGGAGGCTGGCGCCGACCTGTCACGGCAGTTCGACCTGCTGGTTGAATGCCTGGTGCTCTTCCACGCCCGGCGCCGCGGCCAGGCTTTCATCGCCTTCAGCGAGATCCGCAGCCTGGAAGCCGGGGCGCGGGCCGAACATATCGCGGCCCGAGACCGGCAGCAGCGGTTGATGGATGACATTCTGGCCAAGGGTTCTGCTGCTGGAATCTTCACTGCACCCCATCCGCGCGAAGCAAGTACCGCCGTCGTCACCATGTGCACCGGCGTGGCACAGTGGTTCCGCCTGGACGGCGAACTCACCCCTGAGGAACTGGCCGAACGCTACCGGATCATTGCCCGCATGGCTGCTGGAGCACAGCCCGCCTAGGGCACCGCCGGCGGCTGTGCCTGCTTATTGAGCCGGGTACAGCTCGTCCAGCAGGGCCAGGCCGCGCCTGGCCCAGGCGATTTCCTGCTCGGCGCGGGCGGTCAGCCCCTCATAGGTAAAACGCTTGAACGCGGCAACCCGGGAATGGTCCTCATCCGGGACCGTCGCCAGGCGGCGGTTGAGCATGTCCGAGGTTCCGGCGTCGATCTCCTGGATTTTCTGCTGCCACTGCACCAGGCGGGCACCGTAGTGCTCCAGATGGGCCTGCAGCTGGCTCCGCGCCGAGTCAGGTTCTGCCCACTCAAGGTACGCAGCCTTCAAATGGATCGGATCCCGTTCCCTGGGATAGTCGAGCTGCGTATTGGCCCAGCTGCGGAATGCCTCCCTGCCGTCTGCGGTGATGTGATACTGCCGCTTCCGCCCCTTCACGCCCCACTGAATTTCCTCGCCAACCAGCAGTCCGTCCCGCTCCATGCGGCGCAGTTCCGGATAGATCTGTGAATCCGGAGCGTGCCAGACATATCCCACTGAGGACTCGAACTGCTTGTACAGGCCATACCCGGTCATGGGTTCCACGCTCAGCAGCGCCAGCAGCGCGTAACGAAGGCTCACGGCGGCCTTTCCCTGGAAGAAATTCCTTGCCTAACCACTATAGGCATAGATACTGTGGCATATGTCACTAACTATCTATGGTGATAGTTAGTTGAAGCCGCCGCATCAAAGCTGATGCTCCTGGAAGGAACTGCAATGACTGCCGTCTCGACGCACCCCGCAACACAAAGCTCCACCACCAGCAAGGTTCTGGGGTATCCGCTTAACGCCTGGTACGTGGCGGCCTGGGACCACGAGGTGACCCGCAAACCGATGTCCCGGCGGATCGCGGACCGGCCCCTGGCCCTGTACCGGACCGAAGACGGCAAGGCAGTAGCCCTCGCAGATGCCTGCTGGCACCGGCTCGCACCGCTCTCGATGGGCAAGACCATGGGCCGGGACGGGATCCAGTGCCCCTACCACGGCATTGTCTACAACTCCGCCGGCCGATGCATTTCCATGCCCGCGCAGGAAACCATCAACCCGAGCGCCACGGTGCCTTCATTCCCCGTCGTCGAGCGCTACCGCTACGTCTGGGTGTGGCTGGGCGATCCCACCCTCGCGGACCCGGACACCGTTCCGGACATGCACCAGGTGTCCTCTCCGGAATGGGCGGGCGACGGCGAGACCATCTTCGCTCCCTGCAACTACCAGCTGGTGCTGGACAACCTGATGGACCTCACCCATGAGGAGTTCGTCCATTCCTCCTCCATCGGCCAGGACGAGCTGAGCGAATCCGAGTTCGTTGTCACGCACGACGACGACACCGTCACCGTGACCCGCTGGATGCTGAACATCGATCCGCCGCCCTTCTGGCTCAAGAACATGCGGGACAAGTTCCCCGGGTTCGAAGGAAAGGTGGACCGCTGGCAGATCATCACCTACCGGGCGCCGTCGACCATCAATATTGACGTAGGCGTCGCGAAGGCAGGAACCGGGGCGCCGGAGGGAGACCGCAGCCAGGGCGTGAACGGATTCGTCATGAACACCATCACCCCGGAGACCGCTAAGACCTGCCATTACTTCTGGGCGTTTATGCGCAACTACCGGCTGGACAGCCAGCTCATCACCACCCAGCTGCGCAACGGCGTGCACGGAGTGTTCGGCGAGGATGAGGAGATGCTCGCCGCACAGCAGGCCGCCATCGACGCTAACCCCGACTACGAGTTCTACAACCTGAACATCGATGCCGGCGGCATGTGGGTCCGCCGCCTGATCGAACGGCGCCTGGCCGCCGAAGGCCGGCTCCCCGACGGCACCCGTGCCCCTGCGGCCCTGGGCTAGGACATGGCAGCAACCAACGTCGAAGTGTGGCAGCGCGCCGTCGTCCGCGAAACCAGCGACGCTGCCGAAGGCATCCGGCGCATCGTCCTTGAACCCTCGCAGCCGGTTCCGGCAGCGCCTGGCACACACGTGGACCTGATGGTGTCCATCAATGGAGAGCGTCACCGGCGCTCGTACTCGATTGTGGAAGCACCCGACGGCGGTGCGCGGCTGGCCATCAGCGTCTTCCGCACAGCGACGTCCCGGGGCGGGTCTGCCTACATGCACACCCTGGTCCCCGGCGATGAGCTGGAGATCACCCAGCCGCTGCAGAACTTTCCGCTCCGGGTTGGCGCCCCGCGCTACGTCCTGCTGGCCGGCGGGGTGGGCATCACCGCAATCCTGAACATGGCGCGCGTGCTCAAGAATGTGAAGGCAGATTACCGGCTGGTTTACGCCGGACGCAGCCGCAGCGCCATGGCCTACCTGGCCGAACTGCAGGCAGAACACGGCACGGCGCTGGAAATCCACGTGGACGCCGAGGGAACCGCGCTCTCCGTTCCGGATCTGCTTGGCGGTATTGATGACGGCACGGAGCTGTACATGTGCGGACCGATCCGGCTCATGGACGCCGTGCGGCGCACCTGGCAGGGCCTTGGCCTCGATCCGTCCAGCCTGCGCTACGAGACCTTCGGCAACTCGGGCTGGTACCACCCGGAAGAGTTCATTGTGCGGGTCCCCCGATTGGGTCTTGAAACCCGGGTCGGGCCGGGCAAGTCCATGCTGGAAGCACTCGAAGACGCCGGCGCGGACATGATGTTCGACTGCCGCAAGGGCGAGTGCGGCCTGTGCGAGGTCCGAATCCTGGACCTCGACGGCGCCGTGGACCACCGTGACGTCTTCTACAGCGAACGGCAGCAGCGCGCCCGCGAGAAGATGAGCTGCTGCGTGTCGCGGGCCGTAAAGCTACCCGCAGGTCCGGGCGGCTCCGCCGGCCCGGGGCGGGACCCCGCCGTCGTCACTATTGAGGTCTCGTAAACAGTTCTGTGATACGTCTTACGGAGGCGCGGTGCGAACATGCCCGAACAGGCATAGCGCCGCGCATTCGTATAGATTGAGATGAGCATTCCGCATAACGGAATGGTCGGTGAGTCACCGAATTACTTTGAGGGGACCCCGCCCTCAACCGAGAGGCTGCATATGAGCGTCAGTGAAGACAGAACGGACATCCTCAGCGGGCTGACCAGCCAGCTGCCGGACCGTGACCCGGAAGAAACCGCGGAATGGATTGAATCCCTTGACGAGCTGATTCGCTCGCAAGGAACCGAGCGCGCACAGTTCATCATGCGCTCCCTGCTTCAGCGGGCTGGTTCCCGCTCCGTTGGCGTCCCCATGGTGACGACCACCGACTACGTCAACACCATCCCCGTGGACCAGGAACCTGAGTTCCCCGGCGATGAGGAAACCGAGCGCCGCTACCGTGCGTGGCTGCGCTGGAATGCCGCAATCATGGTGCACCGCGCCCAGCGCCCGGGCATCGGCGTCGGCGGCCACATCTCCACGTATGCCGGTGCTGCCACCCTGTATGAAGTGGGCATGAACCACTTCTTCCGGGGCAAGGACCACCCCGGCGGCGGCGACCAGGTCTTCTTCCAGGGCCACGCCTCCCCCGGTGTCTACGCACGCGCCTTCCTTGAAGGCCGCCTCAGCGAAGAGGACCTGGACGGATTCCGCCAGGAGAAGTCCCGCGAGGGACATGCGCTGTCCTCCTACCCGCACCCGCGGAACATGCCTGACTTCTGGGAATTCCCCACCGTGTCCATGGGCATTGGCCCCATGAATGCGATCTACCAGGCGCAGTCCAACCGCTACCTGCACAACCGCGGACTCAAGGACACCTCCGACCAGCATGTCTGGGCGTTCCTTGGCGACGGCGAAATGGACGAGCCGGAATCGCGCGGCCTGCTCCAGCTTGCCGCCAACGACAAGCTGGACAACCTGACCTTCGTGGTCAACTGCAACCTGCAGCGCCTGGACGGACCCGTCCGCGGCAACGGCAAGATCATGCAGGAACTCGAAGCCTTCTTCCGCGGTGCCGGCTGGAACGTCATCAAGGTTGTCTGGGGCCGCGAGTGGGACTCGCTGCTTGAAAAGGACAACGACGGCTCGCTCGTGGACATCATGAACTCCACGCTCGACGGCGACTACCAGACCTACAAGGCCGAGTCCGGCGGATTCGTCCGTGAGCACTTCTTCGGCAAGACCCCGCAGACCAAGGACATGGTTGCTGACCTGAGCGACCAGGAGATCTGGAACCTCAAGCGCGGCGGGCACGACTACCGCAAGGTTTACGCCGCGTACAAGGCTGCCACCGAGTTCAAGGGCAAGCCGACCGTCATCCTGGCGCACACGGTCAAGGGCTACGGCCTGGGCACGCACTTCGAAGCGCGCAACGCCACGCACCAGATGAAGAAGCTGACGCTGGAGGACCTGAAGGCCTTCCGCGACCACCTGCGCATCCCCATCACGGACGAGCAGCTGGAAGCCGATCCGTACCAGCCGCCGTACTACCACCCGGGAGCTGACTCTCCGGAGATCAAGTACCTGCTGGAACGGCGCCGGGAACTGGGCGGCAACGTGCCCGAACGCCGTGAGAAGCACGCACCGGTGAAGCTGCCGGAGGCATCTGCCTACGAGGTAGCCAACCGCGGTTCGGGCAAGCAGCTGGCGGCCACCACCATGGCCTTTGTCCGCCTGCTCAAGGACCTCATGCGGGACAAGGAATTCGGCAAGCGCATTGTGCCGATCATTCCCGACGAGGCCCGTACCTTCGGCATGGACTCGTTCTTCCCGACGGCGAAGATCTACAACCCCAAGGGGCAGAACTACCTCTCCGTGGACCGGGACCTCGTCCTGGCCTACAAGGAATCCCCGCAGGGCCAGATTGTCCACGTGGGCATCAACGAAGCCGGTTCCATCGCAGCGTTCACCGCTGCCGGTTCCGCCTACGCCACCCACGGCGAACCGCTGATCCCGGTCTACGTGTTCTACTCGATGTTCGGATTCCAGCGCACCGCTGACTACATCTGGGCAGCAGCTGACCAGATGGCACGCGGTTTCCTGATCTCCGCCACCGCCGGCCGCACCACCCTCACCGGTGAAGGCCTGCAGCACGCCGACGGCCACTCCCCGATCCTGGCCTCCACCAACCCTGCGGTGAAGACCTACGATCCGGCCTACGGCTACGAGATCGGGCACATCATGCGCCGCGGCCTCGAAGAGATGTACGGAGAGGATTCCGAAGACCGGAACCTGATCTACAACATCATGGTTTACAACGAGCCGATCCTGCAGCCCAAGGCTCCGGAGGACCTGGACGTTGAAGGTGTCATCAAGGGCATCTACAAGGTCTCCGCATCCGACGCCAAGGGTCCCAAGGCCCAGCTCCTCGCTTCCGGTGTGGCAGTTCCGTGGGCGCTGGAAGCACAGCAGCTGCTCGCCAACGACTGGGGTGTCTCGGCTGATGTCTGGTCCGTGACCTCCTGGAACGAACTGCGCCGTGACGGCCTGGCCGCTGAGGAAGAAGCTTTCCTCAACCCCGGCTCCGAACCGCGCGTACCCTTCGTGACCCAGCAGCTTGCCGGTGCTGAAGGACCGATCGTTGCCTCAACGGACTACATGAAGGCAGTTCCGGACCAGATCCGCCAGTTCCTGCCGAACGACTTCGCGTCCCTGGGCGCGGACGACTTCGGTTTCGCTGACACGCGTGCAGCAGCCCGTCGCTACTTCAAGATCGACAGCCACTCCATGGTCGTGAAGACCCTGCAGCTGCTTGCCGGCAGGGGTGAAGTGGATGCTGATGCTCCGCGCCTGGCGATGGAGAAGTACGACCTGCTCAACGTCAACGCAGGCACCAGCGGCAACGCAGGCGGCGACGCCTAAGCAGTACCGTCTGTCCCGGAAGGGCCGGAAACCGTTCGCGGTTTCCGGCCCTTCCGCGTATGTTTCCGGAGTCTCAGCGATGCCGCGTGAGGTCCTCGGCGATTTCCCTGGCTGCAGCCTGGAGCAAGGGCACGGCCCGGCGTCCGAAGGCATCATCCACCCGCGAGGTTGGCCCCGACACGGAGATCGCTGTAGGTGTGGGTGCGCCCGGAACTCCCACCGCGAAGCAGCGCACCCCAAGTTCCTGTTCCTGTTCGTCCACGGAGTAGCCGCGCTGCCGAATCCGGGAAATGTCTGCCAGGAGTTCCTCGACATCCGTGATGCTGGCCTGCGTCGCGGCCGGCAGGCCGGTTCGGGAGATGACCCTGCGAACCTGCTCGTCGCTGAGCTGCGCCAGAATTGCCTTTCCGACGCCGGTGGCGTGGGTGTGGGCCCGCCGCCCCACTTCCGTGAAGGTCCGCATCGAATGGCGCGAAGGCGCCTGGGCAATGTAGAGCGCCTGGTCGGAGTCCAGGACGGCCATGTTGGCGGTCTCCCCCAGTTCATCCACGAGGTTTTTCAGGACCGGCATGGCCAGGGCGCCAAGCTGGGCTGATGCGGCCTCCCCGAGGCGGATAAGCCGGGGGCCCAGTGAATAACGGCGGTTGGGCAGCTGCCGTACGTACCCCAGTCCCACCAGCGTCCGGAGCAGACGGTGAATCGTAGGGAGCGGCAGGTCTGCCGAAGCGGCGAGTTCGCTCAGTGTGGCCGATCCACCGGCATCCGTTATGAGTTCCAGCAGTTCAAAGACCCGCTCAACGGACTGGACTCCGGTTCCAGTGGTTCGCTCAGCCATCAGGCAGGTCCTTCCGGTACGGTTCACCCAAGTGAACGGTTCAGCACTGAGTCCATTGTCATTCCGTATGGCAAACAATATTATCCGTCATACGGAAGGCAAAGGCGCAGGGAGGAGATTCCGATGGCTGTCCCCGGACCGGGAAACTCAATCGCCCTGCGGGTGAAGTCGCCGTCGGACGTTGGTGCAGCGAGTGAGCTCGCCGCTGCTGTCGGCGCCGCCGGGGCGACCCTCACCGGACTTGACGTGGTGGAATCCGCGCAGCGGTTCCTGCTGATCGACCTTACCTGCAACACGGTTGACGCAGCCCACGCGGCCCGGGTCGCTGAAGCGCTGGAAGGACTCGACGGCGTTAGCGTACAGAGTGTTACGGACCGGACTTTCGCAATGCACCTGGACGGCAAAATCGGCGTCGTGCCCACCGTGGCCCTGGACAACCGTGACGACTTATCCCGTGCCTACACACCCGGAGTCGCACGCGTCTGCCTCGCCATCGCGGAGGACGCGGCTCAAGCAAGGCGCCTGACCATCAAAGGAAATACAGTTGCCGTGGTCACCGACGGGTCCGCTGTTCTGGGGCTTGGGAACATCGGACCCGCTGCAGCGCTTCCCGTCATGGAGGGCAAGGCTGCGCTGTTCAAGAAGTTCGGCGGGGTGGATGCCTGGCCGGTATGCCTGGACACCCAGGACAGCGAAGAAATCATCCGGACCGTCAAGGCGATCGCTCCGTCCTACGGCGGCATCAACCTGGAGGACATCGCGGCCCCGCGCTGCTTCGAAATTGAACGACGGCTGCGCGAGGAACTGGACATTCCCGTCTTCCATGACGACCAGCACGGCACCGCGGTTGTGGTGCTGGCGGCTCTGAAAAATGCCCTGCGCGTTGTGGGGAAGCCTCTGCCCGGAACACGCATTGTGGTCTCCGGGGTGGGCGCGGCCGGGTCTGCAATCATCCGGCTCCTGCTGGCCGACGGCGCCGAACGGATTACCGCCTTCAGCCGCGAAGGGGTGGTCAGCTCTGCGGATGTCCAACCGGACCCTACCCGGGCCTGGCTGGCCGCCCATACAAACGCGGAACAGTTCTCCGGGAGCCTGCCGGAGGCACTTGCGGGAGCCGACGTGTTCATCGGCGTCAGCGCTCCCAACATCCTCACTGAGGCAGACATTGCCGCCATGGCCCCGGACGCCGTCGTTTTTGCCCTGGCCAACCCGGACCCTGAGGTAGATCCGGCAGCGGCTGCAAGACACGCCGCCGTCGTGGCGACCGGGCGCAGCGACTTCCCGAACCAGATTAACAACGTCCTGGTGTTTCCCGGGTTCTTCCGCGGCCTGCTCGATTCCGGCGTCACGGACTTCTCCGACGCCATGCTGGTGGCCGCCGCACACGCCATCGCAGAGCGCGTCACCCCGGCAAAGCTCTCCGCCGCGTACATCGTGCCCAGTGTCTTTGATCCGGGAGTCGCCCCAGCAGTGGCCACGGCAGTCGAAGCTGCTGCCGGGGCGGCGTCGTCTTCGGGGACGGCACCGTGACTTCCCGCGCCCACGCACCGCGCCTGGGTCTGGGCAGCTCGGACTACGAGCACGTTGCGCAGTCGCTCCGGCCCACGGATAAGCTGCTGGCCCGGGCTTATCCCGGGGATGACGGCAGCCGCCAGCCCGTTCAGACGGTCTACGTTCCGGCCAACACGTTCACTCCCAGCCTGCCTCTGGAATGGGGCCGGCGGGCGCTGGCTGCGGTGCAGGGCCAAGAGGGGCTGGAACGGCTCGCCTCCCGGCTGGGCCTGGGGGAACCCGACGTCCTTGCCGGTCTTGTGGCACGGAAACTCTCCACCGAACCGGTAGAAGACCTGCGGCTGGATTTCGAAGACGGTTACGGAACCCGCCCGGACGACGAAGAAGATGCGGATGCTGCCGCGGCCGGGTTCGCGGTTGCAGCGGCTGCGTCGGCGGGATCCGCCCCTGCTTTTATGGGGATCAGGTTCAAGTCCCTCGAAGCCGGCACCCGGGAGCGCGGGCTGCGCACCCTTGATCTCTTCCTCTCCGCGCTGCTGGCAGAACTCAAGGTGCACGGCCTGGAGCTGCCCGAAGGCCTCACGCTCACGCTGCCCAAGGTCAGCACCGCGGCGCAGGTTGAAGCCATGACATACGTCTGCGGCCGTCTGGAGGAAGTCCATGGGCTGCCTGCCGGGCAGCTTCGGTTCGAGGTGCAGGTGGAAACACCGCAGGTAATCCTGGGCGCCGACGGCACCGCCGCGGTCGCGAGGCTCCTGCACGCCGCTTCCGGCCGGGTGAGCGGCCTGCACTACGGCACGTATGACTACAGTGCGGCACTGGGAATCGCTCCGGAACACCAGTCGCTGGAGCATCCGGCCGCGGATTATGCGAAGACCGTGATGCAGGCCGCCGCTGCAGGCACCGGAGTCCGGCTGTCCGACGGCTCCACGAACATCCTGCCGCTCGGGGACGCTGAAAACATGCACCACGCCTGGGCACTGCACGCCCGGCTGGTGGCGCGCTCACTGGCCGCCGGTTTCTATCAGGGCTGGGACCTGCACCCCCACCAGCTGCCTACCCGGTTTCTTGCCACGTACGCCTTCTACCGCAGCGGGTTCAGCGCCGCAGCCTCCCGGCTGGCGAACTACGCAGCCGGACGGGAAGGCACCGTTCTGGACGAGCCCGCCACCGCCCGCGCCCTGGCCCGGTTCATCCAACGGGCCGCAGCCTGCGGAGCCGTAACCGAGGCTGAGCTTTCCGCTGCCGGGGTGCCGCCGGAAGAACTGAACCGCCTTGCCCGCACCCGAGAACCGGAGCACATGTGAGCCGCTATTACGCGCCCGAAGCCGGCCTTCCACCCCAGACAGCGCTCCTCTCTGGTCGTGCCGTGGTCACCGAGGCCTATACCGTCATACCGCGCGGCGTGCTGCGGGACATCGTGACAAGCGTCCTGCCGGAATGGCAGGGCACCCGGGCCTGGATCCTGAACCGGCCTGTCGCCGGCGGGGCCACGACGTTCGCGCAGTATCTGATGGAGGTGGCCCCGGGAGGCGGATCCCGATCTCCCGAGCCGCAGCAGCAGGTGGAATCGTTTGTCTTTGTGCTCGACGGCGGTCCACTGGCAATCACCATCGACGGCGAGCGCCACAAACTGGACCCGGGCGGCTTTGCCTACCTGCCGCCGGAACGGCTCTGGGAAGCAGCCAACGATGGCAGTGAACCGGCACGGTTCCAATGGATCCGCAAGGCGTACGAGCCGCTGGCCGGGCACACCCCGGCCGTCGTCGTCGGGCATGAAAGCGAAATCGAACCGGCGGGCGTGCCCGGAACGGACAACAGATGGCGGACCACCCGCATGCTGCCGGTGGATGACCTGGCTTATGACATGCACGTCAACGTGGTGACCTTCGAACCCGGTGCGTCCATTCCGTTTGCCGAGACCCACGTGATGGAGCACGGGCTCTACATTCTGGAGGGAAAGGGCGTATACCGGCTCAACGAGGACTGGGTGGAAGTGCAGGAAGGCGACTACCTGTCCCTGCGGGCGTTCTGCCCGCAGGCCTGTTATGCGGGCGGCCCTTCGAACTTCAGGTACCTGCTGTACAAAGACGTCAACCGCCAGATCATGCTGTGAACCAGAAAGAGCCCATGCACTCCGTATTCTCCCTCCCCAGCCCGGACCTGACCGTAAACTGCTCGATCATGCTGGCGGATCTTCCGCTGCTCGAACGCCCGGCTGCCGCAGCGGCCGCAGGGTTCGACGCCGTCGAGTTCTGGTGGCCGTTCGAGTCGCCGGTGCCCGGGGACCAGGAGGTCGATGCCTTCCTGCGTGCGATTTCCGATGCGGGAGTGCGGCTGACGGGGCTCAACTTCTATGCCGGGCATATGTCCGCCGGGGAACGCGGGGTGCTCTCCTCGCCTTCGAAGAGTGCCGCGTTCCGTTCCAGCCTGGACACCATCGCCGGGATTGCGGAGCGAACAGGGTGCCGGGGGTTCAATGCGCTGTACGGCCTGCCGGAAGACGATGTTGCGCCAGCCGTCCAGGCTGACTGCGCGGTGGAGAATCTGGCGGCAGCCGCCGACGCCGTCGCTCACCTGGGTGGGACAGTGCTGCTTGAGCCGCTCAGCGGACTGCCGTCGTATCCCCTTGAGTCAGCCGCCGACTGCTTCACCGTGCTCGAACGGGTTCACGGCACCGGACGGCAGAACATTGCCCTCTTGGCAGATTTTTACCATTTGGCCGTGAACGGGGAGGACATCCCGGCCCTCATCGCGGGCCACGCGGCGAGGTTTGGCCACATCCAGCTTGCTGACGCTCCGGGACGGGGTGCGCCCGAAACCGGCAATCTGCCTCTGGTGGAGTGGACGGCGGAGGCTATCTCGGCGGGTTACAGCGGGTTCATCAGCCTGGAGTACCGGAGTCCCAGCACGGAAGCGTTTGCCTGGCTGGAACCGTACCGCGCGGGCGCGGCAGGCACCCGGTGACCAGCTTCGACCTGGTGATCCGCGGGCACAGGATCTTCGCCACCGCCGGGACGGGTGCCTGGGAGGTTGGCGTCCGCGGAGGTGTCATTGCCGCCGTCGAGCCGCTGGGCACTGGCTTGTCCGGAACGCGGGAAATCGAGCTGGCAACGGATGAGGTGCTGCTGCCGGGTCTGGTGGACACCCACGTCCATGTGAACGAACCCGGGCGCACCGAGTGGGAGGGCTTTGCATCGGCCACCCGTGCTGCTGCCGCCGGCGGGGTAACCACCCTGATCGACATGCCGCTGAATTCGATTCCGCCCACCGTGTCCGTTGCGGCGCTGGAGGCCAAACGCGAGGCTGCCTCCGGGCAGGTGTACATCGATGTGGGGTTCTGGGGCGGAGCGGTTCCCGGCAACACGGCCCGCCTGCGTCCCCTGCACAATGCCGGTGTCTTTGGCTTCAAATGCTTCCTGGTCCATTCGGGGGTGGACGAATTTCCGCATCTGGAACCGGAGGAAATGGAGAAGGACCTTACTGAGCTGGCCGCCTTCGATTCCCTGCTGATCGTTCACGCAGAGGATCCGCAGGTGATTGCCGAGGCAGCGCAGCCCTCCGGTCCCCAGTACGGCAGGTTTCTGGCATCCCGGCCGCGGGCGGCGGAGAACAAGGCGATTGCCCGGGTCATCGATGCCGCCCGGAGGACCGGCGGGCGGGCGCACATCCTGCATCTGTCCTCCGCCGAAGCGCTGCCGCTCATCGCCGCTGCCAAACGGGAGGGCATCCGGCTGACGGTCGAGACCTGCCCGCATTACCTGACGCTGACCGCCGAGGAAGTTCCGGACCGGGCTACGGCTTTCAAGTGCTGTCCGCCGATCCGGGAAGCCGCCAACCGGGAACAGCTGTGGCAGGGACTCACGGACGGGACAATCGATTTGGTTGTGTCGGATCATTCCCCCAGCACCCTGGACCTCAAGGACCTTCAGCACGGTGACTTCGGGGTGGCCTGGGGCGGGGTGTCGTCACTCCAGCTGGGACTCTCCGTGGTTTGGACCGAGGCGCGGCGCCGCGGGATCCCGTTGGAAAGGGTGGTGGCGTGGATGTCCCGCGGGCCGGCCGAGCTGGTGCAGCTGGACCGCAAAGGGCGCCTGGAAGAAGGCGCCGACGCTGACCTCGCGGTTTTCGCCCCTGATGAGTCGTTTGTGGTCGATCCCGCCCGGCTGCATCACAAGAACCCCGTCACGCCCTACAGCGGCAAGATGCTGACCGGCGTAGTTCGGCGAACGTTCCTGCGGGGCACACAGGTCACCCATGTCGCAGAATCCCCGGAGGCTCCGTCAGGGTGTTTGCTCCGCCGCTAATCGGCTGCACCAAATGCGCACCGGGGATAAACTAACCGGCACGCGCACGGGGTCCGGCTGCCGGGTCCGGCTCGGCAGCCGCATCCGGCTCGGTCCGCTGAGAGTAATTCAGCACTGGGTTCACCCGATAGGTCAGCCCAAATGAAGACTGCCATTCCAAGACGCCCGGAACGGGCTGCTTCGCGGACCAGAATCCCAGCGACTTGTATTTGTGATGCTTCCGGCAGAGGTTAGCCAGATTCCCATGCTCGGTCTCTCCGCCTTCTGCCCAGGGAACCGTATGGTCAATTTCGGTTCTTGGTGTTCCAACGGAACATCCGGGAAAACGGCAGGTGCCGTCCCGGGCCTGCAGCCAGCGTTTGAGTCCAGCCGGAACCTTCCGACGCCGGCCCACGGCCAGGATCTCGCCCGTGCCGGGGTCCTGGACCAGCCCGGTCCAGTGAAGAGCCTGCCGTGCCAGCCGCCGCGCCGCTTCGGAGCTGATTGGGCCATACCCGTTTAGCTCAGCCGGCTGGTCGTCCGCACCAAAGAGCGTATCTGCCGGGATGAGCACCATAATCTCCGCCGCTGTCTGTGGCAGGTCCCGGGACTGTGGGCTGCTACCGGCTTCGGACCCGAGCAGGAGGGAAGCCAAGATGTCTGCCCTGAGCTGGTCCAGCGTTCGGGGGTCCCCTCCGTCCTGCTGTCCGCGGGCAACCGATGTCAGCCTGGAAATAATGGCCTGGCCCTTCTCCGCAGCCACGAACGCAGTGAGCTGTCCCATCCCGTCAGGAAGCGGATCGAATCCCACCCGGCGTCTCTCCAGCGCGGCACGGTGTCGTTCAATCATGGTTTCCGGCCACTGCCGTTCCCTGAGCCGCCGGGCGGACCGCATGAACTGGGCGCAGGTCCGCCCTTCGGCCAGCTGCAGCAGCTCGCTCTGGAACCCCTGCTGTTTGTCTTCGGGAACACTGTCAGCCTGGTCGATAATGGCCTGGGCGTGCCGGTAACTGAAGCTCCCGCGCGACAGGCCCGCGAGCGTCTCCGAATACCGTCCGCACAGCGCCTCCGACTCGCTCACCAGCCGCATCGCAGTCATGTGGGGCAAGTGCAGCACCGCGCCAGCCTCGGCTGCAGTCAGTGACATGGCCATCGCCGGATCCGGTTTCTTCAGGGTTTTCTCAACGTCCCGGCTGATGAGCTGCTCCATCCGGTGCAGTACGCGGGCCTGTTGGGCCTGTGCCCAGGCTGTGAGCCGGGCCAGCTCCTCCAGGACCTCGGCGGCCTCCGCTGCATCCATTGCGTCCAGCCCGGAAACAGACAGGGACCCTTGCAGACGCCGGGAGAGGGATCCTGCGGGGGCAAACCCCTCAAGGCACGCGCCGCTGGAAATCCCGTCCGGATCCAGTACACGTTCCATACCCGCAAAGTGCCATGCCCGCGGGCGGGTCCGCATCAAAGACAACGCAAGCTGTGGAAAACCCAGAGCCTCCCGAATGCCCCTGTGGATGATCGCCCCGGGACCACTACGAGCGCAAAGGCAGCCGCCGCAGCTCGACGTCGACTGTTCCACCGTCAATAACCGCAACCATGTATGTACAGAAAGGCTGCCGCCGCCGGTCCGTCGGAGACCCGGGGTTGAGCAGCCGCAGGCCGCCCGGGGCAGTGGTGTCCCATGGAATATGGCTGTGCCCGAAAATCAGCAGGTCAGCATCGGGATACGCCTCAGCCATCCGTGTCTCGCGGCCCTGCGCCGCACCGGTCTCATGAACGACGGCGATCCTCACCTCCTCAACGACGGCGCGTGCCACTTCGGGCAGCCGGGCACGAAGAGCGGGACCGTCATTGTTGCCCCAGCAGGCCAGCAGCTTCGTTGACCGCTGTTCAAGTTCATTCAGCAAATCCTCACTAACCCAGTCCCCTGCATGCACCACCAGGTCCGCAGTTTCAACGGCAGCCCAGACCTCGTCCGGGAGGACCTTCGCCCGCACGGGAAGGTGCGTGTCCGCGAGCAGGACAATCTTTGTGGCCATCAGTCCATCACTCCTTACGCAGGTTCTGTTCCTGTCCTTCCCTGCACCATGCCTGCAAACTCGCCAGGCGTCCAACCGGTCGCCGCACGGAAGTCCCTGGAGAAGTGGGGCTGGTCGGTGTACCCGAGCTGGGCAGACAATTCGGCAAGGGACGCGCCCGCCCTGATTCGGACACCGGCCTCCTGCAGCCGCCGCTGGCGAATCACCCAGCGGGGGCTCACTCCCAGAAACCGGGCACAAAACCGTTCAAGCGTTCGCTCCTGCAGGCCCAGCACCGTGCAGAGATCCCGGACGGAGGTGATTAGCGGGTCCTGCTCCACCAGGGACACAACTTCGCCGGCGAGCACGGCATTTTTATCCGGGACGCCCAGGGACGCGAACAGGTTCTCAATGGCACCCTGTGCCGCTGAATGTGAGTCGGGATTGTGGGGGTCACCGGTCATTAGGTCCCGCACCTCGCCTTCCAGGTCCTGAAGGAGAGGCAGCTCGAGTAAGCCAAGGAGACGCACCGTGACTGAAGCACTTCGAATCTGGCGCGAAAGAGCGCACCCCTTCACCGCAGTCGTAATGGAAGTCACTGACTGGGACGCAGCCACTCCGTGCACCGAGTGGCGGGCACGGGACATCGTGGCTCACATCATCTCCACTGAGCGCGAGTTCCTTGAAACCCACCAGCTCATCGCTGACCCGCATCAGATCGAAACCAGCGGCGAGCCGGCAGGACAGTGGGCTGGGCATGAATCGCTCGTCGCAGGACTGCTCGCTGACCCCGATGTGGCCAACCGGAGGTTTGCCGGTTACTTCGGCCCGAGCACCATCGGCGAGACGCTTGCGGGGTTTTATGGCGGAGACCTGCTGGTGCACCGCTGGGACCTGGCTGTTTCCCAGGGCATGGAGGCGGGGCTCACCGAGAAGGAACTCCAGGACATCGACTCATCCATGGACGGCTTTGGCGAACTGGCTTACGCGCCCGGACTGTTCGAGCGTCCCGTGGACATTCCCGGCACCGCCGCCCTGGAGCAGCGCGTGCTGGCCCGGACGGGCAGATCCGTGCCGTTCGCTGCCGCCCGGTCAGTTGTTCGCCCAATCCAGTGAGGCCATAACGGGACCGCTGGAACCGTCGGAGTACTTCACCAGGAGCTCGACGCCGCCGCTTGGGTAATCCTGCAGCTCATCGCCCGGGAACCACAGGACAAAGTGCCCGTTGGCAACACTGCCGGTCACCTCTCCGTGGGTCCGGCTGGCGTAGGAAACCCCTGCGACGTCGGCACCGGCAGCACCCACCACCATTGAGAGTTCACCCGCCCCGGCGGAGCCCATCCCCATGGCGGCCGGAAGCAGGCCGCGGGGTTCCGGTTCCGTGCCGGGACCGCTGCCGGAGTACCCGAAGCTGCCTCCGAAGAGCGATCCGTCGGTGACGCACATCGCGGAGAATCCGTCCTGCCCGGACAGAATGACCGTGGTCCACTCCCCTCGCCTCTCGGCGATCGCCACTGCAGCGCCGGCAGATTCCCCGGCGGTGTTACGGTCCGAAGACCGGCAGTCTTCCGCTGCGCTTTCAGCCTGCTCCGGGTCAAGGGCCGCCGGAGCCTGCGTCCAGGTAGCGAAGGCCGGATCGCCGCCGCCGATAGCAGGAAGGGCTACGAGGCCTGCAGTTACTGCAGCTGCAGCACCCACCAGGATGGTCCGGCGCAGTTTCCTGTGCGGCTGCGGCGCCGGTCTCTCAGGACGCCCCGCCCCAAGGATCCGTTCGAGGTCCAACTGCGCGCGCAGCCGGTCAACCGGGGCACCGGCGGCCGAAGCATCGAGGGACCGGAGCAGTGTGTCCGTCTGATCGTCTCGCATCATGATGACGGTGTCCTTCCAAGAATGGGCTGCGGCGAAGCGGATGACGCCGGAAGATGGTCGAGCAGCAGCCGGAGCGCCCGGCGGGCACGGCTGAGCCTTAGCCGGTAAGCCACCGGCGAAACGCCAAGGACAGCTGCGGCCTGTGGCCCCGAGAGGTCTTCGAAGACGGCCAGACCCAGCGTTTCCTGATGGGTTTCCGAGAGCATCCGCCAGGCCCGTGCGACGTCGATGCGCCGGGTGGCCAGATCGATATCGGCAGTGGAGGCCGGAAGGTCCGCGGCCTCGGCAAGCCGCAGGCCGAGCGCCCCGTTTCTGCGCTCACCGCGGCCGTTGTTCAGGAGGATGTTGCGGCTGATGCCGAAGATCCAGGCACGTGCGTCACCGGCAGAGGGAGGAACTTCGTCAACGCGGCGCCACACCACCAGGAAGGTGTCCGCGACTATGTCTTCGGCGCGGTCGGCATCGGCGCGGCGCCGGACGAACCGGAGGAGGTCCGGATAGACCGCGGCGTAGAGCGTCCGGAACTGCTGCTCCCGGTCAGGTTCACCTGAAAAGTGGGTCATGCACTGTACCTGTCCACCACCCGGCTGAGTGTTTCATACCGCACCGGACAATCAGCAGGAATTACCCGGCGTGCTCCCTGCGCAGGTCCGCCTTGCGGATCTTGCCGCTGGCTGTCCGGGGGAAATCAGGCACGATCTCCACCGTTTTGGGAATCTTGTATCGTGCCAGCCGACCGTCCAAATGGGCAGCGACCGCATCGGGTTCCAGGGTGAACCCTTCTCGCAGCGTGATGATGGCCCTGGGCACCTCGCCCCACTTTTCATCCGGGACGCCGATCACTGCCACCCCGCTGACCGCTTCGATTTCGGTGATGATCTGCTCGATTTCGGCGGGATAAATGTTCTCTCCCCCGGAAATGATCATGTCCTTGAGCCGGTCGGAGATAAACAGGAACCCGTCTGCGTCGAAATAGCCCATGTCGCCCGAACGGAACCAGGTCCCGTCGGTGAAGGCGGATTCCGTGGCGTCAGGGCGGTTCCAGTAGGACTTGATGACGTTGGGTCCGCTGATCTGGACCTCACCCACTTCACCGGGCTCAGCCGTGGTGCCGTCAGGCCGGGCGACACGGACAGAGGTGAAAAAGTGCGGAATGCCGGCGGAACCGGCTTTTTCCCGGGAGTACGACGGCGGCAGGGCAGTGGCGCCGGGGGCCGTCTCGGTCATGCCGTAGCCGCCGGAGAAACTCAGGCTGCGCTCTTCGTAGGCGTCGATGACACGCAGCGGCACGGCAGAACCGCCGCAGGTGAGCTTCCGGAGCGAGCTTATGTCGCGTTTGGCCCAGTCCGGGTGTTCGCAGAGCAGCTGGTAGGTGGTGGGCACGCCGCTGATGTAGGTGGCCCGGTATCTTTCGATCAGTTCCAGGGTGCGGCCGGGTTCGAACCGCGTCTCGAGGATGACGGTGGCACCTTTGAGGAGGTTCGGAAGCACACCCATGTCCAGGGAAGCGACGTGGAACAGCGGGGAGATCATCAGCGCAATGTCGTTCTCGGCGACGTCGTAGTCAACCAAAACGTTGAAGCAGTTCCACGTCAGGTTTCCGTGCGTGAGCAGCGCACCCTTGGGCTGCCCAGTGGTGCCGGAGGTGTAGAGAATAATGGCACCGTCGTCGAGCGAGACCTGCGCATCAGCAAACGGTGCAGTGCCGGCAAAGCAGTCCTCATAAGGCTGCACGGTAAGGGCACCGGCCTCGGCCGCAGGTGTTTTTGTTCCGTCGTCAACCAGCAGGCGCAGCCGGACGGCCGTGTCCCGGGCGCCGCGGGAAGCCAGTTCGTCCAGCGCCAGGGTGCTCACCAGTACCGCGCTGCCGGAGTCCTGCAGGGCGAACTGGATTTCAGGCGGTGCCAGCCGGGTGTTGAGCGGAACGAAAACGGCCCCCAGCGACGCCGCGGCGAAGAACGTTTCCAGGAAGGAAGGGTGGTTGTCGCCGAGGAAGGCAACCCGGGTGCCGTGCTCCACTCCGTTGGCGCGAAGCGCGGCTGCAAGGCTGTTGATCCGGGCGTCGAGCTGCTCGTACGTCATTGCCTCTCCACCGAAGACCAATGCGGTCCGCGAACCGGATTTGATGCGCTGCCGGTTGATCCATGAACCAACACCCTGGTTCTGCATTACTCAAACGTCCTTCGTCACTGTGCCGGATGGTGCTGGGGGGTAGTGCCGGAGCCCGCCTGAGGAGGTACAGGCGGGCTCCGGCACGGCTTCTAGTCGACTGTCATGGCTCCGAGGTCCGGAGCCTTCTCGACGAAGTTGTACTTGACCATGAGTTCGCCCATGTTCTCGAGCTCCTCGGTGCGCAGCTCGGCGTCGTACTGCTCCATCTTCAGGTTGGCGGCCACTTCGGCCGGCATGTTCATGAAGGCCGGCAGGACTGCCTTGACGTCGTCAATGTTGGCTTCGGCCTGGGTCAGCAGGTCTTCCATGGCGCTCTTGAACTTCTCCACGGTCTCCGGGCTGGAGGAGGCGTAGTTCCCGGAGGTGAAGGTCACCATGGTGGGCATACCGGGAACCGCTTCCTGGTTGGAGTAACCCACCAGTACGTTGTCCGGGTTGGAGAGGGCCTTGCTGAGGAACGGTTCGGGGATCCAGATGGCGTCCGTGTTGCCGAGGTCCAGCTGCGCTTCCATGTCCGGGAACGGCATTTCGGAGAACTTGATCTGGGTGGGATCGGCGCCGGCCAGGGAGGCTGCCTCCATGATCGTCAGGTCGCCCTGGGTGTTCACCGCATTAACGGAGGCGGTCTTGCCTTCCAGATCGGCGAACGTAGTGATCCCGGAGTCGGCCCGGGCCACTACGCCGTTGATGTCCTCTCCTTCGGCGTAGGAGTTGGAGTACCCGGTGACGATCTTCATGTCCAGGCCCTTGTCCTTGGCCACCATGACGGTCAGCGGGTTGCCGACGGCGAAGTTCATGTCTCCGGTGGAGACAGCGGGCAGCATGGCGGCGCCGCCCTGTCCGGTCTGGAGTTCGACGTCGAGCCCGTGCTCCTCGAAAATGCCCTCGTCCACGCCGTATTGCATGGCTGCCGAAGGTGCGATGCCGATGACGCCGACGACGATCTGCTCGAGTTCGCCGTTCGCAGCGGCCGAACCGGATGCGGACGGGGAGGAGCTGGAATCGTTGCCGGACAGGCTGCCTCCGCCGCAGCCCGCCAGTGCCAGGGTTGCGACGGCGCCGAGCGCAAGGGCCTTGGCAGCCCGCCGGGTAATGAAGTGCCTCATGACTTTCCTCTTCCTTGAGGGGGGAAATGGATACTGCTGGAGATGGTGCTGGTGATGCGTTGGTGCTGCCCGAACCGCGGACGGGGCCGGGGGTCTGGTGGTCCTAGGCGTAGAAGCGGGCCAGGAACTCTGCGACGACGGCGGGGCGTTCCTCGCCGTCGATCTCGATCGTGTTGGATGTCTTGATCTGCACACCGCCCTTGACCTCGGTGACTTCGGAGATGACCGAGTGGAGGCGGACCTTGGAGCCAACCTTTACCGGGTTGGTGAAGCGGACCCGGTCCAGGCCGTAGTTGACCTTGGTCTTCACGCCTTCAACGTCGAAGAGCGAGCTCCAGAGCGGAATGATCAGGGACAGCGTCAGGAAACCGTGCGCAATCGGTGCACCGAACGGGCCGTCCTTCGCTTTCTCCGGATCGGTGTGGATCCACTGGTGGTCATCCGTTGCGTCGGCAAAGGTGTTGATCTGGTCCTGGGTGATCTCGATGTAATCGGTGTAGCCGAGGTCCTTGCCCACCAGGGAGGGAAGTTCTTCGAAGGTGACAACAGTGGCACTCATGTGGTTTTTTCCTTGCGGTTAGTTGGTAGCGGTCTGGGGCTGGAGTTCTTCGGGCAGGGGCGGGAACTTCTCTCCCACGCTCTGCTGCTTCCCGGCGAACGGGAAAGCTGCGGCGAGCTCCTCA
>NZ_LKIU01000006.1:0-333 GCF_001307035.1 Arthrobacter sp. Edens01 | reverse complement strand
CCGTCGCCGCCACCGGAATGACGGCATTGGCGGTAACGCCGGCCTTCTTCATCTCCATGGCCCAGGTCCGCACCATCCCCACGATCCCGGCCTTCGCCGCCGCGTAGTTGGTCTGCCCGAAATTCCCGCGCTGGCCCGTCGGAGAACCAATCGCAATGATCCGGCCCTGAACGTTGTTTTCCTTGAAGTACGCGTACGCTTCCCGGACACAGGTAAACGTTCCGCGCAGGTGCACGTTGATCACCAGGTCAAAGTCCTCATCGGTCATCTTCAGCAGCGACTTATCCCGCAGCACCCCGGCATTGGTCACCAGGATGTCCAGCCCGCCGAAGT
>NZ_LKIU01000005.1:1570945-1799029 GCF_001307035.1 Arthrobacter sp. Edens01 | reverse complement strand
AATGATCGGGGTGAGCGTAAGCCGTTTGCTGGTCGTGATGGGGATCGTAAGCCTTGGGGTGATCGTCCGTCGCGTGATGGTGAGCGTCGTTCCTTCGGTAACGACCGGGGTGAGCGTAAGCCGTTTGCTGGTCGTGATGGGGATCGTAAGCCTTGGGGTGATCGTCCGTCGCGTGATGGTGAGCGTCGTTCCTTCGGTAACGATCGGGGTGACCGTAAGCCGTTCAACAACGATCGGGGTGAGCGGAAGCCGTTCCGCAAGGACAACGACCGCCCACAGCGCCACGGTGCTGACGAAGCTCCCGTCACCGAACGCAAGCACAATGCCCGTGACCTGCGCAGCGCCAACCGCGCTGACCGGGAACGCTCGCCGGAAATCGACGACGACGTTACAGGCCAGGAGCTGGACAAGGTCACCCGTGCGCAGCTGCGCAACCTCGAAGAGGTCAACGGTGAATGGGTCTCCAAGCACCTGGTCATGGCCGGCCGCCTGATCGACACGGACCCTGAGCTCGCGTTCCAGCACGCCCTCGCAGCTTCCCGCCGCGGCGGCCGGCTGGCTGCCGTCCGCGAAGCCGTAGCACTGACTGCCTACGCAGCCGGAGAATTCGGCGACGCACTGCGCGAGTTCCGCACGCACCGCCGGATCAGCGGCTCCAACGAGTACCTGGCCATGATGGCCGACTGCGAACGCGGCCTGGGCCGTCCCGACCGCGCCCTGGACCTGGTCCGCTCTGAGGAAGCGGCGGAGCTGGACAACGCAGGCAAGGTCGACGTCGCCATTGTTGCCTCAGGTGCCCGCATGGACATGGAGCAGTACGACGCCGCTGTGAGCGCACTGGAGATCCCGCAGCTGGATAAGAACCGCGCCTTCTCCTACAGCCCCCGCCTGTTCCGTGCCTACGCAGACGCCCTTGAACTGGCCGGCCGGGGAAGCGAAGCTGAGCCGTGGCGCCGTCAGGCACTGCTCGCGGAAAGCGTCCTGGGACTCGGCGAATTCGCGGAGCCGGAAATCATGGACCTGGGCGAGGACGACGAACCCGAGGCCAAGCCGCGTTTCCGCCGTGACGCCGAGAAGGCCGAGCACGCAGCTTCGGCCGAGGACCGTTCCGGAAACTACGCGGAGCGCGCCGAGGCTGCCCCTGACGCTTCAGGTGTCGACTCCGACGGCGATGACGACGACGCGCTGCCCAGCGATGAGCGCGAAGCCCTGCTGGGAGCCGAAGAAGCCGAAGCAGACAGCGAGGACGACGACGCCCGCGAGACCGCGGACAGCAATGACTAAGGCCCTGCTCAGCAGCTTCGACGCGCTGTTCGCAGACCTCGACGGCGTTGTCTACGCCGGTCCGCACGCCATCCCTGGAGCACCCGAGGCGCTTCAGGGACTGGAAGCTGCCGGCGTAAAACTGGCCTACATCACGAATAACGCGTCGCGTTCCTCGGCCACCGTCGCCGAACACCTGCGCGAACTCGGAGCACCGGCAACCCCGGAGAACGTCTTCGGATCCGCGCAGGCAGGGGCAGAACTGCTGGCGGGCCTCGTGCCCGCCGGAAGCACGGTGCTGGTTACCGGCAGCGCAACGCTGACGGAGCAGGTTCGTGCGCAGGGCTTGGTCCCTGTTGCCTCGGCAGAGGATAAGCCGGCTGCCGTGATCCAGGGCTTCGATCCGGGGCTGGGATGGAAAGACCTGGCAGAAGCGGCCTTTGCCATAACAACGGGGGCGGTGTGGGTTGCGACCAACACCGATCTCACCATTCCGCAGGCCCGGGGCATAGCACCGGGCAACGGAACCCTGGTCGCCGCTGTTGCTGCTGCCACCGGAAAGACGCCGGTAGTGGCTGGCAAGCCGGAAGCCCCGCTGTTTACGACGGCGGCACGTCACCTGGGGGTTGAACGCCCGCTTGTCATTGGGGACCGGCTGGACACGGACATCCTGGGCGGCACCAACGCCCGGTATGCCACCGCGCTGGTTCTCACCGGCGTGGATAGCCCTGCCTCCGCAATGGCTGCACCCTCCAGCATGCGACCGGACTTCCTGGTCCCGTCGCTGGCCGCGCTGTACGAACCTTATCCGGAGGTCGAACCCCTGGACGGTGGCTTCCGCTGCGGTGCTGCTTCGGCACAGGTCAGCGGGGGCGAGGTACGCATCGATTCAGCGGAAGGTGACCTGGACGGATGGCGTGCAGCATGCGCTGCCTGGTGGGCTGCACATCCGGATGCCGCCGAGCCGACGGCCCCGACAGTCCGCTGGACTGTCAGCGCCGCAAGTTAGGCTGACTCCGTGGACGAAAGCCTGGAATCCGGTACTCAATCCGGAACTGAACACAGAGCTGAAGCCGGCACCGAAACCGGTGCCGGGGATGCCGCACGGGACAAATTACCCCTCACCGGCGACCCGGCCGTGGATGCGGTGCTGTCCTGCCTGGACGCAGTGGGGGAGACACCTGTGACCGATCATGCCGCGCTCTACGCGGACCTCCACGATGGACTGCTCGCGGCCTTGAATGAGGACCCGGCGGAGGGCACGTCTCCGGACAGACCGGGCAATGCCCTGCCCGGACCGGGGGTGGCGTAGCGTGGCGCGCCTGGACCAGGAACTTGTTTCCCGCGGACTGGCCCGCTCCCGGACCCACGCCGCCAAGCTGATCTCCGCCGGAAGGGTGCTGCGCGGATCGACTGTGCTTACCAAAGCGTCCACGCCCATTCAGGCCCAGGACCAGCTAAGCGTCAGCGAAGACGGAAACCCCGACTACGTCAGCCGCGCCGGGCACAAGCTTGCCGGTGCGCTGGCTGCTTTTCCCGCCGTCGACCCAACAGGCCTCAGGTGCCTGGACGCCGGGGCGTCTACGGGCGGCTTTACCGATGTACTGCTTCGTGCGGGTGCACGTGAAGTCGCCGCCGTTGACGTGGGGCATGGGCAGCTGGTGGATTCCCTCCGCGCCGACCCGCGTGTCCGCGTTTTCGAAGGGATGAACGTCCGGTACTTCACTTCAGAGGACATCGGCGGAACTGTGGACCTCACCGTCGCAGACCTCAGCTTCATATCCCTGACCAAGGTCGTGGAACCCCTGGCGGCAGTAACCAGGCCAGGGGGGAGCCTGCTGCTCATGGCCAAGCCGCAGTTCGAGGTAGGCCGGGAGCTGCTCGACCGCAGCGGCGTCGTTACCGATCCGGCAAGGCACCGGCTGGCCGTTGAACGCGTGGCGGAGGCTGCGGTGGCGGCGGGACTTGAAATAAGCGGAATCGCCCGGAGTCCTCTGCCCGGCCAGAACGGGAATGTGGAATTCTTTATGTGGATGACGGTGCCTGCGGGTCCGGTCCGTGACGCCGCTGAACGCGGGGCCGCGGCTTCCACCGCAGTCAACGGGGTCTTTGAGGGGTAGCCGGCGTTTGCAGACGCCCCGCACACCGTAGAAGACTGGCGGGACGGCAACACACTGGCTCCGTAACGGGGCAGAACAGGACTGGAACAGATGAGCAGACGGATACTGGTGCTCGCGCACACCGGCCGGAAGGCCGCCATGGCTGCGGCCCAGGAAGTCTGCACGCAGCTCAATGCCGCCGGACTGGTACCGGTGATGCGGCGCAAGGACCTCGAAGACGTCCAGGGCGAATACGGCCAGCTCACTGTCCCCACCGAGATCCTGGACGAAGACGTCCAGCTGACCGACGTCGATCTGGGGATGGTCCTGGGCGGCGACGGAACCATCCTCCGCGCGGCTGAACTGGTGCGGGACACGGAGGTTCCCCTTCTGGGCGTGAACCTCGGCCACGTTGGTTTCCTGGCCGAAAGTGAACGCGAAGACCTGGAGAAGACCGTGGGCTGGGTCGTGGACCGGGCTTACACCGTGGAGGAACGCCTCACCATAGACGTCAAGGTGTGGCTGGACAGCACCCTTCTTGCACATACCTGGGCACTGAACGAAGCCGCCGTGGAGAAAGCGGACAGGCAGCGCATGCTCGAGGTTGTCATGGAGGTTGACGGACGGCCCATTTCCTCCTTCGGCTGCGACGGTGTTGTCATGGCAACTCCCACCGGATCCACCGCCTACGCGTTTTCCGCCGGGGGGCCGGTGGTCTGGCCCGAGGTTGAGGCCCTGCTGATCACGCCCATCAGCGCCCATGCCGTGTTCTCCCGCCCGCTGGTGGTGGCGCCGGATTCGATCCTCGCCGTGGAAATCCTTACCCGCAACGCGGCCAACGGACTGCTTTGGTGTGACGGCCGGCGCAGCCTGGACCTGCCGCCCGGAGCCCGTGTGGAAGTTACCCGTTCGGACGTTCCCGTCCGGCTGGCCAGAACCCACCAGACGCCTTTCTCGGAACGGCTGGTCCGCAAGTTCCAGCTGCCGACGCAGGGCTGGCGCGGACCCGTGGCACATCCCGCAGACGCAGCCGACAGCGGAGGAGTAATTCCGTGATCGAAGAAATCCGCATCCGGGACCTCGGCGTCATCACTGACGCAACACTGACCCTGGGGCCCGGCTTTACCGTCGTGACCGGCGAGACCGGTGCCGGCAAGACCATGGTCATCACCGCCCTCGGGCTGCTGCTTGGCGCACGCTCCGACGCCGGGGCAGTTCGAACCGGTGCAAAATCGGCCCTGGCTGAGGCAGTGGTGCGGCTTTCGCCGGACAGCCCGGCAGTCCTGCGTTCGGCGGACGCCGGTGCAGAACTGGAAGAATACGACGGCCAGGTAGAGCTCCTTGTGGCCCGCGCCGTCAATGCGGACGGACGGAGCCGCGCCCACCTGGGTGGCCGTTCCGCACCGGTGGGAGTCCTGGCCGAGGTGGGCGGACACCTGGTGGCAGTCCACGGTCAGACAGACCAGCTGCGGCTCAAGAGCGCGGCCGCGCAGCGTGAAGCTCTGGACAAATATGCCGGAGAATCACTGGCAGGTGCCCTTAGGGCCTACCGCCAGGGGTATGAGCGTTGGCGTGCTGCAGGCGCTGAACTGACGGAGCTGCGCGAAACCGCCCGGGAACGGCTCCGGGAGGCGGAGTACCTGGCAGCCTCGCTCGAAGAGATCGACGCCGTCGCGCCTCTTCCGGCGGAGGACGAGAACCTCAAGGCAGAGGCAATGCGCCTGGGGAACGTCGAGGAACTGCGTACCGCCTCGGTGGGAGCGCACCAGGCCCTCATCGCAGGGGACTTCTCGGACGGCTCAGACGCCACGTCCCTGGTGGACGCCGCCAAACGCCAGCTCGAACTCGCCGGCGAACACGACCCGGTCCTCGCAGCCGCAGCGGGAAGGCTCGCGGAAGTCGGCTACATCCTCGCCGACATCGCAGCCGAGCTCTCCAGCTACAGTGCCTCGCTGGACTCAGAGGGTCCCGGTCGCCTGGCCGAAGTCGAATCCCGGCGGGCGGAACTGGCCACGCTGGTGCGCAAGTACGCTCCCTCGATCGACGAGGTCCTGGAATGGGCCGAAACCAGCCGGGCACGCCTGGCTGATCTGGGCGACGACAGCAACCGGATCGAAGCACTCGAAGCAGAACTGACCGAGCTTCAGGCCCGCCTCCAGGACGAAGCCGCGGGACTGACCAAGCTTCGCTCCGAAGCGGCCGCCGAACTGGCAGAGCGGGTCAGCAGCGAACTGACTGCCCTGGCGATGCCCGACGCCAGGCTCCTCATCAACGTGGAACCCACGGGGGAGCTCGGGCCGCACGGCGCCGATGCGATCGAATTCCTGCTTGCACCGCATCCGGGTGCCCCGCCCCGGCCGTTGGGCAAGGGTGCTTCAGGCGGTGAGCTTTCACGTGTCATGCTGGCCATTGAAGTTGTGCTAGCTGAGGTGGATCCGGTCCCGACGTTCGTCTTTGATGAGGTGGACGCCGGAGTCGGAGGCAAGGCTGCGATCGAAATTGGACGCCGGCTCGCCATGCTGGCACGCCACGTGCAGGTGATTGTGGTCACGCATCTTCCCCAGGTGGCGGCCTTCGCAGGCCACCACATCCGCGTGATTAAAACCTCTTCCTCGACAGGCGACGGAACCGGCGTGACCGCCAGCGACGTCGTTGTGCTGGATCGTGAGGCCCGGATCAGGGAACTGGCCCGGATGCTTGCGGGCCATGAGGACTCGGAGTCGGCCCGTGCCCACGCCGAGGAACTGCTGGCGACGGCCGCCGTCCCCGGTAAGTAAGTACTCCAACCAACAAAAGGTGATAGGCTCGAATTCCGTGGTGCAGCGATCAAATTCCAGGTTTCCCAAGTCGTCTTCTACGACCAAACACATCTTCGTCACCGGCGGTGTGGCCTCTTCCCTCGGTAAGGGACTGACGGCCTCAAGCCTCGGTCACCTGCTTCGGGCACGTGGCCTCTCGGTGACCATGCAGAAGCTCGATCCTTACTTGAATGTGGATCCGGGCACAATGAACCCCTTCCAGCACGGTGAAGTCTTCGTGACCGACGACGGCGCCGAGACTGACCTCGACATCGGACACTACGAGCGTTTCCTTGATGAAAACCTCGACGGGTCCGCGAACGTCACGACCGGCCAGGTGTACTCCACCGTCATCGCCAAGGAACGCCGCGGCGAATACCTCGGTGACACAGTCCAGGTCATCCCGCACATCACCGACGAGATCAAGCGCCGGATGCGCCTGCCCTCCGAGGCGAAGAAGGCTCCGGACGTCATCATCACGGAAATCGGCGGCACGGTGGGCGACATCGAGTCCCAGCCGTTCCTCGAGTCCGCACGGCAGGTGCGCCAGGACATTGGCCGGAACAACGTCTTCTTCCTGCATGTTTCCCTGGTGCCGTACATCGGCCCCTCCCAGGAACTGAAGACCAAGCCGACCCAGCACTCCGTGGCAGCCCTGCGCTCCATCGGTATCCAGCCGGACGCGATCGTCATCCGCTCCGACCGGCCCGTGCCGGACGCGATGCGCGACAAGATCGGACGCATGTGCGACGTCGACGTTGATGCCGTCATCGGCTGCCCCGACGCGCCGAGCATCTACGACATTCCCAAGACCCTGCATTCCCAGAACCTGGACGCGTACATCGTCCAGCACCTGGGACTGAAGTTCAAGGACGTCGACTGGACCAAGTGGGACCGCCTGCTCGAGGCCGTCCACAACCCCAAGCATCACCTCGAAGTGGCATTGGTGGGCAAGTACATCGACCTGCCCGACGCTTACCTCTCCGTCACCGAGGCCCTGCGTGCAGGCGGTTTCGCCAACAACACCAAGGTCAAGATCCGCTGGGTCCCCTCCGATGACTGCGCCACCGAAGAAGGTGCCCGCAAGGCACTCGCCGGCGTGGACGCCATCTGTGTCCCCGGCGGTTTCGGTATCCGCGGCCTCGAAGGCAAGCTCGGCGCGCTGAAGTTCGCACGCGAAAACAAGCTGCCGACCCTGGGCCTGTGCCTGGGCCTGCAGAGCATGGTCATCGAATACGCCCGCAACGTGGTGGGCCTCGAAGGTGCCTCGTCGAGCGAATTCGAACCGGATACCAAGTACCCGGTTATCGCAACCATGGCCGAGCAGAAGGACATCGTGGCAGGCCAGGGCGACATGGGCGGAACCATGCGCCTGGGCCTTTGGGACGCGAAGCTCGATGAAGGCTCCGTTGTGGCCAAGACGTACGGCAAGACCGCCGTCGCCGAACGCCACCGCCACCGCTACGAGGTCAACAACGCCTACCGCGAGCAGATCGCCGAAGCCGGTCTGGTCTTCTCCGGTACCTCCCCGGACGGTTCGCTGGTGGAGTACGTTGAACTGCCTGAAGAAGTCCACCCGTACTACGTCTCCACCCAGGCGCACCCGGAACTGAGCTCGCGGCCCACCCGCCCTCATCCGCTGTTCGCCGGCCTGATCAAGGCCGCGCTGGCCCACCAGGGCGCGGAGGCGTAAGGACATGAGCGAAGACCGGGGGTTCGCCGACGAACAGAGTCCGCGACGGCTGCTGGAATCATCCGTAGCCTACAGCGGTCCCATTTGGGACGTGGTGAGTGAAAAGTTCACCCTGACTGACGACGGCGAGCCCCTGGTCCGCGACTTCATCCGGCACCCCGGTGCCGTGGCTATCCTGGCCATGAATGAACAGGGCCAGATCCTGCTCATCAACCAGTACCGGCACCCGGTGCGCATGACCCTCTGGGAGATCCCCGCCGGCCTGCTGGACGTTGACGGTGAGGACTACCTCGCCGCCGCCGTCCGCGAGCTGGCTGAGGAAGCGGATCTGGTAGCGGAGGACTGGAGCGTACTGACGGACCTGTTCCTTTCCCCGGGATCCTCCCGCGAAGAACTTCGCATCTACCTTGCCCGCGGACTGCATGAAGTCCCCGATGCCGAACGTCATGAACGCTTCGACGAAGAAGCAGAGATCAAAATGCTGTGGGTGGACCTGGACGACGCCGTGAAGGCCGTCCTGGAAGGCCGCGTGCACAGCCCCTCAGCTGCTGCTGCAGTGCTGGCCGCTGCCGCGGCGCGCGGCAACGGCTATGCAGATCTCCGTCCGGGCGATGCGCCGTGGCCGGAGCACCATTCCGAACACCACGCCTGGCCCAACGGTTCCGTCAGCTAGGGGGACGCATGCCGTCCAACGTTCCAGCAGGCAGCGCCGGAGGGTACGGTGCCCCGGGAAGCACCGGGCCCAATGACACAATCGAGCTGGACCTTTCCGCCCAGCTGAACCCCACCCTCATTCTTGACCGCTCTGAGCTTGCAGCGGGTATTGCCTCCGAGCCGGAATCCGGCCCGGTTCGCGATTCAGCCCCGAAGGCGGCGGCCGCAAAGTCAGCGGGCCCAAAGTCAGCAGCTCCGGCGAGGAGCTCGCGTTCAGCGGAGGATGAGCTGCGGGCCACCGCCGTCGGCCGCGCGATTGCCTCCTACCTGCAGCACATGGCCGTGGAGCGGGGGCTTGCCCGCAACACCGTCGATGCCTACCGCCGGGACCTGCTGCGTTACGCCAGATTCCTGAGCGCCCACGGGCGCGATGCAATTAAGGACATCACCCGGCACGACGTCACAGCGTTCGCACGCTCCATCGCCGAGGGATCAGACGGGGCTTCAGCATTGAGTGTCCGCTCCGCTGCACGCACGATCGTGGCAGTGCGGGGGCTGCACAAGTTCTGGGCGCTGGAAGGACTCACTGAATCGGATCCGGCCGCTGACGTCCATCCGCCGCTGCCCGGCAAACGGCTGCCCAAGGCGATCAGCGTGGACGAAGTCACCCGCATCCTTGAAGCTATTCCGCTGGATACCCCCATGGGACTGCGCGACCGGGCCCTGCTGGAATTCCTCTACTCCACCGGAGCCCGCATCAGCGAAGCCGTGGGGCTGGACCTCGATGACCTGTCCCTGGAACGGATCCCCGCCAGCGGACCCGACGTCGTGCGCCTGTTCGGAAAGGGATCCAAGGAACGCCTGGTGCCGCTTGGCTCCTACGCAGCCCGCGCCCTGGACGACTACCTGGTCCGCGGGCGGCCCGGCGCTGCCGCGAAAGGCAAAGGCACTCCGGCCCTGTTCCTGAACGCCCGCGGCGGACGGCTGAGCCGGCAAAGTGCCTGGACCATTCTCAAGAGTGCCGCTGAGCGCGCGAAGATCGACCGTGACGTCTCTCCGCACACCCTGCGGCATTCCTTCGCCACACACCTGCTTGAGGGCGGCGCCGACGTCCGTGTGGTCCAGGAGCTGCTCGGCCACGCTTCAGTGACCACCACCCAGGTGTATACCCTGGTCACCGCCGATACGCTGCGGGAAGTCTACGCAGCCGCCCATCCGCGGGCACTGTGAACCCGGCAGCGCAGACGCCGCGCGCAACACCCGTGGTGCTGTGTTTCCTGATGCGCGAAACCGCGCAGGACGGGCACGAAGTCCTGCTGGGGATGAAGAAGACCGGCTTCGGCGTCGGACGGATCGTTACCCTGGGAGGCCACGTGGAACCGGGGGAGAGCCCCGAAGCTGCCGCTGTCCGGGAAGTGTTCGAAGAATCCGGTGTCACCATTACCGAAGCAGACCTTGAGCCGGCGGGAACCATTGAGTTTATTTTCCCGGCCAGGCCGGAGTGGGACATGTCCACCACTGTGTACCGCAGCTGGAACTGGCTGGGCGAGCCCATGCCGTCGTCGGAAATCGATCCGGCCTGGTATCCGGCGGACGCGGTTCCATACCCGCAGATGTGGGAGGACTCGGCGCACTGGCTGCCGCGGGTGCTGGACGGCGACTACTTCGCCGCTGCAATCACCCTGGCTCCTGACAATGAGTGCGTGGCCAGCGTGGTGTTCTCCTCCACCTAAGCGGCAGGCGCAGCGGGAGCTAGGCGGCCGTGCGTGGCTGGCCCAGACGCTGTGCGGCGCGGCTGCCCGCAGCTGCCTCCCGGCTTCCGGTTGCGGCGGCCAGCCCCGTCACCGGCATGCCCACGTACATCGACTCTGCCCGGTCCACAGCGTACGTCTCGTGCCAGATCCCCACTGCTCCAGGCACTTTGCGGGCCCTGCGGTTGAACTCGGCCCAGGCGGGACGGTGTTCGGCGCTGGTATCGCCGGCATAGGCATACAGCTGCTCCGGGGTCTTCCAGTACTGGATAACCAGCGGGCCGCCTGCCCCCACTGTTATCCGGTATCCCAGCAGCCCTGAGCTGGAGTCGGCTGACAGTTCCGCGAGCATGCGCGGCATTGCCATAAATACCGGCATCCAGAGATCCGGGCGGAAGATACGGTTCACGCGCATCCCAATCAGGAAAACGACCAGGGGCCCCTCATGCTGGTGGGTCATGCGCTGTGGATAGATTCGAGCCATGACGGCCCCTCCTTAAGTAGATAGTTCTGCTATCCAAGCTAGAGAGTTACACTATCCAGCACAAGGGGGAACGGATGCGAATTTCAGAACTTTCCGCCGCCACGGATGTTCCCGTGGCGACCATCAAGTACTACATCAGGGCCGGACTGCTGCCGGAGGGACGCGCCACCGCCCCGCGGCAGGCAGACTATACGGAAGCCCACGCAGCCAGGCTCAAGCTGATCCGGGCGCTGGTTGGCCCGGGCGGCCTGTCTGTCGCCAGCGCCGCAGCCGTACTGGGCCAGCTGGACGATCCGCCGGAATCCGCCCACGACTTCCTGGGCGCGGCCCACCACGCGCTGGGTACCCAGGACCCTGAGCAGGACTCCCACCCCCGCGCCGATGCGCTGCTCGATGAGCTGGGCTGGGAAGTGGACCCTCTGGACCACGAAGCCCGTTTTCGGCTCGAGAAGGCACTGGCCGGGCTGGAGGATGCCGGGTTCCCTGTGACCCGGGAGCTGCTCGAGACATACGCGGCAGCCATGCACAGTGTGGCTGCGCGGGAGGTCCAGGGGGTGCCCCTGGAATCTCCGGCAGAGGCGCTCAGATACGTGGTGCTCGGTACCGTCCTGATCGAACCTGTTCTGCTGGCACTTCGCCGGCTGGCGCAGCAGGATGTCTCCGGCAGGCTTTTTGCCCGCACCGGTCCTCCCGGCCCTGCGGTGGAGGGGCCAGGCCCTCAAGCGTCCTAGCCAGAACGAGAATGCCCGCGGCAGGAAGATCCTGCCGCGGGCATTCTCGTGTGTAAGAGGTCCTAGGCCAGGTGCCTCTCCTCCGGGCCGTTGTACTCACTCAGCGGCCGGATCAGGGAATTGGCTTCCAGCTGCTCCATGATGTGGGCGGTCCAGCCCGTGATGCGCGCCGCGACGAACAGCGGCGTGAACGTGGGAGTGTCAAAGCCCATCAGGTGGTAGGCAGGACCGGCCGGGTAGTCGAGGTTGGGAAGGATGTTCTTCCGCTCGGCCATTGCCGTCTCCAGGGCCGTGTAGAGCTCCCCAAGATCCGCGCGGTCGTAGTGCTTGATCATGGCATCCAGCGACGCTTTCATGGTGGGCACCCGGGAGTCACCGTTCTTGTACACCCGGTGGCCGAAGCCCATGATCTTCTTCTTCTCCGCCAGCGCTTCATCCAGCCAGGCCGCAGCGTAGGCGGCGGCGTCGGCTTCTTCCGCGGTTGCAGCGGTGATCTCCTGGAAGGTGTGCATCACTGCCTCATTGGCCCCGCCGTGCAGCGCGCCCTTCAGTGCGCCGATCGCTCCGGTCACTGCGGAGTGCAGGTCCGCCAGCGTGGAGGTGATCACCCGGGCAGTGAACGTGGAGGCGTTGAAGGAGTGCTCGGCGTAGAGAATCATCGACACGTTGAAGGCGTCCACGACTTCCGGCGCCGCTTCCTCACCGAACGTCATCCAAAGGAAGTTTGCAGAGTAACCAAGATCCTCACGTGGTTCCACGAGTTCCTCGCCGCGCCGCCGCCGCTGGTCGTAGGCCACTACAGCGGGCATCCCGGCAAAGAGGGAAACGGACTTCGCCAGGTTCGCTTCTGCCGTGGAATCATCTGCCTGCTGGTGCTGGGCGCCCAGTACCGAGGCAGCCGTCCGGCATACATCCATCGGATGGCAGGTTGCCGGCAGGGCATCGATCACGGCCTTCAGCTCCGGCGTGAGCGCCCGCTGGGAGCGCTCGGCCTCGGAGAAAGCGGCCAGTTCCTGCGGATCCGGCAGTTCGCCGTGCCAGAGCAGGTAGGCAACTTCCTCGAACGAACACTTCGCGGCCAGTTCCTGTACCGGGTAGCCCCGGTAGAGCAGGGAGTTGGTCTCGGGGTTCACCTTGGAAATGCGGGTAGTGTCTACCAGCACCCCGGCCAGCCCCTTGTGGATCTGTGTCTCGGTCATAGCTGTGACTCCTTCGTCATGGTGCTCAGGTCAGTCGTAACGCTCAGTTCAGTGGTGGTGCAGTGCCTTCTTCTAGCTCGGAGGGAAACTTACGGCCAGGTCAGGCCGTGGCCGGGGTGCCGGACGTACCGGGGACCTGGAAGTTGAAAACGGACGTGTCGAAGCGGTTGTACGCCTCATAATCCACCAGATCGTACAGGCGCGCACGTGTGAGCATGCTGGGAACCGCGGCGGCCTGCGTGCCGTCTGCCTTGATGGCTTCCAGCGTGCGCTCCGCAGCGCCCATGGCACTGCGCAGCAGCGTCACCGGGTAGATGACCATGTTGACGCCGGCTCCGGCCAGCTGGTCATAGGTGAACAGCTCCGATTTTCCGAATTCGGTCATGTTCGCCAGGATGGGGACGTCGACGGCGGCGCGGATCGCGGCGAATTCCTCCACCGTCTTCATGGCTTCCGGGAAGATGGCGTCCGCACCGGCGTCAACCAGGGCACGTGCGCGGTCCTGGGCGGCTTCCAGTCCGTCGACGGCGCGGATGTCGGTGCGCGCCATGATCAGGAAGTTGGGGTCCCGGCGTGAGTCAGCCGCTGCCCGGATGCGCTTGGTGGCGGTTTCGAGGTCGACGACGTTTTTTCCGTCCAGGTGCCCGCAGCGCTTGGGGTTGAACTGGTCCTCAATGTGGCAGCCGGCCAGGCCGGCGTTCTCCAGTTCCTGGATGGTGCGGGCCACGTTCATCGGCTCACCGAAGCCGGTGTCGGCGTCGACAATCGCGGGAAGGTCGGTCATCCGGGCGATCTGCCCGGCGCGCGCGGCGACCTCGGTGAGGGTGGTCAGGCCGATGTCCGGCAGGCCAAGGTCATTGGCCAGCACGGCGCCGGAGATGTAGACACCGTTGAACCCCTTCTCCTGGATCAGCCGCGCCGAGAGCGGGTTGAACGCGCCCGGATACTGCTGCAGGGTGCCGGAGGCAAGGCCTTCGCGCATGGCAATGCGCTTCTGCTCGGGTGTTGTGGAGGAGTAGAGCATTTAGAAGAGTCCCTTCGGTGCGGCAGCCGGGTCAATGACCCCGGATGCGGCGGTGATGTTGAGCTGGCCGAGTTCTCCGGCCGCCAGTTCAGGAAGCCGCTCGGCAGCGGCAATAAAGCGGTCCATTTCCTCGTCCGGGACCAGGCCTGCAGCCAGCGTCCGGAACTTGTTGATGTAGTCGGCGCGGACGAAGGGCCGGGCACCGAGCGGGTGGGCATCGGCGACGGCGATCTCGTCCGTGATGACTGTCCCGTCGGTAAGGGTGATGTCAACGCGTCCGCCGAAGGCCTTTTCGGCAATATCTGTGGAGTGGTAGCGGCGGGTCCACTCCGGGTCCTCGACCGTGGTGACCTTGTGCCAGAGCGCCACGGTGTCCGGCCGGCCTGCGCGTTCAGGGGCATAGGAGTCCACATGATGCCAGGCGCCGTCCTGCAGGGCGACGGTGAAGATGTACGGGATCGAGTGGTCCAGGGTCTCCCGGGAAGCCGTGGGATCGTACTTCTGCGGATCGTTGGCACCGGAGCCGATGACGTAGTGCGTGTGGTGCGAGGTGGAGATGAGCACCGAGGCAACGTTGGCGGGATCGGCTGCAGCCGGATACTGGCGGTGGATCTTCCGGGCCAGGTCAATCCAGGCCTGGGCCTGGTACTCCGCGGAGTGCTCCTTGGTGTAGGTGTCCAGAATGGCCCGCTTCGCCTCTCCGGGAGCCGGCAGCGGTACGGAATAGGCGGCGTCGGGCCCGTCCAGCAGCCAGGAAATCACGCCGTCTTCGCCTTCGTAGATTGGGGTGGGGGAGGTCTGTCCCCGCATGGCGCGGTCCACGGCTTCGACGGCCATCTTTCCGGCAAACGCCGGTGCATGGGCCTTCCAGGTGGAGATTTCGCCCTTGCGCGACTGGCGGGTGGCCGTGGTGGTGTGAAGCGCCTGTCCGACCGCCTGGAAGATGGTTTCTGTGTCCAGGCCCAGCAGGGTTCCGATGCCGGCTGCCGCTGAGGGGCCCAGATGCGCTACATGGTCGATCTTGTGCTTGTGCAGGCAGATGGCCTTGGCCAGGTCCACCTGGATCTCGTAGCCGGTGGCGATGCCGCGAAGCAGGTCCGCGCCGGTGGCACCCGTGTGCTGCGCTGCGGCGAGGATCGGCGGGATGTTGTCGCCGGGATGCGAGTACTCAGCGGCCAGGAACGTGTCGTGGTAGTCCAGTTCACGGACGGCGACGCCGTTGGCCCACGCGGCCCATTCCGGTGACGTCTTGTCCTGCACACCGAAGACGGATGCTCCGGCGCCGCCGGAGGAAGGAGCGAAGGAAAGCGCCTGGGCACGGGCAGCAACGATCGGCCCGCGGTTGAGTGAGGCTACGGCCACTGAAGCGTTGTCGATGATGCGGTTGATCACCATGTCCGCGACGTCATCGGTGACGGCAACGGGATCGGCGGCGACTTCGGCGATCTTCCAGGCCAGCTGGTCTTCGCGGGGAAGGTTCTCTTCGCTGCGATAGACGCGCACGTTGTGGGATTTCACGGGGATGGTCCTCTCGGATTACGGATGGTGGACGGTGTTGAAGTGTTCAAGGCTCTTGTGGAGGTGGACTGAGGTTGCTGCTGCGGCCAGGGCGGGATCGCCGGCCGCAATCGCCGCGGCGATGGTCGCGTGTTCGGCAGCCGTGTCGCGCAGCCGCGCAGGATTGTCCTTGGCAAGACGGCGAACCCGGGCAAGGTGGAGCCGGACGTTGCCCAGGGCCTGCGTGAGGTACGGGTTGGCAGCCGCGCCGTCGATCGCGGCATCCAGCCGCGCGACCAGCGCGTAGTACCCCCGGCGCGCCGGGTCTTCATCCGGGTCTGCGCCAAGCCGGGCGGCAGCTGCTTCGAAGTCGGCGCGGAGTCCGCGGAAGACGGCAGGGTCTCCCCGCCGCGCTGCAAGGGATGCAGCCTGGCACTCCAGTGCCTGGCGCAGCTCGAACAGGGAACCCACGGTCTCGGGGGAGATGGGGGTGACGACGACGCCGCGTCCGTTGTGCGGCGCAGTGAGGCCGTCAGCAGTAAGGCGCCCGAGTGCTTCCCGCAGCGGAGTGCGGGAGATCCCCAGTCGCTGGGACTGCTCCACTTCGCCCAGCACGGTTCCGGGTGGAAGCCGCCATTCGACGATGTCCTCCCGCAGCATGGCGTAGGCCCGGTCGCTGGCCCGCATAGGTGCCCTTCCTGCAGAGTGCTAACTGGCGTTCAGTGTATACAGAGTTCGATGTTTAGTGAAGTACGTCTCGTGATTGACCCAATAGTGCTGTTCGTCTGTATACAGCAGGGGGTTCTCACATCCCGTTCCTTCCCCTACGATTGCCGGTACGGGAGCGCGGGCTGCAGGTCCGCGCCTTCCCGCAACCAGCCGGAATCAAGGAGGATTCATGGGAACGCTCGGGTACGCAGAAACCTACGCCGCCAGCATCAAGGACCCGGAAGCGTTCTGGCTGAAAGCGGCTGAGCTGGTGGACTGGGACGTCCGTCCGCGCAGGGCCCTGGATGATTCGGGTGCTCCGCTCTACCGCTGGTTTCCCGACGGAGCGCTGAACACCAGCTACAACGCACTGGACCGCCATGTCCTGGCCGGCCGCGGGGCCGACACCGCACTGATCTACGATTCCGCGATGCTTGGGCTCAAGCGCACGTACAGCTTCTCTGAGCTGCTGGCCGAAGTGGAGAGTTTTGCCGGGGTCCTGCACGCACAGGGCATCGGAGCCGGTGACCGGGTGGTCATCTACCTGCCGATGATCCCGGAAGCCGTGATTGCGATGCTCGCCTGCGCACGTCTGGGAGCGGTCCATTCGGTGGTGTTCGGCGGGTTCGCAGCGGCAGAGCTGGCGGCACGCATCGACGATGCGCGCCCCGACGTCGTGGTCACCGCCAGCGGCGGGCTGGAACCCAAGCGGCGGGTCGAGTATCTCCCCAACGTTGCCCAGGCACTTGAGGCCGCCACGCACCCGGTCCGGGCCGTCATCGTGGCATCCCGGGAGGGCTTTGAACACGGCGCAGCGGAGTTCGACGGCGCCGGCGGGACCGCCTGGCTCGACTGGGCCAAGCTCGCAGCTTCCGCCCAGCCGCAGGGACCGGTCAGTGTTGAAGCGACCGACCCGCTGTACATCCTTTACACCTCCGGTACCACCGGTGCACCGAAGGGTGTTGTGCGGGACAACGGGTCACACGCCGTCGCCCTGGCCTGGTCGATGGCGAACATCTACGACGTCGCTCCCGGCCAGGTGATGTGGACGGCCTCGGACGTCGGCTGGGTAGTGGGGCACTCGTACATCGTGTACGGCCCGCTGATCGCCGGGGCCGCCACTGTCCTGTATGAGGGGAAACCCGTAGGCACGCCCGACGCCGGCGCATTCTGGCGGGTGGCTGCGGAACACGGCGTGGATGTGCTCTTCACCGCTCCCACTGCACTGCGGGCTATCCGGCGGGCCGATCCTGACGCTGCGCTCGCGGGGGAACATGACCTCTCCGGTCTGCGGACCCTCTTCGCGGCCGGCGAGCGCCTGGACCCCGAAACCTACCGGTGGGCCTCCGACGCGCTGAACATACCGGTGGTGGACCACTGGTGGCAGACCGAAACCGGGTGGGCGATCTGCGCCAACCCGATGGGCCTGGACCCCCAGCCGGCCAAGGCAGGATCTCCCACCTTTCCGGTGCCCGGTTTCCGGGTGCGGATCGTGGACGGAACAGGTGCCGAGGTGCCATCGGGATCCGAAGGCAACATTGTGCTGGACCTGCCTCTTCCGCCTGGAACCCTGGCAACGCTGTGGGGGAGCGATGAGCGCTACCGCGCCTCCTACCTTGAAGCGTTCGAAGGCAGCTACGCCACGGGGGATTCGGGTTATGTGGATGAGGACGGCTACGTATTCGTGATGGGGAGGACAGACGACGTCATCAACGTCTCCGGCCACCGGCTCTCCACCGGCGCGATCGAACAGGTGGTAGCCGCCCACCCCGCCGTGGCCGAATGTGCTGTCATTGGGGTCCGTGACACCCTGAAGGGCCAGCGACCCTGCGGGTACGTGGTCCTCAAGGCGGGATCGGAAGCCACCGAGACAGACATCCAGGCCGCGCTCGCCGACCTGGTCCGTACACGGATCGGCCCGGTGGCGGACTTCCGCGAAGTCCGCGTAGTCGAGGCACTGCCCAAGACCCGCTCGGGGAAGATCCTGCGCAAGACCATGCGGCAGATTGCCGACGGTGACGACTACACGGTTCCATCCACCATTGAGGACAGGTCGGTACTCGATGACCTGATCCCGCTGCTTCGGCCCGGGCAGTAGCCTCCGGCCCGCTTCACCGGCGCCAGGCGTACTCAAGCTCCGGCCGGCCCGGGGCCCCATAGCGCGGGGAACGGATGACGACACGCTGTGCGGTCAGGTGTTCGAGATACCGCCGGACGGTGATTCGGGACATCGCCAGCTGCGCTGCGGCCTCGGACGCCGAAAGGGCTGTCCCCGCCTTCCTCAGTGTCTCCGACACTGCCTCCAGGGTTTCAGGTGAGAGACCCTTTGGCAGCGGTGCCGGTACCGAAGGGCGCAGGGCGGCAAGGGCACGGTCAACGCCGGACTGCGTGGCTGAGGCGCCCTGCCCGGAGAGATTGGTGTGGAACTGGCGGTACGCGTCGAGCTTGGCGCTGAACGCCGCATAGGTGAACGGCTTGATCAGGTACTGTGCGATCCCGGCAGACATCGCCTGCCGCACCACAGGCAGCTCCCGGACAGCAGTGATGGCCATGACGTCTGCCGGGATGCCGGATCCGCGGATCCGCCGGAGCAGGTCCAGTCCGTGCAGGTCCGGCAGGTTCATGTCCAGCAGCACCAGGTCCGCCGCCTGCGGGGATTCCTGCAGGAAGCGCAGCGCATCCGCAGCTGTGTGGGCCACCCCGACGAGGGCGAAGCCCTCTGCGCGGCGGACATATTCGGCATGCGCCTCGGCGACCACCGTTTCATCCTCAACGACCAAAACGCCGATGCTGCCGTCCCTGTTCACCGGCGTGCACCTTCCGGCAGCGGCAGCAGCACGGTAAAACGGGCGCCGCCGTACGCCGTTCCCTGATCCAGCCGGAGGGTTCCGCCAAGCCGCAGCACTGCCTGCCGCACCAGTGCCAGCCCGATGCCCCGTCCGGCTCCCGGGAACGAACTGTCCTTCGTGCTGAATCCCTGCTCGAAGATCCGCTCCCGCGAGTCTGCCGGAACTCCCGGCCCGCAGTCCTGGACGGTGAGCTCGAAATGCCGCTGTGCGCCGTCGTCCGCCACAGCCAGCCGCACGGAGACTACCGGGTCCGGCAGCCCCTGGACGGCGTCGAGTGCGTTGTCCACCAGGTTGCCCAGAATCGTCACCAGTTCGCCGGAGTCCAGGACCGCCGGCCCGGCGCCGTCGGCGGCAGCCGGGTCAAGTGAGAGTTCCAGCGAAATTCCCCGTTCGCGGGCCTGCGCCTTCTTGCCGGCCAGCAGGGCAGCCAGCGCCGGTTCGCCAACAGCTCCGACGACGTCGTCCGCCAGCTGCTGGGACTGCACCAGGTCCCGGGTGGCGAACTCCAGCGCCTCCGCCGGACGGTCGAGCTCAATGAGGGAGACAACGGTGTGCAGCCGGTTGGCGTGCTCATGCGCCTGTGCCTGCAGTGCATCCGTGAGCGTTCGCATTGACTGCAGCTCCCCGGTCAGCGCTTCCACCTCGGTGTGGTCCCGGAGCGTGGTAACTGTTCCCAGCCGCTTGGGCTCGAAAGTACGCTTGCCGCGGTGCCCCGCTCCCGGCGGGCAGCCAATGCAGGGGACTGGTTGACCACCAGGATGCGGTTCCGGGTGAAGTGGAATTCGTCGTCGGCCCTGTTTCCGCTGCGAAGGAGATCGGCCAGGGTTCCAGGCAGCCCCAGCTCGCGGACATCCACGGGGCTGCAGCGCTCCGGCGGGAGGTCCAGCAGCTCAGCCGCCTGGTCGTTGTAGAGGACCAGCCTGCCGTCGTTGTTGATCAGCAGGAGACCTTCCCTGAGCGAGTGCAGGGCTGCGTCGTGGAAGGCGAAGACTTCAACGAGCTCATCCGGGCGGCGGTCCTGTGTGGTGCGCTTGAGGTACCGGCTCAGCAGGAAGGAGGCCAGGGTTCCCCAGGCCAGCGCGGCGATCGAAATGATGAACAGTCCCGGCAGCTCGGCGTCGCGGGCTATGGCCACCCGGTCCACGGTGAGGCCCGCCGCCACCAGTGCCTGGACCGTGCCTTCGCCGTCTGTCACGGGAACGATTGCCCGGACCGACGGGCCAAGGGTGCCCGTATAGACCTCAGTGAAGGACTGGCCGCCAAGGGCTTGTTCGACTGAGCCTATGTACGGCCGGCCGATCTGCGAATCGGTCCGGTGCGTGTAGCGGGTACGGTCCGGAGCCATGATGGTCAGGAAGTCCACGTGCGCGGACTGCATTACCTCCTCCGCGTACGGCTGGAGGGCGGCGCTGGGGTTCGGACCCGCCACGGCCTCCAGGACAAACGGATCGGCGGCAATCGTCTCCGCGACGGAGAGCATCCGTTCAGCCGTTTCGTCGTAGCTGTGCTGCTCCGCCTGGGCATACAGGGCCCAGGACAGGCCTGCGGACAGGCAGAGGATAAACGCCAGCTGACCGGTGAGCAGGCGGGTGGCCAGGCTCCACTTACGCAAGGAACTCCTTCGGTGCGGGCAGCACAGGTTTGTCCGGCTGCTGTGCGGGCGGACGATGCTGAGCCGAAGCTGCGAACAGTATGAACACAACAGTGACCACCGTCACACCACGGGGTGAGTATATGTGCGGATTACTTCCGGTTCCGCCAGCGTCTTTGCCGCCGGGGCCCAGCTATCAACGAAGCTAGGAGCATGCGATGGCCTCTGCCACGATACCCGGCGGCGAACAGCCCCCGGTCAAAGCCAAAAAGAAGGACCGGACCCACCTCCTCTACATTGCCGTGATTGCTGCAGTGGTGCTCGGTGCTGTCATCGGGCTCGTTGCACCCGAGGTGGGCAAATCAATGAAGCCCCTCGGCACGGCATTCATCGGACTGATCAAGATGATGATCGCGCCGGTGATCTTCTGCACCATCGTCCTGGGCATCGGCTCGATCGCCAAGGCGGCCACCGTGGGCAAGGTGGGCGGCCTGGCACTGGGCTACTTCATCATCATGTCCACCTTCGCGCTGGTTATCGGACTGGTAGTTGGCAACTTCATCCACCCGGGCGAGGGCCTGGGCCTGGAAGCTGCCGGCGGCCCTGCACCGGCGGCAGCGGAAGATGACGGCGGCACGGTCGGTTTCCTCCTCAGCATCATTCCCACCACGCTGCTGGCCTCACTGACCGGTGAATCGATCCTCCAGACTCTCTTCGTTGCACTGCTTGTTGGCTTCGCACTGCAGAAGATGGGCAAGGCCGGGGCCCCCGTCCTCAAGGGCATCGGCTACATCCAGGTGCTGGTCTTCCGCATCCTGATGATGATCATGTGGCTGGCCCCCATCGGCGCGTTTGGCGCCATCGCGGCTGTCGTTGGCGAAACCGGTGTCCAGGCGATCGTGAGCATGGCAACCCTGATGATTGCCTTCTACCTCACCTGCATCCTCTTCATTGCCGTCATCCTGGGCGGCCTGATGAAGATTGTGACCGGCTTCAACATCTTCAAGCTGATGCGCTACCTCGGCCGGGAATACCTGCTGATCTTCTCCACGTCCTCCTCCGAGGTGGCACTCCCGCGGCTGATTGCCAAGATGGAGCACCTGGGCGTCTCAAAGCCCGTGGTGGGCGTAACCGTCCCCACCGGGTACTCCTTCAACCTGGACGGAACGGCCATCTACCTGACCATGGCGGCACTGTTCGTTGCCTCCGCCATGGGCAAGCCGCTGGAGCTGGGCGAGCAGATCTCCCTGCTGGTCTTTATGATCATTGCTTCCAAGGGCGCTGCCGGGGTGACCGGCGCCGGCCTGGCAACCCTGGCCGGCGGCCTGCAGTCCCACCGCCCCGACCTGATCGAGGGTGTTGGGCTGATCGTGGGCATTGACCGCTTCATGTCCGAAGCCCGCGCGCTGACGAACTTCACCGGCAACGCCGTCGCCACGGTGCTGATCGGCACCTGGACCAGGGAAATCGACAAGGAGCAGGTCCGCCGGGTCCTGGATAAGGAACTGCCGTTCGATGAGGAGAGCATGAACGTGGATGCCGGATCCGGGGAGCCGGAACCGACGGAGGAATCCCGCGAAGTGGAGAGTGCCGTTCCCGCTACCGGCGTGCGCGGCTAGCTAACAGCAACAGAGAAGGGCGCCTCCGCTGATTGCGGGGCGCCCTTTGTTGTTTCTGGTGGAGCCCGGACGCATGTGTCCTTCCTGGCCGCAGCCCTGCACCGGAGGAAAACCGGAAGCTTCGAGTTAAGGTTGAGCGTCAAGGCTCGCAGGCGCTACGCCGCCCGGATTCACGGTATCCGTGTTGCACGGTTGTAACCTTGGAATGGACAGCCAGCAGGACAGCTAGAGACGGAAGCGTGGATTTATACGTGAGCAGCGAACAGAGTTCCACAACTCTGCAGGACGCAACGCAGGGCGCCGCCGATGAAGCCATGGGTCCCACGGGCCGGCCGCTGACCGAATTCCCCGAGCCTCCGGTGCTGACTTCCCACGGGCCGGCCCGCATCATCGCCATGGTGAACCAGAAGGGCGGGGTCGGAAAAACGACGTCGACCATCAACCTCGGTGCCGCGCTGGCCGAAGCCGGCCGCAAGGTCCTGCTCGTGGACTTCGACCCGCAGGGCGCACTGTCCGCAGGGCTGGGCACCAACCCGCATGAACTGGACGTCACCGTCTACAACGTGCTGATGGACCGCAAGGTGGACATCCGCGATGCGATCCAGGAAACACACGTCGAGAACATCGACCTTCTTCCGGCGAACATCGACCTCTCGGCTGCCGAAGTGCAGCTGGTCAACGAAGTGGCCCGCGAGCAGGTACTCGAACGTGCCCTGCGGCGCGTTTCGGATGACTACGACGTCATTCTGATCGACTGCCAGCCTTCGCTTGGCCTGTTGACTGTCAACGCCCTCACCGCGGCGCACGGCGTCATTATTCCGCTGATCTGCGAGTTCTTTGCCCTGCGCGCCGTGGCTCTGCTGGTGGAGACGATCGAAAAGGTCCAGGACCGCCTGAACCCGGGGCTCCAGGTCGACGGCGTGCTGGCCACGATGTATGACGCCCGGACCCTGCACAGCCGTGAAGTCATCGGCCGGCTGGTTGAGGCGTTCGGTGACAAGGTCTTCGAGACCGTCATCAAGCGCACCATCAAGTTTGCCGATGCCACCGTTGCTGCCGAGCCGATCACCTCCTACGCCGGAAACCACGCCGGAGCGGAGTCCTACCGCCGCCTCGCCAAGGAACTGATTGCCCGCGGCGGCGCACCCTAGTCCCGCGCCGGAGGCAGGCTCCGGGGACACGGCGGCGGGAGCCGGGGGTTTCCAGGTTCAGCTGGAGAATTTCCGCGGCCCGTTCGACGTGCTGCTGGGGCTGATCACCAAACACGAGCTGGACATCACCGAAATTGCCCTGGCCACGGTCACTGATGAGTTCATTGCGTATATCCGTGCCCTCACCGACTCGGGACAGGGCTGGGCACTGGACGAAGCCAGTGAATTCCTGGTCATCGCCGCCACGCTGCTGGACCTGAAGGCAGCCCGCCTGCTTCCCGCAGGCGACGTGGAGGACGACGACGACATTGCGCTGCTGGAGGCCCGGGACCTGCTCTTCGCCCGGCTCCTGCAGTACCGTGCGTTCAAAGAGGTTGCGTCGCTGATGGGCAGCAGGCTCGAAGAGGAAGGGCTGCGTTTCCCGCGGGACACCGCCTTGGAGCCGCATCTGGCAGCCATGCTCCCGGAACTCATCTGGCGCACCAGTGCGGAGGAGTTCGGCCGGCTGGCCCGGAAGGCACTGGAGCCCAAACCCGGGCCGCCCACTGAAGTGGGACTGGGACACCTGCACGCGCCGCGGGTCAGCGTGCGCGAACAGGCACAGATCATCGGGGACAGGCTTCGGCTGGCCAGTCCGCTCACATTTACCGAGCTTGCCCAGGGCGCCACGCCGCTGGAAATCGTGGGACGGTTCCTCGCTCTGCTGGAAATGTTCCGTGACGGTGTACTGGCCTTTGAACAGCCCGTGCCGCTGGGGGAGCTGCGGGTCACCTGGACCGGAAAGCCGGGAGGGTCCGCGGACTGGTCTGCCGGGACGCTCACCGAAGAATACGACGACGCTGACGAGGAGTTGCATGCAGCCGCAGAAGCCTGACCATGGCCCTGCATCCGTGGACGTCCGCCCGGGCGGAATCCGTGCCGCGGCCGAGGCCGTGCTTATGGTCGCCAATGAACCGGTCACTGCCGCAAGCCTTGCCGAAGCACTAGGCGTAGGGCCGGCAGCTGCAGTGCAGGTCCTGCACGACCTGCGCCGGGAGTATGACGGTTATACTGGGGGTGGACCTGACGGGCTGCATGCCGTTGAACCGCGTGGCTTCGAGCTCCGGGAAGTTGCCGGCGGCTGGCGGATCTACTCCCGGCCCGCCTTCGCAGACATTGTGGGGCAGTTCGTACTTGAAGGGCAAAGCGCACGGCTGTCCCAGGCCGCGCTGGAAACCCTGGCGGTGATTGCCTACCGCCAGCCGGTGTCCCGCGGACGCATTTCGGCCATCCGGGGAGTCAACGTGGACTCCGTGGTCCGCACGCTGGTCCAGAGAGGACTGGTGACCGAGGCCGGCACGGAACCTGAAACGGGTTCGCTGCTGTACGTCACCACCCCGCTCTTCCTGGAAAAGCTGGGACTTGGCAGTGTGGAGGAACTGCCCCAGATCGCGCCTCACCTGCCCGGGCTGGAAAACCTCCCAGAATTTGAAGAAACTACTTACTAACCGCTACACCCGAAGGACTTCTCAATGACACAGGCACCCCGTTCCGGCTCAGGCCGCAGTAATCCGCGCAGCGGCGGGGGAGCAGGCGGCAACCGCGGCTTCGGAAAGGGCTCCAAGCCCGCCTCCGGGCGCACCGGCGGCCCGAAGTCTTCCGGCGGCCCCTCAGGTGCTCCGAAGTCCGGCGGCTTTAAGTCCGGCGCTCCCAAATCGGGCGGCTTTAAGTCCGGCGCCCCCAAGGAAGGCGGCTTCAGGGAAGGCGGCTTCAAGCCCGGCGGTCCCCGCACCGGCGCACCGAAGGGCAAGGGCGGTTCAGAGCGTGCCTTCCGCAACGAACGCTTCGGCAAGAACCTGGGCCCGGTAACCAAGCGGACGCACACCCGCCGCCCGGGCAAGCCGGTTATTTCCGAGCACCACGACCCCGAAGGCATCCGCCTGCAGAAGGTCATGGCCAGTGCCGGCGTCGCAAGCCGCCGCGTCTGCGAGGAAATGATCACCGAAGGCCGTGTTGAGGTGGACGGCGAGGTCGTCACCGAGCTTGGCGTCCGTGTTGACCCCAAGACCGTGGCCATTCACGTAGACGGCATGCGCCTGCAGCTGGATGAAACCCAGAAGTACTACGTGTTCAACAAGCCCCGCGGTGTGGTCTCCACCATGGAAGATCCCGAGGGCCGTCCCTGCATCAGCGACTACCTGAAGAGCACCAACAAGCACGAGCGCCTTTTCCATGTGGGCCGCCTGGACACGAATACCGAAGGCCTGCTGCTGCTGACCAACGACGGCGAGCTGGCCAACCGGCTCACCCACCCCTCCTACGAGGTTCCCAAGACCTACCTGGTCCAGGTGCGCGGTCCCATGGCCCACGGTGTTGGTGCGCAGATGCGTGAAGGCCTGGAGCTGGAAGACGGCTTCGCCAAGGTTGACTCGTTCCGCCTCGTTGATTCCACCCCCGGCCACATCCTGGTTGAGGTTGTCCTGCACTCTGGCCGGAACCGTATTGTGCGCCGCTTGTTCGACGCCGTTGGCCACCCCGTCGAGCGCCTGGTCCGGACCCAGATGGGCCCGATCCGCCTGGGCGACCAGCGCCAGGGCAGCATCCGCGTCCTTGGACGCCACGAAGTCGGCCACCTGATGGCCACCGTCGGACTGTAACGCCGTGACCGCACTGGCCAACGGGGGTACACATCTGTCCGGACCGGTCCTTGTGATCGGCACCGGCCTGCTCGGTGCGAGCATTGGCCTGGGCCTGCGGGCCCGCGGAATCGACGTCGTACTCTCGGACATTTCACCCTCCACTGCCGCGGTTGCCAAAGATATTGGCGCCGGACGCCTGCTCGACGACGCCGAGGAAGGCTTCGCGCCGCAGCTGGTCGTTATTGCCGCACCACCGGATGTCACTGCTTCGCTGGCGGCCCGGGCCCTGAAGGACTGGCAGGGTGCCGTCGTCGTCGACATTGCCAGCGTCAAGGCCGCCGTCCTGGCGGACCTGCGCGCCACCGGAGTGGATCTGGCCCGGTACGTGGGGACGCACCCGATGGCCGGGCGGGAGAAATCCGGTCCGGTGGCTGCCCTGGGTGACCTCTTTATGTCCATGCCGTGGGTAATCTGCGCCGGTGAGGAGAGCTCCCCTGAAGCAGTCAAGACGGCCGAAGCACTGGCCATCGACCTCGGTGCCGTGGTTTCGCGCATGAGTGCGGACGACCACGATGCGTCAGTGGCCCTGATCAGCCACCTCCCGCAGGTCATGTCCTCACTGGTGGCCAGCCGGCTGCAGGAAACGCCTCCCTCGGCGCTGGCACTGGCCGGCAACGGCCTGCGCGACGTCACCCGGATTGCGGCCAGCGACCCCAAGCTGTGGGTGCAGATCCTCAGCGGCAACGCCCCGAAGCTGGTAAACATCCTGCACGGGGTGCGCGAGGATCTGAACCGGCTGATCAATACGCTTGAACACCCCACCGCCGACGGCGCGCGGCTGGACATGGCGCAGCTGATCTCCGAGGGCAACACCGGCCAGGCCCGCATCCCGGGCAAGCACGGCACGCCTCCGCAGTCCTTCGTCAGCTTCACCGTGCTCGTGGACGACACCCCCGGACAGATCGCGCAGCTGCTTACGGAAATCGGTGAAATCGGTGTCAACCTCGAAGACCTGCGCCTGGAGCACGCCTCCGGCCGCGAGGTTGGACGGGTGGAAATCTCGGTCCTGCCGAGCAAAGTGCACGGCCTGGTCAGTGAGCTGACCTCGCGCGGCTGGAAGGTAGTGGAGTGAACACAGAGCAGAATCCGGCACAGTTCAGGCTGGGCAAACCCCTGGTGGTGGCAATTGACGGTCCCTCCGGCTCCGGCAAGTCCAGCATCAGCCGCGAGGTCGCCCGCCGGCTGCGCGCCAACTATCTCGATACCGGTGCCATGTACCGGGCCGTGACCATTGCGTGCATGCGGGCCGGCATTGACCTCGGCGACGCCGTCGCCGTCGAAGCCGCCACCCGGAACGCTGACATTGAGCTGAGCACGTCCCCGGACGCGGAATGGGTGCTCGTTGGGGGAGAGGATGTCACCCAGGCGATCCGCGAACCGGAGGTTTCCTCCAACGTCTCTGCCGTGGCCACCACCCTTGGTGCACGGGCGGAGCTGGTACGCCGCCAGCAGCAGCTGATCAAGGACTCCGGACTGCGGATCGTGGCCGAAGGACGGGACATCACCACCGTGGTGGCTCCCACCGCGGAAGTCCGAATCCTGCTGACGGCTTCCGAGGAGGCGCGCCTGCGCCGCCGCGGCGTGCAGCTGGGCGGCTCGCAGAGCGCCGCTGCCCTGCGTGAACAGGTCCTCACACGGGACGTCAAGGATTCAACGGTGGTCAACTTCCAGCAGGCGGCCGACGGTGTGATTACGGTCGATTCCTCCGATCTGGATTTCGAAGAAACGGTTCAGGCCGTGCTGGACGTGGTTTTTTCGAGCACGCACTAAGCACCAGCGGCAGGCGGACAGCCGGGGCTCCAATGGGGTCCCGGCGCCTTGCCGTGTTTCAATGGACTGGTGGCTGCATGGGGTTTTCCCTTTACAGACCCCCCAACACTTACCCGGGCTGAACGTCCGGAGACGGCCTGGCGCACCTGCGCTGACGGCCTCAACGGAAAGAAAGCAATAGTTTATGAACGCCAACGCGACCTTTGACGGCGACTCTGAAGAGTACGTCCCGGCAGGCGAGGACCAGATCGACGAGCGCCTCGCCGCCCTCGATGACGACGAAGCCAACCTGCGCGCGGAAACCCTGCGTGCCGGGCTCTCCGACTACGAGCTCGACGAGGAAGACGCTGCCCTGCTGGCCGGCGGCTATGACGAGTATGACGCAGACGCACCACTGCGCCTTGACCCGGTGGTTGCCATCGTCGGCCGTCCCAACGTCGGCAAGTCAACGCTGGTGAACCGTATCCTCGGCCGCCGCGAAGCCGTCGTGGAAGACACCCCGGGCGTTACCCGCGACCGCGTGTCATACCCGGCCACCTGGAACGGTGTGAACTTCACCCTCGTAGACACCGGCGGCTGGGAGCACGATGCCCGCGGCATCCATGCCCGCGTTGCCGACCAGGCCGAAATCGCCGTCGACGTCGCTGACGCCGTCATGCTGGTGGTCGACGCGACCGTCGGCATCACCGCCACCGACGAAGCCGTGGTGCGCATGCTGCGCAGCAAGGGCAAGCCGGTCATCGTCGTCGCCAACAAGGTTGACGACATCCAGAACGAAGCCGACGCCTCGGTGCTCTGGGGTCTGGGCTTCGGCGAACCGTACCCGGTTTCGGCGCTGCACGGACGCGGCACCGCTGACATGCTGGACGCCGTCCTGGACGTCCTGCCCGAGTACTCGGCCTACGGTGGACTCGAGTCCAGCGGCGGTCCGCGCCGCATCGCACTGATCGGCCGTCCGAACGTTGGTAAGTCTTCGCTGCTGAACAAGCTGGCCGGCACCGACCGCGTGGTTGTCGATGACCTCGCCGGCACCACCCGCGACCCGGTTGACGAACTGATCGAATTGGGCGGGCGCACCTGGCGCTTCGTGGACACCGCAGGTATCCGCCGCCGCCAGCACATGGCACAGGGCGCCGATTTCTACGCCTCGCTGCGCACGCAGGCCGCGCTGGAAAAGGCGGAGGTCGCCGTCGTGCTCCTCGCCGTGGACGAAGTCCTCTCCGAACAGGATGTGCGCATCCTGCAGCTCGCCATCGATTCGGGCCGCGCGCTGGTGCTGGCGTTCAACAAGTGGGACCTGCTCGACGACGAACGCCGCCGCTACCTGCAGACCGAGATCGAGCGCGACCTGGCACACGTTGAGTGGGCGCCGAGCGTGAACATCTCCGCCAAGACCGGCTGGCACAAGGACAAGCTCGTCCCCGCACTGGACCTTGCCCTGGAGAACTGGGACAAGCGCATCCCGACCGGAAAGCTGAATGCCTTCCTGGGTGAACTCGTGGCAGCGCACCCGCACCCGGTGCGCGGCGGCAAGCAGCCCCGCATCCTGTTCGGCACGCAGGCGTCCTCACGGCCGCCGAAGTTCGTGCTGTTCACCACCGGGTTTCTGGATCCGGGCTACCGCCGCTTCATTACCCGCCGCCTCCGGGAGACCTTCGGCTTCGAAGGAACCCCGATCGAGGTCTCAATGCGCGTGCGTGAAAAGCGCGGCAAGACCAGCAGGCGCTAGCACGGCCGCCGGCCCCGGAGCCAATATGACTCCGGGGCCGGCGCCGATGCGGGGAAAATGCCAACCATGATGTACAGTATTTGAGTTGGTTCGGCCGGAAACAAACCGGCACTAACGGATCAGCGGAACGGGTTGTGGCGCAGCTTGGTAGCGCACTTGACTGGGGGTCAAGGGGTCGCAGGTTCAAATCCTGTCAACCCGACAAATACAAGTCCTGGTGAGATGAAAATCTTGCCGGGACTTTGTCGTTTCCGGGGCTTTTAGGGGCGGCCGTCACTTCAACCGGAATGCCCCGACAATGTTCGGTGTATCGATCAGCGTGTGCGGGGCGAAGGCATGGTATGCCCAGACATGGACCCAGGCGTTGCCCGTACGCAGCGTCAGGAAGCTCTTGAACATCCCGGGACCCAGGTACGTGAAGATCACGAAAATGACCGACAGTACGGTGGTCTCCGCTGATGAGAACAGCGTCCATGCATCCCAGAAATGCAGCCCCGCGTACGTTAGCCCACCCAAAAGAACTGTGGCTATGGCGGATCCAGTGAGTCGCAGATACCGGGGAATGAGGATCATGTACACAAAGACCATGGCGGGCAGTACGGCACCGGCAAGGTAGAGGGCGAAGGTCAATGCGGCGCCTGGAAGCAGCTGATGAAGCGGCAGCCCTAGGCTCCCAGGCTTCAGTGCATAGATTTGGAAGGCCAGCTCCAGTGCGAGCACCACAACAATCACGAGCAGGTCATTCCTGGGGGCCGTGGATTTGAGGCCCAGGGCCAGCGGCGAATAGCGGCGCCGGAAGTAGATCAACGGAATCACCGCGTAGACCACGAGGTTGTAGCCCGCCCAGGCCAGCACTTCAGCGGGTGCCGGCGCGTCATTGGTTCCGAAGATGGTCCCGGCCAGATGCAGTCCGAAGGGGTGCCACCCGGCGGCCTTCGCCAGGAAGAATCCGCCGGTCATGCCAAGTGCGCCGTACCCGAGCAGGCCAAAGGTCTCCCACAGTGCCCGCCGGCGGCCCGGGGACCGTGCTGCCAGGCGGGGATCCGGACGGCGGCGGGTTAGCAGGGTTACCACGCCCATCAGAAGCAGGATCTGCAGCAGGGCGAGGTTGACGTCGATGAGTACGTCTACGGTGGACCTGCCCGCCCGCGCAGGCCAGTCGAACGGGAGCTGCGCCGGGGCTGCCAGCACGGTCCAGATGTTCGCTGCCAGCCAGCCGGCGATCGCGGCCCAGAGCCATCGGGATCGCATGACGCGCCATCTTCCGGGGCGGGGCCCGCCTTCGCTGGCCGCCATGAGCCGGGTGTTGTGTGTTTGCTCTTCGCTGCCGTCTTTCATCGCTCCTCCTCTGGATAGCGAAGTTCTGCGGAGCTGATCTACAACGCATAGTAGTACGACTGTGCTATAAAAGATCCGTGCCGAAACTAGTGAATTACGAAGAGCGGCGCCGGGAGCTGGCACTGGCGGCGTGGCGGGTCATCCGCCGGGACGGGGTGGAGGGAGCCTCAGTCCGTGAAGTGGCACGCGAAGCCGGGCTGTCCACCGGTTCCCTTCGGCATTACTTCCGCAGCCAGCCGGAATTGCTGACCTTCGCCATGCGCCACGTCATGGAACGGGTTGAGCGCCGTGCCGCCGGTGTTCCGCGGCCGGCGGAACCGCTGGAAGCAGCGAAGGTGGTGCTCGCCGAACTCCTGCCGCTGGATGAAGAGCGGCGCGCTGAGAACGAGGTCTGGGTTGCTTTCGTGGCCCGCGCGATGGTGGATGCTCCGTTGGCAGCACTGCGCGACGAAGCATATGACCGGCTTCGCGGGGCCTGTGCCCGCTGGATTACCGAGCTGCGTCCCGCAGGCGCAGACGAGGAGCGGGTGCTGGAAACAGAAAGGCTGTTTGGCCTGATCGACGGGCTGGCTGTGCACGCCGCTATGCGGCCCGGGCTGGCTACCCCGGATCTTCTCTCAGCCGTGCTGGAGAATCATCTGGAACAACTGGTCCAGGCAAAACCGACGGGGACGGCCGGAGAGCCGTAGCCCCGAAGCCGCCACAACCGCCGGGCTTTGTCTGGGCCATCCGGGCCATGAGTTGACGGGAATCGTGGGACAGAGCGTCCGATTCGTGCCTCAATGTTCTTATCGGTTCTTTTTCGATGGGAGCACAGCATGTCGGAGAGCACTGCCGCGGCACCTCGGGTTGCCGTCGTCACCGGCGGATCAGGCGGAATGGGCCGGGCGATCGCCAAGCGTCTTTCAAACGACGGCTTCGCCCTGGCAGTGCACTACGCCGGGAACATGAACAAGGCCACGGAGGTCGTCAAGGAACTGACTGCTGCAGGCGGCCGGGCCATGGCGGTCGGCGGGGATGTGGCCGACGAAGTTGCCATGACCCGGCTCTTTGATGAGGTTGAGGCCGCTTTCGGCGGAATCGACGTCGTTATCAACACCGCCGGAGTGATGGTCCTTTCCACAGTGGTAGACCTGGACCTCGATGAACTGGACCGGATGCACCGCACAAACATCCGAGGCAGCTTTGTGGTCTCCCAGCTCGCTGCGCAGCGGCTTCGGAGAGGCGGGGCACTGGTGAACGTCTCGTCCAGCCAGACCCGCCTGCAGGATCCCACCTACGCGCCGTATGCTGCCAGCAAGGCTGCCGTGGAGGCTCTGACTCCGGTCCTGGCACGGGAACTGAGGGGAAGGGACATCACCGTCAACGCGATTGCGCCCGGACCCACGGCCACCCCGCTGTTCCTGGACGGGAAGGATCAGGAAGCCATCAACCGTATGGCACAGCTCGCCCCGATGGAGCGCCTGGGCACCCCCGAAGACATTGCCGAGGTGGCTGCCTTCCTGGCCGGACCCTCGCGCTGGATCAACGGACAGGTCATTTATCCCAACGGCGGACTCGCCTGAGGCTTCCTCAGCCCCGCACGGGCGCCACATCGAAATGCTCGGCCAGTGCCCGGACAGCCTCCCGCCCGGCACGGTTTGCGCCAACGGTCGACTGTGAGGGTCCGAATCCGATCAGGTGTAAGCGCGGATCGGCGGCGGCAACAGTACCGTGAACCTCGATCCCGCCGCGTTCATTGCGCAGCTGGAACGGGTCCAGGTGGCTCAGCGACGGCTTGAACCCGGTGGCCCACAGAATCGCATCGACGCGGGTCAGCGAGCCGTCCGCTTCCCGTACCCCGTCCCGCACGATGCCAGTGAACATCGGCCGCCGCTGCAGGGCTCCGCGCTCCTTCGCAGCCAGGGCATAGGGCGTCCACAGCAGGTCCGTGTAGGAGACCACGCTGCCGGTGGGGTTTCCGGCTTCCACGTCCGCAGCCACCCGGGACACTACGTCCTTCCCTGCCTCTGCATCGAAAGGTCCGTCCCGGAAAACGGGTTCGCGCCGGGTGTACCAAAAGACATCTGCCACCCGGGAAATCTCTTCAAGCTGCTGGATGGCGGAGATTCCGCCTCCCACTACAGCGACCCGCTGGCCGGCGAACTCGTCCAGCGAGGAGTAGTCCCGGGTATGAAGCTGGCGCCCGGCGAAGCTCGCCCGCCCCGGGTGGGCAGGCAGCGTCGGGTTGTCCCAGGTTCCGGTGGCGTTGATGACAGCACGCGTGGCCCAGGTTCCGGCGTCGGATTGGATGAGGAGATCGCCTTCGGGATCATCGTCTGCGGGATACACCGAATGCACCTTGACGGGACGGAGGATCGGAAGCTGCATACGGTCCTCGAACGCTGCGAAGTACTCGGGCACTGCTATCCGGGCCGGTGTCCCGGGTTCGGGTGGAGTCTGCCGGAATCCGGGAAGGTCGAAGATGCCGTTGACTGTCGCCATGGTCAGCGACTCCCAGCGGTGCTGCCAGGCGCCGCCGGGCGCCGCCCCGGCGTCGAGCATCACGAAGCTTCGCTCGGCATCGCCGCCGGTCAAGGCGCTGGCGAAGCCGCGCCGGTTCAGGTGGTAGCCGGCGGAAAGTCCTGCCTGGCCTGCACCGATGACGACGACGCCGGCTCGGCGGACCGGGTGGTCCCGCGCATCGGTGCCGTGCTGCGGCGAAGCGGTAAGCATCCTGGGGCCTCCTGGGCTATGAGTATCACTGCGTAAATGCCTGGATGCATGGGTTCATTCCCTTCGTGGGGCTGCCGGCTTCGGCAGCTGTCAGCGTGCCGGCATTCCTAAATGGGTGCGCAGTGCCGCAGCAGCGTCCTCCAGATTGGCGAGCTGCTCAGGTGTAAATGCATCGATGAAGATTTCTTTGATTGCAGCAAGTAACGAGATCTCGCTGGAAGACGAAACCGGGCGGCCTCGGAATCCGATGATCAACGCCGGAGCGATCACCACTCACTCGCTCCTGGGCGCAGAGCACCAGGTGTGCGCGTTGTACATGCCCCGGTGGTGCGGCAGGTGCTGAGCGTCATGGCCACCTGCGGAATGTACGACGCCGCAGGGGACTGGGCAACCCAGGTCGGCATTCCTGCCAAGAGCGGTGTGGCCGGAGGGATGATCGGTGCCCTGCCAGGCCAGGTTGGCATCGCTACGTTTTCGCCGCGCCTGGATGCGCACGGGAACAGCGTGCGGGGAGTGTCGCTTTTTGAACGGTTCTCCTCGGACATGGGCCTGCACGTGATGGAGGTCCCGCCCGCCGCACGGGCAGTGGTGCGGTCAAGCCACGTTCTCGGGGAGGGAACCTCCGCTGTCCGTGTTCTCCAGGCGCAGGGCGGGATCCGCTTCGCCGGTGCTGAGCGAATTGTCCGCGGGTTTGTGGGTGGTGATATTGCCGAGAGCAGGGTGGTACTGGATTTCGCGCTGGTCTATTCGATCGATGACGTGGCACGTCGTATGCTGCTGGAACTCGCGCGCCGGCTCATGCTGGAAGGCCGCGGGGTCTATTTTGTGGACCCGGAATTGATCGTGCCGGATCCCGACCGCGGCGACGGAAGCCTGGTTCCCGTCATTGCGGATGCCGGGCAGCTCCTCAAGGGGCTGGTGCGTAACCAGGAGAACGACCGGAACGGGATGTTCGCCGTGGACCCGTAGACTCTGCCGGGACGTGGAAAGGAGCACTGGATGCCGTGGAGCACACGTGAACTTGCTGACCTGGCCGGGACAACCGTGAACACCGTCCGTCACTATCACCGTTTGGGCCTGCTGGAGGAACCTGTCCGCCGCTACAACGGTTACAAGCAGTACGAGGTGCGGCACCTGGTGAGCCTGCTGCGCATCCGGCGGCTCGCGGTTCTGGGCATCCCGCTGTCACAGATGCACAGCGTCACGGCCGGAGCCCCGGGAACGCCGGAGGTTCTGCGCGACGTGGATGCCGAACTCCAGCTGCGCATCCAGTCCCTGCAGGAGGCTCGGGCACACATAGCAGAGATCATCCGGCATCAGGCTCCGGCAGACGTGCCTGCGGGCTTCGAATCCGTCGCCTCAAGGCTCTCGGAGAATGACCGGTCGATCGTCCACCTCATGACCCGGTTCTACGACGATGACGCGCTGGCAGATATCCGTGAAATGACCGCGGATGAGACGGACGATACCGGTCCGGACATTGACAACCTGCCCGCCGATGCCGATGAGCAGACCCGGCAGGAACTGGCCGAGAGGGTCGCAGCAACCATCGTGAAACACCTCATCAAGTATCCCTGGCTGAGCAATCCTGCGGCCCATATGCCCAAGGGGAGCGAGGTTAGCACCCAGACTTTCGGAGATGCACTGGTCCACCTGTACAACGACGCTCAGCTGGACGTGTTGTTCCGCGCGAACACGATCGCGGAGGAGCAGCTGAGTGCTATGGGGGTGCAAAGCCAGGAGGAAATCAGCAGGAAGCCTGGCTGAACTCCGGGTACGCCCTGCGGGTTGGGCAGCATTAGTCGCCCCCGCTGAACAGGCCACCGTCAAGCAGCCAGTTATAGCGCAGCCGCAGAGCCCGCTCTGTGCTGGCTGCCAGGCCGGCCAGCAGAAGCGACGTGTTCGCCCATGCCGGGAGCAGAATCGGACTGGCGAACGTGCCGATGTTCTCCGCCAGCGGCGGAAATTCGGTGACCGACTGCAGAAGCTGCGGCACGCCGAGCGCAAGGCTCACGAGGAGCACCAGTGCGGATGCCGCCCCTATAAGCCGGCTCAGCCCCGGCCGGGTCCGGTCGAGGTGTGCGCGCAGTCCTTCAGCGGAGGAAGCATCGGGCACCAGCGGCTGCACGGCGCCGTCGTGGGTTACGTAGTCAGCCTGCCTGAGCCCGTAGGTGCTTACCGCAATACGGATGGTCCCTACCGGAAGAGGGAACAGGACGGGAGGCTTCAAGCGTGCCATGTGCAGGCCGTCCCGGTAGAAATGCGCGTACACCTCGCCGTCGGTGTCGCCGCCGTGCCGGACGTCTACAGACCACGTCTGGCGCGCGCCGTCCGGGCCGCGGAGGTACAGATGCAGCAGTGAGCGGGAAAACGCCTCCCACCATCGGAACGGCTGCAGTGCGGGGGTGCTGGCTGGTTTGAGTTCCATGTCCGGCCCTTTCAAACCGTGTCCGCCCCGGATGGGCGGTACGTCGTTCGAACCATCGGACACTATGTTCCCGGAACAGGGTCAAGGGGCCCTCTGGTGGGTGAAGGCACGGTTCCTGAGGGGGTTGACCGCGTGCCGGGAACATAGTTTCTACTGGCGTCTACCCGAGGGACACGCCCTCTCTAAGGAGACTAGGAACCAGTTCGATGAACCCCACCCAGGAACTCGTCTACAACTTTCAGGAGCTTCTAGGCCAGGTGCCTGAGCTCCTTCAGCCCTTCATCCTGATGCTCGCTGCCGCTGTTCCGTTCCTGGAGAGCGAGGCGGGTGCAGTGATCGGCGTCGTCGGCGGGCTGAACCCCGTCCTCGCGGCCGTCGCGGCCGCCATCGGCAACTTTGCCAGCGTGGCGCTGGTGGTGTTTGTTACCTCCCGGGCACGGACCGCTGTCACCACCCGGGTGGACGCCCGGGCGGAGGCAGCAGCGGCCGCGGCAGGCGGCACGTCGACGCTGGTTGCGGCCCCTACCGCTAAGCCGGAGTCGAAGGGGCGCATCCGCTTCAAGCGCTGGCTTGTCCGCTTCGGTGTCCCTGGAGCAAGCATCCTGGGCCCGCTGGCCATCCCGACCCAGTTCACCGCGTCGATCCTCGTGGCAGGAGGCACCTCCCGCCGCTGGGTCCTGCTTTGGCAGGGCGTGGCAATCATTATCTGGACCACCATCTCGACGGTTCTCATCTGGAGTGCGCTCACGTTCGTCGTCGGGGTCTAGGAGCCCAGGGCAGCCACGTCGCCCGCCACTGCGTTCATCCGCTCCTGGAACTGGTGCCCGCCGGTCTCATGCCGGCGGATCACCGCGCCGGGAAGCAGCGCTTGGAACCGGGCGAGGTGGTCGAAGGGCACTGTGTCGTCATCGAGGCAGTGATGCAGGAACACCGGCAGGCCCGGCGGCAGCGTGAAGCCCGCTGGCAGGGCATACTCTCCCTGCCAGCCTTCCGACCCCCAGAACGGGGTTGCGAGCAGAACCATCCCCCGGGGCAGCGGCTCCGGGGGCGCGGCCGCCAGGCGGAGCAGTGCCATGGAAGAGCCGAAGGAGTGGCCCACGATTACCGTCTCCGTCCCCAGCGGTTCCATGGCCTCGTCAATCCCGGCCAGCCAGGCCCCGGCAGTCATTTCATCCTCAGAAAAGCGGGGCATCACCACCGGGACCCGGAGCCGGGAGCGCAGTTCCCCGGCAATCGGTTGGTCGTCCGCCCACCCGCCTGCTCCGTGCAGAAAGAGAACCTCCACGGCACACCACCTGCTTCCTGTTGATCTCCTTCCACTGTCCCGCAGCTGCGGGGCCGCCAACAGGGGCACGCCAAAGTGCCGCCCGTTCGGCTGCGCGCAGCGGAACGGGCGGGGCGCGTGCTGACGGCGGGAGCCGGCGCTGCTAGCGTTCAGTAACCGGCCGGAGAACTCCGGCCGGTTCGCCCTGCACGGACAGGAGCCCGGAATGCCGGCAGACCAGCTGAACGTCATCATCCACGGCGCCGGGGGAGCGATTGGAGGGGCCGTGGCAGCGGAGTTCGCACGTCACGGTGCGAGCCTCTTCCTTGCCGGCCACAATGAAGGCCCGGTAAACGCCACCGCGGACAAGGTCCGTGCCCTGGGAGGGGAAGCACACACCAGCCGGGTGGACGCGTACAACCGGGTGGAGGTAGACGCGTATACCAACGCGGTGGCAGATACTGCGGGACGGATCGACGTCATGTTCAACGCCGTGGAGATCCCGAGGGTCCAGGGTGTCCCGCTGCTGGAAATGGACGCGGACGACGTCGTCGCTCCCGCCGCCGCCTGGCTGCGCACCCAGTTCCTCACCGCACGGTCGGCGGCCGGATACATGGTGCCGCAGGGCGGTGGAACTATCCTGATGCTCTCTGCGTCGCCGGCCAGGCTGGCCCTCGCCGGCGTCGGCGGGTTTTCTGCCGCCTGTGCCGCCGTCGAGGCGCTCACCCGCACCTTCGCCGCCGAGACCGGGGCGGCAGGCGTGCGGACTGTATGCCTGCGTCCGCACCGGATCCGCGAGACGATCGGCAACACTGCGGACCTTCCCATGGAGCTGGAGGAGTTCACCCGGTTTCTTGAATCGCTCACTACCAGCGGCACGCTCCCGACGCTCGGTGACGTCGCGCGTTCCGCGGTCTTCCTGGCCAGCGGCGGGGCTGCCAGCATGAACGGCACGGTGCTGAACCTCACCGGCGGCATGAGCCCTGACTAAGGTCGCCCGCTCTGCCCGCTGCCATGGTGGGACAGCTGTTCCTGTGATGTCCGCGTCACCACTCCTTCAGAGTGTTCATAACTTCTCGGGGACCGGGGGTTCCCATGGAGGACATAGCCCGCGCCGCCGGAGTAGCCGTGGGTACGCTGTATCGGCATTTCCCCACGAAGGCGGATCTCGTTGCCGCCACGCTCGAGCAGCACATCGCTTCAATTGCGGAACAGTAAATCCTGAAAGAAGCGGCGAGATCCCTGGGCGCCTACAGTACGGAAAGCGACGCGATGGTGCGGATGGATGGGGCTTTGCGCCGGCTTCTGCAGCAAGGGGCGGGTTCCGGCGATCTTCGGCCGGACGTGGAGCCGGCGGATATCTATCTGTTGATGTCAACAATGCCCGCGGATGAGCCGGATGAATCCCGTCGCCGGTGGGCCGAGATTATCAGCCGGGGACTTCTCAGAACGGCCTAGGGCGCCAGCTCCGGGTCAACGCGGTCCCCGTCACAATTCAATACTTTGGACGGTGTCCACCATTATGGGCAAGTGATGAATACAGACCTGATCCCTGCGGCCGGCACAGGCGCCGTCGAACCTGCTCCCCGGCGCCGCGCGCGCATTCGAACCTACGTGGCGCTTTTCGCCGGCGTGCTCATCGCCAATGCGGCACTCTTCGGCTGGGGCCTGGCCGCCGGCTGGTGGCACCCGCACGCCTCCAGCCTGCAGGTGATCGCCGCGATTTCCCAGGTCAACATCCTCTTCTCAATCCTGCCGAGGCAGCACTGGATGGTGAACCTGCTGTCCTTCCTGGCCACCAGGGCGCCTACGTCCTGGCCGCTCCGGCTGCGCTGGCGGCTGGCCCAGTACTACCACGTGGGCGGCCTGCACGTGGGCGGTGCCATCGCGGGAACCCTCTGGTACGTGGTTTACGTGTCCGAGCTGGCGCCGGCCTGGGCCGACGGGGAGGCAGGGTACGACGACGCATCCCTGGCTATCGCGGTGACGGTCTGTCTGGTGCTGCTCACCATTTGTGCCCTCGCCGCACCCGGTTTCCGCACCCGCCATCATGACGTCTTTGAGGCCTCGCACCGGTTCGGCACCTGGACCGTCCTGATCCTGAGCTGGGCGAACACACTGATCCTCGCCCATCTGCAGACCCCGGAACGCACTTTTGGCGAGGCACTGCTGGCTTCCCCGATTTTTTGGATGCTGGTGGTCTCCACCGGGCTTGCGCTCTGGCCCTGGCTGCTCCTGCGGAAGGTGCCCATCACCACCGAGCGCCCCTCGAACCACACCATCATTGTCCGGCTGGACCACGGGTTTGTACCGCCGGTCGGCACCACCCGGGCAATCAGCCGCCACCCGCTGCTGGGCTGGCACCCCTTCGCCTGCATTCCGGCGGCCGCGGGGGACAGCGGCTACCGGATGGTCATTTCCCGCGCGGGCGGCTGGACCAGCGAGTTCATCGAAAACCCGCCGCCGCACGTCTGGGTCCGCGGCATTCCGACCGTCGGCGTCGCCAACGCCAAGCGCCTCTTCAACCGCGTGCTCTACATCGCCACCGGCAGCGGGATCGGCCCGGCACTGGGCCATCTGCTCACGGATACCCAGGGAGCCCGGCTGGTCTGGGTCACCAAGACCCCGCGTGCCACCTACGGCGACGGCCTGGTCAGCGAGGTGGAGAAGGCCCAGCCGGAGGCCGTCATCTGGAACACCAGCGAGCAGGGCAAACCGGACGTTTTCGAGCTCTCCTACGAGGCGTTCAAGGCATCCGGAGCCGACGCCGTCATCATCGTCTCCAACAAGGCCGTTACCGGGCGTGTGGTCAGCGAATTCGAACGCCGGGGCATCCCCGCCTTCGGACCCATCTGGGATTCGTGACGCCTGCAGGCATGGAGGAGCCGGGCATGAACTGGTAATTTCGGCTCACACGACCCGAGGAGTGCACCGCCATGCCCAACGCCAGGTGCCCAGGAACAAAGCGGCGGCTGTCGGCGATTGCCGCCGCGGCCGTGCTGGCCCTCGCCGCCTGCAGTGCAGGGAACAGCCGGGCACCGGGGCCGGAGGTGTCCACGGCGGCGCTCTCCGAGCCCGAGACTATAAGCACCGGGCTCCAGTCGCCGTGGTCCATCGCGTTCCTGGACAGCACCGCGCTGGTTAGCGAACGGGACTCGGGCCGGATCCTGGAGCTCGACGGCGCGGGGAACCAGCGCGAAGCAGGCCTGATCAACGCGCAGGGACGCGGAGAGGGCGGCCTGCTGGGGATCGCCGTTCAGGACGGTTACCTCTACAGCTTCCTCACCGCCGGAGACGAAAACCGGATCGAACGCCGTGAACTGCGCGGAGCGCCGGGATCCCTCAGCCTCGGAGAACCGCAGCCGGTGCTCTCCGGCATCCCGGCCGGCCCGGTCCACAACGGCGGGCGCATCGCCTTTGGCCCGGACGGGATGCTGTACGCCACTGCAGGCGACGCCGGGGACCGGGACAGTGCGCAGGATACGCAGTCGCTCTCCGGAAAGATCCTGCGGCTAATGCCCGACGGCGGTGTCCCCGGGGACAATCCTTTTCCCGGTTCCCCGGTGTTCAGCTACGGACACCGCAACCCCCAGGGCCTGGCCTGGGACGGTGAGGGCAGGTTATACGCCAGTGAGTTCGGCCAGAACACGTGGGATGAACTGAACATCATTGAAGCGGGAGGCAACTACGGGTGGCCCGAGGCCGAGGGCATGGCCGACGGGGACGGCTTCATCGATCCCGTGCAGCAGTGGGACCCGGCCCATGCCAGCCCCAGCGGCATCGCGGTCCTGGGAGACTCGGTCTTCGCAGCGAATCTCCGTGGCGAACGGCTGAGGGAGATTCCGCTGGCTGACACGGCCTCCGCCGTCGAGCACCTGCCCGGCTACGGACGGCTCCGCGACGCCGTGGCAGCTCCGGACGGAAGCCTGTGGGTCCTGACGAACAACACCGACGGACGCGGGAGCCCCGGACCGGACGACGACCGGATCCTGCGGATCGTTCTGGACCGCTGACCGCCAGACGGCCCGGTTCCCCTCAACATCCGCCGTCCCGGGGCGTACGCTTTTTGGCGCAGCCAATCGCCGCACGGATAAAGGGGGGGACTTCAGTGCCCGAAGTAATCGTTGCCGGTGCCGGGCCAACGGGCATCTTCCTGGCCGCTGAACTTCGCCTGCACGGCGTGGATGTGGAGGTGCTGGACAGGGAGCGCGAGCCCAATCCCGTTGTGCGCTCCCTTGGGCTGCACGCCCGCAGCATCGAGATTATGGACCAGCGCGGACTGGCCGGCCAATTCACCGCCGCAGGAATCCGGCACCCGCTCGACGGGTTCTTCGCGGGCATCATCCGCCCGGCTCCGGACCTGGATTCGACCCATCCCTACGTGCTGGGCATCCCGCAGACCGAGACCGAGCGCCTGCTCACCGCCCGCGCCGTCGAACTCGGTGTTGCCATCCGCCGAGGCTGCGAAGTCACCACCATCAGCCAGGACGCCTCCGGCGTTACGGTCACCCTCGCGGACGGCTCCGCCTTGCGCTGCCGCTACCTGGTGGGGTGCGACGGCGGGCACAGTACCGTCCGGCGCCTCATCGGCGTTGGTTTCCCCGGCGAGCCGAGCAGGCGGGAGTTCCTGCTGGGCGAGGTGGAGCTGAGTGCGCCGCTGGAGGAAGTGGCCGGTGTCGTTGCCAGGGTACGGGAAACCCATCGGGACTTTGGGGCCGGCCCGGTCAGCGGGGGCGGGTACCGCGTGGTGGTTCCGGCGGCGGGCGTGGCGGAGGACCGGGCAGTGCCGCCAAGCCTCGATGAACTCAAAGAGCAGCTGCGGCAGTACTCCGGAACTGACTTCGGAGCGCACAGTCCGCGGTGGATCTCCCGGTTCGGGGACGCAACGCGCCTGGCAGAGAGCTACCGGGCGGGCAGGGTGTTCCTCGCAGGGGATGCCGCCCACGTTCACCCTCCCTTTGCCGGACAGGGACTGAATCTCGGGCTGCAGGATGCACTGAACCTGGGCTGGAAACTCGCCGCCGCCGTGAACGGATGGGCACCGGAAGAGCTGCTGGACACCTACTTCACCGAACGGCATCCGGTGGCAGCAGATGTCCTCAACACCACCAGGGTGCAGTCCGAGCTGGTATCCACGGACCCGGGTCCGCAGGCGCTGCGCAGACTGCTGACGGAACTGATGGAGTACGACGTCGTGAACCGGCACCTGATCGGCAAGATCACCGGCCTGGACATCCGCTACGACCTCGGACCGGGTCCGGCCCAGCTGGGCAGGCGGCAGCGCGACGTGCAGGTGGGGACGAAGCGGCTTTACGACTACATGCACACCGGGCGGGGAATCCTGCTGGACCGAACCGGGAGGCTGCTGCCGGAGGGCTGGCAAGACAGAGTGGACCACATCGTTGATTCCCGCGCCGGCCCAGCAGCCCCTTCTCTGCTGCTGCGCCCAGACGGGCACATCGTCTGGGTGGGAGAAGATCAGGAGGAGGACGGCAGCCTTTCCGCAGGCAGCGAGGCGGACCTGGTAGAAGCACTGACGACCTGGTTTGGGCCGCCCAGCCTGCCCAGCATCGCCCAGCTGGCCCAGCTGGACTGAGATGCAAAGTCCCGGGAAGGCGCGGGTCCTCCCACGTCAGCACGTCATTTGGCGTCTTGCGGACACCTGGGAAGCGGGAAGCGCAGGGGTGTGCGAATCTGCTGTGCCGCAGACGCCCCATAACAGGTAGGCTAAGACAGCCGGTAAGGCACGAACGGTAAGCGAGTGGAAACAGGCCAGCCGCCGCAACGGCGGGATGGCCGGTTCTTTTTGGGGAGGAAACACATGGCGGGCGAGGACTTCAACGCCGCACGAGCGGATGATCAGCGTGGCTTCAGTGCGGAGGACACGACGTCGATCAGCCTTCCGCCTATCACCGATGCCACATCGATTGAGCCCAAGCTCAGCACCGACGAGCGGGCCGCCGTCGCCGCACTGCCGTCCGGCTCGGCCCTGCTCATCGCACATACCGGACCAAACGCCGGAGCCCGGTTCCTGCTGGACCAGGATGTGACTACTGCCGGACGCCATCCCAATGCCGACGTTTTCCTGGACGACGTCACGGTCTCGCGCAAGCACGTGGAGTTCCGCCGTACGCCCGAAGGATTCCGGGTGGTGGATGCCATGAGCCTGAACGGGACCTACGTCAACAATGACCGCGTGGACAACCTGCTGCTGCGCACCGGCAACGAAGTTCAGATTGGCAAGTTCCGGCTCACCTTCTACGCTGCACGCCCGGCCGCCGGCACGGCCTAAAGGCGGACGCGGATGCCAGGACCAGAGGCTGCGCGGCGCGCCCTCGGCTCAGCGGCCGAGCGCGCGCGCCCGCGCGTACTCAACATCGGGCAGGTCCTTGCCGACCTGAGCGCTGAATTTCCCGGAATCAGCGCGTCGAAAATCCGGTTCCTGGAGGAAAAAGGGCTTGTTTCGCCGCAGCGCACGCCGGCCGGCTACCGGAAATACACGTCCCAGGATGTAGAGCGTCTCCGTTTTGTCCTGGCATTGCAGCGGGACCAGTACCTGCCGCTCAAAGTCATCAAGGACTACCTCGACGCCGTTGACAGGGGAGAGCGGCCCGAATCCCTTCCCGGCGGCATCACCCTGGCTCCGCGCGCTGTGTCCGAACAGCTGGCGGAGGAACTCGCGGCGCGTACCCGGGCACGGCTGCTTTCTTTCAGTGAGCTGGTCGCGGAGTCCGGTGCGTCCGTGGAGCTGGTCCGCAGCCTGATCAGCTTCGGCCTTATCACCGCCCCCGACCAGCAGTATGATGAACACGCCCTGAAGGTCGCCAAAGCCTGCCGACAGCTGGAAGCCCACGGCATAGAACCACGGCACCTGCGGCCGTTCCGGGCCGCGGCGGACCGTGAAATCGGACTGGTGGAACGCGTGGTTGCCCCCGTTGCCTCCAGACGGGACGTCGCGTCGCAGGCACGGGCCGCAGAGACGGCGCGGGAGATCAGCGATCTCTGCCTCAGCCTGCACAGTGCCCTGGTCCACGGACAAATAGCCCGGATGGAGAGCTGAAGCGAATGCAGGAAGTCGAAGTTGTAGGCGTCCGGATCGAACTGCCTTCCAATCAGCCCCTTGTCCTCCTCAAGGAGGTTGAGGGGGAGCGGCACCTGCCCATCTGGATCGGAGCCCCCGAGGCCAGCGCCATCGCCTTTGTGCAGCAGGGAATCGTTCCCCCGCGCCCGATGACCCATGACCTCATGGTCAGCGTGATCAAGGCCCTGGGCCGCCGCGTTACAGAAGTCCGGCTGGTGTCCGTGGAGGACACGGTCTTCCACGCCGAACTGGTGTTCGACGACGGCGCACGGGTTGGTTCGCGGGCATCGGACGCGATCGCAGTGGCACTGCGTGCCGGCTGCCCGATTATGTGCGCAGATGCTGTCCTCGAAGATGCCGGAGTCCGGATCACCGAATCCGATGACGAGGAAGACGAAGACGAAACCGAGAACGCGGAGCAGGAACTGAGGCAGTTCCGGGAGTTCCTGGCGGACGTTGAACCCGAGGACTTTGAGCGCTGACGGTTTTCGACACGCTTCAAAAAAACCGGCGGCATCTTTGACCTTGCCTGCGCGCGGATCTAACGTCGAAGCATAGAGTTCCCATTGCGCCAATGGGCTACCGGAGACACACTAGTGAGAACGCTGGCATCCCTGCCGGCAGGAACAGGTCCAGCCAAAGGCTGACAGTCCCACTCCACTTCGGTAGCCGTGCGGCTACAGACTTCGCGGGGACCGTTACTAGGAGGAACAGTGAGTCCGAAAGGCGATGCCGGCGAACACCGCGCCGTAGCCCCCGGCAAGGTACTGCCGGCAAGTGCCCAGGGACTGCTGTTCACCGAAGACCTGCCGGTCCTGGATGAAGACGCAGGATACCGGGGCCCCACCGCCTGCAAGGCTGCAGGCATCACCTACCGCCAGCTGGACTACTGGGCCCGTACCGGCCTGGTTGAGCCCGCCGTCCGCGGTGCCTCCGGCTCAGGCACACAGCGCCTCTACAGCTTCCGGGACATCCTGGTCCTGAAGGTCGTCAAGCGCCTGCTGGACACTGGGGTTTCGCTCCAGCAGATCCGCACAGCAGTGGAGCACCTGCGGGAACGCGGTGTGGAGGACCTCGCCCAGATCACCCTGATGAGCGACGGCGCCAGCGTGTACGAGTGCACTTCCGCAGACGAAGTGATTGACCTTGTCCAGGGCGGACAGGGAGTCTTCGGCATCGCCGTCGGCCGTGTCTGGCGCGAAGTGGAAGGCAGCCTGGCCCAGCTTCCCAGTGAGCACGCTGACGATCACTCCTACCCGGAAGACGAGCTGAGCCGCCGCCGCGCAGCACGCAAGATCAGCTAGGTCCTGCCGGAACTTAGCCCCAAACCAAAAACAAAAGGCCGCTTCCCTCAGGGGAGCGGCCTTTTGCTGTGCGGCTTCTTAGCCTGCAGGGCGGCGCATCACGCGGTTGCGGACGCTTCCGGTCTGTACAAGGTTCTTCAGCAGGGCATCGAAGGTTGCTGCGGCCTGCTTCGCGGAATCACCGGGCCAGTGGTGCACGGAATGGGCAGCGCCCTGGATTTGCTGCCAGTTGGCGTGCTCGGCGATGTTGGGCTCCATCAGCAGCTCACCGAACATCTGTTTCATTTCGGCCAGGCGGAACGTGTGTTCGTTCGATGTGGGACGCACACGGTTGGCAACGATGCCGGCGGGGGCCAGGTTCGGTGCGAACTCCTGCCGGAAGAGGTCCAGTGCACGCATGGTGCGCTCGGTGCCGGCTACCGAGAAAAGCCCGGGTTCCGCGACGAGCACCACCCGGTTACTGGCGGTCCAGGCCATGCGGGTCAGTCCGTTCAGCGAAGGCGGGCAGTCAATCAGGACCAGTCCGTAGCCTTCTACCCGGCCCAGGAGGGTGGACAGACGCTTCAGGTCCCGTTTGCCGAGATCGGGCCGGTCATAGATCCCCGAATAGGCAGATCCCATGGCGACGTCGAGCACAGGCTGGCGCTTGGGGTCACTCCCGGGCTGCTTAAGGGCGGTTTCCACCCAGCCGCTGGGCATGACGTTGGCCTTCAAATCGGCCCTGCGGGCATTGCGCAGCATTTCGCCGATGCCCAGGTTGTTCCCGGGGGAGACCGCCAGGCCGGTGGTCGCATCGGCATGAGGATCGAGGTCCACGACCAGGGTAGGGATGCCGGCAGCCAGAGCGGCTGATGCCAGGCCCAGCGTCACGGAGGTCTTGCCGACGCCGCCCTTCAGGCTGCTGATGCTCACTACTTGCACTTGTTGAACCAAAACCTAACGTGTCGAGGGATCACGGGCGCCGGGTCCGTGCCAGGGAACCGTAATCATTCTATGTGACGCTACCCGACAGGCCCGTTAGGCGCGGGTTTGCACATCCTGGCCCTGCATTGAACTATGTTCGTGTGTGATGTGTCATACCCGGTTACCGTAGGCCGGACCCGTGCAGAGACTGAACGGTGATGCCCGACGGCCCGACTCCAACCAACGCAATGATGCAGGAGTGCAATGTTCTCGAAGATCCTGGTAGCCAACCGCGGCGAAATTGCCATCCGAGCCTTCCGTGCGGCCTATGAACTTGGCGCCAAGACAGTCGCCGTCTTCCCGCATGAGGACCGCAACTCCATCCACCGGCAGAAGGCCGACGAGGCTTACCTGATCGGCAGCGAAGGCCACCCCGTGAGGGCTTATCTGGATGTGGAGGAAATTATCCGCGTGGCCAGGGAAGCCGGCTGCGACGCGATCTACCCGGGCTACGGATTCCTCTCCGAGAACCCACAGCTGGCCAGGGCAGCGAAGGCCGCCGGGATCACCTTCATCGGACCGGACGCTGACATCCTGGAGCTGGCCGGGCACAAGGTCCACGCACTGAACGCGGCCAGGGAAGCCGGAATCCCCGTGCTGCGCTCGACCGCTCCCAGCGCCGACCCCGAAACCCTCCTGGCAGAAGCGGAGGAGATCGGGTTCCCCATCTTCGTCAAGGCCGTCGCCGGCGGCGGCGGCCGCGGCATGCGCCGGGTAGATACAGCCCACGACCTGCCCGAAGCGCTGAAGGCCGCCATGCGCGAAGCTGACTCCGCTTTCGGCGACCCCACGGTGTTCCTGGAGCAGGCCGTGCTCCGGCCGCGGCACATTGAGGTGCAGATCCTGGCCGACAACGAGGGCAATGTTATCCACCTGTTCGAGCGCGACTGCTCCCTGCAGCGCAGGCACCAGAAGGTCATCGAAATAGCCCCGGCACCGAACCTGGATGAGAACATCCGCCAGGCCCTCTACCGGGATGCCGTCACCTTCGCCAAGTCACTGAAGTACGTCAATGCCGGAACCGTTGAGTTCCTGGTGGACACCGTGGGTGAACGGGCCGGACAGCACGTGTTCATCGAAATGAACCCGCGCATCCAGGTTGAGCACACCGTCACCGAAGAAATCACGGACGTGGATCTGGTCCAGTCCCAGATGCGCATTGCTGCGGGGGAGAACCTCGCGGACCTGGGCCTGGTGCAGGAAGACCTGCAGATCCGCGGCGCGGCCCTGCAGTGCCGCATCACCACCGAAGACCCGGCCAACGGCTTCCGGCCCGATGTCGGCAAGATCAGCGCCTACCGGTCTGCCGGCGGAGCCGGGGTCCGGCTGGACGGCGGGACCGTGTACGCCGGTGCGGACATCAGTCCGCACTTTGACTCCATGCTGGTCAAGCTCACGTGCCGCGGCCGCAACTACCCGGCAGCCGTTGCCCGCGCCCGCCGGGCACTGGCCGAGTTCCGCATCCGCGGAGTCTCCAGCAACATCTCCTTCCTGCAGGCCGTCCTGGAGGACCCGGATTTCGTTGCCGGCGACGTCGCCACCTCCTTTATCGAAGAGCGGCCGGAGCTGCTCAATGCCCGCGGGCCCGCTGACCGGGGAACCAAGCTGCTGAACTGGCTCGCCGACGTCACCGTCCACAAGCCGAACGGTGAGCTGCCCGCCCAGATCGATCCCCGCGAGAAGCTGCCAACTGAGCTTCCCGACCCCAAGCCCGGATCCCGCCAGCGCCTCCTGGAACTCGGTCCGGAGAAGTTTGCCGCAGAACTGCGCGCCCAGCAGGCACTGGCCGTCACGGACACCACGTTCCGCGACGCTCACCAGTCCCTGCTGGCCACCCGTGTCCGCACCCGCGACCTCGTGGGAGCTGCCCCCGCCGTCGCGGCCCTCACCCCGGAGCTGCTGTCCGTTGAAGCCTGGGGCGGCGCCACCTACGACGTCGCACTCCGCTTCCTCGGGGAGGATCCATGGGAGCGGCTGGACGCCCTGCGCCAGGCACTGCCGAATATCTGCATCCAGATGCTGCTCCGCGGCCGCAACACGGTGGGCTACACGCCGTACCCGACCGAGGTCACGGACGCCTTCGTCGAGGAAGCAGCGGCGTCGGGCGTTGACATCTTCCGGATCTTCGACGCGCTGAACGACGTCAGCCAGATGGCTCCTGCTATCGAAGCGGTCCGGCGGACCGGTACGGCCGTCGCCGAAGTCGCGCTGTGCTACACGGCAGACATGCTCGATCCGCAGGAGAAGCTGTACACGCTGGACTACTACCTGGACCTGGCACAGAAAATTGTCGATGCCGGGGCGCACATCCTGGCTATCAAGGACATGGCCGGACTGCTCCGCCCGGCCGCTGCTGCCAAGCTGGTTGCCGCACTGAGGGAACGTTTCGACCTGCCCGTCCACCTGCACACCCATGACACAGCCGGCGGCCAGCTTGCCACGCTGCTCGCCGCCGCGGAAGCAGGGGTCGACGCCGTGGACGTGGCCAGCGCGACGCTGGCCGGCACCACCAGCCAGCCCTCGGCGTCGTCCCTCGTAGCGGCACTGGCACACACCGAACGTGACACGGGCCTGGATCTGGCCGCCGTCAGCTCGCTGGAACCGTACTGGGAAGCCGTCCGCCGTGTCTATGCCCCCTTCGAGTCGGGGCTGGCCGGGCCCACCGGACGCGTGTACCGGCATGAGATCCCCGGAGGCCAGCTCTCGAACCTCCGCCAGCAGGCAATTGCCCTGGGTCTTGGCGAACGCTTCGAAGCCATTGAAGACATGTACACGGCCGCGGACAGGATCCTGGGACGCCTGGTCAAGGTCACACCGTCCTCCAAAGTGGTCGGGGACCTGGCGCTGCAGCTGGTCGGCAGCAACGTGGCGCCGTCGGACTTTGAAGAGAACCCGCAGAACTACGACATCCCGGATTCAGTGATCGGGTTCCTCAGCGGCGAGCTTGGCGACCCGCCCGGAGGCTGGCCGGAACCGTTCCGCACCAAGGCGCTGCAGGGCCGCAAGCCCAAGGCACGCCACGTGGAGCTGACCGACATCGACGAGCAGGGACTGGCCGGAGACTCCACCACGCGGCGCGAGACCCTGAACCGGCTGCTCTTCGCCGGGCCGGCCCGTGAATTCGCGACCACCCGGGAGGCTTACGGCGACCTCTCCGTCCTGGACACCCGGGACTACCTCTTTGGCCTGCGTCCCGGCGTGGAACACGTTGTAGAACTTGAAAAGGGCGTCCGGCTCATCGCAACGCTCGAGGCGGTCTCCGAGCCCGACGAAAAGGGCATGCGGACGGTGATGACCACCCTCAACGGACAGATGCGTCCCGTAATGGTCCGGGACCGCAGTGTCACTACGGACGCGAAGGTTGCCGAACGTGCAGATCCGGCCCAGCCGGGCCATGTGGCCGCGCCGTTCGCGGGAGCTGTCACCCTTACGGTCGAGGAAGGCGCCCAGGTAGCAGCCGGTGAAACGGTCGCCACCATTGAGGCGATGAAGATGGAGGCCTCGATCACCGCACCCGTTGCAGGCAAGGTCAAGCGGCTCGCAGTCAGCGGGGTGCAGCAGGTGGACGGCGGTGACCTGCTGGTGGTCATAGAGCCCAGCGCATAATTCAGCCGGGTGCCGGAGCCTGCGCCGATAGACTGGAAGCGTGACTCATTACGATCTCGCCATCATCGGCTCGGGCTCCGGCAATTCCCTCATCACCCCGGATTGGGACAACCGGAAGGTCGCCGTCATCGACGGCGGAACCTTCGGGGGCACCTGCCTGAACGTCGGGTGTATTCCCACCAAGATGTTCGTTTACCCGGCCCAGCTTGCCGCCTCCGCACAGGAGGCCGGGCGGCTGGGAGTGGACCAGCACGTGGAGAAGGTCCGCTGGCGTGAAATCCGCGACCGGATCTTTGGCCGCATCGACGCCATCTCAGAAGGTGGGCGGCGCTACCGTGCAGAGGAACTCGAAAACGTCACGCTCTACAGCGAATACGTCCGTTTCACTTCGCCCCACCGCCTGGAGACAGCCTCCGGCCAGGAAATCACCGCTGACCAGATAGTGGTTGCGGCAGGTTCCCGCCCGGTGCTGCCGGATATCCCGGGCATGGACCTGCCGCAGGTCCACACCTCGGATACCGTCATGCGCGTGGATGACCTGCCGGACCGTGTGCTGATCCTGGGCGGCGGCTACATTGCAGCCGAATTCGGGTTTGTTTTCTCCGCTTTTGGGTCCCGGGTCACCATGGCCGTCCGCTCCGGCGCCCTGCTCCGCGCCCAGGACGAAACCGTGTCCGAACGCTTCACGGCAGCAGCTGCCGCTCAGTGGGACGTCCGCCTGCACACGCAGGCCGAGTCCCTGCAGGAAAACCCCGACGGTTCCGTCCGCGCCGTCCTGAACGGTCCGGACGGCCGGACGGACCTCGACGTCGACCTTGTCCTGGTGGCCACCGGCAGGGTTCCGAACACGGACCGGCTGGACCCTGCAGCGGCAGGCCTGGACGTTGAACCGGACGGCAGGCTCGCCGTGGACGAGTACCAGCGGGTCCTTAGCGGCGGAAAACCCGTACCCGGGCTCTGGGCACTGGGAGACGTGAGCGGCGCCGACCAGCTCAAGCACGTGGCAAACCTTGAGGCCCGGACCGTGGCCCACAACCTCGTCCACCCCGAGGACCTGCAGGCGTCCTCCCACCGCTTTGTTCCCGCCGCCGTATTCAGCCACCCCCAGATTGCCTCCGTTGGCCTCACCGAAGCCCAGGCACGCGACTACGCCCTGGCCAACGGGCTGGACCTGGTCATGGCGGTGCAGGAATACGGCTCGACGGCGTATGGCTGGGCCATGGAGGACAGCACCGGATTCGTGAAGCTGCTCGCTGACCGCACCACCGGCAAGCTGCTGGGCGCCCACATCATGGGCCACGAGGCGTCCATGCTGATCCAGCCGCTCATCCAGGCCATGGCTTTCGGGCTGGACGCCGCCACGATGGCGCGGGGCCAGTACTGGATCCACCCGGCCCTGACAGAAGTAGTGGAGAACGCGCTGCTCTCGCTGGGCACCGATCCCCAGGACACGGAGCTCCGTCCCTGACGCTGTAAGCCAAAAAGAGGCGGGAGCCCCGGAACGAATCCGGGGCTCCCGCCTCTTTTGTGTGCCCGTTGCCGGCCGCGCAGGCTAGACGCGCTGGCCGGAATAGATCTCCTCGACCACGTCGGAGAAGTCCTTGAGCACCTGGGCCCGCTTGATCTTCAGCGACGGCGTGAGGTGGCCGCTGGACTCGGTGAAGTCAGTGGTGACTACGCGGAACACCTTGATCTGCTCGGCCTGGGACACTGCCTTGTTGGCCCGGTCAACGAGGGCCTGGAGCTCGTCCTGCAGCTGCTGGGACTGCGCCGCTTCAGCAACCGTGGTGGTTGCCGGCATGCCGTGCCGCTCCAGCCAGCCGGGCAGTGCTTCCTCGTCAACGGTGATCAGTGCCGCGATGAACGGGCGCTGGTCGCCGACCACCACGCACTGGGACACAATCGCATCGGCCCGGATCGAATCTTCCAGCATGGCGGGGATGACGTTCTTGCCGCTGGCTGTGACGATGATTTCCTTCTTGCGGCCGGTGATCTTCAGGAAGCCGTCGGAATCAAGCTGGCCAATATCTCCGGTGCGGAACCAGCCGTCGGCGAAATTGTCCTCCGTGAGGTCGGGGCGCTTGAAGTAGCCCTTCATGACGCTGATGCCCTTGGTGAGGATTTCTCCGTCGTCGGCGATCTTGACGGCGTTTCCCGGCAGCGGTGCACCGACTGTGCCGATCTTGATCAGCTGGGGAGTGTTCACGCTGATGGGGGCCGTGGTTTCGGTCAGGCCGTAGCCTTCCAGAACCATAACGCCGATGCCATGGAAGAAGTGTCCCAGGCGGTCCCCGAGCGGGGCTCCGCCGGAGATGGCGTACTGTACCCGGCCGCCCATGGCGGTGCGGATCTTGGAGTAGAGCAGCTTGTCGAACAGCGCATGGCGCAGCTTCAGGCCCAGCGGCACCTTGCCCGCTTCATTGGCCTTGGACCATTCGATGGCCGTCTTGGCGCCGGCATGGAAGATCTTGCCCTTGCCGCCGTCCTCGGCCTTCAGCATGGAGGAGTTGTAGACCTTCTCGAAGACTCGGGGGACCACCAGCAGGAAGGTGGGCTTATAGCTCTGCAGGTCAGGGAGCAGGTTCTTGACGTCCGGGGTGTGTGCCACGGTGGAACCCGCCGCAACAGCCAGCACCGAGATGAACCGCGCGAAGACGTGTGCCAGGGGCAGGAACATGATGGTCTGGGCACCCTCCTTGGCAACTTCAGGCAGCGCAGCGGTCGAGTTGCGGGAAAGGTTCACGAAGTTGCCGTGGGTGAGCTCGCAGCCCTTGGGCTTCCCCGTTGTGCCGGAGGTGTAGATGATGGTGGCGGTGTCTGCCAGGGTCGCAGCTGACCGGCGTGACTCCAGCTCCTCGTCCGTGACGGATGCACCGGCTTCGCGCAGCTGGTCCAGCCCGCCGCCGTCCATCTGCCAGACGTTCTTCACTGAGGAGAGATCTGCGTCGGCTCCTGCCTGGCGGACCACGTTCTCATGCCGGGCTGCCTCGACGATTATGCCGGCTGCCTCGGAATCGCCAAGGATCCAGGCAACCTGTGCGGGGGAGGAGGTTTCGTAGACGGGAACGGAGACTGCACCTGCGAACCAGATCGCAAAGTCCACCAGCGTCCACTCGTAGCGTGTGCGTGCCATGATTCCCACGCGGTCGCCCTGCCCGATTCCGCTGGCGATCAGGCCCTTGGCAATGCGGGAAACATCGGCGAGGAACTCCGTGGCACTGATGTTGGTCCAGTTCTCACCCGTCGAACGCACGGCGAAAAGCGCCGGATTGGACGGCTTGGCTGCCTGTTCCAGAAGCAGGTCCGTAGTGTTCGTCTCCGGTGAGGATTCCACTAGGACTGGAACGCTGTATTCGCGCACGATAGCTCCTTTGATATCTGTTTGGACGGCGGGTTGCCCCTTAGCCTATAACCTAGATCACATTTTATACTGGCCGGTAACTTTCGAATCCATAACGCTTGCGTGTGCGGGGGTTGCCCTTTGCCTAGAATGGGTCTTTGATGCCTCCCCTGAACCCAGCTCCTGTTCCCCCCGCTCCTGCTGCCCGCTGGCCGCGCCGTCCGGCCGACCCGCTTCGGCCGCGGCGAAGCGCACGGCTGGCTTCTCCCATGCGGCGCCGGGGGCTGGCCATCGGGATTGACATTGGCGGAACCAAGGTGGCGGCCGGGCTGGTGGATGCCAGCGGCCGGGTGCTGGAAGTCCTCCGGCGGTCTACCCCCGGGCAGGACCCCCGCGAGGTTGAAAAGGTCATCGTGGAACTGGTCCGCGAGCTCTCCGCGCATAAACACGTGTGGTCCGTAGGGATCGGCGCAGCGGGATGGATGGACCTCACCGGCAGCACTGTTCTCTTCAGCCCGCATCTCGCCTGGCGGAATGAACCCCTCCAGGAGAACCTTGAGCGGCTGCTGCGGCGCCGGGTGTACCTGGCCAACGACGCCGACGGCGCAGCCTGGGCGGAATGGCGCTTCGGCGCCGGCAGGGGAGAGAGCCGGCTCGTCTGCATCACCCTGGGAACGGGAATAGGCGGCGCCATGATCATGGACGGCCGGCTGGAGCGCGGCCGCTTCGGCGTGGCCGGGGAGTTTGGGCACCAGATCATCATGCCGCAGGGACAGCGCTGCGAATGCGGCAACCGCGGCTGCTGGGAGCAATACGCTTCGGGTAACGCGCTGGGACGTGAAGCACGTGAACTCGCAGCCGCCAATTCTCCCGTGGCACAGGAACTTCTGCGCAGCGTGGACGGCAGGATCCCGGACATTACCGGTGCAGTGGTCACCCGCCTCGCCCTCGAAGGGGACCGCACCGCCGTCGAACTGGTAGGCGAAGTAGGGGAATGGCTGGGGCTGGGCCTGGCGAACCTTGCTGCGGCGCTCGACCCGGGCATGTTCGTGGTGGGCGGCGGCCTCAGCGACGCCGGGGAGCTGCTGCTTGAACCCGCAAGGCGTGCGTACGCCCGAAACCTCACCGGACGGGGTTTCCGTCCCGAGGCGCGGATTGAGAAAGCTGCGCTTGGACCGGAAGCCGGGCTGATCGGCGCCGCGGATCTTTCCCGGGTCGCTGCCCGGCGCTAGGGTCCCGCTGCGGCTAGACCGCAGCTCCGTCGTCGTCCGCATCCCTGGACTGAGGAAGCCGGAATAAAAGGTAGCCGGCGCACGTCACGAACACGGCGACGATGCCAAGGACCACCGGCATGGGCGCACCGCGCCAGAACATGGCGAAGAGCAGCAGCAGCAGCGGCCCGCCTGCGGCACCCAGCCAGGCGAGGATCACCAGCGGCTCACCGCTGCCCAGCGGCGGCGGTTCCTCCGGGATAAACGTTCCGTCGGTCTCGTCTTCCTCGGGTATGTAGTCCCGTGGGCCGGATGCCGGCTGCTGGCGGCCGCGGTGCAGGGGCTGGTTCTCGAAGATGGCACGGGTGCGTTCGGCGGGAGTGCGCGGCTCGGCGGCAGGAGGCGTGCCCGTGTCCGGCGCCGTCCGTGGAGCCTCTGCCTGTTTCCCCGGCTGGTCCGGGGCCGGCGGATGCTGCCGGGGATCAGTGTCCGGGGTCTCCTGCAGCCGCGCCACCAGGTCCAGCCAGGTGGCTTCATCGGTGGATTCGTTGCGCTCCGGTTCGCGGTCACTCATGCTGGGGCACCTGCACTCACCCTCTGGATGAATTCGTGGGAACGGTCAAAAATCAGCTGTGCGTCGTGGTCCATTGTTGCCACATGGTAGCTGTTGGCCAAGGGGATGACTTCCAGTTCGGAGGTTCCGATCCGCTCCCGGAGCACGTCCATGCTGGATTCGGGCACCACCGGGTCAACGGCGGAACGGAAAGCGATAACCGGGGCGTTCACCCGGGGCAGGAGCTCGGCCGTGTTCCTGAACAGCTTCAGCAGCTCCGCCACTGCACCCACCGGTGTCCGTGAATACGCGCCTTCGTCCTGGCCCGGCATCCGGATGCTGTTGCCGATTGCGGGAACAGAGGGCATCACGTACTTGAGCAGGTGGGCGTAGCGTGCCCTCGGGTCAGCCACAGTCAGGCCGGGGTTTACAACGGCTACCCCGGCAACCGGCTGCAGGGCAGCGAGGCGCAGGGCCAGGGCCCCGCCCATCGAAAGACCGGCGGCCACAACTCGTTCAGTGCGCCCCGAAAGCTCCCTGTAAGCGTCTTCATAACCCTCGTACCAGCGCTGCCACGGGGTGCGTGCAAGTTCCTTCCACGTGGTTCCGTGGCCCGGGAGCAGGGGCAGGCTCACCGCATATCCGGCGTCCGCCAGGTAGCGGGCCCAGCCCAGCATGCTCACGGTGGATCCGGTGAACCCATGGCTGAGCAGGACGCCGGTCGATGCGTTTGGGCCTTCGCCGGCGCTTGAAAACGGCGCAGGGCCCCCGGGGGAAGTCATGTCTCTATGGTTGCATTAGGCGAGTGATTTTCCACCCCGCCGGAAACAAAGTTGCCCGTGTCAGCCGCGGCTGAAATTCTACGGTGCCGCTGCGGCCCTTACAGTAGTACTAAGAGGAGCCAAACGGGTTCGTCATATTGTTTTGTCCGGACGGGAGAGCTGGCCGCGTGTTCTATTGGGTGATGAAGACGATTTTCATCGGACCGGTGGTGAACCTCCTGTTCAGGCCATGGGTCAAGGGCATGGACAACGTTCCTGCCACAGGGCCGGCGATCCTCGTCAGCAACCATCTCTCCTTCTCAGACTCCATCTTCCTGCCGCTGGCCGTTCCGCGCCCGGTGAGCTTCCTGGCGAAGTCCGAGTACTTCACCGGACGGGGCATCAAAGGCAAACTGACTGCGGCCTTCTTCCGGCTCACGAACCAGCTGCCCATCGACCGTTCCGGCGGTGCGGCCTCCGAGGCAGCGCTGCGTGCAGGGGTAAAGGTCCTTGAGGGCGGCAACCTCCTGGGGATTTATCCCGAAGGCACGCGCAGCCCGGACGGACGCCTGTACCGGGGCAAAACGGGCGTGGCAAAGATGGCACTGCAGACCGGGGTCCCGGTGATTCCCGTGGCCATGATCGGCACCGACAAGGTCCAGCCGATTGGACGCAGGATCCCGAATATCCGCAGGATCGGGATCATCGTCGGAGAACCCCTCGATTTCTCCCGCTACGCAGGCCTCGAAAACGACCGCTTCGTCCAGCGCTCCGTGACGGACGAAATCATGTACGAGCTCATGCGCCTCTCCGGGCAGGAGTACGTCGACGTGTATGCCAGCACGGTCAAGGACAAGATGGCAGCTGCCCGAAAGGCTTCCAAATCGGCCGAATCCCGCAGCGCCGCCGTTCGCCTGCCGCACGCCGAAACCCCCGAACCGGGAGTTGGCCCCGGGGTTGTCCGCCGGCCTTCCGCCAAGGAACCCGGGGAAGTCACCCTGATCGGCGGCCCGGTTCCCGCCGAGCCGGCCAGCCCCGCAGCTGAAGAGGACCCGCGCCAGCCAGGGGAGAACTCTTCGGACGGATCAGCCCAGAGCCCCCACAGCGCCTAGCCCGGCATACTGCGTAACAGGACACATCGGATCGCAGCCTTGCTCCGCCGCGAAGTAGGGTTAAGGAGTGAGCCAAAAACCTGCTGATCTCGATCCCAGTTTCCCGCCGTCCTCCGGAGCCGCCGTCTATCCCGGACTGGATAACTGGCGGTCGCTGCCGATTTCCCAGCAGCCCACCTGGCACGAGGATCCCGGGTATGCCGCGGCAGTCGCCGAACTCTCCATGGTGCCTCCGCTGGTGTTCGCCGGTGAGGTGGACATCCTGCGTGACCGTCTGGCCCAGGCAGCGCAGGGCAAGGCCTTCCTGCTGCAGGGCGGCGACTGCGCCGAGACCTTCGAGGCTGCTACGGCCGACAAGATCAGTGCGCGGGTCCGGACCATCCTCCAGATGTCAGTGGTGCTGACCTACGGTGCTTCCCTGCCCGTCATCAAGATGGGGCGGATGGCGGGCCAGTTCGCCAAGCCGCGGTCCTCCAACGAGGAAACCCGCGACGGCGTCACGCTCCCGGCGTACCGCGGGGACATGGTCAACGGATATGAATTCACTCCTGAATCCCGGCGGCATGACCCGGCCCGCATGGTCCGGGCCTACCACACCTCCGCTTCCACCCTGAACCTGATCCGCGCTTTTACCCAGGGCGGGTTTGCCGACCTCCGGCTGGTCCACCACTGGAACCGCGGCTTCACAGCAAACCCGGCACACTCCCGCTACGAGTCCCTGGCCCGGGACATCGACCGCGCCGTGCGCTTCATGGATGTGTGCGGGGCGGACTTTGAGGCACTCAAGCGCGTCGAGTTCTTTGCCAGCCACGAAGCACTCCTGCTGGACTACGAGCGTGCCCTGACCCGCATCGACTCACGGACGGGCTACCCCTACGACACCTCGGCCCATTTCCTCTGGATCGGTGAACGCACCAGGGACCTCGATTCCGCGCACGTGGATTTCCTGTCCCGGGTACGCAACCCGATTGGCGTAAAGCTCGGCCCGAACAGCACGGCCGAGGACGCACTGGCACTGATCGACAAGCTGGATCCGGAGCGCGAACCAGGACGCCTCACGTTCATCACCCGCATGGGCGCGAAGAATATCCGGGAGAAGCTTCCCGCGCTGGTGGAGAAAGTCACCGCTTCCGGCGCCCAGGTCCTCTGGGTCACCGACCCCATGCACGGCAACACTGTCACGTCCCCGAACGGTTACAAGACCCGTAACTTCGACGACGTCATGGACGAAGTCCGCGGATTCTTCGAAGTGCACAACGAACTGGGGACGTTCCCCGGCGGCCTGCATGTTGAGATGACCGGCGACGACGTCTCAGAGTGCCTGGGCGGAGCGGACCCCGTGGACCAGGAAGCCTTCGCAGACGGGTACGAATCGGTATGCGATCCGCGCCTGAACCACATGCAGTCCCTGGAGATGGCATTCCTTGTAGCCGGGGCCCTGGCGGAAAAGAACTAGCGTCGATTGGTCCGGGGCTTCGCTGAGGTACTTTGCGCGGAGCCCCGGCCGGTTGACCGCATCAGGGTGCTGCGGTGTCCTACACGACGGTCAGGGTGATGACTGAGCCCTCCGGCACGGAGCCGCCGGAGGGATCCTGGGCACGGACGGTACCGAAGAACCCGCCCAGGATCTCGTTGACCTCCACCTTGAAGCCCAGGGCCTCGAGTTCACGCCGTGCAGTGTCTGCCTGTTTGCCCACGTAGCTGGGCACCTGGACCATCCGCGGGCCGTCAGAGAGCGTGAGGGTAACTGTTCCGCCGCGTTCCACCAGGCCGGAGGCCGGGTTCTGGGATGCGACGGACCCCTTGGGTATGTCAGCACTGTTCACGCGCTCGGGAGAGACAGTGGCCTCCAGCCCGGCGTCTTCGATCAGCCGCACCGCTTCCTGCTCGCTCTTGCCGGTAACATCCGGGACCTCCACCGGGGCGGGGCCCTTGGAAACGGTCAGATCCACCGGCGTCCCGCGGCGGAGATCGGCGTCGGCGGCCGGCACCTGCGAGATTACCTGTCCGGCGGGGACCGATTCACTGAATTCTTCGGTCACCGTGCCCAGGGCCAGCCCTGCGTCAACGAGGTTCTCTTCCGCTGACTCCAGGGGACGCTGGATCACGTTGGGCACAGTGAAGAGTTCGGGTCCGCGGGAGACCAGCATGGTCACCGGCTGAAACCGGCGGACCTGCTGTGCAGCGGCAGGATCGGTTCCCACAACCAGTCCTGCAGCAACCACCTCGTCGTAGACCTCATTCGTGGTGTAGCGGAGCCCCTCCTCGCCCAGCCGGCTGCCGGCAGCCTCGACAGAACTGTTGGACACTTCGGGAATAGTCACAAGGGCTCCTGGGCCGGCCCCGAAGAACCACCCCGTGAACGCGGCTGCGGCTACCAGCAGGGCAAGCAGGAGGGCCAGGAGTACGCCACGCCTGCGGGGACGGCCTGAGCGCAGGGAGACTTCAGGCCGCTGGGCATCCCGGTTCGCCTGTTTCTGGCTTGCCTTGAAGTTCCGCCGGGCCTGGCGCCTGCCTGCCCAGCCGGAAGGCTCCGAATAGCCATCGTCCTCATCTGCGCCGTAACCGTCCTCTTCGGGCTGGTAAGCCGGAACGGCAGCGGTCCCGGTTCGGCCCAGGACAGTGGTGGCGTTGTCGGTACGCTGCAGGACCTCGGTGCCGTTGGGCTCGCCGCGGCTGATCACTTCGGTAGCCCCCGAGGGCGCCGGCGCGATGACGGTGGTCCTCTCGTTGCGGCCGGGTGCCTCAGGGTGGGCTTCCAAGGTCCCCGGAGCATGGAAATCCAGCTGCTCGTCGGTGAGTGAGGTTCGGATGTGCCGCAGTTCGCCCAGCAGTGCCCGACCGTCCACCGGACGGTCTTCGGGATCCTGCGACGTGCACCAAAGGACCAGTTCATCCAGGTCCTCGGCGAGTCCTGGGCAGGCCTGGGAGGGTGCGGGCACGGAGGAATGCACATGCGCGAAGGCAACCTGGATGGGTACTTCACCGGTGAAAGGCTGGGACCCGGTCAGCATTTCGTAGAGCATGATCCCGGCGGAGTAGATGTCGCTGCGCGCATCCGCCCCGGCGCCGGTTACGAGTTCGGGTGCAAGGTAGGCGACCGTGCCGACCAGCGTGCCCGTATTGGTGCTGGTGGTGACCGCACGTGCCAGGCCGAAGTCCGCGATCTTGATGGCACCGCTGCCGGCGAGCAGTACGTTTTCGGGTTTGACGTCCCGGTGGACCAGACCGGCTTCGTGGGCAGCGGCCAGGCCGTCCACCACCGCGTCCATCATGGCCAGCGCCAGGCGCGGCGTCAGCACACGGCGCTCATTGAGGACGTCGCGGAGGGTGCGACCGGGCACGTATTCCATCACCAGGTAGGACAGGGACTCGGTCACTCCCTGGTCAAGGACGCCGACGACGTGCGGGTGGGACAGCCGTGCCGCGGACTTCGCCTCGCGCTCGAACCGGTCCAGGAATCCCCGGTCAGCGGCCAGATGGGGATACAGCACCTTCAGTGCGACGTCGCGGTCCAGCCGGGTGTCCGTGGCCAGGTAGACGGTGGACATTCCGCCGCGGGCGATGCGGGAACGCACCAGGTAGCGGTTGTCTACCAGGGTTTCCAGAAGTGGGTCACTCACGGGCTCATGCACCCTTTGATCCTATAAGCGAGAACGGGCAGGCGGCGGATCGACACCCGATCCACCGCCTGCCCGGTTTGCCTGGGACCGCTTTAGAAGCCCGAGCGGTGGGCCAGGACAGAGGCAACATATGCCTGCGTGTCCGGGTACATGCCCTGCGTGGTAACTGAGTACTGGCCCTGGTAGTAGGAAGCGATAGCGACTTCCAGGCTCGGGCTGGTGCGGACGAGCGCGCGGATAATCGCCACACCTGCCGTCACGTTGTCCTGCGGGTCAAGCAGGTTCAGCTGGCGGCCGACCAGGTCCGAAGCCCATTCGCCGGAGGAGGGGATGACCTGCATGGTGCCGATGGCGTTTGCCGGGGAAACGGCGCGCTGGTCGAAACCGGACTCCTGCAGGGCGAAGGCCTGTGCCAGAGCCGGATCCACACCCATGGAGACAGCGGTGTCAGCGACCATCTGCTGCATCTGTGCCCGCGAAGGCACAGCAACTGCGTTCAGTGCCTGCTTGTTGAGGTTGGCGTTGGCCACCACGTGCTGCGGGTACGTGTAGTGCAGGAACGTGCTGGGCACGAGGTCCGTCGGAGCCTCAGCCGCGGCCGGAGCAGCCGGAGCAGCAGGTGTGGACGATGCCGTGGTGATGGTGGATGAACCGCTGAGGGAGAGCTTCTGGCCGGGGCGGATGATGGAGGTCATGCTGAGGTTGTTAGCCTCCAGCACGGTTTGCAGGCTCACGCCGTGACGCGCCGCAATAGCGCCGAGCGTGTCTCCGGGTACCACGGTGTAGGTTCCCGCGGAGGCAGGCGCGGGTGCGGCAGGGGCACTTGGGGCGGCTGCGGGCGCGGACGGAGCTGACGGGGCTGCACCGTCGACGGCGATTTGCTGCCCGGGATGAATCACGGACGTCATGCTCAGGCCGTTTGCCTTCAGGACGGAGGCCAGGCTCACGTCGTGCTTGGCAGCGATGGCGCTCAGCGTGTCACCGGCTTCCACCGTGTAGGTGCCCTTGGCCGGTGCTTCAGCAGCGGGTGCGGTTGCCGTGCCGGTGAGCTTGAGTTCCTTGCCGGCGAAAATGATGGACGTGGGTGTGAGGTTGTTGATCCGCAGCACCTCGTTCAGATCCAGGCCGTAACGCGCTGCGATGGAGCTTACCGTGTCACCGGGAACGATCCGATGGGTTGCCGGGGCAGCGGATTCGGCGGCCACAGTGGCAGGAACCTGGGCTGCCAGCTGTGAGGCGGGAATGAGCGCACCGGTGAGCTGCTTCTTCGCCTGAAGCGGGAGCTGCGGGAACAGCGCCTTTGACGGAGACGGGGCAGGAGCAGCCTGCGCAGGTTCGGCCAGGGCAAGTGAGGACATCATGACGGCCGGTATCGCTGCAGTTGTTACCGCGACACTCAGTTTGCGGGGCAAAGCCGCGGTGCGCGGCTTTGCAGTGGGCTGCACTGTCATAACGGGTTGTTTCCTCATCTGTTGGCGGCGCGGCCTTTACCGCAGTCCGTGGGACAAAAAACAAGTAGTGATACGAGTGTTACAGATGTGATTACTGTGACTTATGCGAATTTACACGAGAAAAGGTGATCCGCAATACCCGGACGTGAACATATGGGTGCGCGGGAGCAGCGGATAAGGGTCCCGACTGGCCCGTAATGATGCCGCCGTGGCAATCTTGGGAACGTGAATGAACTCGAGGAACTGGTTTCCGACTGGCTAACCCTGCCCGATGTGGCTGAACAACTAGACGTAACAATCAGCAAGGTACACAGCCTGCTGGAAGAACGTGCCCTCCTGGCAGTACGCCTGGGGGACCGTAAAATCCGAAGCGTGCCCGCCGAATTCATCAATGACGGCGCCATCCTTGACAGCCTTAAGGGAACTATCTCTGTGCTGACGGATGCAGGCTTCTCTGATGAAGAGATGCTCCGCTGGCTGTTCACAGCCGACGAGACTCTGCCCGGGCGTCCGGTGGACGCCCTCAAGGAAGGCCGCAAGACGGAAATCCGCCGCAGGGCCCAGGCCCTGGCCTGGTAACCGGCTAGGCGGTACGGGTCACTGCTGCATGCGCGAGTGACCCAAGCGCCGAGCGGGTCTGCTCATCCACCGCAAGCGCGGCCAGGGTGTTGAAGGCCTGCTCGGTGTGCTCTGCTATCAGGGCTTCGGTGGTGGCCAGCGCTCCGCTGTCTTCGATCGCTGCCCGCAGCGACTGCACGGCGGCATCGTCCAGGTCCGGCTGACCGAGCTTGTCCGTGATTTCCTTCCGGACTGCGCCGGACCCGGCGCTCAGGGCGTAGGCAATGAGCACGGTCCGTTTACCTTCACGCAGGTCGTCCCCGGCCGGTTTCCCCGTGACCTCGGGATCACCGAAGACCCCCAGGACGTCATCCCGGAGCTGGAAGGCTTCCCCGAGCGGCAGCGCGAAGGCGGAGTAGGCCGTGAGAAGCTCATCGCCGGCACCGGCCAGGGCCCCGCCAATGACCAGTGGATGCTCAATGCTGTACTTGGCGGATTTGTAGCGCAGGATGTTCCTGGCGCGTATCACGGCATGCTCGGGTTCATGGCCGGGGCCGACCACCTCTTCCAGGATGTCGAGGTACTGGCCTGCCATCACTTCCGTGCGCATCCGGTTGAAAACCGAACGGGCCCGCGTGTTGTACGCCGCCCTCTCGCCCACGGAAGCAAAGGCTTCCTCGCTGAGGGACAGGCACAGGTCTCCGGCAAGGATGGCGGCAGAGGAACCGAAATGCGTGCCGTCCAGGAACCAGTCGGCTTCAGCATGGCGGTTGCTGAAGTGCCGGTGCACACTCGGCGCTCCCCGGCGGGTATCGGAACGGTCGATGATGTCGTCATGGATCAGGGCAGCGCTCTGGAACAGTTCCAGGGCGACTCCGGCCCGGACAGCCGGTTCGCCCAGCGCCTCGCCGCCGGCTCCCCGCCAGCCCCAGTAGTTCAGCAGCGCCCGCAGCCGCTTTCCGCCCTGCGCCAGGGTATGTACTGCGCCCAGGAGAGGGAGGGACTCCGCCGAAACGTCCTCCAGGACTTCACGCTGCCGGCCCAGGAACTGCTCAAGGTCGGAGGAAAGGGCCTGCCGGTAGGCAGTCTGTTCGAGGGCGGCAGTTTCTTCCGCGCCCTTTTTCTCCCGGTTTGCGTCCGACTCCGCGGGTGCCTGGCTCATTGAATGTCTGTCCTATTCTGCGGTGCCGGGAAGTACGTTGGCCCCGACTGTGTAGATCGAGCTGCCCTCCCGTGTGATCACGGAAACGTTCGCGGTCTCGGTCTCTGAGTCCGTGGTGCGGGCAAAGTCCTTGGCCGGTGTTGAGTCCACGGCGTCGCCCTCAAGGGCGGTGAATCCGAGCTTCTCGAAATGCGCGGTGTAGAACGCCAGGATTTCTTCCGCCGACGAGGAGGAGGACGCGGTCAGGGATGCAGTCAGCAGCTGGCCGTCATCTTCGAAGCTGGAAGCTGTGGGGACAGAGTCCGTGTAAACCGGAACCAGGTCTTCAGGGAATCCGGCGGCTATGGCGGAGGAAGGTGAAGGGCTCGCGGACGCCTTTGCGGTGGCGGTGGGAGATGCGGAGGCCGATACCTGGGACGAGGAATCCGAGGGCGAGGTGGAGGGAGCTGACTCTGTTGAACTGCATCCGGCGACGGCGGCAAGGATGGCTGCGCTGCAGGCAAGGGCGAGGGTTTTCTTCATGGGAATCCGCATCGACGAAGGGTCAGGGCCTGAATCCAGTCTAGGGGAGCGTTCCAATGTCCGCGGGCTGCATAGTATGAGGACGTGGGAACAGTAACGGAGGCAGCGGGTGAAAACCGCGACTGCACCATCATGCATGTGGACATGGACGCCTTCTATGTCTCGGTGGAGCTGCTTCGCCGTCCCGATCTGAGGGGTACCCCGGTGATCGTCGGCGGACTCGGCGGCCGGTCTGTGGTTCTCTCCGCCTCCTACGAAGCGCGGCGGTTCGGGGTCAGATCGGCTATGCCGATGGCAACAGCACGCAGGATGTGTCCGCAGGCCCAGATCCTGGAACCGCACCAGGAGGTCTACCGTCAGGTCTCCGCGCGGCTCATGGGGATCTTCGAGTCCATAACACCGCTGGTGGAACCGCTCAGCGTGGACGAGGCCTTCCTCGACGTCGCCGGGTCCATGCGCCGACTGGGGCCCCCGCGCCAAATCGGTGAGCTCATCCGCAGCCGTGTGTCCCGGGAGCTTGGAATCACTGCGAGCGTTGGAATCGCATCCTCCAAGTTCGTTGCCAAGATTGCCTCCACCCGCTCGAAACCCGATGGTCTGCTGGTGGTTCCGAAGGAAGAGACCATCGCGTTCCTCCATGCCCTGGATGTGTCCGCACTTTGGGGAGTGGGCGCCAAGACTCGCGAAACCCTGGCAAGGGTCGGCATCAATACCGTCTCCGATGTTGCCCATACCCCTCCGACTGTTCTGCAGCGGCTTCTCGGCGCCACCGGCAGGCACGTCTACGATCTGTCCTGGGGGAGGGATTCCCGCCCGGTGACCCCGGTCCGGGTGGAAAAGAGCATCGGCGCGGAGGAAACGTTCGCCCGGGACGTGGACGAGGACGAGGTGCTTGAGACTGAACTGCTGAGGCTCGCGCACCGGACCGCAGCCCGGATGCGTGCAGCGGGACTCCAGTGCCGGTCCGTGTCACTCAAGCTGCGTTACGCGGATTTCTCCACGCTCACGCGTTCACGGACCCTCTCTGAGCCGGTCGACAGTGCGCAGCTGCTGTACGAAGCTGTCCGGGGGCTTCTGGGCGGCCTGGGCGTTCGGCCAATGAGCGTCCGGCTTATTGGACTTCGTGCGGAGAACCTTGAGCCGGCGGGCGCTGCGCAGCAGCTCACGCTCGACGGACGGGATGACAACTGGCGCTCCGCGGAAGACGCGCTGGACAAAATCAACCAGCGGTTCGGCCAGGCCGGAATCATGCCCGCCCGCTTAATCGGACGCGAAAAGAGCAGGAAACCCGAGGGTACGGGCTGAGGTTTGGCAAGCCGGGTTAAGCAGGCTTATCGGTGGCTTTCCCCGGACCCGATTGCAAACTATCCTTGTGGGTAAGTGCAGATCAGCGTCGAGGCCTCGTGGGAACAACCACCGCGTCAGGTTCGTTGCTTGGTTTACAGGGCACATTTGGACCGCAAGGAGACAGTAATGGCACTCTCAGAGCACGAGCAGCGCTTGCTTGATCAGCTGGAGCAGCAATTACACGCTGAGGACCCCAAATTCGCCAACTCCATGGCATCGTCAGCTGGTCGTGGCATGTCTACCCGGCGGATCGTGCTGGGCGCACTCGTGGCAGTGGCGGGAATAGCCATTCTGATCCTGGGCATCACGCTGGACAGTCCGGCCAACATAGTCGTGGGAATCCTGGGCTTCATAGTTATGGGTGCCGGCATGTACTACGCCACCACCAAAGGCAAACAGGCGGAGACACGTGTCCCCGCGGGCCGAAAAGAGCGCGAAGCTGCACCCCGCGGATTCATGACCAATCTCGAGAACAAGTGGGACGAGCGCAAGCGGGACCAGCCGTAGCGCCACAGCCCCCCACTTTCCTCCCCGGTATGGCTGCCGGGAACCAGGAAGACCCGCTTCGGCGGGTCTTCTTCGTTTAAGGGCCCGCCGGAGCCGGATTTCCCTCCACCACGCGCGCTGCCTTCTCCGTCCTTGCAGTTACTGGGAACCAGGGGTGCGACGCGCCGAAAAACGTTATCAAATTGCGTTGACTGTGGAGGGAAGTGGAGTAAAGTGGGGGGCGTAAGAGGGTAGGACAGTGGAGGAGGGGTGGATCTCCCGGATCTGACAGGTGGTGGCTGATGTTCCTCGGAACTCACTCACCGCGCCTTGATGAAAAGGGCAGGCTCATTCTTCCCGCCAAATTCCGCGATGAACTGGCTGACGGGCTGGTTCTGACCCGGGGCCAGGAACGCTGCATCTACGTCTTCAGCCAGAAGGAATTCGAAAAGGTCCACGAGCAGATGAGGCAGGCACCACTGTCTTCACGCCAGGCCCGTGACTACATTCGCGTTTTTCTGTCCGGGGCCTCTGACGAAGTCCCAGACAAGCAGGGCCGGGTAACCATCCCGCAGGCTCTGCGCTCGTATGCCGGGCTCGGACGTGAACTCGCCGTAATCGGCGCGGGCACCCGGGCGGAGATCTGGGATGCCACGGCATGGCAGGAATACCTGGAAGAACAGGAAAGCGCGTTTTCGGAAACCGACGAAGACACGATGCCCGGCATCTTCTAGCCGTTGCACAGCACTAAACACAGCAGTATGCAGGGAAATTCGAAACCGGAAACGGCGGGATCTTGAACGAGATCTCCAGCCGCCCCGCGGAACTCACCTGGCTCACCTTCCCCGGAGCCAGGCGTACCCGTGAGGCGCGGATGGGGATCTGGTCCAAGAAACCGCTGAACCGGACACGCAGCGGAAGGAGAGACCAATGAGCGAAGACCGTCCCACCGAAGAGCGGCACGTACCCGTACTGCGGGACCGCTGCATCAATCTGCTGGCCCCTGGGATCGAAGCAGCAGAGGCAGCCGGCCGCACACCGGTCGTGGTGGATGCCACACTTGGCATGGGTGGCCATACCGAAGCCATGCTCGAACGCTTCCCGAAACTGCACGTCATCGGAATCGACCGTGACACCCAGGCGCTGGCACTGGCCGGGGAGCGGCTGGCAGCATTCCAGGACCGCACCGATCTTGTCCACGCCGTCTACGACGAAATCGCCGACGTAGTCCAGGACCTTGGGTTCAATTCAATTGACGGAGCCCTCTTCGACCTCGGTGTGTCCTCCATGCAGCTCGACGAGCGTGACCGGGGTTTCGCGTATTCCTACGATGCCCCGCTGGACATGCGCATGGACACAAGCCGCGGACGGACCGCAGCCGAAATCGTCAACAGCTACGACGAAGCTGAACTGGTCTCGATCATCCGGCGCTGGGGAGAGGAAAAGTTCGCGGGACGCATTGCATCCTCGATCGTTTCCACCCGGGCGAAGAAGCCCTTCACCACCACCGGTGAACTGGTCGATGCCATCCGGGCCGTCGTTCCCGCAGCCGCTGCACGCACCGGCGGCCACCCGGCGAAGCGCACCTTCCAGGCCCTGCGGATCGAGGTCAACGAAGAACTTGATGTCCTTGAACGCGCGATTCCGTCTGCCCTGTCCGTGCTGGGCGTCGGCGGACGGATCGTTGTGATGTCCTACCACAGCCTGGAAGACCGGATCGTCAAGGACATCTTCGCGGCTGGATCCCGGTCCTCGGCCCCCAAGGGGTTCCCGGTGGAGCTGGAGGAACACAAAGCACAGCTCAAGCGGCTGACAAAGGGCACCGAAGTGCCCACGGAACAGGAAATTGCAGAAAACCCGCGTGCGGCTTCGGCCAAGCTGCGGGCGGTCGAACGTATTCGCGCAACCATGGACGGGGCACGGTAATGGCTGAAGGATCGGGACGGCGTCGGCCGCAGGCACCTGCCCGGGCGATCGAGGGCAACCTGGCCCGTGCCCTTCCGCTGCAGTCCCCGCAGGCGCCCGCACCTCGGCGGCGTACGCCGCTGGCACTGGTGCCGGCCGCCGCACGCCGGCGCCGCGTCCCAGTAGCTGCCCTCTGCTTCGCCGTGCTGGCTGCCGGCCTCGCCGCAGTCCTGGGACTGAATATTTCCGTTTCCAGCGGCCAGTATGAGCTGGTGCAGCTGCAGAACCAGCGCACCGAGCTCATCCAGAAAAACGAGGCACTGACCCAGCAGGTCGAGCACCACCAGGCCCCCCAGGTCCTGGCTGGAGCAGCCGCCGAGCTGGGAATGGTAGTCTCTCCGACCTTCGGTACGATCGACCTGCAGACACTTGCTGTTACGGGGACCCCCGAACCGGCCAAGGAAGGAACGGGCCCGGGAACCCTGGTGGAACTGCCCCAGGTCCTTACCCAGCCCGTCGCCCCCGTTCAGCCGGCAGCCCCGGAACCTGCGGAGAATGCCAGGGCAGCAGAACAGCAGGACGATGCGGCGGCCGGAGCCGATCCGGTACCCGCGCCGGCAGCTCCCGCGGCTGTGGAACCAGATCTGAACGGCGGCACGATTCCGGCCCCCAGCCAGAGAAGCGGCCAGTAAACCAACCAGCACCGACGAGGACACGTTGTGGCAAAAGCAGGACAGGCTCCGGCACAGGAGAACCACAGAGTCTCTCTCGTCACCGGAAGGCTCCGCACGGGGCTGATCATCGTGCTGGTCCTGCTCACCGTGCTCGGGGTGCGCCTGTTCCAGGTACAGGGGGTGGACCCTGAAGGCATGGCTGACGCGGCCGTGGCCAACCGCCTGGTCACCGTGAACGTGCCTGCCCTTCGCGGCGGCATCCTCGATTCCGAGGGCAACTACCTGGCCCGCAGCGTGGAGCGCTTTGACATCGTGGTGGACCAGAGGCTCTCTGCCGCCTACGACGAAGAGGAATACGAGCGCCGCAATTCCGAAGGCGACAAGGAAACCGTGACCTTCGATGATGCATTTGAGGAGCTCGCGGGCATTCTCGGGCAGGACGCGGCTACCCTGCGCAGGTCCATCCTTGGGGACAAGGGATTCAACTTCGTGGCGAAGACCGTCACCCCCGAGATCAGGGACAAGGTCCTTGCCGTCAAGTTCCCCGGCGTCTACGCGGACCGGACCACGCTGCGCACGTACCCCTCAGGTCCCGTGGCGGGATCAATCGTCGGTTTCCTGGGCACGGAAGGTGCGCAGGAAGGACTCGAACTCACCCAGGATTCGATCCTGGCAGGCGAGCCGGGCAGCAAGACCTACGAAATTGGCGGGGACGGCATTCGGATCCCTTACGCCACAAACGAAGACGTCCCCGTCCAGGACGGGGATTCAATCCGGCTCACCATCGACCAGGACCTGCAGTGGTTCGCGCAGCAGACAATTGCCTCGCAGGTGCGGGACTACAACGCCGACTGGGGCAACGTGGTAGTTGTCGAGGTGGAGACCGGCAACGTGCTGGCAATGGCGGAGTCCACCACCGTTGACCCGAACAACCCCGGGGCAACGGAAGCCGAGTCGCGCAAAGCCCGCTCTGTCACGGATTCCTTCGAGCCCGGTTCCACCACCAAGGTCATCACCATGGCTGCAGCAATAGAGGAGGGGATTATTTCCCCAACCTCGCAGTTCCAGATCGACAACACCTATACGATTGACGGCCAGACCTTCAAGGACGCTTTCGACCACGGGACGGTCCGCATGACCGCGGCGGGCGTCCTGGCGAAGTCCATGAACACCGGGACCGTTATGGTCGGCCAGCAGCTGACCCCTCAGCAGCGCTATGACTGGCTGCGGAAGTTCGGCATTGGCACGGAGCTTGGCACCGGCCTCAACGGCGAGACCTCCGGCCTGCTGGCCGCCCCGGAAACGTGGGACACGCGGCAGCAGTACACCGTGCTGTTTGGCCAGGGCCTCACACAGACCGCCCTGCACACGGCCATGGTCTACCAGACCATCGCGAACGACGGCGTGCGGCTCTCTCCCCGGCTCGTGGACGCACGTATCGATGCGGAAGGTGTGGAGCACCCAACGGAGCGTAAAAAGGGCACCCGGGTGGTATCCGAGAAGACGGCGGTGGAAGTCCAGCACATGCTTGAGACCACCACCGTTGAAGGATCCGGTGCCTCCGGGGCGCTCGAGAAATACCGGGTTGGATCGAAGACCGGCACGGCAGAGGCACCCAGCCCCAGCGGCGGGTACGACGGATACACCGTCTCCTATGCTGGTATTGCGCCCATGGACGATCCCAAGTACGTCACTGTGGTTACCCTGCAGCGGCCCAAGGGAGACCTCTATTACATAGAACCGGGAAAGACCTTCCAGAAAGTCATGGAACAAGTCCTGACCACCAACAACGTAGCCCCTTCCGAGGGGAAGCCGGTTACCTACCCCATTGAGTACTAAAAAGCTGGAGCAGTGCAGTGCCACATAGCAACCATCAGCGCGCCCTGGACGGCATGCGCCCGGAGCGGGTGCGTCCCGTCAGCCTGGCCGACGCCGCGGCAGCGCTTCCCCCGGGCTCACCGGCCATCACGGCCGCGCCGGGAACCGGCACCGATGCCTGGAAAACGGAACTGACCGGGATAAGCATCAATTCCCGGGAGATCATGCCCGGAGACCTGTATCTGGCGCTGCCCGGCGCCCGGCACCACGGAGCGGGCTTTGCCGCGGACGCTGCAGCGGCGGGAGCAGCGGCGATCCTGACAGACGCTGCCGGGGTTTCCCAGCTGCCCCGTACCGTGCTTCCGGTTTTCCTGGCCGATGACATCCGGCGGCTGGTCGGACCGTTGTCCGCTGCCGTATTCAACAGCCAGCCGCAGGACGGCAGCGCACCGGCGCTCTTCGGGGTAACCGGAACAAACGGGAAGACCACAACCACCTACTTCATCACTTCGCTGCTCCAGGCGCTCGGACGCACCACTGGGCTGATCGGAACCATCGAAATCCTGGCCGGCGGCGAAGCGATTCCCAGCGTCCTGACCACCCCTGAGTCGCCCCAGGTGCACGGGCTGCTGGCGCTTATGCGCGAACGCGCCCTCGACGCCGCCGCCATGGAGGTTTCGTCGCACGCGATCTCCTACCGGCGCGTTGACGGCGTTGTCTTCGACATCGCCGGTTTCACGAACCTGACCCAGGACCATCTGGACCTGCACGGATCCATGGAAGAGTACTTCGCGGCAAAGGCCAACCTGTTCCGGTCCGAACGCAGCCGCCGCGCGGTGCTCACGGTGGACGACGAGTGGGGCCGCCGAATGGCAGCGGTGGCCGGAGACCGCGGCGTCACCCTGCAGACCACCGGTGAACCCGGCGACGCGGACTGGCAGGTCCGCTCCGTCACACGGGAGGGTCTCGGCCATTCCTTCGAACTCCACCCCCGGCAGGGAACACCCCTCAGGGCCCGCACCGGACTGCCCGGCAGCTTCAACGTCTCCAACGCAGCACTGGCGCTGGCCATGGTCATGGAGTCCGGCGCCGACCCGGCAGAAGTCCAGCGTGCCCTGGAGGAGCATGATCCGTTCACCGTTGAGGTGCCCGGACGCATGCAGCTTCTCTGCGAAGCTCCTGCGGCGATCGTCGATTTTGCCCACAATCCCGACGCACTTGAACGGACGCTTGAATCCGTCCGACGCCCCGAAGGACGCGTCATTGTGGTCTTTGGCGCGACGGGGGAGCGGGACCAGACCAAGCGCCCGCTGATGGGCTCGATAGCCGCCCGCCTGGCCGACGTGGTGATTGTCACCGATGATGATCCCCACGACGAAGACGAGGCGGCCATCCGCGCCGATGTGCTCCGCGGAGCCTTCAGCGCAGGCGAAGAGTCCGGAACCGAAATCCTGGAAGTGGCGCCCCGGGCGGAGGCTATTGCCCGCGCCGTCGAACTTGCCGGCCCGCAGGACACCATCCTGGTGGCCGGACGCGGCCACGAGGTGTGGCAGGAGGTCAAGGGGGTCAACCTGGCCCTCGATGACAGGGTCGAACTCCGGGCTGCCCTGGCCAAAGCCGGATTCACAGTGCCTACTTACGACGGGGTAGAGTCCTAATTCGTCATGATTGAACTAAATGCAGCCGAAATAGCGGCAATTACGGGTGGCGAGCTGGTGGGGGCAGCAGCAGCAGACCCTTCCATCTCAGTGACATCAGCCACTACAGACTCCCGCGAAGCGGGTCCGGCAGCGCTGTTCATTGCGAAGCCCGGAGAGTTCTCCGACGGGCATCTCTTCGTCGCGCGCGCTTTCGAGGCGGGCGCCGAACTGGCCCTCACAGAACGGCCGGTGACGAACGACGCCGGAGAGGTCTTTCCCGGAATCGTCGTTCCCGACGCCGTGGCCGCGATGGGGCAGCTGGCAGCTGAGATTGTCCGGCGCCTGCGCGCTGAAAGCCCGCTGACCGTCATCGGCATCACCGGCTCGGCCGGCAAGACCACTACCAAGGACCTGCTTGCCGGGCTCCTGCGCTCCCACGGCCCGACCGTGGCGCCCGTAGGCTCCTACAACGGCGAGGTTGGGGTTCCCCTGACGATCTTCAGTGCCGGGCATGGCACCCGCTACCTCGTGGTGGAGATGGGTGCAACCGGCATCGGGCACATCACCTACCTGACGGATATGGTCCGCCCCGACATTGGGGTTGTGCTTTGTGTGGGCAGCGCCCATGCCGGCGAATTCGGCGGAGTGGAGAACATTGCCCGCGCCAAGGGGGAACTGGCCGAAGCCGTTGCCCCGGAGGGCACCGTGGTGCTCAACGGCGATGACATCCGCGTTGCTGCCATGGACAAGCGAACCACGGCCAACGTGCTGCTCTTCACCTCCTCCACCGACGATCTCCCGGGAAACCACGCCACACTGCGTGCCCTCGACGCAGGGACCGACGAGCAGGGCCGGCCGGTATTCACTCTTGAATTCCCGAACGGCGAACAGCACCGGGTCGAATCCGGACTGATCGGGGCGCACCACACCGCCAACCTCCTGGCAGCAGCCGGCGCGGCGCTGGCCGCAGGTATTGCCCCGGCAGACATCGCTGCGGGACTCTCCGGCCAGAAAGCGGCCAGCCGCTGGCGGATGGAACGCACAGACCGCGCCGACGGCGTCACTGTCATCAACGACGCGTACAACGCCAACCCCGAATCCGTGCGCGCTGCGCTGCGGACGCTTGCGGAGCTGGGCTCCGGGCGGCGGACCTGGGCAGTTCTTGGGGAAATGCTCGAGCTGGGCGACCAGTCAGTCACCGAGCATGACGCCATTGGCCGCTACGTAGTGCGGCTGAACATTTCAAAGCTCATCGTGGTGGGCACGGGTGCGCGCGCAATGCACACCGGCGCCGTGATGGAAGGCTCCTGGGGAGACGAGTCCACCTTCGTATCGTCCCCCGAGGAAGCCGAGGCCATCCTTGAATCCTCGCTGGAGCCCGGGGACATTGTCCTGTTCAAATCTTCCAACGGAGCCGGACTGCGGTTCCTTGGTGATCGGATTGCCTTGAAAACCCTTCCCGCAGCCGGCGGCGCCCAGGAGAACACGGCCCGGGGTGAGGCCCTGTGATCTCGCTCCTGATTGGGTGCTCCCTGGCACTCGTACTGGCCTTCGCCTGCACGCCGCTGTTCATCCGTTTCCTCGTCAAAAAGGGGTACGGACAATTCGTCCGCGATGACGGTCCGACGTCGCACCACACCAAGCGCGGAACGCCCACCATGGGCGGCGCGGTCATTGTGGCTGCCGTGGTGGTCTCCTACTTCGCCACCCACCTGATTTCCTACGCGATCAATCCCACCAGCTTTGGTCCCTCGGTCTCCGGCCTGCTGGTGCTGTTCCTGATGGTGGGCATGGGTTTTGTCGGCTTCATCGACGACTACACCAAGATTTCCCGCCAGCGATCCCTGGGACTGAACGCCAGGGCGAAGATCATCCTGCAGGCGATCGTGGGCATCGTGTTCGCGGTCCTGGCGCTGCAGTTCCCGAACAATGCCGGTCTGACGCCTGCCTCAACGAACGTGTCCTTCGTGCGTGACACCGCGATTGACCTTGCGTTCGCCGGAACTATCATCGGCGCGATCCTGTTCATCCTGTGGTCCAGCGTCATCATCACCGCAGCCACCAACGGGGTGAACCTGGCGGACGGACTTGACGGCCTGGCGGCGGGTGCCTCGGTGCTGGTGTTCGGTGCCTACTTCCTGATTGGCATCTGGCAGTTCAACCAGTCCTGCCTTGGCCCGGCCAACGACGGCGGCGTCTGCTACGAGGTGCGCGACCCGATGGACCTGGCGCTGCTCGCCGGAGCCATGGCCGGCGCACTCGTGGGCTTCCTCTGGTGGAATACCTCCCCGGCAAAGATCTTTATGGGCGACACCGGGTCGCTGGCCATCGGCGGCGCAATCGCAGCCTTCGCCATCCTTTCCCGGACCGAGCTCCTGCTGGTTATCCTGGCCGGCCTCTTCGTCATCATTTCTGCCTCGGTGATCATCCAGGTGGGCTACTTCAAGCTCAGCGGGGGCAAGCGCGTGTTCAAGATGGCTCCGCTGCAGCACCACTTCGAACTCAAGGGCTGGGCCGAAGTCACAGTGGTGGTCCGTTTCTGGATCATCGCAGGACTCTGCGTCGCCGTGGCCCTGGGACTCTTCTACGCTGATTGGGTGGCTGGACAATGAGCATCCCCTCCACGGGCAACCCCCGTCTCGACTCCCTGACCACCTGGGACTCCGACTGGCGCGGCCTGCGGGTCGTCGTCGCCGGAATCGGGCTCTCCGGGTTCTCTGCTGCCGACACTCTGATCGAGCTCGGAGCACGGGTGGTCATCGCGGACGGCGTGGACTCCGAGGAAAACCGCGGCAAGGCGGACACCCTGCGGATCGTAGGTGCGGCGGACGTCCTGCTGGGCGACGCAGCCGTGGCCGCCCTGCCCCAGGTTGACGGTGCCCCCGCCGAACTGGTGGTGACGTCCCCGGGCTTCCGGCCGTCCCATCCACTCCTGGCCGCAGCAGCCGATGCCGGAATTCCCATCTGGGGCGATGTTGAGCTGGCCTGGCGGGTGCGTATCCGCGAGGGCCGTCCCACCGCGCCCTGGCTGGCCATCACCGGAACCAACGGCAAGACCACCACCGTGGGCATGACCGAATCCATGCTTCGGGCCGCCGGGCTGCGGGCCATCGCGGCCGGGAATGTCGGCACACCGATTCTGGACGCTATCCGGGACCCGCAGGGCTGGGACGCGATCGCCGTCGAACTCTCCAGCTTCCAGCTGCACTGGACATACTCAATGTCGCCGCTGGCCAGCGTCTGCCTGAACATCGCCGAGGACCACGTGGACTGGCACGGCAGCTTCGAGGCCTACCAGGCTGACAAAGCCAGGGTTTACGAGAACACCCAGGTTGCCTGCATCTACAACGCAGAGCAGGCTGCAACCGAGCACATGGTCGAGGAAGCAGACGTCATTGAAGGCTGCCGGGCCGTTGGCTTCACCACCGGCATGCCGGCGGTCAGCATGGTCGGGATTGTCGAGGGCCTGCTGGTGGACCGCGCCTTTATCGAAGAGCGCCGCAACTCCGCCGCCGAGCTGGCGTCCCTGGATGATCTGGGGGATACCGCGCCCCGGCACCTGGCCGCTGATGCCCTTGCCGCTGCGGCCCTGGTCCGCGCCCTGGGCGTTGAGCCAGTCGCCGTCCGTGACGGGCTGCGCAACTACGCTCCCGGCGGGCACCGCATTGAGCCGGTGGCGAAGCTGAATGACATCCTTTGGGTCAACGACTCGAAAGCCACCAACCCGCACGCTGCGAATGCATCCCTGGCTGCCTTTGGGCACGTCGTCTGGATAGCCGGCGGGCTGTCCAAGGGCGTGAGCTACGACGAGCTGATCGAAGCCCATCGGCAGCGGCTGCGCGCCGTCGTGCTGATCGGTTCAGATTCCTCAGAGCTCCGGACCGCTTTGAGCCGACACGCTCCCGATGTGCCGGTAATTGAAGCCCCACAGGCGGACACTGGAGGGGAAGGAACACCCACGGGTGAAGCCGTCATGGTCCAGGCCGTGGCTGCTGCAGCCGCTGTGGCGAAGGGCGGGGATACGGTCCTGATGGCGCCTGCCTCGGCGTCCATGGACCAGTTCCGCTCCTATGCCCACCGTGGTGAGGCCTTCATCGAAGCTGTCCGCGGTTACGTGGAAGGACAGGCGCAGACCACCAAGGAGCCGTAGATGGTGACCACGCCCACGGGCAAGGGACGAAAGCCGACGGCGCGAAGGCGCCCGGCAGGGACGCCCCCTCCATCCGCCGCCGGCACGGCCACCCTGGCACCTGAGGCCAAGGGAACGCAGGACCCCAAAAAGGGTGGACTCCGGCTTCGGGAACGCCTGGTTTCGTTTATGGTGCTCCTTGAAGGCAGCGGAGCCAAGGCAACAGGCTCCAGCTACTACATGATCCTTGGAGCCACGCTGGCCCTCACGGCGATCGGGCTCATGATGGTCCTTTCAGCGTCGTCTGTTGAGGCCATCGCGGCCGCCGCGGGATCAGACGCCGGCGCCGCAACTACCTTCGACCTGTTCGTCAAGCAGCTGATGTTTGCTGCGATTGGTGTCGGAGCGATGCTCCTGCTTTCCCGGTTCGGGCCGCGCTTCTACCGGTTCATAGCCTGGCTGGCGCTGGCCGCCGCCGTCGTGCTGCTGGTGCTGGTTCTGTTCATCGGCGTGGAAGTCAACGGCAACAAGAACTGGCTGGCGTTCGGTCCGGTAACGGGCCAGCCCTCCGAGGCGGCGAAGCTGGCCATGGCCATCTGGTTCGCCTCCGTGCTTTCCCGCAAGGGCCCCCTGCTTGCCGACTGGAAGCACGCACTGATCCCGGTGCTGCCCGGAGGCGGCCTCCTGATCGTCCTCGTGCTGCTGGGGCATGACCTTGGCACCGTGATCATCATGGGCCTGATCATGCTCGCTGCCCTTTTCTTCGCGGGCGTGCGGCTGAAGCTCCTTGGCATGCTTGCCCTTGGAGCAGGTGCCGCGGCCGTGCTCTTTTCAATGATCAGCAGCAACCGGACCAGCCGGATCAGCGCGTGGCTGAAGCTGGACTGTTCTGCCGGGCTCTGCGACCAGGCCAACGCCGGTATGTATGCGCTGGCCTCGGGCGGCTGGTTTGGCGTGGGAATCGGGCAGAGCCGGCAGAAGTGGAACTGGATCCCGGAAGCCCACAACGACTTCATCTTTGCGATCATCGGCGAGGAATTCGGGCTGCTGGGAACCCTGGTGGTGCTGGTCCTCTTCGGTATCCTTGCAGTGGCCACGGTCCGGGTGACCATGCGCCACACGCAGCCTTTCATCCGCATCGTGTGCGGCTGCATCCTGGTCTGGATTACCGGCCAGGCAGCAGTGAACATCGCCATGGTCACAGGGCTGCTGCCCGTGATCGGCGTGCCGCTGCCCTTCATTTCCTACGGCGGCTCTTCGCTGACGTTTACGCTGGCAGCCGTAGGAGTCCTACTGTCCTTTGCACGCACTATCCCTGAAAGGGAACCCACAGCTCCATGACGCAGTCCCCACTTTCCGTTGTACTCGCCGGCGGCGGCACAGCCGGGCATATCAGCCCGCTGCTGGCAATAGCCGACGCCGTAAGGCGGCTGCGGCCCGGCACCCGCATCAAAGTGGTTGGAACTTCAGCCGGCATGGAGACCCGGCTGGTTCCCGCCGCGGGTTACGAGCTTGCCGTGATTGACCGCGTGCCAATGCCCCGGCGTCCAAGCGGGGACCTTGCACGCCTCCCTGCCCGCCTGGCCCGTGCCGTGCGGCAGGCAGGGGAGATCCTGGAGAAAGCTGAAGCCGACGTCGTCGTGGGCGTGGGGGGCTATGTTTCAACTCCCGTTTACCTGGCCGCACGCAAGCGCCGGATTCCCGTAGTGGTGCACGAGGCGAATGCCCGTCCCGGGCTGGCCAACCGGGTCGGGGCCAAGAGCGCCGCAGTGGTGGGCGTTGCCTTCGAGGAAACCAAGCTCCCGGGCGCCCGCTGGGTAGGCATGCCCATGCGGCGGGAAATCTCCGGACTGGACCGCGAAGCTGCCAGACAGGAGGCCCGCACGGCCCTCGGGCTGGAACTGGACCTGCCCACCCTGGTGGTCACCGGCGGTTCCTCCGGCGCCGCGAGCATCAACGCAGCCGTTACCGCCGCCCTTCCCGCGCTGGCCGAAGCCGGTATCCAGACGCTGCACGTCACCGGCCGCGGCAAGGCCGCCGCCGATGCCGAAGGCAAGTCCCTCACCGCGCCGCTCTACCGCCAGGTGGAGTATGTGGACGGGATGGAACAGGCCTATGCGGCCGCAGACCTGCTGCTGGCCCGGTCCGGTGCCGGAACCGTCAGTGAAATTTCCGCCGTCGGCCTCCCTGCCGTCCTCGTTCCGCTGCCCCACGGCAACGGCGAGCAGGCGCTGAACGCTGCCGGACTCGTTGCGGCCGGGGGAGCGCTCCTGGTACGGGACTCCCTGTTCACCCCCGAATGGATCTCCGGGCATCTCATACCGCTGCTGCTCGATCCCCAGGCACTGAAGACCATGGCGGAGGCCTCCGCCGCCCGGGGCATCCGGGATGCCGATGCCCAAATGGCTGACCTGATCGTCCAGGCAGCAGAACGGAAGAACGCATGAGCCGGCTGAACCTCGCTGATCTGGGCCGGGTGCACTTCATTGGACTCGGCGGCGCCGGAATGTCAGCTGTTGCGCGCGTGATGATCGGCAGGGGCGTTCGCGTTTCCGGCTCCGATGCCAGGGACTCGGCAGGGCTGCGGGCCCTGGAAGCACTCGGTGCCCGGGTCTCCGTGGGACACGACGCCGCCAACGTGGCCGAAGTGGACACGGTGGTTGTGTCCACCGCCATCCGGCCGGATAACCCCGAGCTTGCCGCTGCCGAATCCTCCGGGCTGCGGGTAATCCACCGTTCGGTGGCCCTGGCAGCCGCCATGGGCGGCAAGGAAGTGGTGGCAGTCGCCGGCACGCACGGCAAGACCACCACAACGGCGATGATCACCGTGGCGCTGCGTGAAGCCGGGTACGACCCCTCCTTCGCAATCGGCGGCGACGTGGCAGCGCTGGGTGTCAACGCCGCTGCAGGGGCCGGGCCCATGTTCATCGCGGAAGCCGATGAATCGGACGGGTCCTTCCTCAACTACACGCCCCGGATCGCCGTGGTCACCAACGTGGAAGCGGACCACCTGGACCACTACGGCACCGCTGAAGCCGTCTTTGCCTCCTTCGACCGTTTCGTTGAGCTGCTGCCTGAGGACGGACTGCTGGTAGCCTGCGCCGACGATCCCGGAGTCCGGGACCTGCTGCACCGCAGCAAACCGCCCCGCGTCCGGACCTACGGGTACGCCGAGGACGCCGATATCCGCATCAGCGGGACACAGGCGGACGGCCGCACCAGCACCAGCACCGTCCATTTCCGCTGGAACTACCGAAACCAGGAACAGACCCTGCTGCTGCAGGTGCCGGGCCGGCACAACGTGCTGAACGCCGCTGCAGCATTTGCGGTCGCGCTTGAAGCGGGGACCGGCCCAGAGGCAGCCCTGCGCGGGCTGGCCGCCTTCTCCGGGGCAGCACGCCGGTTCGAACCCAAGGGAGCGGCGCGGGGCGTGCGGGTCTTCGATGACTACGCGCACCACCCGACTGAAGTTGCTGCGGCACTGCAGGCGGCGCGTGCAGTAGCAGGGGAGCGCTCAGTACACGTTCTCTTCCAGCCGCACCTGTTCAGCCGCACACGCAATTTCGCCGCCGAGTTCGCTTCCGCCCTGGACCTCGCTGACTCGGTCACCGTCCTGCCGATCTATCCCGCCCGCGAAGATCCAATCCCGGGTGTAACCAGCGACCTGATCACGCAGCAGCTGAAGACCCCGGGCACTGTCGCGGCCGATCCGGCAGCTGCCGTGCAGGACATCGCTGCGCGTGCAGCGGAAGGGGACATCATCCTGACGGTCGGAGCGGGAGACGTTACCCAGTACGGTCCGCAGCTCGTAGCGGCCCTGTCTGCTGCCGCTCCGCATGGAAGCGGCTCTGATGCCGGGTAGGAAGCCCCGCCAGCCTCCTGCGGGGGCAGGAGCGGACCGCCAGGCCCCCGGAGCCAAAAAGCCGGGAGGGCAGGCCCAGCCTGCCCGCACCGCGGCAAACTCGGCGAAGGTGGAACTGCTTCCCGGGCATGGCGCCCAGATCCATGAACTGCGCCCTGCTGCCCCTGGCTACCAGGATGCAGTCATTTCGGCAACGCGGGACTCAGCGGACTCGTACACAGGTGCGGGTGAACCAGGCACAAAGGAATCAGGCGCAAAGGAACCAGCCGGACAGGGTGGGGGGAAGCAGGCATCCCCGGAGGCCAGCATCCTGGCGTTTCCGGAACCCCCGGTACGCCGTCGCAGGCGCTACTTCCTGGCGTCAGCCGGTGCTGCAGCCGTGCTGGCCGCGGCACTGCTGTTCGTCCTGTTCTTTTCGCCTGCACTGGCATTGAAGAACCTGCAGGTGGAGGGCAACTCGCTGCTGGCTGCGGAAGAGGCCGAGACGGCGCTGGCCCCTCTGCTGGGAACCCCGCTGACACGCATCTCCGATGCTGATGCCGGTGAGCTGCTGGCCGGCCGCCCGGAAGTTGAATCCGTGCGCGTTACTGCCGTTCCGCCCTCGGACCTCGTGGTCACAATTACCGAACGCGTGCCGGTTGCCGTGCTCCAGAACGGGCGGGAGTTCCTCCTGATCGACGAGGACGGCCGGCAGCTCAAGGCAGTGGCCAGCCGCGGCGACGCTCCGCTTCCCCTGATCGACGGGGGCACTGAAGCGGTCAACAGCGACGTTTTCCCCACTATCACGGCGGTCCTGGCTGCCCTGCCCGCCAATGTCCTGGCGCTTCTTGACCATGCTTCCGCAGAAACGGTGGACTCGGTGGAACTCAAGCTCACCAGCGGCCAGACGGTATTCTGGGGGAGCGCGGAAGCGAACGTGGCCAAAGCACGGGCGTTGGAAGCTCTGCTCCTGATGCCCGCTGCGGACCCGCCGGTCTCGGTGTTTGATGTGAGCACTCCGAACCGGCCGGTGACCCGATGAGCGCCGCGGCGGAAAACCGCAGCAAACTTCTCCCCGACACGCGCGGAAGGGTAATTGCAGAAGCATGGCCCTACCCATAGCGTCGGGAGTAGAGCATTACTTGACATAACTATAACCCTCAAGTGGAGGGTTAAGGTTGTTCGGTTGAAGGTTTCGGCTGGGGCAGACCCGGCCACATTGATCAGTTGCACAGATTCGAACAAGGGACACAGGACGTGGCAGCACCGCAGAATTACTTGGCCGTCATCAAGGTCGTCGGCATCGGCGGCGGCGGCGTGAATGCCGTAAACCGAATGATCGACGTCGGACTCCGCGGAGTCGAGTTCATCGCCATCAACACAGACGCCCAGGCGCTGCTGATGTCCGACGCCGACGTGAAGCTCGACGTCGGACGTGAACTGACCCGCGGCCTCGGCGCAGGGGCTGATCCGGAAGTCGGCCGCAAGGCGGCTGAGGATCACGCCGAAGAAATCGAAGAGGTGCTGCGCGGAGCGGACATGGTCTTCGTGACCGCCGGCGAAGGCGGCGGAACCGGCACCGGCGGCGCGCCCGTCGTGGCACGCATCGCCCGCTCGCTCGGGGCCCTGACCATCGGCGTCGTAACCCGTCCGTTCACCTTCGAAGGCCGCCGCCGTTCCAACCAGGCGGAATCGGGCATCGATACCCTGCGCGACGAAGTCGACACCCTGATCGTCATCCCGAACGACCGCCTGCTCTCCATCAGTGACCGCAACGTCTCCATGCTGGACGCGTTCCGTTCCGCTGACCAGGTGCTCCTCTCCGGCGTCCAGGGCATTACCGACCTAATCACCACCCCGGGCCTGATCAACCTCGACTTCGCCGATGTGAAGTCGGTTATGCAGGGTGCCGGCTCGGCCCTGATGGGCATCGGCTCCGCCCGCGGTGAAGACCGTGCCGTCAAGGCTGCGGAGCTGGCCATTGCCTCCCCGCTGCTGGAAGCCTCGATCGACGGCGCCCACGGCGTGCTGCTCTCCATCCAGGGCGGATCCGACCTCGGCCTGTTCGAGATCAACGAAGCTGCCCGCCTGGTCCAGGAAGTGGCGCACCCCGAAGCCAACATCATCTTCGGTGCCGTCATTGACGACGCCCTGGGCGACGAAGCACGCGTCACCGTCATCGCAGCCGGGTTCGACCAGGTTGACGTGACCTCGCAGCCGGCCTCGGCCAAGCCTGCCGAGCCGCTGACCCCTCCGGCCGCCGCAGCTGCTGCAGCCGGTGCAGGCACCTCCGCCTGGGCCCAGCGTCCCCAGTCTTCGGATGTGCCCGCAGACGCAGGATTCGACATCGACCTCCCGGCCGTGGTTGAACCCGACCTGAGTGCCGGCCGCCAGGATGACCTGGACGTCCCGGATTTCCTCAAGTAGTCCAAACACCGGCGCGAGGTTGCCTGATCGTATGTTTTGGTGGGAAGGGCAGGGCCCCGGCGGGCTCCGCGTAGCCTTTACTGACACATCGGCGGGCAACCTCGCGCTGCACGTTGGGGACGATCCCGCGGCGGTCCGGAGCAACCGGAATGCCCTGGAAGAACAGATGGGGATTGCCTCCGGAAGCCTGCGTTTCATGGAACAGATCCATTCCGCGGACGTTGCAGTGGCCGGCGGGCAGGATGTTCCCGTTGCAGACGCGCTTCTCAGTCCGGACGGATCCGTTCCGCTTGCGGTGATGGTGGCAGACTGCCTGCCGGTGCTGTTCGCGGGGACCCGCCCCGGGGGTGCGGTAACGGCCGCAGCCCATGCCGGACGGCGCGGCCTGCTTGATGGAATCCTGCTGAACACGGTTGCTGCCCTGCGCAGCGCCGGTGCACAGGACCTCATGGGCTGGGTTGGGCCGGGTGTCTGCGGTCGGTGCTATGAAGTGCCCGAAGCGATGCTGGCGGATGCGCAGCACCTGCCGGGCGCGGAATCACGCACCCGCTGGGGCACTCCAGCGCTGGACCTGCCAGCCGCCGCACTCCATCAGCTGAAGTCCCTCGGCGTATCAGCGGTACAGGTGCCGGGGTGCACCATGGAAGAGCCGGCGCTTTTTTCCCACCGCCGCGATGCTCCCACCGGACGCTTCGCCGGCCTGGTCTGGCCCGGCCTGTAGTCCCCGCCGCGGCGGGGAGACGAAAAGAAAGCAGCAGCACGAGGATCCCATGAGCACCACCACGCCTGAACGGGTAAATGACCTTCGGCAGCGACTGGACGCCGTCCGCCGCCGTATTGCAGCCGCAGCAGCCTCAAGCGGCCGAAGCGAACCGAATCTCATCGTTGTCACGAAGTATTTCCCGGCGTCCGACGCCGCCATCCTCGCTGCGCTGGGGGTGCATGATGTGGGGGAGAACAAAGCCCAGGAGGCAGAGGCAAAGGCGGCTGAACTGGTGGACAGCGGCCTGCGCTGGCACTTCATTGGGCAGCTGCAGACAAACAAGGCCAAGTCCGTGGTCAGGTACGCAGCGGCGGTCCACTCCGTTGACCGTGCCGGGCTGGTTGGCGCGCTGGCCAAGGCAATGGCTGCTGAGAACCGGCGCCGCGGCGGGGAGGGCAAGCCCGCACGCGGGCCCCTCGACTGTTACCTGCAGCTCGATCTGCGCCAGGGCCAGGGCCTGGAGCCAGGGCGCGGCGGTGCCCGGCCCGAGGAGATGCTGGAACTTGCTGACGCCGTAGCTGCCCAGCCGGACCTCCGTCTTGCCGGTCTTATGGCAGTGGCGCCGCTGGGCGAGGATCCTGCTGCGGCCTTCGAGCGGCTCCGGGACTTGTCGGCTGTGCTCACGGACCGGTACCCGGATGCCGCAGGCATCTCCGCCGGCATGAGCCAGGACCTGGAAGCTGCTGTGGAACACGGCGCGACACACCTGCGCATTGGCTCGGATGTTCTCGGTCCCCGCCCTGCTGTGGGGTAGCGTCAACAGGGCAGGGCAACACTGCAAAACCACTGGGTACCACTGGAAAACGCGGGACGCTGAAGGACTGAAGGAGCAACCATGGCTGGCGCAATGCGCAGGACGATGATCTACCTTGGGCTCGCCGATGGCGATGAGCTCTACGAGGACGAGCAGAAGCCTGTACGTGAGGCACCCGCCAGGGATGAAGAGCGCACACAGGACAATGAGCGAAGCGACCGCGAGCCGGCCGTGACGTCTGCTCCCGAGCGCAAGACCGCGGTAGAGGAATACCGCGCTCCCGTAACTCCCATCAAGCGCGCCCCCTCATCGGCAAAGGAAGACGTGGCAGGCTTGCGGCAAATCACCACCGTCCATCCCCGTTCCTACAATGACGCCAAGATCATCGGCGAGAGTTTCCGCGACGGGATTCCGGTCATCATGAACGTCACCGACATGGGAGAAGCCGACGCCAAGCGTCTGGTGGACTTCTCGGCGGGACTTGTCTTCGGGTTGCGCGGTACCATCGAACGGGTGACCAACAAGGTCTTCCTGCTCTCGCCGGCATACGTCGAGGTGCTGGGAGATGACAAGAAGGTCAGCGAGTCCCAGTCCACATTCTTCAACCAGAGCTAACCGCCGCTCCCTGCGGGCGGAACGGGCAGCCGTGGTTCTACGGCGGAAACGAAAAGACGCGTGAGTATTATTTTTGCCCTGCTGTACCTGGTGCTGATGCTCTTTCAGCTTGCCCTGATCCTGCGCATCGTGTTTGACGCCGTACAGATGTTTGCACGCCAGTGGCGGCCGAAGGGCCCCGCACTGGTGTTGGCGACCTCGGTATACGGGGCGACCGATCCGCCCATCCGTGCGCTGAGGAAGATCATTCCTCCGCTGCGCCTGGGCGGAATCTCGCTGGACCTGGCCTTCCTGGTCCTGTTCATTGTGGTCAGCATCGCAATGCAGATTACGCTGGCCGCCGCCTAGGGGATCGCCGCAGGTGCGGCCGGTTCGATATCGGTTCGCAAAAGATATAATGTGAAAAATAGTATTGAATTGATCCCTGATTTAATGTTCGAGATTCTGTAACTAGGCTCACTGCCGCATGGCAGGCCGGCCTGATAACCAGTATGAGGTGACCAGATGGCCTTGACGCCAGAAGATGTAGTCAACAAGCGGTTCCAGCCGACTAAGTTCCGCGAAGGCTACGACCAGGACGAAGTGGATGACTTCCTCGACGAAATCGTCGTGGAGCTCCGCCGGCTGAACGCCGAGAACGAGGACCTGCGCCGGCAGCTTGCCGAAGCCGTGGCCGGTGCTCCCGCTGGTAACCAGGTTCCCGCACCGGTTTCGGCCGCTTCCAAGACCGAGCAGGTTTCCCAGCCGGTCAAGGAAGAGAAGAAGCCCGAACCGGCACCGGCTCCCAAGGCCGAAGAGCCGAAGGCTGAGGCTCCGCGCGCTGCCGAGCCCGCTCCGGCGGCCAACACCGCTGAGTCCGCTGCAGGCATCCTGGCCATGGCCCAGAAGATGCACGACGACTACGTGAGCGCCGGCGTCGAGCAGCGGGACAAGATCATCGCCGAAGCGCAGATCGAAGCCAGCGGACTCGTTAATGAGGCCCAGGAGAAGAGCCGCAAGATCCTCAGCTCCCTCGAGCAGCAGAAGGCTCTCCTGGAGCGCAAGGTTGAGCAGCTGCGCGGCTTTGAGCGGGATTACCGTTCACGCCTGAAGGCCTACATCGAAGGCCAGCTCCGCGACCTCGACTCCCGCGGATCAGTAGCCTCGGAGACCGCAGACGCCTAAGCGTGTGCAGCTAGTCGTTTCCGCATGGACGGATATTAATCAGGATTAGACTGGTAACAAAGCCACGGGCCGGTGGTCGGGATCTCCCGGCCGCCGGCCCATGGCTTTGAAAGACCCGTTCCGGCGCCCAAGTGCCACGCACAAACCTGCTGCCCGACTCCCCGAAAGCACCATGACTGAATCCTCCGGGGCCGCTGCCCCCCAGCCACAGCCTCCCGCGCGCCCGAAGGCCGCACTGACCCGTTACGCGCTGATCATGGCTGTCATTGCCCTGGCTGCGTGGGTCTTCGACCAGCTCACCAAGATCTGGGTTGTGTCCACCATGACTGAAGGGCAGGTCACGGACGTCCTTCCGCCGGTCCTGCGGTGGCACTTCATCAGGAACCCCGGTGCCGCGTTCTCGATTGGCACCGACTACACCTGGATCTTCACGATCATCATGGCCGTGGTCTCCGGGTTCCTGATCTATCTCATGTTCCGCCTGCGGTCCGCCGCCTGGTCCATTGCACTTGGTTTGGTGCTCGGCGGCGCGGTGGGGAACCTCACGGACCGCCTGTTCCGGGAACCGTCCTTCGGCCAGGGGCACGTGGTGGACTTCATCGCCTTTCCCAATTTCGCCATCTTCAACATCGCAGACTCGTGTGTGGTCTCCGGCGTGATCCTCGTCTGCCTGCTCACCCTGCGGGGGATCAACATGGACGGCACCCGGGCCGCAGCAACGGGCAAGGACACCACGAATGCCTGAAATCCATTCCCGCTTCACTATCGGCGAGGAGCACAACGGCGTGCGCGCAGACGCAGCGCTGGCCGAGCTCCTTGAGGTCTCCCGTTCCACCGCCGCCGGCTGGTGTGCCGAAGGCTGGCTCACCCGTGCAGGCAGGCCGCTGGCCAAGTCTGACCGGCTGCACACCGGGGACAGCGTGGCCGCCGACGTTCCGGAACAGCCGGACCCCCTGGCCGTCGTCGTCGAGCCGGTTGATGACCTCAGGATCCTTGGTGACGATGAGCACTTCGTCGTGATCGACAAGCCAGTGGGCGTCGCCGCGCACCCCTCGCCGGGATGGGTGGGCCCCACAGTGGTGGGCGCCCTTGCAGCCGCCGGCTACCGCATCTCCACCTCCGGGGCAGGAGAACGGCAGGGTATCGTGCACCGGCTCGACGTCGGAACTTCCGGCGTCATGGTGGTTGCCAAGACCGAGCACGCCTACACGCTGCTCAAGCAGGCCTTCCGTGACCGCACCGTGGAGAAGGAATACCATGCCCTGGTCCAGGGCCTGCCCGATCCGCTGGAGGGCACCATCGACGCGCCCATTGGACGCCATCCGGGGCACGACTGGCGCTTTGCGGTGGTAGACGATGGCCGGGACTCTGTGACCCATTACAAGGTCCTTGAAGCGTTCGGGCGGGCCTCCCTGGTGGAAGTGCACCTGGAAACAGGCCGCACGCACCAGATCCGCGTCCACTTTTCCGCGCTGCGCCATCCCTGCGCCGGCGACCTCACCTACGGAGCGGATCCGCGCCTGGCTGCCGAACTCGGCCTCACCCGGCAGTGGCTGCATGCCCGCAAGCTCGGGTTCAGCCATCCGGGCACAGGGGAGTGGGTGGAGTTCGTCTCCTCCTATCCGCAGGACCTGCAGTACGCCCTCGACGCGCTGGGCCGGGGAGACATCTGAACCTGCCGGGCCCCCTAGAATGGTTAGGTGGCTTCAGCAACTAGTTCGTCGAAATCGTTTGTCCACCTTCACAACCACACCGAATATTCGATGCTGGACGGGGCGGCACGCCTGACCGACCTGTTCAGCCACGCCGATGAACTGGGCATGAATGCCCTGGCGACGACGGACCACGGGTTCGTCTTCGGCGCCTTCGACTTTTGGAACAAGGCGCGAAACTCGGGCATCAAGCCGATCATCGGCGTCGAGGCCTACCTGACACCGGGCACGGCCCGTCAGGACAAAACACGCGTGAAGTGGGGCGGCGGCGGGCGCGACGACGTCTCCGGTGCCGGTGCCTACACCCACATGACAATGTGGGCCGAAAACACCGAAGGCATGCACAACCTGTTCCGGATGTCCTCCCTGGCATCCCTGGAGGGCTACCTCTACAAGCCCCGCATGGACCGCGACCTGCTGCAGACCTACGGCAAGGGACTCATCGCCACCACCGGCTGCCCCTCCGGTGAGGTACAGACCAAGCTGCGGCTGGGCCTCTACAAGGAAGCCGTCCAGGCGGCCTCGGACTTCCGGGACATCTTCGGCAAGGACAACTTCTTCTGCGAGCTGATGGACCACGGGCTGGACATCGAACGCAGCGTCCAGGGTGACCTCATCAAGCTGGCCAGGGAACTGGACCTGCCGCTCGTAGCCACCAACGACCTCCACTACACCCACGCGGAAGACGCGAAGGCCCACGCGGCCCTGTTGTGCGTCCAGTCCGGATCCACCCTCGCGGACCCCAAGAGGTTCAAGTTCGACGCCGATGAGTTCTACCTGAAGTCACCGGCAGAAATGCGCGCCGTGTTCCGGGACTACCCCGAGGCCTGCGACAACACGCTTCTCATCGCCGAGCGCTGCGACGTCGAGTTCAATACCAAAGCCAGCTACATGCCGCGCTTCCCGTGCCCTCCGGGTGAAAACGAGGAATCCTGGTTCATCAAGGAAGTCGAAGCCGGGCTGCACTACCGGTTCCCCAAGGGCATTCCGGACGACGTCCGCAAGCAGGCCGAGTATGAGATCGGCATCATCACCCAGATGGGCTTCCCGGGCTACTTCCTGGTGGTTGCCGACTTCATCAACTGGGCCAAGAAGAACGGCATCCGTGTTGGTCCGGGCCGAGGATCCGGTGCAGGCTCCATGGTGGCCTACGCCATGCGCATCACCGACCTGAACCCGCTGAATCACGGCCTGATCTTCGAGCGTTTCCTGAACCCGGACCGTGTGTCCATGCCTGACTTCGACGTCGACTTCGATGATCGGCGCCGTGCCGAGGTGATCCATTACGTCACCGAGAAGTACGGCGCTGACCGCGTCTCCATGATCGTCACCTATGGAACCATCAAGGCCAAGCAGGCGCTGAAGGACTCCTCCCGCGTGATGGGCTACCCCTTCTCGGTGGGCGAGCGGCTGACCAAGGCCATGCCGCCGGACGTTATGGGCAAGGGCATCTCGCTGAGCGACGTCCACAACAAGGAAGCCAAGCGCTACGGCGAAGCCGAAGAGCTGCGCGAACTGCTGGCCACGGACCCGGATTCCCAGCGGGTTTTCGAAACGGCTATTGGACTTGAAGGCCTGAAGCGGCAGTGGGGCGTCCACGCCGCCGGCGTCATCATGTCCTCGCACCCTCTGATCGACATCATTCCGATCATGAAGCGTGAGCAGGACGGCCAGGTCATCACGCAGTTCGACTACCCGACCTGTGAAGGCCTCGGCCTGATCAAGATGGACTTCCTGGGGCTGCGGAACCTGACGATCATTTCCGACGCCATAGAGAACATCAAGCTCAACCAGGACGTCGACCTTGACCTCGAGCACCTGGAACTCGATGACAAGGCGTCCTACGACCTGCTGGCCAGCGGCGACACCCTGGGTGTGTTCCAGCTCGACGGCGGGCCCATGCGTTCGCTGCTGAAGCTGATGCGCCCGGACAACTTTGAAGACATCTCCGCTGTGATCGCCCTGTACCGTCCGGGCCCCATGGGCGCGAACTCGCACACCAACTACGCGCTGCGCAAGACCGGTGTCCAGGAAATCACGCCGATCCACCCTGAGCTGGAGGAACCGCTCAAGGAGATCCTGGATACCACCTACGGCCTGATCGTCTATCAGGAACAGGTTATGGCGATCGCCCAGAAGGTGGCCGGCTTCTCGCTTGGCCAGGCAGATATCCTCCGCCGCGCCATGGGTAAGAAGAAGAAGTCCGAACTGGACAAGCAGTACGCAGGCTTCCATCAGGGCATGGTGGACCGCGGCTACTCCGAAGCAGCCATCAAGGCGCTGTGGGACATCCTGCTGCCGTTCTCCGACTACGCCTTCAACAAGGCCCACTCCGCAGCGTACGGACTGGTTTCCTACTGGACCGCGTACCTCAAGGCGCACTATCCCACCGAATACATGGCCGCCCTGCTCACCTCTGTTGGTGATGACAAGGACAAGCTGGCGATGTACCTGAACGAATGCCGCAAGATGGGCATCACCGTGCTGCCCCCGGACGTCAACGAGTCCTCAGTGAACTTCACCCCTGTGGGCAAGGACATCCGCTTCGGCATGGGCGCCATCCGCAACGTGGGCACCAACGTAGTCCAGGCGATGGTTGCCGCCCGTGAGGAAAAGGGCGCCTACACCAACTTCAAGGACTTCCTCATGAAGGTCCCTGCAGTGGTGTGCAACAAGCGCACCATCGAGTCGCTGATCAAGGCAGGTGCCTTTGACTCAATGGGCCATGCCCGGCGTCCCCTGGCCATGATCCACGAAGAAGCCATCGACTCCGTGGTGGTGCTCAAGCGCAACGAAGCCGTGGGCCAGTTCGACCTCTTCGCCGGCATCGGCGAGGCAGAGCCGGAAGCCTCCATCAGCATCGACATCCCGGACCTGCCGGAGTGGGAGAAGAAGGACAAGCTCTCCTTCGAGCGTGACATGCTCGGCCTCTACGTCTCGGACCATCCGCTCCAGGGCCTGGAAGGGATCCTGAGCCAGCATGCGGATTCGTCGATTACCTCGATTGTCAGTGAAGAAGGCCCGCCCGACGGCGCCATCGTCACCATCGCGGGCATGATTACCTCGCTGCAGCGCCGGATCGCGAAGAACAGCGGCAACGCCTACGCCCGGTGCGAGATCGAGGACCTTGCCGGGTCTATGGAAGTCATGTTCTTCGGCCAGGTTTACGGTCCGATTGCCGCCGTGCTCGCGGAGGACCTGATCGTCGTCGTACGCGGCCGGCTGCAGCGCCGGGACGACGGCGCGGTGACCCTCAACGCGCAGGAGCTCACTGTTCCGGACCTCAGTGAGGGTCATTCGGGGCCGGTGGTCATTTCGATGGCGACCTACAAGGCCACGGAGACGGTGGTGACCCAGCTCGGAGACGTGCTGAGGACGCATCCGGGCACCTCCGAAGTGCAGATCCGGCTCAACGGCAACCGGACGGTGGAAGTCATGAAACTCGGTGTGGATCTGCGGGTCAACCCCACCCCTTCGCTCTTCGGCGACTTGAAGGTGCTGCTGGGGCCTGCGTGCCTCGACGCCTAGGTAGAATGGGGGTTGTGACTCTTTCTGCTGACGCACGAACTGACCAGCCCTTTCCTTCCCTGCGCACCATCGATCTGCGCGGCAAGGTGCATACCCCTGCCCAGCTGAAGACTCTGATGCCGCGGGCCGAGACCACCACGGACGTCGCTTCCGACACCGTGGCCGCGATCATCAGTGACGTCCGTACGCGCGGCTTCGCTGCGCTGGCGGAGCTGGCGGAAAAGTTCGACGGCGTCCACCAGACCCATCCTCTGGTGCCGCGCGACGCTTTAGTGTCGGCGCTGGAGAACCTTGATCCCGCGGTCCGCGAGGGCCTGGAAGAGTCGATCCGCCGTGCCCGCGTCTTTGCCCAGGCGCAGCGGCCGTCCGACGTCGAAGTCGCGATCGCCGACGGCGCGACGGTGACCCACCGGTGGGTGCCGGTCAACCGGGTTGGCCTCTACGTGCCCGGCGGCCTGGCCGTCTACCCGTCCTCCGTGGTCATGAACGTGGTGCCGGCGCAGGCCGCCGGTGTTGCCTCCCTGGCCCTGGCCTCGCCCCCGCAGAAGGAATTCGGCGGCCTCCCGCACCCCACCATCCTTGCTGCCGCCGAACTGCTGGGCATCGAAGAGGTCTATGCCGTCGGAGGCGCCCAGGCGATCGCCGCTTTTGCGTACGGCATCCCTGCCGCTGAAGCCGGGCCCGCCCTGGAACCGGTCGACGTCGTCACCGGCCCCGGGAACGTATTCGTGGCAACTGCCAAGCGCCTGGTCAAGGGCGTCGTGGGGATCGACGCGGAAGCCGGCCCCACTGAAATCGCAGTGCTGGCAGATGCTTCTGCCGAGCCGAAGCTCGTGGCGGCCGACCTGATCAGCCAGGCGGAACATGATCCCAACGCTGCCTCCGTCCTCGTCACGGACTCCGAGGAACTGGCCCGTGCCGTCCGCGCAGAGCTGGACAGCCAGGTGTCCGCCACCAAACACACCGAGCGGGTCCGCACTGCCCTCTCCGGTGCCCAGTCCGCCGTCGTGCTGGTAGACGGCCTGGACGCCGGAATCGCTGTCTGCAACGCCTACGGTGCCGAACACCTGGAGATCCAGACGGCCAACGCGCGGGACACTGCCGGCCGGATCACGAGTGCCGGTGCAATCTTTGTGGGCAACTACAGCCCGGTGAGCCTGGGTGACTACTGCTCCGGTTCAAACCACGTGCTGCCCACCGCCGGCACCGCGGCTTTCTCCTCCGGACTCAACGTGACCACGTTTATGCGGGCCATCCAGGTCATCGATTACAGCCGTGACGCCCTGGATGAAGTGAGCCGGCACGTCGTCGCGCTCTCACGTGCGGAAGACCTGCCCGCCCACGGCGACGCGGTCAGCATCCGGTTCGCCGGCTAGCGCTGCGCCGCAGCCGCGCCGATTGTGAACCAGGCGGCACGGACACCTAGAATGAGGGCGCCAAGCCCGCCGCCCGCGTGTGAAAGGACCGAGGAATGTACTGTCCGTATTGCCGCAACGCCGACTCGCGGGTCGTAGACAGCCGCCTGGCTGATGACGGATCAGCAATCCGGCGCCGCCGGCAGTGTCCCGAATGCGGACGCCGGTTCAGCACCGTGGAAACCACCAGCCTCAGCGTCATCAAACGTTCCGGCGTGGCAGAGCCGTTCAGCCGCAGCAAAGTCATCAACGGCGCACGCAAAGCCTGCCAGGGCCGCCCCGTGAGCGAGGACGACCTGGCCCTGCTGGCCCAAGAGGTTGAAGAGACCATCCGTGCCTCCGGTGTCGCAGAGATCCAGGCGCACGAGGTGGGCCTTGCTATCCTGCGCCCGCTGCAGAAGCTGGACCAGGTGGCCTATCTGCGGTTCGCCAGCGTCTATCAGTCCTTCGAGTCGCTGGAAGACTTCGAAACCGCCATCGCTGCGCTGCGGGCGGAGTCAGCCCGCAGCGGGGGAGTGCCGGCCGGTTCACAGCGGCCGCTCACGGCCCAGTAGCCGCCCCCATCGAGATAGCAGAAAGTGCCCGTTAGAACGCTCTAACGGGCACTTTCTGCTATGTCGAAAAGGCGGAACTACTTGATGTACTTGAAGTGCAGTGCAGCCTGAAGGGCGGCACCCACAATGCCCGCGTTGTTCTTGAGGTTGGCGGTGACCATGGGGGTGCGCAGGTCCAGCATGGGCAGGAAGTCCTCGCTGCGCTTGGAGATGCCGCCGCCAATGACGAACAGGTCGGGGGAGAAGAGGAACTCCACGTGGGAGAAGTACCGCTGGAGCCGCTTGGCGTATTCTTCCCAGCTGATGTCATCGCGTTCGCGAGCCGAGGCCGACGCACGCGTCTCGGCGTCCACACCGTCGATTTCAAGGTGGCCAAGTTCTGCGTTCGGAACCAGCGCCCCGTTGGAGATCAGCGCTGAACCGATGCCCGTGCCCAGGGTAATGACCAGGACGGTGCCGTCCACGCCGCGGCCTGCGCCATAACGCGCTTCCGCCAAACCTGCGGCATCGGCGTCGTTCATGACCTGCACTTCGCGGTTCAGTGCCTTGGTCAGCAGGGCGTCAACGTCAGTATCAACCCAGCTCTTGTCCACGTTGGCAGCAGAGCGTGCGACGCCGTGCTGGATGATGGCCGGGAAAGTCACCCCTACCGGTACATCGGTGCCCGGACCCTCGGGACGGGAGGAGAGCTCGGCAACAATCTGGCCGACGACGCCGGCAACGGCCTCGGGAGTCGCGGGCTGCGGCGTCGGGATCCGGAAACGGTCACCGATCAGCTTGCCCTTGGCGAGATCAACGATCCCGCCCTTGATGCCGGTACCGCCGATGTCGATACCGATAACGGCGTCGTGCTTGGTCTTGTGCTTCTTGGCCATGGTTCTCCAGTGCTAGGCGTTGCCCTAGGGCAGGGTCAGGATTTCGGCGCCGTTGTCAGTGACTAGCAGGGTATGTTCAAACTGGGCGGTGCGTTTGCGGTCCTTTGTGACCACGGTCCAGTTGTCCTCCCACATGTCCCACTCAATCGTCCCGAGGGTGAGCATAGGCTCAATGGTAAACACCATCCCGGTCTCAATGAGGCGGCTGTAGGCAGGCGCGGCGTCATAGTGCGGGATAATCAGGCCGGTATGGAAAGCCTCGCCCACGCCGTGGCCGGTGAAGTCCCGAACCACACCGTAGCCGAACCGCTTGGCGTAAGACTCGATGGCACGCCCAATAACGTTGATTTCACGCCCGGGCATTACGGCCTTGATGGCGCGCCGCAGGGATTCCGCGGTGCGCTCGACCAGCAGCCGGGATTCCTCGTCCACATCGCCCGCCAGGAACGTGTAGTTGGTATCCCCGTGGACACCATTGATGTAGGCGGTGATGTCCACGTTGACGATGTCGCCGTCCTGGATGACGGTTGTATCCGGGATGCCGTGGCAGATGACCTCATTAATGGAGGTGCAGATCGACTTGGGGAAGTGCCGGTAGCCCAGTGTGGAGGGGTAGGCCTTGTGGTCCATCAGGAACTCGTGTGCCACGCGGTCCAGTTCATCGGTAGTGACACCCGGTTCGATCCGGTTGCCCACCTCGACAATCGCCTGTGCCGCGATCCGGCTTGCGATTCTGATTTTCTCGATGGTCTCGGCGGACTTGACTTCCGAACCCGTGAATTTCGCCGGCGCGTCCCTGTCCACATATTCGGGACGGGCAATCGACGACGGCACATGCCGTCGGGGAGAGACCGATCCCGGCTGCAGGCGGCCAAGGGGTGCGGTGGCAATATTCTGGGGCATAGTATCGATCTTATCGCCAGCGTTCCGTGCTACTGCATGGGACGGTGAATGTGCGCCACCGTGCGGCCCAATCGGCCGGACGGCGCCGACCAAAGGAGGGCCCATGGCCGAGTACTGGTTCAACCTGTCCACCCATGAAATCGAGGTGGGCCCCCAGTCGGACTGGACGAAGCTGCTGGGCCCGTACAAGACCCGGGAAGAAGCCGCAGCTGCCCTGCAGAAGGTCCAGGCCCGCAACGAAGCCTGGGACCGGCAGGACGACGACTAGTGACTTCCTGGGCGGGCGGCGCCCGCTAGAAGCTGTGCTCCGGGCCGGGGAAGGATCCGCTGCGGACCTCGTCCCCGTACTCCTTCGCCGCAGCTGAAAGCACTGAGCGCACGTCCGCGAAAGCCTTGACGAACTTCGGCGCCTTGCCGCCGCGCATACCGGCCATGTCCTGCCACACCAGCACCTGGCCGGTAGTTGCGTTGCCGGCCCCAATGCCGATAGTCGGTACGCGCACGGCTGCGTCAACGGCGGCTGCGACATCGGCCGGAACCATTTCCATCAGCACGCAGAAGGCACCCGCATCAGCCAGGGCGACGGCGTCGTCAATCACCGCCTGCGCTGCGTCACCGCGGCCCTGCACCTTGTAGCCGCCCAGGGCGTGCTCGCTCTGCGGGGTGAAGCCAACGTGCGCCATGACCGGGATGCCGGCTGCCGTCATCGCCCGCACATGGCCGGCGTAGTGGGCGCCGCCCTCCATCTTCACGGCCTGCACCCCTGCCTCCTTCATCAGCCGGACGGAGGATTCGATGGCCTGGGCCGGGGACACCTCGTAGGAGCCGAAGGGAAGATCGCAGACAATCAGTGCCCGCCTGGCTCCGGCCGAGACGGACTTTGCGAAAACGATCATTTCATCGAGGGTGATGGGCAGCGTTGTCTCGTGTCCCATGACGTTGTTGGCCGCAGAGTCGCCGATCAGCAGGGTCTCGATGCCGGCCTCGTCGAAAATCTGGGCCGTGTACTGGTCATAGGCCGTAAGCATGGCGAACCTGCCGCCGGTGTCCTTGAGCTGCTGGAGGTAGGAGGTTCGTACGCGCCGGGGCGGCACCGGTGCCGCTGCCTGCTCGGTGCCGTACGGTTTGGGCTGTTCAGCGCTGGTCATTCTTCGAGACTACTAAAGGTTGGGCTGCACCGTGCCCGGCCGCGGTTTATTGCCTTGCGCGTAATGTCCGCGAGCCACGCGATGCGCTGGGCCGGAAAAGGGCCGCGGCTGGGTAGAGTAATTGCAGGTTGCGCGCACCGCCGAGCCAGCCTGCCCTGCAGCCCGGCCCCATGTGCCGGCCTGCCTTCGGAAGCCCGGGTGGCAGTCCGGACAAGGGACCGCCAAGCGAAGTACAGCGAAAGAGGTTAAGCATGAACCGCCAGCAGGAATTCGTTCTGCGAACGATCGAAGAACGCGACGTGCGGTTTGTCCGGCTGTGGTTTACCGACGTGGTGGGTTCCATGAAGTCCGTGGCCCTGGCACCGGCTGAGGTGGAAGGGGCCTTTGAAGAGGGCCTGGGCTTCGACGGTTCCTCCATTGAGGGACTGGCCCGGATCTTCGAATCGGACATGCTGGCCCAGCCGGACCCCTCAACGTTCCAGATCCTGCCCTGGCGCGGCGACGAAGAGCAGACTTCCCGGATGTTCTGCGACATCCTCACCCCGGATGGCCAGCCCTCCGCTGCCGATCCCCGCTACGTGCTGAAGCGCCAGCTCGCCAAGGCCGCCGACATGGGCTTCACCTGCTACACGCACCCGGAAATCGAGTTCTACCTGCTGAAGTCGGACCAGCCAGGCCCCGACGGCGAGCCGGTGCCGGTGGACAGGGCAGGCTATTTCGACCATGTTCCCGGCGGTGTGGCCCAGGACTTCCGCCGCACAGCGGTTTCGATGCTGGAAGCCGTGGGCATCTCCGTTGAGTTCAGCCACCACGAAGCCGGCCCCGGCCAGAACGAAATCGATTTGCGCTACGCGGATGCCCTGCAGACCGCAGACAACATCATGACGTTCCGAACGGTGGTCAAAGAGGTCGCTCTGATGACCAACTGCTACGCGACGTTTATGCCGAAGCCGTTTTCCGATCACCCCGGTTCGGGGATGCACACCCACTTCTCGCTCTTTGAGGGCGACTCCAACGCGTTCTTCGAAGCAGGCGCCGAGTTCCAGCTCTCCGCTACCGCACGCCAGTTCATGGCTGGAATCCTGCGGCATGCACCGGAATTCACTGCCGTCACCAACCAGTTCGTGAACTCCTACAAGCGGCTCTGGGGCGGTGGGGAAGCCCCCAGCTACCTCTCCTGGGGCCACAACAACCGCTCAGCCCTGCTGCGTGTGCCGCTGTACAAGCCCGGCAAGGGCCAGTCCGCACGGATCGAATACCGCGGGATCGACTCCGCCGCCAACCCGTACCTGTCCTACGCCGTACTCCTCGGGGCAGGGCTGAAGGGCATCGAAGAAGGCTACGAGCTGCCGCCGGGCGCCGAGGATGACATTGAGTCGCTGAGCGCTGCCGAACGCCGCGCCATGGGCCACGCGCCCCTTCCCTCGAGCCTGCATGACGCGATTCGGGTCATGGAGGATTCAGAACTCGTGGCGGACATCCTTGGCGAGCAGGTCTTCGAAAACTTCCTGCGGAACAAGCAGGCCGACTGGAACGAATACCGCCAGCAGGTCACTGCCTTCGAGCTGAAGAAGAACCTGAGCATCCTCTAAGGGAAGCGGAGCGCCGATGAGCCTGACCAGACGCCTGATCGCAGCCGGTTTTACGGATCTCGAGAAAAGCGAACGGTTCCTGGGTGCCCCGGAACTTTCCGGGATCGACCAGGAACGGCTCTTCGCCGGGTTTGTGCGGTCCGCAAACCCGGACATGGCGCTTCAGTCCCTTGTACGCCTGCTCTCCCGCATCCCTTCCCTCGGGGAGCTGGTCAGTGCCGACCAGGACGAAAGCGAAGCGCTCTTCCGGGTACTCGGAGCCTCGGAGGCGCTGGCAGAGTTCGTGATGCGGCACCCGGAGAACGCGGACCTGTTCCGGACCGGCCTGCGCGCCGAACCGGGCCAGACACCGGTCCGGACGCTGCGTGCCTCGCTGCTTGAATCGGTACAGGCCGGCTCGGGCCCCAACCCGGTGGCCCGGCTGACCGGGACCGATGCCTATGTGCAGCTGCGCACCCGGTACCGCAGGCACCTGCTGGATTTGGCGATCAGGGACCTCGGGGCGGCTTCGCCGGAAGACACCATGCCCGCCGTCGGGCGGGAACTGGCTGACCTGGCAGGTGCTGCGCTCGAAGCTGCACTGGCCGTGTCCAGGGCAGAACTGGCCGAAGCCTTTGACCCGGCCGACGTCTCGGCGGTCCATCTGGCCGTGATCGGTATGGGCAAGTGCGGCGCCAGTGAACTGAACTACATTTCCGACGTCGACGTGATCTACGTGATGGAAGCGCCGGACCTTGATGAAACCCTGGCCGCACGCATCGGAACCGCCATGGCTGCGGGGATCTCACGCGTCATCAACGCCTCGGCCCCGGAGCCGGGACTGTGGGACGTTGACGCCAACCTGCGGCCCGAAGGCAAGGACGGGCCGCTGGTCCGTACCCTCGACTCCCACCTGTCCTACTATCAGCGGTGGGCGCAGACCTGGGAGTTCCAGGCCCTGCTCAAAGCGCGCGCCGTGGCCGGCGATCCGGACCTTGGCCGCCGCTATGAGGACGCCGTCGCGCCGCTGATCTGGTCCAGTTCCGAACGGGATGGCTTCGTCGAGTCAGTGCAGGCGATGCGCCGCCGGGTCACCGACCACATTCCCACCCACGAAGAGACCCGGCAGATCAAGCTGGGCAAGGGCGGGCTGAGGGACGTCGAGTTCACTGTCCAGCTGCTTCAGCTGGTTCACGGCCGGATCGATGAAAGCCTGCGGGTCCGCACCACCACCGCTGCTATCGCGGCGCTCAGCGAGGGCGGTTACATAGGCAGGGGCGACGCCGCCGACCTGGATGCCGCGTACCGCTACCTTCGGGTGCTCGAACACCGGATCCAGATGGTCCACATGCGCCGGACCCACCTCATGCCGGAGTCCGACGCCGCACTGCGGGCGCTCTCGAAGTCCTCTGCCGGTGCCCTGGCACTGGTCCGTCCCAGCGCCGAGCGGCTCCTGGAGACCTGGCAGCGCACCAAGCGCCTGGTCCGCCGGCTGCATGAGGCGATTTTCTACCGTCCGCTGCTGGCCACGGCAGCGAACCTTTCCGAAGCCGAGGTTCGGCTCAGCCCGGAAGCCGCCCAGGCCCGGCTGGCTGCCCTTGGCTACGCCGATCCGCGCGGGGCCATGCGGCATATTGAGGCACTAACCAACGGCATCAGCCGCCGGGCAGCCCTGCAGCGTCAGCTGCTGCCCGTGCTGCTGGGCTGGCTCGGTGACGGCGTGGACCCCGACGCCGGACTGCTCGGTTTCCGGCGCCTGAGCGAATCGCTGGGGGACAGCCACTGGTTCCTGGGGATGATCCGCGATTCTTCGGCCGCGGGGGAGCGGCTCTGCCAGATCCTCTCTTCCTCACGGTTCATCAGCGAACTGCTGGAAGTCTCACCGGAGTCCACCGTGTGGCTGGGCAGCGACAAGGACCTCCAGCCGGTCAGCTTCGACTCCCTCTGGCAGGAGATGCGGGCGAAAATGTCCCGTCATCCGCGGCCGGACGAAGCCGTGCGCCTGATCCGCCTGATCCGGCGCCGCGAAATGCTGCGCATCGCACTGGCAGACAGCGCCGGCCTGATCACCCAGGAAGAAGTGGGCAGGGCACTGGCAGACAATGACCGGGCCGCCGTGCTGGGTACGCTGCACGCCGCCGAAAACGAGGTTTATGCCCAGGAAGAGCAGCTGACCGAACTGCTGGTGGTGGCAATGGGCCGCCAGGGCGGGCGGGAGATCGGCTACGGGTCCGACGCCGACGTACTCTACGTCCACCGGCCGCTGCCGGGCTCAGACCCGCAGGCTGCACAGGGGCAGGCCGAGCGGATCATCCAGATGGTTTCTTCCCTGCTGCAGCAGCCCTGCCGGCCGGCAGTGCAGGCCGAGCGGGTCCTGGTGCTCGACGCCGGCCTGCGGCCCGAGGGGCGGCAGGGACCGCTGGTGCGCAGCCTCGACTCCTACTCCGGTTACTACGAACGCTGGTCCCTTGCCTGGGAAGCGCAGGCGCTGCTGCGGGCACGCCCCATGGCGGGGGACGACCGTCTGGGCGAGGACTTCCTCTCCCTGATCGACCCGATCCGGTATCCCGAAACGCTGTCCGAATCCGATGTACGGGAAATCCGGAGGATCAAGGCACGGGTCGAATCGGAACGGCTTCCGCGGGGAGCGGACCCGTCCCGGCAGCTCAAGCTCGGCCGCGGCGGCCTCAGCGACGTTGAATGGCTCGTGCAGCTGCTGCAGCTGCAGCATGCACGTGAATACCCTGCCCTGCGGACCACTGCCACCCTTCCTGCACTCGACGCGATCTCTGACGCAGGGTTCCTCCCCGACCCGGATACAGCCATGCTGCGGGAGAGCTGGCTGTTTGCCAGCCGGATCCGTTGTGCAAATGTGATTCGTGGCGGAAGGAACCCCGATGTACTGCCCTCCTCCCGCCGGGAACTGGAGGCGGTGGCACGCTGGTGCGGTTACGCCGCAGGTCAGGGCGGGGTTTTGGAGGAAGACTATCTGCGGATCACCCGCCGTGCCCGTGCCGTCTTCGAACGCTGGTTTTACGGCTACGGACTCGAAGACAGCTGATTTGGGACCCCGCGGTAATTTCGGTGTCCGCATTCCTAGTAGGCTTTTTGTGGCGTTTGCTGCGCATCGCCACGAACCATTAGCTAGGAGACGTTTACTTTGCACAGTGGCAAACGGGCGCTGAAAGGCCCGGCCTCACTCGCGGTTCCCATCACCACCCTGCTGGCGGCCATAGCGCTGCTTGTGGGCGTCCCCGCCTCCGGGGCCCTCGCGGCCACCTCACCGGCGTCGGACAGCGTGGCGGGCAAGACCTACACCATCGGTACTGACACAACCTTCGCCCCGTTCGAGTTCCGCGAAAACGGTGAACTCGTCGGCATCGACATCGACCTGATGAACGCGATCGCCGAAGACCAGGATTTCTCGGTTGAAATCCGTTCCCTCGGGTTCGACGCCGCTCTCCAGGCGCTGCAGTCCAACCAGGTGGACGGCGTGATCGCCGGCATGTCCATCACGGAGGAACGGCAAAAGGTCTTCGACTTCTCGGACCCGTACTTTGAATCCGGCATCCAGATGGCCGTGGCGGAGAACAACAACGAGATCACCGGTTACGAGGATCTCGAGGGCAAGCGCGTCGCGGTCAAGACCGGCACCGAAGGCCAGGCCTTCGCCGAATCCATCCGCGAAGAGTATGGCTTCGACGTCATCGCCTTCGCCCAGTCTGCCCAGATGTACGACGACGTCAAGGCCGGCTCCTCGGTAGCTGTCTTCGACGACTATCCCGTCCTGGCCTACGGAATCAAGTCCGGCAACGGCCTGAAGACGGTCACGGACAAAGAGGTGGGCTCCTCCTACGGCTTCGCGGTGAACGCAGAGACCAACCCGGAACTGCTTGAGGCATTCAACGCCGGTCTGGCGAACCTCCAGGAATCCGGGGAGTACGACGAGATCCTGGACCGCTACCTGGATGCCGGCGCCGCTGACTCCAGCTTCTGGTCCCTCGTGACTGACAACGCCCCGGCCTTCGCCAAGGGCCTTGGCCTGACACTGCTGGCAACGGCCCTGTCCCTGTTCTTCGCGCTGATCCTGGGCGTGATCTTCGGTTTCTTCAAGGTCAGCTCCAAGATTGTGCTGCGCGGCATCGCCACCACATATGTGAGCATCTTCCGCGGCACCCCGGTGCTGGTCCAGGCCTTCTTCTTCTACTTCGGCCTGCCCCAGATCATTGGCCAGCCGGTCGATGTGCTGACCGCAGGCGTGCTGACGCTGAGCCTCAACGCCGGTGCCTACATGACTGAAATCGTGCGCGGAGGTATTCAGTCCGTGGACCCGGGCCAGATGGAAGCTGCCCGCAGCCTCGGCCTTGGCTACGGCAAGACCATGCAGAAGATCGTCATTCCGCAGGCCGTGAAGATCATGACGCCGTCCTTCATTAACCAGTTCGTCATTACGCTGAAGGACACGTCACTGCTGGCCGTTATCGGCTTCGCGGAACTGACGTACCAGGCGCAGCAGGTCTACGCGGTGAACTTCCGGACCGCAGAGGTCCTTATCATCGTCGCCGCCCTGTACTTCATCGTCATCACGCTGCTGACCAAGCTGGCGGACGTCCTGGATAAGAGGTTCAACAAGTGAGCAAGATCCAAACCATTGGCCTGCGCAAGTCCTACGGTCCGGTCGAGGTCCTGAAGGGTCTGGACGTTGCCGTCGCCGAGGGTGAAGTTGTCTGCGTGATTGGCCCGTCCGGTTCAGGCAAGTCCACGTTCCTGAGGTGCCTGAACAAGCTTGAGGACATCACCGGCGGCAAGGTCGTCATCGACGGCTTCGACCTCACTGATCCGAAGGTTGACCTGAACAAGGTCCGCCAGCACATCGGCATGGTGTTCCAGCACTTCAATCTGTTCCCGCACATGTCCGTGCTGGAGAACATCATGCTGGCACCGGTGGAACTGAAGAAGGGTTCCAAGGACGAGGTCCGCAAAAATGCCCTGGCCCTGCTGGACCGTGTTGGCCTGTCAGACAAGGCCGACGCCCGTCCGGCACAGCTCTCCGGCGGGCAGAAGCAGCGTGTGGCGATTGCCCGTGCCCTGGCCATGAAGCCGGATGTGATGCTCTTTGACGAGGCTACGTCGGCACTTGACCCGGAGATGGTGGGCGAGGTGCTGCAGGTCATCCGTGACCTGGCGCAGGAGGGCATGACCATGGTCGTGGTCACACATGAGATGGGCTTCGCCCGCGAAGTCGCCGACCGTGTGGTCTTCATGGCCGACGGCCTGATCGTGGAGGAGAACTCACCCGAGGAACTCTTCGGCAATCCGCAGTCCCCGCGGCTGCAGGACTTCCTGGCGAAGGTGCTCTAGAACCACAGCTGACTACGACGGCGGTGCGGTGCCCGGCTGGGTGCCTCACCGCCGTCGTGCGTTAAGCTCCGGGGGTCCAGGTTGGCCGTGACGGCGGGGAAAACGATAAGGTGGCTGATTATCGGAACCGAACCGTAGGAGGATCCATGACGGAAACACCCGCCCACGATAACCTGCCGCTTCCCGATTACGACCATATTCCGCTCGGTACCCTGCCCACCCGGATCACCGCGCTGGACCAGGGCGGTATCTCCGCGCTGCTGTCCTACGAACGGGAGCACGGGAACCGCCTCCCGGTAGTGCAGGTGCTCGAAGCGAGGCTCGACTCGCTGAAGTACGGTGCGGAACCCAGCGGGTCCATCCCGGAGGACAATCCGGAAATGAGCGAGGGCTCGGCAGGCTCCAAGGTTTCCCCAGCCACCGCCGGCCCCAAGATCAACCCGCCGTCGCAGGGTGTCCCCACCAACCCGGCGCAGCCGCGGACCTGATCCTCTCAGCGGCCCCGCGCGGCACCGAGGGGTTCCCAGAACCAGTCGAAGCCGTCGCCGGGGCCGCTCAGGAAGCGCTGGGTGAAAACCACCCCGATATCCCCGTTCGGGTAGACCGCCGCACTGGTTCCGGATCCACCGGCCCAGCCCCACATTCCGGGATCCGACCAGACCGGCCCCGGCCCTGTCTGGACGCCGGTCAGGTAGCCCCAGGACTCGTCCGGACCGTTCATCTCCGCGGCGCCTGCGCGCTGGGTGCCGGTTAGCTGGTCTGAGGTCATGGACTCCCGCAGTCCGTGGGGGAGCAGCCTGTCATCTGCCAGGGCCGCGAGGAACGTCAGGTAGTCAGGGACTGTTGATACCAGGCCCCCGGCAAGGGATTCGAACATCGGAGGGGAAGCGAACGCGTCCCGGTAGGCGGCCGCTTCCACCAGTCCGGAGGCCGTGGACTCGTAAACGGCTGGAAACTCCTCGTTTCCGGACGGAAAACCCGTTGCGGTGAGTCCCAGCGGGCCGGATATCCGGTCGGCAACCAGTTCGCGCAGCGGCATGCCCGCAGCAGCCGCAAGCAGCGCTGAGAGCACGTCGGCACCCGCGTGGTACATCCACCGTTCCCCCGGCTGCGCAGCGAGCGGGAGGCTGCCCAGCTGGTCAAGGTAAGCATCCGGTTCCATGGCCGGCGGATTGGGGCCCCAGAGCAGGTCCCGGGTCGCCGCGGCATAGGGTGTCTGCCCGAAGTCGACTCCGAAGCCGGCAGTCAGGGTCAGCAGGTGGCGGACGGTCACCGGCCCGCGTGCCGGGACGGTGACGGACAGCGGGGCATCCGGAGTGGCGAGGACCCGAAGGTCCGCCAGCTGTGGAAGCCAGCGTGCGGCGTCGTCGTCCAGGGCCAGCGTTCCATCGTCTACCAGGCTGAGTGCAAGGGCACCGCCCACGAGCTTACTCAGGGAAGAGATCCGGAAGGGCGTGGACGTGTCCATTGCGCGGGGGCTGCCGAAGGCGTATGTGCCGCAGGAATGGACTTCCAGCTCGCCGCCAATCCGCACCCCGGCTACCAGTCCCGGGCACCAGCACGATTCCACCCGCGAGTCCACTGCATCCCACAGTTCCTCGGTTATCTGCGGCATGGGTACACCCTGACCCACTCCGCGGGTACCGGTCAAGGCCCACTGGCAGGCGCTGTGCTGGTGGGGAAGCCGGGTAACGCAAAAGGGCCCGCACCGCCGCCTTTCGGCAGCTGTGCGGGCCCTCCTGTGGCCGGAACCGGTTACGTCTTAGACGCCGTAGTAGAGCTCGAACTCGAAGGGGTTCGGGCGCATGGCGAGCGGCAGGATCTCATATTCGCGCTTGTAGGCGATCCAGGCGTCAATCATGTCCTGGGTGAACACGCCGCCGGCCTGCAGGAACTCGTTGTCCGCTTCGAGGGCATCCAGGGCTTCCTCGAGGGAGCCCGGGGCCTTCTGGATGTCCTTGGCTTCCTCGGCCGGGAGCTCGTAGAGGTCCTTGTCGATCGGGTCGGCCGGCTCAATGCGGTTCTTGATGCCGTCCAGGCCTGCCATCAGCTGTGCGGCGAAGGCCAGGTACGGGTTGGAGGAGGGATCCGGTGCGCGGAACTCGATGCGCTTGGCCTTCGGGTTCGAACCGGTGATTGGGATACGGATACCGGCCGAGCGGTTGCCCTGCGAGTAGACCATGTTGACCGGAGCTTCGAAGCCCTTGACCAGGCGGCGGTAGGAGTTCACCGTCGGGTTCGTGAATGCCAGAACGGCTGAAGCGTGCTTCAGCAGGCCGCCGATGTACCAGCGGGCAATGTCGGAGAGGCCCGCGTAGCCCTTCTCGTCGTAGAAGAGCGGCTCGCCGCCGTTCCAGAGCGACTGGTGGCAGTGCATGCCCGAACCGTTGTCGTTGAAGATCGGCTTCGGCATGAAGGTTGCGGACTTGCCCCAGGCATCGGCAACGTTCTTGACGATGTACTTGAACTTGAGCAGGTCATCGGCCGCGTGGGTCAGGGTGGTGAACTTGTAGTTGATCTCTGCCTGGCCGGCGCCGCCAACTTCGTGGTGGGAGCGCTCAACCTCAAGGCCGGCGTTGTCCAGCTCAACGCAGATGGCGTCGCGCAGGTCGGCCTGCTTGTCCACCGGAGCTACGGGGAAGTAGCCGCCCTTGAACGGCGTCTTGTTGCCCAGGTTGCCGCCCTCTTCCTCGCGGCCGCTGTTCCAGGGAGCTTCGATGGAGTCAACCTTGTAGAAGCTGCCCTGCGGGGCGGATTCGTACTGCACGTTGTCGAAGATGAAGAACTCGGCTTCGGGAGCAAAGAAGGCCGTGTCCGCAATGCCGGTGGACGCGAGGTATGCTTCAGCGCGCTCAGCTACGCCGCGGGGATCGCGGTGGTAGGGCTCGCCGGTGCGGGGGTTGACGATCGAGAAGTTCAGGGCGAGCGTCTTCTCAATGCGGAACGGGTCCAGGAATGCGGTGGTCACATCGGGGATCAGCTGCATGTCGGATTCGGCGATTCCCTGGAAACCGCGGATGGAGGATCCGTCGAAGAGCTGGCCGTTGATGAAGAAGTCGGCGTCCACTGACTTGGCGGGTACGTTGAAGTGCTGCTGCACTCCGGGCAGGTCGGTGAAACGGATGTCGACGAACTTCACATCTTCGTCAGCGATGAACTTGAGGACCTCGTCCGCATTCTTGAACATCGTGTCTATGCTCCTTATACATGTTTGAGTGGAAGGCCCCGGGCGGTTGGCCTGTCCGTGTACCGGGCGGTGAATTCCGCGGTTCCGGTAACAGCTGTAAGTCTAGGAACACCCCATTACCCGCCCGTGTCACCAATGTTTCGGTGACGTTACGTGCTCCCGGTAACACCTACCACCCTAGCCTGTGCAGGCAGTTGCGGGCACAATAGGGTCCCGTCACAGAAGGGGGAACCGGGCATCAGGGGCTCCGGGTAGTCTTAAACCGTGGTTGACAGACGAAGCATTGGTTCATGGCTTGAAGGCCCCCCATCCGACGAAGAGAACTGGCCGGGCCGCAGGCTGGGCAGGCCCCGGACAGGTCCTGGTTCGATCGCCCGGGTGGGCCCGAGGCTGGGTGCGCTCATCATCGACTGGGCGCTGGCGTCACTGATTGCGTACGCGTTTTTCGGCGGCACGGGAAACTCGATCCTGCTGGTGTTTGCTGCAGGGCAGATCGTGCTCGTCGGCTTGCTGGGCTACAGCATCGGACACCGGGTTTTCAGCCTGCAGGTGCAGAAACTCGACGGCAGCGCTGCCGGCCCGCTTGCCGGCGTCGTTCGCACTGTCCTGCTCTGCCTCGTTATCCCGGCCCTGATCTTCGATGCCGACCAGCGTGGTCTCCATGACAGGGCGATGAAGACTGTCCTCGTGAAGGTCAAGCACGGGCGCTGACCCCCCAACACAAAGAATGCCCCCGCCAGGTTCACCTGACGGGGGCATTCTTTTATGCTGCGGATCTTAGCGGCCGCGGGCGGCCTTGCGGTCCGGGCGTGCCTTGTACGGGTCGATGCCCTTGGGGATTGGAAGGCGCTGGCCGAGGGCGGAGAGCCGCTTGTTCACGGCGGCGACCTCCTGCTTGGTCAGCGACTTCTTGAGCTTCTTGACCTTCTTGGCAACCTGCTGGAGGGGGACCTGTCCTTCGCCGCGTCCCGTCTGGATGACGTGGACCGGAACGTTGGGGACAATACGGTTCATCTTGCGGCGTTCACCGTCAACCAGTGTCTTGACCCGGTTCGACGGACCTTCGGTGACCAGGACAATGCCGGGACGTCCGATGGCGCGGAACACAGCATCCTGGGTGCGCGGGCTGACGGCAACGGGCTGTTCCTCCAGGATCCAGCCGCGGCGCAGGACGGAAAGTGCGGCACCGGAGGCTCCCGGCTGTCCCTCGATCTGCGCGAAGGCTGCGCGTTCGGCACGGCGGGAGAGGATGAACATGGCGGCCAGCAGGCCGAGCGGGATCGCGATGATGAGCATCGTGACCCAGTTGTCGATCAGGAAACCAATGATCAGGCCGATGGCGATGATGCCCGCAAAGGCACCCACCATCCGCCAAATGACACTGGGATCATTGCGCCGGGTCATCTTGAAGACATCGGCGATCTGTTTCATGCGGCCGGGCTGCTTGTTCTTCTTTTCCGCCTTCGGCTTGCGGGAGAAGAGGCCGCGGCGGGCGCCCTTGGATGCGTCGGAATCAGTGCTGTTGGCCATAATGCGTCAATTCTACGTGATGAAGGCGCAGCACTATCTCCCCGTGACGCGGGGAGCAGGCGGGCCTGTTGAGACTAGGGAAAACGAAGGTATCCGCCGGGCATTACCGGCGGGCCAGGACGGCGGATGCCTCCTGGGCAGCGGTCCCGGAGTCAGCGATGTGGGCGAGGTTGGGCGGCAGCACGCGGCCCTTTTTGCGCATGGCGCCTGCCCAAAGCCGGCCTGCCCGGTAGGAGGAACGGACCAGGGGACCGCTCATCACTCCCAGGAAGCCCAGTTCTTCCGCCTCTGCACTGAGCTCGACGAATTCCTCCGGCTTGACCCAGCGGTCCACCGGCAGGTGGCGTTCGCTGGGCCTCAGGTACTGGGTGATGGTCAGCAGGTCGCAGCCTGCCTCACGGAGGTCCCGCAGCGCACCGGAGATTTCGTCCCGTGTTTCGCCCATGCCCAGGATCAGGTTCGACTTGGTGACCATGCCCAGTGCCTGCCCCTGAGTGATGACATCCAGGGAACGCTCGTAGCGGAATGCCGGCCGGATCCGCTTGAAAAGGCGGGGGACCGTCTCCACGTTGTGCGCGAATACTTCCGGGGCCGCATCGCAGATGGCCTGGATGTGTTCGGGCTTGCCGGAGAAATCCGGAATGAGGATTTCGACGCCGGTTCCCGGGTTGAGGGCATGGATCTGGCGAATCGTCTCCGCGTACAGCCAGGTTCCCTCGTCCGCAAGGTCGTCGCGGGCGACGCCGGTGACGGTCGCGTAGCGCAGGTTCATCGACTGGACCGAACGCGCAACCTTCAGCGGTTCCATGCGGTCCAGCGGCGAAGGCTTGCCAGTGTCGATCTGGCAGAAATCGCAGCGGCGCGTACAGTCCGAACCGCCGATCAGGAACGTCGCTTCCTTGTCTTCCCAGCATTCGAAGATGTTGGGGCAGCCTGCCTCCTCGCAGACTGTGTGCAGGCCTTCTTTCTTCACCTGCCCTTTCAAATGGACGTACTCCGGGCCAATGTTGACCTTCGCTTTGATCCAGTCGGGCTTGCGTTCCACCGGAACGGCGACGTTTCGCTGCTCGATGCGCAGCAGGCGGCGGCCTTCGGGGGCAAGTGTCACGTCATGGCTCCTTGTGCTTTGTTGGCTGTGCCGGAGTTGCCCGGCGCTGGGGGTGCAGCACCGGGATGGGGAGATAGGTTCGCGAGGGTGTGCCGCAGTTCTTCCTCCACACGCGCCACCACGTCTGAGGGCGTCACCGCAGTGCCCGTTTCGGCGCTGATTGAAGTCGTGCCTGCATCGGAAATTCCGCACGCCACGATCTGGGCGTAGGGAGCGAGGTCATTGCTGCAGTTCAGTGAGAATCCGTGCATCGTAACGCCGTGGTCCACGCGGATGCCGACGGCGGCGATCTTGCGGTCCTGCCCGCCGTCCGTCCCGCGGATCCAGACACCCGAGCGTCCGTCTACGCGTTCCCCGGCCAGGCCGTAGTCGGCCAGCACGCTGATAAGGGCGGACTCAAGAGCTGCGACGTAGTCCACCACCAGGACGGGATCCGGCAGGCGGAGGATTGGGTAGCCCACCAGCTGCCCGGGACCGTGCCAGGTGAGTTTGCCACCGCGGTCAACATTGACCACCTCGGTGCCGTCGAAGGGGCGCTCATGGGGCTCGGTTCGCCTTCCGGCCGTGTAGACCGGGGTGTGCTCCAGAAGGTAGACGGTGTTCTGCCGGGTTCCCTCGCTGACCTCCCGGTGGGCCCTGCGTTGAAGATCCCATCCCTCCTGGTAGTCCAGGTAGCCGGGAGCAAGGCCAACGCGGAGAAACTGCAGATCCATAGGGGCTACCCTAACCGGTGCAGTGACGGAAAGCAGATGTGTTTCGCGTCACGTTTGCCGCAGCCTGTGGATAAGTCCTGCACCAATCGCTTTGGCAGGCTAGAACTGTCGGCATGGAGACAGGGCCGGGAACTGAAGCTGACGCTTTTGAAGACGCCGGCACCGTCCGCCCTCCGCTGCTCCCTGAGGAGGCCTGGCGAACCGGTCCGTGTCTGGGCACGGGAAGCGGTGCGTCGGTTTGGCTGGTGGAACACATTGGTGAGGGGCAGAGCTATGCGCTCAAAATCCCGCACGCCGGCAGTACCCTCCGAGACGACTATGAACTGCGCCGGGAACTCACCATCCTCTCCCGCTACCACCATGAGAACCTGCTGGGTGTCCACGGAATCGTTGCTGCGGCCGACGGTCCGGGACTGTTGCTTGAATATGCGCCCGGCGGCAGCCTGGCCCGGGTGGTTGCTGCGCGGGGCGCTCTGACGCCGGGGCAGGCCGTAACAGTGCTGGTGGGTGTGGGCCGGGCGCTCCAGGCCCTGCATGACGAAGGGGCCGTCCACGGACGGCTCACGCCCGGGAACGTTCTCTTCACGGCCAACGGCAAGCCGCTGCTGGCGGATTTCGGGGCGGGGGTGATCCTGCCCCCGGCGCATGGCCTCAAAGCGGGGGATCCCGGGTCCTGCACGGCAGGGGTTTCTACGTCTGTGCCGGGTCACGGACCGTCGGAGGACGTGTACGCGCTGGGGGCCCTCGGCTGGTTCATGCTGACGGGCAGGCCCCTGGTGCCTGGTCTCCGTCCTCCGCTGGGCGTCCTGGTGCCGGAGGCGCCCGCCGTGCTGCGGGACCTGCTGGATTCGGCGCTCCGGGAGGACCCTGCCCTGCGTCCGGGAGCCGGAGAATTCGCTGCGGAGGTACTGGGGGCCTGGGACCCGGAGCCTATGGACCTGCTCACCGCCGGCCTCCGCCGCCCCGGGGCGGGTGCTTCCGTATCCCTGCGTGCCGGGTCTGGAAGACGCCGGAGACAGAAGCAGGGCAGGAAACCCCGTTCTGCGGGAACGGGCCCGGCACGGCGACGGGTAGCGGAAGGCGGCCACGGGAAAGCCAGGATGGTCATCGCCACGCTGCTGGTGTCCGCGACCGCCGGCCTCGGAGCTGTCGCCGTTCTGGCCCCGGAAGTCCTCTATCCCCGCCAGCATGCCTTCGTGCCCGCGTCAGGGGACACCGTGGAGGGCTCCGCGTTGCCGGGCCGGAGCGACGCGGCCGATGAACGGCCGGGAAGCGGTGAGGCAGCCGGGACGGGGGAGCCTTCAGCCGAGGAGCAGGCTGCGTTGGCAGCAGAGGATCCGCTCACGGCTGTCCGGGTTCTCTCGGCTCTTCGCGCACGTGCGTTCGAACAGGGCAGTACTGAGCTGCTGGCATGGGTCAATCAGGAAGGCTCAGCGGCGCAGGCGGCAGACCAAGCCCAGCTGGCACGTCTTGAGGAACGGGGGGAACGGCTGGCCGGTTTTGGCGTCGAAGTCCTACAGGCCTCAGCCGCTGAGCGGGACGGACCAGGTGGCCCGCCCGCAGGGGCAGCCCGGATCCATGTCTCGGCGCAGCTCTCCGGCTGGCAGCAGGTCCGTGCAGACGGCACAGAGGCTGCCCCCGCCGGGAGCCCGGTCCGGCAGGACGTGCTCCTGGAGATGGTTCGAGTGGAGGGACAGTGGCGGATCGCCGCAGTGCTGCCCGCTGCGGCAAGCCTGGACAGGAGGGGGGAAGCCGAAAGATAGGATCGGAAATATGAGTTCAACTGCGTACCTTCGCTTTCCCAACCTGCACGGCGACCGCGTGACCTTCGTAGCCGAGGACGACGTGTGGGTGGCGCCGGTTTCAGGGGGACGGGCCTGGCGTGTGTCCTCCCTGCAGCTGCCTGCCCGCAATCCCAAGTTCTCGCCGGACGGATCGCGGATCGCCTGGACTGTCATCCAGGGTGCCGCACCGGAAGTCGTGACGGCCGATACCGAGGGCGGAGACTTCCGCCAGCTGACCTTCTGGGGCAACCAGAACACCCGGGTCCGCGGGTTCGCGCCCTCAGGGGCGGTCATCGCCACCAGCCCTTTTGAGTACGAGGACTTTCGCCTCCGCTGGGCCTACGAGGTTCCATTGGACGGCGCAGCGCCGTCGAGGCTTCCCTACGGGCCGCTGGACACGCTGGCACACGGGCCGGCACTGGGCGACGAGCGCCCGCTTGTTATCGGATCCGTGCTTAGCCGGGAGCCCGCACGCTGGAAGAGATACCGCGGCGGCACTGCCGGGAAACTCTGGATCGATGCCGACGGCAACGGCGAGTTTGTCCGCCTGGTTCCCGAACTTGACGGCAACCTCGCCTACCCGATGTGGGTAGACGGCCGGATCGCCTTCTTCTCCGACCATGAGGGCTACGGCAACATCTACTCGGTGACGCCGGCAGGATCCGACCTGCGCAGGCACACTGACTTCCAGGACTTCTACGTCCGGCACCCGTCCTCGGACGGTACCCGGATCATCTTCGAATCTGCCGGCGCACTCTGGCTGCTTGCGAACCTGGACGCGGAACCTGAGCGGCTGGACATCAGCCTGGGTTCGGCGGGAACCGGACGCCGGCCCCGCCCGCTCAACGCCGCGCGCCACCTGGCCGCAGCGGTGCCCGACACCGCCGGCAAATCCAGTGTGGTTGAAAGCCACGGCACGCTGCACTGGCTCACGCACAAGGACGGACCCTCGCGGGTAATCGAGGCAACCCCGGGTGTCCGGGCCCGGCTGGGCCGGCCGCTGCCGGGAGGACGCGCCGTGTTTGTGGCCGATCCCGGCAACGAAGAGGCATTGTTCATCAAGGACGTTTTCGCGTCTTTGCCAGCCGTGGCAGAGCAGGCAAAGCGAGACACCGAAACGCCGGCTGCACCGGCAGAAGACGGCCAGGATGAGCTTCCTCGGCCCGTATCGGCTCTGGGCCGTCCCCCGGCAGGCAGCACGGCAGTGCCTGCTGCCCCCGCAGCGGTGTCAGCTCCGGCCGCCGGCGTCCCGGCGGAGGGCGGCGAGCAGGGTGCCTCCGAGGCAGTCCTCGCATCCCAGGAAAGCGCAGCCGGCAATGCCGTAGTCCGGATCCAGTTCCCCGCCCCCACCCGGGTGTCCCAGCTGGTCCCCAGCCCCGACGGGAAGCTCGTGGCCGCTGCCACGGAGTTCGGCCAGGTCTACCTGCTCGACGTCGAATCCGGCCTGCTGTCCGAGATCGCCGACAGCGGCCACGGGGCCGTTGAGGAACTCGCATTCAGTCCTGACTCCCGCTGGCTGGCATGGGCCGAGCCCGTCGCCATCGAAGGGGCCCGCCGCAGGATCCGGCTCCGTCCCGCGAACGGTTCGGACGCGGCCGTCACTGACGTTACGGACGGCCGTTTCCACGACCACAGCCCTTCCTTCACACCGGATGGAGCGTTCCTGGCTTTCCTGTCAGAGCGCAGCTTTGACCCGGTCTATGACACACATGGTTTTGACCTGGGGTTCCCCACGTCCACGAAGCCTTTCCTGGTTGCCCTCGCAGCGTCCACCAACTCGCCGTTCGGTCCGTCCGCGCACACGGTGGAACAGCCCTCGGCAGGGCCGGCCGTAGGGTCGGACGACCCCGGGGACGCTTCCGGGGACGCAGTGGAAACGCTGGTGGACCTGGACCGGCTGGCAGAACGCATCATCCCCGTTCCGGTCCCGCAGGGGCGCTACTCCAAACTCCGGGCGGCTGACGGTGCGCTGCTGTGGCTCGCGGAGGACGTCTATGGCGTAACCGGCGACGGGAAGGCCAGCTCCTCCGACCGGCTGCCCGGCAAGCGTCTGGAGCGTTTCGACCTGGCCAAGAGGGAAGTCTCCGTGCTGGTTCCGGCGCTGGATGACTACGAACTCAGCGGCGACGCCGGAACGGTTGTGCTCCGGCAGGAAAACCGTGTCCGTGCCGTGCCCGCCTCAGCCAGGGTGGACGAGGATTCCCCGGAGAGCACGACCATTGACCTTTCCCGCATCCGCGTACTCCTGGAGCCTCTCCAGGTGTGGGGGCAGGCATTCGATGAGACCTGGCGCCTGCAGCGGGACTTCTTCTGGACCCCGGATATGGGCGGACTCGACTGGGATGCCGTCCACGCACGGTACCGGCCACTGGTACAGCAGCTTGGGTCCCATGATGATCTTGTGGACCTGCTCTGGGAGCTGCAGGGTGAACTGGGAACCTCCCACGCCTACGTCACTCCGGCCGGCATCGCCGAAGCCGGGGGAGGACCGCAGGGCTTCCTTGGCGCAGATCTCCGGCCCGGAAACGGCGGCTGGGAAGTGGCCAGGATCCTCGATCCGGAATCCTCTGACCCGCAGGCAATATCGCCGCTGAGCGCTCCGGGTGCCGATGTGCGTCCCGGAGACGTGATCGCCGCCGTGGACGGGCTCCCTGTCCCTGCCGACAAGGGTCCGGCAGCGCTGCTCGTCGGCGCCGGAGGGCGGGTGGTTGAGCTGACGGTTATCCGCAACGGGGACAGCCCGCAGCAGCGGCGGATCGCCGTCGTGCCCCTGCGCAGCGAAGAGCGGCTCCGTTACCAGAACTGGGTAAATGCCAACCGGCGTGCGGTGCGTGCCGCTTCAGACGGCTCCTTCGGCTACCTGCACATCCCGGACATGGTGGCCAGCGGGTGGGCACAGCTGCACAGGGACCTGGACAGCGAGGCTGCGAAGGACGGCCTGGTAATCGACGTCCGGCACAACCGGGGCGGACACACGTCCCAGCTGGTGGCGGAACTGATTGGCCGGAAGGTGACGGCCTGGAGCCTGCCCCGGGGAGACCAGGCCGGTACCTATCCGGCGCAGGCCCCGCGTGGCCCCGTGGTGATCCTGACTGACGAATTCGCGGGATCCGACGGCGACATCGTTACCCAGGTGGCCAAGCTGCGCGGGATCGGCCCTGTGGTCGGTACCCGCACATGGGGCGGCGTAGTGGGCATCGACGGGCGTTTTGCCCTGGCTGACGGAACTTCGGTGACCCAGCCGCGGTACGCCTTCTGGTTCACCGGCGGCGTTGGTTTCGGGGTGGAGAACCGCGGGGTTGAACCGGACATTGAAGTTCCGTACCCGCCGCATTCCTACATGGCCGGAGCCGACCCGCAGCTGGAGCAGGGTGTCGCCATCCTCAAGGAGATGCTCGCAGAAATCCCCACGGACCAGCCGCCGGCCAGGGAGGGCTATCCCAGCCTTCGCCCGGCACCGCTGCCGCCGCGGCCGCAGGGCCGGTCCGGCAAGGACAGCTAGGCGGAACCGGAGGGAGGGACCTCTTCCTGGCGGGAGGGATTCCTCCGTCCGGGCGTTTCCGGCGGTCTGCTTGATTGAGCCAGCCGGTACGCAGGCGTAGCGTTCAAGAATGGACTCTAATTCCAGTTGGCTGCGGACCGTCACCGGCGGGGCCGGTGCGGCCCGGGATCGGACGGCAAAATGAGCGGCACCCGCGCGCCGTACCTGCGCTGGGCAGCCATCGGGCTGGTCTTCGTTGGCGGCGGAGCCGGCGCAGCAAGCCGCGAGGGCCTGTCGCTCGTCATCCCGAACCTCGGCGAAGTCCCGATCGCGATCCCGATCATCAACGTGATCGGCGCCTTCCTGCTCGGCTACCTCTACGAAGCCGTTACGCGCCTGGACAAGGCGCGGCCCACCGGCGCGAACCTCAAGCTCCTGCTGGGCACCGGGTTCTGCGGCGGCTTCACCACCTACAGCTCGCTGGCCACCGACACCGCCGTGCTTTTCCGCGACGGGCTCCCGGGATCCGCGGTGGTTTACGCGCTGGCCACGGTGATTGTGGGTGCCTGCGCCACCTGGGCGGGCATCGCGATTGCGACCGCCGTCAACAACCGTGCCCCTGGCCCGCGCAGGGATGAACAGGAGGATGCGACATGACCCCCGGAATCTTCCTGTTGCTGGCCCTGGCCGGCGGCGTGGGCGCCACTGTGCGGTTTATGCTGGACGGATTCATCCGTGCCCACTCCAAGACGCAGTTTGCCTGGGCGACGACGATCATCAACGTCTCCGGTTCCCTCGTGCTTGGTTTTCTCACCGGCCTCACCGTCGAGCATTTTGTACCCACCGACGTCAGCATCGTCATCGGTACCGGATTCCTTGGCGGTTATACGACCTTCAGCACGGCGAGCTACGAGACCGTGCAGCTCATCAAAAAGGGCCGCTACGGGGCTTCGTTCATCAGCGGCGTCGTGATGCTGCTGCTCTCAGTGGTAGCAGCGGTCCTTGGGCTGTGGATCGGCGCTTCCATCTAGCTCTTCCCTGTCCGGACGACCCGCTGCTAGGGACGCTTCGCTGCGGGAATGTAGTGGGCGATTATCAGGAACACCCAGGTGGTGAGGATGTACGGCCATGTGTAGGTGGGCGCGGCGATCTCATGCATCAGCAGGGTCACCACCGCTGTCACCGCCGTTCCAATGGTTGCAAGCACCCATGAGATCGTGCTGCTGCGGAGGAACACGACGGCCAGTGCGATGGCGGTCAGCACGCCGGAGTAACCGGCCAGGCCGTTGGCCGTCTCGGTCAGTGCTTCACCGAGCGCCAGTGCGCACAGGCTGCCAACCACACTGCCGAGCAGGCCGGCCAGGCCAACCTTCCAGCTCGCCACGAACAGGCCCAGCAGAATCAGCGCGCCGGACCATTCGTTGTTGATGAGGACTACCTCGGACACATTCGTCAGCAGTGAGCGGACGAAGGCCAACGGCGCCGAATCGATGGTGGCCGACGTCGGCGCGCTTACATGCAGCGCCTCGGTACTGAACAGGATGATCGTGGCCACGATGCAGAACGGCGCTGTGGTCGAGGGCAGTCCGTAGATCCTCAGCGGGGTCTTCGTGAAGAGCGCGTTCACCAGCCAGATCACGGGAGCGCAGAGAGCACCGCCGATCAGGGCGATCGGGTAGGCCGCCCACTGGCCTCCGATGGCCGCAAAGGTTGCCGCTCCGACCAGGGCCCCGCAGAAACCCTGCATGCCCGCCGTGACCGAGGAGGAGTCAGCTCCGATCAGCCGTCCGGTCACCGTGTTGCCTGCAGCGCCAATGAGGACCAGCAACGCCATGCGCCAGTCCGCGACGGCAAAGGCGGCCAGTATCAGCAGCGCTGTGAAGACGTTGCTCTGGAAGAAGATCTGTGAGAGCCCCTGGCACCAGCCTTTGAGCCAGCCTGCGGCTGGGATGGCAGGATGCGGGGCGGTTGCGCCTACGCTGCTCATATCCTGTCCTCTCCCGCGGGTGTGTTCGGCGGCCGGCCCTGCCCGGGTGTTTTTCCGGGTCTGGCTGCCGGTGATGCACCCTCACCGGGCACGGCGCCCCCGGGCCCGGGGCCCGGCAGGGCCCACCGCTCCTCCACCCTCCCAAACTTCCAGTAGGCGGTGGAGATTAGCCAGACCAGGACCAGGGTGCCCACGATGATGTACCCCACGTTCTCCAGGTCGATGCCGGCCACCCACCCGGTGAGGGGATCCTGGAGGCCAAGCTTCTCGTTCAGCAGGCCTACGAGCTCAATGCCGCCGATGATGACCGCAATCATCACGGAGAGCCCGGTGATGGTCAGGTTGTAGTAAACCTTGCGGATCGCGTTGACGCTGGCCCAGCCGTAGGCACGGACCATCACGGCCGAGTCGAGTGTGTCGAACAGGCTCATGCCGGCCGCGAAGATGAGCGGCAGGCAGAGGATGGCGTACCAGGGCAGCCCGGTCGCGGCTCCGGTTCCGGCGAGCACCAGCAGTGCAATCTCACTGGCGGTGTCAAAACCCAGCCCGAATAGGAACCCGACCGCGTACATCTTGCCCGGCCGGTCGATCGTCTTCAGCAGCGGCCGCAGGATCCGGGTGATGAACCCGCGACCCTGAAGGTGGCGTTCCAGCTCCACCTGGTCCAGCTCTCCGTTGCGTGAAGCCCGCCAGACCTTCAGGATTCCGAGAAAGGCGACGGCGTTGATGAGCCCGATCAGCAGCAGGAAGACTCCGGACACGAGCGTGCCGAAAACGCCCAGGCCATTGCGGACCTCGTTGCCGTCATCGCTCAGGCCCACCGCCCAGCTCACTCCGAGTGCCAGCAGTGCCGCCATGAGAAAGACGATCGTGGAGTGCCCCAGTGAAAAGAACAGGCCGACGCCGGCGGCGGGCCGGCGCAGGTCAACGAGCTTGCGGGTCGTGTTGTCAATGGCGGCAATGTGGTCGGCGTCGAAGGCGTGCCTCACGCCAAGCACATAGGCCACCACGGCAATGCCGACACCAAAGACGGAGGATCCAAGCTGCAGGTGCAGCGGTTCCACCAGGAAGAAGAACAGTCCGAACCCCGCGACGTGCAGGAGCACGACGGGTATGAAGGCGAGAACTACCTGCGCCCGGTAGGAGTGCTGCGGCCTTGCCGTCGCCGTCTGCGTAACGCTTTGTCCACGCACGGTCAGACCCCTTCCTAGTTCTTCCGAATAAGGGGAGCCTGCTTCCCGGTCAGCAGCTCATGCATGGCGGATGCAGCTGCTGTGTTCGCGGCCGCCACGGCCACAGTGTCGTTGCCAAGCAGCCGCATCCACACGCCGGTATCGCCGGGCAGGGTGCTCACCCCGAAGATCAGGTCACCCCCGCTTTCGCGAACTGCCCGGGACAGCGAGTCTGCCAGTTGCGCCGGGGGAACGAGGGGAGTGAAGACGTAGAGCATAGCGAGCACATCGTGGCCCGCCAGCACACCCAATCCGTTTACGCCGCGGCCGTCTTCCCCGTCCCCGGGACAGAGCCGCACCCTGTCCAGGGCTACCAGCCGGCCGTCGGGACGACGTACCTCAAAGTCTGAGGCATATACGTCATAGGCGTGCCGCTCACCCCGCGCCAGCCGGCCGGCGTAGACGGTCTCGCCCAGCAGCAGCGTCGCGGACTCGTCCAGCACCACCGACGTCTGCTGGTAGAAACGCGAATCCGCGAAGGGCACAACCGGGTCCGGCAGGTACTCCACATAGGCATCTTCTTCAGCCGCGATGTTGACGACGGCGGTCGCGTACCCATAGTCCATGCGGTAGATCCGGGTATGGGCCTGGGTGGTCACGTGCGCCGACGTTCCGGCACTGAACCGCAGGTCGGTGCGCTGCCGGTCTCCCTGCAGGATGCCTCCGCCGGACGACATCAGGTAGGTGTAGGGCATGTCGGGGCGCAGCAGATTGAAGTACAGCGGATGCATGATCTGCAGCGGGGACTTCTGGTAATGCTCCACCAGTTCGGTCCGGCCGCGGTTGCGGTCGAAGCCAAGCTGCAGCACGCCGACCTTGCCCGGGCTGCCGACGGGCAGGCTGCGCGGTGAGCCCGCGTGGCGCAGCACTTCCTCCGGCACCCGGACCGCTTCGTAGTACGCCGGTTCGAGCCGGTAACCGCCCGTGCTCGGGGGCCGGCCTCCGGCCTGGGGAGCCGGCTTCTGAGGGGCCGGACTCAGCCGGGGGCCAGCGGTGCTTTCCGGTTCCGCGGCTTTGACCGTCATCCGATGAGCTCGGTTCTGGCACCGTTCCACTGCGTCATGATCTGCTGGTACAGCTCATCGACCCCCTGCCCGGTCAGTGAGTTGGTCAGCACCACCGGCCTGTCTTCGCGTACCCGGTGCGCATCGGCCTCCATGACGCCCAGGTCCGTGCGTACGTACTGCGCTATATCGATCTTGTTGATCACCAGGATGTCGCTGTCCGTAATGCCCGGTCCGCGTTTGCGGGGCATTTTCTCGCCCTCGGCAGTGTCCAGCACGAACACGAACACATCTGCCAGGGCCGGGGAAAAGGTCAGGGTCAGGTTGTCGCCGCCCGATTCGTAGATGAGGGTATCGATGTCCGGGAACCGTTCCAGCATCTCGGCGCCGACGGCCAGGTTCATGGTCGGATCATCCCGCACGGCCGTATGCGGGCAGGAACCGGTCTCGACCCCCATGACACGCTCAGGGTCCAGGATGCCGTCCAGCTCCCGGCGGACATGGTGGGCGTCCTCCTGGGTGTAGATATCGTTAGTGATGACGCCCGGGGTTCGGCCGGCCGCGATGAGCCGGGGGACGAGGGCCTCCGTCAGCGCAGTCTTGCCGCTGCCTACCGGTCCGCCGATACCGATCCTCAACACGTTCTCGCTCATAACTTCCTCATTTCCGGTGTTCTGCATCTTTGGGTCTGTACACCTTCCGGTGCCGTCCCGAACTTCCTTCGTTTGCCCGCGTCAGCTGGCGAAGAGCCGTGCCTCCGCTTTTTCGTGCTGCGCGGACATAACATCGGCCAGCGGCACGCAGCCGCCAAGGTCAGCGAGGCCGCGTTCAAGCGCGGCATCTGTGGCCTGCTCCATCACTCCAGCCGTCTCCAGCAGGACGGCCTGGGCATGCCGGTGGTCAGTCAGCCGCAGGCGGAGTGCGGCACCAACGAAGCTTGCCGAAAAGGCGAACAGGTCCGAGGCCACGGCCTGCCGGGTCTGCACGCCGTTGGCCGCATAAATCACGGCCGAGGCGACCGGCTGGCAACCGGGGGTGGCCCGGCTCCGTACCCGGGCGCCGTATTCAGCGAGCAGTGGCTGCTCAATCAGCTCGGCACCGAGATCGATCAGCTGGTGACCGCTGCGCACGGAGGTCGTGCGCATTTCCGCGTTCAGCTTGGAAGCGAAGAGAAGCTGGTCGATTTCCTGAACGAGTTCGATGTCGCCGTCGGACGCCGCGCGGTGTGCCGCGGCGAGTGCCGTTGCATCCCCGGGTCCAACGGAGTGCAGCAGCAGATCCGCCAGCAGGGGCTGCACATCCCCGCGCGAGACGAGGCGGGCCTGGCTGTAGCCCTCGAGTCCGTGTGACATTGTGTAGAACCCGCTGGGAAAGGCCGAGTCCGCGAACTGCAGGCTGGTGAGCAGCTGCCTTACGTCCGACATCCTGTGTTCCTACGCCAGGAAGAACAGCTGGGTCAGCGGCAGGGACTGCGCCGGGGGTATCTTCGCCAGCGTGCCGTTATAGGTCACGTCATAGGTCTCCGGATCCACCGTGATATCCGGCGTGGCATTGTTGCGGACCATATGTTCCTTCCCGATGCCGCGGCAGCGGTGCACCGGCAGGACCTGGCTCTCCAGGCCAAGCGTTTCCGGCACGCCCTTGTCAATGGCTGCCTTGGACATAAAGGTCGCCCTGGTGCTCTGCAGCGCCTTGCCCTGGGCACCGAACATAGGCCGGTAGAACACCGGCTGCGGGGTGGGCAGCGAAGCGTTCGGGTCTCCCATCAGCGCCCAGTTGATCAGGCCGCCCTTAACGATCAGCCTCGGCTTGGCGGCGAAGGACTGAATCGGCCAGAGCACGATGTCGGCCATTTTGCCCTCTTCCAGTGACCCGATGTAATCGGAGACACCCTGGGTGATGGCCGGGTTGATGGTGATCTTGGCAAGGAACCGCAGCACGCGGAAGTTGTCATTGTCCGCGCTGTCTTCCGGCAGCTTGCCGCGCTGGTCCTTGCAGTGGTGCGCAATTTGGAAGGTGCGCATAAAGGATTCACCGATGCGCCCCATGGCCTGGGAATCGGAGGACACCATCGAGATGATGCCCTCGTCGTGGAAAACGGTCTCCGCCGAGATCGTTTCGGCGCGGACGCGCGAGTCCGCAAAGGCGACGTCCTCGGGGATGTCGTGGGAGAGGTGGTGGCAGACCATCACCATGTCCAGCAGCTCATCCACGGAGTTGGCCGTGTAAGGCAATGTGGGGTTCGTTGACGACGGAAGCACGTTGGGGTAGCCGGCCACCTTGATGATGTCCGGGGCGTGCCCGCCGCCGGCGCCCTCGGTGTGGAAGGTGTGGATGGTGCGGCCGTCGATGGCGTCCAGCGTGTTCTCTACATATCCGGCCTCGTTGAGGCTGTCTGTGTGCACCGAGATCTGGACGTCGTAATCGTCCGCAACGGAGAGCGCCCTGCTTAGTGCCGCCGGGGTGGCACCGTAGTCTTCATGGACCTTGAGTCCCGCCGCTCCGCCCTCGATCTGCTCGATCAATGCATCCGGCAGTGATCCGTTGCCCTTTCCAAGAATGCCCATGTTGACCGGCATCGCCTCGATGGACCTAAGCATCGTGGCTATATTCCAGACGCCTGGGGTGGTTGTAACGCCGTTAGTACCGTCCGTCGGCCCCGTGCCGCCCCCAAAAAGCGTGGTGATGCCGTTTGAAAGCGCTGCCAGGGCCTGCTCGGGGGAGATGTAGTGCACGTGGGAGTCGATGCCTCCGGCTGTGGCGATGAAGTGTTCACCGGCGAGGAGTTCGGTGCCTGGGCCAACGATCAGGCGCGGGTCGACTCCGCTCTGGGTGTGCGGGTTCCCGGATTTGCCGACCCCGGCTATCTTTCCGTCGCGAATGCCGATGTCGCCTTTAACGACTCCGAGAATCGGGTCCAGGATGATGGCGTTCGTTATGACCAGGTCCAGGACTCCCTCAGCGGAAGTCGCCTGGGGATCTGCGGCCATGCCGTCGCGGGCTGTCTTGCCGCCGCCGTAGACAACTTCATCGCCGTAATGGCCTTCGTTGAAGTCCTTCTCGATCTCGATTACCAGATTGGTGTCCGCCAGGCGCACCCGGTCGCCGGTAGTCGGGCCAAAGAGGTCGGTGTACTGTTTGCGCGGGATCCTTGCCATCACTTCTTCCCCTCTTTTGCGGCGCCGGTTTTGCCTGCGCCGCCCTTATTACCGGCAGTTGGTTTGGTGGTGGGCTTCCCGTCCTGGAACCCGAGTTCCCGCATCCGTTCCATGGCGCGGATTTTGGTGTCCGCTGCGTCGAGTCCGCCGTCAACGAGATTGTTGAAGCCGATCACGCGCCGGTTTCCGGCGTAGGCGGTGAGGGTTACCTCCCTGGTATCACCCGCCTCGATCCGGACGCCGGTGCCTGCGGGAAGATCCAGATGCATTCCGTAGGCGCGTTCACGTTCGAACAGCAGGGCCTTGTTGGTTTCGAAGAAGTGGAAGTGCGAGCCTATTTGCACCGCGCGGTCTCCGGTGTTGCTTACCAGCAGGGTGACACTTGGCCGGCCGGCGTTTATCTCAATGTCCTCTTGCTTATGGTCATAACTTGGGGTGCCCAGCATGATCTGTCCTTCCCTAGCGGTGCAGGGTCGCTGCATGTGGTGTTTGGTGGGGGACCCGGTCAATTCCTGCCGATCGGGGCGGGGTGGCTGTGCGGATGGCTTGCGCCCGTGCCGTGACTGTGCGGATGGGAGTGGCCGACGGACTCCTCAAATGCGTGGGAATGGGCGTAGCCGTGGCCGTGGTCAGCCTGCAGCCCTGCTTCTACGCCGGTACGGCCGTGGCTGAGGGCGTGAAGGGCGTCGCGGACACGCTCGCCGATGACCCGCAGCACAGCCCTCTCACTGAGCAGTCCGCCGTAGAACTCAGTGTCGGAGAAATCGCCTGAGCCGTACGGCACCAGTTCTGAGGAAACGACCGGAGTACGGCGAAAGCCCGCCGGAACGACGATTGTGTGTTTGCTTCCAAGCAGACGGAGCCGCCGGACCGCTTCCAGGAGCCCGGCCGCGCTGCCCGCAGCTGCCGTCTCGACGGGGACGCCTGCTCCGTGCGTCCGCACCAGGTGGGTGATGCGGTAGAGTTCGGCGTCGTCGAACGGGTTCGCGGCGTCGGCAGTAATCAGCATTGCCGCTTCCGCTGACCGCCTGCGCACTTCGACGGCTGCTGTCCTTAGCCAGGCTGTGAGGTGGTCGCCCGTTCCAAAGGCATCGGCCAGCGCCAGCGGTGCTGCGGCATCTCCGTTGCTGTCCCCGGTGCCGAGCCATCGAAGCGTCTTGGCTGTGTCGGCAACAAGAGTGGGATTGCGCCCGAAAGTCATCGGAAGCACCACTACCGGCTGTGGAACTGAGCCGTCGGCATCCCTGCTGCGGCCAAGCAGCCGCGTGAGCAGATTGTGAAGGGGGCGACCGGCGGGGGTGACAAGGGACCCGGGCAGGAAATCCGGCACGAAACACAGATCCTCGCCGTTTCCGCTCTCGTGTCCTCCGACCAGCACTACCGTCGCATCCGGCTCCGTGGGCCGGGTCAAGTCACACCCCGATCGGATCGTGGCAGGAGACCAGCTTGCTGCCGTCGACGAACGTTGCTTCGACCTGCAGCAGGGGCAGCCGCTCGCGGACGCCGTCCATGCACTGGCTCTCGGAAACGATGTGCTTTCCAAGCTCCATCACTTCAGCGACCGTTTTGCCGTCCCTAGCGCCTTCCAGGATTGCCTCGCAGATCAGGGCGATGGCTTCGCTGACGTTGAGTTTGGTTCCCCGGTCCCGCCGCCTGCGGGCCAGCTCGGCCACTTGGTAGACATAGAGTTTGTCGATTTCTTTTGGCGTGAGGTTCATATCTTCACCTTCAGACGCAGTTGCGGTCGTTTCGAAACCGCTCCCTTGGCCCCCGGGCCAAGCTCGCTTGTAAGGGAGAGTACGCGCCCGCATTGGCGGGCAATACCCCAAAGGACCTCTCCCGGCGGGGGAGAGGTCCTTTTTGTCCTGGCGGCGTGGGGAACCTAGGTTTCCAGCGTCGCATCCATGGTGATGGTGATACCGGATAGTGCCTGGGATACCGGACAGCCGGTCTTCGCGGACTCGGCAATATCGGTAAATTCCTCGGCGGTCAGATCCGGCACCACGGCGTTGACCCGCAAATGGCTGCCGGTGATTCCGGTGCCGGGAACGAAGGAGACCTCGGCGGCAGTTTCGATGCGTTCTGCCGTCTTTCCTGCCTCCGCGAGGGCATTGCTGAAGGCCATGGAGAAGCAGGCCGAGTGTGCTGCAGCGATCAGTTCCTCCGGGCTGGTCCGCCCTTCGGCTTCTTCCGCGCGTGCCTTCCATGTGACATCGAATGTGCCGAGGTCGGAGGAGTCCAGGGTGACTTCACCCTTGCCGTGGAACAGGTCCCCGTTCCAGACGGTGTGTGCTGAACGGACAGTAGCCATGGAAGCTCTCCTTATTCACAGGTGGCGCCGGGGCGGCTGCCCGGGCTGCTGACGCAATCCTTGCAGGCCCGGAGCCCTGCTGCCAGACCTGCTGCGTTCCGGTGGCTCCCTGGGCAGAGGCACAAAAAAGTTCCTCCCCTCCGAAACGAAGGGGAGGAACCGGGCGGCTGAACCGCTTGCCGCTCTTAGGGGTTGGTTACCACATGGTGGCCAGGGCCACATTCACCACGGTAAGGATGCCCACGCCGTTTGCCAGGACACCGGAAACAGGCTGGTCCTTCTTGTACTTGCGCTGGCCGATGAAGGCCATGACGGCGATGACCAGTGCGATGGCGAGCTTGACCGCAATCTTGATGTGGTTGACATCGCCGTCGCCCATCTCGTTGACGCCCACCAGCAGGATGCCGGTCACCAGCTGCAGCAGTGCGGCGTGGAACTGGCCGGGCATCACGGTGGGGTTCTTGATCTTGGCAACCCAGATGCCGACGATGATGCCGGCTCCGAGGATGTGGAGGAAGACAAGGAAGCTGTGAAGGAAGTCCATGCTTTCGATCTTACCGACACTATGTCAGGGTGCGTAATTATTCCGGTAACTATTCTACAACGGGTAGAAATTCCCATGCCGGGGGCCACATAATGCGAAGGCGGACGCCCCCTGAGGGGACGCCCGCCTGTCCGCGTGCTTTAGCGCTTAGAGGCCCAGATCGGCTTCGAAGCTGCCTTCTTCCAGTCGTGCCTTCAGGGTCTGAAGGAAACGGCCGGCATCGGCGCCGTCCACCAGGCGGTGGTCGTACGTCAGCGAGAGGTACATCATGGACCGGATGGCAATGGTGTCATTGCCGTCCTCATCCGTACGGACCACGGGGCGCTTCACGATCGCACCGGTGCCCAGGATTCCAACCTGGGGCTGGTTGATGATCGGGGTGTCGAAGAGTGCTCCGACGCTGCCGATGTTCGTGATCGTGAAGGTGCCGCCGGAGAGCTCATCCGGACCGATCTTGCCGCTGCGGGTACGTGCTCCGACATCGGCAATGCGCTTGGCCAGACCGGCGAGGTTAAGGTCGCCGGCGTCGTTGATGACCGGAACGAGCAGGCCCTTTTCAGTATCAACGGCGATCGCCAGGTGCTCGGCGTCGTGGTAAGTGATCTCCTGCGATTCGCTGTCGTAGGAGGCGTTCAGCTTCGGGTGCGCCTTGAGTGCCTCAACCACTGCCTTGGCGATGAAGGGCAGGAACGTCAGGTTTGCACCGTTCTGCTCCTTGAAGCCTGCCTTGGCCTTCTGCCGCATCGTGGCGATGCGGGTCATGTCCACTTCCTGGACCTGCGTCAGCTGTGCCGAGGTGTCCAGGGACTCCTTCATGCGGCGGGCAATGGTCTGGCGGATCCGCGGTGCCTTGACCGTGGTGCCGCGCAGCTTGGCGCTTTCCTCGCTGATCTTGGCCGGAGCAGCCTTGTCAGACGACGACGGCGCTGCTGCTGCCGGTTCCTCTGCCTTGGCCGATTCGGCTGCTGCCAGGACGTCCTGCTTGCGGATGCGTCCGGCAACTCCGGTGCCCTTGACCGTGGAGAGGTCCACGCCGTGCTCGTTGGCCAGCTTGCGGACCAGCGGAGTGACGTAAGTGCCGGAGCCGGACTCTTCCTTGTCGGCTTCCTGCTTGGGGGCTTCCTGCTTCGGAGCCTCTTCCTTCGGAGCCTCTTCCTTCGGAGCCTCCTGCTTGGGCTCGGCTACGGGCTCTTCACGCTCGGTCGACGGCGCGGCAGCGACAGGCTCGGCTTCCTTCGGTTCTGCCTTTGAGGGGGCAGCGGAGCCGGAACCGATGACGGCCAGGACGGATCCGACCTCTGCGGTCTCGTCTTCGTTGACCTTGATCTCCAGGAGCTTGCCGGCCACGGGGGACGGGATCTCAGTGTCTACCTTGTCAGTGGAGACCTCAAGCAGGGGCTCGTCAACGGCTACGTCGTCGCCCACGGACTTCAGCCAGCGGGTGACGGTGCCTTCGGTGACGCTTTCGCCCAGTGCCGGAAGTGTGACCTCGGTGCTGTCACCGGAATCGCCGGAGCCGGAGTCCTCAGCGGGGGCTTCCTCGGCAGCGGGTGCTTCCTCCTTGGCTTCGGGTTCCGGAGCTTCTTCGGCGGCTGCTTCTTCCTGCGCCGGTTCCGGGGAATCGGAATCGGAGGAGGAACCGGAGCCGTCGCCGATGCGCACCAGCGCTTCGCCAACTTCAGCGGTCTCATCTTCAGCTACGAGGATTTCCTCGATGACGCCGGCTACCGGCGAAGGAATTTCAGTGTCGACCTTGTCGGTGGACACTTCGAGCAGGGGCTCGTCAACGGCGACGGTATCGCCTACCTGCTTCAGCCAGCGGGTAACGGTGCCTTCGGTGACGCTCTCACCAAGGGCGGGTAAGTTCACGGTTTCAGACATATTGTCCCCGTTTCTCCTTGTTAGTTCTCTGACCAGCCGTACCGCTGGTGCTGGTTGGTTTGAAGCCTAGTGCACCCGGCAGCTATGGCGCCGGGTGCACCAGGGAAAAACTGTTGCTGTGGGCCTCTTAGCCGTGCAGCGGCTTGCCGGCCAGGGCCATGGCAGCCTCGCCGAGGGCTTCGTTCTGCGTGGGGTGCGCGTGCAGCAGGCCGGCCAGGTCTTCGGGGTAGGCCTCCCAGTTGACGATCAGCTGTGCTTCACCGATCTGCTCGCCGATGCGGCCGCCGATCATGTGGACGCCAATGATGGGGCCGTCCTTCTCACGCACCATCTTGATCAGGCCGGAGCTGCCCAGGATGGAGGTCTTGCCGTTGCCGGCAAGGTTGTATTCCTGGACCTGGACGTTCTCTGCGCCGAGCTTTTCCTTGGCCTTGGCCTCGGTCAGGCCAACGGAGGCGATCTCAGGTTCGCAGTAGGTGACCTTCGGGATGTTGACGTCCTCGACGACAACGGGCTTCAGGCCGGCGATTTCCTCGGCGACGAAGATGCCCTGCTGGAAGCCGCGGTGGGCCAGCTGCAGGCCGGGAACAATGTCGCCGACGGCGTAAACGTTGCCGACGCCGGTGTGCAGGCGCTCATTGGTGATGACGAAGCCGCGGTCCATGGTCAGGCCCGCTTCCTCGTAGCCGAGGTTCGCCGTGACCGGTCCGCGGCCGACTGCTACGAGCAGCAGTTCAGCTTCGAAGGTCTTGCCGTCAGCGAGGGTGACAACAACGCCGTCGTCATTCTGTTCCACCTTCTCGAAGAAGATGCCGGTGCTGAACTTGATGCCGCGCTTCTTGTAGGCGCGTTCCAGGTTCTTGATGATGGAAGCGTCTTCGTTGGGAACCAGCGAGGGCAGGCCCTCCACGATCGTGACGTCCACGCCAAAGGAGTTCCACACGGATGCGAACTCGACGCCGATCACGCCGCCGCCGAGGATCACGGCGCTCTTGGGAACGTAGTCCAGGGTCAGCGCCTGGTCGGAGGTGATGACGCGTCCGCCGATTTCCAGGCCCGGGAGTGACCGGGAGTAGGAGCCGGTGGCCAGGATGATGTTGGATCCGGTGTACGTGCGGCCGTTGACCTCAATGGTCTTCTCGCTGGTCAGCCGGCCTTCGCCCTCGATCACGGTGATGCCCTTGGACTTGATCAGGCCCTGGAGGCCGCGGAACTTGCCCGCAATGATGTTGTCCTTGTAGGAGTTGACCGCGTTCATGTCCACGGAGTCGAAGGTGGCCTTGATGCCGTACTTCTCCGCCGTCTTGGCGTTTTCGGCGATTTCAGCCGAGTGCAGCAGTGCCTTGGTGGGGATGCAGCCGTTGTGCAGGCAGGTGCCGCCCAGCTTCCCCTTTTCGATCAGCCCAACGGAAAAGCCCAGTTCCACGGAGCGGAGTGCTGCGGCGTAGCCGCCGCTTCCTCCACCGAGGATCAGGATGTCGAACTCTTGCGCAGTTGCCTCTTCGGCCACGTGGACGCTCCCTCGCGTAATCTGTTGACGCACTGATGGCGCGTCGGTTAGTGATTCGGGCGGTTGTGAATAGGTTTCACACTATCGCCCAGTTTCCCCGGCATCCACTCGGTGAAGTGGGCCGGAAGGCGAATGTAACCAGAAACACGCGCAACAATTGCCCTTCTAAGTTGCACGCGAAACATGAGGCGGTGCTATACCGCCCGGGCGAGGACGTCCTCGGCGTAGGAGACCAGGGTCCGCACTGCGACGCCCGTTCCTTCCTTGGGCGTGTAGCCGTACGGGGCGCCTTCGTTGAATGCGGGCCCGGCGATGTCCAGGTGGGCCCACGGGATCTTCACGCCGTCGACCTCTCCAACGAACTCGCGCAGGAACACCGCTGCGGTCATCATGCCGCCGAAGCGCTCACCGATGTTGGCAAGGTCCGCGGTGGGCGAATCCAGGCTGGCACGCAGTTCTTCGGGCAGCGGCATGGGCCAGAACAGTTCTCCGGCGCGGTCTGCGGCTGCCTTAACGGCGTCGCGGACCCCGTCTTCGCCCATGACGGCGGAAACACGGTTGCCCAGTGCGACCATCTGGGCGCCGGTGAGGGTGGCGACGTCGATGATCACGTCTGGTTCCTCTTCGCTGGCGATCGCCAGGCCGTCAGCCATCACCAGGCGGCCTTCGGCGTCGGTGTTCAGCACCTCCACCGTGCGGCCGCCGTAGGTGGTCAGCACGTCTGAAGGCCGCTGGGCGGATCCCGAGGGCATGTTTTCCGCCAGGCACAGCCACGCGGTCACCTTTACGGGCAGGCCCAGCTCGGCGATGGCCAGGAGGGCATTGAGAACGACGGCGGCGCCGCCCATGTCAGACTTCATGGCCTGCATGCCGGCAGCGGGCTTCAGGGAGATTCCGCCGGAATCGAAGGTGATTCCCTTGCCCACCAGGGCCAGTTTGGCCTTGGCGCGGGCGGGGGAGTACTCCACCTTCACCAGGCGGGGCGGGCGGGCTGAGCCCTTGCCGACGCCTAGGATGCCGCCAAACCCTTCACGCTCAAGCTTCTTTTCGTCCCAGACCGTGACTTTGACCGGCAGCGGCCGTGCGGCCTCCCGGGCTGCGGCAGCGAAGGTTTCCGGGTACAGGTGGCTGGGGGGCTGGTTGACCAGGGTCCGGGTGGCGTTCACGGCCCGGGCAACTACCTGCGCCCGTTCCATGGCGGACTTCAATTCCGCTTCACCGGCGGTGCTGGTGATTACCGTGATCCTGGAAACCGCAGCCGGTGCCTTCGCTGAATGGGCGCTGCGGAATTCGGTAAAGCTGTAGGCACCAAGCAGGGCGCCTTCGGCGACGGCAGCGGCGTCCTCCACTGTGGCAGCGGGCAGGGCCAGGGCCACGGTTTCTGTCCCGGCCAGCTGGCGGACAGCGGATCCCGCGGCACGGCGCAGGGCTTCAGTGCTCAGCGGTTCACCCGCAGCAACCGGTCCCAGTCCTGCCAGAACCAGCATTTCGGCGTCCAGTTCCGGGAGGCCGGGAAGGCGGACAACCTGGTCCGCGGCACCCGTGACACCCAGCAGGGCAAAGGATCCGGCAACAGCCGAGGAAGACTTCTGAGAGAGCGGGCTGTCCACCAGTACCGGTCCGTCCGGGCTCTGCCCGACGCCGACCACGAGGGCCTGCGCTTGGACCTTGCGTACGTCCCGGGAGATTACCTGCAGGTCTGGCTCACTGGCTTTGCTCACGAAGCTTCATCCTCACGTTTGTGTGTTCTCGGTGCTTTGCTCTATCGATCGTAGTCTCTTCCGCCGTCCGGGGTGCCGACGTCATGCGCGCTGCACGGAATGAATCGGCCCCGTCCCGGCGTTTACCCTTGAGTAAGGGATTGACAACTTCGCGCTTTGTTTTCCAGGCGCACCCGCAAACCAACGGGACGAGTGGCAGGAAGGTACAACATGCTTGATCCGCTGACCCTGTTTAACCTGGATCCGGAACTGGCCGCCTCCTCCGAACTTCACGGGCTGCGGCTGCTTGCCGGCTTCACGGGTTTCGGCGAGGCAGGCCATGTGGTGTCCCAGGTCCGCGACGAACTTTTTGAGAACCTTGAACATGATCTGGTAGCCACATTCGATGCCGACCAGCTCATCGACTACCGTGCCCGCCGTCCGCAGCTGACGTTCGTTGAAGACCACTTCACCGGATACGAGCCGCCCCGGATCGAGCTGCACCGCTTCTATGACGGGCTGGGGGAGCCGTTCCTGTTCCTGACGGGCTTCGAACCTGATTTCCAGTGGGAACGGTTCACCGCCGCCGTGCTGCGGCTTGTCCAGGCGCTGGATGTTTCGCTGGTTGCCTGGGTGCATTCGGTACCGATGCCGGTTCCGCATACGCGGCCAATTGGCGTCACCGCCCACGGCAACAGGCCGGACCTTATTGAAGGCATCAGCTCCTGGAAGCCGACTGCCCAGATCCAGGCGGCCGTGGGCCATCTGCTTGAACTGCGGCTCTCCGAGGCGGGAGTCGACGTCGTAGGCCATGTGGTCCACGTGCCGCATTACCTTTCCGACGCTGAATTCCCTCCGGCTGCCGTGGCGGCACTTGAATACCTTGGTGCTGCGGCTAATCTGGTCCTGCCGACCGACCGTCTGCGGGAAGCAGGACGGGAAGTCGAGAAGCAGATTGCCGAACAGGTTGAAGCTTCCGCGGAAGTCCGCGGCGTGGTTGCGACGCTGGAAACCCGGTACGACGAATTCACCGGCAGCACGGCCCGCCGGTCGCTGCTGGTCAAGGACAATGACGAGCTGCCCGACGCCGAGGAGCTCGGTGCCGCCGTCGAGGCGTACCTGGCCAGCCCGCAGGCTGAAGAAGAGACCGAGGCACTGCTTGTTGGAAACGGCGGCCGGGAACCGGAAGGTGAAACCCCGGACGCAGACGAGGATGAGGACAGCGTTGAACCGAATGGCCCCGACAGCCTTCCCGGCACGGACGACCGTCCGGGAACCCAAGGGGGCAGCGGCACTTCGTAAACCTGCCGCCGCTTCTCCCGACGGAGGTTGCCGGTGAAGCACAGGGGAGCATGGCTTGTCTGGGGCGCAGGAGTCTTCGCCTACATGGTGGCCGTTACCCAGCGGACGGCCTTCGGCGTCGCCGGCGTCGAAGCCACTGAACGGTTCGACGCAACTGCATCGGTTCTTTCCGTCTTCACGGTTGTGCAGCTGCTGGTCTACGCCGGCCTCCAGATTCCGGTGGGCATGCTGGTGGACCGTTTCGGTCCGAGGCTGCTCATTGCTGCCGGGGCTGCGCTGATGTGTGCCGGGCAGTTCCAGCTGGCCATGGCGGACAGCGTTGCTGCCGGTATCGCCGGGCGTTCGCTGGTTGGTGCCGGAGATGCCCTGACCTTCATTTCCGTACTTCGCCTGCTTCCTGCGTGGTTCCCGCCGCACCGGGTTCCGGTACTGACCCAGTGGACGGGCATCATTGGCCAGCTGGGCCAGATCGCCAGTGCCATCCCCTTCGCGCTGGCTCTGCACGCCCTGGGCTGGAACACCGCCTTCCTCAGTGCCGCCGCGCTGTCCGTGGTGGCCTTTGTCCTGTCGCTGGCCCTGATCCGCAACCAGCCCGGAGGGGTGGTCCGCGCCCCGAAGGCCGGACTGCAGGGCGGCTCCCTGGCTGCTGCATGGCGGCATCCCGGCACGCGGCTGGGTATGTGGACCCACTTCACCATCCAGTTCCCCGGAACCGTGTTCGTGCTGATGTGGGGCTACCCATACCTGGTCAGCGGGGAACAGGTTTCCCCGGGCACTGCCTCTTTCCTGATGACCTTCTTCGTGGCCGTTGCCATCCTCTGCGGTCCGTGGCTGGGTTCCTGGGTTGGCCGGCATCCGCTGAGACGGTCAACCATGGTCCTGCTCATCGCTGCCGCAATGGCCGGCGCCTGGCTGACCGTGATGCTTTGGCCGGGCCAGGCTCCTGTCTGGGTGCTGGCCGGCCTTGTGGCCGTGCTTGCCATCGGCGGACCGGGATCCATGATCGGCTTTGATTTCGCCAGGACGTACAACCCCAGCAGCCGGCTGGGCACCGCAACCGGAATCGTGAACATAGGCGGGTTCGTTGCCTCGCTGGTCTCGATGTACCTGGTTGGCCTGGTACTCGATGTGCTCTTCAATACCGGGTTCTCTGACGGCAACCTGTACAGCCTCATGTCCTTCCGCATTGCCCTCGCGGTGCAGTTCCTGGTCATGGCGCTGGGCGTGGCCGGCATCCTGCGGAACCGGCGGAAGGTCCGCGCAGCGATGGCGACCGAAGGCCTTCACCTGCCTCCTCTCCGCGAAGCCCTCGCGCGCGACCGCCGCCGCCGCAGGGAAGAGCGTGAGGGTGCGGAGCCTAACCGCAGCAATGCGGATGAAACCGGAACCGAACCCGCGGATGATTCAGAAACCGCTCCCGACACCGGATCCGAACCGGACCGGGCCTCCGACGGCGGTTCAGGCCCAGGCGCGAAGTAGCAACAGCTTCCTGCCGGTTCCCTGCACCCTTTCTGCACCTCCGCTGGCAGCACCGTCCTGTCCTGTCCTCCACATGAGCCCCCGCCAGGGTAGTTGTCCGGATCCGGAGCCGCAGCCGCTTCATCGCCGAAGCAGCAGGGGCAGTCTTGCCCCATGAACGATTCCCAAGGAACCGGACCTGACGCCAGCGGCCCGCGATCAGCAGCCGGCAAGATCCCGACCCGCGGCCCGGAAGGTCCACCAGGCCCTGAGCCGTCGGCGGCGGGCCGCGGGGCGCCGGAAACCCTGCGGGTGGGTTCGCCGCAGGACATTCTTGCCTTCGTACCGCACTGCCTGGGCTTCGGGCCGCAGGAATCGCTGGTGCTGCTGGGACTGCGCGGCTCCCGGCTCGGAGCCACCCTCAGGCTGGACCTTCCGGATGCCTCATATGCGGCGGAGGATGGCGGGAGCGGGGATTTCGGCCTGGTCTGCGCCTACACGGCCCGGATCAGCTCCCTCCTTGCCGGGGATGACGAGACAGACGGGGTGCTGATGGTGATGTACACGGACCTGCCCTGGCAAGAGGGGACACCGCCGCCCTACAGCGGCGTGGTGGAACTCCTGACGGAAGACCTCGCGGAGAACGGCATCCGGCTGCGAGACGGGTGGCTGGTGGGACAGGGGATCTGGCGTGACTATTTCTGCGGTGACAGCGGATGCTGCCCCTGGCCCGGGAATCCGCTGGGCGACGTCATGGAAAGCCGGCTCAACGCCGAGCTCGTGTACCGCGGCAGTGCCTACGCGTCCTCGCTCCAGGACACGGTGGGCGGTGCCGGCCGTTTTCGGAATGATGACCTGGACGCCGCCGTTGACTCTGTTTCACAGCGGATGCTGGGGTTGTGGACCAGGCCAGGGAAGTTCGGCCCGGTTTTGGAAGCCTGGGATAGGCGGATCAGGTCCATGCCGCAGCCCAATTCACCGGGTTCGCCGGTGCGCGGCAGCTCCGGAACCCTCCGGGCTGACCGGCAGGCTGAAGACGACGCACTGCTGCTCGCCAGCCTGGCAGTGAAGCCGGTTCGGGACACAGTCCTGGTCCTGGCCGCCCTGGGCATGGAAACGGCGTTGGAGGGTTCAGGCCTTTGGCTGGGGGGTGAGGCCGGCCCCGTATCGGGGCGTTCTGCCCAGGCAGGTGTCCTGTTCCGCGCCGTGCTGATAGGAAACAGCCGGCTGTCTCCGGACTGGGACCGGCTGGACCGCGCGTACGGGGCGTTCAGCGAGCTGGCGCTGATGGCGGGCGGTGAACAGGCCGCGGCGCTGCTGACTCTGCTGGGCTGGATCGAGTGGGCGCGGGGGCGCAGTTCACGTGCCGAGCTTTACCTCTCCGGCGCCTTGGGGGAAGAACCCGGCTACCGTTTGGCAGTGCTGCTGCGGGAGCTGCTCCGCCGCGGGGAGCTGCCGAAGTGGTCGCAGTCGCCGGAGACTGCCTGGCGGGGTGCGCCCGTGTTGTAAGGATGTGCGCATGCCGCGGCCGGTTTGAGCCGGGCTCCGGTTCCCGAACCGCCTCCTCCGGTGGTGACGTTGCCCTAAAGCATGCGACAATGGGAACCGAGACCCGGTTGGGTTCGTGTACCAAGTGTCGTTCCGCGCTTCCGTCTTAGGCGGGAATAGGAACAGTGCGTGGTGTGTTTTCTGATGAAGAGCACCGCGTATGGACCACTTGGGTTAGAGCACGGACTTGACAGGGTCATAGTGGTGTTGCCCCCATGGTGATATCGCAGCCCGCCGTATTGAAAGGTTTTCTGTGTCCGCGAGAAAGACAACTGCTGTCAAAGAGACTGACACTGTGACTGCCGCAGCCGAGGTTGCCGAGGCGGCTCCTGCCGCAGGCACCAAAACGGCGGCCAAGCCCGCCCGCAAGCCTGCCACTCGGAAGACCCCGGCCAAGACCGCCGCGGCAAAGGCCAAGAAGGCTGCGGAGCCGGCTGAGGACACCGACGTCCACACCGATGACGCCGATGCCGAGCCCGCTGACGTTGAAGTAGCCGAAGCAGACGCTCCGGAAGCGGCTCCCACCGGCTCCGGCTTCGTCTACTCCGACGCTGACGACGACGACGCACCTGCCCAGCAGGTTGTTTCCGCCGGTGCTACCGCCGACCCGGTCAAGGACTACCTGAAGCAGATCGGCAAGGTAGCCCTGCTGAATGCCGAGCAGGAAGTGGACCTGGCGCTGCGTATCGAGGCGGGTCTCTACGCCGAAGAGAAGATCGCCGCTGACCCGGACATGGATCCCAAGCTGAAGCGCGACCTGCAGCAGATCATCCATGACGGCAAGCGCGCCAAGAACCACCTCCTCGAAGCGAACCTTCGTCTGGTGGTGTCGCTTGCCAAGCGCTACACCGGCCGCGGCATGCTTTTCCTCGACCTGATCCAGGAAGGCAACCTGGGCCTGATCCGTGCAGTTGAGAAGTTCGACTACACCAAGGGCTTCAAGTTCTCGACCTACGCCACCTGGTGGATCCGGCAGGCTATTACCCGCGCCATGGCCGACCAGGCCCGCACCATCCGTATCCCGGTCCACATGGTTGAGGTCATCAACAAGCTGGCCCGTGTCCAGCGCCAGATGCTTCAGGACCTGGGCCGCGAGCCCGCTCCTGAAGAGCTGGCCCTGGAACTGGACATGACCCCGGAGAAGGTTGTCGAGGTCCAGAAGTACGGCCGCGAACCGATCTCGCTGCACACGCCGCTGGGCGAGGACGGCGACTCCGAATTCGGCGACCTGATTGAGGACTCCGAGGCTGTTGTTCCGGCCGACGCCGTCAGCTTTACCCTGCTCCAGGAGCAGCTGCACTCTGTGCTGGACACCCTGTCCGAGCGTGAGGCAGGCGTGGTGGCCATGCGCTTCGGCCTGACCGACGGCCAGCCCAAGACGCTGGATGAGATTGGCAAGGTCTACGGTGTGACCCGCGAGCGGATCCGCCAGATCGAGTCCAAAACCATGTCCAAGCTGCGCCACCCGTCGCGTTCCCAGGTCCTCCGGGATTACCTGGACTAGGAACCGGCGACAGCCAAAAGGCAGGGCCCCGCACCAGGTGCGGGGGCCCTGCCTTTTGGCTGAGGTGTTCGCTGTTTCACTGCCCGGGGCGTGAGACGAATACCCGCTGTCTTAAGCATGTCCGCGAACACAACGTCCATTCGGAACAGAACGTCCCCTTAGAACAGAACGACGGCCCCTCCAGCAGGAGGGGCCGTCGCCAAGTCTGAACAGCTGGTCCGCGGAATTAGTCCTCCGGGGAACCGGCCTTCTGGTGCAGGCGTGCACTTTCGTCCTGCCATTCGGACGTCAGGGGCCGAAGATTGGCCTCCACCGCCCGGGCATGGTGAGCGCAGAAAAGCAGTTCCCCACCGGAGGATTCGAGTACCGCGCGCACATAGGCCTGAGCGCCGCAGCGGTCACAGCGGTCCAGCGTGTTTAGTTGACGTGTAGCAACTGCTGCTGTCATGAGTGCCTCCTTAAGGGTGTTGATACTTCATATAACCACCTTTGTGGGACTGGGCTTTCCATTAGGGCGTGTCTTTCGCTCTGCGCGTACCAATGAGTACGTCACACCCGCGGATTCAACCGTTGCCCGCGGTCCTGTGGAAGGCAGGAACGGTGCCCCCGGCTGAGTCGCTGCCATCCTCTGTCACCGGAGGGCATTAACCTTATAGGAGGCCGGTTTTCCGCCGGCTGGCCAGCCGCAAGGCTTCCCAACGCATAACAAGGCCGTTCGACGGCCCTAGGAGTTCAGCACCGTGGTCCCCCTGGATACTGAGTACAACGCCCGACACCTTTCAGTGCTCGAGGGCCTTGAAGCTGTCCGAAAGCGTCCGGGCATGTACATCGGTTCCACGGATTCGCGCGGGCTTATGCACTGTCTGTGGGAAATCATCGACAACTCCGTGGACGAAGCCCTGGCTGGCTACGGACAGAGCATCAGGATCATCCTGCATGCGGACAACTCCGTGGAAATCCATGACGACGGCCGCGGCATACCCGTGGACATTGAACCCAAGACCGGCCTGTCCGGTGTGGAGGTGGTGTTCACCAAGCTCCACGCGGGCGGCAAGTTCGGCGGCGGTTCCTACGCCGCGTCCGGTGGCCTGCACGGTGTGGGCGCCTCAGTGGTCAACGCACTCTCATCCCGCCTTGACGTCCAGGTGGACCGTGCCGGGAAGACCTACCAGATGAACTTCCGCCGGGGCGAGCCCGGTGTCTTTGCAGACTCCGGGTCCAAACCCTCACCGGATGCCAAATTCACCCCGTTCCTGGAGAGCAGCAAGCTTGAGGTGGTCGGCAAGGCCAAGCGCGGCGTTACCGGAACACGCATCCGTTACTGGGCTGACCGGCAGATTTTCACTCCGGATGCCAAGTTCTCCTACGCCGAGCTTGAAGCCCGTGCCCGCCAGACCTCGTTCCTGGTGCCGGGACTGCGCATCACCCTCCGTGATGAACGCCGACTGCCCGGTACCCCCGGCGAAGACGGGCCGGTCGAAGAGGTGTTCCACCACGACGGCGGTATTTCGGAGTTCGTCGAGTTCCTCGCCGCAGACGCACCCGTTACGGATATCTGGCGCCTGCACGGAGCCGGCAAGTTCAAGGAATCCGTGCCCGTGCTTGATGAGCGCGGCCACAGCAAGATCACTGAGGTCGAGCGCGAGTGCGAGGTGGACATCGCCCTGCGCTGGGGAATCGGCTACGAAACGAGCATCCGCAGCTTCGTCAACATCATTGCCACGCCGAAGGGCGGCACACATCAGGCCGGGTTCGAGCAGGCCCTGCTGAAGACCTTCCGCAAGGTCATCGAAGCCAACTCACGCAAGCTCAAGGCAGGCAACGACAAGATCGAGAAAGACGACGTCTTTGCGGGCCTGACGGCCGTGCTCACCGTTCGGCTGGCGGAGCCGCAGTTCGAGGGCCAGACCAAGGAAATCCTCGGCACCTCAGCCGTCCGCGCCATTGTCGCAAAGGTCGTTGAGAAGGAGATCACCGCCAGGCTGAACTCCACGGCGCGCGGGGACAAGGCACAGACTGCCCTGCTTCTCGAAAAAGTCGTCTCGGAGATGAAGTCCCGGATCTCGGCCCGGGTGCACAAGGAAACCCAGCGGCGCAAGAACGCGCTGGAAACCTCGTCCATGCCCGTCAAGCTTGCGGACTGCCGGATCGACGACAACGAGCGTTCCGAGCTGTTCATCGTGGAGGGCGACTCCGCTCTAGGCACGGCCAAGCTGGCCCGTTCGTCCGACTTCCAGGCGCTGCTTCCCATCCGGGGAAAAATCCTGAACGTCCAGAAGGCCTCCGTCTCGGACATGCTCTCCAACGCCGAGTGCGCCGCCCTAATCCAGGTGGTGGGCGCAGGGTCCGGCCGCAGCTTCCAGCTGGATGCGGCACGGTACGGCAAGGTGATCTTCATGACGGATGCCGACGTCGACGGGGCCCACATCCGCACTCTCCTGCTGACGCTGTTCTTCCGGTACATGCGTCCGCTGGTAGAGGCCGGGCGGGTGTACGCCGCTGTTCCGCCCCTGCACCGGGTCGAAGTCATCAACCACGGCTCCAAGGCCAATGAAATGGTCTATACGTACAGCGAGAAGGAGCTGCATCAGCTGCTGGACCGCCTGGAGAAGGAAGGCAAGCGCTACAAGGAACCGATCCAGCGCTACAAGGGTCTGGGTGAGATGGACGCCGACCAGCTTGCGGAAACCACCATGGACCCCCGCCACCGGACACTGCGCCGGATCCGCCTGAGCGAAGCCGAAGAGGCCGAGCGGCACGTTGATGAGTCGACCTTCGAACTGCTTATGGGCAGTGACGTTGCGCCGCGCAAGGAATTCATCATCGCCGGTGCTGCGATGCTGGACCGCGACCGGATCGACGCCTAGCAGCCCGGCCCGGGTCCGGCCTGGTCAGTGGATTAGGCCCGGCTCAGTGGATCAGGCCCGGCGCGAACAGCAGCACGGTGGGAACCGCCAGCAGCAGCACGGCCGCAGCCTGAATGAGGGCTTTTACCCAGCCGGAAAGCGGGGGCCGCGGCGTGAGGAGACGGCTAAGGCGTGCCGCCATGTCGATTTCGTCGTCGGAGCCGCCGCCCGTGACTGCAGTACCTGAGGAACCGGGGAGGCTTGCAGCGGTTTCCGCACCGGATCCAGTGGCCGAGCCCACTATTGCCACGGCGCGGATCAGCGTTGGCCTGTCCACCCGCTTGAGCGCTTCGTCGTCAGCGAGCATTTCGATCAGTTCATTGACGGCATGCTGCGCGAGCTGCGAGGTGGGAAGCCACGGCAGCGCCGCCCGCCAGGCTGCGAAGGCCCAGAGCAGCAGATGATGATGCTGGCTGAGGTGGGCTTTCTCATGGGTCAGGACGGCTGAGAGTTCCGATTCCGTCAGGATGTCCATCAGCCCGTCCGAGAGCACGGTGACGGACTTGGCTCCGCCCGGGAGGCAGTACGCCACGGGGGAGGGGTGCGGGATTACCACGGTGGCAGGCGTATCAACTGACGGGGAACTGAGCAGATTGAGCATGTCCCTGTGGCGCCGGCGCCCGGTGACAATGCGGTAGTAGGTCAGCAGCAGGGTGAAGACAAGATGCACGCTCAGCAGAACGGCTGCGCTGATGGCGAACACGTGGACCAGGCCCAGCGATGCAACTGACCGCCGCTGCATGAGGATGTCCCAGAGTCCGCTGAGTCCCTGGGCCAGGTTGTCGCCGATAGGCTCCAGACCCCAGGTGAGCATTGCACCGATCATCGACAAACCGCCGGCGAGCGCTATCGACTGCCACAGCACCATCGCGGTGAACGGGGAGCGTGCGGGCCATTTGGCCCGTGACAGAAAGACGGGGACGGGCCACGCGAGAATTACTGCCAGCGCGGCCAGGAAATAGGAGGCCCAGAACATCGGGCGGGCCGGCCGGCGGGCCTAGGCGCCGTCGAGCAGCCTGCGCAGTGTCTGCGCTTCGGTTGCCGAGACGGAACCAACAAACCGGGCCAGGACAGCCTCGCGGTCGTTGGCAGATCCGAGGACTTCATGCATAAGTTCGGCTGTGTGCTCCGCGCGTGTTGTCACTGCCCGGTAGCGGTGCGGACGGATGTCGCGTTCCCGCGCCACCAGGGCCTTTTTCTCGAGCCGGGAGAGAACAGTGAGGACCGTGGTCACGGCCAGGCCCTTTGCCTCGGCGCGTCCCGCGTCATTCTGCGCCAGGCGTTCGCGGAGTTCATTGGCGGTCAACGCCTCGGCGGACTCCCAGAGGAGGTCCATCATCGCACGCTCGAGCTCTCCAAGAGTCGCCATAGTCCGCATCTTCCTTTGTCTCTTCTGGTTCCTGGTCCGGGAGTTCGCCCCGGGCTGGTTGTCCCTCACAGCGGACCCTGCCGGGTCCTGCCGAGGAGCTTAACAATACCGACTTTTTCGGAAGTTCTCTACGTCACGTAGAAATGTGTCGCCTGGTGTTCTACGATTCGTAGAAGAAGGGTTTTCTACCGCTTGTAGAACATGACATAACTAAGGACCTGCACGTGGAAGCATTGGACATTGCCCGCTGGCAATTCGGCATTACGACGGTGTATCACTTCCTGATGGTCCCGCTGACCATCGGCCTGGGGCTGGTGGTTGCCGCCCTGCAGACCGCATGGGTTCGCACGGGCAAGGAAGAGTATCTGCGCCTCACCAAGTTCTGGGGCAAGCTCTTCCTGATTAACTTCATCATGGGTGTGGCCACCGGCCTGGTGCAGGAATTCCAGTTCGGCATGGCCTGGAGTGAATACAGCCGCTTCGTTGGCGACGTCTTCGGCGCCCCGCTGGCGCTGGAATCCCTCCTGGCCTTCTTCACCGAATCGGTGTTCCTGGGCCTGTGGATCTTTGGCTGGAACCGGCTGCCCAAGAAGCTGCACCTGGCCACTATCTGGCTGGCAACGGGAGCCTCTGCGCTCTCCGCCTACTTCATCCTTGCCGCCAACTCCTGGATGCAGCATCCGGTAGGCGTGGAGCTGGTGGACGGCCGTGCCGTCATGACGGACATCTGGGCTGTCCTTACGAACAACACGCTCCTTGTGGCCTTCCCGCACACGATCACCGGCGCCTTCGCCGTAGCCGGCGGGTTCCTGCTGGGCATTTCCTGGTACCACCTGTGGAAGCGGCGCCGCGACGGCATCGACACGGTGGATGAGAACGGCCGCGTGATCGTGGGCGAGGACGCCGCTATCGGCCGTGACACGACGGACCACGCCGTCTGGATCAAGGCGCTGCGCATCGGTGCCGCCGTTGCCGTTGTCGCCTTTGCCGGCACCGCCATCACCGGCGACCTGCAGGGCAAGCTGATGTTCGAGCAGCAGCCAATGAAGATGGCTGCCGCGGAAGCTGCCTGCCACAACGGCACCTCGTTCTCCATCCTGTCCGTCGGGGACGTGGGTGCCCGTGACTGCGACGACGTTAAGACGCTGATCGAGGTTCCCGGCGTCCTGTCCTTCCTGGCAAACGGCGACTTCAACACGCCCGTGGACGGCGTGAACACGCTGATCCCGGAGTACCAGGAAAACTACGGCACCCACCTGCCTGATGACCCGATGTACGGCGAGCAGGCCGGCCAGGAGATCGACTACCTGCCGGTCATGGCCGTGACCTACTGGGGCTTCCGCATCATGATCGGCTTCGGCGGTGTTGCGGCAGTGGCTGCCGCGGTGGCGCTGTGGGTCACCCGCAAGGGCACCGTGCCGCAGTCCAAGGGCCTTATGCGCCTGGCTGTGTTCGGCATCCTCGCTCCGTTCGGCGCCAACAGCGCCGGCTGGATCTTCACGGAAATGGGCCGCCAGCCCTTCGTCGTGGTGCCCAACCCCAGCTTCACCGGCATAGACAACGTGTTTATGTTCACGGCGGCAGCGGTCTCCCCGGGAGTCAGCAAGGCCGAACTGCTCTTCTCAGTCATCTCCTTCACGGTGATCTACCTGGCCCTGCTTGTGGTCGAGGTCGGACTGCTGGCGAAGTATGTCCGCGGCGGCGTTCCGTCTGCCATGCCTGAGGTGCTGCCCGGAAACGGGCACGACGGCGACGGAGCGGGCGGACCGGATGGTGCCGATAGCGACGGCGACGGCGGGCCCGGCAAGCCCGGCGGGCGCAAGTCCGACGACGTCCTAGATTTCGCCTACTAGCAGGAAGGGAAGAACATGACGCTTCCAACATTCTGGTTCATTGTTATTGCGTTCCTGTGGGTTGGCTACCTCTTCCTGGAAGGGTTCGACCTGGGCGTGGGCATGCTGATGAAGCTCTTCGCCCGCAATGAGCGCGAGCGGCGCGTACTGCTCAACACCATCGGCCCTGTCTGGGACGGCAACGAGGTCTGGCTCATCACCGCAGGCGCGATGACCTTCGCAGCCTTCCCCTTCTGGTACGCGGCACTGTTCTCCGCGCTCTACCTGCCGCTGACCCTGGTGCTCCTCGGCTTGATCTTCCGCGCCGTTTCCATCGAATACCGCGGCAAGCGGGACTCCGACCGCTGGCGCAACCGCTGGGACTGGGCCATGGCCCTCGGCTCCTTTGTGAGCGCCTTCGGCGTCGGCGCGGCACTGGCCCTTACCTCCACGGGCCTGCCGCTGAATGAGAACGGCGACCGCGTGGGCGGCGCCTTCGCGTGGCTGACCCCCTGGGCCGTCCTGGGCGGCCTCGCCGTGGTTGGTTTTGCCCTGGTGCACGCGTGCGCCTTCCTGATGCTCAAGACCGACGGCGAGATCCGCGCCCGGGCCCGCCGCGCCGTCGTGCGCTGGCTGCCTGTTGGTGTGCTGCCTCTGGCTGTCTGGGCCATCGGCGTGCAGTTCACCAGCGGCGAGCTGATGTCCCTGATCCCGCTGGCCGTTGCCGTGGTTGCCCTGGTGGTTGCCTGGCTCATGGCCTTCAGGGGCAGGGAAGCGCTGTCCTTCGCAGCACTGGGCGCATTCCTTCTCTTTGGCGCGGTTTCAATCTTCGCGGCCATGTACCCCGTGGTCCTTCCGTCCTCGCTTGACGCAGCGTGGAACCTGACGGTGGACAACGCTTCCTCCAGCCCGTACACGCTCAAGGTGATGACCTGGGTATCCGTATTCGGCCTGCCCATTGTGCTGCTCTACCAGGGCTGGACCTACTGGGTATTCCGCAAGCGCGTCACCGCTGAGTCCATCCCCGCCGTGCACAAGGTGAAGGTCCAGTGAAGCCGGTCCTTCCTGTCAGTGCCACCAGCCGCCGGGCACTGTACCTGCTGGGGCTCATCGCCGCAGTGAAGGCACTGGCGCTCGTGCTTCTGGCCTCCGGAGTGGCCGCCGGCATTGCCGGGCTGGCTGCGGACGGACCGGACTGGGGCTACGTGGCAGCCACGGGCATCACCGGTGCTCTCCTGCGCTCCCTTGCCATCTGGGCGCAGGACACCGTTGCCCAGCGTGCCGCGGCGGGTGTCAAGGATGAGCTGCGCGGCCAGTTGACTGACCGGGTGCTGGCCGACGGCGGGAGTGTGCCCGGGATGGGCAGCGGAGCGCTGAGCGTCCTGCTGACCCGTGGACTCGACGGCCTGGACAACTACTACGCCAAGTACCTGCCGGCCCTTGTCACCTGTGCCGTGCTGCCCCTGCTGATCGGCGTCCGCATCCTTGCCGCCGACTGGGTCAGTGCCGTCGTTATTGTCCTGACCGTGCCGCTGGTACCTGTGTTCATGGTGCTCATTGGGCTCCACACCGGCGACAAAACGGCCAAGGCCATCGATGCCCTGAACCGGTTGTCGGACAACATGCTGGAACTGGCAAAGGGCCTGCCCGTGCTGGTGGGGCTGGGACGTGCCCGTGCACAGACCCGTGCGCTGCGCGACGTAGCCGACCGCTACCGCACTACCACGCTCCAAACCCTGCGTGTGGCGTTTATGTCCTCGCTGGCACTGGAACTCATCGCAACCATCTCCGTGGCAGTGGTGGCAGTGTTCATCGGCGTCCGGCTGGTTCACGGGGACATGTCACTCGAGGTCGGCCTGCTGGCGCTGATCCTGGCGCCGGAGTGCTACCAGCCGCTCAGGGATCTGGGCACCGCCCACCACTCCAGCGAGGATGGACTGGAAGCCCTGAAACGGACGAACAGCGTCCTGGAGGCGCCGGCGGCCCGTCCGCTGGCGGAAACCGGCACCGGAGAACCCGGCCGGCAGGAGGACGGCAGTGTTGCAGTGCGCGGCCTGACCGTGCATTACCCCGGGCGGCCCGAGGCCGTCCTGCAGGACCTGTCCTTCGCACTCCCGGCCGGAAGCATCGCCGCGCTGACCGGGCCGAGCGGCTGCGGCAAGACCACGGTGCTGGAAGTGCTGGCAGGTCTGCGGCGCGACGGCGATGAAGCACAGGTCAGCGGTGAAGCCAGGGGAGTGGACCGGGACCGAATCGCCTGGATTCCGCAGCACCCCGTATTGGTGGAAGACACTGTCGCCGCCGAAATCGGGCTTTACTCCGGTCTTTCCGATCCAGGGGCCCAGCGTGCTGCAGCAGAGCAGGCACTGGCAGACATCAACTCGCTGCACCTGCTCGACGCCCACACCGCAGACCTCAGCCCCGGTGAACAGCGCCGCGTCGCCGTGGCCCGGGCCCTTGCCCGGATATACAACGTTCCCGGCGTCCGGGTCCTGCTCGCCGACGAGCCCACGGCGCACCTTGATGAATCAAGTGCCGCAGCAGTCCGGACGGCACTTGCCCGGCTGCGCTCCCGGTGCACCGTCCTGCTGGTGGCACACGACCGCCGCACAGCGGCCATCGCCGATACGGTGATTGCCGTGGGCGGCTCCGGCCGCGACCTGGATCCAGTACCTCCGCAGGAGGAATACGTCCCTGCCGAACAGGTGCTGCCCGTGGATTTCGCCGGGTCCGCACCGCAGGAGGCGCCAGGGCACCAGCCGCTGTGGAAGAACCTCCTGGTGCTTCGGCCCTGGAGCCCGCAGTTCCTGAAGGCACTGGCCTACGGGACCGGGGCGACGGTGTTTGCCGTTGCCCTCAGCGCCCTCTCCGGCTGGCTGATTGTCCGTGCCGCAGAGCAGCCCCCTATCCTTTACCTGCTCACGGCCATTGTGGGAGTGCGGTTCTTCGGCATTGGCCGCGCCGTCCTGCGTTACCGGGAGCGGCTGCACCTGCATGACGCGGTCTTCCGCGCCACCAACTCCATCCGCATCCGGCTCTGGAACGGGCTCCTAAACCGTCCCGAAGGCTGGCGCCGGCTGGCGCGCGGCGGGGGAGCGCTGGAACGCCTGGTGGGCGACGTCGATGAACTGCGCGACATTGCGCCGCGCGTCGTCTTCGCACCGCTTACTGCCTTCGTCACATCGATCGCGGCCTGCGTCGCCACCGGGCTGCTGATACCGGAAGCGCTCTGGATCCAGGTTGGGCTTTGCCTGGTGGGTCTTATCGCCGCACCGGCCGTAGCGCTGTGGGCGGACTCCGCAGCACGCGCCCGGACTGTGACACTGCAGTCAAAGGCGATGGCATCCATGGCTAAACTGCTGACAGCCGCACGGGACCTGGAGGCAAATTCCTCCTCCACACCAGTGGTCACCCGGCAGCGGCTCCTGGATGCTGCCGCTGCCGATGCCGCACGCCGCAGCGCCTGGGCCCAGGGGCTGGCCAACGCCCTCACCGCACTCGCGTGCGCCGGATCGGCCCTCTGGATCCTCACCGTGGCGCAGAACGTTCCCGCCACGGTCGCCGCGGTGATCGTCCTTATGCAGCTTGCCCTGCTTGAATGCTTCGCCGCCGTCAACGGCTCCATCCAGCAGTTCACGGCCTGGCAGGTGCTGGGAGACAAGGTGCTCCCGGATCTTGGCTCGGACTCCGTTGACCCCGGGGCGGACCCCGGGGCGCAGGCCCGCCCGCCGCGCCCGGGTGCCATCGAGCTCTCCGGCATCCGCTACCGGTATCCGGGCGGATCCCGCGACGTTCTTTCCGGGGTCGACCTGCACCTGGAGCCCGGGGACTGGCTGGCCGTTACGGGCCCCTCCGGCAGCGGCAAGTCCACCCTGCTCGGTGTGCTTCTCGGTTTCCTGGAGCCCCAGGCCGGAACCTTCAGCATCGGCGGGCAGCCGGCATCGAGCTTCAGCCGTGAAAACCGCGGGATGGCGTGGTGCCCGCAGGAAGCGCACCTCTTCGATTCGACCCTGCGCGGAAACCTGCTTCTGGCCCGCGACCGTTCAAAGGCCCCCAGTGAGGCCGAAATGCTCGCGGCGCTCGATGCCGTGGGACTGGGCAGCTTGACCGCGGAACTCGAGGACGGCATCAACACCCGCATCGGCAACGGGGGGCACCTGCTCTCCGGCGGGCAGCGCCAGCGGCTGGCCGTCGCGCGCGCGCTCCTGACGGAGGCTGACGTGGTGCTCCTGGATGAGCCCACGGCGCACCTTGATCCGCCGGCGGGGCGGCAGCTGATGGCCGACCTCAGTGTAGGCCTGGCCGGCAAGACGGTGGTCGTGGTGACCCATAACCCGGCCGACGCCGCCTGGTGCAGCCGGCGGCTTGAGCTGGGTGCAGCGGAAAGCAGCCTTGCCCTACGCTAGGGGCCATGGCCTTTTCAAGCACAGTGCAGCTGCCCGGACCGCAGACACGGCTGGCATGGCGTCCCATCACGCACGCCGACCTGGATGACTGGTATGCCCTGACCCGCCGGATTGCTGAGGCAGACAAACCCGGCTGGTCAGAGGAACGCGCAGACCTGGAGCACGCGCTGGACCGCGCCAATAACGATCCGGGGCAGGACTCGCTGCTGGGAGTCGATTCCGACGGCGTTCCGAGGGCTTTCGGACTGGTCAACCTGAACCCGGACTCAGTCCGCGTCATCGGGTTTGGCGGGGTGGATCCTGCGTGGCGCCGCCGCGGCATCGGCACGGCCGTGTACCGCTGGCAGGCGGACCGCGCCCGGGCACGGGTCCAGGACAGGAAGAGCGACGAGCAGCCGCTGCTGCGGAGCTATGCGGAGGCGGACAACCCCTCCCACGTTGCCATGCTCGAGTCGGCCGGGGCCCGGGTTTCCCGGTACTTCACCGAAATGACCAGGCCGCTCTCCGACGGGTTGCCGGATGCGCGGCTGCCCGAGGGAATGGAGTTCCAGACCTTTTCTGATGAGATCTCCGAGCGCCTGCGCGTGGCGCACAACGAGGCCTTCCTGGACCACTGGGGCAGCGAGCCCCGGGATGAGCAGAGCTGGCGCTTCACGGTGGGCCATCCCCAGTTCCGCCGCGACTGGAGTTTCGTAGTGATTGAGAAGTCCTCCGGCGGAATCGCTGCATACCAGCTGGCCAGCTACGACCCCGAGTCGCCGGAGATATTCGGCTACTCGGAGGGTTACACCGAGCTGCTCGGGGTGCTGCGGGACTGGCGGGGCATGGGAATTGCCCCTGCCATGCTGGCCGAAGCCATGCGGCGTTTCCGTGCTTCGGGGATGCAGAACGCCGGTCTGGGCGTGGATACGGAGAACCCCTCCGGGGCGCTGCGGATCTACGAGCAGCTGGGATATACGCCCGTCAGCCGGCAGATCGTCTATGACCTCCCGCTAGATGCTGAGCCGGCCTAGGCCTGCACTACCCAGATCGCCTCTGCGGCCGGGAGGCCGAGCTCCACCCGGTCTCCCGAGCGCTCCAACGTAAGGGTGCCCGCATAGGCCTGCCGTTCAAGGACGCTGATCTCTGTGTCCAGTCCAAGACCCATGCCGCCCAGATACCGGAGCAGCTCCGGATTGTTGTCTGACACCCGGGCAATCCGCAGCATGGTACCCGGTTCGCTATGGCTAAGACGGGACGCGTCCAGGGCCGGCAGGCTGCCGTCGCGGGCGGGAATTGGATCCCCGTGCGGGTCGCGGACCGGATGGCCCAACCTGACGGCGAGGGCTTCCACCATCTTGTCTGAGACGGCGTGTTCGAGGTTCTCTGCCTCATCATGCACCTCGTCCCAGCCGTAACCGAGATATTCCACCAGGAAGGTTTCGATCAGCCGGTGGCGCCGCACCATGTTGACGGCGGCCTGCTCGCCGGCCGGGGTGAGGGAAACGGAACCATAGCGTGCGTGGGTCAGGAACCCCTGCGCAGCCAGTTTCTTGACCGCCTCCGAGACCGAAGAAGCGGAGAATCCAAGATGGGCGGAGAGCGCCGATACCGTGACCGGCGCATCGGTCCACTCCTGGGCCGTCCAGATGACTTTCAAATAGTCTTCCGCGGCGCTGGTCAGCTCTTTCTTTCCCACGGGTCCCACCTTACGCCAGCGGCCGGATCCCGGTCAGGTTGATACCCCTAGGGGGTACTTGACTGATACCTACAGGGGGTATAGCTTGGGGATGTTGCCAGAGATTACCGGGAGGTCGAATCGTGGATGCCAGTTCAGTTGATGCTGTTGAAGAACGCGGCTATGCCAGTGACAAGGAGGCGTACCTGCGGCGGCTGAAACGCATTGAGGGACAGGTTCGGGGAATCGCCCGGATGGTTGATGAAGACAAGTACTGCATCGATGTCCTGACGCAGGTTTCAGCCGTGACCAAGGCGCTGCATGCGGTGAGCCTGGGCCTGGTCCAGGACCATATTTCGCACTGCGTGGTTTCGGCTGCGCGGGAAGCCGAAGCAGCAGGAGATCCCGCAATCGTGGATGTGAAGGTCCAGGAAGCAGCAGACGCAATCGGACGGCTGCTTCGCTGAACCCCTGTCCGACCACCAAGCACAAACCAGGGCTTATGCCCGGGAACAAGGAGAGCCAAGAATGGAAACCCAGCTAAACATTTCCGGAATGACCTGCGGGCACTGTGTTGCCTCGGTGACTGAGGAACTAAAGGAGGTCAGCGGGGTACAGGATGTCCGGGTGGACCTGGTGGCCGGAGGAGTTTCAACCGCCGTCGTTACCTCAGCCGAGCCGATCGAACCGAAGCTGCTCGGGGAAGCCGTGGCAGAAGCCGGCTACACCGTGGTGGGCTGAAAGGAGAATCATGGAAACCCGTGAACAGCAGCACCTGGGCGCTGAGCGCGAGGTGTCGCTGGACATTCAGGGCATGACCTGTGCCTCCTGCGTCAACAGGGTTGAGCGCAAGCTCGCCAAGATTGACGGTGTGCAGGCCAGCGTCAACCTTCCGCTCAACTCAGCCACGGTGAAGGTTCCGGCCGGCGTCAGCGACCAGCAGCTGGTGGAAACCGTCGAAGCAGCCGGTTACCGGGCAAGCGTGGCTACTCCGGCACACAACGGCCATGAGGACCACATGGCCCACGGCGGCACTGCCGGCGAACTGCGGCCCCGCCTGATAACGGCAGCCGTGCTGACAGTTCCCGTGCTGCTCATTTCCATGGTCCCGGCGTTCGCGTTCCCCAACTGGGGATGGGCAGCAGCGCTATTGTCCCTTCCCGTGGTGCTGTGGTCTGCGTGGCCGTTCCACCGGGCGGCGGCGGTCAACGCGCGGCACCTTGCCTCCACCATGGACACACTGGTCTCCATTGGTGTCTCCGCGGCCTACCTCTTCTCCCTGGGGCAGCTGATCGCCGATCCCGCGCTGACCGCGGATCCGGGGATGAGCGAGGCGCACCTCTACTTCGAAGTGGCCGCCGTGGTCACTACCTTCCTGCTGCTTGGCCGGTTCCTGGAAGCGCGCGCCAAAACGAGCGCGGCGGACGCCCTCACCTCGCTCCTTTCACTCGGCGCGAAGGAGGCAGTAGTCCTTCGGGACGGCCGGGAAGAGAAGATACCGGCAGGCGATTTGGTTCCCGGGGACGTGTTCGTTGTCCGTCCGGGGGAGAAGGTCGCCACTGACGGAATAGTGGTCGACGGCGAATCCGCCATTGACGCTGCCCTTATCACCGGAGAATCCCTGCCGGTGGAAGTCCATGCAGGGGATCCCGTGACAGGGGCGACCGTCAACACTTCGGGACGGCTGCTGGTCCGCGCTACCCGCGTGGGCAGTGAAACAACGCTGGCCCAGATGGGCGCACTGGTGAGTGCTGCCCAGTCCGGCAAGGCTCCGATCGCAAGGCTGGCAGACCGGATCAGTTCCGTGTTCGTGCCCGTGGTCCTGGCCATTGCCGTACTGACCTTTGTGCTGTGGCTGGTACTCACCGGCGACCTGCAGGGTGCCTTCACCTCTGCCGTTGCCGTGCTGGTCATTGCGTGCCCCTGCGCGCTCGGGCTGGCCACTCCGGTGGGCCTGCTGACCGGTACCGGCCGCGGAGCCCAGCTTGGCATCCTCATCAAGGGCCCGCAGGTCCTTGAGGACACCCGCATGGTGGACACCATCCTGCTGGACAAGACCGGGACGGTCACCAGCGGAAAGCTCTCCGTTGCCCGCACGGTCCTGCTGCCGGGCAGCCGCACCGAAGATGAAACTGAACTGCTCCGCCTTGCCGGATCGCTTGAGAATGCCGGTGAGCATCCGATCGCACGTGCAATAGCCGCAGCTGCCGAACAGGGACCGGGGCTGGCACCGGTCAGCGGCTTCCAGTCCTCACCGGGCGGCGGAGTACGCGGCATGGTCGAGGGACGAAGCGTCGTCGCAGGCCGTCCCGGCTGGCTGCAGGAAAACGGGATTTTGCTCGACGCTGCTGCGCAGGACGTGCTCCTGCACGAACAGGAAACCGGAGCCACCGCCGTCGTTGTGGCTGTGGACGGGGTTCCCGCTGGCGTGATCAGCCTGCAGGACACCATCAAGGAAGGTTCGCGGGAAGCTGTTGCCCGGCTCTCCGCACTCGGTCTGAGGCCTGTTCTCCTCACGGGGGACAACGCCGTGGTGGCTGCAGCAGTAGCCAGGGAAGTCGGCATTCCCGCTGGGGACGTGCTCGCAGACGTCCGGCCGGAGGGCAAAGTCGAAGCAGTCCGCCGGTTCCAGTCGGAGGGCGCCACGGTGGCAATGGCCGGTGACGGCGTGAACGACGCCGCGGCACTGGCCCAGGCCGACCTTGGCATCGCAATGGGTTCGGGTACTGACGCTGCCATGGCCGCTGCAGACCTGACCGTCATGGGCAGTTCGCTGGGACAGGTGGCGACGGCAATTGAGCTCTCCCGCCGGACGCTGCGGACCATCAAGGTCAACCTGTTCTGGGCCTTCTTCTACAACGCTGTAGGCATCCCGGTTGCGGCTTTCGGGCTCCTGAACCCCATGATCGCCGGCGCAGCCATGGCAGCCAGCTCTGTGCTCGTTGTGCTGAACTCGCTGCGGCTGCGCAGCTTCGGCAAGTAGCACGAACAACCTGCCACAGGACAAAAGTCCGGCCGGGCCTGGTTAGCCAGGCCCGGCCGGACTGCGTTAACGCGGCTAGAAGCTGGGACCCACGTGGTCGACCGGGCTCGCCAGGGGCACACCCGATCCATCCCGCCGGCCGTGCTCGGTGGGCAGGGCACGGGCAACACCGTTGGCAGCGGCAGCCTTCGCCGGACCGTGCCCGGCCCAGGCCACCACGAGCGCATCTTCGCCCTTGAGGAACCGGTGCGCCCGGACACCCGCCGTTGCACGTCCCTTCGCCGGGTACTCGGAGAAATCGGTGACCTTAACCGACCCGCCGGGCGTTCCGGGAATGGTTTCGGTGCCGGAGGCAACGGTGACCACGACGGCGTCCGGGTCGCCGGCCGGGACCACGCCGAAGAAGATGACCTGGTCACCATCGCTGAGCTTCATGCCGGCCACACCGCCGGCGGTCCGTCCCTGCGGACGGACGACGGAAGCAGGGAAGCGCAGCAGCTGGGCGCCCCGGGTGGCGAAGACGAGTTCGTCGTCCTCGTTCGCAGCGACGGCGGCACCCACCACTTCGTCCTTGGGCTTCAGGGTGATGGCTTCCCAGTCGTCCCGGTTCAGCGGGTAGTCGGGATTGACCCGCTTGACCACGCCGTTGCGGGTACCGAGGGCCAGCACGGCGTTCAGCGGCACCATGCCGATCAGTTTCTCGCCCTTGGCCAGGGTCATGAAGTCCTTGGCAGGCACACCGCCGGCGAGATTCGGCAGCCCGTTGGTCGGGGGCAGCGCCGGCATGTCCATCACCTGCACCCGGATCATGCGGCCGGATGAGGTGACCGCGCCGATTTCACCGCGGGCGGTGGTGGCGACCACGGAACGGAACACATCATGCCGGGTCCGCTGGCCGCCCTCGGCGAGCGGCTCCTGGTTGGCGGTCCGGGCCAGCTGCCCGGAGGCAGAGAGAATCACCCAGCAGGGATCGTCAGGGATCTGCAGGGGCAGAACGGCCTTGGCACCCTTGCCTGCCTTCACGGCCACGGCTTCGGAAGCCATCGGCGCCACGGCTTCGGACTCCAGCAGCACGGTCCGGCGCGGAGTCGCGTACCGGGCAGCGACTTCGCCCAGCTCGTCACAGACAAGTCCGCGGAGGCGATCTTCGGAATCGAGGATCGCCTGGAGCTCCTCGATGGCAGCGCGGAGTTCTTCCTGTTCCTTCTCCAGCTCGAGGCGGGAGTACTTGGTCAGCTGGCGCAGGCGCAGTTCCAGGATGTGGTTCGCCTGGATTTCAGTGAGGTCGTAGATGGACATCAGGCGGGTCCGGGCCTCGGCCGTTTCCTCCGAGGAGCGGATCACCTGAATGACCTCGTCAATATCGACGATCGCGATCAGCAGGCCCTCAACGAGGTGCAGCCGGTCCTTCTTGCGCCCAAGCCGGTAGGCAGTGCGGCGCCGGACCACGCCGAGGCGGTGCGAGGCATAAACCTGCAGCAGCTCCACCAGGCCCAGGGTCCGGGGCTGGCCGTCCACCAGGGAGACGTTGTTGATGCCGAACGAATCTTCCATCGGCGTGTACCGGTAGAGCTGGGCCAGGACAGCCTTGGGATTGAACCCGTTCTTCAGCTCAATGACCAGGCGGAGACCGTGCTGGCGGTCGGTCAGGTCAACGACGTCGGAAATGCCCTGGAGTTTCTTGGACGTCACCGCGTCCTTGATCTTCTCGATCACCTTTTCCGGACCCACCATGTACGGAAGCTCGGTGACCACCAGGCCTGTGCGGCGGGCGGTGAGCTGTTCAACTTCCACCTTGGCCCGGGTCTTGAACGAACCGCGCCCGGTGGCATACGCGTCGCGGATTCCATCCAGGCCGACGATCCGGCCGCCGGAGGGCAGGTCAGGTCCCGGCACGAACCGCATGATGTCTTCGAGGGTTGCCTCGGGGTGGCGGATGAGGTGCTGGGTGGCGGCAATGACTTCACCCAGGTTGTGCGGTGCCATGTTGGTCGCCATGCCAACGGCAATACCGCTGGCGCCGTTGACCAGCAGGTTCGGGAACGCAGCCGGCAGCACCTCCGGCTGGGTCAGCTGGTTGTCGTAGTTCGGGACGAAGTCCACCACGTCTTCATCGAGGTGGTCGGTGAGCGTCAGCGCCGCAGCGGCAAGGCGGGCCTCGGTGTACCGCGAGGCAGCCGGGCCGTCGTCGAGCGAACCGAAGTTGCCGTGCCCGTCGATCAGCGGGAGGCGTAGTGCCCAGTCCTGGGCCATCCGGACCATGGCGTCGTAGATGGCTGAATCGCCGTGCGGGTGGAGCTTGCCCATTACCTCGCCCACCACGCGGGCACTCTTGACGTGGCCACGGTCGGGCCGCAGCCCCATCTCGGACATCATGTACAGGATGCGGCGCTGCACCGGCTTCAATCCGTCACGCGCATCCGGCAGGGCACGTGAATAGATCACCGAGTAGGCGTACTCGAGGAAGGACCCTTCCATCTCGGTGGTGACGTCTATATCGATGATGTTCTCGGCGATTGGTTCACCGGGAGTGGGTGCGGAGGCGGAGCGCCGGGCCATGTATTTCTTGCGTCCTTGAGGTTGTGGGTTTTGGTGCCTTATGGCGGTTCGGTGGCGGGTTCTAAAAAATGCCCACTAGGCTGAGTCTATGGCGGAGCAGGGACAATACCCCGAATATTGGGAAGCTGATGTCGTGTTGCGGGACGGCGGTACGGGCCATCTCCGCCCGGTTTCCCCGGCCGATGCCGAGGCGTTGCAGGCATTCCACATGCGGCAGTCCCAGAGCTCCATCTATCTTCGTTTCTTCACTTACAAGGCTAAACTGAGCGGCCGCGAGCTGAAGCGCTTTACCAACGTCGATTACCGGGATCGCGTTGCGTTTGTCATCACACTCGGCACCGAGATCGTGGGCATTGGCCGGTATGACCGCCTGGACGACCCCACCGAGGCCGAGGTCGCCTTCAACATTTCCGACGAGCACCAGGGCCGCGGAATCGGCTCGATCCTCCTTGAACACCTGGCCGCGGCGGCCCGCGAAAACGGGATCCGCCGCTTCAGTGCCGAGGTGCTTCCGGAGAACCGCAAAATGCTCAGCGTCTTTGCCGATGCGGGCTATGAAGTCCGCAGGGCTTTCGACGACGGCGTGATCGCCCTTGACTTCGACATTGACCCCACCGAGAAATCCCGTGCAGTGATGGAAGCCCGGGAACACCGGGCCGAGGCGCGCAGCGTCGCGAACCTGCTCTCGCCGTCGTCCATTGCAGTGATTGGTGCCAGCCGTGAGTGGGGGAGCGTTGGCTACCAGCTCATGGAACACATCGTCGAGGGCGGATTCACCGGCAGCGTCTACGCGGTAAACCCCGAGGCCTTTGAACTGGCCGGCATGGTTTCCTACGGGAAGATCTCTGAGATCCCCGAGCCCGTCTCGCTGGCAGTCATCGCCGTGCCGTATGACCAGGTGCAGCGCGTGGCTGAGGAATGCGCTGCCGCCGGAGTGAAGCACCTGCTGGTGGTCAGTGCAGGGTTCGACGACGGCGAGGCAGGACTGGCACGCCAGCGCCGGCTGGTGCGCTACGCCCGGGCCAACGGCATGCGGGTGGTCGGCCCGGCGTCCCTGGGCCTGATCAACACGCGTCCTGAAATCTCCCTCAACGCCTCGATGGCTCCGGCCCTGCCGCGCCGCGGGGGACTGGGCCTGTTCAGCCAGTCGGCTGCAATCGGCGTGCTGCTGTACGCGGCGGCGCAGCGTCGCAGGCTGGGCCTTTCCTCAACGATTTCCGCCGGTAACCGGGCAGATGTCTCCGGCAACGACGTGATGCAGTACTGGGAAGACGACGCGGACACGAAAGTGGTGGGCCTCTACCTCGAGTCAGTGGGAAACCCGCGTAAGTTCTCCCGAATTGCACGCCGGCTGGCCACCAGCAAGCCGGTGATCGTGGCGAAGTCGGACGTCACCGGGCTGCAGCTGCCCCCGGGGCACTCTGTCCGGCTGACCCAGGCGCCCCGCGGCGCACTGGACGCAATGCTGCGCCAGTCCGGAGTCATCCGCGTCCCCACCAATGAACAGCTCATGGATGTTGCGCAGATTGCCTGCAGCCAGCCGCTGCCGCGCGGCCGGGGACTGGCCGTCCTCAGCAACTCCGCAGCGCTGGGCCGGGTGCTGGCGGACGCCGCGGTCGCGCTGGACCTGGATACCGTACACCTTCGCACCGACCTGGAACTGGACCGGGGCCAAAGCGCAGCCCTGCCCGCACTGCGTGAAGCCGTGGCGAAGGCTCTCTCTGACGAAGCAGTGCATTCCGCCGTCGTGACCCTGCTTCCCTCAGCGGGGCTGAGCAATGACGCGGTGGCGGAGACGCTGCTGGACTGCGCACTGGAGGCTTCGAAGCCGGTTGTGGCCGTGTTTACCGGAATCATGGATCCGAACCAGCACACCGAAGGTGTCCTGGCCTTGCGTGCTGCCCTCCAGCCGGCCGCGGCGGACGAAGACGGTGCTGAACCGGGAACCGATGCGCAGCTGCCTGCCGGGCTGCCGTGCTTCGCCAGCCCGGGTGCCGCGGTCACTGCCCTGGCCGCGCTGGTCCGCTACACCGAGTGGTCCGGACGGGAACACGGCCATTTCACCTCGCCCGCCGGCGTGGACACTGAGGCCGCGCACGCCTTCATTGAGGAACAGATGGCCCGTGTGGCCAACACCGAGCTGCTGCGCCTTGGGCCTGCCGAGACTGCGCGGCTGCTGGGTTTCTACGGTATTGACGTCCTCCCTTCGCTGCCGTTCCGCAGCGAGGATGAGGCAGTGGAAGCAGCCAACCGGCTGGGCTGGCCCGTGGTGCTCAAGACCATGGATGAGCACCTGCGGCATCGCCTGGACCTCGGCGGTGTGCGGCTGAACATCTCCTCTGAACAGTCGCTTCGCAGCAACATTTCCGAGATGCGGACGGCGCTGGAGCCCTATGGGCGGTTTGAGCTTGAGGTGCAGTCCATGGCCCCGTCCGGCCAGGGCTGCGTACTGCGGGCCATTGAGGATCCGCTGCTGGGCCCGGTCCTGTCCTTTGGCATTGCGGGGGACGCGGTGAACCTCCTCGACGACTGGGCGCACGGCATCCCGCCGCTCACGGACGTGGACATCGCCGACCTGGTACGGACACCGCGGACCTCCCGGCGGCTTTTCGGCTACCAGGGGCTGCCCAAGGTGGACGTTGCTGCCCTGGAGGAGCTGATTTCGAAGGTGGCGCTGCTGAAGGACGAGCACCCGGAAATTGCGCTCCTGGAAATCAATCCCGTGCTCGTCTCGGTGCAGGGAGTCACCGTCCTGAGCGCTGATATCCGGCTGGGCAACCCGCAGCAGCGGACAGACAGCGCCCGCCGGGCCCTGCGTGACTAACCCCGCGCTGCCTGAAGTTATGCACTGTCAGCGCGCCTTTTTAGGTGCTCAGGGCAAATCTGGGGGAAACTGGATGCATGTCGCCGCTACTTTCAGCTGAACGCCGCAGCCTTGACGCCTCCATGGAGCGCGCAGGCTTCTATCCCACGCTTCTGGCAGACGTTGTGCATGACGCCCTGGACGGGCGTGAACCGCTCTCTCACCTGATCCATCTTGAGACGCACTTTGACCGGACGGAAGTGCACCGGCATATCACCGTCCTGGTCCTCACCGAGGACATGCTGGTGATCACCCACGTGGACGACCAGCAGCTGGACGAAGCCGGCGAACAGATGATGGCCCAGGTCTCCACCGAGTCCGTGCCCGTCACACAGATCCGTTCGGTTGTGCTCGGCTATATGTACTCACAGCCGCAGAACTATAAGCCGTCCGACCAGGCCCGGGAACTGACCCTGGCAATCGCCTGGTCCGGGGGACAGCGGCTGGACATGGGGCCGGCAGGCTGCGCAGATCCCCAGTGCGAAGCCGACCATGGCTACACCGGAACCATTGCGCAGGAAGACATCGTGCTGCGCGTCTCGGCTGAAGCCGACGGGATCCAGGCTGTCCAGAACGCCAAGGCCTTTGCCCGCGCCCTGCGCAAGGTCAACACTGACACCATGAACGTGCGTGCCGTGGACCCCGCCCTTGACCGGCAGCGGATGCCCGGCATCGGCAGCCGGTTCAACCGCGGCCACCACCAGCGGTAAGGGGCATGGACTCTCCCGCCGCTCCCGAACCGCTTCCGAAAGCGCCCGGCTACGGACGCAGTTCCGTAGCCGAAGTCCTCAGCAGCGCAGCAGCAGCACTGCAGGTTCCAGGCTTCACGAACACCCTTGAGCTGCCCGCCGCACGCCGGGTCTGTGTGGTTATGGTTGACGGCCTGGGCCGCAGCCTGCTGAAACAGCGGGCCGGACACGCGCCCTACCTGCGTTCGCTGCTGGACAGCGGACGGACACTTTCCGCTGCCTTCCCGACGACGACTGCGGCCTCACTTGCCTCGCTGGGCACCGGCCTCCCGCCGGGCCAGCACGGCATGGTGGGCTATGACGTACTGGACCCGGCACAGGACAAGGTAGTCAACATGCTGGGGAACTGGGATCCGGGCGTGAATCCCCGGCTGTGGCAGCCGTTCCCCACCGTCCTGGAACAGGCAGCCGAGCACGTGCCGGTCACAACTGTCAGCCTGCCGAGGTTTGCCGACTCCGCGATGACCAAGGCGGCCCTGCGCGGCGGATCCCACGCCTCCGGCATAGGAATACATGCCCGGATCCAGGCGGCCTCCGAGTCCCTCGCCTCGGAAAAGCGCATGCTGATGTACTTCTACTTCAACGAGCTGGACAAGATCGGGCACCGGCACGGAGCACAGTCCTCCGAGTGGGGCGGGGCGCTGGAAGAGCTCGACTCCGCCCTGAAGCGCTTCACCGCCAAGCTGCCGCAGGACACCCTGGTGCTGCTCACGGCCGACCACGGGATGGTGGACACTGCCCCAGCGGACAGGATCGATTTCTCCGCCGACCCGGCGCTGGTGGACGGGGTCCGGCATACAGCCGGCGACCCGCGGCTGGTGCAGCTGCACCTTGAGCCGGATGCGCCGTCGGGCACGCTCGAGCGGCTGGCCGCCGCATGGCGCCGGGCGCTTGGTTCCAAGACCTGGATCATGACCCGGGACGAAGCCGTGGCCGCCGGGCTCTTCGGCCCGGTCCGGCCCGAAGTGCTCCCGCGCATCGGTGACCTGCTGGTCGCCGCACGCGAACCGATTGCCCTCTATGACACCCGGAGGGCCAGCCCGTCCGCACTGCAGATGGTGGGCCAGCACGGCTCCCTGACCCGTGCCGAGCGCGAAGTCCCGCTCCTGACGCTGGCGCGGCCGGCAAAGAGCGGGCGGAAGTAGGTTATGGCAGAGCTCGTTTTCTTCTCCGGGACCATGGACTGCGGCAAGTCCACCCTGGCGCTGCAAATGGATTACAACCACAGTGCCCGGGGGCGCGGAGGGATCCTCTTCAGCCGCAACGACCGTGCCGGCAACGCCATGATTTCAAGCCGGCTGGGCCTGAAAACCCGCGCGGCGGAGGTCCGGGACACCACCGACTTTTGGGACGAAGTAATCCGCAGCCGCAGCGCGGGTGACCGGGTGGACTACCTGATCTGCGATGAGGCACAGTTCTACAGCGAAGGACAGATTGAGCAGCTTGCCCGGATAGTGGATGAGATGGACATCGACGTCTTCGCCTTCGGCATCACCACGGACTTCCGCACCAGGCTGTTTCCCGGTTCCCGGCGGCTGATCGAGCTCGCGGACCGGATCGAAGTACTGCAGGTGCGGGCGCTGTGCTGGTGCGGCCGCCGGGCTACGCACAACGCCCGCACGGTGGACGGCGTAATGGTCGTGACCGGTGACCAGGTGGTTGTGGGAGACGTGGACAAGCGTTCAGCGGACCCCGCACCGGAAGCACTGTTTGAGCCGGAGGAAGCCGGAGCCGCACCGGTCGTGGGCTACGAGACTCTTTGCCGCCGCCACTACATGCGCCGGATGGGCGCCCAGCAGGCTGCCCGTTTCGCCGGCATGGGAGAGGACCCGGACGTCTGCGCCCTCGAGAGGCCGCGCAGCTAGTCCGCAGAGACCGGCAATGCCCCGCTAATCGCCCTTGGTGCCGAAGACGATCTCGTCCCAGCTGGGCACGGAAGAGCGTTTCGGCTTGATCCGGCGTTCGGTGACCGGTTCCTTGACCGCCTGTTCCGGGGTTTCCCCACGGTCTTCGTCGGGCTTCTCCGGGGCGGACTGGCTGTCCGGCCGGGAGCCGCGCAGCGGCTTGGCCAGGATGCTGATCTCCTTGGTTGAGGTACTGATTCCTTCGTCAAGGCGCAGCGGATCGGCAACCGGCTCAGGGTCTGGCGCGTCCGTCGCGTCCTCTTCCCCGCCCGGGGGTACCGGGGCAAGGCTCAGCCTGCCGGTGCGCGGCCGGTGTGCGGACTCGTCTTCGAGTTCGGCCTGGCCTTCGCGCGGGTGGGCGGCCGGGATGCTGCCTTTTGCGAGCAGGGCGGCCAATGCGTCGTCGCCCTCTTCATCGGTACCAAGCCGCTGTCCACGGCGGGAGCGCAGTACGTTCAGCAGCTCGTCGGTTTCCTCCTCGCTTACGGTAACGGGCTCTTCGGGAGCCGTATCCGTTTCGAAGTCGAAGACGCGGTCGGCCACCGCGGAAAGCCTCCGGGCCGGCACAGGGGAGTCAACGGGCGCGAGTTCACTGAGCAGCTGGGCCCACCGGTTTGAATTGGTGACCTGACGGCGCAGCGGACTGTAGGTCCAGCGGGCAGGAGGTTCTTCGCCGACGGAAACGCGGGAGTTCTCAGCCAGGCTGAAGCGGGCAACGACGTCCCAGGAGCCTTCCGGGCGGCGCCACGAGTCCCACACCACGGTTTCGGGATCAACACCGAAGGCACGCAGGCGGTGGCTGACCATTTCGCCGAGGCTCACAGGGGAGTCGCCAAACGCTGAACGGTGGCTGTCCTGCGCTGCGGACATGGGAGCTGCAACCTCTACGGACTGTGCCTGGCGGGCAATGTACTCACGCTCAGCAAGCACTGGACCTTCATAACGGCGGATGTGCGCGAGGTCGTGTCCGGAGAGCTCAGCGACGTCCTCTGCGCTGGCTCCGGCACGGATGCGGGCCTGGATATCACGGGGGGTCATGGTTGGTCCGGCGTCCGGCTCAGCCGGCTGCCCGGCCCGCCGTGCCGGACGGGCAGCGGCAACGCGCAGGGCTTCGTCGATGCGGAGCCGGAAGGTTTCGCCGCCCCGACCGCTCAGCAGCAGATGTTCGCCGCCCTCATGGACACCCACGAGCCGTAGATCCTGCATGAAAAAATCCTCGCTATCGATGCCAACTCCTCCTTGAAACAATGCCACCCGGGCCTTGAAAATCCTACCGTTTAGGCCGGTGTGGCGCGGATCCGCAGCCGCGGGCGGCGCCATTCTTTGCCCGTACGGACGCTCCAGGACGCGCGGGCGTGGCTATTTCGTTCCCAGCGGACAAAAATCTCTCTTCTGCGGGCACAAACATGCGGTCCGCGGCGTTGAGTACTCCGAGCCGCTCTGCGGTTCCGGGCCGAAGCCCGGTACCGCAGCAACGTGCCGGAAATACCCGTGCAGTACCGACACCGGATGGTGGGATGAGAAATATGGCGACAGACTACGACGCGCCGCGGAAGGCCGACGAGGACGCCAGCGAAGAATCAATTGAAGAACTCAAGACACGGCGGACGAACACCCAGTCCGCAGTAGTGGATGAAGACGAAGCCGAAACCGCAGACAGCTTTGAACTGCCGGGAGCAGATCTTTCGGGTGAAGAGCTGATGGTTAGGGTCCTGCCGGCCCAGCAGGACGAATTCACCTGTGCATCATGCTTCCTGGTTCGGCACAGGTCCCAGATCGCGGAGGAAAAAGACGGGCTCTACTACTGCATCGACTGCGTAGGCTGAGCGCAGTCCGGGAAGGTTACGCCGCAGCCTGAAGCGCTGCGGCCAGCTTCTCCGGATGGCGGGTGGACGTGAGCCAGTAGGGGGTACGGTCAGCGGGATCAGTAATCTCGATCTTTACGACCGGACTGATCCAGCCCCGGATACACAGGTAAGCGGTGGCATTCAGGGCCGGGCCCCGCTGCTGGGTGGCATCCTCGCCGCGGAAGGCCTGGACTTCCCCCACCCATTTGCGCTCAATCTGGGCCCGCCCCACCTGCAGGACCTGGGGTGTTACCCGGATTACCGGTGTGGACATCAGCAGCAGGACCGTGAGCGCCACGGCCGCAACCACGGCGACGATAATGCCGGTGAGCAGACTGATGGGGATAAAGGCCAGGACGAAAGTCCCCGCGATGCCGGCGACCACCAGCCAGATCCAGAATGCCGGCAGCAGCCGCTCGGAATAAAGGACGGTCTGGGCAGGGCTTTGGGCAGCGGGGGTCGACATACTCCCAGCTTTCCACCTTTGCGCCGGGTTTTCATCTTGCGGGCCTGCCGGCCGGGACCCCGCGCGGCGGGCGGGCTGACGGGAGTTGTACGCGCTAAAGTGGTCAAGGCGCTGCCGGACACCCCCTTTGCGGGTCCGCGTGCCCCGAAAACCCGTTCCAGAAAGATCCCGGAGACAGCTGTGCAGCAAGCAGGACCCAGTGTGAAAGTCCAGCTGAAAATGCTCGACGACGGCCTCGAAGCGCCGTCCTACGCCCATCCCGGGGATGCCGGTGCGGATCTCCGTGCACGGGTCGACGTCGAACTGGCCCCCGGCGAGCGTGCCCTGGTTCCCACCGGCGTCGCCATTGCCCTTCCCTTTGGCTACGTGGCGCTTATCCACCCGCGTTCAGGGCTCGCTGCGAAGCACGGGCTCACGGTAGTTAACGCACCCGGTACCGTTGACGCGGGTTACCGGGGTGAAATCTCCGTCACACTGTTAAATACGGACAAGGCTGAACCGATCAGGCTGAAGCGCGGAGACCGAATCGCGCAGATGGTCATCCAGCGGGTTGAAACCGCAGAATTCGAGCCGGTGGCGGAGCTTTCCGATTCCGTCCGCGGCGCAGGCGGCTTTGGTTCCACCGGCGGATTCGGTACGGCGACGGCTTAGGCCGCTATATTCCGGGTTCAACTGCCCGGAACAGACGAGGAAAGAGGATCAGGCGATGGCATTTGGACGCCGCAGGAAAGACCGGGCGGAATCCGGCTACGTGCCCGGGGCAGAGGAAGCAGACGGCGGAAGCGCCGCTGACGGCGGTCCCGAGCACGGACCCTTCGACGTCGCCGACCGTCCCTCCGAGGACGGCTACGTGGACCTCGGCGCGCTCCGCATCGCCGCGACGCAGGGACTTGCCCTCCGGCTTGAAGTCGAGGAGAAGACCAAGCGCGTTGTCGCCGTGACCCTGGACATGGACGGGTCCAGCCTCCAGCTGCAGGCCTTCGCTGCGCCGAAGTCGGAAACACTCTGGGATGAGATCCGCGGGCAGATCGTGAAGTCCGTTTCTTCCCAGGGCGGCACAGCTGATGAACTCGAGGGCAGGCTCGGGACCGAGCTGCTGGCCCGTGTGCCGGCCCAGGCCCAGGACGGGTCCAAGGGCTACCGGGTGGCACGCTTCGTGGGGGTCGACGGTCCGCGCTGGTTCCTGCGCGGTGTCTTCGGCGGCCCGGCAGCGATGAACCCGGACGCAGCCGCCCCGCTGGAAGATGTCTTCCGCAACGTTGTGGTGGTCCGCGGCGACGCCCCGCTGCCGCCACGGGACCTGCTGCAGCTGACGCTGCCGCGCGATGCCTCTCCGCTGCCGAAGCGCGGCGAGGAAGCATCGAAGCCGGAGCCGCCGCAGCGCGGACCGGAAATCACCACCATTGGCTAAGCGCATGCCGCCGGTGGCCGGAGCATCCGCCCGGCTGCGGATCGCCGATCTCCCCGAACGCGGGCGGGCACACAGCAGCGGCTACGTGGAGTCAGTCACTCTGGTGCCCGCTGATGCCGCTCCGCGCTTTACGGCCGTGCTGGGCGACCTGCAGGGCGCTTACCGGGATCCGGCTGCGGCGCAGGCGCGTCGCCGGGTCCGTCTGGTCTGGATCGGCCAGCGGCGCATCCCCGGCATCGTCGCCGGGACTCAGGTAGCGTTCGAAGGGATGGTGTGCAGTGTCGGCGGGCAGCCCACCGTCTTCAACCCCCGTTACGAAATCATTGGACGTCCGGAAGGCCAGCTATGAACACCAGCCCAGAGTCTGAAGGAAAGGGCCGTCCCGACGGCCAGCCTTCGATGAGTGAGCTGGCGGGCCAGTACGCCGCACGCTCCGGCGTCGAGCGTGGAGATGACGGACAGATTGATGTCCTGAAGTCGGTAGGGGGAGTCCGCGGACTGGCGGAGGCGATTCTTCCCGGCCTGCTGTTCACGCTGCTCTACACCATTACGTCCGGCCTGTATCTCTCGCTGGGTGCCGCCGTGGTCGCCGCAGGCGCCTTCGCCGCCGCCAACCTTGTGCAGAAGCGGCCGCTGGTGCAGTCGCTCACCGGAGTCATCGGCGTCGCCATCTGTGCAGTGTTTGCCCTGCGCAGCGGAAGCGGAACCACGTTCTTTCTGCCCGGTTTCTACCTCAACGGCGCGTACATCCTGGCGTTCATCATTTCCGTGGCGGTCAAGTGGCCAGTGGCCGGACTGCTGTTCGGGTTTATCCGCGGGGAAAACGTGTCCTGGCGCAACGAGCCAAAGCGGCTGCGGTCCTACACCCTGGCCACCTGGATCATCATCTCCGTTTTCGCGCTGCGCCTTGCCGTGCAGCTGCCGCTCTACCTTGCGGACAACGTTGCGGCCCTTGGCACCATGCGCCTGGCAATGGGAGTGCCTCTCTACGCACTGGGCCTTTGGCTGGCCTGGGTCATTTCCCGGCCGGTTGCGGTCCGCGAACCCTAGTCCTTCGGGGCCAGCAGGTCACGCAGTTCATCTTCCGCGGCGATGGTGGTGACGAAGAAGAGCTCGTCGCCGCCTTCAACCACGTCGTCGGCACTGGGCGTGATCGGAGCGTCGTCCCGCAGGATCGCCACCAGCGTTGAGTCCTGCGGCCACGGTACGGAGCCCACCCGGGCACCGACCATCGGCGAAGCGCCCGGCACGGTGAACTCCACCATCGAGGAGACACCGGTCTGCAGGGTCAGCAGGCGCACCAGGTCGCCGACCTCCACGGCCTCTTCCACCAGCGCGGTCATCAGCCGAGGAGTGTTGACGGCAACATCCACGCCCCAGGAATCGTCGAACATCCAGTCGTTCTTGGGATTGTTGACCCGTCCCACGGTCCTGGCCACGCCGAACTCGGTCTTTGCCAGCAGCGAGACGACGAGGTTCACCTTGTCATCACCGGTGGCGGAGACAACTACGTCAGCCAGATCCAGCTTTGCGTCCTTCAAGGTGGAGAGTTCGCAGGCGTCGCCGATCAGCCAGGAAGCGCCGTCGAGCTCGCTGCGCCCCTCGGTGCCCGGCTTCTCATCGATCAGCAGGACATCGTGCCCGTGGGAGAGCAGTTCCTTGGCGATCGAGGATCCAACGCTGCCTGCGCCGGCAATCACAACCTTCACGGATTCTCCTTTGCCGGCGGAGCCGAGAGCACCCGGCTGATCTCCGCGGTTCGTTCAACGTGCATCATGGCGTGCAGGACGTCGCCCTGCTGGTAACTGGTATCCGGGCGGGGGAGCACCCCTTCGCCGAAGCGGGTCAGGTAGGCAATGCGGACCCCTGCTGCGGCTTCCACCTCATGAAGGGGCCGGCCCAGCCAGGACGGATCCAGCGACAGTTCGCCCAGGATGAGCCTGCCTGAGGACTCACGGAAATCCCCGTTGATGCTCTGTTCGGGCAGGATCCGCCGCAGCACCTGGTCTGCGCTCCAGCGCACGGCTGCGACCGTAGGAATACCCAGGCGCTGGTAGATCTCGGCGCGGCCGGGATCGTAGATCCGTGCAACCACGTGCGGAACATGGAACGTCTCACGTGCCACCCGGGTGGAGAGGATGTTCGAATTGTCGCCGCTCGAAACCGCCGCGAACGCGTACGCCTCCTCGATTCCCGCCTGTTCAAGTGTGGTGCGGTCAAATCCGACGCCGGTGACGCGGCTTCCGGTGAAGGCCGGGCGCAGGCGCCGGAAAGCCTGGGGATCCTGGTCGATGACCGCCACCGAGTGCCCGGCATTGTCCAGGGTGTGCGCCAGCATGGCGCCAACCCTGCCGCACCCCATGATCACGTAATGGGCCACCGTGTCCTACCTCATGTTCAAGCGGGATTCCCCGCATACTGCCGTATCCCGCTCCGGGCCAAAGGAAAGCATAGTCCGGCAGCGGCCCGAAATCGTGGTGTGATGGTGTTTTAGCACCAACACGGAAGTTCGAACGCACAATGACCCGCGAAAACCTGCCCGAAATGAATCCGCCCCGCGAGCTTGAACTGACTGTCGGCCCTGCCGCACACGGCGGGCACTTCGTTGCCCGGCACGAAGGCCGCGTGGTGTTTGTCCGCCACGCGCTGCCCGGGGAGCGAGTGCGTGCACGGCTGACGGACGCCGGTCCAAAGGCTAAGTTCTGGCGTGCCGACACTGTGGAGGTCCTGGAAGCCTCGCCTTCGCGCGTGGCGCACTTCTGGGCGCCCGCCGATGCGCTCAAAGCCGGATCCCGCGGCCGGCTGCCCGTAGGCGGCGCCGAGTTCGGCCACATCGAGCTCGGCGAGCAGCGCCGGCTTAAGGCCGGGATCTTCGCTGAACAGCTCAAGCGGCTGGGGGGCGTTGAGCGGGAAATATCCGTAGAGGTGCCTGCGGATGAGAACCCGGACGGCCTCGGCTGGCGTACCCGGGCGAGCTTCTCCGTGGCTCCCGGCGGCCGGCTGGCGATGCACCCGCACCGGTCCGATGACCTTGTTCCGGTCCAGGAAATGCCCCTGGCCACTGCCGCCATCAATGCCCTTAGCCTCTGGGAAGTGGATTTCACCGGTGCGGACCGCGTTGAGGTTGCAGCTCCTGCGGCCGGCGGGCCTCCGCTGGTCCTTCTCATCCCGTCAGCCGGAACCCATCCCAGGACGCTGGCGCGGATTGCATCCGAGGTGGGAGCGGCGGCTGACGCCGGTGCAGGAGAAACCGTCTCCGTGGCAGCGTGGGATCCCGAAAACCATGAACTGACCCGCCTGCGGGGACGGACGTGGGTGCGTGAGCATGCAGCCGGACACGAATACCGGGTCACCGGTGCAGGTTTCTGGCAGATCCACCGCAGTGCCCCCGAAGTCCTGACCGCGGCCGTTCTGTCCGGACTGCAGGTCCAGGAAGGCGAACGGGTTGCCGACCTCTTTGCCGGTGCAGGCCTCTTCACCGCTCCGCTGGCCGACGCCGCGGGCCCCTCAGGGCATGTGCTCTCCGTTGAGGGCTCACCCGGGACAAGCCGGGATGCTCGCAAGAACCTTTTCGCCGCCGGTCAGGTCGAAGTGGTGCAGGGCAGGGTGGACCGTGTCCTGCGGACCCGCGAAGGAGGGCTCGACGTCGTACTTCTGGATCCGCCGCGCACCGGCGCGGGCCGGACTGTAGTCGACCAGGTATCGGCTGCCGGTCCGCGTGCCATCGGGTACGTCTCCTGCGATCCCGCATCCTTCGCCCGTGACCTTGCCTGGTTCCGCGAAGCGGGCTGGGAACTGGACACCCTGCGCGTCTTCGACCTGTACCCGCACACCCATCACATGGAGTCCTTCGCCGTACTTAACCGGCCGTAGCGCGGCGCCCGCGGCTGCCGGCCAGGGACACCGCGGCGGGATGTGGCGAGCGTTATGCTTCCACCCCGGCGCGGTGATCAGGTCCGGCAGGCGCGTATCCGGCTAGGATGGGAGCAGTTGTCCGGCTCCGTGCCGTAGGGATTCCCGCTGGAACGTTTGCACGGCAGGGGGGACTAGCCAGCCCGGGAAATCACCCACCATTTCCCGGCCGGGCCCAACAGCTGTGCCGGTTAGGAAATCCTAACTAGCGTGCGGCGGATCACTGGACAAAGATAAAACGGTGGCGAGAGGAGTCCTGTTATGAGTAATGTGGACAGCTTCGGTTCCAAAGGCGTCTTGAACGTCGGCGGGAACGAGTATGAAATTTTCCGGCTGAATTCCGTCGAGGGCGCCCAGAGCCTTCCGTTCAGCCTCAAGGTTCTGCTGGAGAACCTGCTGCGCACCGAAGACGGTGCCAACATCACTGCGGACCACGTCCGTGCACTGGCCAAGTGGGATGCCAACGCAGAGCCCAGCACCGAAATCCAGTTCACGCCTGCCCGCGTGATCATGCAGGACTTCACCGGTGTTCCCTGCATCGTTGACCTGGCAACCATGCGTGAAGCCGTTGCCGATCTCGGCGGCGATCCCAAGCGCGTGAACCCGCTGGCACCGGCCGAAATGGTCATCGACCACTCCGTGCAGATCGATGCTTTCGGCAACGCCGGCGCTCTCGAGCGCAACATGGAGATCGAATACCAGCGCAACGGCGAGCGTTACCAGTTCCTGCGCTGGGGCCAGACCGCATTCGACGACTTCAAGGTTGTCCCCCCGGGAATGGGCATTGTCCACCAGGTCAACATCGAGTACCTGGCCCGTACGGTTATGACACGCGAAGTTGACGGCGTCCTGCGGGCCTACCCGGATACCTGTGTCGGTACCGACTCCCACACCACCATGGTCAACGGCCTGGGCGTGCTCGGCTGGGGCGTTGGCGGCATCGAAGCCGAAGCAGCAATGCTCGGCCAGCCTGTCTCCATGCTCATCCCGCGTGTTGTCGGCTTCAAACTCACCGGTGAAATCCCGGCCGGCGCCACCGCCACCGACGTCGTCCTCACCATCACCGAGATGCTGCGCAAGCACGGCGTCGTCGGCAAGTTCGTTGAGTTCTACGGCGAAGGCGTAGCCTCCGTGCCGCTGGCCAACCGCGCCACCATCGGCAACATGAGCCCCGAGTTCGGTTCCACCGCCGCGATCTTCCCGATCGACGACGTGACCCTGGACTACCTGCGCCTCACCGGCCGCTCCGAGGAGAACGTAGCCCTCGTTGAGGCCTACGCCAAGGAGCAGGGCCTCTGGCACGATCCGTCGAACGAGGTCAAGTACTCCGAGTACCTCGAGCTGGACCTCTCCACTGTTGTTCCCTCGATCGCCGGCCCGAAGCGTCCGCAGGACCGCGTCGAGCTCACGAACGCCAAGCAGCAGTTCCGTGCCGACCTCAAGAACTACGTGCACGAGAGCGTTGAGGCCGAGAACGGCACCGTTGACGAGGCACTGGAAGAGACCTTCCCGGCCTCGGACGCCCCGTCCTTCGCCGAGGGCAGCACCAAGATCCAGGACAAGGAACACGACCTGGTCAAGGAATCCGATGCCCCCGCCGAGCGCTCGGTGAACAAGGTTCCCGTCACCATGCCCGACGGCCGCAGCTTCGAGCTGGACCACGGTGCCGTGACGATCGCCTCGATCACTTCCTGCACCAACACGTCCAACCCGTCGGTGATGATGGCCGCTGCCGTACTGGCACGCAACGCCGTCGAAAAGGGCCTCGTTGCCCAGCCGTGGGTCAAGACCTCGATCGCACCGGGCTCCAAGGTAGTCACCGACTACTACGAGAAGTCCGGCCTGATCCCGTACCTGGAGAAGCTCGGCTTCTTCGTGGTCGGCTACGGCTGCGCCACCTGCATCGGCAACTCCGGTCCGCTGGAAGACGAAATCTCCACCGCGATCAACGAAGCCGACCTCGCAGTTACCGCAGTGCTCTCCGGCAACCGCAACTTCGAAGGCCGCATCAACCCGGACGTGAAGATGAACTACCTGGCTTCCCCGCCGCTGGTAGTGGCCTACGCACTGGCCGGTTCCATGGACTTCGACTTCGAGAACGACGCCCTGGGCCAGGATGCCGAAGGCAACGACATCTTCCTGAAGGACATCTGGCCGAACCCGGTCGAGGTCCAGGAGATCATCGATGCTTCCATCGACAAGAAGATGTTCACCGACAGCTACGGCACCATCTTCGAAGGCGACGACCGCTGGAAGTCCCTGCCCACACCCGAAGGTGCAACTTTCGAATGGGATTCGGAGTCCACGTACGTCCGGAAGCCCCCGTACTTCGAGGGCATGAAGGCACAGCCGGAGCCGGTCACCAACATCGACGGTGCACGCGTGCTGCTGAAGCTGGGCGACTCGGTCACCACCGACCACATCTCCCCGGCCGGTTCCTTCAAGTCCGACACCCCTGCAGGCAAGTACCTGCTGGAGCACGGAGTGGCCCGCAAGGACTTCAACTCCTACGGTTCACGCCGTGGAAACCACGAAGTCATGATCCGCGGCACCTTCGCCAACATCCGCATCAAGAACCAGCTGCTCGACGGCGTTGAAGGCGGCTTCACCCGCGACTTCACCCAGGCCGACGCACCGCAGGCTGCTGTTTACGATGCCGCGATGAACTACCAGGCTGCCGGCACTCCGCTGGTTGTCCTGGCCGGCAAGGAATACGGTTCGGGCTCCTCGCGTGACTGGGCTGCCAAGGGCACCGCACTGCTGGGCGTCAAGGCAGTCATCGCCGAGAGCTACGAGCGTATCCACCGCTCCAACCTCATCGGCATGGGCGTCCTTCCGCTGCAGTACCCGGCCGGCGTAAACGCCGAGTCCCTGGGCCTGACCGGTACCGAGACCTTCTCCGTTGAGGGCGTTACCGAGCTCAACAACGGCACCACCCCGAAGACCGTCAAGGTCACCGCGGTGCCGGAGAACGGTGAAGCCATCACCTTCGATGCCGTGCTGCGCATCGATACCCCGGGTGAGGCTGACTACTACCGCAACGGCGGCATCCTGCAGTACGTCCTGCGCCAGATTTCGGCAAAGTAGGCCTGCGGCCACCTGAGCACAACGCCCCGTTTCCCCGCTTTCCGAGAAATCGGATCGGGGGAAACGGGGCGTTTTGCGTGCGGGAGGAAACGTCCGGTGCTGCGCAGGCGTTAGAGTTAAAAGTTGTGACGGTGCGTTTGCCCGTTGCCCAAAACGCAAGGGAGGCGCCCCTTTGGGACTTCTGGAAACCATCCGTGACCCCCGGGACCTCAGCAGGCTGAGCTCATCACAGCTCACTGCGCTGGCAGGGGAGATCCGCTCCTTCCTCATCACGAATGTGGCCCAGACCGGCGGTCATCTTGGACCCAACCTCGGTGTAGTTGAACTGACCATGGGCATTCACCGGGTCTTTGACTCGCCCCGGGACAGCATCGTGTTCGACACGGGACACCAGTCCTACGTGCACAAGATCCTCACCGGGCGGCAGGACTTCTCCACCCTCCGCCAGCAGGGCGGACTCTCCGGCTACCCGTCCCGGGCCGAATCCGTGCACGACATCGTTGAAAGCTCCCACGCTTCCTCCTCACTGTCCTGGGCCGACGGAATTTCCCGTGCCCGGCAGCTCAACGGGGAAGGCGACCGCTACACCGTGGTCATGGTGGGTGACGGCGCCCTGACGGGCGGCATGGCCTGGGAAGCCCTGAACAACATTGCTGCGGACCAGAAACGGCGCGTGGTGATCGTCGTCAACGACAATGGCCGGTCCTACGCGCCGACCATCGGCGGCGTAGCCGACTACCTGGCGTCCCTGCGCCCGACCATCGACGCTGTCCGCACCCACCACATGTATGAGAACACCATGGACTGGTGGAAGGGCCGCCTGCAAAGCGGGGGACCGGTGGGCCGGTTCGCGTACCACAGCCTGCACGCCGCCAAGAAGGGCATCAAGGACTGGTGGGCGCCCCAGGGACTCTTCGAAGACCTGGGCATGAAGTACGTCGGCCCGATCGACGGACACGACCTCGAAGCCGTTGAGCAGGCGCTGGAGAAGGCGAAGAACTACGGCGGGCCGGTGATCGTCCACGCGATCACCGAGAAGGGCCACGGCTACGCGCCGGCGCGGGCCCACGTTGAAGACCAGTTCCACGCCGTGGGCGTGATCGATCCGGAGACCGGCGCACCGGTCTCCTCGGGCGCGAAGCAGTCCTGGACGTCCGTCTTCGCCACCGAGATCGCGGACATCGCAGACGAACGCAAGGACATCGTCGGAATTACCGGTGCCATGCTGATCCCGGTGGGCCTGCACCGGTTTGCCGAACGGCACCCCGAGCGGGTCATCGACGTCGGCATTGCCGAGCAGCACGCCCTGACCTCCGCCGCGGGCATGGCTTTCGGCGGCCTGCATCCGGTGGTCGCCCTCTACGCCACGTTCCTGAACCGGGCCTTCGACCAGCTGCTTATGGACGTAGCGCTGCACAAGGCCGGAGTGACCATTGTCCTGGACCGCGCCGGCGTGACGGGACCGGACGGTGCCAGCCACCACGGCATGTGGGACATGTCCATGCTGCAGATCGTGCCGGGCCTGCATCTCTCCGCTCCCCGGGACGCTACCCGGCTGCGGGAAGAGCTGCGGGAAGCCGTTGCCATCAACGACGCGCCCAGCGTGGTGCGTTTCTCCAAGGGAACCGTGGGCCCCGACGTGGACGCAGAGGACCGCACTGGGGACGGCGTCGACATCCTTGCCCGCCGGCCGTCCGGTGACGCCAGCAACGACGTGCTGATTGTCAGCGTCGGCGCGATGGCGGAAATGGCGCTTGAGGTTGCTGACCGGCTTGGCGACCAGGGCATCAGTTCCACCGTTGTGGACCCCAGATGGGTGCTGCCCGTGCCGCGCTCAATCGTGCGCATGGCAGCCGAGCACCGGATCGTGATCGTGATCGAGGACGGCGTGCGGGCCGGGGGAGTAGGTTCCCGGATCCGTCAGGAGATGCGTGCCGCCGGGGTGGACACCGCATTGAACGAGGTTGGCCTGCCGGTCGAATTCCTCGACCACGGCACGCGGGCCGAAGTCCTGGAGCGGGTGGGCCTCACAGCCCGCCAGGTAGCCAACGACGTCGTAGCGCAGGTGCTGGGAACCAAGGTTCCCTTCGCCAGGCCCCTCCCGGGGCAGCAGGCGCCAACCGGCCAGATTCCAAAGATCAAGTAAGCTCCGCGGCCCGGCGGGGCAAGGAAAGAAGGTGGCGGCAATGCCAAACAACCTCCCTCCCCTCGCCGTTACGGGAGCCACCGGAGCGCTCGGCAGCATGGTGGCCCGGCTCCTGACAGATGCCGGGGTTCCCGTGCGGCTCCTAGCCCGTCACACGGCGAAGATCCCGCAGCTGCCGGACACTGCGACATTCGCCGTGTCCTACGCGGACAAGGAACACGCTGCGCGGGCCCTGCAGGGCACAACCACCCTGTTTATGGTGTCTGCGGCGGAAAACCCCTACCGGGCCCAGGACCAGCGCACGTTCGTTGACGCGGCGAAGGAAGCCGGGGTCCAGCACATTGTGTACACGTCCTTCATGGGTGCTGCTCCCAATGACGTGTTCACGTTTGGCCGCGACCACTGGGACACCGAGGAATACATCAAGGCCGGCGGGTTCGGGTACACCTTCCTCCGGGACAGCTTCTATCAGGACATCCTGCCCTCCTTCGTGGGGCGCGACGGCGTCATCCGCGGCCCCGCGGGTGACGGCAGGTTCGCGCCGGTGGCCCGCAGCGACGTCGCCCGCTCAGCCGCCCGGATACTCATGGCACCGCAGGAGCACGCCGGCCGCACCTACACCCTCACCGGGCCGCAGGCACTGACCATGGCCGAGGTGGCGGAGATCCTCTCCCGGGTCACGGGCCAGGACATCACGTACCATGCCGAGACGCTGAAAGAGGCAGTGGAATCGCGCCGGGCCGCGGGTGCCCTGGACTGGCAGGCAGTCGGCTGGGCTACCAGCTATGCCGTGATCGCCACCGGGGAACTGGCCCAGGTCAGCGATGACGTTGCCCTGCTCACCGGAGCAGCTCCGCTGAGCTTCGAGGACCATTTGCGCAGCGAAGACTAGTGTTCATCTTCTGAACCCTTTTCAAAGGGTCCGGGCCGTGGCTAGGGTCGGGTTTATGGAACAGGTATGCGAGGGTCCCGTTGCGGACTTCCTGCGTGAATGCACTATTACCGGACTCGATGAATCCGAAGCCACCCCGGCTGCCGACCTGTACGGGATGTACATCATCTGGTGCGAGCAGGCCGGATTGACGCCTGTTTCGACGACGTTCTTCTCACGGCGGGCGAAGGAGAGCGGAATCGAACCCCGGCGGCGGAACCGCGAGAACATCTACACGGGGCTGCTGCCCACCGGACCAATACCGGTCCAGTACATCCTTGAGACGGACAAGCCGCCCAGCCCCAACGGTGCGCTGAGCGTGTTCGGTTCCTAGCCTGTCATTCGGGCGTGCCGCCCCAGGCAGTTGATAGCGTGGCAGGATGACCACCTACAACAGACTTGGCAATTCCGGCCTGACCGTTTCCACGGTTGGCCTCGGCTGCAACAACCTGGGCCGTTCGGGCACCGTGACTGAGTCCCAGGAGGGGACCGACGCCGTTGTACACGCCGCGATCGACGCCGGCATCACGCTTTTCGACACCGCTGACATCTACGGCGCCGAGCCGGGCCTGAGCGAAATCCGTCTTGGCAAAGCACTCGGATCCCGCCGGGGCGACGTTGTTCTGGCCACTAAGTTCGGCATGGACATGCACGGTGCCAACGGCCCCGATTTCGGTGCCCGGGGCTCACGCAAATACATCGTCACGGCGGTGGAGGCGTCACTGCGGCGGCTGGGTACTGACTGGATCGACCTCTACCAGTTCCACACCCCGGACCCGCTGACGCCGATCGATGAGACTCTGGCGGCGCTGGACGACCTCGTCTCCAGCGGCAAGGTCCGCTACATCGGGCACTCGAACCGTACCGGCTGGCAGATTGCCGAGGCCGAGTTCACGGCACGGATGAACGGCACCACACGGTTCATCTCCGCGCAGAACCACTACAACCTGCTGGACCGCCGCGCGGAACTGGAAGTCACTCCGGCAGCTGAAGCATATGGTCTTGGGGTGCTGCCGTACTTCCCGCTGGCTAACGGCCTGCTCACCGGCAAGTACAGCTCCGGACAGGCACCCGAAGGCAGCCGCCTGACGCACTCACGGACCAACCTGCTGGAGAACGCCGACTACGACCAGCTGCGCGAGTTCGGGGACTTCGCCAAGGACCGAGGTCTGACTGAGGTGCAGGTGGCATTCTCCTGGCTGGCTTCGCGTCCTTCCGTTGCCTCTGTGATCGCCGGTGCGACGAAGCCGGAGCAGGTGCAGCAGAACGCCGAAGCCGCTTCGTGGGTGCCTTCAGAGAAGGATCTGGAGGAGCTGGACCGGATCTTCCCGCAGACGCCGCAGGTTGCTCTGTTCTAGATTCTTGTCCCTCACTTGGGACAGCCGGTGGGTGCGGAACTGCGGCAACGAAAACTCCTGTGCTCGCAGGGAGTATTAGAGCGGCCCAACCCGGACCCTCCGGCCCAGCAGGGGGTTATAGCCCAGGCTCACGTGCGAAACGAGGAGAGGCACGATGGAACAGTCAATGACACTGAGTCCGGCGGCAGCCGAGGTGATGGGCCAGCTTGCCGCTTTGGAAGACCCGAAGGCGCGGGCCGTGAACGAGAAACACGGTGACGACCACGGTGTGAACCTCAGCAAGCTGCGCGCCGTTGCCAAGTCGCTGAAGACCCGGCACGGGCTGGCCCTCGAACTCTGGGGGACCGGGGACACCGCTGCCCGGCTGGTGGCCCTGCTGATCTGCCGGCCCAAGGCGTTCGACGCCGGTGGGCTGGACACAATGCTTCGCCAGGCCCGCGTGCCCAAAGTCCATGACTGGTTGGTGAACTATGTGGTGAAGAAGAGCCCGCACGCGGAAGAGGTCCGCGCAGCCTGGTTCGTCGACCCGGACCCGGTGGTCGCCAGTGCCGGCTGGGCGCTGACCAGTGAGCGGATCGTAAAGAATCCTGAAGGGCTGGATGTGGCCGAACTTCTTGGCATCATCGAGTCGGACATGAAGGACGCCCCCGGCCGCCTGCAGTGGGCCATGAACACCTGCCTGGCGCAGATCGGGATCACCCACCCGGAGTACCGTTCCCGCGCCGTCGGAATCGGTGAACGCCTGGAAGTGCTCAAGGACTATCCGACACCGCCGAACTGCACCTCGCCGTACGCTCCCGCGTGGATCAACGAAATGGTGAGCCGGCAGCAGGGCGCCTAAACTCTCTGGCCCAAGCACCGTTCGGATTTCCCCAAAGCAGTTGCGCAGGGCAGGCAAAGGGAATCCAATAGCCCAATGACGAAGGACCCCGGCGGGACCACATCAGAAAAGCAAACCGGGCTGAAGCGCGCAATTGGGGTGCCGCTGCTGTTCGCGTTTATCGTTGGCGACACTCTCGGCGCCGGCATTTATACGCTGGTGGGCACCATGGCGGCAGATGTGGGCGGTGCCATCTGGATTCCCCTGCTGATCGCACTTGTGGTTGCACTGCTTACTGCCGCGACATACGCGGAGCTGATCACCAAATACCCGCACGCCGGGGGAGCTGCGCGTTACGCAGACCGCGCGTTCGGCATCCCTTATGTCTCATTCATCGTTGGTTTCCTCATGATGGCATCAGGAATCACCACTGCCGCCGCCCTCGCAAACGCCTTTGCCGGAGATTACCTCACAGCACTCATCGACGTTCCGGCTGTCCCGGCAGCGATCGTTTTCATCATCCTGCTAACGCTGATCAACCTGCGCGGAGTCCGTGAATCCCTCGCAGCGAACCTCATAGCTTCCATCATCGAGGTCAGCGGCCTGGTCATCGTCATCGTGGTCGCCGCCGTCGTACTTGCTTCCGGGAACGGGGAACCGTCCCGGCTCCTTGAATTCGCACCCGACGTACCGCCCCTCCAGGGCGCCTTTGCCGCGTCGATCGTTGCCTTTTTCTCCTTCCTCGGGTTCGAGGCGGCAGCAAACATGGCCGAGGAAGTGCGCAACCCATCCAAGGCGTACCCCCGGGCACTGTTCGGGGCTATTTGCACAGCCGGGGTTGTCTACCTGCTTATCGCCCTCGGTGCGGTCATCGTCCTGCCCCCGGCCGACCTGGCCGAGTCCACCGGACCGCTGCTTGAGGTTGTCTCCGCCAGCGGCGTCGGAATCCCGCCCGGACTATTCAGCATCATCGCGCTGATCGCCATTGCCAACGGCGCGCTGCTGTTCATGGTCATGGCCAGCCGTGTCGGCTACGGACTGGCAGAAGCGGAACTGCTCCCTCGGGCCTTCGCCCGTGTGCTGCCCGGGCGCCGCACCCCATGGGTCTCGATTGTTGTTGTCTCCGGATTGACGATCGTGCTTAGCCTCGTGGGAAATGTCGCCACACTGGCCGAAACCACCGTGCTGCTTCTGCTCCTGGTGTTCCTGTCTGCCAACATCAGTGTCCTGGTCCTCAAAAAGGACAAAGTCGACCACGACCACTTCAGCGCACCTCGATTCGTGCCGATCCTCGCGATCATTGCGAGCATCGCACTCCTTACGCAGCAATCCGGCATCACGTGGCTCGGCGCCGCCGGCTACGCAGTGGTCGGGTCCTTGTTGTTCCTCGCGGCCCGGGCCGGACGGAATCACCAGAAGCGGGTGAATGCCAGCTAGCCCTGCGACAGCGGGCAGGCCGACTAACGGTCCTTATGCTCGGCGCTGAAACCCTCGTTATCCGCGTTCAGGCCCTGCGCGAGGTTTGAGTGGACCTCGGTGCGCGGATCCGACTGGTCCTGGCTTCCGCTGCCGTCCGGAACTTCTTCCCCCAGGTTCTGCATGAGGTTGTCTGCGGCATTCTCAATCGGATTTGAAGGTTCGGTCTTGGGATCCTTCTCATTCTTGTCTTCCACCGTGCCCTCCTCAGGCTTTGATTATCAGCAAACTTATGATTGTCATGTTAGTGATCCCGTGAGGCAGCTGGCCAGCCCCGCACGGCCCGCGGGAAATGGGCCGTCTCGTCAGCCGGTGGCAGTGATGAAGATGAGCTGCCTAATAGGCGGCGCTCCGCTCCTGTAGCTGTGCTGCACCGCTGCCCTGGAGTTCCGTGTCCCGAACATGCCTTCCCGACACCGCGAGCAGCAGTGCCACGGCGGGTCCGCGGACCTCTTCGCCGGTGCCATGTTCAAAGGCTGCGTCGGTGGCAATCAGCCGCAGCCCGTCTGCCAGCTCCCTGCCGCCGCCGACTTTCACCGACGTTTTCAGCTGATGCCGCATCGCAGTGAGCACCGGTTCAAGGGGATACCTGCGGACAATGCCAAGCGGACGCCGAATGTCCTCCCCATGCACCACCGCCTCCACCAGGCGGGTTGCGGACGGCACCGGAGGGCCGGAGGTCCGCGGCTGGACAGACCGGAACGCCGCGAGTGTTATCTCCGGGTCCCGGGCACGTTCACGGAAGATGCCGACGGCGTTGTCCCGGTCGAAATCCATCCGTGCGGCAACCATCCGCCGAAGAAAACCCAGGCGTGTTGTCTTGGCGGTATCAACCAGGTGAGCCAGGACATCGTGCACGTCCCAGCCCGGACACAGCGACGGCGTCACCCATTGTGAGGCAGGGAGGTTTTCCAGGTCCCGGATCAGCGCGCTGCGTTCCTCATGCACGGCGGGCCAGACGGACGTAGCCGGTCGGAGTGTCATGCCGGTACTCAACCAGTGGGGAGGGCAGCTGTCCAGCGGTGAAGTGGCTGTTGCCGCAGGCCCTGCGGCAACAGCGCGGGGCCGGCAGCTAAAGGGTTGAAGCCACGAAGATCTGGGACGGGCCGGTGACCGTGGCGGTCACCGGCTCCCCGGCGTAGAGAATTTTGGCCTCAGGCTCAAGCTCCGCGGTGACCTCATCGACAGTGATCCCGGCGGGATCCAGTGCGGCCAGGACTACGCTGAAGGGTCCAACGCGAACAGGCTTTGGATCGTGGCCGACGACGACGCGCCGCAGGTCCAGATCGCTGCTCCAGAGCGGAATGCGCTGCTCCCCGCCGCCGGCGTCGACCGTGGGCAGGGGAGAGGGCTGTGGCTGTCCGCAGCACGTCAGCTGCTGCAGCTCGCAGAGGTCTACGAAATCTTCGGTCAGGCCGGCGTGCAACGCATTGTCGGAGATGCCCGTGACCAGCACCGTCTGGCCGGAGAGATAGGTATGCAGGCACCCGGGAGGTATCACTGCCGCCTGGCCGGGTTCCAGCCGGAGGAGCTTCATGCAGACGGCGAGCAGGATGCCCCTGTCATGGGGGAAAAGCTGCTGGAGCCTGTGGACCACCGAAACCACCTCGGCGGCCGGCCCTTCGGCGTCAGGAAACCTGTCCACCGCGTCCGCTGTTTCCCGCAGAGCCGCTGCAGTTTCCTCCGGCGACATGCGCAGGATGGAGTGGATTGCTGTCTCATGGTGGAAGGAAAGATAGGAGTGCAGCCAGGGCAGCCCCAGCCCGGCAGCTATGGCCTGGAGTTCTTCAAGGGTCCGCTCCCCGGCCAGCACCCGCAAAGGCGTTAGGGCTACGGCGACCTCGCACTTCGGGTTGCGGTCCTTATAGTTGCGGTTCCCGGCCCCCCGCGGCACGCCACGGGCCTCCTCCCGGACAAATCCTGCAAGGGCCTGCTCCCAGTGCGGGTGCAGCATGATCGGTGGGGGAACATCTGCGTCCAGAACCCTTAGCCGGAAGGGGAACGGGGTGCCGGATTCGGCTGCCGGATCAGGGACAGCCATTTGCCGGCCCCCGGCGAAACGGTCCAGCGTCTGCCGGTAGGTTGCAGGATCCCAGTCAACGAGCAGGCCACGGCAGGACGGCGGCGATGGCCGGTGGGCGGACGCGGGTGAAGGCCGGCGCTCGGACGCTGCCGACCTCGGGGAATGAGAGTCAGCACGCACGGGCGTCAACTTGCATCACCAGGGAGGACGAAACGTAACTATTGCGGAACCTGCCCGGCGCACAAACAACCGGGTCATTTAATTCTAGGTCTTCCCGGACGCAGGGCTGTCCGGTAGCCGAGGGCAGGCAGCGGTGATTTTCACCACCGGACCAGCACCCCGCGGCAGCCGGCGGAACAGCCATTGCCCGATCACGCCGATGGTGAAACCCCCTGCCGGCCAGGCAAATAGCAATGGGCGCCCTGTTAGCGTCGAAGGGTGAGTATCGAACCTGTTGCAGCAGACCAGTCCGCTCCGAAGACCGCCGGCACCACCGGCACGGCCGGCACCGGCATGGTTCGGGTCCGGGGTGCGGAGGAAAACAACCTGCGCAGGGTCGACGTCGACATTCCCCGTGACGCCATTGTGGCCTTCACCGGGATCTCCGGTTCCGGCAAGTCTTCCCTCGCCTTTGGCACCATCTACGCCGAAGCACAGAAACGGTACTTCGAATCCGTGGCCCCATACGCCCGGCGGCTCATCTCCCAGGGCCACAATCCCAAGGTGGAGCAGATCACGGGACTGCCTCCCGCCGTCGCGCTCCAGCAGCGGCGCGGTACGGCGAGTTCACGATCGACGGTGGGCACGCTCACTACGCTCTCCAACTCCATGCGCATGCTCTTCTCCCGCGGCGGGACCTACCCCGCTGATGCCGAGCCGGGAAGCCTGGACTCCGACGCGTTCTCACCGAACACCGCTGCCGGCGCGTGCCGGGAATGCTCCGGCCTGGGGATCGCGCACACTGTCACTGAGGAATCGCTGGTTCCTGATCCGAACCTGACCATCCGCCAGGGCGCCATTGCGGCGTGGCCCGGTGCCTGGCAGGGCAAGAACCTGCGGGACATCCTCATTCACCTGGGCTACGACGTCGACGTTCCCTGGCGCAAGCTGCCCAGGAAGGACCGTGACTGGATCCTGTTCACTGAGGAACAGCCGGTTGTCACCATTACCCCGCAGCGGGACCGCGTGGCCAAACCCTACAAGGGCCGCTTCTGGAGTGCCCGCAGCTACGTCCTGCACACCCTCGCCGATTCAGGCAGCGCCAAGATGCGCGAGCGTGTCCTGGAATACATGGTCTCCGGACCCTGCCCGGTCTGCGGCGGAGCGGGACTGCGTCCCGAGGCCCTGGCTGTCACATTCGCGGGGCGGAACATCGCTGAACTGAACGGAGCCACGCTCGGCGAACTCGCAGACATCATCCGTCCGACGGCGGAGCTGAAGGCGGCCGGCACCGCGTCCCGGTCAGCGGCATCCAATGAAGACACCGAAGTGGCCGTCACCATCACCCGTGACCTCCTGTCCCGCCTTGAGGTGCTGATCTCCCTGGGCCTTGGCTACCTGAGCCTGTCGCGGGCCACCCCGACGCTGTCGCCGGGGGAGATGCAGCGCCTGCGGATCGCGACCCAGCTGCGCTCGGGCCTCTTCGGAGTGGTCTACGTGCTGGACGAGCCCTCAGCCGGCCTGCATCCCGCAGACGCTGAACCGCTCCTGGCCGTGCTGCAGGAACTCAAGGACGCAGGGAACTCGGTCTTCGTCGTCGAACACAACATGGACGTGGTGCGCAGCGCCGAATGGATTGTCGACGTCGGTCCCCAGGCGGGCGACGGCGGCGGCACCGTGCTATACAGCGGCCCGGTCCAGGGCCTGGCCAACGTGGCGGAAAGCGCAACGCGTCCCTTCCTCTTCGGCGAGGCAGAAGAAACCGTTCCGGCCCGCCGCCGTGCCGAGCGCTGGCTGTCCCTGAAGGGGATCAGCCGGCACAACCTCAAGGACCTCGACGCCGATGTTCCGCTCGGGGTGCTCACCGCGGTTACGGGGGTGTCCGGTTCGGGCAAGTCCACCCTGGTCAGCCAGGTGCTGGCTGAGGCCGTGGGTACCCAGGTTAACGGGGTTCCGCCGGATGCCTTGGACGACGAGGAAACTGCGGAGAGCGCCGATCCCGGTGTCCAGGTGCGGCGTATTCAGGGTCTTGAACACCTGGACCGTCTGGTGAAAGTGGACCAGCGCCCCATTGGCCGGACACCGCGTTCCAATCTGGCTACCTACACGGGCCTGTTCGACGCGGTCCGCAAGGTGTATGCCGGCACGGATGAGGCGCGCGCCCGCGGTTACAACGCCGGACGGTTCTCCTTCAACGTTGCCGGCGGACGCTGCGAGACCTGCCAGGGCGAAGGGTTCCTCGCGGTCGAGCTGCTGTTCCTTCCCGGCACCTACGGTCCGTGCCCCGTCTGCCACGGCGCCCGCTACAACGAGGAAACCCTCGAGGTCACCTACCGGGGCAAGTCCATCGCTGACGTTCTGGGCATGCGCGTGGAGACGGCCGCGGAGTTCCTGGCGGACGTTCCGGCCGCAGCCCGCAGCCTGAGCACCCTGCTCGACGTCGGGCTCGGATACCTGCGTCTTGGCCAGCCCGCCACTGAACTCTCCGGCGGCGAAGCTCAGCGCATCAAGCTGGCCACCGAGCTGCAGCGTGCCCGCCGGGGACACACGCTTTACCTGCTGGACGAACCGACCACCGGCCTGCACCCGCAGGACGTGCAGCTTCTGCTGGCACAGCTGAACCGTCTGGTAGACGCCGGCAACACCGTTGTGGTGGTGGAGCACTCGATGAACGTGGTGGCGTCTGCGGACTGGGTGATCGACATGGGCCCGGCCGGCGGCGACGACGGCGGACGAATCATCTGCGCCGGGACCGCTGAGGAAGTCGCAGCCTGCGAAGCGAGCCGGACGGCGCCGTATCTGGCTGCTGCGCTGAAGCGGATCAACTGAGTCCTGCGGAGCATATAAAGCCATCATTCAGGCCAGAATCAGCAGAACCGAGTACGGCAGGCCCGGGCGATAAGCCCGGACCTGCCGTCTTTGTTTCGAGGAATGTCAGTTAACGCGGACGGTCATCATTCCCTTGGGATTGCTTTGAACGACCTGGATCGTGGTTCCGGTTCCGCCCACAATGACGCTGTTCTGCGGATTGGCCGGATCGTAGTACGCATTGGGATTCGTGTCGTCGAAGGTGGGGATCCCCGGACGCGAGGGCACCTGAAGCGTGGTCATTCCGGCCGGAGTTTCCCGGTGCAGGGTGATCGCATCGGTGGATTCCTTGCCAAAGGACGCGTCAAAGCCCTGGATGCGGTTGCGGACCAGGGTGCCGTCCGACCAGGTCAAAGCCTGCGGCCGGGCATCGACGGGAAGCGCCAGCCCGGTCCCGGGATGCTGACGGGTGTTGTTGTTGCGCTGGCCGGCGTTCCAGTACGTGACCAGCAGGCCGTTCTGGTACGGGTAATGCTCAACTGTATCCGGGGCGGTCAGTGGCCAGCCGAAGTTGTACGGGCCGGTCTGCAGTGTGGCGTCATAGCCTATGTACTGGCGGTTCTCGGCGAGATAGTAGCGGCCGTTCCCCTGCGAGTCCTTGGGGAGCGTGACAACCAGGGCCTGCTGCTTCTTCGTGGCGTGGAAGGCCGGGCCCAGCATGTGTGTGGATTTCTTACCGGCCGTTGCAACGTCGTAGTCGAGCCAGCCGAGCTGCAGCTTTTCCCACGCACCCATGTGGTTCGGGGTGGTGCCGATGTCTCCCCTCCCGTGTCCCAGCCAGGAACCTGAGCTCATCAGGGTCCAGAAACCGGTGCCGTTCTCGCCGCCGCTGGTGTCATAGAGATCGGGCAGCCCGAGGTCATGGGCGTATTCGTGGGCGAATACGCCCAGGCCGCCGTTTTCGGGTTCAGTGGTGTAGTCCCGGATCCAGTGCTGGGACCCGCCGATCCGTACGCCGCCAAACGGATTGGCAGCGGGGCCGTCGGTGCCGCGGCCGCCCTGTCCCACGGACCAGCGGTGGGACCAGATAGCCGACGACGGCGCGCCGGCTTCCTCGCCCTCGCCGGCGTGGATGGCCTGGAAGTGGTCGATATATCCGTCGGGTTCGTCGAAGTTTCCGTTGTTGTTGTAGTCGTACCGGTCCCACTGGTCGAAGCCCGCGAGATACTCATCAATTTCGGCGGGTGTTTTTCCGCCGGCAATCTGCGCGTCGTACCAGGCGTCGGCTGCGTCCTGGACAAAGCGGGTCATGTCCGTCTGGCTCTCGGTCTCGCCGTAGCTGGCGGAGCTGTAAGGGATGGTGACCCATTCGCTGACATCGCCGTCGACCGTGTACCGCCCGCTCGAAAGCTCCTCATAGACGGTCTTCAGAGATTCGTCCTGCGGGCTGAAGAAGAGGTCCATGTAATGCTCCCGGTCGAACTCTTCCTCCCAATAGGTGGAGTTGTCCACACTGCGGTCCGGCTCCGGGATCCGGTTATGCAACGGTCCCGGTTCACTGTTCGGGAAACGGGGATCCACCTGGTCGCCGAATTCGATCAGGAAGGACAGGATCTGGTCGCTGTCCTCCAGCCCGTATTCTGCCCACTGTCCCGGCGCCACCTGCACCGCCTGGGATCCTCCGCGCTTCTGGACCGGCGCTTCGCCGCGGATGACCTTCTCCACGGCCCTCTGGTTGGCGGCCCGCCGCTCGTCAGCAGCCGGATCGGAGCGGTCGTCGATCCTGGCCGCGGTCCCGTCAGGTGCCGGCGTGCCGGTGCTGCCATTGGAGGGGGCCGCAATTGCCGGGACGGGTGACAGGATGACTGCGGAACCCAGAGCGATTGCCAGGGCACATCGATAAGTGCGGTGCATTTTTTCGTGTTTCACATGATCCCCTTTGGTGCACGAGTGAGTGAGGTGCATTTACGCTACGACGGCGGGCGCGGGCCGCGGGGGCGCCGGCGCGTGTCGGGGGCATTCGGTGAAAAGGACGCTCGATTGTGTTCCGAAGCCTTGTGCCTTCGTGCAGGATGGCTGTAAAGGTCCGGCACTGCCAACCTCATCCCCGTTTCTCCACGTTGAAGAAGGAGCAAAGCATTGGGAACCATCTCACTGGATCTGTTCATGACCCTGGACGGGGTCTACCAGGGCCCCGGCAGTGCCGAAGAGGACCCCTCAGGCGGTTTCGAGTACGGAGGGTGGCAGGCGGACTTCGCCGACGCCGAATCGGGCAGCGCCATCCTTGAAGGCATCCGGGCCATGGATGCCTTGCTGCTGGGCCGCAGGACCTACGACATTTTTGCGTCGTACTGGCCGGAGCGGGGCAGCTCCAACCCAATCGCTGAGAAGTTCAATTCGATGGACAAGTTCGTGGTCTCCGGCACTATGGACGATGCCGGATGGGACGGGACAACGGTGCTGGCAGACACCGCCGGCGCCGCGGCCCTGAAGGAAAGGTACGGGGACATCCACATCGTAGGCAGCGGCTCCCTGGCCCGGTCACTGCTGGAAGCAGGCATCCTGGACCGGCTGAACCTGTTCGTTTATCCGGTGACCCTGGGGAAGGGAAAACGCTTCTTCCCGGAAGGCAGCGGTATACCCGCCGCCTTCCGGCTGGCTGCTTCACCGCAGGGTTTCCCCCAGGGCACTGTCCGACTTGTCTACGAACGGGCAGGGGACCCGGTGACGGGAATCAACGCTGGAGCGGACTAGCGGCGCCCGGGGCGTCGGATGCAGCCGCCCGGTAGTAACGGTTCCGGACCGTCAGGATCACGGCGCCGATCGTCGCAGAAATCATCGACCCCACAATCACGCCCACCTTCATGTGGTCCGAGGCCGCGCCGGAGGGATCGTAGGAAAGTTCGCCAACCAGCAGGGACACGGTGAAGCCGATGCCGGCGATGAAGGACATCCCCACGATGTCGATCCAGGCCAGGGACTTGTCTATGGTGATTCCGCGCAGTCTCGTGATCAGGAACGTCCCGCCCGTAATGCCGATCGCCTTGCCGAGGACCAGCCCGCCGATGATCCCCAGGGCGATGCTGTCTCCGAGGGACTCGAGCAGTCCGCTGAAGCCGCCCACCGTAACCCCGGCGGAGAAGAATGCGAATACGGGCACAGCGATGGCGCTGGAGAACACGGACCACCTGTCCGCAAAATGGGCCGCCAGGCCCTCGAAGAGCGGGGTGCCGTCTTCCCGGGTGCCGGCCGGGACCTTGGCACGGCCCTTCGCAACAACGGGAACCATAAAGCCAAGCAGGACGCCGGCCACCGTAGCGTGGATGCCGGAGGCATGGATCAGGGCCCAGACACACACACCCAGGGGAATCAGCACCCACCAGGTCCGGACGCCGCGCTGGACCAGCACAGCGAAGACCGCCAGCGGCAGCAGGGCGGCCAGCAGCGGAAGGAACGCGATGTCATCGGTATAGAAGACGGCGATGATGGAGATGGCCAGCAGGTCGTCCACGACGGCCAGGGTCAGCAGGAAGGTCCGCAGTGCCGGCGGCAGCATCCTGCCCACCACTGCGATGACGGCTACAGCGAAGGCGATGTCGGTGGCGGCCGGAATCGCCCACCCGTTGAGGGCGTCTCCGCCGGCATTGAGGTTGATCAGCGTGAAGATCAGCGCCGGGACGGCGACTCCGCCCATGGCGGCGACAATAGGCACGACGGCGGTGCGCGGGTCGCGGAGCTTGCCGGCGACGAACTCCTCCTTCAGCTCAAGGCCTACAACAAAGAAGAAGACGGCCAGCAGGCCATCCGCCGCCCAGGCAGCAACGCTGAGATTCAGGTGCAGGGCTTCGGGGCCGAAGGAAAACTCCCGTACTGACTCGTAAAAGTCAGCCAGGGGCGAGTTGGCCAGGATAAGGGCAATCACGGTGGCGCCCAGCAGCAGGGCACCTCCTGTTGTGTCCTTGCCGAGGGTCTGATGGACACCGCGCCAAATTGAGTGCGGCTGCTGGTTTTCGGGTAGGGCAGGGGAAGAGTGGGACATGGCTGGTTCTTTCACGCGGGGTACCGGGGGCAGGGCAGAGTGCACCTGTCCGTCCTCAGATCAGAACGCAGGTGCTTAGCAGGTGCGTGGCGGCGGGCAGCCGGCGATCTCGCCGTGCGCGTTGGTGCCCCAGGAACTCATCCAGCCGTTGGTTCCGCTGGCCCGCTTGGCCAGCAGCAGCCGCTTCAGGTACGCCGTCAGCACCTGTGCGGACGCACGGGTAAACAGGAGGCGGCGGGCAGTCATGGCGTCCAGTCTAGCAAGGATGCTGATAAATCCGGCCCGTGTGACGCCGGCTGCCGGGCTCAGGAAGCAGGGGACAGGACAGCTGCAGCCCTCTCCAGGGCGCCCGGGATGATGGCGTAATACGCCCACACTCCACGCTTCTCGCGGCGCAGGATTCCGGCATCCACGAGGATCTTCAGGTGGTGGGAGACAGTGGGCTGTCCCAGGCCAACGGGCTCCGTGAGGTCGCAGACGCAGGCCTCCCTGTTCTCCTGCGCGGCGATGATGGACACGAGGCGCAGCCGAGTCGGCTCCGCCACAGCCTTGAGCAGCTGGGCGAACCGCTGGGCGTCTTCGGTGCTGAGTATTTCCTGGGTCACGGACGGGCAGCAGGCATCGGCAAGGGGTTCGGGAGCTCTCTGGGCAGTGTCCACCGAACCATTATGCCTGAGATTGACATCCTTCGATATAAGGCGGGATAGTCGACATTGACGGATATCGATATAGGTTCCGGCCGCGTCCCGGCCGCGCCAAACCCCTTCCCGCTGAGGAGCACTGTGCCCAACCCCGCCGCCGCACCAGCAGCCGCCCAGGCCGCCGCACGGCTTTCCACCCTTGACCGGTTCCTGCCGGTCTGGATCGTCGCTGCCATGGCGGCAGGTCTGCTTCTGGGCCGCTTCATTCCAGGTATTGGAGCCGCCCTGGACTCAGTGAAGGTCGCGGACGTGTCCCTGCCCATCGCCGTCGGGCTCCTGGTGATGATGTATCCGGTGCTGGCGAAGGTTCGTTACAGCGAGACCGGGAAGGTGGTGGCTGACCGCAAACTCATGGTCACGTCCCTGATCCTGAACTGGGTGGCGGCGCCTGGGTTTATGTTTGCCCTCGCGTGGATCTTCCTTCCGGACCTGCCCGAATACCGCACCGGGCTGATCATTGTGGGGCTGGCCCGCTGCATTGCCATGGTGATGATCTGGAACGACCTCGCCTGCGGAGACCGTGAAGCCGCGGCGGTGCTTGTGGCCATCAACTCGGTTTTCCAGGTCCTCGCCTTCGGAGCGCTGGGCTGGTTCTACCTGCAGGTCCTGCCCGGCTGGCTGGGCCTGGAAACAACCAGCACGGACTTCTCCTTCTGGGTCATCACGCTCAGTGTGCTCATATTCCTCGGCATTCCGCTCCTGGCCGGATTCCTCACCCGTACGTTCGGTGAACGGGCCCGGGGGCGCGCCTGGTATGAGGGGCGGTTCCTGCCGAAGATCGGCCCGTGGGCACTCTACGGGCTGCTGTTCACCATCGTGGTGCTGTTCGCGATGCAGGGCGACGAGATTGCCGCGAACCCGCTCGACGTCGCACGCATCGCCCTGCCGCTGCTGGTCTACTTCGTAGTGGTGTTCGGTGCCGGGATGCTGCTCGGCCGGATCCTGAAGATGGGCTACCCGCGCACCACCACGCTGGCCTTCACTGCCGCCGGAAACAACTTCGAACTCGCCATCGCCGTGGCGATCGGAACCTACGGTGCGACCTCCGGCCAGGCACTGGCCGGCGTCGTAGGGCCGCTGATCGAAGTTCCCGTCCTCGTAGCCCTTGTCTACGTCGCCCTGTGGGCACAGAAGAAATACTGGCCTGCTGCTACACCAACCCCCGCAGCTCCGGCAGAAGAGGCACGCCGATGACCTCCGCAGCCAAACCATCCGTCCTGTTCGTCTGCGTCCACAACGCCGGCCGCTCGCAGATGGCCGCCGCCTACCTCCGGGTCCTTGGCGCAGGGCGCATCGACGTCCGGTCTGCCGGATCCGAGCCCGCGGACCGGATCAACCCGGCCGCCGTTGCAGCGATGGCCGAAGACGGCATCAACATGTCCGCCGAGCTGCCGAAGGTCCTGACCACCGACGCGGTGCGGGAGTCCGACGTCGTCATCACCATGGGCTGCGGGGACACCTGTCCGGTCTTCCCTGGGAAACGCTACGAAGACTGGGAACTCGACGATCCCGCCGGACAGGGCCTCGACGCCGTCCGCCCGATCCGCGACAGCATCCGGTCCCGCATCGAAGCCCTGGTCGCCGACCTGCTGCCCGGCGATTCATCCCGACCCACCCCTTTGGCCTAAGGAATCCCATGTCGCAGTCCGACACCGCACTGTCCCAGCTTCCCGTCGCCGTCATCGGCTCCGGCCCGGTAGGGCTGGCTGCCGCCGCGCACCTGCTCGAACGCGGACTGACTCCCGTCATCTTCGAGGCCGGCAGTTCACCAGCCGCCGCCGTCAGCGCCTGGGGGCACGTCCGGCTGTTCTCACCGTGGCAGTACGACGTCGACGCCGCCGCCCGCCGCCTGCTCGCCGGTACCGGCTGGCAGGAACCCGATGCGCAGGCGCTGCCCACCGGGAACGAACTCGTGGAGCAGTACCTGCGCCCGCTGGCCGCTGTTCCTGCACTCAGGGCCGCTCTGCGGTTGAACAGTGAAGTCCTGGCCGTCACCCGGGAAGGACTGGACAAGACCCGAACCGGCGGACGGGAAAGTGCTCCGTTCCTGCTCCGGGTCCGGGATGAATCCGGCAGTGTGGCTGACCACCGGGTCCGCGCAGTCATCGATGCCTCCGGTACGTGGAACACACCTAACCCGCTCGGTCAGGCGGGACTCCCTGCCGCCGGCGAAGCGGAGGCCTATGCTGCTGGCGTCATCACTGCCCCGCTTCCTGATGTAGCTGGCCGTGAGCGTGACCGGTTTGCAGGGCGTCACGTCCTGGTGGTGGGGGCCGGGCACTCCGCAGCGAATACGCTGCTGGCCCTGGGGGAGCTGGCTGAACTGGAGCCGGCTACCCGGATCAGCTGGGCAATCCGGAGCAGCTCGCCCGCCGGGGTCTACGGTGGCGGCGACTTGGACGGCCTGCCCGCCCGCGGTGCCCTGGGAACCCGGCTGCGTGCCCTCGTCGATGCGGGCCGAATTGAGCTGCACACTTCATTCCGGATCACCGGGTTCAAGACGTCGGACAGCCTCACCGTTGTGGGAAGTACCCCGGCCGGGGAAGCGCAGCTGAACGTGGACCTGCTGGTGCCCGCCACCGGCTTCCGTCCCAACCTGGACATGCTGCGCGAAGTGAGGCTGGACCTTGATCCGGCGGTGGAAGCTCCGCGGCAGCTCGGGCCGCTCATCGACCCCGAGTTCCACAGCTGCGGCACCGTGGAACCGCACGGTGCCAGGCTGCTGAGCCATCCCGAAAAGGACTTCTACATAGTGGGCATGAAGTCCTACGGCCGGGCGCCCACGTTCCTGATGGCCACCGGCTACGAGCAGGTCCGCTCCATTGCCGCAGCCTTGGCGGGAGACCGGGAAGCTGCGGAGAGGGTGGAGCTTGTCCTGCCGGAAACCGGTGTCTGCTCTACGGACCTCGGCGGCAGCTGCTGTGATGCGCCTGCGGCTGAGGAGGAAGCCGAGTCATCCTGCTGTGCTGCACCGGAGCCGGCTTTCCTGGGTATACCCACTGGTTTGGCCCACGGGCGCTCCGCCCGTGAGGAGGGCTAAAGGCACCACGCTGACGACGCTTCCGGCACACAGTCCTGTCCATGTGTGGAGTCAGCGCGTTCGGGACCAAAGGTCGTCGTTTGGCCTGCGGGACCATGTTTGCCGCGGCGTCTCTGCTTCACGGACGACGTCGGTCAGCCACAGTGTGCTGTCGGGATCCCACCCGGCGAGCACTGTGGCAGTGTCAGCGTCCACATCAAGCGCCCGGCCAGCCGTGTTCAGGTAGCCCATGGTCGTCAGATGTACTGCGTCCCATTCATTGGCAACCCGCTGCCAATCCGGGATCACCCAGGGGCCGTCCCGTCGGGTGGTGCGGAACCAGTCATGGCGGCGGGAAGCAGTGACGTCCAGGGGAAAGCGCCGGCAGAGTGCACTCCAGTCAGTGGCGGTGCGGATTTCGAAAGTCCGGCCGACCGTGTAGACCGGAATGGTTGTTGCTTCCTGCCAGCCCATCGAGTCCTCCACAAGGTTCAGGGCGGCGGGGATGGCACCGGTTGCCCGGAGGAGGCCGAGGGGGAAAGACCACCAGTTGCCGGAGACGTTGGCATAAACACTGTCAGGGCGGTCCTGTGCGGCCTGCGCTTCGTCGGCGCGGATTTCTTCCGCCCACCTGTTCAGTACCTCCTGCGGATTCCGGGGCAGCGGTGCCGGATCCTCTGCGGAACGCCAGTCGATGGCCCATTGCCCTGCCTGATGCTCCTGCGACCATGTTTGCCCGGCATGGGTGGCAAGGACCTGCCCGGCGATCGGACGGAGCGCGTCGGCGATGGCTGGAATCCCGGCGAGCACATCCTCACCGTCAGGCTCCTGCCAGTAGCGTGCCGTACCGACAGCTCGTTCCAGGGCCCGCGCGACGTTCTCGTCCGTGATGCTGGACGTATCGATCGATAGAAGTGTTGTTGCCAGGCCCTCCACGGACGGGTCCTCGCTGGGTGTACCGCCGTCTGAACTGGAGCTGGACAAGGCGAACATGACTGTGGAGGTTCCTTTGCCGGGGTCCAGGTCATACCCAAGATGGAAGACTGCGCTTCGAACGCCGGAATCAAGTTCCGTCGCGAGTTCAAGACACAGGCGCCGCCCGCGGGGACCCTCGAGCAGCAGGCCAGGCTCTGTTTTCATCCGCTCATCCTTGCATATCGCCGGCTCCACCGGCCGCCGCGTGCCGTCGATCGGGCTGCCCGGTTCGAGCCGAGGCAAACACCTCAGGGGATCCGAGGGATTCCCCCATCCTCTGGGGAGATAACGGCCTTTAGGGACGCTTCGGCGCAACCTTCGGGGAGGTACCGCCCTTATGGGAGCCGTATTCCGGCGTCAACTCCCCGAAGGTTGGGCGCGAAAGACCCATAGCAGCGTTATCTCCCCGAAGGTTCGTCGGCGGCGGGAGAACCTCGGCGGCCGTGAATGGCGCGACCCATGCATACTGGGTCTCATGGCCAGCGACTCAGCAGGAAATGACAGCGAGCACGGTGCATCAACGGGGAATGACGCCGAGCCACCGCAGGCCGCCTCCAGGTTTATGTGGTGGCCAATAGCGGCATTCCTCGGCGTATTCACCGCTCTGAACATCATTCTTATCGTGGCGGATGCCCCGACGGGGATGCGGCTCATCCCCACCGGTCTCCTGCTGGCCGCCGCGCTCGGCGCCGCCGTCGCCGTCCTGCTTCACCGCGCACGCAACTGAGACAAGCAGGGAGCAGCACACGCAAAAGCGCCGGACGGACCGGGTTAGGCGGCTTTAATACTCCTTGCGAGCTCTGCGAGCAAAGGAGTTTCGTTGCCGCCGTTCCGGTCCGCCCGGCGCGTGCCAAGCGTGCCAAGCGTGCCAAGCGGGCCAAGCGGGCCAAGCAGGCCAAGCAGGCCAAGCGGGTAAAGAACTAGCCAGCAGCCACCGGAACAGCACCGGCGTTGAACAGCTTCCCGTTCACGCGGTCCGACGCGCCAACCCGGTCCAGGTACGGCGTGATGCCGCCCAGATGCATCGGCCAGCCGGCGCCGAGGATGACGCAGAGGTCAATGTCCTCCGGACCAGCCACAACGCCTTCATCCAGCATCATGCCGATCTCCTCAGCCAGGGCGTCCTGCGTGCGGCCCAGGACTTCCTCGGAAGTGGACGGCGAGTCACCGAACGTCAGCATGTCCAGGGTTTCCTGCGGCACGTACGGCTTGCCGTCCCCGTCCTTCTGCCACAGCGACTTGATGCCGGCGTCGATGAGCTTCTGCGAGTTCTCCGAGACGTAGAACCGGTCACCGAAGGCAGTGTGCAGGGATTCCTGCACGTGCTGGCCAACCGGCAGGCCTACCAGGGCCAGCAGGCTGAACGGTGTCATCGGCAGGCCCATGGGGCGCAGCGCGTTGTCCGCCGTGGCGGGATCGGTGCCCTCGTCAAAGACCTTGGTGATCTCGCCGAACATACGCCCCAGGATCCGGTTCACCACAAACGCAGCAGCATCCTTGACCAGTACGGCGGTCTTCTTCAGCTGCTTGGCGAGGACAAAAGCGGTAGCCAGTACCGCGTCGTCGGTCTTCGGCGCGCGCACGATCTCCAGCAGCGGCATAACGGCAACCGGGTTGAAGAAGTGGAAACCTACAACGCGCTCGGGGTGCTGCAGGTCAGCAGCCATTTCCGTCACCGACAGCGAGGAGGTGTTCGTGGCCAGGATGCACTCGGGGGAGACGACGGCCTCCACCTCGGCGAAGACCTGCTTCTTGACAGACATTTCCTCGAAGACAGCTTCAATGACGAAGTCCGCGTCAGCGAAGGCTTCCTTCGACACCGATCCGGTGACCAGGGCCTTGGTGCGGTTCGCGGCGTCGGGGGAGATGCGTCCCTTGCCCAGCAGTTTGTCCACCTCGGCATGTACGTAGCCCACGCCCTTGTCCACACGCTCCTGGTCGATGTCCGTCATGACCACCGGCACCTTGAGCTGCTTGGCGAACAGCAGGGCGAGCTGGCTGGCCATCAGGCCTGCGCCGACGACGCCGACCTTGGTGACCGGACGGGCCAGCTTCTTGTCCGGGGCTCCGGCGGGGCGCTTGCCCCGCTTCTGCACCAGATCCAGGAACGCGTACACGGTGGACTGGAACTGCGGGGTCTGCATCAGTTCTGCCAGGGCATCGCATTCGGCTTCCCGGGACTGCTCACGGGTCCAGTCCTTGCCCGCTTCGAGCAGGTCCAGCACCTTGGCCGGAGCCGGTGCGGCGTTGGAGGTGCGCGCTTCAACGAAGGCACGCCCGGCGGCAACGGCGGCGTCCCAGCGGTCAGCAACTTCGGAAGGCTCGACGGCGTTGGGGCGGTTCACGCTCTCAGCACCGGTGATCACCCGGGAGGCCCAGGCGAGGGACTGCTCCAGGAAGTCGGCCGGTTCGAACAGAGCATCGGCGACGCCGAGCTTGTAGGCAGCCGGGCCGGAAAGGGTCCGGTTGTTGCTCAGCGGGTTCTCGATCATCACCTTGACGGCGTTCTCCGGACCGATCAGGCGCGGGAGCAGGTAGACGCCGCCCCAGCCCGGAACCAGGCCGATGAATGCCTCGGGTAGGGCGAGGGCCCCGGCACCGGTGGAGACCGTCCGGTAGTCGGACTGCAGGGCAATCTCGAGTCCGCCGCCCAGTGCAACACCGTTGATGAAGGCGAAGCTGGGGACCCCAAGGTTGCCGAGCTTGGCGTAGACCTCGTGGCCCAGTGCCGCCATGGCTACCCCGTCCTCGTACTCACCGAGGGTCTTCACTGCGGACAGGTCCGCGCCGGCCACCAGGTAGTGCGGCTTGCCGGTGACGCCGACGCCGACGATCTCGCCCTTGTCTGCTCGCTCCTTGAGGGTATCCAGCACGCCGCCGAGTTCCAGCAGTGTGTTCGGGCCCAGCGTGGTGGGACGGGAGTGGTCGACGTCGTTGTCCAGCGTGATCAGCGCGAAGGTGCCGGCACCACCGGGCAGTTCAACGTCGGAGACGTAGGAGTGGGTGACAACCTCGTTGGGGAAGAGCCCGGCGAGGCGCTGGAAATCAGTGGCAGTCATTTACTTCGAAGCCTCCGTGGACTCGGTGTTGTAGTCGGGGTGGTTGGGGTTTTCCCAAATGACGGTGGCGCCCATGCCCAGGCCAATGCACATGGTGGTCATGCCGTAGCGGACGGACGGGTCCTCCTCGAACTGGCGGGCCAGCTGGGTCATCAGGCGCACGCCCGAGGATGCCAGGGGGTGCCCGACGGCGATTGCACCGCCGTAGCGGTTCACCCGGGGATCGTCGTCCGCAATACCGAAGTGGTCCAGGAAGGAGAGCACCTGCACGGCGAAGGCCTCATTGATTTCGAACAGGCCGATGTCCCCGATGGACAGGCCAGTCTGCTTCAGTGCCTTTTCCGTGGCCGGCACGGGCCCAATGCCCATGACCTCAGGCTCGACTCCGGCGAAGGCGTAGCCGACCATGCGCATCTTGACCGGCAGCCCGAGTTCCTCGGCTGCCTCGGCGGAGGCGAGCAGCGCGGTGGTGGCGCCGTCGTTCAACCCGGAGGCGTTGCCTGCGGTGACCCGGCCGTGCGGGCGGAAGGGGGTGCGCAGGGTCGCGAGATCCTCGACTGTGGTTCCCGGACGGGGCCCTTCATCAACGGTGCTGAGGGTCCACCCGGCACCGGCCTTCTTGGTGGCAACGGGAACCAGGTCCGGCTGGATCTGGTTGCCGGCGTAGGCCTTGGCCAGTTTCTCCTGGCTGGCGGCCGCGTAGGCATCGGTGCGCTCCTTGGTGATGTCCGGGAAGCGGTCGTGCAGGTTCTCGGCGGTGTTGCCCATGTTCAGGGCGGCGGGGTCCACCAGGCGTTCGGTGACGAAGCGCGGGTTGGGATCTGCGTCCGCCCCCATCGGGTGGTGGCCCATGTGCTCTACGCCGCCTGCAATCACGACGTCGTACGCACCGAAGCCGATGCCCGAAGCCGTAGTGGTCACGGCAGTCATGGCGCCCGCGCACATGCGGTCAATGGCGAAGCCGGGAACAGTGCGGGGCAGGCCCGCAAGAAGGGCAGCCGTGCGGCCGATGGTCAGCCCCTGGTCGCCGGTCTGGGTTGTGGCTGCGATGGCCACCTCATCAACGCGCTCGGGCGGCAGCGAAGGGTTGCGGCGCAGGAGTTCGCGGATGCACTTGACCACCAGGTCATCGGCACGGGTGTCGGCGTACATGCCCTTCTCGCCGGCGCGTCCGAAAGGCGTGCGGACGCCGTCGACGAAAACTACGTCCCTGATCTGCCGTGCTCGGCTCTGTGGGCTCACGTACTGCTCCTCTTTGAGATGTGGATTAGCTCACGCTCAATGTTACTAGCGAGTAACTTAGGCTGCAAGGGTTGCCGCCGCGTGGCGCACGCCGCCTCCAGCCCAGCAAATTCCGGCAGATACGGCAAGACCCGGAACCCGCGAGTCGCGGATTCCGGGTCTTGTGACCGGACGGAGGAGCTAGACGCTGGTGGCGTCCTGAACTTCGCCGACCAATTCCTCGATGATGTCCTCCAGGAAGAGCACACCGGTGGTGTTGCCCTCGGAGTCAAACACGCGGGCAACGTGCGCTCCGGTCCGCCGCATGGTATCCAGGGCGTCCTCAAGCTCGCTGCCGCGGAACGCGGAGGCGAGGCGGCGGATCCGCTTGGCCGGAACCGGAGCATTGAACTTCTCCGCAGTATTCAGGTCCATGACGTCCTTCAGGTGAAGGTAGCCGGTCAGCCCGCCGTCCGCATCGGCCAGAATGTACCGGGAGAAGCCGTGGCTGCCTACCGCCGCCTGAATATCCGCGGGGGTGGGCTCAGCAGGCACAAGCACCATCTCGGCCAGGGGAACTTCAACATCGGCAACGGTCTTGGACGTGAACTGGAAGGCATTGGTCAGGGCACCGGTTGTATCGTCCAGGACGCCTTCGCGGGTTGACTGCTCCACAATCGTCGCCACTTCATCCAGGGTGTAGGCGCTGGTGGCTTCGTCCTTGGGTTCCACCTTGAACAGGCGCAGCACGCCGTTCGCGATGGAGTTCAGGCTCCAGATCACGGGCTTGAAGATCCTTGCCACGAGCACCAGCGGGGGAGCCAGCAGCAGCGCCGCACGGGTCGGCACCGAGAAGGAGATGTTCTTCGGGATCATCTCGCCTACCACCACGTGCAGGAAGGTCACCAGCAGCAGCGCCACGACGAAGGCGGTGATGCTGATTGCCTCCGGAGACAGTGGAGTGCCGGCCAGGGGGATTTCCAGCAGGTGGTGGATGGCCGGTTCGGAGACGTTCAGGATCAGCAGCGAACATACGGTGATGCCCAGCTGGCTGGTTGCCAGCATCAAAGTGGCATGTTCCATGGCCCACAGCGTGGTCTTGGCGGCCTTGCTGCCCTGGGCGGCCTTGGGCTCAATCTGGGACCGGCGGGCAGAGATGACGGCGAATTCGGCACCCACAAAGAAGGCGTTGACGGCAAGCAGCACAAACAGCCAGATAATGCCGGGCAGGTACTCACTCATGGATGGCTTCCTTCGTCAGGGTGTCGACCAGGCGGTCGTGCGCGCTGCGCGGTGATTCCGAACCGGGGTTGGGGGTGAAGCGCAGGCGCTCGACATGCGTGCCCACCACGCGCTCGACGCGCAGGACGCCGTCGTCAACCTCCACTTCGTCGCCGAGTTCAGGCATTCGGTCCAGGCAGTGCGTGACGAAGCCGGCGAGGGTTTCATAGTCCTCGCCTTCCGGCACGGTAATGCCGGCACGGTCAAGCAGTTCATCCGGGCGCAGGGAAGCGTCGAAGGTGACCGCGCGTCCGGTGCGGACGACGCCGACGCGCGCGCGGTCATGTTCATCTTCCAGCTCGCCGACGATTTCCTCTACCAGGTCTTCGAGGGTGACGACGCCGGCAGTTCCGCCGTGTTCGTCGGTCACCACAGCGATCTGCAGCCCCTGGGAACGCAGGATGGCCAGCAGGGAGTCAACGCCCATGGATTCGGGGACCCGCAGCGGCGGGACCATGACGTCTGCCGCGGTTGTGGTGGCACGCTGGTCCAGCGGCAGGGCGAACGCCTGCTTCACGTGCAGCACACCAAGGATGTCATCGGAGTCCCTGCCGAGGACAGGGAAGCGGGAGTAGCCGGTGGAGACGGCAATGGTGATGATGTCCTCAGCAGTGTCCGTGGCCTGGACGCCGACCATCCGCACGCGCGGGGTCATGACGTCTTCGGCCGTGTGGTCGGAGAACCGCAGGGTTCGGTGCAGCAGCTCGGCATGGTCCTGGTCCAGCACGCCTTCCAGGGCGGACCGGCGGACCAGGAAGCTTAGTTCCTCGGCACTGCGGGCGCCGGAGAGTTCTTCCTTCGGTTCGATGCCGAAGGAGCGGATCACCTTGTTGGCGGTGTTGTTGCACAGCAGGATGACGGGCTTGAAAACGGTGGTGAACAGGGCCTGGAAAGGCACAACGACCTTTGCGGTGGCCTTCGGGAGGGCCAAGGCGAAGTTCTTCGGGACAAGTTCACCGATGATCATCGAGAGGAGGGTTGCCACCGCGATGGCGATGACCGCTCCGGTGCCGCCGACGACAGCTTCGGGCACTCCCGCCGACGTGAGCGGGCCGCGCAGCAGGGAGCTGATGGCCGGTTCAAAGGTGTAACCGGAAAGCAGGGTGGTCAGGGTGATGCCCAGCTGGGCACCTGAGAGATGGGTGGAAGTGATCTTCAGGGCCTTGATCGTGGGACCAAGACGCTTCTCCCCGGCGGCCTGGCGGGCCTCGAGGTCACTGCGGTCGAGGTTGACCAGGGCGAATTCAGAAGCAACGAACAGGCCGGTACCGACCGTCAGCACAAGGCCGACGCCGATCATCAGCCATTCATACCAGTCGTTCAATTGGGGTGCCCTCCTCGAACCAAATCATCCAGAACTTCATCTGGGTCAGGGGAGGGCATGGGTTTATGAGAAGGGTCGTCCATAGTAGCCAAGAGCTTACGGTTATTTCCTAGGAAAATCCTGATAAGCCCTAGCCAGAGCGCTGATCCTGAAAACCGCGTGTGCCTGCTGTCACAAAACGGCTGCCGGCGGTGTCTTATGTGCAACCGCAAATACGGTGCGGCACCCAAGAGCAGGAGGAAGATCCGTGGACACGACAGCAGTAATTCTTGGCGCCGGCTACGCCGGCGTCATGGCAGCGAACAGGCTGGCAGGACAGGGCGTGCGGGTGCGTCTGGTCAGTCCCGAACGGCGCTTTACGGAGCGTATCCGGCTCCATGAGTTCACCGCCGGCACCAGGGCTGACCCGACAGTTCCCTTCAGCAGCCTGCTGCATCCGGACATTGAGATGGTGTACGGCGTTGCGGAGGACATCGACGCAGCTTCGCGCCGCGTCGCGCTTTCCAATGAGGCGGTGCTGGACTACGACTGGCTGGTCTACGCCGTGGGAAGCGGAAACAGCTCCGTGCCCGCCGGAGCGGAAGCACCGAGCTGTCTCTCCGGTGCCGGTCCAGCGCGGGACAAACTGCGAAGCTTAAAGCCCGGGGACCCGGTAGCGGTGGTGGGAGGCGGACTGACCGCCGTCGAAGTTGCTGCGGAAACGGCGCACGCCTATCCGCATAACCCCGTGACGATCTACGCCGCCGGGCCGGTGATCCAACACTTTTCGGACAGTACCAGGCATGGTGTGCTCCGCAGCCTGGAGCGCGCCGGAATTTCCGTGCGGCAGGAGATGGTGGAGGCGGACCGCCTGCCCGAAGCAGCAGCAGTGCTGTGGTGCACCGGTTTTGGGGTCCCGGACCTGGCAGCACGAAGCGGACTAGCGGTTGACGCCGCAGGCCGGCTGGCGGTTGATTCACGCCTGCGGGCGGTGGGCCGGGAACGGATCTTCGGCGCCGGCGACGCCGCGGTCATTACCGACCCCGGTTACTCATACCTGCCGCAGACCTGTGCCACCGCCATGCCGATGGGCGCCGAAGCGGCGTCGAACATCCTGCGCACGCTGGCAGGGGAACCGCTCCCGCCTCACAACAGCGGCTTCCAGGGGCAGTGTGTCTCACTCGGACGGCAGGACGGCGCTTTGCAATTCCTGCACGCCGGCTACACCCCACGCAGAATCCACCTGCACGGGAGGGCCGCCGCAATGCTAAAAGAAGTACTGTGCCGCATGACTCTGAAGTGGATCCGCGGCGAAGCCAAGAGAAGCGGAGCGTACACATGGCCGGCCGGACCCCGGATGACCCCAGCACCGGCACTGGCGGAAGCCTGAGGGCAGACCGCGGGAAGGAGTTCCTCGCGCACCGCCGGATGGTGTTCACCATCGCGTACAACGTCACCGGTTCGGTAGCCGACGCCGAGGACGTGGTTCAGGAAACGTACCTGCGGTATGCCGCCGTTGCCCAGGCTCCGGCGCATCCGCGGGCATACCTGGCGCGGGCAGCGTCCAGGCAGGCCCTCAATGCAGTCCGCGCCGCGTCACGGCGGCGCGAGGACTATCAGGGTGAATGGCTGCCCGAGCCGCTGCCAACCGGACCGGACGCCGGCGGGAGGCTGAACCCCGAGGCGGCAGCACTGACCGAGGCGGAAGTATCCACTGCCATGCTGGTGCTGCTGCAGCAGCTCAGCGGACCTGAACGCGTGGCCCTGGTGCTGCGGGACGTTTTCGGATTCGCGTATTCGGAGGTCGCAGCGGCCCTGGAGTCCTCCGAGCCCGCTGTCCGGCAGCTGCTCCACCGCGCCAGGGACCGGGTGCGCACACCACAGCCGCGCAGCCTGCCGGACAAGGATGAGCACCGTGCCGCCGTCGAGCGTTTCCTGGAAGCGGCGCTGACCGGGCAGACCCAGGCACTGCTGGACGTGCTGGCTCCTGACGTGGTGCTGCATTCCGACGGCGGAGGGAAGGTCAGTGCTGCCCGCCGGGCGGTGTACGGGCCGGAACGGGTGGCAGCCCTGCTGCTTGGGCTGGGCGCCAAGTTCGGGCAGGCAGCAGCGCCGGAGTTCGTCGAGCTGAACGGGCTGCCCGCCGTCGCGTTCCGGGAGAACGGAACGGTTACTACCGTTTTCCAGATCGCCCGTGAGAACGGGCTGATCACAGGGGTCTATGCCATGCGGAACCCGGACAAACTCGACCGGGTGCAGTAGCTGGCTAGTCCTTTTCGGTTTCCTTTTCCGGCAGGGGATCAGGATCCAGGAACGCGACGGTAAGCACCGCGGCGGTCTGCTGGATCTGCCACTCGCGTGCACCAAGCCCGCGCAGTGCAGCCGTGATCGTATCCAGGTCGATAACAGCCGGGGGCCGCCAGGCCACCCTGCGGAGATGGTCCGGGGTCAGCAGGTTCTCAACCGGCATGTTCAGCCGCTCCGCCAGTGCGGCCAGCCGGGGCTTGGCAGTGTGCAGCCGCGCTGCTGCCGCAGGATCGTTGCGCGCCCAGACCCGCGGCGGCGGCGGGGAGTTGGTGGGAATGTGCAGGGGAGGCAGGTCCTGCGTCTCGCGGGCGGCAGCGATGCAGCGCAGCCAGCGGGGAGCTTCCTTATGGGCGGCACGGCCGTGGAACCCGGGGGTGGAAAGCAGCTGCGGAACGGTGGACGGCATGGCCCTGGCAGCGGCAACAATGGCAGCGTCCGGGATCAGCCTGCCCGGCGCGGTGTCCCGGCGTTCGGCAAGCTGTTCGCGTTCCTGCCAGAGTTCCCGGACGGCAGCGAGCTGACGCCGGTCGCGGAGCTGGTGCATGCCGGAGGTACGCCGCCACGGGTCGGTGCGCGGCGGGGCCGGATCAGCGGTGCGGATCGCCTCAAACTCTTCCTCGGCGTAGGCAAGCTTGCCGTCAGCCTCGAGCAGCTTGATCAGTTCCACGCGGAGTTCGGCCAGCACCTCAACGTCCAGCGCCGCATAGCGGAGCCAGGGTTCGGGCAGGGGCCGGGTTGACCAGTCCGCTGCTGAGTGTTCCTTGGCCAGGCTGAAGCCGAGCAGGTTCTCAATAACGGCGGCCAGGCCCACGCGCGGAAGGCCCGCCAGCCGTGCGGCCAGCTCCGTGTCGAAGAGTTTGTCCGGCCACATGCCCAGTTCGGAAAGGCACGGCAGGTCCTGGGTGGAGGCGTGCAGGATCCACTCCACGCCCTGCAGCGCCTCATTGATGATGCTGAGGTCACGCAGCGGTTCGGGGTCGATCAGCCAGGTGCCTGCGCCTTCGCGGCGGATCTGCACAAGGAAGGCGCGCTGGCCGTAACGGAAACCCGAGGCGCGCTCAGCGTCAATGCCTGCGGGACCGGTGCCGGCCGCCAGCGCCCGGGCGGCGCGTCCCAGGCCGCTCACCGAGTCGATCACAAGCGGAACGCCCTCACGCGGAGCATCAAGGACGGGGAGAGGAGCGGCGTCTGGTTCGTCTGCGGACAGCTCTGAAGCGGATTTGCCGGAAGTTTGCGCGGTCATAAGAACTTCAGTCTATCGAGTGCTGCGGGTATTCCCGTTTTCCTGGCGGGTTGGGGCTAGTTCAGGCGCCGGCGCGGCAGCGGGGAAACGCCGTCCGGCAGCGGCGGAAGCCCGGCGAAAGTGCACACCATGTCAGACCACGCTTCCAGGTGCGCCTGGACATCGGCGTCCGCCGGCGTCCAGGAAGCCCGCAGCTCAATGTCGATGGCGTCGCTCCGCCCGGCCAGCGTTCCGTAGCTCTCGGAGAGGATCCTGGTGGCGGTTCCGCCCGCTGCACAATAACGGGCACCGTGTTCCTGCAGGGCATCAACCAGCCAGGTCCACGCGACGGAGCCCAGCATCTGGTCGTTGCCCATGTCCGGTTCGAGTTCGGCGCGGATATAAGTAACGATCCGGAAGGTGCCGTTCCAGACGTCGCTGCCGTCCGGGTCATGCAGAAGGATAAAACGGCCGGTGGCCAGTTCCCGGCTTTCCGGAAGTACCGGACCCACCGGTCCGTGGAAGGTTCCATTGACGGGCTGGGGGCCCGAGGCCGTGACGTCGGCGGCAAGGGAAACAGCAAATGGCGCCAACCGGGTAGGGGCAGGTATCTCCTCCAGCCGCAGTTCCGGCCGGCACTTCGCGCGGCGCAGAGCCCCCAGGGCTGTTAGGAATTCGGGGGGCACCTGTGACAGGTCACCAATCGCACTCACCCTCGAAGGTTACGGCGGAGCCTGCACACTGGGTGTGCAGGCTCGCCGGTGTGTCCTATTCGTTATGAGCTACAGCTTACGCGCGGGTGTGTTTCTGCCGACAGGGCAGCAGGGTCAGCGGACAGCCGCAACCTCTGAGGCGATGGCCGCTGCGAAAGCATCGACGTCCGCTTCGGAGGTGTCAAAGGTGCACATCCAGCGCACCTCACCGGTGGCCTGGTCCCAGTCGTAGAACCGGAACTTGTCCCGCAGCTTGTCCGCGACGCCGGCAGGCAGGGTCGCGAAGACTGCATTGGACTGGGTGGGCTGGGTGAGGGAAACGCCGTCGATTTTCTCCACTGCGGCACGCAGCCGGGAGGCCATGGCGTTGGCCGTGGAGGCCGAGCGCTCCCAGAGGTCCGTGCCGTAAAGCGCGATGAACTGGGCAGAAACGAACCGCATCTTGGATGCCAGCTGCATGTTCATCTTGCGCAGGTAGTCCAGGCCGGGGGCGGCGTCGGGATCCAGGGCCACGATGCATTCCCCGTACATCATGCCGTTCTTGGTGCCGCCCAGGGAGAGGATGTCCACGCCGGCGTCGGTGGTGATGGCCCGCAGCGGCACGCCAAGGGCAGCCGCCGCGTTGCCCAGCCGGGCACCGTCCATGTGCAGCTTCATGCCTCGGGCGTGGATGTGCTCCGAGATGGCCTGGATTTCCTCCACCGTGTACAGGGTGCCGAGTTCAGTGGACTGTGTGATCGACACGGCCAGCGGCTGGGCGCGGTGTTCGTCGCCCCAGCCCCAGGCTTCACGGTCAATGAGTTCGGGCGTGAGCTTGCCGTCCGGAGTCGGTACGGTGAGCAGCTTCATTCCGCCCACACGTTCGGGGGCACCGTTTTCGTCCACGTTGATGTGGGCAGTTGAGGCACAGATGACAGCTCCCCAGCGGGGAAGCAGGGACTGGAGGCTGATGACGTTCGCCCCGGTGCCGTTGAAGACCGGGAAGGCCCTCATCCGGTTTCCGAAGTGTTCGGTGAAGACGTCGCGGAGCTTGGCGGTGTAGACATCTTCGCCGTAGGCCACCTGGTGGCCGAGGTTCGCTGCTGTCAGCGCATCCAGGATTTCGGGGTGGACGCCGGAGTAGTTGTCCGAAGCGAAGGCGCGCAGGGCGGGGTCATGCAGGGAGGTAGTTTCAGTCACGGGTGTCAGTATTCCTCAAGATGGGACTAGGGGAAAAACGGCTCAGGTGCGGGGCACCAGATTGATCCGTTTTCCGTTGATCTGCGCGGCGTCAGTGGTGAACAGCCTGACCGCTGCCGCTGCGAGTTCGGAAACGTCGGTGTAGCCGGGGAACCTGCGTTCCGGAGCTGCAGCCCGCATCGCGTCATCCACGAGGGCCTTCACCACGAAGATCACGGCCGCGGCGCCGGTGCCGCTGAGATCGGAGGCTATGGCCTGGACCCATGCTTCAGCGGCGGCCTTGGCGGCGGCGTATCCGGCGTTGCCGGACGTGGGGGTTTCAACGGCGGTGGAAGAGACGATCGCCAGCCGGCCGTGCGGCGAAGCAGTGAGCTGGCCAATAAAGCTGCGGCTGACGTTGCGCAGTGTGGTCAGGATGTTCTGCTGCAGGAAATCCCAGTCCGCATCGCTCTGGTCGGTCAGGGTTCCGCCCCCGCGCCAGCCGCCCACCAGATGGATCAGACCGTCAATCCCGCCTTCGGCCTGCAGGTCGGACGCGAGTGCGTCGACGTCGCCCTGCCGGCTCAGGTCGCAGGTGCGCAGTTCAACGCCGGGAACATTCTCCAGCGACTCGGCCAGCCGCCCGGCACTTGAACCGACGGCCACCACGCGGGCACCGGCGGCGGCCAGTGCCGTGCAGACAGCTGTTCCGGAGGCAGAGGATGCTCCGGCTACCAGGACCGTCAGGCCCGGCAGTGCTGATGCTTCCCCTGCTCCGGCTGTGCTCATGAAGTGCTGCTCCCTGTGATTCCGGCGGTGGATTCGATGACCGGGGCCATCTTCTTCGACAGTGCCTCGTAGAACATGGACAGCGGGAATTCGTCGTCGAGCACCTGGTCAGTCAGTGCCCGCGGCGGGCCGTCCAGCGGCAGGGCATCCGGTCCCTTGGCCCAGCGGGAGGCCGGGTGCGGGGTCAGGGTGCTTGAAATGAGAGTGTACGCAGCGAGCCAGTGGGCTGTCTTGGGGCGGTCGATGGAACGCCAGTACAGATCCTCGATTTCCTGGCCAAGCTTGATGACGACGGCGGGAGCTTCGTCCCAGTCGATGCTCAGGCGGCCGTCGGTCCAGTGCAGCACCCGGTGCTGGTGCATCCAGGCGAAGAGCAGCTGGCCGCCCAGCCCGTCGTAGTTCCGGACGCGGGAGCCGGTGATTGCGAAGCGGAAAATCCGGTCGAAGATCACGGCGTACTGGACCAGCTGGGCGGTGCTGCGCGCCTTGGGGTCCGCGTCGTCGTCGTTCTGGATTTTGACCGATTCGCGGAAAGCGGTGAGGTCGCAGCGCAGTTCTTCGAGGGAGTAGAGGAAGAAGGGCATGCGCTGCTTGATCATGAACGGATCGAAGGGAAGGTCACCGCGCATGTGGGTGCGGTCATGGATGAGGTCCCACATCACGAAGGTTTCTTCGGTCAGTTCCTGGTTGTCCAGCAGCTCAGCCGCGCCCTCGGGAAGCTCCAGGGAGGTGATCTCCGCAGCGGCGCGGAGCACGCGGCGGAACCGTGCGGCCTCACGGTCGGCGAAGATGGCGCCCCAGGTGAAGGACGGGGTTTCACGGACTGCAACAGTTTCCGGAAACAGGACTGCGGAGTTGGTGTCGTATCCCGGGGTGAAGTCGCGGAAGCGGATGGGCACGAAGAGCTTGTTTGAATACTCGCCGGCTTCCAGGTTTGCGATGAACTCCGGCCAGATCACTTCCACCAGGACGGCTTCGAGCAGCCGGGAGCGGGAGCCGTTCTGCGTGTACATGGGGAAGACCACCAGGTGCAGCAGGCCGTCGGTGCGGTCCAGCTGCGGCTGGAAGGCCAGCAGCGAGTCGAGGAAGTCCGGCACGCCCAGTCCGTCCTGGAGCCATCGGTTCAGGTCGCGGACCACCAGGTCCAGGTACTCTGCGTCATGTCCGAACGCGGGTGCCAGTTCGGCTACGGCGTCGCGGACGGTCTCCACCAGCGGAGCAGCGGTCTCCCTGTGCTCTGCGGGTACGGAGCCGTCCTGCTCCTGGAACTGCGCGAACGCGGTTGCAGCGTCCTTCAGCCGCAGCCAGGCAGCGGAATCTTCGGGTGCGGCGAGCTGGTCCGCAGGGGAGGAGAAAGCGGTGGATGACATAGCCGAGACCTTCCGGTTGCACGAACTCCCGGGCCGGGAAGAGTGTTGGCCCCAGCGTAGCCATAAATCATGTGTTCTTAGCCTCGAAGCCGGTTTAAGTAAGTAAGGCTTATGCTTCTTGTTCGCGGCGGCGGCGTTTGGCCAAGCGGTGCTTCGGGTATTCGTCCGCTGCCCAGGAGGCCCCGGCATAGAAGGGTGACCAGGCCCGGGCGGCTCCGGAGGCCTGGTAGTAAATGTTTGCCGTCACGACCAGGCCCACCGTAGTCACCGTGGTCAGCACCGTCGTCAGGGCCGGAACGGCGTCTGCCGGAAGGGTCCAGGCCATAAAGATGCGAAGCGCTGCGTCAGCACACAGGCCAGCACCCCAGAGGATGCTTGTGACGCGCCAGACCCGGCGGAAGCGCGGGAGCTGCACCCATAGCCGGTCCCATTGACCCGGCCAGCCGAAGCGGCCCTGGAGTATCGGGCGGGTCATTACGTAGACCAGCGGCCTGCGCGTCGCTGCACTGATGAAAAACCAGAGTCCGGACACTCCCACGACCAGGGCGCCGCGGGCCAGGAGAAACCGCTCGTCTCCCGGAATCAGGGAAACCACTGTACTGAGAACCATCAGCGTCAGGGCGTAGAGCCCGAAGGGCGAAACCCGCCGTGACCGCAGCAGGTCCACGACTGAGCCCGCCAACGAGACGGCGGTGCCCGCCAGCAGTGCGGCGTAGGCACTGACGCCTGCTGCCCGGAGTATGTAGAACAGTGCGACGGGTACGAGGAACTCGATGCCCGCGCGGAGCACGCGCGCCGCGGCGTGCCTTTTGCCGGCGCCCGTTCCCTGAACCTGGTGAACCTGGTTTGTGTTCATACTGCCCGTGTCCTGCCTCCCGGCATGGAGGTTCCCTTGTTGTCTTCAGCTGGAAAGGATGTTCGCTGCGTCGATGCGTGTAGCGAGGTCGAACAATGCGGCAAGCTCGCGTCCGTAGGCCGCACAGTCCGTCCCGGGCGCCCGCTCAAGGACAAACGGGAGTCCGTCGATGCTGCGCTGGACGGCGTGGGCCATCACCACGGGGTCGAAGGAGCGGAGCTCCCCGCTCTTTTGGCCCCGTCGCAGCAGGTCCTCGAGCGGCGCGGCTGCCTGGGCATCGTCCGCCGTTGTGTACTCCAGCGCTCCGGCCAGCACAATGCGGGTCAGGGCAGCCATGGCGGCCCGGTTGCGGTCTATGAAACCCACCGTCGCCGTGATGTACGCGCGGAGTGCACCGGCCGCCGTTCTTTCTGCGTGCACCGCTGAACCGGTCCATGCACCGATCCGCCCTATCACGTGCGAAGCGCACGCACTGATGAGATCCGCCTTGCCGGAGAAGTGATAGGAGATCAGCCGGGTACTGGAGAGCTGCGCCTGCTCGGCTATGCGGGCATAGGAAGCGCGGTCATAGCCCTGTTCGGCAATGACTGTGAGCGTGGCGTCGATGATCTGGGCACGGCGCGCAGCACCCGTGAAGGACAGCTCTTTTACCTGCATGGGTAAAAAGTACGCGGCTCAGGTAAGCAGGAACAGAGTCTCCGGTAACTTTTTCGCGCGAGGAAAGGCGCCTAGTACCCGCGGCTGTTCGGCGATTCGGTGCCGATCACGGACAGCGGGACCTCGGGGTGGTTCTTTTCCACCCGGCGAAGTGCCCAGATGTCGTTGAACACCGCAACGTGCGCGCCGTCCGTGCGCAGCAGCACCTCGGCGCCGTGGACGTTGCTCAGGATCTCGGCGGCGGAAGCGTCGGTGAGCCGGGCCAGGGAATAGGAGAGCTGTTCCATGCGCATCGGGGCATTGAAGTCCTGGTTCATCCGGTCCTCGACCACCTCGAACTGCATGGGGCCGACGGCGGCAAGCACCGGTGCCTGGTCTCCGCGGCGGTCCGAGCGGAGCACCTGGATGATGCCTTCGTGCTCCAGCTGGTCGATTCCGCGGCGGAACTGCTTGTAGCGGCTGGGGTCCTGGGAGCGGGCCACCCGGAAGTGCTCGGGGCTGAAGAACGGGATCGGCGGGTACTGGACCGGCTCTTCCACGTAAAGGCTGTCACCCACACGGAGCGCCGAGGCGTTGACCAGCCCGACGACGTCGCCCGGGTAGGCCTGGTCAATCACTTCGCGTTCACGGCCGAACAGGTGCTGGGCGTACTTGGTGGCGAAGGTCTTGCCGGTGTTGGAGTGGGTGACCACCATGCCGCGTTCGAAGATGCCGGAGCAGACCCGGATGAACGCCACGTGGTCGCGGTGGGCTTTGTTCATTCCAGCCTGCACCTTGAAGACGAAGCCGGAGAACGGTGCGTCCACCGGCCGCTGGCCGCCGTCACTGTCTACCCGCGGGCCGGCAGAGGGTGCCAGGTCCACCAGTGCGTCAAGGATCTGCCGGACACCGTAGTTCAGGGCAGCTGAGGAGAAGAGAATGGGAGTGGCCTTGGCATCCAGGAAAGCCTGGCGGTCAAACTCGCGTCCGTCGATCACCAGTTCGGCTTCGCCGATGGAGTCTTCCCAGGCATCACCTTCTGCCGCCGCTGCTTCCTCGGGGCTGAAGTGCTCCTCCAGTGCCAGCGAGGCGCCGGAGTTCTGCCGGGTGAACCGGACGAACTCATCCTTCTGCAGGTCCCAAACTCCGCGGAAGTCGCCGGCAATGCCCACGGCCCAGGTCAGCGGCATGGGCGCCAGGCCAGTGCGCTCGGTGATCTCGTCCATCAGGGCCAGCGGGTCCAGGCCGGGGCGGTCCCACTTGTTGATCACTGTGATGATGGGCAGGTTCCGGGAACGGCAGACCTCGAAGAGCTTCATGGTCTGGGTTTCCAGGCCCTTGGCGGCATCCACCAGCATGACGGCACAGTCGACGGCAGCCAGCACCCGGTAGGTGTCTTCGGAGAAGTCGGCGTGGCCCGGGGTGTCCAGCAGGTTGATCACGGTGTCCCGGTAGGCAAACTGCAGGGCGGTGGAGCTGATGGAGATGCCGCGGTCCTTCTCCATCTGCATCCAGTCAGACACCGTCTCGCGGCGGTTGTCCTTGCCGTTGGTGGCACCGGCAGTACCGATCACGCGGGCGTGCAGGGCCAGCGCTTCAGTCAGCGTGGACTTGCCGGCGTCGGGGTGGGAGATGACGGCGAAGGTGCGCCGGCGTGCGGCTTCCTTGCCGATCGCCGGGTTGGCGCTCGCACGGACGGGAGTCTGGGCCTGTGAGGACACTGCCGCTGCTTTCAGGTGTGGGGAATCTGGGGGCTGCCTAAATGGCAGCCTTTCCAGTTTAGCCGCCCGGCGCAAACCCGGTTTCCGTGCGGGGTGTGGCCGCGGCACTTCCGGCGGTTACTGTGATGGCGGGCACAGTTCACCAATGGCAAGGGAGCCAGTCATGGCTGAAGCATTCATTATCGACGCTGTACGGACTCCGGTGGGGCGGCGCGCAGGCGGACTCAGCGGTGTGCATCCCGCAGATCTGGCGGCTTCCGTGATTGGCGAGGCTGTCCGGCGCACCGGGATCGGCTCTGAAGAGTTTGACGAGGTGATCCTCGGTTCGATCGACCAGGTAGGGCCGCAGGCCATGGACATTGCCCGGACAGCCTGGCTGGCAGCCGGCCTTTCCGAACGGGTCCCCGGAACCACCGTGGAGCGGCAGTGCGGTTCAGGGCAGCAGGCCGTGTCCTACGCCGCGCAGGCCGTGATGAGCGGCACCTCCGACCTGGTGGTGGCCGGGGGAGTGCAGAACATGTCCGCCATCCCCATTGGATACTCCAATACAGCGGCAGCCGACCGGGGATTTCCTGACCCGTTCACCGGATCCACTGGCTGGGAAGCGCGGTACGGCACCCAGCCGATCTCCCAGTTCATCGGCGCGGAAATGATGGCCGAGCGCTGGGAGCTCAGCCGCAGTGAGATGGAGGACTTCGCAGTCGGGTCCCATGAGCGTGCGCTCGCAGCCCAGGCTGAAGGACGCTTTGACCGCGAGATCCTTCCGGTCGCAGGTATCCACGCCGACGAAGGGCCGCGGACTCCGGACCGGGCAAAGATCGAATCCCTGGCGCCGCTGCGGGACGGCGGAAAGCTAACCGCGGCTACGGCGTCGCAGATTTCCGACGCTGCTGCGGTGCTGCTGATCGCTTCCTCAGACGCCGTCCGGCGCTACGGACTGCGGCCCCGCGCCCGGATCCACCACATCTCCGCACGCGGTGATGATCCGGTAATGATGCTCAGCGCGCCCATCGAAGCGACGCGGCACGCGCTCAAGCGAACCGGGATGTCCCTGGCGGACATGGACCTGATCGAAATCAACGAAGCCTTCGCCTCGGTGGTGCTGGCCTGGCAGCGCGAGCTGGATCCGGACATGGACCGGGTCAACGTCAACGGAGGCGGGATTTCCCTGGGACATCCCATCGGCGCCACCGGTGCCCGGATCATGACCACGCTGCTGCACGAACTCGAACGCACCGGCGGCCGCTACGGGCTGCAGACCATGTGCGAGGGCGGCGGCCAGGCCAACGTCACAATCATCGAGCGGCTCGGCTGAAGGCTGCAGCTTTCCCTAGACTCCGGACATGGCTATTAGTTTCCTGCCCCTGGTGGAGTCCGTCTCCGAGTCCCAGGCCGTAGTGCAGTTCCTCACCTCGAACCGCTTTCCCTTCCATGTTCGGGCGGAACATTCGGCGGAGTCCGCCCGCAAGCTCGTGGATGAAGGACGTTTCTGGAGTGATGAGTCAATTGGGTTCTGGATCCAGGACGGTCCGGAACGCATCGGGCTGGTGGTCCTGGATGACCTGGAGGAAGACACCCCGATGTTCGACCTGCGGCTGGCGGAAGAGTTTCGCGGCCGCGGGCTCGGGGTGCCGGTGCTGAAAGCGCTGTGTGCCCTGGTCTTTGACCGCTTCCCGGAGATTGTCCGGTTTGAAGGCCAGACCCGCGAGGACAACATCGCCATGCGAAAGACGTTCCTGCGTGCCGGGTTCCTGAAGGAGGCGCACTACCGCCTTGGATGGCCGACGGCGGATGGCGGCCGTGTGGCATCAGTCGCCTACGCGATTCTCCGGCAGGACTGGGTGAACCAGGAGATCACGCCGTTCGAATGGGAGGACGTGCCTGCCTAGACGGCTCCGGCGGCCCAGCGCAAGCGGAGGCTCTCCTCCAGTTCCTGTTCGGCCAGGCTGCGCAGGATGCGGTCCAGCTCTGCCTCCAGCCTGGGGATCCAGCGGTGTTCGACGGCGCGCTGCCGGGTCCGCGTCGCTGCGAGTTCCCGGCTGACCAGCAGCAGGGCCCGTGCATCCGCTGCATGCTCGACGGCGGCGGCGAGCGCCTCGCGGTGCGCTGCGGCAGCGTACAGCAGGGCGGAGGAGCCCGAGGAAGGTATCTGCTCCGGCAGCTTCACGGAGGCACCTTCGGGATAGGCGATGCCCATGGCACCGCCCCAGCGGATCTCCGCTTCCGCGAAGGAGTCCGGAACAGCTTCATGGATGCGTCCCAGACCGTCCAATGCCAGGGACCGGCCCAGCCAGGGCGCAGCCCGGGCCGCTGCCGCTTCGAACCGGCGGCGGCTTTCCTCTGCCTGCTCTGCCCGGTTGCTGATGGCGATGCGAAGGATCTGCTGTTTGCGGTCCAGCAGTTCGGCACCCCGCCGGGCCGTTTCGAGCCGGCGTTCCGTCTCCGCCCGGGCGGCCCGGCCGGAGCCGCTCACAGCAGTCCCTTCGCCGGAACGGCCCTCACAGCCGTGCCCCGCCGATCGGGCCGGGCAGGTACCTGTCCAGCAGTTCGGGTGAAAGCATGCTCAGTTCACGCCGCGGCAGCACACCCAGTGCTTCCCAGGCCAGGCCGAGGGACTGTTCAAGGGACCGGTATTCATCCACACTCTGGTTCAGCAGTTTCTCCTCCACCACGGACCGGAACCGGATGTAGGCGCGGTCTGCCTCGCCCAGCGCGGCATCGCCAACGAGTTCAGCGAGCTCGGAGGCCTGCCGCGCCCGGGCCATGGCAGCCAGCACCTGCGCTGCGACATCGAGGTGGTCTTCCCGGGTCCGTCCCTTTCCGGCACCGCTGCGCATGAGCCGGGACAGGGAGGACAGGACGTCTACGGGCGGGTAAATGCCCCGCGCATCGATCTCCGGCGAGAGCACTATCTGCCCCTCGGTGATGTAACCCGTCAGGTCCGGCACGGGATGGGTCATGTCTCCTGACGGCATGGTCAGCACCGGCACGATCGTGACGGAGCCTTCCCGCCCCTGTACCCGGCCGCAGCGTTCGTACAGGGTGGCCAGGTCGCTGTAGAGGTAACCCGGATACCCGCGCCGGGCCGGAATCTCCTTGCGTGCAGCGGAGACCTCGCGGACGGCTTCGGCGTAGCTGGTCATATCGCTCATCACCACCAGCACGTCGCTGCCTTCCTCATAGGCGAGGTGCTCAGCGATGGTCAGTGCGATGCGCGGGGTCAGGATGCGTTCAATCACCGGATCATCTGCGGCGTTGAGCAGCAGCACCAGTTCACCGGCGGCCGAACGTTCTTCCAGCCGGTCACGGATATAGGCGATGTCGGCGTGGGTCATTCCCATGGCCGCGAAGACCACACGGAAGTTCCGTCCTCCGGTCCGTGACTGCGCGGCGATCTGGGTTGCCAGCGTCAGATGGGGCAGGCCGGCTACCGAAAAGACGGGCAGCTTTTGTCCCCGCACCAGTGTGGTGAGCGCATCAATGGCGGAAATGCCGGTGATCACCGCTTCTTTAGGGGGAATGCGGTAGACGGGGTTCAGCGGCCACCCGCTCACCGGCTCCACGGTATCCGAGGTCACCGGCGGCCCGCCGTCCAGCGGTTCTCCGCGTCCGTTGCAGACCCTGCCCAGCCAGCCGGAGCCCACCGGAATGTGCAGCGGCCGGCCCTGGAACCTGACTGAGATGCCTCCCAGCCGCATTCCCTCGGTACCCTCAAGGACCTGCAGCACGGCCTGCCCGCCGTCAACCTCCAGCACCAGGGCGTGGCGTTCGGTCCCGCCCTCAACATCCACGCTGGCAAACTCGTCCCAACCCACGCCATCGGTCTCTCCCACCACCATCAGCGGACCGCGGAGCTCGCGCACGTCCCGGTAGGAAACCAGGTTCCGGTTGGGGGAGGTCATCGCAGCTCCTTCAGTTCGGCCAGGAAGGCGGCGGCCCGCTCGGCAACACCAGCGGCGTCGGACGGTCCGGCCGCCTCGCGCAGGCGCAGCAGCGGAGAAAAGTCGAACGAATCCACGGCGGCGGCGGAAACCCCGTGGGCCACCAGGTCCTGGCAGGTGTCGATGGTGTCCAGCACTGCCTGGAGCAGCGCCGATCCCTTGGCGGCGGAGGAGTAGCCGTCATTGGCGCTCAGGGCGTTCTGGACCAGGACGCCGTCTCGCAGGAGCCGGCCGCCAAGGAGAACCACCTGTTCGTGGGCTGGCAGGGATGCAGAGCCAATGATTTCCGCCAGGGCTGTGAGACGGTCTGCTTCGGCCAGCACCAGCCCGGCCCGGGCACGGCGGGTGGCCCATTCCGGGTCGCCGTTGGCTGCGTGCCACCGGCCCAGTGCATCGGCGTCCCGGGAGAAGGACCCCCGCCAGCTCACTGCCGGGTAATGCCGGGAGTAGGCCAGGTCCCGGTCAAGCTGCCACAGCGAACGCACGAACCGCTGGGTTCCCGTGGTCACCGGTTCGCTCATGTCCCCTCCCGGAGGGGAGACGGCGCCAATGACGGTTACCGAGGACGTTGAACCGCCCAGAGTGACGGCAAGCGAGGCACGCTCGTAGAGCGCGGCGAGTTCAGAGGCGAGCGACGCGGGATAGCCTTCTTCCGCTGGCAGGTCGCCGTTGCGGTTCGCGAACTCCCTCAGGGCCTCGGCCCAGCGGGAGGTTGAATCGGCGATCACGACGGCGTGGTAGCCCATGTCTCGGAAGAACTCCGCCACCGTGACTCCGGTGTTGATGCTCGCTTCACGCGCCATCATGGGCATGTTGGAGGTGTTGGCGATGATTACGGTGCGGTCCAGCAGCGCGCCGCCGGTCCGCGGATCCTCCAGGCCGCTCAGCCCGTCCAGGACGTCAGCCATCTCGTTGCCGCGCTCGCCGCAGCCCACGTAAACGATCACATCGGCGTCGGACCATTTGGCAATCTGCTGCAGCAGCAGTGTCTTGCCCGTACCAAACCCGCCCGGCACGGCCGCCGCCGCACCCCGGGGCAGCGGGAACATCAAATCCAGCACCCGCTGGCCCGTATGCATGGGTACCGCATCCGAGAGCCGGGAGGCGACGGGCCGGGGCCGGTGCACCGGCCATTGCTGGGCCAGGGTGACTTCCGTTCCGCCCACCACGGCGGCTCTCTCCAGCGGCCGCAGCAGCCCGCTGCCCAGCCACGTGAGTTCACCGGCGACGCCCGGCGGAACCGTTACCAGGAAAGGGACGCTGCCCGCATCGGGGACAACACCCAGGACCTGCCCCGGCCCCACGGCCTTTCCCACCGGCGCCTGGGGCTCAAAGTTCCACTGCCGGTCAAGGACCAGGCGGTCCTCTGCGGAGTCCTCCCGGTCAGCGCTGAGCCACATGGGGGCCGAGGAGAGAGGCCGGAGCAGTCCGTCGAAGACCTGCCCCAGCAAATGCGGTCCCAGCAGGGCAGAGAGCTGGTGACCCGTACCTTCCGCCGTATCCCCGGCCTTGAGCCCCCCGGTGTACTCATAGGCCTGGAGGGTTGCTTCAGATCCGTTGACGGCAATCGTCTCCGCCGAAATGCGTTCAGGTCCCAGCGCTACCAGTTCCAGCATGGACACGTCCGGGAGGCCGGTGACTTCCACCAGCGGGCCGCTGACCCGCCGAATGCGTCCAGCAGGACCGCCCTGCTGCGTCTGCGGGGGCGTCTGGTTTGCCTCTATTCCTGCCACAGGCTGCGCACCTCCCCGGCATGGCGTTCCAGGGCTGCGTCGGCGAGCGCCGGAAGTGAAAGGTCCACACTGCGCGAACCCAGGGTTGCCGTGACCCCGCCCGCCGGCGCCTCAACCACGTGCGCGTCCGGGCCAAGGAGCTCGCGGGCCTGGTCGCGGAGCGCGTCCAGGAGTGCCGGGTAGCGCGGACCGGACCTGAGGGCGGCTGCCTGGGCAAGGACCTCCCTGCGCAGTTCCCCGCGGAGTTCTTCCTCAGCGGCCAGGACGGTGCCGCCGGCAGCCCTACGTGCACGGGCGGAGCGCAGCTGCGCTTCGGCACGGGCGGCCTCCCGGCCGTCAGCTTCGGCCCGGCTGCGGATCTGCTCCGCCTCGCTCCGTCCACGCTGACGGATCTCCGCCGCCTGGCGTTCGGCTGTGTCCAGGATCCGCCCGGACTGCGCTGCGGCGTCCGCCCGGATTGCCTCCCGAATGGGTTCCAGGGCGGGTCCGGCGCTGCGGGGAAGGCTGCTCATGCGGGCAGCGTCACTGTCAGTGGTGCAGCGGGATCATCCAGTCTGCCGGTCAGGGCGGCCGCGGCATCCGCGGTGAGGATAACGACGGCGGTGTCTGTCGGCAGCTGCTCGAACGCTGCCTGTACCTCTTCCTCGGACCAGGCCGGGATGAGCCGTGCTCCTGCCAGTTCATAGCCGGCCAGAAGCCCGGGCGCGCCCAGAGCTGCGACGGTTGCCGGGGCGTTCATGCCTGGCCGATCAGGATGATGGAGATAATCAGCCCGTAGATGGCGATGCCTTCCGCGAGGCCCACCACCACCATGGCGCGGCCGAAGATCTCCGGGCGTTCACTCATGGCCGCGAGCGCAGCAGAGCCGGTGTAGGCCACGGCAATTGCCGCCCCGATCGAGGAACCGGCGACGGCGATCGCGGCGCCAATCAATGCGGCGCTGGAGCTGTCACTCCCGTCAGTGGCCATGGACACCGCCGTCTCCGCTGCTCCGCCTGAGGCAGTGGCCGGAGCGGCGGCGAACGCCGCGGCCAGCAGAGCCAGGGCGCCGGCCATGATCAGGCCGTTTACGCCGAGCATTACCTTGATGCCGGCCCCGCGCCGCCGGCGCAGCAGCCACAGCGCGCCTCCGGCCAGCAGGACGGTGATGATCAGTGCCAGGGGTATGCCGGCAAACCAGGGGTTCATGGCGTTTGCCTTTCGGTGGTGGGCGAACCGGATGCCAGGGACTCCGGCAGCTGGGGACTCCAGGGTTTGAACGGACGGCCTTCGTCGGTGAAGATGCGGGAAAACAGCTCGTAGTACTCCAGCCGGAGAGCCTGGATGGCCGCGACGAGTCCTTCGAGTGCGAACGTGATGACGTTGCCGACCAGGAACACGAGTACGGCCAGTACGGCCCGCCAGTCCGGGTGCCACAAGGCGGTGGTGCCCTGCCAGACGATTGAGAGCAGGGCTGCGTGGGTGAGGCCGAAGGCGGCCAGACGGGTGAAGGAGACAAGGTTGGACGCCAGCTGGATCACGGTGTCCACCAGCTCAACCGACGCCTGCATGGTGCCGGTGCCACCGCCCCCGGCTTCGACGAACAGCCCCGTGAAGATCAGGACCAGCGCCACTGCGGCCAGTACGGCCGCGGCGATGACCATGGCGCTCCAGCCTGCCACCAGCCCTCCGGCCAGCATTCCGACGGCGAGGAAGAGCAGCGCTCCGGCCAGTCCGGTCCGGGCATAAAGGGCATAGCCCCAGCCGCCCTCACGGACACGGTTGATCGTGCCGATCGTGAAGGCGAAGGCCAGCAGCACGGCCCCGAAGATCACCGCTGCGATCAGCAGGGGTATGGGGTTCTCCAGCGGTTCCAGCCAGAGCACCGGGATGACGCCGGTCGGTCCAAAGAACTCGCCGTACAGCACACCGAAAAACACGGCAGCCAGCCCGGCACCAAAAATGAACAGCCAGGTCTTCTGGAACCGGCGGATCCTGGCTATCCGCCCGGACCGGACGATCAGTCCGGCCAGTACCAGCAGCAGTCCCTGCCCGGCGTCGCCGAACATAATGCCGAACATCACCACATAGGCGAGTCCGGCGAGGCGGGCCGGGTCAACGTCGGCATACGGGACGGTGGTGTAGGTGTCCACCAGCAGGCGGGAGAGCCGCGGCGCCTGCCGGGTCCTGCGTTCGTTGCCGGTCAGCAGGGTAGGCGGCTGGACGCCGCGGGGAGCCTTCAGGGGCACGACGCCGCCGCCCAGGGGCTTCAGCGCCGTCTGGAGTTCATGAACCCTGCGGGAGGGAGCCCACCCGACGAGTCCGGAAACCGGCCCGTTCTCCACGGCAGCCTCGGAAGCCCGGTCCAGCTCCTCCGGTCCGTCCCCGGGGGTGTAGGGCAGATCCAGTTCGACGGCGGAGCTGCGGGCTACCCGGGCGAGTGCTTCACGGGACCGGTTGGCCGGAAGGATAACGGCTACACGATCCATCCGGATCGGGCTGAGGGTCTCACGCCACTGCATCCAGTACCTCGCTTCCGCCGCCGGAAGCTGCAGCAGCCAGGGCCGCGCGGACCCGCCAGGCATCCACGGCCAGCACAGCTGCTGCTCCAACCGCCACATCCGGACCCGGCAGGCCCGAGCGCAGCAGCCGGAACCCGTCTTCTTCAACCCGTGCCCGCAGTGACGCTTCGGCACGCCAGAGACCGGAGGGATCCTCGACGCCCTCCAGTACCGGCGCGGCAGCGGCCGGCAGTGCTGCCCTGAAGGACGCGACGTCGTCCGCCTCCGCCCAGGTGCCGCCCAGCAGCGGCTGAAGCAGCATATGCAGCCGGTTTCCGGTGTCCTGGGCGCCGTGGCGTCCGGGTCCCGGAGCCAGCAGCACCCTGCGCGCTGCGATCAGAACAGCTCCGGCCACCATCCAGCTGCGTGTCTGCGGGGCGGCCGCAGCGAGCCGGCGGATCCAGACCACTGTCAGCGTGTCGGCAAAGTCCTGGGCAGGCCCGGGGTCTCCCCAGGGGCTGGTGCGCAGCAGATCGGTGAGTTCAGTGCTGCTGCCTGCCTGCGAGAGGCGGGGCCAGGCTGTGGCGAGCCCGCCGAGTTCAAAGTACTCCGGCAGCGGAACACTGCGGTGCAGGGATCCTTCCGCACCGGCGTCTGCAGCCTCCTGCAGCCTGCGGGCAAGGACTGAGATGTTTGCGAGTTCAAACGCGGCGCCCGCTGCCCGGACCATCCGTGCTCCGGCAACGGGCAGCCACCCGGCCAGGACCCGCAGCTGCCACAGAACGCTGCGCCGGGTGGCGTGCTGTGCTTCCGCCAGGTTCCTGCTTCCGGCAAGCTCGGATGCGTAGGCCGTCTGCTCCAGGAGCTCCAGTGCCTGCGGAAGTGAGGTAAGGGCAGCGGCTTCACGGCACAGACCGGCCCCGGCACGCCTGCGCGCCATGGCCTTGGCGCGCACAGTTGCTGCCACCCAGTCGGACCTCACAGATTCTCCGTCCGATGTTCGGGGTTTCCTGCGTGGCTGCCCGGCCCGTCCAGGTATTCGGAAACGATGGAACCGGCGATTTCCGCGGCCAGCCGGGGGATCCGGCCCCGGGCGGCGCCGCGGATCTGTTCTGCCCGGTTTTGGGCCTGTGTCAGCAGCTCCTTTTCCCGGGCTGCTGCCTGCTGGGTGACTTCTTCGGCGGCTTTGGCGCGGACGGCTCCGGAGTCCAGCCGTGCCTGGGATACCTCAGCGTCGGCCTGCCGCCGTGCCTCGGCCAGCTGGCGGCGTGCCTGTCCGGCTGCGTCTTCTGTCTGTTGCCGGGCTGCGTCGACATCGGGTTTGAGGGCGGCAAAGACAGGAAGCAGTTCCGCGTCCGTGCCCTCATGGTCAGCAGACGGAACGCCCGCAGGGCCGGAGGGACCCGGAGCACCCACGGGCCGGAACCGGTCCAGAATGGTAGGCCGTGCCAAACTCATGCACCTCCCGGGTATCGGCGTGGTGGAAGCTACAGCTGCTATTCGTCCTGGGTTGCTGCAGCCTCGGAGGCCTCACCGTGGGCGACAATGTCCCCGTCGGTAAAGAGAATCCCGCGGGCCATTTCCCGCCATTCGGGGGTCTTCCGGAGCAGGAATTCAAGCTCCATTGAAAAATGCTTGAACTCCTCGCCGAGGGAGTCCTCCATGATGGCCCGGGAATCGGCGTCGGGCTCCACGGAGATGCGCTGCACGTACCAGCCGATCGCTTCAGCCTCTTCGCTCAGGCTGGCGCACATCCGGGCGAAAGTGCGTGTTTCGGCGGAAAGTTCGGAGGGTGGTTCGTGGTATTGGTCTGTTCCCATTGCAGCTCCCTGGCTGTTCGGACAGCGGCACGCAAAAAGCCCGCCATACGTCTGTCCGATAACGTGTTTGACCGTTATTCGAGCGTACGGCGGGCTTCCGGGGGGCACAATGGCCGGTGGCCAGATGCCCTGCGGGGGCTCAGTTCCCGTCGGTCTTGGGGACCAGCTTTATTGAAACCGAGTTGATGCAGTAGCGCTGGTCGGTGGGGGTGTCGAAGCCCTCACCTTCAAAGAGGTGCCCCATGTGGGAGTCGCAGTTGGCGCAGCGGACTTCGATCCGGTCCATTCCCATGCTGCGGTCGTGCAGGTAGCGGACCTTGCCTTCGGCCAGGGGCGCGAAGAAGGACGGCCATCCGCAGTGCGAATCGAACTTCTCACTGCTGGTGAACAGTTCAGCTCCGCATGCCCGGCAGGCGTAGACGCCTTCGGTCTTGGTGTCCCAGTATTCCCCGGTGTAGGGGCGCTCCGTGCCCGCCTGGCGGAGTACCTGGTACTCAGCCGGGGTCAGTTCGCGGCGCCACTCGTCGTCGGACTTCTGGACCGGAACCTGCGTGCCGGTGTCCTTGCTGTTCATAGCCGCCTCACTGTTAGTTCCTGTAGTGCTCATGCTGGCCACAACGTCCGCGGCCGGTTAATAAATCCCGGTGCCGGGATTCCGGGTTTTACGAGTCGCCAATGAAGGTGGAACCGGAGTACAGGTGCAGCACCGGAACTCCCAGCCGGTCCTGGGCTTCGTTGGCCCAGTCAGTGCCGAACGTGTCTTCGACTGCATGCGGGGTGGTTATGACCACCACCTGCTGCGCCTGCGAGCTCCTGGCTTCCTCAACCACGGCTTCAACCGGATTCTCCCCGGTAACCCGGCCGTCGGCGTCGAACCCCAGGCCGCGGAGCAGGTCCAGTGATTCCGCCAGTTCCTGCTCAGCGGCCTTGACCTCCTGCTTCGCGGTCAGGTGCGGTCCGGCAATGTTCCGGTACGCAGCCGCGAAGTCCAGCAGGCTCAGGTTGTCCAGCACATCCACCAGCATGTGCCGTCCCGGGTCGGCCGGCACAAGGATCTCGAACCGCACCGCATTGTCCTCCGCCAGATAACCCAGGTTGCGGGCGTCGGCCTCGTTGAGCGTTTCTTCGGTCAGCACCACGATCGTTGCGTTCATCCCGCCAGCCTAGCTTTTGTTCCCGGCTCCGGAAAAGGAACGCTCCGGTCCCGCCGTTTACCGGCCCGGAGGGAAAGTCGGTAAGAATGAATACATGCTTCTTTCTGAGTCTGAGGTACCCGGTTCCGCCTCTTCGCTGACCGCACCGTGGGTCAAGTGGACGGCATTCGGCGCCGGGATGGGCGTTGCTGCCTCGACCGCGGTTCTGGCGGCGACGTCGGGCCTCGCTGTGTACTTCGCCCGGCAGATCGTCACCCCGCGCAGGGAGCGGGACGAGAACCTGGAGATCCTCGCCGTCATTGACTCCCCCCATGGGCTGCAGGTCATCCTGCCCGCGAACGAGGACACCACGGTCCCCGGCACGTACGGCCTGTACTGGGACCGCGGTGCCGGACACGCCCGGATCGGCCAGATCCGTTCCTACGTGCCCCGCGAAGGAACCGTGCAGCGCGACGTCGAACACGTGTACTCCGGTGACCTCGCCACCGCAGTGCGGGGCTGGTGGTCCGGGGCCATGCACCCCACCCCGTCCGCCGCAGGATTCCCGCAGGAAGACGTGGAGATCGACGTCGAAAACGGGAAGGCACCGGCCTGGCTGGTGCGCTCGCTGGATGACAACGGAACGTGGGCCATCATGGTGCACGGCCGCGGCGCCCAGCGCACCGAAACCATCCGCGGACTCGGAGCAGCCCGGCGGGCGGGCCTGACGAGCCTGCTGATTTCCTACCGCAACGACGGCGAAGCTCCCTACGCCTCGGACGGCCGCTACGGTCTGGGGCTCACGGAGTGGCACGACGTCGAGGCAGCGATCCGCTACGCACTTGAGAACGGTGCACGCGACGTCGTGCTTTTCGGCTGGTCCATGGGCGGGGCGATTGCCCTGCAGGCCGCTGACCGCTCGCCGCTGAGCCGGCACATCCGCGCCCTGGTGCTCGACGGGCCGGTGGTGAACTGGGTGGAGGTCCTCGCCCACCACGCGCGGCTGAACCGGATTCCGGCACAGGTTGGGCGGCTGGGACAGTGGCTGATCTCCAACGCTGCCGGGCGCACGCTGACCGGCCTTGCCGCGCCGCTGGATTTGCGGAGCATGGACTGGGTCTCGCGGGCAGAGGAAATCCGGACGCCGGTGCTGATCGTGCACAGTGAGCGGGACGAGTTCGTTCCGGTGGGGCCGTCTGCCGACCTGGCAGAGAAGAACCCGGACCTGGTGACGTTCGCACGGTTCCCGCAGGGCGGGCATACCCGTGAATACAACGTTGACCCTGCCAGGTGGGAGGACACCGTGGCCGGATGGCTGCACTCGGCCCTTGGTCGCACCCGCAGGCCGTCTGAGCACCGGTAACTGAGCTGGGGCTGTGTGGTCGTTTACGGGGGTGACCCTGCCGCGGCCTTCGGCGCTGCCGGCGAAGGGCGTTCCATTGTAGGGCTGGTCCGTTGTAGGGGAGGGGAAGCGGTGCCAGCATGGGAGGAGCCACTGCCGGTGGCGGCCTAGGGAGGAACCATGCTTGCAGTTGCCTCGGTCTTCGCTCTCATAGCGGCGGCTATCCACGTGTACATCTTTGTCCTGGAGTCGATCCGCTGGACAGCTCCGGCGACAATGGTTCTTTTCCGGATCCCGAACAACGAACAGGCCGCCCACACGCAGGCGCTCGCCTACAACCAGGGTTTCTACAACCTGTTCCTTGCTGTGGGCGCGGTGATCGGCGTCGTCCTGCTTGGAATGGGCAGCGTTCCGGTCGGGGCCACGCTCGTGGGGTTTGCCACGGCATCCATGGTGCTTGCCGGTGCGGTCCTGCTGCTGAAGGACTCCCGGATGCTGCGGCCGGCGATGATCCAGGCGGTCCCGGCCCTGCTGGCGCTGGTGTTCCTTGTTGCAGGTCTTTGAGGGCAGAAGCCTTTTCGTGTTCTGGTAAGCGGTGTCAGGGTGGCCGGGGTCCTTGTTGGCGCGGTGCCCGGGTGCCTCGGTTCCCGGCGTTTCGGTTCCCCGGAGCCGGTTATCCGGGGGTCCCGTTGTCCTCATGGGCTCGGTTGCGGTCGGGAGAGCGAAACCCGGCCCTTACCCCGTATCGATAGTGCCGCCGTCGGGCCCCTTAGTTTGGCCTGTCCTGTGTTGAGCTTGTCCTGTGTTGAGCCCGTGCTAGATTGCGCCCGTAGGCGGCTAGTGCCTGAGCGGGGTTTTCGGACTGGACCCCGGCATGAGGGATATAGGGGGAACTGGTGGGGCAGAATCCTATGGGGGAAACACAGGCCAGGGCGGAACGCAGCCCAGTAGGCGTGGACCTCGGAGACGCGGTGAGGGCAGCCGATGCTGCTGCCGGCGTATCGCTCTTGTGCGCAGTCGGCGCCGGGGCAGTTCTGGCGCTGCTCTGCGAATTGAGTGGGAACGGCGGATTCACGCCGCCGTGGGAGCCGCTTGACCTGTCCATGCTCCTGCCGGGGGAGCTGTACACGCTCAGCATTCTCGTACCGTTCCTTGTGCCTGCAGCTCTGATCTTCTGCGCATACTTCTTTGTCGCCCGCACTGAAAGCCGGTTGAAACTGCGCCGCCAGCGGGGTGCGCTTGCATTGTTGGGTTTTGCTGCGGTTCTCCTGGGGCCCCCGCTGGGAGGCAGCAGTTTCAGCGGAGTCTATGGCGTGGCTCTGTTGGCGCTGGCCGTTCGTACTAGGGAGACTCTCACCGTGGCCACTGGCGTGATGGCTCTCGCCGCGTATGTGGGGACGTTTTCCTTTCTTTCTGCCGGATGGAGCGTGCTGCCGGTGCTTGGCTTCATGGCCGCCGCCGCGCTTACGGCAGCGGCCCGGGTGGGGAAGTCGGGATAGGACGAACGGGTTGCGGCCGCTGGGCCCCGACCCACGCCCCTGCGGTCACCGTCTAAGCCCCGCGCTGGTCCACGACGAGGCCCGCTCTAGTCCTGCACAACTCCAAAGCACGCCAAAGATCCGATGAGTAATCCCCAACTCCGTCAGGTTCTCTTCCCCATGCCGGAGGGTTGGCAACCGCGGGACTTTGCGAGTTTCAGGCTGGGTGAAGCGCGTATTGGAACCAGTAGATTCGCTCTAGTCGACATTCCGGCGGATGCGTAGACTCGAACACATGTTCGAATCTACGAGGGTGGATGTAGGCGGTTCAAGCGATACGCTTGACCGCTCAGCCGCCGTGGCTGAACCAGACGAGTGTGCCTGGGACGTATTGGGCCGGTTTGGTGACAGTCGAGACCTCTCCTGTCCTGGGAATGCCCACGACAAGCTTTCCCGGACAGGACGCACACACCACGAGACCGCGCGCTGTGGATGTACCCTTGATGAGCCCACGGACCGGCGTACCCTCCACGACCTGACAGATCCTTTTGACGTTCCTCGCCTCCGGTCAGTCTCGGCAGGAAGCATTCGAGCCTTCTCCGCAGCGCTCGCAGAAGCCGGCATTCCCCAGGGTGCCGATTCAGAGCTGATTGATTTGATGCGCGTGTTGGAGGAACTGAAGTCTGCTGCTGCGGCGGTGCAGGCGCGGGCTGCGGCTGCGTTTGATGCTTCGCAGAGACGCGCGCAGTCCCGTGCCGGCGTGCCGGCGGATGAGCTGGGCCGTGGGATCGGGGCGCAGGTCGCGCTGGCACGGCGGGATTCCCCGCACCGCGGTAGCCGGTTACTGGGACTGGGCAAGGCTCTGGTCCACGAAATGCCCTACACCCTGGCAGCGCTCTCGGCCGGGGTGCTCAGTGAATGGCGGGCAACCCTGCTGGTCCGGGAAACTGCGTGCCTGGATGTCGAGGACCGGCACCGGGTCGATGAGCTGATCTGCAAGGACCCGGCCAAGCTCGAAGGGCTGGGTGACCGGCGGTTGATCGCCCGGATCCGGACCATCACCCAGGCCCTGGATCAGGCTTCCCAGGTGGCGCGCAACGCCAAGGCTGTGGCAGACCGGTACGTGTCCTGCCGTCCGGCCCCTGACACTATGTCCTACCTGAGCGCGCTGCTCCCGGTTGCGCAAGGAGTGGCCGTGTATGCGGCGTTATCCCGGGCAGCGGATGGGTTGCGGGCTGCCGGTGATGAGCGCGGGCGCGGGCAGATCATGGCCGACACCCTGGTTGAACGCGTCACCGGGCAGGCCAGTGCAGACCGGGTGCCGGTGGAGGTGCAGCTGGTTCTCACGGACCGGTCGCTGTTCCGCCAGTCGGGACCGGACGAGCCGGCATACTTCCCCGGCTACGGGACCGTCCCGGGCCGCTGGGCCAGGGAACTGATCAGCAGAGCCCTGACCAACCCGCCAGGACACAGCAACATCCCTCGCGGCCCGTTCGGAAATGCCAGGAGTCCTCAGGGAAGTAGCAGCAGCCCTCGCAGCCCTCGCAGTCCGCTCGGAAGCGGCAGTCCCCAGACCCCACTCGAAAACAGCAGCAGTCCTCAGGCCCCACCCAGAAACAGCAACAGTTCGCACCAGACCGCAGCAGGGCACGGCAACGGCCCCCAGACAGGCGAGCCCAGTGGTCCGGAACAGGCGGATTTGGTGACGCTGCGGCGGCTGTACCTGGATCCGGTCTCGGGCGAACTGGCCGCGATGGAATCCCGGGCCCGGGCGTTCCCGCCGGGGCTGGCCAGACTCATCCGGACCCGGGACCAAACCTGCCGCACACCCTGGTGCGATGCACCGATCCGCCACATCGACCACATCCAGCCTCATGCGGACGGCGGCCCCACCACCTACACCAACGGGCAGGGACTCTGCGAAGCATGCAACCACGCCAAACAAGCACCCGCCTGGAACTCCACCACCCTCCATCGGCAACAGCCGCTCCAGCCGCTCCAGCCGCAACAGCGGCCCGAAGCTGTACCCGAGCCAGCCCAGCCCCGGCACGCGGTGAGTATCACCACACCCACCGGCCACACCTATATCTCGGTTTCACCCCCGTTGCCGGGGGCGGCGGTTTGTGGGCACTAACGGGGGAGCTGTTACGCTTTTCCGCATGATCGTTTCGGTATCCAGCCGCGTTAGTGCGGCGGAGGGGTTGGTGGGCCTCAGGCCCTGCTGTGCGCCTCGCGCCTAGCGCGCACCCACGCTGCCCCTGGACTATCCGCGGGAACCACTGAAAGCCACGAACGTGCCCGTCAGGCTGCGATAAAACATGTCGCCTTGCCGTTGAACGGCATTCAAACCGGCTTTCAGCCCCGAGCTCCAGAACTGCCGCCAGCACTGCGACCAACTTGCAGTCCCGTGGCGTCTCGCAGTCCCGTGGCGTCGCGCCCCGGACCCGAAGACCAGCGCCCCGTGCCGAGCTCTCATGCTCGTCGGGCCGAATCGAAACGAAAGCTCTGAAACATGAAAGCCCTGACCCAAGCTGCCATCCGCAAATCCTTCATCAACGCCAGCAAGTCGCAGACCGCTGCCGTGAACTTCCCCGCTGACTTCGACGAGATCGACTGGGAGAATATCGACCAGTTCGGCTGGCGCGACCACAAGATGCCGCAGCGCTCCTACCTCGTCACGGAATCCGCAGGGAAACCCGTGACCATTCTCCTCCGTGCGCCGGAACTCGTGTCCGCAGGGCGGAAGGCGATGTGTGCGCTGTGCGAGGACCTCGAAGACAACGACGACGTCTATCTATTCGTGGCGCCGAAGGCCGGATCCGCAGGAAAGAACGGCAACTCGGTGGGAACCCTGATCCACAGTGCCTTCAGCTGCTCCCGCAACGTCCGGATGGACGTTCTTCCCAATCCGATTCATCCGGACCCGGAACTGGTCAAGGCTGAGCGCATCCGCAAACTCCGGGAACGCACCGAGCAGTTCATCCGAAAAGTACGCGGCTAATGGCAGTGCGGCCGGTGCAGCACGCCGCACCGGCCGCACCAGCATTGCAGTGCCGTCCGGAAGTCCGGAAAGTCCGGAAAGTCCGGAAAGTCCGGCTAGTCCTTGTAGACCGCGATCGGCCCGGTCTGCGCTTCAGTCAGGCGGATGAGATCGAACGGAGAGAGCTCAATCTCGAACCCTCGCCGTCCGCCGGACACATAAATCAGGTCCAGCAGCTCGGCGCTGGAATCGATGACCGCAGGGGAGTGGTGCCGCTGCCCCAGCGGAGAGATTCCGCCGACGACGTAGCCGGTGCGCCTCTCCGCCTCGGCGCGGTCCGCCATGGACGCCTTCCGCATCCCAAACATGGACGCGACTTTCTTCAGGTCCAGCGTCGCAGCAACGGGCACCATGGCAACTGCCAGCCGGTGTTCCAGCGCCACCATGAGGGTCTTGTAAACGGCCTCGGGCGGAACACCCAGCTTCTCCGCGGCCTCCAGACCGTACGACGGCGTTGACGCGTCGTGTTGGTAACTCAGGGTCCGGTAGGTGACGCCGGCGGCATCCAGGGCAGCCGTAGCCGGAGTTGCACCGTGCCCGCCCTTCCTGCGGCCGCCGGCCATGGCCTAGTTCCCCGAACCCGTGGCGGCGGTCAGGGTGCCGGCCGGAACCTGCTCGGCGACCTTCCGCTTGATCCGGCCGAGCATCGCCGACATCCCCCGCATCCGCAGCGGGGTAATGGCACGGGTCAGGCCCAGCCGGTCCGGTACGTCCGCGGGAACTGCCAGGATTTCAGCAGCGGGGAGCCCGTTGAGTCCCTCATGCAGAACGCCCGCAAACCCCCGGGTGGTCGGAGCCTCAGGGGGTGCCGAGAAGAACAGTTCCACCGGCTGGTCCTGGGAGCTGCCCACCTCGACGGTCAGGAACAGGGGCGACTGGCACTCTACGACCTGTTCGAGCAGTTCCGGATGATCAGCCAGGCGGGCAGGCAGATCGGGCAGCGAGCGGGAGAACTCCAGCAGCAGTTCAAGCCGCTCGGGTTCGGTCATCGCCTGGAAATCGTCAACAATTTCCTGAAGCTGGGCCGGTACGGCTGCGGATGGGGAAGTGGTGCTCATTGATTCTCTGTGCTTTCGCTTGGGATGACGGGAGGACTTAGCGCTTGGCCGGGGCCGCACCGGGCTCGGAGCCGCGGACGATCGGTACCCGCACAGCGTTGCCCCATTCGGTCCAGGAGCCGTCGTAGTTTCGTACTGACTCAAAGCCGAGAAGGTGCTTGAGGACAAACCAAGTATGGCTGGAACGCTCCCCGATCCGACAGTAGGCAACGACGTCGTCGCCGGTTTTCAGGCCTGCTTCTCCGCCGTACAGCGAGTCCAGTTCGCTGCGGCTGCGGAATGTACCGTCTTCAGCGGCGGCTTTGCCCCAGGGAACGGACACGGCGGTGGGAATGTGCCCGCCCTTCATGGCGCCCTCATCGACGTAGTCGGGCATGTGGGTCCGTTCGCCGGTGTACTCGGCGGGGGAGCGGACGTCGATCAGCGGGCCGTTGCCAAGGTGCGCGAGGACATCGGGAAGGTAGGCGCGCACGGGCTCGTCCCGGCGTTCGACGACGGGATAGTCGGTAGCGGTGACTACAGGCTTGTCCGTGGTCATCTCCCGGCCCTCGGCGATCCACTTGTCCCGGCCGCCGTCGAGCAGGCGGACGTCCTCGTGGCCGAAGAGGGTGAAGACCCAGAGGGCATAAGCTGCCCACCAGTTGCTCTTGTCGCCGTAAATCACCACGGTGGATTCACGGCTGACACCCTTCTCGCCCATAAGCTTCGCGAACGCCGATCCGTCAACGAAGTCACGCGTGTCGGCGTCGTTGAGGTCGGTGTGCCAGTCGATCTTGCGGGAGCCGGGAATGTGGCCCGTCTCGTAGAGCAGGATGTCCTCGTTTGACTCCAGCACCACCAGTCCGGGCGTGCCCAGGTTCTCGGCCAGCCATTCGGTGGACACAAGCCTCTCGGGATGGGCATAGTCGGCGAACTTCGGATTCGGATCTGCGGGCAGCGGCATGGGTGGTCCCCTTTGGGTACGACGTCGGGTTTACTACCAAGCCTAACGATGTGCGCGTCCTAAAACTTCCTTGGGCACTGCTCACCCGCCGCAGTGGCGTATCGTTGCTACGGCAGCAAATGCCGGTACCCCTAGCAGAATCGGATGGATGGTTTGGGCGCAGCAGGACAAGTGGAGCAGCTGACAAAGCGGACTCCCCAGGTTTCCACGGACGAACTCCTGCAGGGATTCTTCCCCTCGCCGAGGTTCGGGGAAGTCTCCTTCGACAGCTACATTCCCGATCCGTCCCAGCCTTCGCAGGCCGAGGCCGTCGCAGCGATGCGCGACTTCGCCGCAAGCGTGGACACACCTGCTCCCAGCGGCTTCCGCAAGCTTTTCGGTGCCAAGAAGCCCGAAACCAAGGCCGGTTTCTATCTGGACGGTGGCTTTGGCGTGGGCAAGACCCACCTCCTCGCCTCGCTCTTCCACGCGGTGGAGGGCCCCAAGGCCTTCGGCACCTTCGTGGAGTACACCAACCTGGTTGGAGCGCTGTCCTTCCGCAAGACAGTTGACGCGCTCTCGCAGTACAAGCTGGTCTGCATCGACGAGTTCGAACTCGACGATCCCGGAGACACGGTCCTGATGTCCCGTCTTATGCGGGAACTGGCCGACGCCGGCGTCAAGCTTGCCGCCACGTCCAATACCCTGCCTGGTTCCCTGGGCGAGGGCCGCTTTGCGGCCGTGGACTTCCAGCGGGAGATCCAGGTGCTGGCGGACCAGTTCGACGTCGTGAGGATCGACGGCGAGGATTACCGCCACCGTGGCCTGCCGGAGTCACCGCCGCCGCTGGACGAGGCCGGCCTGGCCGAGCGGATTGCCGCGGAGTTCGACGGCAAGACCGTGGGCGAAGATGACTTTGCCGACCTGGTCAACCACCTCAGCAATGTGCATCCCAGCCGCTACCGCCAGCTGATTGACGGAATCGACGCCGTTGCCTGGCACAACGTGCACACCATCACCGAGCAGTCGGTGGCCCTGCGCTTTGTGGTCCTCGCTGACCGGTTGTACGACAAGGACGTGCCGATCCTGGCCAGCGGCGTGCCTTTCGACCAGCTGTTCACGAAGGAAATGATGGCCGGCGGATACATGAAGAAGTACTTCCGCGCCGTCTCCCGGCTCACTGCACTGGCCCGCGAAGGCCAGACGGGCGAAGCTTCCTAGCGGGAACTTCCCCCCCGTTACT
>NZ_LKIU01000005.1:854299-1570935 GCF_001307035.1 Arthrobacter sp. Edens01 | reverse complement strand
CACCACAGCAGCACCCTGCCGGGCCAGCTCCCGGGCATACGCCAACCCAAGACCCCGCCCACTACCGGTAACAATCGCGACTTTGCCCGAAAGGGACATGCCAACTCCTCAAATATGTGTCCTGTCTCACACCATGACAACTGACATAATTGATAAAGTCAACAGTTGAAAACAGGCGTACTCTTGATCCATGACTGAGACCGCCCACCGGACCGCGCGCGTTTCCACACCCCCGGCAGCCGAGACAGGAATCGAACGGCTCTACTCTTCGGAGCTGGCAAATGAGACGGAGTTCCTGGCCGCCCGGGCACGTTCGGTCGGTTCCCGCCGCGCCAATGAAGAGCTCGCTGCCCTGGATTTGAAGGTCCGTTCCTATTCGGTCCTGTCCCTGGTCTGCAGCGGACTGAACCCGTCACAGCGTGAGCTTGCTGAGTTCCTGTTCCTGGATCCGAGCCAAATCGTGGCTCTTGTAGACCAGCTCGAAAAGCGGGGCGCCGTGAAGCGCAAGGCGGATCCACGGGACCGGCGGTCCAACATTATTACGCCAACAGCTGCAGGAAAGCGGCTGTACGCGGAAGCAGCGGCAATCGTCCAGGCTGCCGGGGACCACGCATTGAGTGCGCTGTCCCCGGCAGAGCGGGACCAGTTGCGCGACTTGCTTCGGCGGGTGGCGTTCGCCGACCAGCAGGGCTAGCCGGCGGCCAGTGCGCTGTTCATCGCCCGGGCAAGGGAAACGAACCGGGGATTGGCGGCAAGGTCCTCCACCAGCACCGGCTTTCCGTCGGGACCCCCCAGCGGAATGCACCAGTTCGGGTACTCACGGGAAGTGCCCGGCTGGTTTTGCGTGCGCCGCTCCCCCACGGCGTCCGCCAGTCCAACACCCACCAGCACCGACGGCGTCCGGGCGATTAGCCGGTGCAGCGCTTCCACAGTCTCCTGCTCTGAAGCGTCCGCTTCCAGCAGCCCCTCACTGCCCGCCAGCTCAAGCACGCGTGCGGTGGCGGCACGGTCCAGCTCCCGTTCCTCCTCCACCGGCCGGTTCAACAGGCCCAGGGAATCCCGCAACGTGACGTGCTCCCCGGCCAAATAGGCGGCCGCCGGGGGCAAATCGTGCGTGCCGATGGTTGCCAGGGCTCCGACCCGGTAATCGGCCGGCGGGCGGGGCCCGTCTTCCGTCTGCTCAAACCAGAGGATTGAGGTTCCCAGCACTCCCCGTTCCGCCAGGTAGCTCTGGAACCAGGGCTCAAAAACGCCCAGGTCTTCACCGATGACGACGGCGCCGGCCCGGTGGGCTTCCAACGCAAGGATCCCCACGAGCGCCTCGTGGTCGTAGTAAACGTAGGCCCCCTGGCCGGGCGCCTGCCCCCGCGGAATCCACCAGAGCCGGAACAGGCCAAGGATATGGTCCACCCGAACTCCGCCGGCGTGGCGCAGGATAGTGCGCAGCATGTCCCGGTAGGCACCGTAACCGGTTTGCGCCAGACGGTCCGGATCCCAGGGCGGCTGGCTCCAGTCCTGGCCAAGCTGGTTAAACATGTCCGGCGGCGCTCCCACGGACACCTCCGGAACCAGCACGTCGCGCAGTGTCCAGGCATCAGCGCCACCTGGGTGAACGCCGACGGCGAGGTCATGGATGATGCCGATTCCCATTCCCGCGCGGGTAGCTGCCCGCTGCGCGGATTCCAGCTGTTCGTCGCAGATCCACTGGAGCCATTTGTAAAAGCCGATCTCGGCGGCCAGCTCTTCCTCCTTGGCGCGGACCTGCGGACTGTGCAGGCCAGCGCTCCACTCCGGCGCATCGGCCGGATACTCGGCGGCGAGCGCGCACCACAGCGCAAAGCTCTCCAGACCGGGTCCGGCCTCCGTCACGAACTGATCAAACTGCTGTGTGCGTGAGGGGCTGCGCGGCACCTGGTAGACCATGCGCAGGGCCTGCAGTTTGGCAGCGTAGGACGTGTTCCGTTCCAGCAGGCGGGCGTCACGGTTGACGCCCTGCTGCACAGTTGCAAGAGCCTCGACGGCGGTACGATCCTCGGCGCGGAGGTAACCGTACTCGTTGATTGCCTCCACCCTGATGTAGAGCGGGTTGAAGAACCGCCGCGTTGCCGGCAGGTACGGGGAATCTTCCACCGGGGGCACCGGCTGGGCGGCATGCAGCGGATTGATCAGCATAAAGGCGGCACCTGCTTCACCGGACACGGCGGTGAGATCCGCCAGGTCAACCAGGTCTCCGATGCCCCAGGACCGTTCGGAGCGCACTGAATACAGCTGGGCCATCATGCCCCAGGCCCGGTCCCCGGTGGGCGGCGTCTTCAGCGTGTCCGGCGTGACAGCCAGAACGGATTCGGCGCTCAGCTCTCCGGTGGCCAGATGCAGTGTATGCCAGCCCAGCGGGAGATCCGCCGGCAGCGGCAGCTGCCTCGCTTCGAGTTCAGCCCCGTCAACGACGGCTGTTTCCCTTGTCTCCGTGGCAATGGACAGCGGCATCGATCCACCGTCTTCAAGCACGATCCACGCCCGCGGCTGTGCACCTGCTGGAAGGTGGACCTGTACCGGTGCCGGGTGCTGCTGCCGCACCACCACGGCGGGAGGAAGGGCGCTCCGCCAGGGTGCAAGGAGTGCTTCTTCCAGGGATGCCTGGGCCTGTGCCCTTGTTGCGGCGGGCGCACCTCGGGCGGCCAGGATAGTCTGCAGCGACTCATCCGCAACGTGCTGCACTCCGCCGTCCCAGCCGGTGAAGGTTGTAGCGACCTGCTTTGCCTCCGCCAGTTGCTCCAGGAGTGCCCTGTCCGGCAGCACGGCGTCGTCGTTCCCTGTCATGAAGTCTCCATAGTCATGCCTGCCAATCTAGGCATAAAGGCACCGCAGCGACAGGGCCGCAGCACGCAAGCCGGGGAAGTCCGGCGGGGCGGTGGACTTCAGGGGCGTTTTTCCACCAGCCGCCAGACGTCCTGGTAGTCCACGTGCTCGGCGTACGGTGCGGCAAGGGCAGCGAGCGCCAGGGTGGTCCATTCCAGCTCGTCGGCGTAGGTCCGGGTATCGGCCTCAGTGTCCTGCAGCATCCGGGACAGGGCATTGCGGCGGGCGCCGCCGATGATGTCGATCAGCATCAGCTTGGCCTCGCATTCCCGCAGGAGCCGCTCCTCATACCAGCGGTCCGAGAGGGATATCTCTGAGCCGCCGAGCAGTTTGCGGGACTCCGCGGCGTCTTCGTGAAAGCGCGTCAGCAGGAAATCCACGATGTCCATGCCCAGACTTTACGCGCCGGGCACAGCCTGCGGCAGGGGTCCCTGCGCGATCCGGGAATATTTCGGCCCACTTGTCTGGTTGACATAACTAGGTCCCCTTCCGATCACCCCAGGAGTTTAGTTTGCCCTCAGCCAGCACGTCACCATGCCGCACGAATGCCCCTGCCCGCCGTGTCCGCCACATCAGTTCAATCCACCGCGGAGATTACGTTGAAGCCCGCAGCGGCGACCACGTCTATTACCGCGGTGAGGTCCGAGACACTGCCCCCGGGCTCGCCACGCTTTGGCTCAACGATGAGGAAAGCGGCATGCATACGGCTGTGAGCACCGAGGACTTCACTATCTGGCGCACCCAGCGCTGATCCTCCCGGCAGGCGGCGGGTCCGCCCTAGTCGATCAGCGCACCGGCGCTGATATTGATCGTGGTGGCAGTAATGCTTGCAGCCATGTCAGAGGCGGCAAACACAGCGGCATTTCCCACGTCCTCAAGGGTGGCGGCCCGGCCCAGCAGCGTAGCTGACGTGATGGCACCGGCAACGTCGTCATGGCCTTCCATGTCCCGGGGGAGCGACTCAGGAACCCCTCCGGAACGCAGTGTCACCACCCGGATCCCGTAGGGCCCCAGCTCAATGGCCAGCTGGCGCCGCATCGACTCGATCGCCTCGAGGGCGGTGATCAGCCCGCCCAGATACTGCCCCCGGTCCTCTGTTCCGGAGCCGCCGAAGGCCATGATCACCCCGGATTTCTGCTCCATCATGTGGCGGGCAGCAGCCTGCGCCGTAATGAAGGTTGCCTGCACCGCGGTGGAGACCGGCCGCAGGTAATCCTCCACAGACATGGCGGCCATCGGTGTTCCCTGGACGTCACCGTGCTGAATGACATTCAGGGAGATGTCCAGGCTGCCCGCCTCGGAGGCGACGTCGTCCGCGTGCGCATTGACTGCCTGCTGGTTGAGGGCGTCGAGGATCGCTGTCTCCGCCAGCCCTCCGGCTTCGCGGATCTCCGCGGCAACCTCCTGGAGCGGCTCCGGATGCCGCCCGGCAAGGAAGACCCGTGCCCCCTCACGCGCGAAGGCACGCGCGGCTGCGCCGCCAATCGATCCGCCGCCGCCGTAGATGATGGCGTTCCTGCCGTTGAGCAGCATAGTGCTGTCCTTTGCCCGGGGCCTGTGTGGCCACCATTGTGGCACCGGGGGTCTTAGAGGGCCAGCGTCCAGGCAACATCACGGGGATCGACGGCGGCAAGCTCCGAAGGATTCCACACAGGCCGGTCCCGGTCCACCAGACGGGCACGTACGCCTTCGCGGAAGTCCGGGCGTCCTATCATCCGCTCGGCCATCACAAGGTCCCGCTGCAGCACTTTCGCCAGGTCTGGTTCGCGGGCGGCGGCACGGATTCCTTCCAATGCCACAGCAACGGAGAACGGTGCCATCTGCCGGATGGCCTGCGCCGCTTCTCCTGCAGCCGCCTCCGGGCGCTGGTCCAGGCGCTCCAGAATGCCTGCGACGTCGGCGCCTGCATAGCACTCGTCAATCCAGTCCTGCTCCGCTGCAAGCGGGGCGGCAGGAGGTTCGACGGCGAATTTTGCCACTGTGTCCGCGGCATCGGCACCGGCGTTTTCAAGGGCAGCGAGCATCTCCGGGAGAAGGTCCGACGGCACGTAGTAATCAGCGAACCCGCAGAGCACTGCATCAGCACCGGACATCGTGCCTGCTGTCAGGGCCAGGTGTGTTCCAAGTTCCCCTGGAGCCTGGGCCAGCAGGAGTGCGCCGGCGCAGTCCGGACTGAACCCGATCCGAACCTCGGGCATGGCGGCCATGGTGCGTTCGGTGACCACACGGATGCCGGCGTGCGCGGAAACCCCGATGCCGCCGCCCATGACCACTCCGTCCATGACGGCAACATAGGGTTTGGGGAAGGCGGCAACCCGGGCATTCAGGGTGTACTCCGCGCTCCAGAACCGCATGGCTTCGGCATCAGTTCCGGTGGCGATTGCCCGGATGTCCCCTCCGGCACACAGTCCGCGGTCGCCCCCTCCGTAGAGCACCACTGCCTGCACGCTGTCGTCCGCTTCCCAGTCCTGCAGTACACGGTCCATTGCCTCGACCATGGAACGGTCCATGGCGTTCAGGGCCCGCGGACGGTTCAGCCGAATTGTTCCCAGTCCCCCTGATGTCCAGGCCTCCAGCTCCTCTGTGGCGTGTGGTGAGGTAGTGACTGCTGCTGGTGCGGGGGAAGAACTCATGAGAGCAAGCATCCCAAGAATTCTCCTTCCAGCCCAACTCCTGCGACCCCTGAACCGCACGCCAAACATGCCGGCGGCACCGGCCGCGGTTGGTCCGTGGCCGGTGCCTTGCAGTGGGCGGACGGGTTACCAGCGGACTTTACGCTCGCGCGGTCCCTGTCTGCCATTGGCGTGATTCGGTTTTCCCCCCTTGCCCAGGCTTTGCCAGCCGGGAAGGCCGGCTTCCTGCTGCTGGGCTGCAGCAAGGCGCCGCATCCCTTCCTCACTGAGCCGGCGGGCAGCTGCGGGGGCAATGTTCACCTGCAGGTCCGGGTCGGGAATTACCTGGTTGGGCGTTTGGGGTTTCTTGGACGGCTTGGCCATGGTGTGCTCCAGTTCATGTCTGGCTTGCCGGGCCAGTCTCTGCCCTTCCGGGCGTGCCGCGGCGTGAACCACCGGCATTTTTCGAGGTGCAGACGGAAGGACTCGGAGGCCGTAGCCTCAACAAGCTGTTTAATGTGGGGTCTGCTTAGAGCGGTGCGGGACGGCGGGATCCAACAAGGTGTTTCTTCGCCGGCGCGCAGTTCGCTACTCGAAAATGAGCATGTCCATGACGAGCACCGTAGCAGCCAGGTGCGCGGAGGACCAGAGCAAACACAAAACCAACCCGGTTAGCGGAAGCCCCCGTCGGTGCTGAGGACCTGTCCCACCATCCAGCGGCCTTCGTCGCTCACCAGCCAGGCTATGAGCCGGGACGGGTCGTCCGGTTCGCCGAACCGTCCGCCGGGGAAACGCGAAAGCACCTCCGCCAGCACTTCCGGAGGCCGGTCCGCGGTTTCCACATCCAGGTACCCGGTATTGACGGGCCCCGGATTCACCGTGTTCAGAATGATCCCCTGCCGGACCAGCCCGGCGGCCACAGATGCCGTGCTCCCCGCCAGCGCTGCCTTGGACGTGGCATAGGCGATCTCCGCGTCCATGACTCCCCCGTTGATCTGGCCCGAAGTCATCCAGATGACCCGGCCGCCGGGCCTGCCGTCGTGCTGCGCCGCGAACTCCCGGGTTGCGAGCAGCGTGGAGCGGGCATTGACCTGCCAGTGGGCGTCGAGCATCTCCGGGGTCATCTCCGCCAGCGGGCCGTCCCCGCCGCTGCGCGCGTGGTTGCAGACCAGGATGTCCAAATGGCCCAGTTCCCCTGCCGCCGAGCTGATCAGCTCCGAAGCCGCATCCGGTTCGGCCAGGTTGGTGCTTTGGTGTGCCAAAACGGCATCCGGGGCGAGCTGCCCGCGCAGCCCGTCGGCAACTGCCTCAAGGGAGTCCCCGCCCCACGGCTGGTCCAGGTCATGCGGGCGGTAGTGGGCGGTGAAAAGGCTCGCTCCCATCCGGGCGAGCCGCGACGCGACGGCATAGCCAATGCCCTGGCGGCGGCTCACTCCGGTTACGACGGCGGTGCGGCCCGCCAATGGGAGGGGATTGTCCACGCTCAGGGCCTTCCGGGTTCAGTGTCGGCAATCGCGCTGGGGGTTCCGAAGCGGTGGGCCGTAATGCTGATCGCCTGTTCGTGCAGGAACGGCAGCAGTTCCACTCGGCCCGATTCGGTGACCGGCTGCGAGTACACCGCAACGTCGGGCCGTCCGCCCAGTGCTGCCGCCAAGGCGCGGCGGTCTCCGCCCAGCAGGCGGATCCTGGACGGCGGAGTTTCCATGCCCGCCACCCGCGAAAGCCATTCGGCGTCGTTTTCCACCGTGACGGAACAGGAAAAAGCCGCAAGGACAGCGGTAATGCCGGGAGCCAGCGCATCCGGCACCGAGACCGTTACCCCTGATTCCGCCAGCAGCGCCGCCGAGAGGACGCGCAGCACCGACGGCAGCGGTTCGGCCTCGGCCAGCCGGACGTGGACGGGAACCGGCAGGTAGCGGAAAAGGTTCCGTTCCGCCGTGAGCCCGGAGACATCTTTGGCCTGTCCGTATTCGTCCGCCCAGGCAGCGGCGTCGGAAGCCGCAGCACGGTGCAGGAATCCCAGGTCGGTACTGGATAGCACTGATGCGCTGCCGGCCTGCTCCAGCAGGGCGCCAACCTTTTCGCCCGGAGCTGCGTCGGCTTTCGAGGCTTCGGTGCTCCAGCTGCCCAGTCCCAGCAGGTAGTTGGGACCACCGGCCTTGGTTCCGGCTCCCACTGATGATTTCTTCCAACCGCCAAAGGGCTGCCTGCGGACAATAGCGCCGGTGATCCCCCGGTTCACGTAGAGGTTGCCCGCTTCCACAGCTCCGGTCCAGTAGCTGATCTCTTCCGGGTCCAGCGAATGCAGCCCGGCGGTGAGCCCATAGTCCACCTGGTTCTGAAGCCGGACTGCGTCCTGGAGCGTTTCGGCCCGCATGACGCCCAGTACCGGGCCGAAGTACTCGGTGAGGTGGAACTCCGAGCCCGGCTGCACGCCGGCACGGATGCCCGGGGTCCAGACGCGTCCTTCGGCGTCGAGCTTTTGGGGCTGGAGCACCCAGGTCTCCCCCGGTCCCAGCTCGGTGAGTCCGCGCAGCAGTTTGCCGGATGCAGGTTCGATAACGGGCCCCATTTGGGTCCGGGGGTCCTCCGGCTGTCCCACCACCAGGGACTGCACAGCGTCCAGCAGCTGGTGGTGAAAGCGGCGGGACTCAGCCACTGAAGCCACCAGTATCACCAGTGAAGCGGCAGAACACTTCTGCCCGGCGTGCCCGAATGCCGACGCCGCCACGTCGCGGGCGGCCAGGTCAAAGTCCGCGCTGGGGGTCACGACTATCGCGTTCTTGCCCGAAGTCTCAGCCAGCAGCTCCAGGTCAGGCCGGAAGGAGCGGAACAGTTCCGCGGTTTCATAGGCGCCCGTCAGGATGACCCGGTCAACCGCCGGATGGGATATGAGTTCACGGCCCAGCTCGGACTCGCCCAGCTGCACAAACCGCAGGACGTCCCTTGGCACACCCGCTTCCCACAGTGCCTCCGCCAGTAGCGCCCCGCAGCGTGCTGCCGGCCCGGCGGGCTTGAGGATCACGGCCGACCCCGCCGCCAGGGCTGCCAGCGTGGAACCGGCCGGTATTGCCACAGGGAAGTTCCATGGCGGAGTTACGAGCGTGAGGCGGGCCGGGTGGAACCGGGCGCCGTCGACCGCGTCCAGTTCACGGGCACGCTCAGCGTAGTAGCGGGCGAAGTCGATGGCCTCGGACACCTCTGGGTCGCCCTGGTCCAGGGTCTTGGCCGCTTCAGCTGCCATGACTTCCAGCAGCTCTGCACGCCGCGATTCCAGGACGTCCCCGGCCCGGTGCAGGATTTCCGCCCGTCCGGCACCGCCCAGGGCCGCCCAGCTTGCCTGGGCGGCCGCCGCTCCGGTCATGACTTCTTCGAGCTGTTCTTCGGTTTCGACGCGTGACGCGGCCAGGAGGCCAAGGCCGAGATCTGATCCCGGCACCCGGGACAGGATGTCCCGTCCCCAGCCCCGGTTGGCTGGGAGCGAAGGATCGGTGTCCGGGGTGTTCCCGAATTCCTCCGGCCCGGGCTCGGGGGACAGGGTACGGTCCTGCTGTCGCCGGGGCGTGGGAACACTGCTGTCCGCAGCCGCCAGGGAATCCAGGAACCGCTGCTTTTCGCGTTCGAAGAGCTTTTCCTCCTCCGCCAGGTCAAAGACTGCGGACATGAAGTTCTCGCTGCTGGCGCCTTCTTCCAGCCGCCGCACCAGGTAGGCAATGGCGACGTCGAACTCCTGCGGGTGCACCACGGGTGTGTAGAGCAGCAGTGAACCGACCTCCCTCTTGACCACTTCGGCCTGCGCAGTGGCCATCCCGAGCAGCATCTCCACGTCAATGCCGTCCCGGACTCCGCGGGCTCCGGCGAGCAGCCAGGCATACGCGATGTCGAACAGGTTGTGTCCGGCGACGCCGACCCGCACGTTGCGGATCCGTTCAGGGTGGAGCGAGTAGTCGAGGACGCGCTTGTAGTTCGCATCCGTTTCGAGCTTTGACCCCCAGGTGGCCAGCGGCCACCCGTGCAGGGAAGCCTCCACCTGCTCCATGGGAAGGTTGGCACCCTTGACCAGCCGCACCTTGATGGGTGCACCCCCGGCGGCACGGCGGGAAGCGGCGAACTCCTGCAGCCGCTGCATGGCGGCCAGCGCATCAGGCAGGTAGGCCTGGAGCACCAGGCCCGCTTCAAGGTTATGGAACTCGGGCCGGGACAGTAGTTCCATGAAGACCGCCATGGTCAGCTCAAGATCCTTGTACTCCTCCATATCCAGGTTGATGAACTTGGGGCGGGGGGATCCTGCTGCCAGCCGGTAAAGCGGGGCAAGGGTTTCCGCCACGTCGGCGACGGCTTCGTTGAAGGCCCACGGCGCGTGGGGAGCCACAGTGGATGAGACCTTGATGCTGACGTAGTCGACGTCGCTGCGCTCCAGCAGCCGGCGGGTACCTTCCAGCCGCCGTTCAGCTTCCCGGCGGCCCAGCACTGCTTCGCCGAGCAGGTTCATGTTCAGCCGGACACCGTCGCGGCGCAGCCTGGCGATGGACTGGCCCAGACGGTCCTCGGAAGCGTCAATGATCAGGTGACCCACCATGCTCCGCAACGCCCGCCTGGCAGCGGGGACCACAACTGACGGAACGGCCGGACCCAGCACTCCGCCAGTACGTACGGCGGCCTTCAAATACCAGGGAAGGAATCCGGGAACCTGGGGGGCAAGGTTGGCGAGGTTCCGGGCAGCGACCTGCAGGTCTTCGGGACGGATCACCCCGTCAACGAAGCCGACGGTAAAGCCGAGGCCGCCGGGGTCCTTGAGGACACCGGCCAGCTGCGCAGCAGAGGCGTCCACTTCGAGAGTGGACGCCTCTGCGAGCCAGGTTCGAACCAGCTGGATGGATTCCTCCGCGAGGTTGGCGGATTCGGAATCGGAGCTGTAGGGGGCATCATTGCCGGGGTGTGGCGATGTGGTGTGGGTCATCCTCCCAGTATTGGAGTCTTTGCTCCCAATCGGAAGGGGCACCCCGTTTCACCTGCGGTTATGCTCCCCGGGTCCTTGGATGGCTAGGACTGGTACGGTGCCTGCGGGTACGCGCCGTACTGCTGGGCGCCGGCGTCGAACCGGGCGCCTTCCGGCTTGCTGGGCATCAGGGAGAAGACAAGGATGGCAATGCCGCCCACACCCGGAATCAGACCAAGCAGGATCAGCCAGCCGTTGAACCCGCCGTCGTGCAGGCGCCGCACCGTCAGCGCGAGGCTCGGCACCAGGGTGGCCAGCGACCAGAGGCCAATCAGCGCGTAGGGGAACAAAAAGCCGGTACCTTCCAGTTCGCCGGTCACCGGATCCACGCTGCCGGCTGCCGCCGCGAACATCCAGATGACCAGCGCGGTGATGACAACGAAGTTCACCAGCATCCACCACCAGTATTCGCTGCGGCTCGCCCGGCCGGAGAAGGTGGCGTACTTCTTGAAGAACCGCTTGACGGCATCTCCAATGCCTGCGCCATAGAGCGGCTGGGACAGGTCTGTGGTGCCGGGCTGGGCCGGCGTGTACGGGTTGGGTGCAGAGTGCTGTGACATTCGAATTTCCCCCTGTGAGTAGAAAATGAAGCCTGCTTAGTGCGCGGGCTGGCGATCGGATCATAGCCCACGGATTTGCTGTCGTCGAACCCGTTATCGCAGGTCAGAGCTATGTTCATGCGGACGCATAATTCTCTCCACCCGGGCAGTGGCCGCAGGCGGTTCAGCTGAAGAGCGGTGCGCCGTTCGTCAGTTCCTTTAGCGTCGTTGGGCCTGAAATCTCCCCCGTAAAACTGCCGTTCTGGAATCCGAACAAGACCCATTCGCCGTCGCGCTTTTGAACCAGCTGGGCCGCGTAGATGCCTTCGAGATAAAATTCGGCGCTCTCCTCCAGTTTCCACGGACCCAAAAGTGATCCGCCCGGAGCAATCCAGGTTCCGGTGGGAACACGCGGCGCATCCACGCCGGGAGCGAATTCGGGCAGGCAGGAAAAGATCAGCACCGGCTGTCCGTCCACTATCCGGGACTGGATGACTTCCATCTCGCCGAACCCGGCCGGACCCGACAACGGCGGGCGGACTTCCCAGTCCTCCAGATCCGGGCTGACCGCGTGGCCCACTACCGCACGGCCGGCCGGGTCGCCTTCGCGGGAACGGGCCGTCACGAGCATGTGCCACAGTGCGGTGTCTTCATCCCAGAACACAAACGGATCCCGCCAGGCTTCATCCGGCCAGGTCCCCTCCCCCAGCTTCTCGTACCAGCGCGGGTCCGCCTCCAGCGGCGGACGGTCCCGGCGCGTCCACGTCACCATGTCCTCCGAAACGGCCATTCCGATCCGCTGCTGCAGTCCATTCTCTGCCCGGCTTACACCCGTGTAGAAAAGATGCCAGCGCCCGTCCGCACCCTGCACCGTGCATCCGGTCCACGTGGCCAGGTCATCCCAGGCCGGACCGTCGGCAGCCACCAGGGCATCCGGCAGCAGCTCCCAGTCCTCCAGGTCGTTCGAAACGGCATGGCCGATCGACGCGCGGTAGTGCCTGCGCTGTGGATCCTGCAGGGCACGGGAGGCGCGCAGGAAAAACAGGTGGTACTGCTCGCCGTCGTCAGCCAGCCAGCTGTCCCAGGCCCAGTGGTCGTTGAGGCGGAAGACCATGTTTATCCCTTCACCGCGGAGGAGGCGACGCCTTCAATGAACCAGCGCTGGAAGAGCAGGAACACAACGAGTACCGGCAGCACCAGCAGTACGCCGAAGGCCATTACCTGCCCCCAGGCAGGGGGCAGCTGGCCTGCGAACACGCTGATTTGCAGCGGCAGCGGCCGCAGGTTGGGTTCGGAGACCATCAGCACAGGCCAGAGGAAGGCGCCCCACTGGGTGAGGAAGGTCAGGATGGCCACAGACGCGTAGACCGGCTTGCTCATCGGAGCGATGATCAGCGCAAAGATCCGCCACGGTCCGGCACCGTCCAGCCGGGCTGCCTCGTCAATGCTGCGCGGGATGCCGGAGAAGAATGAATAGAACAGGAAGATCGAGAGGGCGTTGCCGATGAACGGGACGATCTGTATCCACAGCGTGTTCCGTGCGTCGTTGTACAGGTAGAACATGGGGACGGCGACCGCTTCAAAGGGCACGATCAGCAGCATCAGGATGCCCAGCAGTGCAATCCCCCTGCCCTTCCACTCCAAGCGGGACAGTGCGAACGCGGCCATCGAGTTCACCACCAAACCGAGGCCGACGACGGCGACGGTCACCGTGAAGGAAACCAAAAAGAACCGCCAGAGGTGTCCGGTGCTGTCCGAGGACAGGCTCGCGGTGACACCCGAATAGTTGTGCAGGCCCCAGTGGGAGACGTCGAAGACCTTGAAGCCTGCCAGCGTGTCCGACGCCGGAGCGAAGGACGCAGCGACCATGTACGCGACCGGTGCCAGGAACACCAGGCTGGTGATGACCAGGGCGAAGTAGTGCACGGTGATACCGGCGCGGTGCCGCGGGCTGCTTCGGCGCAGCCGGGGTGCGGCGGGAGTTCCTGCCGGAGCAGCACTGTTCCGTGGTCCGCTGTTTTGGATAGTGGTTGCCATGCCTAGGCCTCCCGTTCGCGCGTGAGCCGGCGCTGGATCAGGGACAGGATCAGCACCAGGATGAAGAAGACCACGGAGATGGCGCTGGCGCGGCCAATGTTGTTCTGGTCAAAGGCTGCGGTGACGGCCTGATACATGACGGTGCGTGTGGCGTCCTCGTTGAGGCCCCCGCCGGATTTGGCCAAAACATAAATCTGGTCGAAGACGCGCAGCGAGAGGATGGTCGTGTAGAGCGCTACAAAGACGAGCGTGGTACGGATGCCTGGAAGGGTAACGTGCAGCAGCCGCTGCCAGCCGTTGGCGCGGTCCAGCTCAGCCGCCTCGTACAGCTCACCGGGCACCTGCTGGAGGGCAGCCAGAAGGATTACCATCTGGAAGCCGCAGCCCTGCCAAATGGACAGCACGATCACCGATCCCAGGGCGGTCAGCTCCGAGCCGAGCCAGTCCTGGGCGCCGAAATTGCCGCCGGAGAAGAAATTGAGCGTGGCATTAAGCAGGCCCTGGTCGCCGCGGGCCAGGATCAGCCGCCAGATGATCGCCACCAGCGCCATCGGGAAAATCACGGGCAGGAAGTACACCGCTCGGAATACCGCCATACCCGGCAGCGCCCGCTTCACCAGCATGGCCAGGGCCAGCGCCAGTGCGGTCTGCACGGGGACCACAATGACGGCGAAGATCAGGTTGTGCCCAAGAGAACTAAGGAACTGGGCGGAGACATCCGGGTCTGTCAGGATGCGGGCGTATTGGGTGAAACCCATGAAGTTTGGTTCGCGGGGATCACCGAGCCGGACGTTGTAGAGCGAAAACCCGATGGCGGCCACAAACGGCACCGCCACGAACAGGATAAGCAGCAGCATGGCCGGGGCGGCCATGGCAGGCCCGGCGGCGCCGCGGCGCCTGGCCGGACGCGCAGGCGTTTCCGGCGTTCCGCTCTTGGGCGGCAGCAGTGACGTGGTGGTCATGACGGATTCCTCCATCCCGCTTTGGGCGGGGCCGGGCACTGCGCGTGCCCGGCCCCGCCGCAGCTGGGATTATTCGTCTTCGTAGCCGTTGTTGTCGGTGAAGTCGGAGTCGATGGCGCGCGCCGCCTTGTCCAGCTCTTCCTTCACGTCCGCACCGCCCCAAATGGCGAGCAGGGCGCTGCCAACGGAACTGGTGACCGTTGGGTAGCCCGGGGTTACCGGGCGGGCGACGGCGATGCACTCGGCGGTGACGTCCTCCGAACCACAGGCGGAGGCGAGGTTGTCCGCGAAGAGGGCCAGCGGCTTGCCGTCGCCGTAGAGTTCACTGGTTTCCAGGGCAGAGGTGCTGCCCGGGATCGCGGCATTGGCGTCGGTCATGGCGGTGATGGCCTCATCCGACATCAGGAAGTCCAGGAACGCGCCGGCAGCTTCCTCGTTGCCTTCGGCGGCAGGGGTGGCACCCCACTGCCACGAGCCATGGCCGGCCTTGGTGCCGTTGCCGAAGTCAGGCAGTGGCATCAGCACCAGGTCTTCACCGAGCGCCTCACTGAAGCCGGGGTACATCCAGTTACCGGTCCAGGTCAGGGCTACCTGACCTTCCTGAAACGCAGTGCCGCTGGTGTTCGGATCCGTGTATTCCTTCCAGGAAGACCATTCGGTCAGCGCGTCGACGTTCTCCTGGGAATTGAGCACGCCTTCAGCCTTGCCGTCCTTCATCAGCGTGCCGCCGGCCGACCACAGGTTGGGGCTGGTGGTGAACAGACCCCATTCTGCGGCGAAGGAGTTCGCTTCACCGAGGTCGATCGCGTTACCCGAAGGGCTGACCTCGGCCAGCTTGGCCAGGTTGGACCGGAATTCTTCTACGCTCCAGGCTTCCCCGGCAGTTGCCGGAGCTTCGAGGCCTGCCGCTTCGAGCAGGGAGGCATTGCCCCAGAGCCCAAGTCCGACGTCGAACATGCCAACCGCGTAGGTTTCACCGTTGTAGGTGCCGCTCTCCTTCACACCGCCGATCCGGTTCTCCAGGACCTCTTCGGAGACGATCCCCTCGAGCGGGACCAGCTTGCGGTCGTAGACGAAGGAAGCCATGGTCGGAGCATCCATTTCCATGATGTCCGGCAGGTCCTCGGCCTTGGTGGCCTGAACAGTGCTGGTGTAGTCAGCTTCAGGCACCAGCGTCAGTTCGACCGTGATGTCCTCATTGGCATCGTTGAACTGATCCACCAGGCTCTGCAGTGCTTCCGCCTCGGAGGCCTGGCCGGAGTGGGCCCAGACTTCCAGCGTGCCATCGGCTTCATTGCCGGCCTCACCATTGCCGCCGCATGCCGTCAGCACCAGAGCCAGCGCTACGCCGGCGGCCCCCATCGATCCGGCGCGCAGCCGGGTCTTCCTTCTTGAACGCATTTCCGCCCTTCCCGTAGGTTCCCCATGCCATAAGCAAGTGGGCTGTCAATGTCGTTCAGTTTGGCCTAGACCAATTTGAGAGTCAATCGCTATGCTGAAGCCGTGACGTCACATTCCCATCCCGCTCCGAAGTACTACGTACTCAAGGAGCGGATTCGCGCCCTGGCCGCGAAAGGGGAGCCCGGCACGCTCATTTCCACTGAACGGGCCCTTGCCGCTGAGTACGGAACCTCCCGAACCACGGTCAGGCAGGCCATCGCAGAACTTGTTGCGGAAGGCGTACTGGACCGGACCCAGGGCCACGGCACATTCGTGGCCCATAACCGTCCAACCTATGTCCGCCAGCTGACTTCCTTCACCGAGGACGCCGCGGCCCAGCACCTTCGTACATCCTCCGAGCTACTGGGCATTTCCACCGTGCCTGCAGAAGGCGAAGCGGCACATCGGCTTCAGCAATCCGCCGGTGCGCCGTTAACCCGGGTTGAACGTATCCGCCTCATCAACGAGGAACCGCTGGCCCATGAGACGGCGCTTCTCCCGGGTGAACTGCCGCAACTTGCCGACGCACTGGCCCACAGCGGTTCGCTTTATGCCGCACTCCAGGAGAGCTACGGCATTCGCATTACGGATGCCGAGGACACCGTGGAGACCCAGCTGGCCGGACCGGAAGACGTGCGGCTGCTTGGCCTGGAAATGGGCTTCCCGCTGCTGCTTATCCACAGGCTGGGTCTTGCCGGGGATACGCCCGCGGAGTGGACGCGTTCGGTGTTCCGCGGCGACAGGTTCCGCTTCCAGGCCCGGCGCCACCGGGACTAAACCACAGCCCACACGGTGAAACCCCGCCGGCACTGAGCCGGCGGGGTTCCGTAAAAGGACTGTTTATCCAGCCGAATGGCTAGCGTGAACCGCCTGATCCCGAGCTGCCGGAACCGGAATCATGCCCCGAACCGGAGTCATGGTGTCCGGAGCTGTGGTGCCCGGATTCCTGCCCTGAACCGGAGCCGCTCTCGCTGCCCGCAGACATGGTCCGCCCCGAAGCGTCCTCCACCTCGGTGTCGATCTTCTCCTTGCGCACGTCTCCGGAAACGGTTTCCGTGTCGGTGACGGTTTCGGTGTCCAGCCGGATCCGCTCCACCGGTTCGGTGTGCTTCTGGACCACGGGCTCTTCGCTGTGCAGCGTGACCTCGTACTCATCTTCCCGGATCTCCGGGCCGCTCATCGCTGCGTCGCGGTTCGCATCGGTGATCGGTTCGCGTTCGATCACCACTTCTTCGTGACTGACCGGCACCTCGGTGGTGACCGTGTCAGTTACGGTGTATTTCCGCAGCCTGGCCCGCCCGGTCTCATGACGTTCGGTGCCAATGTCGAGTTTCTCCTCGGAGCGCGTCATGGCGTCGTCGATTCCTGAACCCGATGTGCCGGACATCCCGGTTGTTCCCGATGTGCCCGCCCCCGAGCCGACGCCCGTTCCGGACCCCGAACCCATACCTGAGCCGGTGCCTGAACCCACGCCTGATCCGGAGCCCATGCCGGATCCTGAACCCACCCCGGAGCCGGACTGTGTGTCATCAACCAAACCCGAACGGGTTCCGCTGGTATCGGAAACCGTCTCCGTGTCCGATTCGACGAGTGTGTCCGTTCCTGCATCCGCGTCCACCGATTCGACGTCCGACGTTCCGTCGTCATAGGTGAACCCGTAATAGCGGTAGAGGGTCACTTCCTCCTCAGCGCTAATAGAGCCGTCACTGGCGATCTGCGGCGCGTTCTTCACCTCATCCTTGGAGTAAGGCACCAGGACGTCGATGCCCTCCACGCTTGCCTCACTGAGCGGGACAAACGTCTCGCTGGTACCAAAGAGGCCGGTGTTGACGGTAACCCAGGCCGGTTCGTTGGTCTGGTCATCGAGGTAGAACGTTCCCACTGATCCGATTTTGTCGCCGTTGGGACCGAGTACGTTCCCCGAAGCGGCCATGAGTCCTTCGACCTGCTCATTGCTGATCATCGTGTGTTCTCCTTCGGCAGCGTCTGCGCCGGGGGCCCGGCACAGCGATCACGATTCCGAACCAGAACCCGTTCCAGCCGCTTCCGCCCGCGGCGGCGGGATCACGGTGAGCGAAGGTGTTCTCCACCCTGCTTTACCGGTGCAGGTCCTGGCTCCCTATGGCCATTTCTCCGGCCGGGCCTGAATTGCCAAGCCTGCTTATCATTCCACTGCCTGCGTGGAACCGCGTCAATAGGAAACCGGGTACACCACGGGACCAAAAGCTGCAGCAAAAAGCGGGCTCCTCCGTGGATGCGAAGGAACCCGCCGTGGAAGGAGGGACTAGAGCGAGTCCTGCAAAGATTCACGCACCTGCTTGCGCAGCACCTTGCCCAGCATGGACTTAGGCAGCTCATCGATAGCGACAATGCGGCGGGGAACCTTGTACGGCGTCAGCCGCTCGCGGCAGAAGGCCCGCAGTGCCTGCTCGTCCAGTTCCGTGTCCGGCTGCATGATGACGGCTGCCACCACCTGCTCTCCGCCGGTACCCCGGGGAAGGCCCACAACGGCGACGTCGGAAATGCTCTGGTTGCTGCGGAGGACTTCCTCAACCTCGGAAGGGGAAACGTTGAACCCGCCGGTGATGATCAGTTCCTTGCGGCGGTCCACTACCTTCACGAAGCCGTCTTCGTCCACGGTGACAATGTCCCCGGTGCGGAGCCAGCCGTCCTCGGTCAGCACCTCTTCGGTTTCCTCGGGGTTGTTCCAGTACCCGGAGAAAACCTGCGGTCCCTTGATCAGCAGTTCGCCGGACTCGCCCTGGGGAACGTCCCGGGAGAGGTCCTCCGGATCGGCCACACGCATGCGGGTGCTGGGGAACGGCACACCGATGGTTCCGTTCCGGCGGGTCTCCGCGAACGGGTTGCCCAGCGCCACCGGAGAGGATTCAGTCAGGCCGTAGCCTTCAACCAGCAGGCCGCCGGAGACTTCCTCCCAGATCTCCACCGTCTTCGCCGAGAGAGTCATGGCACCGGAAATTGCATATCGGATGGTGGAGATGTCTATGCCGCGCTTCTTTGATTCAAGAGCGACCTTCTCGTAAATCGGCGGCACGGCACAGAAGACCGTCGGCTTGGACTTCTTCGCCGCATCCAGCACCAGGTCCACGTCGAACTTCGGGAACAGCACCAGCCTCGAACCGGTGAGCATTGCGAAGGTGAGGTACAGCGTCAGGCCAAAGGCATGGAACATGGGCAGCACGCCGTAAATGACCTCTTCGCCCTCCTTCGCCCCGTGCATCCAGGCCTGGCCCTGCAGGGCATTGGAGCGGAGGTTGTAATGGGTAAGCATTACACCCTTGGGCATGCCCGTGGTCCCGGAGGTGTACTGCAGTGCGGCCAGGTCCGTGACCGCCGGCTTCGGGTGCTTCGGGTCGATTGGATCACTGTCGAGCAGTTTCTCCCAGGGGATGGTGTGCTCTGTTTTGGTGGTGAGGCCGGCCCGGGTGCGGCGGATGGAAGGGATCGGCAGGCGCAGGCCGATCCGCTTCAGGCGGGGCATGGCCTTGGTGATGTCCACGGCGACGATGCTCGGAACAGCGACGTCGTCCGGGAAATCCTGGATCTTCTCGACAGCCTTGTCCCAGACAATGGCCACCTGCGCACCGTGGTTCTCGAACTGGTGCCGCAGCTCTCGCTCCGTGTACAGCGGATTGTGCCCGACGACGACTCCGCCCAGCCGCAGCACGGCGTAGAAAGCGATGAGGTACTGCGGGCAGTTCGGCAGGATGATCGCCACCCGGTGGCCCTTGCGGACGCCGAGTTTCCGCAGCCCTTCGGCTGCCCGGTTGATCTGGTCCCCGAGCCGCTCATACGTGGTTTCGGCACCGAAGAACTCCAGCGCGACTTTGGGCCCGAACCGTGCCACGGCGTCCTCCACCATGGCAGTCAGGGACTCGGTCGGCAGTTCGATTTCTGCCGGTACGCCGGGCTGGTAATGCTTCACCCAGAGCGGTTCTTGGGCAGCGGTCATGGAAGGAGCTCCTTAGTTTCGGTACTTTTCGACTATATTCCAGTCGCCGCATGGACAGTGAAAAGTGCAGGTCCGGGTATCCCCTTTACCGTGAAGCGAGCCCGCCCAGGTACCGCGCGAGCTGCCGTGGGGCAGAGACCGGCGCGGCGGCGTCGACGGCCGCGTTGTAGTTGGTGTTGGTATTCACGTCATAGGTGAGCACCCGCCCGTCAGCAGCCTCAATGAACTCGATCCCGCACACTTCCAGGTTCATGCGGCGGGCGAAGTCCTCATACCTGGCGATGATGGGGTGGTCGAAGCCTTCCCGCAGGCTGAAGAGCTGGGTATCAGGGTCGGGGGCAATCGATGCGCCGGGCGGCATAATCGGCGTTCCCGTGGCCGGATCGATGGCACAGGCGTCCGCAGGGCAGAGCTGGAAACCGCCGCGGGCGGTGTCGGCACTGATCGCGTAGACGAACTTCCCGCCTACCAGTTCCACCCGGCTGATGGACGGCTCAGCGGCCTGGATAAATTCCTGCACCAGGGTGATTCCGTCCTGCGGTTCCTCAAACTCGGCGGAAGCAACGTAGTCCGCCAGCTCGCCGTGGGACTCGAATTTGCGCACACCCAGGCCCTTGCCGCCCTGGTTGTGCTTGAGGATAAACGGCACCGGAAATTCCTTGGCTGCCGCCAGGATCTGGCTGCGGCCAATGGCTGCCGCGGTCCGGGGTGTTTCGATACCGGCGGCGCGCAGTGCGGTGAGCTGGTCCACCTTGCTCATTTCAAGTTCAAGGACGCGCCGCCCGTTGACGGTGCGCCGTCCGTGGGCTTCCAGCCACGCCAGCACCGCGCGGGCGTAGTCCTTGGAAAGAGAATGTCCACGGGTGTGGGATGAGGCGCTGATCCGCGACCAGAAGATGCCTTCCGGAGGGGCGGCGTCAAGGTCCAGCACGCCGTCGGTCAGCAGCCATTCGTGTACCTCCACACCTTCAGCCTCGAAGGCCTTCGCGAAGGGCGGAAACCACTCGGGGTTCTCATGCAGGGCGTACACGGGCAATGCCATTTTCAAACCTTTCACAGCGATGGTGCGTGGTTGGAAGCCTACTGGAAAGGGGGAACGCCCCTTTCCAGGTTCCGGCCGGAACCGGTGCTGTCAGCGCCCGCGACCACCGATTTTGGCAATCAGTCCCTGCGGGCCGCGGCTTCCCACGGCGGCGAGCACCTTGTACCGCTTCGACGGCACCGAGACTCCCTTGCCGGCGAAGGCGTCAGCGAGGCCTTCCCGCACCACTCGGTCCGCATCCAGCCACATCCATTTGGGGTACAGCGTTTTGTCCATCTGCATCCGCTCATGGAATTCGGTGTGGACAAAGCCGGGGCACACGGCGGTCACGGAGATTCCGCGGGAGGCATAGTGCAGGTTGGCCCAGCGGCTGAAGTTGATCACCCAGGACTTCGCTGCGCTGTAGGTCCCGCGGGGGATGAACCCGGCAACTGAAGCCACGTTGATGATCCGCCCGCCGCCGCGCTCAAGCATCGAGTTCACGGCTGCGTGGCTGAGCAGCAGCGGTGCCTGGACCAGCACATTCAGGTGGTCGATCTCGGTCTGGACCGGATTCGCGTGGAAGTCGTTCTTGAGGCCGTATCCGGCATTGTTGACCAGCACAGCGACGTCCGGCCGGCCCACTCTCGCCGCGACATCCTGAACGCCTTCGCTGGTTGAAAGGTCCGCGGGAAGCACCGAAGCCTCCACATGGTAGCGGGCGGCGAGTTCGTCGGCCTTGGACTGAAGTCTTTCCTTATCCCGTGCAGTCAGGACCACGTTGTAGCCGCGTTCGGCCAGTGCCCGCGCGAACTCCGCGCCGAGTCCCGCTGTTGCGCCGGTAATTACTGCCGTTTCAGTCATGCGCCCCAGCCTGCTACGCGGCGAGGTGTTTGGCAACGCGCCATTCCGGCAGCATTCGTGTGGGCATTGCCGGAGGCCGGGGCGGTACCTACCGTGGAGAAACAGGCGCCCGGACCGTCTGTCTTCAGGAGAACCATGGGCCAGCAGGCCAGCCATCCTTTTCCCTACGCCGACCGGCAGGACGCCGGCCGGGTATTGGCCACCGCGTTGGAGGGCTACAGGGGCCGGGAGAACCTGCTGGTCCTGGGCCTGCCCCGCGGAGGGGTGCCGGTTGCGGCCGAGGCGGCCGCTGCCCTGGGCGCGCCCCTGGACGTGGTCCTGGTCCGGAAGGTGGGCCATCCCCGCCAGCCTGAACTTGCGGCAGGGGCAGTGGCTGAAGCAGGCGGCGAGGCAGCCGAAGTGTGGAACCAGGAAATCGTCCGGTCCTGGCTCTCCGCTGCCGCACCGGACGGGCAGGCTGCCCTGGATTCGGTTCTGGCCGCCGAGCGCAGGGAGCTCCTGCGGCGGGCCGCCCGGTTCCGGGGCAGCCGCGGGCCGCAGAAGATCGCCGGAGGCACCGTCATAGTGGTGGACGACGGCGTGGCTACGGGTGCGACCATGCGCGCCGCGCTCACTGCAGTGCGCAGCCTGCACCCCGCCTGGCTGATAGCTGCAGCACCCATGTCCTGTTCCGCCGCCACCAGCATCGCTGCGGCCGCCGACGACGTCGTGCTGCCCTGGCCGGACAGCGGACTGCCCGCCGTTGGCTCCGCCTACCGGCGCTTCGGCCAAACGCCGGAGGACGAGGTCCGCTCACTCTTGGGCATCACCTAGGACAGCTGTTCCTCCCGTCCGCTGCCCGAACCGCGTATGGATGCTGGTCTTGCCTCCGGGGCCAGGAGGATAATCCGAAGGGCCTGGGGGAACGAATCCGAGAACACCCGAGAACGCAGGAGGCTAGTCATGTCCATGACCAACGGTGCGTTTTACGGCTGGGGAGGGCTGGGACTCGATACCAGCGAACTGTCGTCCCGGACCATTAACGCAGTGCGGACAGGTTTCGGTATTTCCGGCGTCGTATCCCTGATCCTGGGCCTCCTGGTGCTTTTCTGGCCGGAAGCCACGCTCTCGGTGATCGCCTTCTTCTTCGGCCTGTACTTCCTCATCTCCGGCGGCCTGCGCGTGGTCAGCGGAATCATCTCCGCCATGACTCCGGGGCTTCGGGTACTGAACATCATCGTTGGCCTGCTGTTGTTCATTGTGGGCATCGTGGCCATCCGCAACCCCCTCTCTTCCCTGGCTGTCCTGGGCATGCTGGTGGGAATCGCCTGGATCATCGAGGGGATCATGGCCTTCGTGGAGATCGAATCAGGCGGATCGCGCTGGTACGCAATCACCTTCGGCATCCTCAGCGTTGTGGCCGGAATCGTGGTCCTGTTCCTCCCGGTTGCGTCCCTGGCTGCCCTGGTCATCTTTGGCGGCATCTTCCTGGTGGTCCTTGGCGTGGTGCAGCTGGTACGGGCCATTACCTTCGGACGGGGCAGTGTCCCCACTGCCTGATTCCCCCCGTTACCTTTTTCGTAGCCCGTTCCTGATGCAGGATATGGGTGTGTTGGCCGGTCGGTTCCGGCATGGTTTTTGCCCCCAGTCATCCATGATCCGGGGGGTGTTGCCACCGGAACCGACATGGCGGCCGGTGGATCGCTAATAGAGGCACGACAACGGGTCCTTCGTAACGTGGATGCGACTTCCTGTCCGCTCCTGACCAGCCAACACGTCAGTCTCAGCGAATAGACGGGGGGGCAACCATGATTCTGGAGCAAGAGAGCATCGACGTTTTCCTTGGGTTGGACGTCGGCAAGACCGGCCACCACGCCGTGGCCCTGAACCGGGCCGGGAAGAAGCTCTACGACAAGGCCCTGCCGCAGGACGAAACCAAAATCCGGGACGTCCTCACCAAACTCGCCGGCCACGGGAAAGTCCTGGTCGTCGTGGACCAGCCCGCGACCATCGGCGCGCTGCCTGTCGCGGTCGCGCAGGCAGCCGGAGCAGCCGTGGGTTATCTACCGGGCCTGGCGATGCGCCGGATCGCGGACCTGCACCCGGGTCAGGCGAAGACCGATGCCCGCGACGCGGCCATCATTGCCGAAGCCGCGCGGTCCATGCCCCATACGCTGCGGTCGGTGGAACTGGACGATGAAACCCTGGCCGAACTCGGGGTGCTCTGCGGGTTCGATGATGATCTCGCCGGACAGATCACCGCCACCTCCAACCGGATCCGCGGGCTTCTCACCCAAATCCATCCCGCCCTGGAAAGGGCGCTGGGGCCGTATCTGGACCATCCGGCGGTCGCGGATCTGCTTACCCGTTATCCGACCCCTGCGGCGTTGAAGACCGCCGGCCGCGGACACGTCAGAGCACGGTTGAAGAAGCACGCGCCTCGGGCTGCTGAACGGCTCACCGAGGCAATATTCACCGCACTCGGTGAGCAGACGGTGGTGGTCGTGGGCACCGGCGCGGCCGGGATCGTGCTGCCCAAACTCGCTGAGCAGCTCTTGGCGCTGCGCCGGCAGCGCGACGAGATCGCGGACCAGGTCGAAGCTCTCGTGGAGGCCCACCCTCTTTACGAGGTCCTGACCTCGATGCCCGGCATCGGCGTCAGGACCTGCGCGCGGATCCTCACCGAAGTCACCGGCAAGCACTTTGCCTCCGCTGCCCATCTGGCTTCCTACGCCGGAATTGCCCCGGTCACCCGTCGCTCGGGAACTTCGATCCGGGGTGAACATCCGAGCCGGAGAGGTAACAAGAAACTCAAGCGAGCCTTGTTCCTTTCGGCCTTCGCTGCCCTGCATCATCCACCGTCCAGGGCGTATTACGACCGCAAACGCGCGGAAGGTAAACGCCACAATCAAGCGATTATTGCTCTGGCCCGGCGTCGCTCCGATGTTCTCTTCGCGATGCTTCGCGACGGAACCCTTTATGAAGACCCGGCGCCTAAGAATCTGCCCTCAGCCGCTTGACCAAAACCATAGAGGCACCCCCCGAAAACGACGAAGGTCCTGATCCCGCGAAAAGCGGGACCAGGACCTTCTGCCGTGCTCTGAGACTTATACGGCCGGAGGAGTCTGTCCGGTTTCGGGTCCCGTGCCGGGCCCCTGTTTGCGGTCGACATTGTCTACCGCTTCCGAGGCCTTGCTTTGGAAGCCATCGATCTTGTCGGAGTACTTGCCGCCGGTCTTCTGGTCAACAAAGTTCCCCGCGTGGTCGATGCCGCCCTTGATCTTGTCGGCGTTCTCGCCCACCAGCTCGGTTGCCTTGTCCTTCAGCTCTCCGGCCTTGCCTTTGAGCCCGTCAAATACAGACACGGACCACCTCCCTTCCAACCGGGGAGGCACTTACGCCTCCCATTCGTTTCAATGCTAAGCCTCCTGATGGATTCCACCAACGGATTCAGCTGAGGGAATATCCGGTTCGGGAACTTGCATGGTGGAAGACTGCCGTCCTGCCGGCGGATGGAATAGCTGCGGGGAAACAAAAAAGAACCAGGCCCGGGAGGGCCTGGTTCTTTATTCGTGGAGCGGACGACGGGATTCGAACCCGCGACATCCACCTTGGCAAGGTGGTGCTCTAGCCAGCTGAGCTACGTCCGCAGACAAAAGACCAGCACTGTGTTATTCACAAGTACAGAACTTTCGTGCGCGATACTGGGATCGAACCAGTGACCTCTTCCGTGTCAGGGAAGCGCGCTACCGCTGCGCCAATCGCGCCTGATACTGCCAGGCTCCGGAGACCCGGTGCCATCACAGTACAGGAGAGCGGACGACGGGATTCGAACCCGCGACATCCACCTTGGCAAGGTGGTGCTCTAGCCAGCTGAGCTACGTCCGCAAATGAATGTCCAACATTTAGTGAAACACAAGGTGTTGAACCTCGTGCGCGATACTGGGATCGAACCAGTGACCTCTTCCGTGTCAGGGAAGCGCGCTACCGCTGCGCCAATCGCGCCCATAAATGGGTGTTGCATGAAACCGTGGAGGTGGGGACGGGATTCGAACCCGCGTATACGGCTTTGCAGGCCGCTGCCTCGCCTCTCGGCCACCCCACCGTGACCAGCTTTTTGAGGGCCGGCATTACAGTGACTTGCGAGCGGACGACGGGATTCGAACCCGCGACATCCACCTTGGCAAGGTGGTGCTCTAGCCAGCTGAGCTACGTCCGCATGTTGGCGTTTCTGCGGCGTTCGGCCGCTTTCCAACGAAGAAAAACTCTATAGGACGTTTCACCGTTCGTCCAATCGGCGCGCGTGCGGCGCGTTGCCCGTATCCGGTTTTGACGAGGGCCGATTGTGGGCTAGCATCTTTAGACGTTGCAGCACTTCAAAGGCAACTCCCGCAAGGGCGATTGGCGCAGTGGTAGCGCGCTTCGTTCACACCGAAGAGGTCACTGGTTCGAACCCAGTATCGCCCACCAGCAATTGACGAAACAGGCACCGGATCAGCTCCGGTGCCTGTTTTGTTTAAACGTCACCGCCGGGTGGCAGACTGGGTTTATGACTGCACCAGCACTGGCCCACGCAACAGAGTTCGGACGCATGTACTCGCGTTCGCTGACCGAAGCCCCGGCGGTTCCTTCGATTACCACCGTTATTGCCCAGGGCACCACGTCGCTGGACGGCTGGCACAGCTATATGGCGGCCAGCGCCGTCGTCAAGCATCCGGGGCTGCCGCAGGCCCTTGGGAATGCCTCGCAGTTGAAGACAATCGTCCAGGAAGCCTCCCGGGCTTCCGAGCGTTACCGCGACGCCGCGGCCGAACGTGGAACCCGGGTCCACCACTACTGCGAACAGGTGGCGCTGCGGGCACTGGAGCAGCCGCACCAGGTTGCCGAGGCGCGCGAAGCACTGGCCCAGCATGGAGAGCACCAGTTCGCCGACCGTTTCGATGAGTGGTGGCACCTCTACGATGTGCAGCCGGTGGCCGCCGAGATCACCATTTGGAATCAGGAGCTGGGCTATGCGGGAACCCTGGACCTGGTGGCCAAAATCGGCGGGCGCCTGTGCCTGATCGACTACAAGACGAAGAACACAGACCGTGACGGCCAGGTGAAGCCGCTGGATGACAAAGTCGTGATGCAGCTGGTTGCGGGCATGAAGGCCGAGGAATCCCTGGTGGATGCCGCCGCAGGAACGTGGGAGCCGTGGGCCTACGGCCAGAGTCCGCTCCTGCTGGGCGTCGCGGTAGGCCAGACCGAGGTTCGACCCATGCGTGCCAACCCTGAGGTTCTTCCCGCCCACTGGTACAAGTTCTGTGCCCTGCGCCGGGTTTGGCAGACCAATTACGACGCCGCCGCTGCCGGCCGCGCGCTGCTCCCAATCGCTCCGCCTCCGGTCCAGGCCTCCGGTTCGCACGCCGTACCTGCCGGGCAGCCCGCAGCCAACTAGACTGATAACCGGGCTTTCGGCCCCGCAGCACGTACCACCACGCAGCACTTCGCGAGAGTAAGGAACATATTCCAGATGGCAATCCTGACGATTCGGATCATCGGCGACCCCGTCCTGAGGACCCGTGCGGAGGAAGTGACGGAATTCGGTCCGGAGCTCGCCAAGCTGGTCGCGGACATGGAAGAGACCATGGACGACGTTGACGGCGCCGGCCTCGCGGCACCCCAGGTGGGCGTCAGCCTGCGTGTTTTCACCTACCGGATCGACGGCGTTTCCGGCCACGTGGTCAACCCTGTCCTGGAACTCAGCGATGATTTCCAGGAGGACCAGGTGGAAGGCTGCCTGTCTATTCCCGGCCTGGGATATCCTGTGCCGCGGCGCCGCTGGACCCGGGTCACCGGCCAGGACAAGGACGGCAACCCCGTCACAGTGGAAGGCGAAGGCATGCTCGCCCGGGCTTTCCAGCACGAGACGGACCACCTGGACGGCGTACTCTTCATCGACCGGCTCAAGGGCGAGGACCGCAAGGCCGCCCTGCGTGCCATCCGCATGGCCGAGTACGACTCAATTGCCGAGCGCACCACCGCCCAGCGTGCCCAGAGCGTGGGTTCCAGCTTCGGTACCTTCGGACAGAGCACGGGAGCGTAGCGACAGCACATGCGAGTACTTTTCGCCGGGACACCGGCCGTCGCCGTTCCCTCCCTGGACGCACTGATCACGGCAGGGTTCGACGTCGTTGGTGTCCTGACCCGCCCGGACGCCCCACTGGGCCGCAAGCGCGTCCTCACCCCTTCGCCCGTCGCGGCGCGGGCAGCGGAACTGGATCTGCCGACCATCAAGGCGGACAGGATTGACGACGACGCCGTTGCCGCCATTTCAGCGCTGGCTCCCGACGCCGCCGCGATCGTGGCCTACGGTGCCCTGATCCCTGAACGTGCACTGTCCATCCCCAAGCACGGCTGGATCAACCTGCATTTCTCCCTGCTTCCGGCCTGGCGCGGAGCAGCACCGGTACAGCATTCAGTGATTGCCGGAGACGAGATCACCGGTGCCAGTACGTTCCTGCTGGAAAAGGGCCTGGACACCGGGCCGGTCTTCGGACAGCTCACAGAGAGCGTGGATCCTGCCCTGACCAGCGGAGAACTGCTGGAACGGCTTTCGCACAGCGGCGCCGTCCTGCTGGCCCAGACCCTTGCCGCCATCCAGGCGGGGAAGGCAGCGCCGGTTCCGCAGACCGGCGAAGTGACACTTGCCCCGAAACTCACCATCGAGGACGGGCACCTGAACTGGGAACAGCCCGCCCTGGCCCTCCGCCGCCGGATTAACGGCGTGACGCCGGAGCCCGGGGCATGGACCACCTGGGACGGAGCACGGTTCAAGATCGGTGCCGCCCGTCCGCGTCCGGACGTCACTGACCTGGCACCCGGCCAGGTCCGGCTCGGATCAGGCAGCGCCGCTGAGGCGCTTGTGGGCACCGGCAGCACTGCCCTGGAACTGCAGCGGGTCCAGCCCGCAGGAAAGAAGATGATGTCCGGAGCCGACTGGGCCCGCGGACTGGGCCAGCGTGAGGACGTGGTTTTTAAGTGAGCAGCAGCGACCGCAACGCCAAGGGGCATCAGCGCAGCCGTCCGTCCGTCCGGAGCCGCACATCTGCGGCACCGTCGCAGCGTACCCGCGCCGCCGACCCGGCCCGCCTTGTTGCCTTTGAGGTTCTCCGCGCCGTTTCCGGCGAAGATGCCTACGCCAACCTGGTGCTGCCCAAGAGCATCCGCAAGCACCGCCTGGACAAGCGCGATGCAGGATTTGCCACCGAACTTGCCTATGGCGCCCTGCGCGGACAGGGCATCTATGACGCCATCCTGGCCCGCTGCGTGGACCGCCCGCTGGAGAAACTGGATCCCGCCGTCCTGGATGCGCTGCGCATCGGCGCGCACCAGCTCCTCGCCATGAGGGTTCCCGCCCACGCCGCACTGGACCAGACCGTGGGCCTGGCCCGTGCCGTGATCGGCGCCGGCCCGTCCGCACTGATCAATGCGGTGCTGCGTAAGGTCGCCGCCCGCGACCTTGCGGAATGGACCGCTCTGCTGACCGAAGATGAGCAGGATGCAGTCAAGCGGTCGGCTATCGAGTACAGCCACCCCGAGTGGATCGTGCGCGCCCTGCGCCAGTCTCTGGTTGCGCACGGCCGCAGCGTCGAGGAAATTACCGACCTGCTCCAGGCGGACAACGACGCACCGGTCGTGAACCTGGTTGCGCTGCCGGGACTCGGCAGCCTCGATGAAGCCCGCGAAGCCGGCGCAGTGGAGGGCGGGCTGGTTAAGGACTCCGCCCTGTTCGCCGCCGGCGACGTGGGACGCCTGGAATCCGTGCGGGCCGGAACTACACGTGTGCAGGACGCCGGATCCCAGCTGGTAGCCCGGGCCCTGGCCGAGCTGGAACTGGACGGCGTCGCTCCGGACGAGGACGGCATGGAGAAGTGGCTGGACATGTGTGCCGGCCCCGGCGGCAAGGCAGCCCTGCTCGCCGCCCTGGCCCACGAAAAGGGCGCAGTCATCCTTGCCAATGAGCCGGCGCCGCACCGCGCCCAGCTGGTCCGCCAGGCCCTGGAAGCTGTTCCGGGGGAGACCTGGAACGTGCGCACCGGAGACGGCCGCACGGTGGCCGAGGACTACCCGGAGACATTCGACCGGATCCTCGTTGACGCGCCCTGCACCGGCCTCGGCGCTCTGCGCCGCCGCCCGGAGTCGCGCTGGCGACGCCAGCCCGGCGATGTCGGCGATCTTGGCTCGCTGCAGCGCGAACTGCTGACCACCGCGGTGGATGCGGTGAAGCCGGGGGGCGTAGTGGCCTATGTGACCTGTTCCCCGCACCCGGCCGAAACCAAAGCCGTGGTGGCAGATGTGCTGCGCAAGCGCAATGACCTGGAACTGCTCGACGCCGGTGCCGCCCTGGACGCGGTCAGCCTGACCGGTTCCCTCGAAGCAGGCCATGAGGCCACAGCACAGCTGTGGCCGCACATCCACCAGACCGACGCGATGTTCCTGGCCCTGATCCGCCGGAAGATCTGACCTAGGAGAGCACCGTGAGCAACTGCTGCATCAACCCGAGCATCCTGTCCGCCGACTTCGTGAACCTGGAAGCCGAGCTGGAACGCATCAGCGGCGCCGACGCCGTGCACGTGGACGTGATGGACAACCACTTCGTCCCGAACCTGACCATCGGGCTGCCCGTGGTCAAGCGGATCCAGGAAGTCAGCGCCCTGCCGCTGGACGCGCACCTGATGATCGCCGACGCCGACCGCTGGGCTCCGGCCTACGCCGAGGCCGGCCTGGCGTCAGTGACCTTCCATGTTGAAGCAGCCGCTGCGCCGATCCGCCTCGCCCGTGAGCTCCGGGACCGCGGGGCAAAGGCAGGAATGGCACTCAAACCGGCCACGCCGGTGGAGCCTTACCTGGACATGCTTCCCGAGCTGGACATGCTGCTGATCATGACCGTGGAACCCGGCTTCGGCGGACAGAAGTTCCTGGACGTGACCCTGCCCAAGATCCGCCGCGCTGCCGAGGCCGTCCGGGGCTCCGGCCTGCCAATCGCCATCCAGGTGGACGGCGGAATCGCTCCGGACACTATTGAGCGCGCGGCTGAAGCCGGTGCCAATGTGTTCGTGGCCGGGTCGGCGGTCTACGGCACGGAGGATCCGAATGAGGCGATTGCCAAGCTGCGGGCACAGGCCAGCGCGGTGAGCCGCACCGGCTAGGGAGCCCGGTTAGGGAAGCTCCGGGGGCCGAACCCGCTGCACCATGACCCGGCCGGTTTTCTCCCAGCCGGGGTCCATGACCTGGGGCCACTGCGCCGTCATCATGAACAGCAGGCCGCCGTCATCACCGCCGGCGGCGCAGGAGAAGCAGCCGTCATCCAGCTCCACGGTCTCCAGCACGGTACCGCCTTCCTGGACCCGGACACAGCGTTCTCCCGGGACCTCGGCGAACCAGATCCCCCCGCTCCCGTCCCAGCTGATACCGTCCGGGGCACTGCCTTCCACGGTGGCCCAGGTCCGGGACGGGGCCAGGGTGCCGTCCGGCAGGATCTCGAAGGACGTGAGCCGACCGGCGTTGGATTCGGCGACCACAAGGGTGGAGCCGTCGGCCGAGACGAGCATCCCGTTGGGAAAGGCCAGATTCCCGGCCACCTGCCGGGCCGTTCCGTCCGGCCGGATCAGCACGATCAGCCCGTTGTCCTGTGGTTCGCCGGCGTAATCCTGCCCAATGCCGTTCACGTAAATGTTGCCGGCGGGATGGACCGCAATTTCGTTCCAGGGGTGGGGGGAGAAGCTTCGAAGGTCGGCCAGGGGTACCAGGCCGGCATGCGGAACTTCAGCCAGCACGGCGCCGTCGGCACCGGAGACCACGGCCATGCGGCCGTCCGGCAGCCAGTCAAAGGTGATCGGGAATGACGGTACTCCGGCAACCCTTCGGACGTTTCCCGCGGCGTCGAGCGCGGAAATGGTGCCGGCCGACCAGTCAGCGAAATAGAACTCACCGCCATGCCAGCGGGCAGATTCTCCCATTCCCAGTCCGGAAACCAGTGTTGTTGCCTGCACCATCGCCGGGCACCTCCTGCGCATGTGGATGGTCTGCGGAACGCCTTTAGTATGCGTCGGTGCTCCGGCGGGGAACAGGGGGCGGCGCAGGACCGATAAGATAAGTGGCTTGCTTCCATCCCGAGAGGACACACCCGAATGAGCCTGATCAGGCTGCAGGACGTCAACGTTGGCTTCGAGAAGTCCCAAATCCTGCGTGAGGTGTTCTTCCGGCTGGAGCCCAAGGACCGGGTGGGCCTGATCGGGAAGAACGGATCCGGAAAGTCCACCCTGCTCAAGCTCATCCTGCAGCAGCTGGAACCGGATTCCGGCACCGTGAGCGTGGACGACGGGCTGAAGATCGGTTACTTCTCCCAGTTCTCCGAACTCGCCGGAGACTCCACCGTCACCGAAGTCCTGGACGGGCTGTTCACCGAGATCAAGGACGTGGAAGCGGAGCTTGCGTCAATCGACGAAGCCCTCGGTGCGGACCCTGATGAAAAGACCATGGACAAGCTCATTCGCCGGCAGTCCGAACTGTTCGAAGCGATGGACCACTTGGACGGGTGGGACTATCCGCGCCGGATCGACGCTGCGCTGACCACCCTTGGCTTCAGCGAAGCCCACCGCACCTGCCCAATCGACGCGCTGTCCGGCGGCTGGCGGAACCGCGCGGCGCTGGCAAAGATCCTGCTGCAGGCCCCGGACGTGCTGCTCCTGGATGAACCGACCAACTACCTCGACGTCGAGGGTGTCCAGTGGCTGGAAGGCTGGTTCCGCGACTTCCGCGGTGCCGCCGTCGTGGTTTCCCACGACCGGGCGTTCCTGGACGCCGTGGTGACCCGGATCATCGAGGTGGAGAACTACCACCTGCACGAATATCCCGGGAACTTCGCCGAGTACGTCATCCAGAAGCAGTTCCGGCTGAAGCAGCTGGCATCCCAGTTCGTGCACGAATCCGAGCTGCTGGCCTTTGAAGCCGAAGGCATTGCCGACCGCCGCGAGGCCGCCAAGGCAGGCGGCCGGACCCTGGGCGCGAAGCTTGCCCGAATCAAGAAGTCCCGTGCGCCGCGCCCCGTGGACCAGATCATCACCGAGATCTACGCGGGCCTGCATGTGAAGGACAATTTGTGCCGGGTGCAGGACGTGGCCAAGTCGTATGGCGGCAGGACCCTGTTCAGCGGCTTGTCCTTCGAGATCCAGCGCGGTGACAGGCTGGTGGTCCTGGGCGCCAACGGCAGCGGCAAAACCACTCTGCTGCGTGTGCTCACCGGTGAGGAAACGCCCGACGCCGGCAAGGTCGCCTGGGCGAACGGCGCCGGCATGGTCTCCTACAACCAGGTCCTGGCTGAACTGGACGACGCCGATACGGTTACGCACGCCGTGAACGCGATGCCTGACAGCCTGGCGCTGAAGGCGACGAAGAAGTCGGTGAACAGGTTCCTGGCCATGTTCCAGTTCTCCGAAGCGGATTTGAAGCAGAAGATCGGCAACCTCTCCGGCGGGCAGAAGGCACGTGTGGCTATGGCACAGTGCCTGCTCTCCGGCGCCTCGGTGCTGCTGCTGGATGAACCGACGAACCACCTGGACCTTTCGAGCACCCAGGTCATGGAACAGGCACTGCTGCATTTCCCCGGAGCCGTGGTGGTGGTCAGCCACGACAGGTTCTTCACGGACAAGGTAGCCAACCGCCAGCTGGTCTTCGGAGCCGACGGCGGAGCGCCGGGGGAGATTGACCTGCGCGTCGCGTAAACGTGACCTCCGGCGTCCGGGACATGACGCCCCATGTCCCGGCCGTCACACGCTGCATAAAAACTTGAATCTGCATCCATAACCTGTGCGAGAATGTGGATTACACAAACGTGCTCCGGGGTCGGTGTAATTCCGAACCGGCGGTTATAGTCCGCGACCCGCACGTCCGGCTGGGATCCCTCAGCAGGACGGACGGTTGAACCGGTGAAATTCCGGTACCGACAGTTAAAGTCTGGATGGGAGAAGCACGTACAGTTTGTTGAACCGACGCCTCGGCGTACCCACTTGGGTACCCCGTGCTGTTGATGCATCGCACTGTCGTACCCCCGGAGCCGCCGCTACGGGATAAGGAACGACATTGGATTTTTTGCGGTGGCTCTTTGACGCGCAGATCCCCGTGGGGAGCTCTTCCCTGCTGGTGCGCGAAGTACTAGGCAACATCTTTGGGCTGCTCAGCGCCCTTGGCGGCATGCGCCGGAAGATCTGGGCCTGGCCGGTAGGCATTGCCGGCAACCTGCTCCTTCTGACCGTTTTCCTCGGCTCCATCTTTGGCGACGCCAGCACAGCGAATCTGCTCGGCCAGGCCGGGCGGCAGGTGATGTTCATCGCCGTCGCCATCTACGGCTGGCGCCGCTGGCAGGCCAGCAAAAACTCCGGCGCGGACGCCGTTACGCCGCAGTGGGCGTCAGGACGGGCACGGCTGGGCCTAGTCGCGGGCCTGATCCTGGGCACGGTGGCACTGACTCCCGTGTTCGGGATGCTTGGCTCCTACGAGCCGGTGTGGGCGGATGCCTGGACGTTCGTCGGATCGCTGCTGGCCACCTACGGCATGGCCAAGGGCTGGGTCGAATTCTGGCTCATCTGGGTGGCCGTGGACATCGTCGGTGTCCCGCTGCTCTTTAGCGCCGGCTACTACGCGACGGCGTTTATGTACCTGTTCTACGGCATCTTCACCCTGATCGGATTCTTTGTCTGGTGGCGTGCCAAAGCGAACGAAAAGCCGCAGGTGCAGGTTTCAATGCCGGACCCCACGGTGAGGTAGCCATGGCCTTTTCCGACGCCGAACATACGGCGATGGAGCAGGCGCTCCAGCTGGCATGCAGGGGAGTGCGCGGCGCGAATCCCCTGGTGGGTGCCGTGATCCTCCGCCCTTCCGGAGATGTCCTGGCGACCGGCTGGCACCGCGGTGCCGGAACCCCGCATGCAGAGGCTGATGCCCTCGCATCCGCTGCCGCGGCGGGCACGGACGTGCGCGGGGCAACCATGGTGGTCACTCTGGAACCGTGCAACCACACCGGCCGGACGGGGCCCTGTTCACAGGCGATTCTCCGTGCCGGACTCGCCCGGGTGGTTTACGGTGCCGCGGATACCAACGACGACGCTGCGGGCGGAGCCGCCGCCCTGGCCGCTGCTGGGATCGATGCCGAAGGCGGGCTCCTTGCCGGAGCATCCCGGGAACTGAACCACCGCTGGGCCGTCGCCACAGCAGCGCGTCGTCCGTTTCTCACCGTCAAAACCGCGCAGACACTGGACGGCAGGACGGCAGCGGCAGACGGCACCAGCCAGTGGATCACCTCTCCCGAAGCCCGGGCAGATGCCCAGGACCTGCGTCTCCGGGCCGACGCCATCCTGGCCGGCACCGGGACCGTCCAGGCCGACGATCCCCGGCTGACTGCCCGAGACCCAGACGGCAGCGACGCCGTGCAGCAGCCCCTCCGGGTGGTCATGGGCCACACCCCGGTTCCCGGCGGCGCACGCGTCCGGGGGGCCGACGGGAGGTTCCTGCACCTGAAAACCCATGATCCCGCCGTCGTACTGGCCGAACTGTATGACCGCGGCGTGCGGCACCTGATGGTGGAGGGCGGCGGCACCGTGGCCGGAGCGTTCCTGCGCGCCGGGCTGGCCGATGAGCTGCTGGCATACACCGCGCCCGCCCTGCTGGGTGCGGGCACCCCGGCGTTTGCCGGACTCGGCATTGGGTCCATGGCTCAGATCCAGCGCTGGCGCTGGGACCAGGCCGGGGGCGGGGCTGCCGTCCCCGTGGGACCGGACCTCCGGCTGCACCTCGAACCGCTTCCCGAAAATGACCTCAGAGTAAGGACCTGATACGTGTTTACCGGCATTGTTGCTGAACAGGGCAGCGTAGTTTCCCTGGAATCCGACTCATCCGACGCCGGAAAGGTACTGGTGATCGACGCCCCCCGCACCTCCGGGGAGCTCGGCCTCGGCGGATCGATCGCAGTCAACGGCGTCTGCCTGACCGCAACCGCCATCGACGGGAACCGGATTTCATTGGACGTCATGGGCGAGACCCTGGACCGGACCACAACCGGTTCGCTCGAAGCGGGCCGGAAAGTGAATCTTGAACGCTGCGTTCCTGCCGGCGGGCGCCTGGACGGGCACGTCGTCCAAGGCCATGTGGACGGTGTGGGGACCCTCTTGGAACGCGAAGACCTGGGCAGCTGGGACCGGCTGCGGTTCCGCGTGCCGGCCCGGCTGGCCCGCTACATCGCGGAGAAGGGCTCCATTGCCGTCGACGGCGTTTCCCTCACCGTCACTGCCGTGAGCGAACCACGGGATCCCGAGCCTTGGTTCGAAGTCGGGCTGATTCCCACCACGCTGGCCGAGACCGGGCTGGGTGCACTGAAACCCGGGGCCCCGGTAAATCTGGAAGTGGATGTGCTGGCCAAGTACGCGGAGCGTCTGCTCGCGTTTGCGGCTCCCGCATCCGGCCCCGAGGAGGAAGCATGAGCACCCGGATGGACCCGATTCACGCCGCAATCCGGGCGATCGCTGCGGGAGGCGCCGTCGTCGTCGTGGATGACGAGGACCGCGAAAATGAAGGTGACATTATCTTCGCCGCCCAGCACGCCACCGCTGAACTGATGGGCTTCACCGTGCGGTACACCTCCGGCGTGGTCTGTGTTCCGCTGCCGGGGGAATGGGCGGACCGGCTGGACCTGCCGCCCATGACCGCGGTCAACCAGGACGCCAAGGGCACCGCCTATACGGTGTCCTGCGACGCGGCGTCGGGCACCAGCACCGGCATTAGCGCGGCCGACCGGGCGCTGACTTCGAGGGTGCTGGCGGATCCCGCGTCCCTGGCCGGCGACCTGAACCGGCCGGGACACATCTTTCCGCTGCGTGCCCACGATGGCGGGGTGCGTGCCCGCCGTGGACACACCGAGGCCGCCGTCGAGCTGGCGCGGCTGGCCGGCTGCACACCGGTTGGGGTGATCGCCGAGCTGGTGCGCGACGACGGTTCCATGATGCGCCTGCCCGCCCTGCGGCAGTTCGCTGATGAGCATGGCCTGCCGCTGGTCTCGATCGAGGACCTGGTCGTGTATCTGGCGGCGGCCGCACCGGCAATAGCAGGAGGCCGGCGGTGATGGACGCAGCGAACGTGGTGCCCGGACCCGTAGTCCAGCTGCCGACGGCGTTCGGCGACTTCACCGCGCGGGTCTGGACCGATACACGGACCGGAGCCGAACACCTGAGCGTTTCCGCCCCGGGGACGGACCCCGACGGCGGAACCCCGCTGGTCCGGCTGCATTCCGAATGCCTGACCGGTGATGTATTCGCCTCTTACCGGTGTGACTGCGGGGAGCAGCTGGAACAGGCGCTCGGCCTGATCAGCCTGCACGGTGGAACCGTGCTGTATCTGCGCGGACACGAGGGCAGGGGGATCGGGCTGGCGAACAAACTCCGCGCGTACGCGCTGCAGGAAGCCGGCGCGGACACCGTTGAGGCCAACGAGCAGCTTGGCCTGCCGGTGGATGCACGGGACTATCAGGCCGCGGCGGAGATCCTCCTGCAAATGGGCACGCCGCGGATCCGCCTGCTGACCAACAACCCGGTGAAGCGGGACCGGCTTGAGGCGTACGGCGTCGAGGTGGAGGCGATGGTTCCCTCCGAGGTGCCGGTCCGGGCCGAGAACGAGCGGTATCTGCAGACCAAGCGGGACCGGATGAACCACCACCTGAACCTGCTGCGGGCCAATCCCGTGAAGCAGAGCTAACTACCGTCTACGAAGAGGACACGGAACATGAGCGGACACGGCGCGCCGGATAACGACGTCAGCAGCATCAGGGCCCAGGGCCTGGACATTCGGGTGGCGATTGTTGCCGCCAGCTGGCACACCGAGGTGATGAACGGGCTGGTGGAGGGCGCCCTGCGTGCTGCCTCGGATGCCGGGCTTGGGCCGAAGCTGGTCCGGGTTCCGGGAACGTTTGAGCTCTCCGTAGCTGCCGCGAGGCTGGCGCCGCACTTTGATGCCGTCGTTGCCCTCGGCGTCGTCATCCGCGGCGGAACCCCGCACTTTGATTACGTGTGCTCCTCGGCGACGCAGGGGCTTATACAGGTGAGCGTGCAGACCGGAACGCCGGTTGGTTTTGGCGTGCTGACCTGCGACACGGAGGAGCAGGCGCTGGACCGTGCCGGACTCGAAGGGTCATCGGAGGACAAAGGCTATGAGGCCTTTGCTGCTGCGGTCAACACAGTCGCTGTGCTGCGCGGGGCCGGGGTCTAGGGTTCCGGCCCTGTGCCCGCAAGGGTTTCGTAGGTGGCCCAGAACTCTGCCATGGGACGCGGCTCGCCAGCGAGCTGTGCTTCCAAGTAGAGCAGGTGTGTATGCCAGCCGGGCAGGTAGTTCCCTGTCTCGGCGCCGAGGGCCTCGTGTGTCAGGACCAGCTGCGTGCCGGTGCCAGTGACCGTGAGCTTGAAGCGCAGCCGGGAGACCGGTTCCTCAGGGAAATGCCAGGTCATGACGATCAGCCGCTCCGGTTCGCACTCCAGGATCTCACTGGTGCAGCAGTAGTCCTCGGCGTGCTCGATGATGACTGTGCTGCCGGTCTCGAACTGACCGCTCACCAGCCTGCCCATCCACTGCGGCAGTGCCTCCGGATCGGTGAGTCCCCACCACACCCGGTCCGGAGAAGCGTCCAGATGCCAGGAAATCGAGACTCGTTCGGCGGCTGTGTCCAGCGAGCTGTCTATGAGCGGCATGACGGGAGCCTAGCGGAGGGGCGTTCCTGATGCAGGAACTGCCCCTGAAACGCTTATATCAACCGGGCTCCGGCTAAGCCGGACTGCCGTCCCGCTCCGGCGTTCGGATTCCCAGGAACGCGATCAGTGCGGCGGCGAACATCAGCAGCGCCGTCGCCAGTACCGTCCGCTGGAAACCTGCGTAGTCCAGGGACCCGGCGGAAATGGTGCCGATAAGGGCAACCGTGATGAGGCCGGCCACCCGGCTGACCGCGTTGTTCACGGCGGATCCGATTCCAGCGTCGGTCTCGTTCAGCGCACCAAGCACGGCGGCGGTCAGCGGAGCCACCATGACCGCGAGCCCCAGGCTGAAGAGCAGCAGGCCCGGGAGCAGTTGGGTCAGCAGGTTCAGCGGTGGGCTGACCGAGAGCATCAGCAGGAAACCAATACCCATGATTGCCGGACCGCAGGTCATGAAGATCCGTGGGCCGTACTTCCCGGCCAGGTTTCCGAAGTAAGTGGAGAGCAGGAGCATGGCCACCGGAAGCGGCAGGGAAATGAGACCTGCTTGGATGGCAGTGAAGCCTGCCGCTTCCTGGACGAAAACGGTCAGCGCAAACGTGCCGAGGGAGAGCGCACCGTAAGCGGCTGCGGTCACCAGGTTTCCGTAGCGGAAGTTGCGGACACGGAAGAGGTATAGAGGCATCATCGGCGCTCTGGCGCGTGCTTCCCGAACCACGAACAGCACCAGGGCAGCCAGGCCTCCGGCGAGGGAGAGATACACTGCCGGGTCCGACCAACCCAGCCGCTCCTGTTCAATCAGTGCATAGACGGGGCCGCCCAGTCCGGCAACTGCGAGCAGCGCTCCGGGAATGTCCAGTGCGGTCCGGCGGCGCGGGCTGTCCTGCAGGCCCAGCATCAGCAGCAGGGTCAGCGCCACCGGCAGCACATTGACGGCGAAGATCAGGCGCCAGCTGAACCAGTCAACCAGCACGCCGCCCAGCAGCGGCCCGATGATCGCCGCGGTGCCGGTCCAGGCTGTCCACGTTCCGATGGCGCGGGCGCGCGCCGGCCCGGCATACGCCGTCGTAATTAAGGCCAGACTGCTGGGGACCAGCAATGCGGCCGCCATGCCCTGGATCGCCCGTGCGATGACGAGGACTTCCGGATCCCAGGCCAGGGCACAGCCGATTGATGCGGCGCCGAACCCAATCAGCCCCAAGGTGAGCACCCGGAGCCGGCCGAAGGAGTCGGAGAGCGAACCGGCAAGCAGGATCAGCGCGCCGAGGGTGAGCAGATAGGCGTTGACCGTCCACTGCTGGGTGGCGAGCCCGCCGCCGAGTTCCTCGCCGATGGCCGGCAGGGCGACGGTGACGATGCTGCCGTCAAGGAACGCCACGAATGAGGCGAGGATTGCGACGACGAGCAGGCGGCTGCGCTTGTCGGCAGGGGCCGGTGCGGTTTCCGCCATGTGGTGCGCCCTCTCCGGACAGGATGGCATCTGCTCCCATCATCACACCGGACTGCGTCTTACAGCACTGCCTCGGGGACGGCCTTTCCAGGAAGTTCTGCCGGAAAGCGGTGGCGCACTCCCCGTTCATGCCACAGAATGGCTCCTCATCCGCGCAGTTACCGCAGACCTACCAATGGGGAGAACACCGTGTCCACCAAGATCACCTTCATCATCGACAACCCGGCAGACCCAGAGGCATTTGAAACGGCCTACAAGGGTTTCGAAGGCAGCGCGCGAGAGCTTCCGCGCCTGCAGCGGTTCGAAGCGGGAAAGGTCTGGCCCAAGGAGAACGGCTCACCCACCCCGGCATACCGGACCGTGGACTTGTACTTCGACAGCTATGACGACGCTTCCGCGGCGGTGGCGACGGCCGAAGCCGCGGACTTCATGGGTCAGTTGAAGGCTACCGGGACAACGTTCATGGCCCTGTTTACGGACATCGGCGACGACTGACGCAGGCTGGCCGCCGGCGTATATGCCGCCTGTGCATATAAGGGCGGCTGGCTGATCAGTGCATGGCGCGGAACTGATCGAGGTGCTCGTGTGCCCACTGCCTAAAGGTCCGCGCTGGGCGTCCGGTGACTTCCTTGACGGTGTGCAGGACGGTGCCGGCGTTCCTGGGGGCGTGGGTGGCCAGCTGGATGCCGAATTCGATGTAGTCCGCGTCGTAGCCGTAGTTGCGAAGCCGTTCGCGCTCTTCGTCCTCGCTTAGCTGCACGAATTGGATCGGCTCTCCGATTGCACCGGCGAGCAGGCTGGTTCGCTCGGCCGGTGTGAGCGCCTCGGGTCCGGTCAGCCCGTAGGTCTTTTGTGCGTGCCGGTCCGTAGCGAGCGCTGCGGCAGCGACACCGGCGATGTCAGCTTCATGCACGACGGCGCTGGGATAGTCGGCGAGCATGGAGACTGTGCGTGAGGCTCGTATTTCGGGAGCGAGCTCCAGCGCGTTACCCATGAACTCGGCAGGCTGAATGATGGTCCAGCTGATGGAACTGGCTTTCAGTGCGTTGTCGACAGAGGTGGAGGACCAGCCGCCAAGGACAGTTGCCCGGCTGATGCCGGCGCGCTCTGCGAGATTAACGATCTCCGCCCCGTTGGTCAGATCTTCGCCGTCGTCCCCGCCAAAAGTGATTAGGTGTACGGCGTCCACGCCCTCAAATGCTGTTAGGAGACTGGCAGTGTTGGTGAGGTCGCCTGCGGCCACCTCGATCCCTTTCGGCAGGTCAGCTTTGGAGGGGCTCCGTGTGAGGGCGCGGACAGTGTGGCCGGCTCCGAGCAGCTCAGTGGCCAGGTGACGCCCGACCTGTCCAGTGGCTCCCGTGATGAGAATGCGCATGGCCCTCATCGTGGTACCCATTAAGGACAGTCCGCGTCCGCAATGTTCGTGGGACTGAAAAACGTTCGAATGAGTTTCGACCGAGCGGTTGATTATTCGACCGATCGGTCTAGACTCTGGGCATGACAGCTATTCCGGAGGTCGAGAAGCCCAATATAAAGGTCCGTCCGCCCGCCCATCAGGTGGACCCCCGCGCAACGGCGTGGTGGCTGGTACGAAACCTGTTGCTGTGCGGGATCCCGCTTGTGGTGTTGATAGCGGCCGCTGTTCTCTGGGATCAGGCCAGAATCTGGCTGGCAGCACCGATCGCCGCCGCAGCGCTGGTCCTGGCGGCGCGCGTGGTTATAGAACCGTGGTGGCGCCGGCGCGTGCACCGATGGGAGGTTACTGACCGGGCCACCTACGCATCGAGCGGCTGGCTGGTCACGGAATGGCGGGTGGCCCCGACGTCACGGATTCAAACGGTCGACGCTTTGCGCGGACCCCTTGAGCAGGTCTTCGGTCTCGCCACACTCCGGGTGACAACGGCGTCCTCGTCCGGCGCCGTCAACATACGCGGTCTCGACCGCCGCGTTGCCGAAGATGCCGCCGCACGCCTGGCAGTAATAGCCGAACTCTCCGAAGGGGATGCTACATGAGCGAGCCGGCGGCAGAGCAGTGGCAGCGCCTGAGCAGCCGCGTGGTGTGGGTTGACGTCCTGGTAAGTGTGCTCTCGCTGCTTCCCGGGGTCGCAGCGATCTGGGTTTTCGGCGCTGATCCATCGCTCACCGCGCTCTGGCCACTGGCCTTCGTGGCTGTTGCGGGCCTCAGCGGCGCCGCCGCCGACATCCTGAGGTGGGCCTTCACTACCTACCGCCTTACTGCCATGGACATCGAGCAGCGCAGCGGGGTATTCGTCCGGCGGCACCGCACCCTCCACCGTGACCGGGTGCGCAGCGTAGACATTGCCACCAAGCTCCGCCACCGGATTGCCGGTCTCCGCATCGTCACGGTGGGCGCAGGACAGCAGGCCGGAGCGGGTGAAGCGGCACTTGTCCTGGACGCGCTGTCAGCCGCAGACGCCGCTGCCCTGCGGGAAGACCTTTTCAACACCACCGTGGCCTCACCTTCGCCGACCGCCACCACCGCCGACGTTCTGGACACCACGGACAAGCGTGGGGAGAGGGAAGGCGGAGACAGAGCCGCAGAGGTCCTTGCCGTTTTCAAGCCCTGGTGGGCCGTCTACAACATGTTCAGCATCTGGGCCTACGCCATGGCCGCGGGGCTGCTGTGGGGCGGCTTCTGGTTGCTTTCAAGCTTTGGAATAGATGTTGTTGGCGTCGTTGCCAACATGGCGGACTGGGATTCGCTCGGCTGGGTCGTCATCACCATCCTGGTGCTCGCGGTTACCGGTCTTCTTGGAGCACTAGGACTCGGAGTGAACTTCCTCCTCGGCTACTGGAAATTCGAGCTCGCGCGTATCAGGACGGGGGACCACAGCCATCTGCGGACCCGGCGGGGCCTGCTGAGTACGCGTGAGGTTCTCCGCGACGAGCTCCGGATGCGCGGCCTGTCCATCAGTGAACCCCTCCTATGGAGGTGGATGCGCATGGCCGATACCAATGTCATCACCACGGGCCTCAACGCATGGGACCCGCAGGAGCCGACTGCAATCCTTCCCCGGGGGCCCGTAACCGAGTCACACCGTGTGGCAGGGAAGATCTTCGGACCCGAGAACCCTTTTGAGGCAACGCTGACGAAACACCCGCGAACCGCACTACGGCGTCGTCTCTGGTGGGGGACCGCGGGCTCTGCTGCAGCCCCCGCAGCCCTGCTCCTTCCCGCCCTCACGGGAGTGATACCGGGGTGGATGCCCTGGGCCGCCGCGGCGGCATGGCCACCCGCGCTGCTCGCCGCCGTCGTCGCCTACCGTGCGCTCGGCCACGCCATCGCGGACGAGTACGTGGTAGTGCGCTCCGGGCTCTTAAGCCGCACTACCTCAGCGCTGCGGCGCGACGCGGTGAGCACAGTAGCTGTGCGGCAGTCATTGCTGCAGCGCAGGCTGGGACTGGCTACCGTGTCGGCGATGACCGCCGCCGGCTGGTCCACGTATGAGATCCCCGATGTGCCGACAGACCAGGCTGCAGGGCTTGCCTCAGATGCGGCACCGGGTGTGCTCTGCGACTTCATCGAGCAGGGGCGCCCGCTGGCATCGACGATAATGGCCAAGTGACACCCCCCGAATATCCTTCGCGTACCTTTACCGGAACGGCGCGCCGCGCACAGATCATTCGTGCCGCCATCACGACCGTCAACGAGATTGGCTATCACCGGGCGTCACTGTCCGAGATCGCGGTGCGTGCCGGTGTCGGGAAAAGCGCGATCGTCTACTACTTCGCCTCGAAGGAAGCGCTGCTGCTCGGCGTTGTCGACGAGGTGTTTGGCAACCAGTACGAAGAGATCGTGCCGGCGGTGCAGGCTGAAAAGGATCCTGCCGGGCAGCTCCGCGCCTACGCACGTGCCTACCTGGCCTACGTCGATTCACACCGTGCCGAGATCACGGCGGGATTCGAGATCGTTGTGTCGCACCGAACCGAGGACGGAACGCCGCTCTATCTGGCGGGAACCGAGGAGGACTCGGCATTGCTGCGTGGCATCCTGTCCGCCGGAATGGATGCCGGAGTCTTCCGCCTGATGCCGCTGCACATTGCTGTATCACTCGTTGAATCGCTCCTGGACGTATGGGCCACTGAACTGCAGCGCGATCTGCAGGCCGAGCTCGGCAACTTCGGCGAGGAGACGGTCAATTTCCTGCTTCAGGGGCTCGCTGTTTCCCCGCCGGGCCTGTGCGGCGCGGAGCGCTGACACTCAGGCAAGGTGCGGCCGCGGAACAGTTGCTGATCAGGCACCCCGTGGCTGGAGCTGGCCTCTGGCCGCAAACCTGGCTCAAAAGGCGCATGTAGCGTGTTGACCATGAAGAATCTTCCGCTGTCGCTCGCGCTGGCCGCTATATCTGGTGCGCTCACCCTAAAAAGCCCGGCCGAATGGTCCCCGCGAGTGCGCCGTGCCTACGTTCTTGCCCCCGGCGCCGCAATTGGCGTCATAGTTGCCGCGGCCCTGCGAAGAGGCGCTCAGCAGGGACGGGAGCTGGCTGCCGCCGGGAGAGTGGATCTTGTCACGCCTGCAACTGCCAAGTCCGACGGCGGAGCAGACTGCCCCGCACCTCTTCCTTCCTATGTGCGTACTAATGCGGGTTCACAACGGACAACAACGATCGCATTGACGGCACTGGCTGGCGCGGTGGGCGTTGCCTCGAGCGGGATTCTGGCGCTGACCCTTGTGGTGGATGAGCGGATGGAAACGTGGTTGCTGCGTCGCGGAGCGGCCCGGCCGCGGCTCGTGATGGCGGTCATCACCGCCGTAACTTCCCTCGTCCTGGACCTGATCATGGACTCTAAGGACGCAGAGCATGCCTCTCCGTAGGCCCACCACGTCTTTGCAGCCCTTGCCTCTGTCGCTGGAGTCCGCCATGGACGCCGCGTGGCCGGCACTGGACCGGCACAAGTCCGGCGGCTGGATTCTCCGCGCCGCGGGAGGAGTAACCCAGCGGGCCAACTCTGTCTGGCCGAGGGGAATCAACGGACACTCCGGTGAAGAACTTTCCGGTCTGCTTCGCGAGGCACGGTCCTGGTACGGCCGCCGCCGGCTGCCGGTGATCTTCCAAATCTCCGAGGACGCCGACGACGCGGCGGCCCTGCACAACCTTCTGGACGTGGAGGGGTTCACACGACAGTCCTCAACCCGTGTCCTGACCCGGAGTGCCAAGGATCTCCCTGATCCTGCATTGTTCCCTGGGGCGCCGGCGGTGGAACTGTCGTCGGTGCCCTCGGATGACTGGATGCACGTCTGGTGGCTGGTGGACGGCCGCGGAGGCAACGAGGAACAGGCCATAGCCCTGCGAATCCTCTCAGGCTGTCCCTCCGTGTACGCCCTGGTGCGAAATAATGACGGCCGCCCCGCCGCCGTCGGACGCCTCGCGTTGCCGGAAGGCAGCAGCATGGGCGGCATCTACTGCATGTCTACACTCCCGGAAGCGCGTCGCCAGGGCTTCGCGGCAGCGGTCCTGGAGGAATTGCTGCGGGCAGGTAATGATTCGGACGTAACAGACTTTTGGCTGCAGGTGACTGCGGCGAATCTCGACGCGCAGGGGCTGTACGCCAGAGCCGGCTTTCGGCTCTCCGGCAGCTACGTGTACCGCCAAGACAGCCGGCATAGCGCGCCGAGCGGGCGCTGAACCGTCAGGATCCCGTTCGCCTGCCTGGCGCCCTCTTCCCATTCCTGCGGGAGAACACCACCGCGACGGCGAGAGCCACCACTGCCGCGTTCGCCGTGACGGTGCCCGCCCACGTTGTCGGCGGGACACCCAGAGTGAAGCTGGCAGCGTTGAACATGGTGTGGAAGAGGATGCACAGGAACACCGCGTTCCGGGGCGACAGAGCGAGAATCGCGCCGTAGAGGAAGCGGAACGCCATGATCTGAACAGCGAACATCCAGTAGTCGATGACGCCGGACTCATGGTTCGTGCCCGGGATGAAGAACAGCGGGACGTGCCACAGCAGCCAGATAATTCCGACCACCAGGGAGGAAACAAAATAGCCCCACCGGCGGTAGAGCTGCGGCTGCAGCGCCGTCATCCACCCGGCCTCTTCCATGCCGCCAATGATGAGGTTGCCCGGCAGCGAGAGAAAAAACATGAACCAGGGGAGTGCATATGCGGAGGGCCCCGAGATAAGCAGGTGGAGCGAAAAGTACACGCCGAGTGCCGAGAAGACCAAGAGATAGGCCGCCGGACGGCCCTTGGCAAAGAACACCATCCTCAGCCACGCGCCGGGACCTGAAACCTTCCCGGCCCTCCTCAGGACGAGATAGGAAGCAATGGCCGGCGAGAGGATATAAATCGAGAAGGGCACGTTCGCGAGAAATTCGGGCAACGTTGTGACGACATTGTTCACTTCATACCCGAACCGGGCAGCGATGATCAGTGCGCCCGCGAAGCCATAGGCGATCACGAACGTCAGCGCAGTGAACTGCCAGGCGATGCGTTTGTCCGTCACGCTGCAACGATAACGCTCGCTCACGGAACGGTTTTCCGATTCCCCGCGGCGGCCTGCGAGGGCGGCCATCGCCGCGGGTAAACAGGCCAAGGTTCCCACTCCCTGGTGTTCCTGTGGTCTACGTGGTCACTTCCGTAACACCGGCACCTGGGGATGGGAACCTCGGTGCCCAAACACCCGCGCCGCGCCATTCCGTCCAAGCCAGTCCGATTCAGCCAAGTCTGTGGACAATGGCGAGCCTCAACATGGCCGTCCCGGCCAACGTGTTGGAGACTGGACAGGCAAGCGGAAAAGCCCCGGAAGCGGAACCGCCAAAGAGCGCAGCTTCCCTTGGGGCAGGCCGCACAACACCCAGCCCCGTCTAGCTGAGGAGAACCCGCATGTACCGCAGTTTCCGTGTCACCGCGCCCGTGCTCACCGCAGTCGCGGGCCTGGCACTCGTCACCGGATGCACCAACCCGGCGCCGGAACCCCTGGAAACCGGTATCCCATCAACCAGTGCCGGAACACCGGAGAGCGTGAGCGCGTCTCCAACAGACTCAGGCACATCAGCGGCATCCGGGAACTCCGACGAGACGATTACCCTCAGCCGCGATGAAGAGCACCGAATTACTGAACCGAACACCAGCATTACCGTTACGTGCAACGGCGGGGGAGATATCGACGTCCAGACCAACGGCACCAGCGTGAAGACGACCGGTCAGTGTGAAGACATTGATATCCGCGGCAATGACAACTCAGTTACCGGCGAGAACGCTGAAAGCCTCGATATCGACGGCAACAACAATGAGGCCAACCTTAGGAATGTGCCCGAAATTGATGTCGGCGGGACCGGGAATACTGTCGGCGTCGAGGAGACCCGTGACATCGACGTCGAAGGGGAGAACAACAGCGTCACTTATGCCTCGGGGGATCCCACAGTCGAAACCACGGGCACGAATTCAATCTCGGCCCGATGAACCGTGGTAAACCCGGCGGGGGCGGTGCCGCAGCCAGGGAATGATTCCGATGATCTGAGCAGGCCTTCACCCGGATCAGTGGTTTGAAGATGCGTGGTAGCGCCGGGCGAGGACGCCGCCGGAAGCGTCCTTCGTCACACAGCCGAGCCGGAATGGGGCAGATTGTGACGCAGCGCGTACCCTTGATCTGTGAAAACCTTCGAAGAGCTATTTGCCGAACTCAGTGAGAAGGCGGCGACCCGGCCAGCCGGGTCACGCACCGTCGCCGAACTCGAGTCCGGCGTCCACGGCATCGGCAAGAAGGTAGTCGAAGAGGCCGCAGAAGTCTGGATGGCTGCCGAGTACGAGTCTGACGAAGCCGCAGCAGAGGAGATCTCCCAGCTGCTCTATCACCTGCAGGTCCTTATGCTTGCCAAAGGCATGACCCTGCAGGACGTTTACAAGCATCTCTAGCCACGCGCTGCCTTTGAGTACCCCTCAAACAGTGTGTGGCCCGCCGGCAGGCCCAGTTCCCATCTGACTTCCAGCGAAAGAAATACTCCAATGCTCCGTGTAGCAGTGCCCAACAAGGGCGCCCTTTCCGAATCCGCCTCCGCCATGCTCTCCGAGGCCGGTTACCGCCAGCGCCGCGACAGCCGCGAACTGGTGATGGTCGATCCCGACAACGACATCGAATTCTTCTTCCTCCGCCCGCGCGACATTGCCGTCTACGTCGGCTCCGGAACGCTCGACGTCGGACTCACCGGCCGCGACCTCTTCCTGGACGCGCAGGTGGATGCTGAAGAACTGATGAGCCTCGGCTTTGGTGCATCGACCTTCCGCTTCGCCGGACCGGTGGGGGAGTTCGCCTCCCTTGAAGAACTCAACGGCAAGCGCATCGCCACCAGCTACGACGGACTGCTGCGCGACTACCTGGCCGAACACGGCGTCGATGCGTCTGTGGTTCGCCTGGACGGCGCCGTTGAATCCTCTGTGCGCCTTGGCGTCGCTGACGCGATTGCCGACGTCGTTGAAACCGGTACCACGCTCCGCGCCGCCGGGATGGAGATCTTCGGTGAACCCATCCTGAAGTCCGAAGCCGTGCTGATCGGCCGCAAGGGTGCCAACCCCGCCGGGCTGGAGGTGCTCAAGCGCCGCCTCAAGGGTGTCCTGGTGGCCCGGCAGTACGTGATGATGGACTACGACGTCCGCAAGGAACTGGTCGAAGCGGCCGCTGCCCTCACCCCGGGACTTGAATCCCCGACCGTCTCCCCGCTGCGGGACTCGGACTGGGTAGCCGTGCGCTCCATGATCAAGAAGTCGGACACCAACCGCATCATGGACGAGCTGTACGACCTTGGCGCCCGCGCCATCCTGGTCAGCACCATCCACGCCTGCCGGATCTAGGGGAGCGCAGTCATGAGCGTTGCCATCCGCGTCATTCCCTGCCTGGACGTTGATGCCGGCCGCGTGGTCAAGGGCATCAACTTCGAAGGCCTGCGCGACGCCGGTGACCCGGTTGAGCTGGCCCACCGCTACGACCGCGCCGGTGCAGACGAGCTGACGTTCCTGGACGTCACCGCGTCCTCCGGGGCACGGGAAACCGTGTTCGACGTCGTCTCCCGCACGGCCGAGGAAGTCTTCATTCCGCTGACCGTAGGCGGCGGCGTCCGCACTGTTGAGGATGTTGACCGGCTGCTGCGCTACGGTGCGGACAAGGCGTCCATCAACTCTGCAGCCGTTGCGCGTCCGGACGTGATTGATGAGATCACCCGGCACTTCGGCTCCCAGGTGCTGGTGCTCTCCGTGGACGCGAGGCGAACGCACGACGGTTCAACGCCGTCGGGCTTTGAAATCACCACCCACGGAGGCCGCAAGGGCACGGGGATCGACGCCGTTGCCTGGGCCAGGGAAGCCGCTGACCGGGGCGTGGGGGAGATCCTGCTGAACTCCATCGACGCTGACGGTACCCGGGATGGATTCGACCTGGAAATGATCCGGGCCGTGCGGGCAGCCGTGCAGGTCCCGCTGATCGCTTCCGGCGGCGCCGGCGTGCCTGAGCATTTTCCGCCGGCCATCGCTGCCGGTGCGGATGCCGTGCTGGCGGCGTCAATCTTCCACTTCGGTCCGGACAACGCGATTGCCGACGTCAAGAAGGCCATCGCGGACGCGGGTTATCCCGTCCGGTAGCCATACCGCCGGGCTGTGCCCGGCGGTATGACCGGCTACTGCCGGCATCCTGCTGAGCGTCGCCCTGGAGCCGAAGGTCAGCAGGGCTGCCGGTCCGCCCCGAGATCCAGCGGCTTCAGCATTGAGGACAGGCCGAGGCGCGTGGACTCCGCGCAGAAGTCCAGGGAGCCTTCGTATTCCACGTGCAGCACCGCCTTGCCAGCCTCGGTGAAAGGCAGGTAGTCCCCGCATTCCCCGTACAGTGCGCATTGCTCATTTATGGCGAAGTCGAAGTCGCCCACAAGGTCGGGGATCTGATCCAGGTCGTTCTTCAGCGCCACGGACAGTCCGCGTTCGTGTGCCAGGCGGGCGACGGCGCGGTTGAAGGACAGCTGGTCCGCTGAGCTGAGCTCGAAGCCTGTCTCGTTGCGGTAGCCGTCCACGTTGTCCGGCTCCACGGCATCAAATCCCTTGTGTGCGCAGATGTCCATCCTGGCTGCCAGCAAGGGCAGCAGGATGTCCTGGCGGCGAATATCCAGCCACCGTTCATCCGGCCAGCCGTCCATCACCTTGCCCAGCACCTCGTCCGGAAACCCACCCGAATCCGGGCGGAAATCCTCCCAGGAGCCCACCGACAGGTAGCAGATAACCCGGCGGCCGTCCCGGTGCAGGCGGGCGACCTCGACACGGCTGGTCCGTTCGTAGTCAACGTCGTAGATCCGCGCGTCCACACGGGAATCCAGGGCGCCGGTGAGCTGCCACTGCCAGGTGTCTCCGGGGACGGGGACCCACCGCTTTGCCGCTGATTCCTCAGCATTTGCTGCTTCCCCTGAAACTTCGACCGTTGCCGGAGCCGTGTCCGCGGGGGAGGAGGCACCGTCGTCGCCCGTCACACAGCCTGCCAGGAACACAGCTGCCAGTGCGATGACCGGGATGCGGACCCAACGGGCGTCCTCCAACGGCCCCAGCAGGGGGTTGCGCCGGGACCGGTTCGAGACGAATCTCCGGTCCTGTGCCTGCCTAGGCACGGGCCTGGACCAGGTTGGCGTAGGGCAGGCGGCCGTAGCACCCGCGGAACCGGGCGTGGTAGTCAGCGTGCGCCCGGTTGAGTTCTTCCACCGGCAGTTCCTTCCACGCAACCAGCAGTGCACCGGCGCCGGCCAGCTGCCAGATGAGGCGGCCGTCCCAGTGCCCGGGCGGTCTACCCTTGCCGAAGTCCACAAACTCCTGGATTTGGCGCCTCAGACCGCGGTTGCCGTTGCTGCCGGGGCCGGCCTTGCCGATGAACAGGATGTCCGCCTCCGCGACCCATTCGCCGGCAAGCTCAGCCTCGGCCAGGGACGGGTTCTTCTTCTTGAATACACCGGCGGTGCTCTTTGGAAGGTACCGGGGTTCAAAACCCTCGGGGCGCAGTATGGCGAAGAGCCCCTGGCGCTGCGGGATCCGGTTGACCTCGAGGTGCTCGATCTGCCGGAATCCGGCAAAGCCATCGTCCTTGAGTGTTTTCCTGTTCACCGGAGTCCTTGCACAGAAGTGACCGGTTGCACCGGGCAGCCGGGGGCGAGGGCAACTCGCCCTCCAAGGATATCCGGGCTCATCGGCCCGGATTCGCCGCAAGGACCTCCGCGAAGGACCGGAAAGCCTCGTCCGCCGGGTGCACGCCCGGCACGTTCGATTCGTTCATGAACACCACTATGGTTGCCCCGGTGTCCGGGTCATGGAATGCGGCGGACGTGAACCCGATTCCTTCGCCGTTGTGGCCCCACCAACCGCCGGTCTCACCGATGCCCAGTGCGTACTGGTCATAGGGCGGACCGGTTTCGAGCGGGGCACCTGCCTGGCGCTCGTCCTGTGTATCCGCCTCCAGCAGCGATCCCGTAGCCAGAGCCTCTGCCCATACCCGCGCATCATCCACGGTCGAGAACAAGGATCCGGCTGCCGCGAAAATGGATGGGTTCTCCTGCTGGGGCTCCAGCACGCCGTCCTGCTCGACGTACCCGGTTGGATGCGGCTGGGCCCAATCCGACGGATCCGTGACGTAGCTGGTGGAGGTGAGTGCCAGAGGCTGCAGGATGCGTTCGCCCAGGACCTGGCTAAACGGCTGGCCGGTGACGTTCTCAATAACGGCACCGAGCAGGTTGGTGTTGGCGTTGGTATACACGCGCTGCGCACCGGGCTCGAACTCCGCCGGCTCACCGAGCACAAAGCTGTTGAGCTCTGCCAAGGTGAATATCCGTGCCGGATCCTGCTCATATTCTGAAGCGAAAGCATCGCCGGTGTAGTCGGCATTGCCGCTGGACATCTCCGCGAGCTGCCGCAGAGTAATCCGGTCGCCGTTGGTCACTCCGTCCACATACTCGCCAATGGTGTCATCGAGGTTCAGCAGGCCCTCGTCGGCGAGCTGGAGCAGCAGGGTAACGGTGTAGGACTTCGTGATGCTGCGCAGCGGCCACTCCATGCCGGGGGAGACCGCCGCGCCGCCGGCGGCGTCGGCCGTCCCGGACACGGCCTGCCAGGATCCCGCACCGGCTACCCAGACCCCGGCTGCGGCGCCCGGCACTTCGTAGCGTTCCATGACCTGCTCCAGCTGCGCCTGCAACTCAGCCTGCAGGGCATCGGGCAGCTCGTCCTCGGCCGATACCCCCGGAGACGGCGAGGAAAAGGGTGTTGTCTCGGAGTCCCGGGCGGTGTCAGGGGAGGAGCAGGCGACAAGCAGAAGCGCGGCGGCTGTACCCGCAGCCGCGAGCCGGGTGACAGACGCAAAGACGCAGTTCCTGCCCATGGGGATCTCTCCGAAGCCGGCGGTCAGTGCATTCGGCTTAACACTGGCAGTCCCCGCGTTCCCGGGCAACGAAAAAGGGTCCGGCGAATACGCCGGACCCGTAATCGAAAAAGGGCTAGAGGCCTATGTCGGCGCTTTCAAGCAACGCGACGGCGTCTGCCTGGCCTTCGAACATGACCAGGGCCTGCTGGGTGCGGCCGTGGGCATGCAGCAGGAGCTCGCACGGCTCTCCGACGATCGCCACGGACACAGCGGCACGCTTGGCAACATGGCGGGGACCGTCAGGCCGAACCAGGATGATTCCGACGTCGACACCGCGGTAGAGCAGTGCGGCACGCTTGAGGAGCTCAGACCAGAGGGCTTCCGAGTATTCGGAATCCAGTGCGCGCGGCGCCCAGCGGTCGCCGGCCCGGCGGATGTCTTCGGTGTGCACAAAGTACTCCACCAGGTTGGCGCTGTTGTCCACCGATTTAATCTGCATGGGAGACAGGAGCGGAGGACCTGACCGGAAAGACTTGACCAGCTTGGCGTAGCCCTCGGAAGTGGAGGCTCTGGCGGCCAGGGTGTCCATGGCTTTGGCGGTCTTGGCGGCGAACGGCTTTACGAAAAAGCCGAGCGCTGAGGCGGGCCGGTGTTCGCGCAGGTAAAGGTGCGCAGCAAGATGCCGGGTCTCCCACCCCTCGCAGAGCGTGGGCGCGTGGGGACCGGCCGCGAGCAGTGTTTCGGCCAGGACTTCACGAGAGGGTTCTACGAATTGCATCACTGCTGAAACTAGCATGGAACCCCCCGCATTGCCCGCTGAACGCGGCCATTCGGCCCCGGTGCGGCTAAACACACTAGAATCGTAGGGATGGCAACAGACACCACCCCCCAGACCCCCCATACGGACTCCGAACTGGACCCCGCAGTAGCAGCGACCCTGAAGCGCGATGACGCGGGACTGGTGGCGGCGGTCATCCAGCAGCATGACACCGGTGAGGTGCTGATGCTCGGCTGGATGGACGACGAAGCGCTTCACCGTACCCTCACCACGGGCCGGGTGACCTTCTGGTCCCGTTCCCGTCAGGAGTACTGGCGCAAGGGCGATACTTCCGGGCACGTCCAGCTCGTGAAATCCGTGGCGCTGGACTGCGACGGCGATGCACTCCTGGTTCGCGTGGACCAGGTTGGTGCGGCGTGCCACACGGGCACTCGAACCTGCTTTGAGGGCCGTGGCCTTCCGGTCTCTTCCTAAACACTCCCTTCCAAACCGAAAGCCCGATAAATGCAGGATCTAGGTGTTATTTCCCCTTCGCTGGAGGAATTCCGCGAACTGGCCGCGGACCGGCGGGTTGTTCCGGTCCGGCTCAAGGTGCTCGCTGACGCGCACACGCCGATCGGCATTTACCGCAAGCTGACCGGTGGAGAGCCCGGAACCTTCCTCATGGAGTCCGCGGCGTCCGGTGGTGTCTGGTCCCGTTACTCCTTTATTGGGGCACGCTCCCGCGCCACCCTGACCACCCGCGACGGCGAGGCTTTCTGGCTGGGTGAGCCCCCGGCCGGTGTCCCGGTGGATGGCAACCCGGTGGAAGCGATGGCAGCCACTCTGGCGCTGCTGGCAACAGACCGGTTCGAGGGACTGCCCCCGTTTACCTCCGGCCTGGTCGGTTTTGTGGGCTGGGAATCGGTGCGGCACTGGGAGAAGCTGACTTCCCCGCCCGTGGATGACCTGGACCTGCCGGAGATCGCCATGAACCTGGTCTCCGACATGGCAATTCACGACAACTCGGACGGCACCGTGCTGCTGGTGGCCAACGCCATCAACTTCGACGGCTCCGACGAGCGGGTCGATGATGCCTGGCTCGACGCCGTCGGACGCCTGCACAGCATGCTGGACCGCCTCGCGGCCCAGTCGCCCCAGGCGGTCACCGTACTTGAGGGCGGAACTGTCGACGTTTCCGCGCTCACCGCCGGCGTCAAGGAGTCCTGGCCCAAGCCGGAGTACCTGCGGGCCGTGGAACGCGGCAAGGAGGCGATTGTCGACGGCGAGGTTTTCCAGGTGGTCATCTCGCGCCGCTTCGAAATGGACTGCCGGGCCGAGGCCCTGGATGTCTACCGGGTGCTGCGCACCACCAACCCCAGCCCTTACATGTACCTTTTCAACTTTGAGGACGCCCGCGGGAACCCGTTCGCCGTTGTTGGGTCCTCTCCCGAAGCCCTGGTTACGGTGACCGGACGCGAGGTCATCACTCACCCGATTGCCGGATCCCGGCCGCGGGGGAAGACCCAGGAGCTGGACCGCGCCCTCGCCGAGGAGCTGCTCGCCGATGAGAAGGAACGCGCCGAGCACCTGATGCTCGTGGACCTGGCCCGCAACGACCTCTCCAAGGTCTGCCGCCCGGGCAGTGTGGACGTCACCCAGTTCATGGAGGTGGAGCGTTTCAGCCACATCATGCACCTGGTCTCCACCGTGGTGGGCGAACTCTCACCGCAGCACTCTTCGTATGACGTGCTTTCAGCCACGTTCCCGGCGGGCACCCTCTCCGGCGCGCCCAAGCCGCGCGCGTTGAGGCTGCTGGACGAACTTGAACCCCACCGGCGCGGCATTTACGGCGGCGTGGTCGGGTACCTGGACTTCGCCGGGGACATGGACATGGCCATCGCAATCCGCTCGGCCCTGCTTCGTGACGGCAAGGCCTACGTCCAGGCCGGCGGCGGAATCGTGGCGGATTCCGATCTTGAAGCCGAAGCCCTTGAGACGGTCAACAAGGCGGCGGCCCCGCTGCGTGCGGCGTTGATCGCCGGGGGTCTGGAACCGGTCACCGAGTCGGTGGCCCGGCAGATTTTCAACAGTCAGGAAGAGAACAAGTGAGCACAAGGCCAGCCTCCGGCGCTCCGCGCTGGCGGCGCAAATCAACGGTTGTCCTGGGAACGGTACTGCTCGGCGCAGCAGCGTTCGGTACCACCACCCGGACCTGGCTCGACGTCGTGCTGCCGCAAGCCGCGGTGGAAACCCCCGACATCGCCGTGGCGGGAAGTGAAGCAGCTACCGCCGTAACGGCGTTTGCCGTTGTGGCGCTGGCGGCAGCCCTTGCTGCGTCCATCGCCGGGAAGGTGGCCCGCTGGGTCATTTCCGTGGTGCTGCTGGTTGCCGGAACCGGTGTGGCGTACGCAAGCGCCGCGGTCATCAGCGATCCGGAGCAGGGTGCGGCCGGCGCCGTGGGCAAGGCTGTGGGCGTGAGCGGAAGCGCGGGTGCCGAAGTCACCCTCACCGCCATGCCCTACCTCGCCGCTGCCGCCGGCGTGCTGATCGCACTGGCCGGTGTGTGGCTGGCGGTGGCCTCCCGCACCTGGCCGGTCTCCCGCCGTTACGCCGCCCAGCCGGCCACCGGTGCCGCTGAGAAAACCGAGTCAACACAGCCCCCGATCGATGACATCGACAGCTGGGACCGCCTGACCAAGGGCGAAGACCCCACGAATTTCCGCTAAGCCGGGCCGTGCCCGGCCCAGCGCGCGGCGCAACAAGTACGAGAGTTTCTGCCAGCTAATGGCAGAATGGACCACAGACCCGTTTACGAGGAGATTTACCATGAGCACAAACGCCCTTGACCAGCAGGACACCAAGCCCGAGAACGATTCCGAGGCCCACGCCAGCATCCATGACGAGACCATCGGCCACGGCAACACCCCCGCCGCCTGGACCTGTGTGCTGATCATGATGGCAGGTGCCCTGGTTTCCAGCATTGGCTTCGTTATGGCCAGCTGGCTGATCTTCGGCATTGGCCTCGGCGTTATGGTCCTGGGCCTGGTCGTCGGCGGCGTCATGAAGAAGGCCGGCTACGGCGTCGGCGGCTCGAAGCTGAAGAACAGCGGACACTAAGTGACCGTTCTCGACGACATCATTGCCGGTGTCCGCGAGGACATGGCCCAGCGGAAGCTGAACCAGCCGCTGGAAACGGTGCAGGAGCGTGCCGCGCAGGCCGCTCCTGCGCTGGATGCCTTCGATGCCCTCGGCGGCAACGACAATCCGCGGACCGCCCTCCGGGTGATTTCCGAGGTTAAGCGCTCCAGCCCTTCCAAGGGTGCACTGGCTGAGATTGCCGATCCGGCGGATCTGGCCGTGCGCTACGAACAGGGTGGTGCCGCCGTCATTAGCGTGCTGACCGAGGCGCGCCGTTTCAACGGCTCGCTGGCGGATTTCGACGCCGTGCGGACCGCGGTAGGCATCCCGCTGCTGCGCAAGGACTTTACGGTTGATCCGTACCAGATCTGGGAAGCCCGCGCGCACGGGGCCGACCTGGTGCTGCTGATTGTGGCAGCCCTCGACGACGATCAGCTCCGTTCTTTCCTGGACCTGACCCATGAACTGGGCATGAATGCACTGGTTGAGGCCCACACCGCGGAGGAAATCCAGCGTGCCGGTGCAGCCGGCGCCCGGATCATCGGCGTCAACGTCCGTAACCTGAAGACGCTCGACGTGGACCGTTCGGTCTTCGCCTCCCTCTCCGAGTCCATTCCGGCCGGTGCGGTCGTAGTGGCCGAATCGGGGGTGCGTGATGCCTCCGACGTCGCGCACTACGCAGCACACGGCGCCAACGCGGTGCTGGTGGGCGAGGCACTGGTAAAGCACGACGATCCCGCAGCCACCATTGCGGAGTTCATGGAAACAGGAGCCGCGGCCATCGCCGACCGGCTGCAGGCCAGCGGACGCTGAGGACAACTTTCGACAAACCTTCCGTTAACCGCCAACAGCGGCGGTCCACGGACATAAGCAGGACAGGACAGGCCCCATGACCGGGATCCCGGAGAACAGCAGCCCAGCCGCAGCGGCAGGCACGCCAGAGCAGACGGTGACCGGGCAGGTGACTGAGTCCTTCCTTGCCGGGGGACCGTCGCTTCGCCACGCCGCCGGCCCGTACTTCGGGGAATACGGCGGGCGCTGGATGCCTGAATCCCTCATCGCGGCGCTGGATGAGCTCACTGACACCTTTGAGAAGGCCAAGGCAGATCCCGAGTTCACCGCCCAGATCGCTGAGCTGAACCGCAGCTACTCCGGTCGCCCCTCGCTGCTCACCGAGGCCAAGCGGTTCGCCGAGCATGCCGGGGGAGTGCGGATCTTCCTCAAGCGCGAGGACCTGAACCACACCGGCTCCCACAAGATCAATAACGTCCTTGGCCAGGCGCTCCTGGCCAAGCGCATGGGCAAGACCCGCATCATCGCTGAAACCGGTGCCGGGCAGCACGGCGTCGCCAGCGCCACCGCGGCCGCCCTGCTGGGGCTTGAATGTGTTGTCTACATGGGTGCCGAAGACTGCCGCCGGCAGGCGCTGAACGTCGCTCGCATGGAACTGCTGGGCGCAAAGGTCATCCCGGTCACCAACGGATCACAGACCCTCAAGGACGCCATCAACGAAGCCCTGCGGGACTGGGTGGCCAACGTATCCAACACCCATTACCTGCTCGGTACCGCTGCCGGTGCGCATCCTTTCCCAGCGATGGTCCGCTACTTCCACGAAGTCATCGGCGAAGAGGCACGCGAACAGATCCTGGAGCAGACCGGCAGGCTGCCCGATGCCGTGTGCGCCTGCGTGGGCGGCGGCTCCAACGCAATCGGAATCTTCCACGGTTTCCTGGATGACCCCTCCGTCGCTATCTACGGTTTCGAAGCCGGCGGCGACGGCGTGGACACACCGCGCCACGCTGCCACCATCACCCTGGGCCGTCCCGGCGTCCTCCACGGCGCCCGCACCTACCTGATGCAGGACGAGGACGGGCAGACGATCGAGTCCCATTCGATTTCCGCCGGCCTGGACTACCCCGGTGTGGGCCCCGAACACGCCTACCTCGCGGACATTGGACGGGTTTCCTACGAACCCATCAACGACAGCGAGGCGATGGAGGCCTTCAAGCTCCTCTGCCGCACCGAAGGCATCATTCCCGCCATCGAGTCTTCCCACGCCCTGGCAGGCGCCATAAAGGTGGGCCAGCGCCTGGCCGCGGAAGGCGATCCTTCCGGGAAGATCGTGATGGTCAACCTCTCCGGTCGCGGGGACAAGGATGTAGCCACCGCTGCCGAATGGTTCAACCTGCTCGACGAGAAGTCAGCTGAAGCCGAAATCGGCAAAGAAGGAGAACAGCTGTGAGCCTCTCAACCGCCAGCAAGTCCGCCGCCGCAATTGACCGGGCACGCGCCGACGGCCGTGCAGCCCTGGTGGGCTACCTCCCGGCAGGTTTCCCGTCCGTAAAGGAAACCATTGAAGCCGGCATTGAACTGGCCCGCGGCGGAGCCGACCTCATCGAAATCGGTATCCCGTATTCGGATCCGGTCATGGACGGTTCAGTCATCCAGGCTGCCACAAGCCAGGCCCTCGAAGCCGGGTTCCGCGTCCAGGAAGTGTTCGACGTCGTTGCCGGCATCACCGCCGAAACCGACGCCGCCGTACTGGTCATGACCTACTGGAACCCGGTAATGCGCATGGGAGTGGATGAGTTCTCCCGCCGCCTGGCTGAAGCCGGGGGAGCAGGACTCATTACCCCCGACCTGATTCCCGACGAAGCCGGTGAATGGATCGAAGCCTCGGACAAGTACGGACTGGACCGTGTTTTCCTTGTCGCTCCGTCTTCCACGCCCGAACGGATGAAGTCCACCGTCCAGGCCAGCCGCGGCTTTGTGTACGCGGTGTCCATCATGGGCGTCACGGGCACCCGCACCCAGGTGTCCGACGCCGCTGAGGGCGTTGTCAGCGCGGCCCGCGCTGCCGGAGCGGACCGCGTCTGCGTCGGACTCGGAGTGTCCACCTCGAACCATGTCCGGGAAATCGGCGCCTACGCTGACGGCGTTATTGTAGGCACCGCCCTGGTGGCAGCGCTCCGCGACGGCGGTCCCGCCGCAGTCGGGGAACTGGCCCGAGAACTCAGTACCGGAACCGGAAAGAACTGACCATGCCGATGTCCCTGGCGGTCCAGGCCGCAATTCCCAGCCCGCCCGCCGAGTTCAGCAGCTTCTCGCTGGGGCCGCTGACCATCCACGCGTACGCCCTGTGCATCCTGGCCGGCATCATCCTGGCCCTGTGGATGACCTCCGCCCGCTGGAAGCACCGCGGACTGCCGCAGGACACCGTCTGGGACATCGCCATCTGGGCCATACCCTTCGGCATCATCGGCGGCCGGCTGTACCACGTCATCTCCTCCCCGGACGCGTACTTCGGTCCGAACGGAGACCTGGCGCTCATTCCGCAGATCTGGCGCGGCGGGCTCGGTATCTGGGGAGCGATTGCACTGGGCGCCGTCGGCGCCTGGATCGCCTGCCGGCGGGCAGGCATCAAACTCTCTACGTTTGCGGACGTCGCTGCACCGGGCATCCTGCTGGCGCAGGCGGTGGGACGGTGGGGAAACTGGTTCAACCAGGAGCTCTTCGGCGGTCCCACGGACCTGCCGTGGGGGCTTGAAATCGACCCCAACAACACGAACTTCCCCGACGGCACCGCCCCGGGCACCCTGTTCCACCCCACCTTCCTGTATGAATCGCTGTGGAACCTTGCCGGAGTGGCACTCCTGCTGGCGCTGGACCGCCGGTTCAGGCTGCGCGGCGGACGGCTCTTCTGGCTCTACGCCGCCTTCTACACCGCTGGCCGGGTCTGGATCGAGATGCTGCGCATCGACGACGCGGAAATGGTCACGCTGTTCGGCACTACCCAGCGCCTGAACGTGTGGACTTCGATAGCGCTGCTGGTCTTCTCGATCGGCATGTTCATCTTCCTGTCCCTGCGGGCCCGCAAGGTTCCCGAACCGTCCCCGTACCTGCCCGGCTATACCCCGCCGGCCGGCGAAACCGCTGGCGGGAGTAACAATTCACCGGTTGATAACAAGAGCGAAACAGATTCCCGGAATGTGAAATCTGCGTCACAATCGAGTGACACGCGTGCTAATGTCGCAGAGACAAAAAACGAGGCAGCCAAGCCTCAGCGGCCCGGAGATTCGGGCCCAGCCACCTAGGACCAGTTCCCCGGGTTACCACCCGCGGCTGGTTCGGATGCCACACTGCGGTGGCGGCTAGCGGTAACCGTGCCGGGGACAACCCCGGCAGGACACCGGACGGTTCCGGCCATTGTGAACCGGCCCCCATCACAGCATGCAGGGTCTGTTCACCGGCTTAACCGTAATCATCTGACACGCCGGCCGGCACATGCTGCCGGCGTGGGGCCAACGTCGTCCCCTCCCAACGCTCAACAGGGGGAAGGACTTACCCTATGACTGACGCAATGTCCCCTCAGGCCGCCCAGGTGGTGTCTCCGTTCCAGCGGTTCGCGGCCTATCCGGAAGATTCAGGACTGTACCGCGCGGAAAACGAGAAGGATGCGTGCGGCCTGGCCGTCATCGCAACCCTTCGCGGGGAACCCGGACACGACATCGTCGACGCCGCGCTGACAGCCCTGCGCAACCTTGAACACCGGGGTGCCGTTGGTGCCGATGAAGGGACCGGCGACGGCGCCGGAATCCTGACCCAGGTTCCCGACGAGTTCTTCCGTGCCGTTGCAGGTTTCGAACTTCCCGCGCCGGGCGGATACGCCGTCGGCACCGCCTTCCTCCCCACCGAGGAACGCGAGCAGGAAACCGCCCGCGCAGGTGTTGAAGCCATTGCCGAATCCGAGGGCCTGAGAGTCCTGGGCTGGCGTGAAGTACCCGTTGTGGCTGACCTTGTGGGCGCCATGTCCCGGGCCTGCATGCCGTACTTCGTCCAGGTTTTCCTCGCCCCGGACGACGAGGACTGCACCGACCTCGATGCCCGGGCCTTCCGCGTCCGGAAGCGGTCGCAGAACAAGTTCGGCGTCTACTTCCCGTCCCTGTCCTCCAAGACCATGGTCTACAAGGGCATGGTCACCACGGCCCAGCTTGAGCCGTTCTTCCCGGACCTCTCTGATCCGCGGTTCAAGACCAAGCTCGGCATCGTGCACTCGCGCTTCTCCACCAACACGTTCCCGTCCTGGCCGCTGGCCCAGCCCTTCCGCACCATCGCCCACAACGGCGAGATCAACACGGTCAAAGGCAACCGGAACTGGATGCGCGCCCGGCAGTCCCAGCTCAAGAGCCCGCTGCTGGGGGAGACCCCCGAGGAACTCTTCCCTATCTGCACTCCCGGTGCCTCCGACTCCGCTTCCTTTGACGAGGTCGCGGAGCTGCTGATGCTCTCCGGCCGTCCGATCACGCATGCAGTGATGATGATGATCCCCGAGGCCTGGGAAAACCACGCGACCATGGATCCCGCCCGCCGTGCCTTCTACCAGTACCACTCCATGCTCATGGAACCGTGGGACGGACCGGCAGCAGTCTCCTTCACCGACGGCGACCAGGTGGGTGCCGTTCTGGACCGCAACGGCCTGCGTCCGGCCCGCTACTGGATCACCGAAGACGGCCTGGTTGTCCTTGCCTCCGAGGTTGGCGTGGTGGACATTGATCCGGCCAAGGTGGTCCGCAAGGGCCGTGTCTCCCCGGGCAAGATGTTCCTGGTGGACACCGCCGAAGGCCGCCTGGTGGAGGACTCGGAGATCAAGGCGGAGATCGCTGCCGCCAACCCCTGGGCGGAATGGGTCCGTGAGAACCAGGTGTCCCTGGAGGAACTGCCCGAGCGCGAGCACGTGCTGCACACCAAGGCATCCATCAACCGGCGTCAGCGCACCTTCGGCTACACCCAGGAAGAACTCCGTATCCTGCTGGGCCCGATGGCCCGCAGCGGTGCCGAGCCCCTGGGAGCCATGGGATCGGACACCCCCATTGCCGTGCTCTCCAAGCGGCCCCGGCTGCTCTTTGACTACTTTGTGCAGTCCTTCGCCCAGGTCACCAACCCGCCGCTGGATGCCATCCGCGAAGAGCTGGTCACCTCCCTGCAGAGTTCGATCGGCCCGAACGGCAACCTGCTGGCACTGGGTCAGGTCAAGACACACCAGATCGCGCTGAAGTTCCCGGTGATCAACAACGACGAGCTGGCCAAGATCGCCAACCTCAAGAATGTTGAAGGCGAAAAGGTCGCCCTGAAGGTCCGCGGCCTTTACCGGCCCGACGGCGGCGAATCGGAACTGCGGGCCCGCATCAGCGAGATCTGTGAAAAGGTCTCCGGTGCAGTCAACCGCGGGGTCCAGTACATTGTGCTCTCCGACCGTGATTCCAACGCCCAGTGGGCACCGATCCCGTCCCTTCTGCTGCTCTCGGCAGTGCACCACCACCTGCTCAAGAGCGCCAACCGCACCAAGATCTCCCTGATCGTGGAGGCCGGAGACGTGCGGGAAGTGCACCATGTGGCCGTGCTGATCGGCTACGGCGCCTCCGCCGTGAACCCGTACCTGGCGATGGAAAGCTGCGAGGAACTGGTTCGCAACGGTGATATCACCGGTGTCACCCGGGAACAGGCAGTTGCCAACCTGATCAAGGGCCTTGGCAAGGGCGTCCTGAAAATCATGTCCAAGATGGGCATCTCCACCGTCGCTTCCTACTGCGGCGCGCAGACGTTCGAAGCCATTGGCCTGGGCCAGGAACTGGTGGACGAGTTCTTCCACGGCACCCAAACCCAGCTCGGCGGCGTCGGCCTGGACGTCATTGCGGCCGAAGCCGCTGCCCGCCACACCCACGCCTACCCCGCGGATGAGATCGAGGAGCCGCACCGCAGCCTGGAGAACGGCGGTGAGTACCAGTGGCGCCGCGAGGGCCCGCCGCACCTGTTCAACCCGGAGACGGTGTTCCGTCTGCAGCACTCCACCCGTGAGCGCCGCTACGACGTGTTCAAGGCCTACACCCGGGGTGTGGATGACCAGTCGAAGAACCTGATGACACTGCGCGGACTGCTGGACTTCAAGACCGGTGAACGCCCGCCGGTTCCACTGGAAGAAGTCGAGCCCGTCTCCAGCATCGTGAAGCGCTTCTCCACCGGTGCCATGAGCTACGGCTCCATCTCGAAGGAAGCCCACGAGACCCTGGCCATTGCAATGAACCGTTTGGGCGCCAAGTCCAACACCGGTGAAGGCGGCGAGGACGTGGACCGGCTCCTGGACCCGGAGCGCCGCTCGGCCATCAAGCAGGTGGCTTCCGGACGCTTTGGCGTCACCAGCCTTTACCTCACCAACGCGGACGACGTGCAGATCAAGATGGCGCAGGGCGCCAAGCCCGGCGAAGGCGGCCAGCTGATGGCGCAGAAGGTCTACCCGTGGGTGGCCAGTACCCGGCACTCCACACCCGGCGTCGGCCTGATTTCACCGCCTCCGCACCACGACATCTACTCGATCGAAGACCTCGCCCAGCTGATCTACGACCTCAAGCGGGCGAACCCGTCCGCCCGGGTCCACGTCAAGCTGGTCTCCGAGGCCGGAATCGGCACTGTGGCAGCGGGCGTGACCAAGGCCAAGGCCGACGTCGTGCTGGTGTCCGGCCACGACGGCGGCACCGGCGCGTCACCGCTGAACTCGCTCAAGCACGCCGGCGCTCCCTGGGAGCTGGGCCTCGCCGAAACCCAGCAGACGCTGATGCTCAACGGCCTGCGCGACCGCGTTGTGGTGCAGGTGGACGGCCAGCTGAAGACCGGACGCGACGTTGTGATTGCGGCCCTGCTCGGCGGCGAGGAGTTCGGGTTCGCCACCGCACCGCTGGTAGTTTCCGGCTGCATCATGATGCGCGTGTGCCATCTGGACACCTGCCCCGTGGGCGTCGCGACTCAGAACCCTGAACTGCGCTCCCGCTTCACGGGCAAGCCTGAATTCGTGGTGAACTTCTTCGAGTTCCTGGCAGAGGAAGTACGGGAACTGCTCGCCGAACTCGGTTTCCGAAGCCTGGAAGAGGCGATTGGGCACAGCGAAATGCTGGACACCCGTGCCGCCGTGGACCACTGGAAGGCCGACGGACTGGACCTGGAGCCGATCCTGCGCGGACACGAAGTGGACCCCGGTGCGCCGCTGCGCAGCCTGGTGCCGCAGAACCACGAACTGGATGCGCACTTCGACAACAAGCTGATCGAAATGAGCTCTGACGCGCTGGCCAGCCGCCAGCCGGTCCGGATCGCGCTCGACGTCGTCAACACTGACCGCTCGGTGGGAACCATGCTGGGCCACACAGTCACCAAGACCTTCGGCACCGATGTCCTGGCGACCGACACGATTGACATCACCCTCACCGGACAGGCCGGACAGTCACTTGGCGCCTTCCTGCCGGCCGGCATCACCCTGCGGCTCTACGGAGACTCCAACGACTACGTGGGCAAGGGCCTTTCCGGCGGGCGGATCATCGTCCGCCCGGACCGCGGCAACGTGTTCCCGGCTGAACGCAACGTCATTGCGGGCAACGTGATCGGCTACGGCGCCACCAGCGGAGAGATGTTCCTGCGCGGACAGGTGGGCGAACGCTTCCTGGTCCGCAACTCCGGCGCCACGGCCGTTGTGGAAGGCATCGGCGACCACGGCTGCGAGTACATGACAGGCGGCCAGACGCTGATCCTGGGCTCTACCGGACGGAACTTCGGTGCGGGCATGTCCGGCGGCACCGCTTTCGTGGTGGACCTGGACCCCGCACGGGTGAACAAGGACGCACTGGAGAACGGCGAACTGCTGCTTCTGCAGCCCGACGCCGAGGACGTGGACATTGTCCGCGGACTGCTCATCAAGCACGCTGAGGAAACCGGATCCACGCTGGCCGCCGGCCTGCTGGAGGATTTCGAGAACACTGTTTCCCGCATAACCAAGGTGCTGCCGCGCGATTACGCAGCTGTGCTCGACGCCCGTGCCTCCGCGGCCGAAGCGGGGCTGGACCCCGACGGCGCCGAGGCATGGACCAAGATTCTGGAGGTAACCGGTGGCTGACCCACGCGGATTTTTGAAAGTACGGGAGCGCGAAACGCAGCCCCGCCGGCCCGTTTCCGTCCGCATCATGGACTACAAGGAAGTCTACGAGCGGCAGGAAAAGGGAGTCCTCAAGGAGCAGGCCGGACGCTGCATGGACTGCGGCATTCCGTTCTGCCACCAGGGCTGCCCGCTGGGGAACCTGATCCCCGAATGGAACGACCTCACGTGGCGGGACAAGGGCCAGGAAGCCATCGAGCGCCTGCACGCCACGAACAACTTCCCCGAGTTCACCGGCAGGCTCTGCCCGGCGCCGTGCGAAGCGTCCTGCGTGCTGGGCATCAACCAGCCGCCGGTAACCATCAAGCAGGTCGAAGTCTCCATCATCGACCAGGCCTTCGACGAGAACTGGGTCCACCCGCACGCTCCGGAACGGCTCACCGACAAGACCATCGCCGTCGTAGGCTCCGGCCCGGCGGGACTGGCCGCGGCCCAGCAGCTAACGCGGGCAGGCCATACCGTTGCCGTCTATGAGCGTGACGACAAGATCGGCGGCCTGCTCCGGTACGGCATCCCCGACTTCAAGATGGAAAAGCTGCAGGTGGACCGCCGCCTGGAACAGATGCGTGCCGAGGGCACCCGGTTCCGCACCGGTGTTGAGGTTGGCAAGGACATCTCCTGGGAGCAGCTGCGCCGCCGGTATGACGCGGTGGTGATTGCCACCGGTGCCACGGTTCCGCGCGATCTGCCAATCCCGGGGCGGGAACTGTCCGGCGTCGTCTTCGCGATGGATTATCTGGTGCAGTCCAACCGGGCCGTTGCGGGGGAGAAGGTCAAGAACCAGATCCATGCCGAAGGCAAGCACGTGGTCATCCTGGGCGGCGGCGACACGGGAGCCGACTGCATCGGCACGGCCCACCGGCAGCAGGCGGCGTCCGTGACGACCCTGGCAATCGGCAAGCAGCCGCCGGCAGAGCGTGCCGCTCACCAGCCGTGGCCCATGTACCCGACCCTCTTCGAAGTGGCCAGCGCCCACGAAGAAGGCGGCGAGCGGACCTACCTTGCCTCCACCGTTGAGTTCGTAGGCGAGGACGGAAAGCTCACCGGCGTGAAGGTTGCGGAAACCGAGTTCGTGGACGGGAAGCGGCTGCCGAAGGCCGGGACGGAGCGGGTCATACCCGCTGACCTGGTGTTCCTGTCACTGGGCTTCACTGGTCCGGAGCCTGCCGGGCTGGCCGAGCAGGTCAACACCGAGTTTGACGAGCGTTCCAACGTGAAGCGCGACGGGTACTACATGACGGCGACGCCCGGTGTATTCGCTGCCGGTGATGCCGGACGCGGCCAGTCACTGATCGTCTGGGCCATCGCGGAGGGGCGTGCCTGTGCTGCCGCGGTGGACCTGTGGCTGGAAGGTTCCACCCGGCTCCCTGCCCCTGTGGCTCCGGGTGACCGCGCTATCGCACCGCTGTAACAGACCGAATTCCAAGGGCGCCGGACCACCGTCCGGCGCCCTTGGCGCAGGCGGAACAGCACGTTTCGGCCTGCGGAAAAGCCAACGGAAGACTAGGGTAGGACATATGAGACGCGCAAAGATCGTTGCAACCTTCGGACCCGCTATCGCCAGTTACGAAAACACCGTAGCCGTGCTGCGTGCGGGGGTGGATGTCGCCCGTATGAACATGAGCCACGGGGACCATTCTGTCCATAACAACACCTATGAGAACGTGCGTAGGGCGTCCGCGGAGCTGGGCAAGCCCGTTGGCATTTTCGCCGACCTGCAGGGCCCCAAGATCCGCCTGGGACGGTTCGTGGACGGACCGCATCACCTGAACCGCGGTGACGTCTTCACCATCACCATTGAAGACGTTCCCGGCACCTCAGAGATTTGCTCCACCACGTACAAGGGCCTTCCCGGTGACGTGAACGTGGGGGACACCCTGCTCATTGACGACGGCAAGGTGGGCCTGCGGGCCACTGCCGTAGACGACACCAAGGTCGTCACCGAAGTGACTGTGCCCGGACCGGTTTCCAACAACAAGGGCATCAACCTTCCCGGCGTGGCTGTGAACGTACCGGCCATGAGCGAGAAGGACGAGGCAGACCTGCGGTGGGCCATCCGCCGCGGAGTGGACATGGTTGCGCTGTCCTTCGTCCGGAACGCCGTTGACGTGGCACGGGTGCACGAGGTCATGGACGAAGAGGGACGCCGCGTTCCGGTCATCGCCAAGATCGAGAAGCCGCAGGCAGTCGCTGCGATCGAGGAAATCATCGACGCATTCGACGCGATCATGGTCGCCCGCGGCGATCTCGGCGTTGAACTTCCGCTGGAAGACGTTCCCCTGGTCCAGAAGAATGCCATTGAGCTGGCCCGCCGCTGGGCCAAGCCCGTCATCGTGGCCACCCAGGTCCTGGAATCCATGATCGACAGCCCCCGGCCGACCCGCGCCGAGGCCTCCGACTGCGCCAACGCGGTACTCGACGGCGCAGACGCAGTCATGCTCTCCGGTGAAACGTCCGTGGGCAAGTACCCGATTGACACCGTGAAGACCATGGCCAGGATCATCGAATCCACCGAGGAACACGGCCTGAACCGGGTTCCCCCGCTGGGCAGCAAGCCGCGCACGCGGGGCGGAGCCATCACGCGTGCCGCCGTGGAGATTGCCGACCAGCTGGACGCGGCCTGCATCTGTACGTTCACGCAGTCCGGTGACTCAGCCCGCCGGCTCTCCCGCCTGCGCCCCAAGAAGCCGGTGTTCGCCTTCACCCCCGTGGAGTCGACCCTGAACTACATGTCCCTGTTCTGGGGTATCCAGCCCATGCTCGTGCCGTTCGTGGAGCACACGGACAAGATGACGGAACAGGTTGACCAGACCCTGCTGGAAAAGGGCATTGTCGAGGAGGACGCAATGGTGGTCATCGCTGCCGGTTCGCCTCCCGGACAGGCCGGCTCCACCAACCTGATCAAGGTCCACCGTGTTGGCGATGCCGCCGACACCGGCCAGTCCGGTGACGGCCGCCGCCGCGAGAAGGAGAAGGTCGGCCCGTGGCCGGTCAAGGAAGCCAACAAGGGCAAGGCCCGGTCCATCTAGGACCCCTGCCGTAATAGGAAGAACCCCCGTCCGGAGATCCGGACGGGGGTTCTTCCTATTGGGTCTGAAAGGAGCTAGTTGACCTGGTTGATGATGGTCTCGGCAACCTCACGCATGCTCAGGCGGCGGTCCATGGAGGTCTTCTGGATCCAGCGGAAGGCCTCTGGCTCGGTGAGCCCCATCTTGGTGGTCAGCAGGGACTTGGCCCGCTCCACCAGCTTGCGGGTAGCGAACTGTTCCTTGAGGTCCGTTACTTCGTTTTCGAGTGCCTTGATTTCCTCGTGGCGGGACAGCGCAATTTCGATGGCCGGGATCAGGTCAGCGGGCGTGAACGGCTTGACTACGTATGCCATGGCGCCGGCCTCGCGGGCACGCTCCACCAGTTCCTTCTGGCTGAACGCCGTCAGCAGGACCACAGGGGCGATCCGGGCCTTCACGATGGCTTCGGCTGCGCTGATGCCGTCCATAACCGGCATCTTGACGTCCATCAGCACCAGGTCGGGCTTGAGCTCGTTGGCCATCTGCACGGCCTTCTCGCCGTTGTCCGCCTCACCGACGACGTCATAGCCCTCACCGGTGAGGATCTCGACGATGTCCAGACGGATGAGAGTTTCATCCTCTGCAACGAGGACGCGCCGCGCGGGACTATTGGACGGTACGGACTCGGATGACTCAGACACAGATGCTCCTTGGAAAGACGACAGCACTACCGGTGGCTGCCGGTAGTTCACGAAAACAGCCTATCTGCATGTAGAGTGGTTTCGCGCCCAACACGGGGAATCAATCCGCTTGATCAACGTCACAGGGCCTGCCCGAATGGCGGAATTGGCAGACGCGCTGCACTCAAAATGCAGTATCGAAAGGTGTGTGGGTTCGAGTCCCACTTCGGGCACCAGCAGCAGTCCACGCAAGTATGACTGCAACCAGGAGCACTGCTGCATAGCCCAGTCCTGAGTAGCCGACAGCGGTGAGCACCGGACCTGCCAGTGCACCTCCGGCCGCACCGGCCGCGTTCATCCCCAAATCGGATACCCCCTGGACCGCCGGCCGCTCCGGAACCTCAACCGCTTCGGAGACGAGTGCCGACGCCGAAACCACCGACGCGGACCACCCCAGTCCCAGCAGAACAAGGCTCACCGTCACTGCTGCACCGGAATCCGCAGCTGTTCCGGCCACGATCAAAGCCGCCAGCAGCAGCCCCTGTCCCAACAGGATCACCCGGTGGCGTCCGGCGCGGTCCGAAAGCCAGCCAAAGACCGGAGACAACGCGTACATCCCGGCAATGTGCAGGCTGATGGTGAACCCAACGAGACTGATCGACGCGCCGTGGCTGCTCAGGTGCACCGGGGTCATCGACATCAGCGCCACCATCACCGCATGGCTCAGGGCAATGACTGCCACCGCGTACCGCGCCTGCGCGTTGGTCCGCAGGATCCTGAACCCCGACCGTTTCGAAGCCGGAGATGCATCCCCTGCACCTGCGGCGCGCAGGCGCTTCAGTTCCAGCAGCGGGTCCGGCCGCAGCCCCGTGAGGTAAACGGCGGCGGCTGCCAGCTGCGCGGCGAGCGAAAAGACAAACGCACCGGTTAGCGGCGGCAGGCCCAGCGAGCTTCCCAGTACTTCTCCGGGCCCGAAGAGGTTCGGCCCCAGCACTGCCCCTATGGTTGTTGACCACAGCACTATTGAAAGGTCCCGCCCGCGGCTGCCCGGGGTTGAAAGGTCGGCGGCCGCGAAGCGGGCCTGCAGGCTGACGGCGCTTCCGGCTCCCAGCAGCGCCAGGCCCGCCAGGAGGATCGGGAAAATGCCGGCGACGGCGGAGGAGACTGCGGTGACCGCCCCGGCAGCTGAGACCAGTGCACCAACCGAGAGGGACACCCTGCGTCCGCGTGCCTGGGCAAGGCGGGCCAGCGGAACCGCTGCCGCAGCTGCACCCAGGGTGCTCATGGTCGCTGCCATTCCGGACCAGGCGGGGGAGCCGGACAGGGCTGCGGCCAGCAGCGCACCGAGGGAAAGCGTGGCTCCCATGCCTATTCCGCCCAGGATCTGCCCCGCCACCAGGACGGCAAGTACGCGGCGCTGGGACAGATGTGCAGGGGCCTGGGAACCCGTTGCCGGGGTGCTGGGCTGATCGTGCATTGTTCCCCGTCCGTGCGTGATTGGTTCTGCTGGCAGGATATCCCGGTCCGCACCCAAAAGTTGGCCCTGACGTGCTGTTCTTCACATCCCAAACGGCCTTTTTGCGGGGCTGGCCGGGCGTAGGGTGAAAATGTGGAGGGCACCTGGACCAGGGCCTCCACTGAGCCAAATGAAAAGGAGATGCCCCATGAAGGCATGGCAGTTCACCGGCACAAACAAGCCCCTGGAACTCAATGAAGTACCCGAACCCCACGCAGGCCCGGGACAGGTGGTCGTCGAAGTCAAGGCAGCAGGCGTCTGCCACTCCGATGTCACCGCCCTGGACGATCCGGGATGGATGCCCCTGTTCTTCGAACTCCCGCGCACGATGGGCCACGAGAATGCCGGTGTGATCACCGAGGTTGGCCCGGGCATGGAGCACTGGAAGGTCGGAGACCGTGTGGGCCTGGCCCCGGTCATGAGCGACGGCGATGCGCTGGGTTACGGCAAGTGGGACGGTGGATTCGCGCCCAAGCTCGTTGCCACCGATGACAACCTGGTGAAGCTCCCCGACGAAGTCCCGTTCGACCTCGCTGCCATGGCCACCGACGCAGGCCTCACCGCCTACCATGCGATCATGGCCGTGGGCGGCGCCAAGGCCGGCATGAAGGTTGGCGTCATTGGGCTTGGCGGGCTCGGCTACATCGGCGCCCGCGTGGCAGTACTCTCCGGCGCAGAGGTCTACGGCGCGGAAATCAACGCCGAGACGCGCAAGCTCGCCGATGAGATCGGCCTGGCCGGCGTTGCCGAGTCCATCACCGAGTTCAAGGACAAGGGACTGGACCTGATCGTGGACTACGCCGGTTTCGGCACCACCACGTCACAGGCCATCGAAACCCTGGCCGAGTTTGGAACGCTTGTGCAGGTAGGCATGGGCCGTCTTGAGGCCACTATCAACACCTACCCGATCATCATTAACCAGCTGAGCATCAAGGGTTCAAAGTCCGGGACCAAGGAAGATCTCGAAGCCCTGTACGAGCTGATGAAGTCCGGCAAGCTGAACCCGCCGATGAACATCATCACGCACGCAGAGATTCCGGATGCCATCGACAAGCTGCGCGCCGGCGGCGTGATCGGCCGCTTCATCGCGCAGTACTGAGAGCCGCACAGTACTGAGGACCGCACAGTGCTGAGGATCGCGCAGCACTGAGACCCGCAGGACTGCGGGTCACGGGCTCAGGCAGCTGAGTCCAGGGACGCCAGGAGCCGGCGGACCGAACCACCCAGGTTCCAGTCCCCGGCCAGGGTCTCAAGACGGGCCCGCCGGTCCCCGGTGACCGGCTGCAGCCTGGCATCCTTCAGTGACGGCACCTCGAGGCCGCGCACCAGCCGAACCACGGCGGGCGCGGCCTCGAGGTATTCCCGGGCAGCGTCGAGTTTGGACCGCATGTTTGCCGAGAGGGTGCTGCCCTTGTCCCCGGCGGCCGCCAGCAGGGAATCAAGGGTGCCGAACTCGGCAAGCAGGGATGCGGCGGTCTTCTCGCCGATGCCGGACACGCCGGGCAAACCGTCCGAGCTGTCGCCCCGCAGGGTCGCGTAGTCCGCGTACTGTTCCGGAAGCACCCGGTATTTGGCAACGACGGCGGCGTCGTCCATTTCCTTGAGGTTTTTCATGCCTCCCGCCGTGTAGAGGACCCGGATGCCGCGGCTGTCGTCGATGACCTGGAACAGGTCACGGTCCCCGGTCACCACGTCCACCGGCATCCCGGCCTGGGCGGCATAGCTGCCAATCACGTCGTCGGCTTCGTGGTCCGGAACGCCGGCGACGGCGATCCCCGCCAGGGAAAGGACCTCCTGGATCATCGGGATCTGTGCCTCAAGCGCGTCCGGTACCTCTTCGACGTCGCTCCCGCCGTCCACCACGCGGGCCACGCGGTGCTCCTTGTAGGTCGGCAGCAGGTCAACCCGCCACTGCGGCCGCCAGTTCTCGTCCCAGCACGCGATCAGGTGGGTCGGCTTGAACTCGGTCACCAGCCGGGCAATCATATCCGCGAGTCCGCGGACCGCATTGACCGGGGTGCCGTCCTGCCGGCGCAGTGAGTCCGGAAGCCCGTAGAAGGCACGGAAGTACAGCGAAGCGGTGTCGAGTAGCATTAGGCGATCGGACATACGGCTGATCCTTGCATGAATCCACCTCCTCTGCAGCGGTGTATCAAGCCCAGCTGCGGCGCGTCGGACTGCTCCCGCAGGGCAGGCTGTGCCAGCATTTGGGGCATGGCCAGGACTCCCGGTACCTCCGTTCCCCAGCCGGTTCGGGCAGCTGAAGAACGCAGCGCCCGGATAGCGGTGACTGTCTTCCCGCTATTGATCCTTGCCGGAGGAGCGGTGGCCCTGGTGTTTCCGGAGCCGTTCTCCGGCCTTGGCCCGCTGATCAACCCCGGGCTCATGGTGATCATGTTCGGCATGGGACTGACCCTGACCCTGCCGGATTTCGCCCTGGTGGTACGGCAGCCCCTACCGGTACTGCTGGGCGTCATCGCCCAGTTTCTAATCATGCCGCTGCTGGGGCTGGGCATCGCCTGGGCCCTGCAGCTTCCTCCGGAACTGGCTGCCGGGGTCATTCTGGTGGGCTGTGCGCCCGGCGGCACGGCGTCGAACGTTGTGGCCTACCTGGCGCGTGGAAACGTTGCGCTGTCGGTTGCCATGACCTCGGTGTCAACGCTGCTGGCTCCGCTGTTCACACCGTTGCTGGCCCTGTGGCTTGCCGGGCGGTACATGTCTGTAGACGCCGGTTCCATGGCGCTCACGATCGTCCAGATCGTGCTGATCCCCGTCATCCTGGGACTGGTTATTCGCTCCGTGGCACCACGGGCCGTGGACCGGGTCCTCCCCGCGCTGCCCTGGATCTCGGTCCTGGCGATCACATTCGTGGTTGTAGCGGTAGTGGCGGGAAGCGCTGCAGCGATCCTCACCGCAGGCTGGCTGATCCTGCTGGCCGTAGTCCTGCACAATGGCCTGGGCCTGGCCCTCGGTTACGGAGCCGGCCGGCTGTTCCGGCTGCCGGTGCCCTCCCGCCGCACCATGGGAGTGGAGGTGGGCATGCAGAACTCCGGGCTGGCTGCCGGCCTGGCGCGGGAATACTTCAGTCCCGAAGCAGCCCTGCCGGCGGCGGTGTTTTCGGTCTGGCACAACGTCTCCGGAGCGCTTGCGGCTTCGTACTGGCGGCGTCGTCCGAGCTCCTGAAACCCGGGCCGGCCACTTTCCCTGCCGGCGGGGCGCCGCTAGGGTGAGGCAGTCCCGGTATTTCGAGGAAAGCAGGCCCCAGTGGCTCCCAAAACCATTGTGATCACCGGTGCGTCCGACGGCGTGGGCGCAGCGGCCGCGCGGCGGCTCGCCGCAGACGGGCACCACGTCGTTCCGGTGGGGAGATCCCTGGAGAAAACGGCGGCGGTCGCGGAGGAAATCGGCAGCGAGTACTTCACCGCTGACTTTGCGGACCTGGGCCAGGTCCGCAGCCTGGCCTCGGACCTCCTTCAGCGCTATCCGGAAATTGATGTCCTGGCGAACAACGCCGGAGCAATCTTCGGCAAGGAGCGCCAAACTACGGTCGACGGACATGAGATGACGTTTCAGGTGAATTACCTTGCACCGTTCCTGCTGACACGGCTGCTGACCGACCGCCTGCTGCATTCCCGGGGAACGGTCATCAACACCTCCAGCGCCGCCAGCCGCCTCTTCGCCAAGCTGGACATTAACGACCTGGAGGAGGAAAAGAACTACTCGCCCCAAAAGGCCTATGGAAACTCGAAACTCGAGCAGATCCTCTTCACGGAGGAGTTCGACCGGAGGTACCGCGCTGCCGGGGCTACCTCCACAGCCTTCCACCCGGGAGTCATTGGTTCGAGTTTCTCAAGTGCCGAGGGATCCGCCATGCGCTCGGTTTACCAGGGGATCATTGGCCGGTTCCTGCAGAGTCCGGAGAAGGGGGCGCAGACGCTGGTGTTCCTGGCCGAGGGCACCCCGGGAGCCGACTACCCTACGGGAAAGTACTTTGTCCGGTCCAAGCCGGCCCGGACCAACCGGCTGGCGGGGGATCACCTGCTGGCACTGGACCTGTGGAACCGTTCCGTGGCCATGCTGGAGGGGTAGGCACGTGTCCGCTTAGACGCTCAGGAAGTCCTCCAGCAGGCCTGTCTGTTCCCTGGCTGGCTGATCGAACGAATAAGGAGCACAACTGCATGCGCACCAGCGCCGGGATCCTGCTCTACCGTCGCACCCCGGAGGAAGCCGCCGGCGCCGCCGTCGAGGTTTGGATCGCACATATGGGTGGCCCCTTCTGGGCGCGCAAAGAGGATCACGCATGGTCCGTTCCCAAGGGTGAATTCACTGCTCCGGAGCCGCCGCTCACCGCAGCCCTCCGCGAGTTCGCCGAAGAGATGGGCTGGCCGGCGCCAGAGGGCGAGTACGAACTCCTGGGAACCTTCCGGCAGTCCTCAGCGAAGTTGATTACGGTTTTTGCGGCTGCTGCGGATTTCCCCGGACGGGAAATCCGCAGCAACACTTTTGTTCTTGAATGGCCTGCCGGCTCCGGTAACCTTGGAGACTTTCCGGAAGTTGACCGCGCCGGCTGGTTCACCGCAGAGGAAGCCCGGGCCAAACTGGTCAAAGGCCAGATCCAGGTGCTTGACGCCCTTCTGGCCAGACTGGACTAATGCAGCTGCTTTCGGGGCCGCACCGTGACCTCATTGAGCCCGACGCCCGGCGGCTGTGCGACCGCGAAGGCCACCACTGCTGCGACGTCCTCCGCGGTAATCGAAACTTCGGCGTAGGACGCTTCAGTCTGTGCCCTGGTTTCCGGGTCCGTGATGTGACCGGGCAGTTCCGTAGCGACCGCGCCGGGCTCGATGACGGTGACGCGCACGTCCGGAAGGAGTTCCTTGCGCAGACAGTCGGAGAATCCGATCAGGCCCCATTTGGTGGCGGCATAGACTGCGTCACCGGGCCGGGAAGTCCGGCCCGCGACGGATGAAATATTGACCAGGTCACCGCTGCGCTCACGCAGCTGATCCAGGAAAACCTCCGTCGCAGTGATGGCCCCCAGGAGGTTGACGTTGACCATTCTCTGGTAATCGGAGTCGAGTTCCGGTCCGAACGGGCCCAGAAGCATGACTCCGGCGTTGTTGACCAGCACGTCTGCTCCTCCGAGCTCGGTTTCTACCCGCTGTGCAGCCAGGAGCAGATCATCCCGCCGGGTAACGTCCGCTTCAAGGGCGAGGGTGCCTGGCCCAAGTTCAGCGGCCAGGGCGTCCAAACGGTCCTTCCTGCGGGCGAGCAGGGCAACGCTGAATCCTGCGGCATGCAGGGTCCGCGCAGTTGCCGCTCCGATTCCGGAAGAAGCGCCCGTTATGACGGCAGCCTTTCCGCTGTTCTCCTCAGTGCCCATGCCGGTAACCTTCCGGTCAGTACTGCGTGGATAGGTCCCATCCACGCTAGCCGCGCTGGCCGTTGCCCAACAGTGCTTCCGGAGCCTTCAGGCCCGCTTCACTGTCACCGGTGTGCCCAGGTAGGCGGCATAGCGGTCCGCAGCGCGTTCCACGGCGTTCCAGTCGCGGGTAGTGACCGGCGAAAACGGCTGGACCGAAACCGCCGTGGCGTTCCGGGTGGTCTTCCGCGACCAAATCCCGGCTACCCGTCCGTGCAGCATCAGGGTGGGCTTGAAGACCCCGTTGTTGCCCGGGACCGTCAACGGCGCATGTTCGGCGGTAAGTGCGGCGCTGCGGTCCTTGTAGCCGAGCAGGTATTCATCGAATCCCGGAAGCAGGACGGCGGATTCCAGCCGTGCAGTCTGTGCTGCAGGGGCAGTCGCGGCCAACTGCCAGTGGACGGCGCCGTCGTATTCGATCTCTTCCACCTCCCGGCCGCAGGCCGCGATGCCGCGCCGGACAGCGGTGACGGGCAGCTTGGTCCACCATGCCATGTCAGCAATCGTGGCGGGTGAGCGGCCGGCCAGGTACCGGCGGACCAGCTCGGCCAGGGCGGCGTCCCCTTCAAGGTTCCTGCGCTGCGGTATCCATTCATCGAGCAGGACGAACTGCTGCTCGGCGCCGTTGAACGGTCCAAGAACCGTGGTGCCGGCGACCGCGAGGTGCCACAGCAGATGGTAACCTCGCTGTCCTGCGGTGGAGATGCCTGCGGTCTCGAACCGTGCCAGCAGGTCCTTCCTGCCCAGCGCCGTTCCGCCGGACAGGGATTCCACGGCGGTTTCCCTGGCCCGATCCAAGGTTCTCGGGTCCAGTTCGAGTTCTTCCCGGCGGCGGGCTGCCGAACGCAGCGTCCGTTCGGAGGTAAGAGCCAGGATCCAGTGAACATCTTCGGCACGCATCACGTGCAGGGTGCCCCGGAAGGGCCAGGTGCGAACCAATGCCGCATTGTCGAAGGATTCCCTGACCTGAGCCAGCGTGGCGTCCGTGCGCAGTCCCAGGGACCACAGGACGCCTGGCAGGTCCTGGCCCTGGAGGGCGAACATCCTGGTGCCTGCTGCTTCCGGACCGGCCTGATCCCCTGACGGAGAAGCGGAAAGGGGGAGTCCGTGGCTATGTCGGCGCCGCCGCAGCAGTTCGGTCCGCGTAATGGACTTCATTCCACCCTCCGGTGCCGGGAACCATGAACCGCAAGTCTAAGCCGGGTTCTCCGCCTCCGGTGAGACGGCAGGCACGCTGCCGGGGCGCAAATCAAGCAGGCGGGCCTCCACGTAGTCGAGTGCCAGCCGGACGGCACCGGTGGCAACCAGCATCTCGCCGAGCTCGGAGACGGCAAGGCGGGGCGGATCCGGAACATAGTGTGCCAGCTCTTCGGTCATGACCGGCAGCAGGGCGGTGGCGGAAGCTGCTACAGCACCGCCAATCACGATCAGGCGCGGGTCAAAGAAGGTGGAGACGAGTGCCACAACCCGGGCCATCCGCCGGGCAATCCGGTCAAGGATCTCCGCGGCAGTGCCGTCTCCTGCTGCGGCTGCCTCGAACACGTAGCGTGCTGAAACGCGGTTGGTCTGAGTGCCCACCAGTTCCCGGATCATTCCGGTGTGTCCCGCATCCAGCGCGGCGGTGCCCCAAAGACGGGCCAGTTTGGCAATGCCGTCCTGGTTGCCCACACCCTCCACCAGTTCAAGTCCTCCCATGGTTCCGGCGCGGCCCCGCGCGCCGTGGACCAGTCGTCCGGATTCGATGACACCTGTCCCCAGCCGTTCGCCGGCGAGGATCACCGCAAGGTTTTTCTCATTGGCACCTGCCCCGCGCCAGCGCTCGGCGAGTGCCGCCAGCTTCGCATCGTTTTCGACGAGCACGGGCCAGCCGAAGCCCTTGCTGAACTCTTCGGTGAGGCCAAGGTCGAACATTGGTGCCAGTTCCTGGCCGGGGGCGATGCTGCCTTCGGGCGTCACCTGCGCGGCGATTCCGAGTGCGACCCCCAGCACGCTGGACTCCTGGACCGCGGCATCCGAGAGTGCCTTCCGTGCGGCCGCTATGACCGCAGAGCGGCGGTCTGCGGGCGTACCGCCGCGGTGGGGGAAGCGGGACTCGGTACCGCCAACCACGGTCCCGGCGAGGTTGGAGACCATAACCCGGACGGTGGCCAGGCCGACGTCGAGCCCCAGCACGAACCCGGCGCTCTCGTTGAACTCAAACCGGCGGGCCGGGCGGCCCTTTTGTCCGCCCGTGCGCGGGGAGGGGGCTTCACGCGCCCATCCGCGGGCGATCAGGTCGTCGCACACAGCTATTACCGTGGCCCGGGTGAGGCCGGTGGCTTCGATCAGATCCGTCCCGGTGGCCGACGGTACGCCGCGCAGCACGTCAAGGACAGAGCGCAGGTTGGTACGGCGGAGCAGCTGCGGCGTGCTGGCGGAGGTGTCCAAAGTTAGGGCCCCTTTGACGAGTGGCGGGAATAACAGCATAATTGTACTAGTTCATATATTTAGTCTCTAAATCTAATGACACTCTAACCCCTAGCCTTCAGGAGGCCCTCGTGAGTATCCGAGTTGGAATCAACGGTTTTGGCCGCATCGGGCGCAATTTCCTCCGCGCCGCCCTGCAGAAGGGAAGCGGTTTCGACGTCGTGGCCGTCAACGACCTGGCTGACCCGGAACAGCTGGCCCACCTGCTCAAGTACGACTCGGTCGCAGGACGCCTGGCCGAGGACGTCAGCGTGAGCGACGGCAACCTGCTGGTAGGGGGCCGCACCATCAAGGTTCTGGCCGAGCGCGATCCGGGCAGCCTGCCGTGGCGCGACCTTGGTGTGGACATCGTCATCGAATCCACCGGCCTGTTCACGAAGGCAGCAGACGCTGAGAAGCACATTGCTGCCGGCGCCCGGAAGGTCCTGATTTCCGCTCCCGCCAAGGACGAGGACTTCACGGTGGTGATGGGCGTGAACGACGGCGATTACGATTCCGAGAAGCACAACATCATCTCCAACGCTTCCTGCACCACCAACTGCCTGGCACCGATGGCCGACGTGCTCAACCGTGAATTCGGCATTGAGCAGGGTCTGATGACCACTATTCACGCCTACACGGCAGACCAGAATCTGCAGGACTCCCCGCACCGCGACCTTCGCCGGGCCCGTGCCGCCGCGCTGAACGTGATTCCCACGTCCACCGGCGCAGCCAAGGCCATTGGCGTGGTCCTTCCTGAACTCAAGGGCAAGCTGGACGGCTACGCCATGCGCGTTCCGGTCCCCACCGGCTCGGCCACGGATCTGACCGTCACGGTCAGCCGCGAAACCACCGTGGAAGAGGTCAACGAGGCGTTCCGCGCCGCGGCCGCTTCGGACCGCTGGTCCGGGATCCTGACCTTCACCGAGGACCCGATCGTTTCCTCGGACATCGTCGGGGACCCGGCCTCCTGCATCTTTGACTCCGGCCTGACCAAGGTCCAGGGCAACCAGGTCAAGATCGTTGGCTGGTACGACAACGAGTGGGGTTACTCCTCCCGCCTGGTGGACCTGACCTCGCTGGTGGCTTCCAAGCTCAGCTAGTTCCGTCCGGGGATCCCTTCTCCCCGCCGAAAGGGCAGAAACGGCTCGTTTGAACGCTGAAACGAGCCGTTTCTGCCCTTTCGTTTAAGGTGGGAGAACTTCCGCGCCCGGCCGCTGGAGAGGGCCAGGAGAATGAGCACGTCCAGCGCATAGGCCGGCCGCTCGCTTTGCAGGACCTGGTCCGGGTCCCCTGCAATGAACGTTGCCCCCTGAAGGATGATGGACACCGAGCTCAGGGCCATGGCCGTAATCCGCGCCCAGTTGGTTCCCCTCAGGACCAGCAGCGCCAGGGTGCCTTCGAAGGCCGAGAAGGCCAGCAGCACAATCCCGGCCGGAACGTACACGTCTGCTGCGGCGAACAGTTCGCGGTCATTCCCGGCAAGGTCTGCCACCCACGTCCGTTCGGCCGAGCCGGTAAAGAGCAGCCCGGCAACCGCGAGGGCGGCAGCCACGCGCAGCAGGATCAGCACCGCGCCAACAACAATCGGTGCCGGACGCCCCGCGCGGTGCCGTCCCCGCCTGCCGCCAAGCTGGTCCTGATAAGCCCCGTGCACGGCGCCGGCGTCGAGGATGGGCAGGTTTCCGTCCGTGCGGATGCTGTCACCGCCGCCGTTGCGTGAGTGGTAGCCCGAGGAAAAGTCCTGGATGACTGTCAGGGATACTTCATCGGATGCTCCGAGTACGGATTCAACAACGTGGTCGCGCTCATGGTCCACGTCCGGGCTGATCCGGTGGGTCACCTGCAGCGTGAAGTAGGAGAGTCCCACGGCCCGGTCGTAGGACGCTGCGGCCAGCCAGTCCACGGCGATCCCTCCCGGCAGCTTCCACCCGTCCGGACACTTCCAGAACCGGATATGGTGCCGTTTCCCGGGATTGCCGTCCACTTCCTGCTGGTAGGCGAAGTCCTGCTGGCGTTCGAAAAGGAACAGCGGAGAAACCGGAGCCGCATCGTAGCTGCGGCGGAGGAGGGTCGAGGTGACGATCTTCCAGCTGCTCTCAAAATTTACGGGGTCCGCCTGCGTCCAGCCAGCCGTCCGCATGAGGGCATGCAGCTGCCCGGCGCTCCCGTTGAACGCCAGGTTCACGGGGTCGCCGAACAATCCGTCGCTGGTCCGGGTGCGGCCCATGAAATAGTCGGGCACGTAAATGCTGGTGAGGATCCTGTGCAGCCGGGGCAGTACCAGATAGGCCAGGGCAGCCCAGAAGAACACCAGGAACCAGAGGCGCCTGAGGGTCAGGCTTTCGTCCAGGAGCAGGACGGCAAACCAGATGGCTGCCACCCCGCCGAAAACGAAGAACCCCCAGTCGAAGCCTGCCTCGACGGCGGCCCGGCGCGTCCGGGCCTGTCCGTCCTGGTCAGCCGCCAATCCCCACCAGGCCAACCATGAGCGGCAGCAGCGCGATGATCAGCGCCGCCCCAAGAATGTCGAACACCAGGCCGGTGCGGATCATGCGGATGATCGGGACGGCACCGGACCCGTACACAATCGCGTTCTGCGGTGTGGAGACCGGGAGCATAAAGCCGAACGACGCTGCGAAGGTGGCAGCCAAGGCCGGAACAAACGGGTCCAGTCCCATGGCGGTGCACAGGGGTATGACAATGGGAACCACGACGGCGGCGGAGGCGGTATTGCTGGTGGTCTCCGAAATCAGGATCGCCAGGAGCGTGGAGAAGGCCGTGATCGCAACGATGCTGGTGATCCCCAAGCTGTCCGACGCGGCGTTGCCAATGGTCTCAGCGAGCCCGGTTTCTGCCAGCAGGGCCCCGAAGATGATGCCGGTGCCGAACAGCAGAATGGTTCCCCAGTCGATCTTGGCAGCATCGGTCCATGTCAGGGTTGCCTTCCGTTCCTTCCAGTTCGTGGGCAGGATGAACAGGAGCGACGCCCCCAGCACTGCCACAATCCCTTCATCCAGCCGGTCATCGAGGAAGGCATAAACCTCCGAGTCGGTCCCCGCTATCAGCGAAGCGACTGCGGGGGTCAGCCACAGCACGACTGTGACGCCGAAGGCGATCAGCGTATTGATCTCGGCCCGGCTCATCTTCCCGTGCTCGGCCTTCTGCTCGCGGATGTACTCCTCCACGCCCTCGATCCGGCGGACCTCGGGACGGTTCAGCAGGAACATAACCAGGGCCAGGATGACGAACATGCCCAGGCACAGCGGCGCGGCGGCGGCCATCCACTGGGCGAAGGAGATCCGCTCGCCAGTGGCTTCTTCAATAAGCCCGCGGCCGATCAGGTTCGGCGGGGAACCAACCGGGGTGAGCAGCCCGCCCACGCTGGCGCCGTAGGCAAGCATCAGCATCAGGGCCGCGCCAACCCGCAGTCGGAGCGGATCAAAGTCCGGCCTCACTTCGCCGCGGTCCTGCATCAGCTTGGCAATCACCACCAGGATCCCCAGCGCCGTGGGCAGCAGCATTGCCACCGTGGCGGTGTTGGAGACAAAGGCCGAGAGCAGGCAGGTGATCGCACCGAAGGCGATGATCACCCGGTAGGTTGAGCGCCCGACTCCCGGCAGTGACAGGACGGCGAACGCCAGGCGCTGCGCCAGGCCGTGTTTGAGCATGGCCTGGGCCAGGATGAACGCCCCGATGAACGTGAAAATGGTGGTCGACCCGAACGGCGCGAGCACGGCCGTGGATGGGGCTACGCCCAGGATCACGACGGCGGCGACTCCAATAAGGCCACCGACCGGGATGGGTACAGGCTCACAGATCCACAGCACGATGACCCCCAGCAGGATCGCCGCGAGCAGCTGCTGGGTCTGGTCCATGTCTGAGGGCCACAGCGCGAACACGATGGTGACCGCCGGGGCAAGGAAGAACCCAATGGTTTGGCGGGCTCGTTCAAAACGCTCCTCGCGCGGCGAAAGTGTCTGTTCGCTCAGGGTCCGGAACGTGCGTCCGCCCAGCAGTGCCGCTTCAACGTCAGTTCGGACCGGTTCTCCGCCGCTGGTCCGTGAGGGGGATAGATCCTGGGACATCCTTGTCCTCCGTATCGGTGGGTGACGTGCAGACAAAGGTAGCCCCGCGCACTTCGGCCCGGAAGAGCGGCGGGATGCGGACGGCCCGGGCAGGCTGAACTTCCGGCGCACCAGTCCCGTTCTTTGGGGGGCGGGGCATGTGTGTTGCCTGGCAGAGGGGTGGCATTCCGCCGGCCGGGGCAGATAGGCTCGCGCATTCGGCGAAGTGTTCAGGACGGCAGGACCAGATGGAACAGAGTTTTCGGATTGCGGTAATTCCCGGAGACGGGATCGGGGGAGAGGTAATCGCTGCCGGTCAGCAGGTGCTGGAGGCGCTGGCGCGCGGCTCAGGGGGAACCTGTCGATTCGAGTGGATCGAGTACCCCTGGGGCAGCGCCTACTATGCCGGGCACGGTGTGATGATGGACCCCAAAGGTCTGGAGCTCCTGCAGGACACGGATGCGATCTACTTCGGCGCAGTGGGCTGGGAGAACGTGCCCGACCACACCAGCCTGTGGGGCCTGCGGCTGAACATCACCCAGAACTTTGACCAGTGGGCAAACATCCGTCCGGTGAAGTTCCTGCCCGGAATCCAGTCCCCCCTTCGCCGGGCAGACACTGCCGATTTGGGCTGGATAGTGGTCCGGGAGAACTCCGAAGGAGAATACGCCGGGCTGGGTGGGCGGAACCTTGCCGGCCGCGGGCCCGGCAACGAGGTCGCCGTCCAGACAGCGCTCTTTACCGAGGCCGGCTGCGAACGGATCATCCGGTTCGCGTTCGACCTGGCTCTCGACCGGACTGTGCCGAAGGTTTCCTCGGTGACCAAGTCGAACGCCCAGCAGTACGGGATGGTCCTCTGGGACGAAGTGTTCCGCCGGGTGGCAGCGGACTATCCCGGCGTGGAAACCGAGAGCGTCCTGGTTGATGCCATGAGCGCAAAGTTCGTTCTGCAGCCGGAGAGCCTGTCCGTTGTGGTGGCGTCCAACCTTTTTGCAGATATCCTCTCCGACCTTGGATCCGCACTGGCGGGCAGCCTCGGGCTGGCCGCCAGCGCCAACCTCAACCCCGAGCGGCGCTTCCCGTCCATGTTCGAACCGGTGCACGGATCCGCGCCGGACATCGCAGGGCGGGGAATCAGCAACCCGGTGGGAGCGATCGCCAGCGGCGCCCTGATGCTGGACCATCTGGGACTGCCGGGGGAAGCCCGCCGGCTGGAGCAGGCGATTGAGGCCGTCACGGCGTCGGGCATAAGGACCCGCGACGTTGGCGGCAGCGCCGGAACGGCGGAAGTCACTGAGGCCGTCATCGCTGCGCTTCGTGCCACCGCAGCAGGCGGAGCGGGCTAGCGGATGCTTCCATACGCGTCGAGGGCGTGCTGCCGGGATTCCCCGAGGTCCACCAGCGGCTCCGGATAGGACGGCGTCAACGCTTCCGGAACCCATCTGGCGATGTAGGCGCCGTCGGGATCAAAGCGTTTGGCCTGGGTCACGGGGTTGAAGATACGGAAGAAGGGAGCTGCGTCTGCCCCGGAACCTGCCACCCACTGCCAGTTGGCGGGATTGCTGGCCGGATCCGCGTCCACCAAGGTTTCCCAGAACCATTCCTCGCCCACGCGCCAGTGGACGCCAAGGTTCTTGACCAGGAAGCTGGCGGCGACCATACGAACGCGGTTATGCATCCAGCCCATCTCCCACAGCTGGCGCTGGCCGGCGTCCACCAGCGGAATTCCGGTGAGTCCGGCCTTCCAGGCATCCAAGGGGTCCAGATCCTGCAGCGGATCCGCCGCGCGGCCGGCGCGCAGGATGGGCGGAGTCTGCGGACCGGCATCCTCCGGCCATTCCCAGGGAAAAGCATCGAAGGCCGGGCGGAGGTTCCTCGTTGCCAGGTCCGGATTGTGGAAGAGCTGATGCCAGCAGAACTCGCGCCAGCCGATTTCAGTGCCGAACACGTCCGGACCCGGGCCGTTCCCCCGGACCCGGGAGAGCGCATGCCAGACCTGGAACGGGCTGAGGTGTCCCCACCGCAGGTACGGAGAGAGTCTGCTGGTCCCGGGCGTGGCAGGGTGGTTCCGGCCGTCCTCGTAATCCTGCACCGGCCCGTCGAGGAACTCCCGGAGAGAGGCCAGTCCAGCCCTTTCACCGGGAGTCCAGGCTTTGGAGAGGCCCGCGGACCAGTCAGGGTTGCGGGGCAGAAGGTTCCAGTCGTTGAGGTCCTCACCGGCAGGCAGGCCCGACGGCGGTGCGGCGCACCTGGCCGGAGTGTCCAGCGGTGCACGGAAATCCAGTGCCGAGACCGTGCGCCAGAACGGAGTGAAGACCCGGTAAGGAGCGCCCTGCCCGGTGCGAACAGTCCAGGGTTCGTGGAGCAGAGAGCCCTGGAAGCTCTCTGCCTGGAGTCCGGCGGCGGCGGCCCATTGTTTGATGGCGGTGTCCACTTCACGCTCGGGACCGCCGTAGCGCCGGTTCCAGAAGATCCGGTCGGCACCCGACTGGCGCAGAAACCCGGGAACGCTCCGGGCCGCTGGTCCCCGAAGGAGCACCAGGGGGATACCGAGCGCTGACAGATCCTTCTTCAAAGCCAGCAGTGCGTGGTGCAGCCACCACTTCGCCGCCGAACCGAGGGGGCGGATCCCCTCCGTCTCTTCGTCCAGGACGTAGAGGGCTGCGGCATCGCCCTCATGTACGGCGGCCAGAAGGGCGGGGTTGTCCGCCGTGCGCAGGTCATCGCGCAGCCAGGCAATGGAGACCACGTGCAGGTCCTTTCACTGGTGGTGCACCGGGTAGTACGACCCTACCCGCGGCGGAACCTGCATGCGCGTTCCGCGGGTTAGTTCGCAGGCTCCAGCATGATCCCTGCGAAGAAGTCTGCAAGTTCCCCGTGGGCGTCCAATGGCAGGACATGGGCCACGTACTGGTCCGGGCGCACCACCACCAGGGCTCCGCCGCTGCGGTCGATGCCGCGCTCGTCGAAGATGTCCCCGGCACGCGGGTCCGGTGTGAACGTCTTCTCGTAGTCAATCAGTCCAAAGGGCTGCTTCCGGGGAAGCAGGAAGGCAGGTAGGTCAGCCACACTGAAGCTCCGGTGTCCCTGCTGGTAGACAGCACGCATGTCGAAGACCCCGTCGGGGTCGGCGCCCGCGGGGGTATAGAGACGCACGGGGGAAGCCGGATCCCCGGACAGGTAACGGCAGAGCCCGGCGAGCCGGGAGTCCGCATCCCCCGGGGCTGCGGCGTCGGCAAAGGCATAGAGCCGCCAGCGCCCGTCGGCCTGCGCCTGGTGCCCCAGCTCCAGCGGTTTCGCATCTGCAAGGCGGATGACCGGGGCGGAGTGGAAACGTTCGCCCACCGGGAAGCCCTTGGCCAGGTCCTGGTAGTCAGCGGTACCGGTGATCTGGTTCTGCGGGTACTCCGTCGCGAAGCCGGCAGTGAAGCGCCCGCCCTGGGTGAAGATTGCCTGCCGCTCGGCCGGATCCATGCCTCCGCCGTCGGGATTGGCCGGGTCCCTGGGTTTCGCCGCCATGGCGCTGGACCAGAGCAGATCGAAATCGATCAGCCTCTGCGCGATCACCTGCCGTTCAGCTGAGTAGGTGTCCAGCAGCGACGCTGGACTTCGGTCCTGAAGAACCGCTCCAAGTTTCCAGCCGAGATTGAAGCCGTCCTGCATGGACACGTTCATCCCCTGGCCGGCCTTCGCCGAATGGGTATGGCAGGCGTCTCCGGCAATGAACACGCGGGGGGAGCGGCTGCCGCGTTCCTCCGGCCGCACGTCGTCGAACCGGTCTGCAACGCGCTGCCCGACTTCGTACACTGACCACCAGGCGATGTCCTGGACCTCGAGCGTGTAGGGATCGAGAATCCTGCGGGCTGCCTCAATGATGCTTTCGGCGGTGAAGCGGTTCCGTGCGTCCCGGTCGCCGGGGTCAAGGTCGCCGAGGTCCACGTACAGGCGCACCAGGTAGCCGCCCTCGCGGGGAATGATGAGGATGCTGCCGCCGGACGCGGACTGGATGGCCGATTTCAGCCGGATGTCCGGGAAATCGGTAACCGCCAGGACGTCCATGACTCCCCAGGCGTGGTTCCGCGCGTCGCCGCGCAACTGGATGCCGAGGGACTTGCGAACAGCCGAGCGGGCGCCGTCGCAGCCCACCACATACTTGGCGCGCACCGTCACTTCCTCACCGGTGTCCGGTCCTCCGGTGCGGCGGAGCGTCACGGTGACGGGATACCCGCCACCGTTTCCGACGGTGACAGCTGTGGCTTCCAGTCCGTAGTCCGGTTCCAGGCGGGTGGGGGAGTTGCGCATGTGCTCGAGCAGGTAGTCCTGCATCCGGGCCTGGTTCACGATCACGTGGGGGTATTCGGAGAGCCCGTCGGCGACGTCCTGGACCCTGCCCGTGCGTTCGATTCCGGTTCCGGCGGCTGCGGGACCCCAGAACGTGGTCTCGTTAACCCAGTAGGCTTCGCGCACCAGCCTGTCCGCGAGGCCGAATGCCTCGAACATTTCCACGGTCCGGCAGGCGACGCCGTCGGCCTGGCCTTTCGCCAACGGACCTTCCCGGCGTTCGACAATGCGAGCGGTGATACCTGGAAACTCGGCGAGCTGGGCTGCAAGGACCACACCCGCCGGGCCGGTTCCCACCACAAGGACGTCGACTTCCTCAGGCAGGGGGCCTTGCCCGTTTTCGCGGCCGGGGGCTGCGGGCCGGACATCGGGGTCGCCGGGACGGTAGCCGTCGGAATAGAACTGCACTGTTGCTCCTGCGGTTGGGCGGCCCGCTGCGGGGGCCGGAAACGTTGCTGGCGCCGCGGGGCGCTCCGGCCAACAGTAGTGACGCACGGAACACATGGAGTACAGGATTCTGCACAGCAGAATGTTAGGAAGTGCCGGGGATCAGTCCGCCCGTGTCGAGGCCACGGACCAGGTCCCGGCCTGCGGTCATGAGTGTCCTCAGGGTGGCTGTTTCCTGGATTCGTTCGGCGCGGTCCAGGGGAGCGCTGACCGAGATGCCCAGCACTGCCTGGTGCCGCGGGGAGGCAGAGACGGGAACTCCGACGGCGGCAAGTCCCGCCTCCGTGCCTCCGATGTTCACGGCGTAGCCGAGTCTGCGGACCTCCCGGAGTTCGTTCAGCAGTTCCGGCACCCGGACGGTGCCCGACGTCCCGGGCTGGGGCTGGCGGGCATAGAGGTGGCCGACGGCGGAGTCGGACAGGGTGGACAGGATCGCTTTCCCAGCCGAGGACAAATGGGCTGGAAGGACTGTTCCCGCGCGGTTGCCCACCCGGAGCAGCTGCGGTCCCTCTGCACTGAAGAGGTATCTGGCGGTAGTGCCAACGCGTTCCACGAGGTTGACTGTTTCCTGGAGGCCGAGGGCCAGTGCTTCCAGATGAGGACGCGCGGCGGCGATGAGTGCACGGTCGGGGCCGGCTGCCGTGCCGCTGCGCAGGGCAGGGCCGGCGCAGTACCGCCGCTGGTCGTCCTGGAGGGCGAATCCGCGGTAGACCAGCGTGGACATTAACCGGTGTGCAGTGGACGGGGCTACGTCGAGGGCCCGCGCTGCGTCGGCGATCCGCAGCCAGCTGTTCTCCTGCAGCAGGAGGATCAGCTGCAGGGCACGGTCTGCTGAGTCGACGGCATAACCGGGCTTCTTGACGATTCGAATGTTCTGCACAGCAGAATCCTAATGCGGCACTGTGTTCTTCAGCACGAAAGTAGTTGTCTAAGGCAACCACTTGTATAGTTGACATGAATCAACTATCAGCAGGAGTCCGATGCCCCCCGCAGCCAAAAGCGCCACAATCCCGCCCGAGAAGCCCAGGAGGGTGAAATCGCCCAAGAGGACGGTTTCGCCCGATGGAACCATGACTCACCGCCAGGTGCTGGAGTCCCTGTCCGGACTGCTCCTGGGCATGTTCGTTTCCATCCTCGCGGGCACCGTGGTGTCCACGTCGCTGCCGCTGATCATCTCGGACCTCGACGGCGACCAGTCCGCCTACACCTGGGTGGTTACGGGAACGCTGCTCGCGACGACCGTCTCGACGCCGCTCTGGGGCAAGTTTGCCGACCTGTTCAACCGCAAGCTCCTCATCCAGCTTGCACTGGGCATCTTTGTGCTCGGATCGGCCCTGGCGGGCTTCTCGCAGGACACCGGCACGCTCATCGTCTTCCGCGTGCTGCAGGGCCTGGGCGCCGGCGGCCTTGCTGCGCTGAGCCAGATCATCATGGCGGACATCATCAGCCCGCGGGACCGCGGGAAGTACGCCGGACTCTTCGGAGCCGTGATGGCTGTTGGAACTGTCGGCGGGCCGCTGCTGGGCGGCGTCGTAACTGATGCCTTTGGCTGGCGCTGGAACTTCTTCATCGCCCTTCCGGTAGCCATTGCAGCGATCATCCTGCTGCAGCTCACCCTGCACCTGCCCAAGCATGCCAAGCGCAAAGTCCACATCGACTACCTTGGCGCCGTCCTGATCGCCGGCGGTGTATCGCTGCTGATGATCTGGGTGACCCTTGCCGGCAACCAGTTTGGCTGGGCATCCCTGGCGTCCTTCCTGATGGTCGCCGGTTCCGCCCTCCTGCTGATCGCAGCCGTGATCGTGGAGTTCAAGTCCCCGGAACCGATCATCCCGCTGTCCATGTTCAAGAACCGCACGTTCACGCTTGCCGTGGTGGCCAGCATCTCGGTGGGCGTTTCAATGTTCGGCACTTCGGTGTTCCTGGCCCAGTACATGCAGCTCGCCCGCGGCGCCACGCCCACTGAATCCGGGCTGCTGACCATCCCCATGATGGCCGGCCTTCTCATCGCGTCCACCCTGTTTGGCGGTGTCATCAGCCGGACGGGCAAGTGGAAGGCCATCATGGTCTCCGGCGGGGTCCTCACCGTCCTCGGAACGATCCTGCTGGGCACGCTGACGTACGAAACCAACCTGGTGCTGGTGGGCGTCTACATGGCCGTACTTGGCGCCGGGCTTGGCATGCTTATGCAGAACCTGGTGCTGGTGGTCCAGAACTCCATTGAAGTGAAGAACCTCGGCGTCGCGACCAGTGCCGTCACCTTCTTCCGCAGCCTCGGCGGCACCGTGGGTGTGTCGGTGCTCGGTTCGGTGCTTGGCACTATTGTGTCCAGCCACATCAAGGACGGCATCAGCGCCCTGGCTCCCGCGGACCAGGCGGCTGCGGCCGTCGCCCTCGGCAGCGGCACCATTCCCAAGATCTCCGAATTGCCCGCTGCTATCGCCGCCCTGGTGGAAAGTGCCTACGGAGTCGGCGTGGGGCATGTGTTCATGTACAGCGTTCCGCTGGCTGTCGTGACACTGATTGCCGTTATCTTCCTTCCGAACGCCAAACTGGGCCGGCAGAACGCCGTGCAGCTGAAGAAGGCCGCCGCTGCCAAGGCAACCGCCGGAGGTCCCGCCGCTGCGGAGGTGGAGTCCGCCGAACACGCTCTTTCTGCTGCTGCCACCGGGTCTGTTGGCCTGGTTGACCCGTCCTCACCGGCCGGGCAGCCGGGCGGCGAACACGCCGGAAAGTGACTTCCCAGGAGCTCTCCCGTGAGCAGGCGCAGCGCGAGGTTGAACAGAATCTGCGCCTGCTGACCGAGGTTGTCCGCTCCCGGATGCGTGAAGCCGCCCGGGGCGTGGATCCGTCGCTGTCCTTGTTCGGACTGAAAGTGCTCCAGCTGCTCAAGCGGTTCGGGCCGCTGCACTCAGGTGCTGTGGCTGAACTGCTGATGGTGGATAAGAGTGTCATCAGCCGGCAGTCGCGCCAGCTCGAGGTCCTGGGCCTGATCGAGGTCCAGCCTGATCCTGCGGACGGGCGGGTCCGGGTGCTGGTGCTGACACCAGCCGCCGCCGAACGGGTGACGGCCGTGCAGACGGGGATCATGCTCGATCCGGCTGTGCTGGGCTCCTGGTCCACCGAGGACCTGCACCGGTTCGCCGGGTACCTTGCCCGGCTTGGCGGCGGCGGGAGCCCTGGACTGCGGGAGTCCCTGGCCCGGCAGGACGCCCAGGGCACGACGGCGGTGCTGGAGGAACCTGCCTAGGCGCACGTCCCGACGTAAACAGCGGAAGGCGGCACCATCATCGGGCTGGCCTTCCGCTGTTCTAGTTCAACGCGGGCGCCTCGGCCCGGCGTGCGGCCAGCCGGGCAAACGGTCCATTGGCCGCTGCCAGTTCGGCCGGAGTTCCGCGTTCAACGATCTGCCCGGCGTCGAGCACAACCACCTGGTCGGCGTTCTGGACCGTGGAAAGCCGGTGCGCGATGGTGAGGGTGGTGCGTCCTGCGGAGAGCTGCTCCAGAGCCAGCTGCACCTGTGCCTCGGTGGTGTTGTCCAAGGCTGAGGTCGCCTCATCCAGTACGAGCACCGGGGGATTGCGCAGGATTGTCCGCGCGATGGCCAGGCGCTGCTGCTCCCCGCCGGAGAAGCGGTGGCCGCGGGCTCCGACCAGCGTGTCCAGGCCTTCGGGGAGTGAATCGATGGCCGCCGAGATTTGGGCCGCACGCAGTGCCTGCCAGAGTTCATCATCAGCGGCCTCAGGGGCAGCCAGCAGCAGGTTCTCCCGCACCGAGGCATGAATCAGGTAGGTCTCCTGCGAAACGACGCCCACGATCCGGGACAGGTCCTGCGGGTGGATATCCCGAACATCAACTCCGTCAATGGTGACCCGTCCCGCGGCTGGGTCGTTCAGCCGCGGGATCAGTGAAGCCAGAGTGGACTTGCCGGACCCGGTCGCTCCCACCACCGCGGTGGTTGTTCCCGATGCCAGCGTCAGCTTAATGTTGCGCAGCACCGGTGTGCCGCCGTCGTACGCGAAATCCACGTCCTCAAAGCGAACCTCGCCGCGCACCCGGCCCGATTCCAGACGCACCGGATCCTCCGGTGCCTTCAGCTGCGGTTCGAGGTCCAGGTACTCGAAGATCCGGCTGAAGAAGGCCAGCGCGGTCACCCACTGCACGCCGATGTCCAGCAGGCCCATTACGGGCCGGAAGATCGCTGCCTGCAGTCCGGTGAACGCGACCAGGGTCCCGATGGTCATGCCTCCGCTCGTCGCCGGGAAGCCGGCGGCCAGGTAGATCACAGCGGGAATGGCGGCGAAGACAATCTGCATGGTGGCCATCCGCCAGCGGCCGGCAAGCTGGCTGCGCAGTTCCAGGCCCACCAGGTTCTCCGAACGTGCGGTGAAGCGTTCGGCGTCGCGCGGGACGGTGCCCAGTGTCTTTGCCAGCCGGACGCCGGACACGGAGAGGCCCTCTTCAACCTGTGTGTGCAGGGCGGCGAGTTCGCGCTGCCGTTCGTCGGTGATGCTCCGCCGCAGCTTGGCTACGCGCCGGGACAGCCAGATGGCCGGCGGGAGGACCACCAATGAAATCAGGCTCAGTCCGGGGGAGAGGGCAGCCATGGCGATGGCCGTGGCAATGGTGGTTGTCAGGTTGGAGGCTACGCCGGTTGCGGTGGTTGTGACGACGGACTGCATGCCGGAAATGTCGTGGGTGAGGCGGGACTGGACTTCGCCGCCGCGGGTTTTGGTGAAGAATCCCAGCGACTGCGCCTGCAGATGGGTGAAGAGTTTGGTCCGCAGGGTGTGCATGACCCGCTGGCCCATGGCGGTGGCAAGCCAGGTCTGGACCACGCCGATCACGCTGGTCAGGGCCGCTACACCAACCATGGAGGCGGTGAGGATGGCCAGCAGGCGCAGGTCCTGGTTGGGCAGCGCGTCATCGATGACGGCTCGTACCAGGAATGGCTGGGCCAGGTTGACCACCGAGGCTGCGGAGATCAGAAGCACAACGACGGCGATGGTGCGCGTGTGCGGTGCGAACAGGGCTGCGATGCGGCGCAGGCTGACCGGATGGCGGGTGAGCTGTTTCTTATCGGCAGGGTTCAGGCGCGCCGGTCCGCGTCCTCCGCCGCCTCCGCCGGGGCCGCTGGTTCCGGGGACTGCGCCAGGTCCGTCGGGCATGCCGGCGCCTGGGCGTTCTCGGGTGCTGTGGGTTGTTGCCAAGGTTCCTCCTGCGGGATGTCCGCTGCGGGCGGGTTGACTGCCGGCGGATATGTAGAGGTTACCTCATTATGTGGTTTATGGGTATATGTGGGCGCCTTGTCACAGTAGGCATACACCACGTGCCGGCCCCTAGTTTGAACCGTATGACGATTTCGCTGCGCCGCGCGGACTTCTTGGATCCGCGCCTGTCAGTTTTCCTGCAGGCCCACCTGGATGAGCTGCGTCCCACAGCACCTGCTGAGAGCCGGCATGCCCTGGATCTGGACGCCCTCCGCCATTCCTCGGTTCGACTATGGGTAGCCTGGGACGGCGAGTCCATTGCCGCGACGGGTGCCCTTGTCGTCCTGGAGCCGGGGCACGAGGAGCTCAAGTCAATGCGGACAGCCCCCGCAGCGCGCGGCCGCGGCGTCGGCCGGTTGATGCTGGAGCATCTGCTGGAGGATGCAGCTGCCCGCTCGGTTCAGCGGATCTCGCTGGAGACCGGAAGCGTGGACTTCTTCGCTCCTGCGCGTCGGCTCTATGAAAGTGCAGGGTTCGTTGCGTGCCCTCCCTTTGGCAGGTACAACGAGGATCCGAACAGCGTGTATTTGAGTCTGGCGCTTCCTGTGCCGTCCGGTCCCGCCTAGGGGTCCGGGCTATTCCGGCACCGAAACGCCTCATACTCTCTCTTTCGAGCCTCGAGCTCTTCCTGGTAGGCCATTGCCTGCCGGCGCCGTTCCTCGTCCTCCCGTCGTTTATCGGCAAGCCGCACGGAGGAGCGCCACTGGGCCCGATGAATGAACGCAATCAGAGCCAGCGCGATCCCGGACAGGAGGAGAGCCAGTGCCACCGGCCGCGGCCCGTCGCCCTCGACCAGCCGCATGATGCCCAAGGGGATCAGCCACCCGATAGTAAACCCAACCATGCTCCAGACCGTCCGGGGGAGCTTCACGAATTCTCGCACGGTGTCCTATCCTCAGTCGGTTGGCTGGGCTTGGCTGGTCTGCCGGAGTCTACATCCGCACACAAGTACGGCGGCTACCTCAAAGTGTGGTTATACATTGAATGGCTAGACTGGGGACATGCCGCACCCCGACGCCGACTCCGCCGCCCTGGGCGATCTGATGCACGCTGCCTTCCGGGGCCTGCGCGGCCGCTGGATGAAGCAGCTGGCACCGTTTGACCTCACTCCGCACCAGTTCCGCGCGCTCAACGCCGTGGCACGCAGCGGAGGCGAGGGCGGACTGCGGCTCAAAGACCTGGCAGAGATGCTCCGCATAGCGCCGCGGTCGGCCACGGAAGTCGTGGATCAGCTGGAATCCAAGAACCTGGTGCAGCGGGGACCGGATCCCTCCGACCGGCGCGCCACCCTCATCTCGCTGACGGACGAAGGCATAAAAATGCGCTCCGAAGTGCGCGAGGACAGAGCACGGCAGGCCGATGAGTACTTTGCCGTTCTCTCCGAGGAAGACCGTACCGAACTCGAACGAATCCTGGCGCAGCTGGCACAAGAGAAGCCGCACGGCAGCCGGCACCACAGCGGTTAACCCGGGGAAAGTTCTGCCGCACACGCCGCCGGGGCCGCCTTGGACCTGTGCGCCGGCTAAGGCTGCACGTACCGTTCATAGGGATAGTGCTTCCCCCAACGTTCGGCACGTGCGGTAACACCGCGCGGTATCCCGGGAGGTAGTTCCCATGCCCGCACACGAACCACGCTCACGCCGCGGCACAGAACCCAGCGCGCGCCCCCAGTACAACGGCAGCCGCGCAGGAGCCTATTTCTCCCCGCGCACCTGGCTGCTCCCGCTGCTGGTCCTGCTGGTCCTGGGCGGAGCCGGCTCCGCGCTGTACATCGGCGGGCTGGGCAGTCCGGAGAGCAACCTCAACCACCTGCCGGTCGCCGTCGTGAACCGCGACCAGGGTGCGGACACCCCCACCGGCCAGGAGAATTTCGGTGAGAACCTCACCAGGACTATGGAGGATGGTTTCTCCTCGTCGGATGAAATTGAGCTGCGCCCGCTGAGCTGGGATGAGGCGCAGTCCCAGCTCCGTTCCGGGCAGGTCTTTGCTGCGGTGGTGGTGGAGGAGGACTTCTCCGAAGCCGCAGTATCACTCGTCTCCTCCTCGCTGACCGACGGCGACGCCAGCCGCCCTCAGATCACCCTTTACACCAATCCGCTGGCCAGCCCGCTGGCGAGCCAGCTCGCGGCCGAGGCCGTCGAACCGGCGCTGAAGCAGGCCAGCACCAGTGTGGGCGAACAGCTGGAGGAAACCGCCCGCCAGGCCCAGGGTGAGGCAACCGAACGCCAGGACGCCGAGCTGACCGAGGCAGGAGTCCCGGCACAGGTGCAGGAACAGCTGGCACCGAAGATCGACGGAACCTCCGCCGAGGTGCTGCGGGATCCGATCCAAATCACCGAAACGGCCTTCCAGAAACCTCCCGACGGCGCCGCGCTGGGCATGGGTGCCTTCTTCTACTCGGTCCTGCTGATGGTGGTGGGCCTCAGCGGGTCCGTGACGCTGCACTTTTTGGTGGACTCCCGCGTGGGCGTCCTTCCCGTGGAGCTGGGGCCGCGCTACGTCCTGGGCCCAAGGCTGCTCCCGGCACGCTGGGTGGATTTCCTGCTCAAGTGGGGCATCGCCGTCGTCGCCGGACTTCCCACGGCGGGACTGATGATGTGGGTGGCGAACGCCGTGGGCATGCCCATCCCGCACGGCGGGTGGTTCTTCTTCAGCACCTGGCTGTCCATCGTCACGGTGTCCGCAGTGACCTTTGCCCTGATCACGATCTTCGGCAGCGCAGGCATGGTGCTGTCGCTGATCTACGTGGTGTTCATGGGCCTTCCGGCTGCTACCGGTGTGGTGCCGCTGGAAACGCTCCCCGGATTCTTCGCCTTTATTGCCCGCGGCGAGCCGCTGTACCAGATGACTATCGCCAACAAAGCGATCCTTTACTACGACGCCGAAGCCTCCGCCGGCCTGCAGGCAGGGCTGATCGGGATGGGAATCATCGTTCTGATCGCCGTGGTGCTGGCCCTGCTGTTCTCGTTCCTCTACGACCGGATGCGCGGAGTCCGCGAAGCGGCGGCGGACGTGGAAAAGCACGCTCCCCGCGCCGCCTAACACCTCAGGCCGTGGGGTGCCTGGAACCGCTTTGTCCTGTGCCGGTTTGGTTCGGAGCCGCCGCGGTGGGAAAATCCGATCATGCCCCTGATGCAGAATTCCAGCCGTTTGCAGAACATCCGCTACGACCTGAGGGGGCCGGTACAGGCCGTCGCCAAGCAGATGGAGGCGGCGGGGCAGCGCATCCTGAAGATGAATCTCGGTGATCCGGCACCGTTCGGACTCGAAGCTCCGGAATCAATCGTGGTTGACATGATCCACCACCTGCGCGGAGCTCAGGGCTACAGCGATTCCAAGGGCATTTACTCAGCCCGGACCGCGATCTCGCAGTACTACCAGACCCGCGGACTGATGCAGATTGGCGTCGATGACATCTGGGTTGGCAACGGGGTCAGTGAACTGATCTCAATGACCCTGCAGGCGTTCCTGGAGGCCGGCGACCAGGTGCTGATTCCATCACCGGACTATCCGTTGTGGACGGCCTCGGTGATGCTCTCCGGCGGAGAAGCCGTTCATTATGCCTGCGACGAGGAGAACAACTGGTGGCCGGACATGGCCGACCTCGAAGCCAAGATCAGCGACCGCACCCGTGCGATCGTCATCATCAATCCGAACAACCCCACCGGCGCGGTCTACCCCCGGCACATCCTTGAGCAGTTCGTCGACCTGGCCCGCCGCTACAACCTGGTGCTTTTTTCGGACGAGATCTACGAAAAGATCCTCTACCGGGGTGCAGAACACATCCATACGGCCTCGCTGGCGGGTGACCTTCCGGTGTTGACTTTCTCCGGACTGTCGAAGGCCTACCGGATGCCCGGCTACCGGGCCGGCTGGGTGGCGATCACGGGAAAGCGGGCGGACACCGCCAGCTACCGGGAGTCACTGGACCTGCTGGCGTCCCTGCGCCTGTGCCCCAACGTGCCGGCACAGCATGCAATTCAGACGTCCCTGGGCGGATACCAGAGCATCAATGACCTGGTGAAGCCCGGCGGCCGCCTCGCTGAGCAGAGCGACCTCGCCTGCCGGCTCCTCAATCAGATCCCCGGCGTCAGCTGTGTGCCCGCGTCCGGTGCCATGTACCTGTTTCCGAAACTGGACCGGGGCATGTATCCGTTCGACGACGACGAGAAGTTTGTCCTGGATCTGCTGGAGGAACAGAAGATCCTGGTCTCGCAGGGCACTGCGTTCCATTGGCCTGCCCCTGACCACTTCCGGTTCGTGATCCTGCCCGCCGAGGAAGACATCCGCGACGCAGTCAACCGGATTGCCGAGTTCCTCGAAGGGCACCGGGTGTCGGATGCAGCAATGGATGCCGGCGCCGGGACTGTGGCCGATGCCGGGAACGAAGCCGGACAGGCCGCGCCCGCAGCCTAGACGTAACGGTTCTTCAGCGTGCCGGACACCACCGCTGTGGCGGTGTCCGTGTCGGTGCGGACTGCTGCGTCAAACCCGGCGGCGGCGAAATCCTCAGCCAGGTCCGTGGCCTGGCCGCCGCTGCACTCAGCCAGCAGTTCCCCGCCCCGGCTTAGCCATTGCGGTGCCTGGGCGGCGATCCGGCGGAGCAGTTCCAGCCCCTCCCTGCCGCCGTCCAGTGCGGCGGCGGGTTCATGAATACGGGCCTCCCGGGGGAGGAAGGGCAGCTGCTCCGTAGGAACGTAGGGAGCATTGGCAACAACTACGTCGATCCTCCCGCGCAGGTGCCGGGGCAGGGCGTCGAACAGGTCCCCCTGGTATACCTGCGCCTGCCCACCCAGATTCGTGCGGGCGGCGGCGACTGCCTCCGGCGCTAGATCCGCCGCGTGCAGTTCCACCTGGGGGATAGCCGCGGCAAAGACGGTACTTAGTGCGCCGCTGCCACAGCACAGATCCAGGATTACAGGGGCGTTCCGGCGGTTCGCGGACTCGAGTGCCGCAGCGGCGAGGAACTCCGTGCGCCGGCGCGGAATGAAGACACCCGGATACACGTGCACACGCCGTCCCAGGAACTCTGCCCAGCCCAGCACATATTCAAGCGGTTCGCCCGTGAGCCGCCGCCGAAGCAGGCTCTCTGCCTCGCTCGCTGAGGAAGCACCGCGTAGAAGCAGGTCCGCCTCTTCCAGTGCGAAGACGCATCCAGCCTGCTGCAGCTGCGCCGCGAATCGGAGCTGCTGGTCGGCTTCCATGCCGCCGCTCCTTCCCTTTGCGTAGGCCACTGAACAAGCTCTCCTACCGGATGTGATGCCGCAAATATCTCCGCACTGAATGGAAATGAACGCATCTGCGGTTTATTGTCGTTGCATGCCTAGCCTGAGAGTTGCCGAAGCTGCACGGTTCCTTGGTGTCAGTGACGACACTGTGCGCCGTTGGATTGAGAACGGTACCCTGACCGGACACCGGGACGCCAGTGGCAGACAGGTCATCGACAGTCTGGAACTGGCCCAGCTTGCCCGCCGGCAGTCCCAGCTGCCCGAGGATCCAACGGAAATCGCGAGCTCCGCCCGCAACCGGTTCGTGGGACTGGTTACCGAGATCATCTCGGACAAGGTGATGTCCCAGGTCGAGATCCAGTGCGGACCGTTCCGCGTTGTCTCCCTCATGAGCACCGAGGCCGTCCGCGAACTGGGACTCGAACCCGGTTCCACCGCAACGGCGGTGGTGAAGGCAACCAACGTCATCGTTGAAACGCCGCCGGGAAAGAAGCTTCCGTGAGCCGGTGCCGTTTCGGTACGGTCATTACGGCCTCACTGGTCGTCGGCGTGCTGGCCGGGTGCTCCAACACGGCCGCGCAGCAGAGGGAAAGCGGTCAACTGACCGTGTTTGCTGCAGCGTCCCTGTCCGCTCCCTTCACCCGGCTGGCGGAGGACTTCGAGGCGGCTAATCCCGGGACTGCGGTGCGGCTTAACGTGGCCGGGTCCGCAGACCTCGCCGCCCAGATCCTTGCCGGTGCACCGGTGGACGTTTTCGCTTCCGCTGATGAGGCCAACATGGCCAAGGTGGTGGACGGAGGGCTCACGGCCGGTGAACCCCGGGACATCGCAACGAATACCCTGACCATCGCCGTCCCAAAGGGAAATCCGGCGGGCATCACTGGATTTGCCGATCTGGCCGGCGCGGGTGTGCAGGTGGTGGTCTGTGCCGTGCAGGTTCCCTGCGGCGCTGCTGCGGCAGAGCTGGAAGAAGCCGCCGGCCTTCGCCTTTCGCCGGTCAGTGAAGAGACTTCGGTAACGGGAGTACTGGGCAAGGTGGCTTCCGGAGAAGCCGATGCCGGGCTGGTCTACGTTACTGACGTCCTTGCGGCTGGAGAGAGTGTCCAGGAGGTACCGTTTCCCGAGGCGCAGCAGGCCGTGAACCGGTATCCGCTGGTTCAGCTCGCCGGCCCCGCCGATGCAGACCTGGCAGCTGCGTTTGTCCGGTTCATCCGGGGCGCCGAAGGCCAGGCGGCGCTGGAGGAGGCCGGTTTTGGTGCCCCCTAGCAGTACGGTGCCGCTGCCGCGCTGGGTGCTGGCCGGCGCCGTCGCCGGAGCGCTGTTCCTGCTGCTGCCGCTGGCCGCGGTGACCGCTGAGGTCAACTGGGCAGAGTTCATCCCCCTGGTGACGTCGGACGCCTCGCTCGCTGCCCTGTCGCTGAGCCTGCGCACCGCAGCCGCGAGCACCCTGCTCTGCATCCTGCTCGGCGTACCGCTGGCCCTGGTCCTGGCCAGGACGCGGTTCCCGGGAAAGCGGCTCGTCCGGTCCCTGGTGCTGCTTCCTCTGGTGCTGCCTCCGGTGGTGGGCGGCATCGCCCTGCTGTATACCTTTGGACGCCAGGGGCTGCTTGGCGGGACGCTGGACCTGCTGGGCATTCAGGTCGCTTTCTCAACCACGGCGGTGATCCTGGCTCAGACCTTTGTGGCACTGCCCTTCCTGGTCCTGACCCTTGAAGGAGCCCTCCGGACTGCAGGAACCCGCTACGAAGCCGTTGCTGCAACGCTCGGCGCCCGCCCCTGGACGGTCCTCCGCCGGGTCACCGTACCGCTGGTTCTCCCCGGACTGGCGAGCGGGGCAGTGCTTTCCTTTGCCCGCTGCCTGGGTGAGTTCGGTGCCACCCTGGCCTTCGCAGGCAGCCTGCAGGGTGTAACCCGGACCCTTCCGCTGGAGATTTACCTCCAGCGGGAGGCCGACGCCGACGCCGCGGTGGCACTCTCGCTCGTACTGGTCGTGGTGGCTGTGGCAGTGGTGGGGCTGTCCTACCGGTCTGCGCCGGGACGCTCCGCTTCCACCCGGTCCGCTGCGGGACGTTCAGCACCGGCAGGAGCAGCGGGCTGATGGCACTGCGAATCCAGGCGGAGCTTCCGGATCGCGGGGTGGACGTCGCCTTCGAAATCGGGGACGGGGAGACCGTGGCTCTGCTCGGTCCCAACGGGGCCGGGAAATCGACCGTTGTATCGCTGCTGGCCGGCCTGGTGCAGGCAGAGAACGGCCGCGCTGAGCTGAACGGCACCATCCTCTTCAGCCTCTCCAACGGCAAAGGACTGTCCCTCCCGGCCTACCGCCGCGGAACGTCCCTCCTCGCCCAGGAAGCGCTCCTGTTTCCGCACCTGAGTGCCGAGGAGAACGTTGCCTTCGGCCCGCGCAGCACGGGCACCTCACGCAGGGCGGCCCGGGCAGCTGCCCGGCGCTGGCTCGCCGAAACGGATGCCGCTGCATTCGCCTCCAAACGGCCGGGTGAGCTCTCAGGCGGCCAGGCGCAGCGGGTGGCCCTGGCCCGCGCCCTGGCTGCGGAACCGGACCTGCTGCTGCTGGATGAACCCATGGCGGCCCTGGACGTTGAGACGGTTCCAGTGATGCGCAGGCTGCTCAAGCGTGTCCTGGCCGGGCGCAGCGCACTGATCGTCACCCACGATGTGCTCGATGCCCTCACCCTCGCGGACCGGGTCCTGGTGATGCAGGAAGGACGGATCGTTGAATCCGGCCCGCCCGCCGAGGTGCTGCGGCGCCCGCAGAATCCCTTCACAGCCAGCCTTGCCGGACTCAATCTAATCCGTGGAGGGGTTAGCGGCGGCCGTCTCGTGACCGCCGATGGACTGCAGATCACAGTTCCGGACGCCGGTGCTGCAGCGCAGGCCGCCGGCGCGCTCCTGGCGGCGTTCCCGCCGTCGGCCGTTGCGGTCCGAAGGCCGGGCGCACCCGGCACTGCTGACCCGGGCCGGGAAGTCCTGAGCGTTACCGTAACGGATCTTGAACCGCAGGGGGACCGGATTCGGGTGCGGGGCGCGGGCCTGGCTGCGGATATCAGCCCGGCCGCCGCAGCCGAACTGTCCCTGGGCGTGGGAGAGCAGGCGGAGTTCCTTCTCGATACCTCAGCGGTGACCAGTTATGCGGCGACGGCGGTGCCGGGCTAGCAGCCGCTTAGTACAGCTTGATGGAGCCGCCGTCTGCCATCAGGGTCTGTCCCGTCATATAGCGGGAGTTTTCACTGCCCAGGAACACAACGACGGGGGCAATGTCCGTTTCCGGATCACCGAGCCGGCCGAGCGGAATACCGTCGAGGACTTCCTGGTAAGCGTCCGGGAATGCCTTGCTCCACTGCACGATTCCCGGAGTCAGGGCAACGGGAGAAACTACATTGACCCGGATGCCGTCAGCTGCCCACTCGGTGGCGGCCGTCCTGGTAATGGCGCGGATGGCTTCCTTCGCCGCGGAGTAGGCCACCTGGTTGGGCAGGCCCTTCATACCGGCTCCGGAAGCAAAATTGATGATGCTGCCGCGGGTCTTTTTCAGTTCCGGATAGGCGGCGCGCATGAGGTAGAAAGTGGCCATCGTTCCGGTGTTGAAGGACAAGTCCCAGATCTCTTTGGTGGTTTCCAGGATGGAGGCCTGCCTGGAAGCGTGCGCATTGTTTACCAGGATGTCCAGGCCGCCGAAGCGCTCCACCGTCTCGGCGACGATTGCAGCGGCGTTCGCCTCGACCGAAATATCCCTGGCAATGAAAATCGCCTCGCCGTCGAGCTCAGCCAGCAGCTTCTCACCCTGATCCTGGTCAATGTCCACGACGGCGACCCTTGCCCCTTCGGCGAGGAACCGCCGGACGATTCCCCGGCCGATGCCTCCTGCACCGCCGGTGACGATCGCGGTCTTATTCTTCAGTTGCATGATCTTCCTTCCGTAAAACCGGCTCCCGGGAAGGACCCGGTGCCTGGGCGCTGAATTCGATGCCGCGGATGAAGTTGGCCACCAGGAAGTCCAGGGACTGCCGGGAAACCTCGTCATTGATGCTGCGGTGCTGGAAGCGTTCTGCCCGCGGATAGGGTTCCGGGTTGTGCGGCTGCAGGTTGCCGGATTCCCGCTTTGACCCGTCGGGACCGGAAACAGGCGTGGCAGGAACTGCCGGCGTTGAATCAGCCGCCGCGGCAACGGACACGGTTCCTATGACTGCAGCTGAGACTCCCAGCAGGCAGTCGAACCCTTCGTCTTCCGTCAGGCCGGCAGCGGAGAGACTGGAGAGCAGGCGTTCCACATCTGCCGGGTCAGCCAGATTGACCACGCGCCGCGGACTCAGAATGATGCCCAGCAGCCAGGGGTGGGTGGTAAAGGTATGCCACAGGGAGCCGGCCATGTGCGCCAGCATGTCCTGCCACCGGTGTTCTCCCTCCGGCAGGAGGGAGTAGCTCTTCACGGCGTCGGCCATCAACAGGAGAAGTTCCTGCCGGCCGGCCACGTGGCGGTAGAGAGCCATCGCCGAAACGCCCAGGTCACCGGCGACCCGGCGCATGCTGACGGCCTCCAGCCCTTCGTTATCCGCGATCCGGGCAGCAGTACGGGCAATCACTGCCGAACTTAGCGGCTGGTCTGCTGCCACGGAACTTCCTCCGAACGGTGGTGTTGAGTTACTGCCGGAACCACTCGCGGAATCCGGGTTGTTTACAGTGTAAACCCGCAAGGGCGGGTACATCCGGTTCTGCCCGCTCATATACTCGCGCAATGGAGGGCCAACCGCGGATCCTGGTGGTGGAAGATGACGTGCGCCTGGCACAGATGCTTACGGAGATCCTTGAGTCAGAGGGTTATTCAGTAACTGCAGCCCATGACGGGCAGCGGGCCCTTCACGTGGGCCTCACCCAGGACTTTGACGTACTTCTGCTGGACCGCGGCCTGCCGGCGATCGAAGGCCTGGATGTCCTGGCGCGGCTGCGCAGCAGGGGAGTTGCTGTGCCGGCCCTGGTGCTTTCCGCCCTTGGAAACCCTTCCGACCGGGTCGAAGGGCTGGACCGCGGGGCAGAGGATTACATGGGCAAACCGTTCGACGTCGACGAGCTGCTGGCCCGCCTTCGCGCGCTGCGTCGCCGCACAGCGCCGCAGGTGCCCGTGCTGCCTGTACCCGGCGGAATGTTTGATACCGGCGGCAGGACTGTGACGCAAAGCGATGGAGCGGTGGCAGTGCTTTCCGAGCGGGAGGCAGCTCTTCTGGAAGTGCTGGCGCGCCGCCCCCTGCAGGTCTTTCCCCGTGAGGACCTGCATGACCTTGTGTTCCCGGACGCCGATGACGACGGCGTTGTGGATACCTACGTCCATTACCTGCGCCGCAAGCTCGGCAGGGCCTCGGTCCTGACGGTACGGGGAATCGGCTACCGGCTGGGCAAGTCAGCATGACGCGGCGCTGGTTCCGGACGGAGCGGGGGAACGACGCCGATCCGCGGCGGGCGGCACGCCGTCTGGCTTTGCAGTTCACGGCACTGACAGTTGTACTCCTCTCCCTGGCCGGAGCGGTTGTCTACTATCTGGCGGCCGCCGGTGCCGAACGGGCGCTGCAGGACCGCCTTGAATCGGCGGCAGCCCTGAAGAACCCGCGGGATGCTCCGCTGGACATCTTCCTTGCTGTCTATGACCGTGGCCGGCTGAGCGTATCGAGGGACATGCCCGAGGGCCTTCCGGTTGAAACATCACTTGCATCCGTGGCTGCCGGCGGCGGGGAAGTCGAGGAAACAGTCGACGCGTCGGGTACTACGTTTCGTGTGCTGACCAGGACTGACGGCAGGGACGTAGTCCAGGCGGCAATTGATACTTCCGAAACCCGCGGGCAGCTGGACCGGCTGGTGCTCGCCCTCGTTTCAGCCGTCCTGCTTTCTGCAGTGGTTGCGGCGCTCTTTTCCGTCCTGGCGGCACGGGCTGCGATGCGTCCGCTGGTGGAGGCGCTGGCGCTGCAGCGCAGGTTTGTCTCCGATGCCAGCCATGAACTGCGCACACCCCTAACTCTGCTCAGCACCCGGGCGCAGCTGCTTCGGCGCCGTCTGGGTGCCCGGCCTGCGGAAGGTGGTCCGGCGGAACGGTTCGAACCGCCTGAGCAGAAGTTCGTGGAGTCCGGCCTGGATGAAATTATCGCGGACACGGGAGTGCTGACCGGAATCCTGGAGGATCTGCTGGAGTCCGCCGATCCCCGCCGGGCGGGCCCGCCGGAGCCCGTTGACCTGGGCGCCGCGGCGCGGCAGGGGGCCGAGACTTTCGCCACCGCGTTAAGGGCTAACGGACTGCAGCTGAAGCTTGATGTCCCAGGTACGCCGGTTCGAGTCCGTGCCGCGCCGGCAGCGGTGCAGCGGGTAATCACTGCGCTGCTGGCCAACGCGTCCGATTACGCCCGTTCCACCGTTTGGGTCCAGGTATCGGCAAGCGGGCGCGAAGGTGTCCTCCGGGTTTCCGACGACGGCCCGGGCCTGCCCAGCGAACTCCGCGGGCGGGTGTTTGAACGCTTCGCCTCTGTGCGGGAGACCTCCGGCGGGCATACCCGCCACTATGGACTTGGCCTTGCCCTGGTCGCTGAGATTGCCGGGAGGTTCGGCGGGACGGTGCAGGCTGAACCGGGCCACGGCATGGGCGCCTCGCTGACGGTTCGCCTTCCGCTGGACTAAGGCGGACTTCTAAGAAACTTCGAAGAAAGACCCGGTTGGATAGAAAACGTAGGTATCCACACTCTGTTTGCGAAGGTGAAAGCAACCATGGAGATTGGCAGCAAAGCCAAGAAGATCATTGTCTGGAGTGCCAGTGGCCTGGCAGCTGCCGGCCTGCTGACCGGCACTTTCTTCACAGGTATGGCCGTTGCGGATAACACGGAACCTGCGTCGGTCACGTCCGAACTCGACGGCGAGCGTCCGGAGCGTCCTGAGCACGGCGATCACGGAGACCTGCCGCAGGACAACGATACTGAGGGCAGGGATTCCCAAAATAAGGATTCAGGGAGCCAGGACACTCAGGACGAGGACACTCAGGACGAGGACTCGCAGGACAGCGGCTCGGCGCGGCCGGACCGGCCGGATCGTGACGGCGGGCCGGACGATGATGGCAGGTCCGGCAAGGACGGCTCCGGCAAGGAAGACGCCGGCCAGGGGGACAACAAAGACGGCCACGGGGAACGTGGCGGCCACGGCCCGCGCCACGGGCTCCCCGAGAGCGAAGGCGAAGTACCGGCTGAGGATGCTCCGGCCCGGAGCTAGGTGCCGTGCCCGGCAGCTGCGGTTCCTAGACCTGCAGCAGCTGGGCCTGGGCAGCTTCCCGATGTTCGGCCTGACCGGTGGTCAGCGCAAACATTGCATAGTTCAGCGGCCCTGCAGCGATCAAAGCGGTGCAGCGCTCTGCCAGGCGCGGCTCGGCAACGCCGGCCGCGTCCTGGTAGGCGCGCACCACAGCGTCGAAAGAGTCCGGCGAGATGAGCTGAACGTACATGAACTCCAGTGCCGGGTCGCTGACCTTGGCCGTGGTCCAGTCCAGAACGGAGACGATCCGGTCTGTTTCATCGAGCAGCAGATGCGCCGGGTACAGCTCCCCGTGGGTCAGGACCACCCGCTGCGGCCACAGACCGTCCTCGTCCAGCCACCGCCGCCAGCCGGAGAGCAGGGCAGAATCGATCCGGAATTCGCCCTCCACCCTTTCCAGGTTCTCAGCCCAGTACCCGCGGACTGCCTCAGGATTCTCTGACGGAATACCCGCTGCCGCGGCGGCAGCGGGATCCATCGTGTGGAGGGAAGCTATCAGCGCTGCCAGGGACTCAAGGTATTTCGCGGAAGCAGGATCGAAATGCCAGTTCGGCTGGTTCTCCGCGTTCATAGTGAGGCCCGGCGTTCCAGGCAGCAGAGGGTAGGCCACCAGATCGGATTCCTGGATTTTCCAGTCCGGCACGGCGACACCCAGCCTCGGACGCACAAAGTCCAGGATTGCCTGTTCACGCGCCTGGTGTGCTGCGACGTCGGGGCGTCGCGGGAGCCGCAGTACCCACTCCTGGCCAGTGCCGGCCTCCGTGGCGAAGGCGACGCGGTAATCCAGGCCGGCTTCATTGAAGCTGACACTGCCCGGATCCAGCGTCAGGCCATGAGAGGCGGCCAAGTCGAAGATATCCCCGGGGCTCGGCTGTGTTTCGGGCATCTGGCTCATTTTTCCTTCTCTCCTGTGAGACGTTGCATTTCGCTGGAATTCACCGTGTGACGCCGCACGACGCCGGATGTCGCGCCGGTGGCCATCGTATCTTCCGGTCCCTACTGTGGGGGAAGAATCAAGAGCTCCAGCCATCGGCCCTGGCCGGCTGGACAGCAACCCTCTCGTCGTAGCGGGGTGCTCCAGGTGAAGATTCGGCCCTGCCGCGGACATCCCCGCGGGGCAAGTACGGCGCCGGCACTGCCCTCACAGCGGCCTGCGCCCCATCGTTCACGGCCCGCCGTGAACCCACCGGAGAGAACCGAACCATGAAAATCAGCAGGAAACTCCTGTCCCTGGCCGCTGCACCCCTCTTAGTCCTGGGCATCGCAGCCTGCGGCTCTGCAGCAGGTGACGAAGGAACCGTAAAGATCGGCGTCGTGGGTGCCAGTGATCCGTACTGGGCAACCTACGAGGAAGCTGCCGAAGCGGAAGGCATCGACGTCGAAATCATCGACTTCGCGGAATACACCCAGCCCAACCCCGCTCTCACCGAGGGCGAACTGGACCTGAACCAGTTCCAGCACATCATCTACCTTGCCCGGTATAACGTCTCTGCCGGGGAGGACCTGGTTCCGGTGGGATCCACCGCCATCTACCCGCTGGGTCTGTACTCCACGCAATACGACTCGGTGGAGGAGATCCCCGACGGCGCCACTGTGGCGGTGCCCAATGACGAGAGCAACCTGGCCCGCGGGCTGCTGGTGCTGCAGTCCGCAGGACTGGTGACCCTGGCCGACGGCGGAAGCGCCTTCTCCACGCTCGATGACGTCGATGAGGCCAAGTCCAAGGTGAAGGTCACTACGCTCGAAGCATCCCTCACACCGACGTCGCTTCCGGACGTCGCCGCGGCGATCATCAACAACGACTTCGTCGAGGATGCCGGGCTCAGTGCCGCTGACGCCATTGCCCAGGACGATCCCTCCGATCCCAAGGCGATCCCGTATGTGAACGTTTTCGCTGCACGTTCCGGGGAAGAGAACAACGAGACCTACCTGAAGCTGGTGGAGATCTACCAGAACACGCAGGCCGTGCAGGACGGAGTGCAGAAGGCTTCAGGGAACACCGCTGAGTTCCTCAAGGTGCCGGTCGAAGACCTGCGCAGTTCACTGGCCGACGTCCAGAAGGACATCGAAGAACAGTAGGCAATCCGCCCGCGGGCCGGTTCGGCGCTGCCGGACCGGCCCGCGCAGCCTGTCGGACAAGGAACAGCAATGGCTCTCATTTCACTGCGGAACGTCTCCAAGACCTATCCGCCTGCCCGCCGGGGCGAACCCCCGGTTACGGCGCTGCAGGACATCAGCCTTGAAATAGAAGCCGGGGAGATCTTCGGCATCATCGGGTATTCCGGAGCAGGCAAAAGCACCCTGGTTAGGCTCATCAACGGATTGGAGGCTTCCACCGGGGGAGAGATCACAGTGGATGGCCGCGCGGTTTCCGGTGTGCCCGAGCGCAAACTTAAAAGCCTGCGGCTGGACATTGGAATGATCTTCCAGCAGTTCAACCTTTTCAACTCCAAGACCGTTCGCAGCAACATCGCGTACCCGCTTCGTGTTGCCGGGCGCAGCAAAGACGAGATCACTGCCCGGACCAATGAGCTCCTGGCCTTCGTTGGGCTCACGGATAAAGCCGGCAGTTATCCTGAACAGCTTTCCGGCGGGCAGAAACAGCGGGTGGGCATCGCCCGGGCATTGGCAGCCTCCCCGAAGATCCTGCTCGCGGACGAAGCGACCTCGGCGCTGGATCCCGAAACGACCCAGGAAGTCCTGGCCCTGCTCCGCAGGGTGAACCGGGAGCTGGGGATCACCATTGTGGTGATTACCCACGAGATGGAGGTCATCAAGGACCTCGCCACGCGGGTCGCCGTGATGGACGCCGGGAGGATCGTTGAACAGGGCGGCGTGTTCGAGGTTTTCTCCAACCCGCGGGAAGAGTCCTCGCGCCGGTTCGTCTCCACCGTGGTCCGGGGGATTCCGTCAGCTGAGGAGGTGCGTACGCTGCGTTCCCGGCACGAGGGGCGGATGGTGACTCTTTCCTTCCGTGACGGGCACAGTTCCCAGGCTGCGGTGTTCCTGGAACTTGCAGCTGCCGGCGTCGGTTTTGAGCTGGTTTACGGCGGCATCAATGACATATCAGGCCGGGCGTTCGGCCATCTGACCCTGGCGCTCAAGGGCGCCGACCAGGCGATCGACGGCGCCCTGGCTGCCGTCGGGCATGGCATCAAGGTAACGGAGCTGGGCTGACATGGAAGACCTGATACCCCTGACGCCCCAGCTGTGGACCGCTGTGGGAGAAACCCTGTACATCGTGGGCCTGAGCCTGCTGTTCGGCGGGATAGGCGGACTGCTGATCGGACTGGGGCTGTACACCACCCGGTCCGGTGCCCTGCTGGCCAACCGTGCCGTCTTTGGGATCCTGAACGTGCTGGTCAATATTTTCCGGCCCATTCCCTTCATCATCTTCCTCGCCGCGGCCCAGCCGCTGGCGCGTTCAGTTACGGGCAGCGGAATCGGCAACAACGCCATCATCTTCACCCTCTCGCTGGCAGCGGCCTTCGGCATCAGCCGGATTGTGGAGCAGAATCTGCTGACTGTGCAGCCCGGGGTTATCGAGGCAGCACGTTCCGTGGGAGCAGGGCGGAGGCGCATCATCCTGACGATCCTCATTCCCGAGGCGCTTGGACCGCTGATCCTGGGGTATACGTACATTTTCGTGGCACTCGTGGACATGTCTGCGGTGGCCGGGTACGTCGGCGGCGGCGGCCTGGGCAACTTTGCCATCCAGTACGGCTACCGCCAGTTCAACCCCGTGGTGACGTGGGCAGCCGTGGCGGTGATCATCGTCCTGGTCCAGCTGGTCCAGTTCCTGGGCAACCAGACCGCACGGAAAGTCCTGCGGCGCTGACCATCCCGGCGGCTGATTCCGGCCGGATGATGGGCAACAGCCTGACGGGTCTGTTGGCCGGGCGGGAGACAATAGGCAGGTGAACACTGCATTCCCCGCCGCCGACCTGCTTCCCAAGGGACCCTTTGATCTGTCCAGGCTTGGCAGGGGACTCGTGTTCGCCCAGGCCCTCCCTGCTGCCGCCGCCGCATTGACGCCCGGCAGCACCTGTGCCGGCAGCGCCGTCGTGCAGGCCCCGCCCGGAACCGGCAAAACCACCCTGATACCGCCGCTGGTCGCCAACCTTGTGGCAGGGGCCGGCGTGCCCGGACGCGTCGTAGTGACCCAACCGCGCAGGGTCGCTGCGCGTGCAGCCGCCCGCCGGCTGGCGGCCCTCGACGGCAGCGCTGTGGGGGAGCGGGCGGGCTACACCGTCCGGGGGGAAAGCCACGCCGGCAGCCGGACCCTGGTCGAGTTCGTCACCCCGGGGATCCTGCTCCGGAGGCTGCTGGCAGACCCGGGCCTGGACGGAACAGCCGCCGTCATCCTGGATGAAGTCCACGAACGCGGGCTGGAAACCGATCTCCTCATCGGGATGCTCGCCGAGGTACGGCAGCTGCGAGAGGATATGACACTGGTTGCCATGTCCGCCACGCTGGATGCCGGCCGATTCGCAGAGCTGATCGCTTCCCCGGAAACTCCCGCACCGGTGATCGACTGCCCGTCCGCCTTGTATCCGCTGGAGGTCAGGTGGCAGCCGCCTGCCGGGAAACGGCTGGATGAGCGGGGGATCACCCCCGGTTTCCTGGATGCGCTGGCCGGTCTCGCAGCGCGCGGACATGCCCTGGCTCTGGCTGAGGACCCGACAACCGATGCACTGGTCTTTGCCCCGGGTGCCCGGGAAGTAGCTCACGTGGCCCGGCGCCTGCGGCAGGAACTGGGAACCGGCACGGAGGTCCTTGAGCTGCACGGCCAGGCGCCTGCGGCGGAGCAGGACAGGGCCGTCTCCGGCCGGTCACCGGGCGGCCTGCCGCGCATCATCGTGTCCACCTCCCTGGCTGAGTCATCCCTGACAGTTCCCGGGGTGAGGCTGGTGGTCGATTCCGGCCTCTCGCGTGAGCCGCGGCGCGACGCCGCCCGCGGCATGAGTGGCCTGGTCACGGTCAGCTGCTCCCGGGCCTCGGCACAGCAGCGTGCAGGCAGGGCGGCCAGACAAGGCCCCGGCACCGTGATCCGGGCCTACTCCGAGGCAGCCTATGCCGCGGCTCCGGCCCAGCCCGCGCCGGAGGCAGCCGCAGCGGACCTCACGGCTGCGGCACTGGTCCTGGCCTGCTGGGGAACTCCGGGCGGGCGCGGGCTGCCCCTGCCGCAGACGCTTCCGGCCCCTGCGCTGGAAGACGCTGAAGCCGTACTGCGCAGCATCGGTGCCGTCGATGCGGAGGGACGCGCCACAGACACCGGGCAGGCACTGGCACGCATCCCTGCTGACCCGCGGCTTGCCCGGGCCCTTGTCGACGGTTCACCGCGGCTGGGTGCACGCAGCGCAGCCGAGATCACGGCCATGCTCGCCGGAGACTACCGGCCCGCAGGTGCCGACCTGGTGCGGCTCCTTGCCGCGCTGCGCTCAGGAAAGGACCCGGGCTCCCGTGCTTTCAGCCGCGAAGTCCTGCGCCTGCAGCAGTTCGCGAGGTCCCCCCAGGCCGCGACGGCGTCGGATCAGCGTGTTGGAACTGGGGAAGCTGTCGGTTATCTGGTGGCCCTCGCCTTCCCGGACCGGGTTGCGCGGCGGGTGGCCGGAGCTTCGGACGAGCAGTACCTGCTTGCCTCCGGGACAAGGGCAGGGCTGCCGGCAGACAGTCCGCTGCGGGGGCACGAGTGGCTGGCAGTGGCGGACGTTTCCCGGGCAGCAGGCAGAGCCGCGGCGGGCACCGGCGCCGTCATCAGGGCAGCTGCGCCGCTTGATGACGGTACAGCGGAGGACGCCGCATCACAGCTGCTTGTGGAAGAAATCATCGCCCGGTTCGACGGCGGCAAGGTTAGTGCCCGGCGCGTGCGGCGGCTGGGTGCCATCGAACTTGCATCCACGCCGGTCCGGCCAGCCGCGGCGCAGGGCCGCGGTGCAGTGGCACGGGCGCTGGCAGAACAGGGGCTGGGGGCTGTTGGCTGGTCGCCGGCGGCCGAGGGGCTGCGGCGGCGGCTTGCACTGCTTCACCGTGAACTTGGGGCGCCCTGGCCCGACGTCAGCGACAGGGCGCTGCTGGCCCGCCTCGATGACTGGCTGGGACCGGAACTGGAAGCTCTGGCTTCAGGCGCCCGGGCCTCCGATGTGAATCTGCTGGAGCCGCTGCGGCGCCTGCTGCCCTGGCCGGAGGCATCCGGACTCGACGCCCTTGCCCCGGAACGGATCCTGGTGCCAAGCGGCACCCAGGAAAGGATCAGTTATCCGGACGTGGAGGACGACGCCGGACGGCCGGTGCTGGCAGTCAAGCTCCAGAAGTGCTTCGGCTGGGCGGAATCTCCGCGGATCGCTGACGGCAGGGTGCGCCTGCAGTTCCACCTGCTCTCGCCGGCTGGTCGGCCGCTGGCGGTGACCGATGACCTGGCATCATTCTGGTCCGGTCCGTACTCGCAGGTCCGTGCGGAGATGCGCGGCCGTTACCCGCGGCACCCCTGGCCCGAGGATCCCTGGACGGCACCTGCGACTGCCAGGACCAAGGCCCGGATGTAGTGCAGGCCGCCACCCCGGGGTGACGGCCTGCACGGCGTGAAGAACAGGGGGCTACGTGACGGGCTCAGACAGTGAGTCCGCCGAACCCGACCACACGCCGTCAAGAACAGCGGATGCTTCATCCTCGCTTACGCCGAGCGAGAGGGAAATCTCCGTGAGCAGCGGACGGCGGGCATGCCTGAGCATGTCCCGCTCAGCGTGCGAAAGTCCCTTGTCCAGGGACCTGAGCGTCAGGTTGCGGACCACCCTGGCTACGTCTGTGATGTTGCCGCTGGCCAGCAGCTCGGTGTTTTCCTTGAAGCGGCGGGACCACTGGGTCTCTTCGGCGTCTGCGCCGGCCTTCAGCACTTCCATGAGTTTCTGGAGTTCCGGGCCGTTCAGCACCGGACGAAGCCCAACTTCTGCGGCTTTGGCCATGGGCACCCACACCTCAAGCTTGTTGGCCTGAACCTCCAGTACGAGGTACTCCATCTCCTCGCCGCGCACTTTACGTGTGGCGAGACGGAGAATTGCTGCGGGACCGTGGTGGGGGTGGACTACGGTTTGGCCTACGTTAAACGTCAATGTGGTTACCTCTGGCTGCGTCGATACCTGACCCGACATCCGCGGCGGCCCGGTTGGAAAGGCGCTCGGGGGACGGTCGTCCCGCCACCCGCCCGGACGTGCTGGGCAATCGTGACGGAAGCGCGGATGCGGTACCAGCACATGGGTGAAGGTTCCGGCAGCCGCGAGTCTGGCAGTTTCCATTATTTCATGTCTTCGGCCGATGTACCGGTGTGCGTGCCAAGCCCGTCCGGTTCGTAAGGCGGTTAAACCCGAAGTGCCCCTCCCGGTTCCGGGAAGGGCACTTCGGTGCAGGCGGCTGGGTGCCAGCGCGCCCGGCTGCGCGGACTATGCGCGGTAGTAGACGGGGCCGGAGCCGAGGTTGGCGGTGGCGATAACGGTCTGGTTGCCGTTCATTCCGCTGTGGATGGCCTGGCCGTCGCCGATGTAGATGGCGATGTGGGGGACACCTGCTCCGCCGTTGGCGTAGTAGATCATGTCACCCGGCTGCGGGTTGGATACCGGGGTGCCGTAGGCGGCCAGCTGTGCCGGTGCCAGGTCGCCCACCGAGTGGCCTGCTGCACGCAGTGCCTGCTCGACGAGGATGGTGCAGTCCTGCATGGCGCCCAGCTGGGCGTAGGCAGAGCTGAGCATGATCGCGCCGGCGCCTGACGCTGCAGCGGGTGCTGCGGCGGGAACAGCGGCCTGGGTGGTGACGTTGCTGTAGTCGGTGTAGGTTCCCGGGTCGGTGTAGGCGGCGGCCGGAGCAGCGGCTTCGACCGGAGCGGTGTAGGTTTCCACCGGCGCGGTGTAGGCGGCGGGAGCCGGGGCAGCTGCAGCCTCACCGGAGACAGTGATCACGTCACCCGGGTAGATGATGGATTCCATTCCCAGTCCGTTCAGCGCAAAGACGCTGTCAAGGCTGACTCCATAAGCGGCGGCGATTTCACCGAGGGTGTCGCCGGAGACTACGGTGTGGGTGGTTGCCGCAGCGGGGGCAGCGGTTTCGGCTGCCGGTGCCGCGACGGTTTCTGCCACGGGAGCAACGAAGCTGGCTGCTGCAGCCGGGGCGGCTGTGTCATTGGCAACGACGCCGGCCTGGGCCGGAGCTGCCATGCCGAACATCAGGCCGGAGCCTGCCACAACCGCTGCTGCGGTGCCGGTAACGGTGCGGGCTTTGCCCGGTGCTGCTTTTGCGATGGTGGTCCAGATGCTGGACTCAGCGCAGTGACGTCCGCGATTCTTAGAAGACAAGGTATTACCTCTCCCTATACCTGCGAGGTGAGCTGTCGGGTTCGGATGGGAGTCACCCGGCCGCCGGTCTCATCCGGTCGGCTTAACCCCAAGGATTCAAAGGACCCAAAAAATTGGTTCCCCCGCCCCTGCCGTCGTAGTGCAAAAGGGACCCCGGGCAAGCGGCAGAGTTAGGTAACGAGCCTGGGGGCGCCGCATCAGGTTTGCGGCATGCCAAGGACACTACACGGAAATTCATCTTGGTTGCAATTCGGTAACGGCGGCGTGTTGCCATTGTGTTGTTTGGGTCACCATGCTAATAGACAGCCTGCTGTCTTCCTCAGTCACATGCGGCACAGGACTACCAGCCCGGCGGCGGTCTGCGATCCACATTTCTAAACCGCCCGCACACTCCGCGTTTTGCTGCACAGGGTGGCGGTTCCATCGATCAGGACTACCCTTAAGTACCCCCGTATTCCGGCGAAGGAGAGCGGTTGTGGTTCAGGAACCCAGTGGCAGCGGAGTCCGCTTGCCAGTCCAGGAAATCGTCCGCGAGATCGTCATTCCGGCCGGCGTTGCCGGTCCTGATCCCCTGGTTATGGATGTTCGCTGCTATGCCGTGGCGCAACCCGGAGGGATTGTGGTCATTGACACAGGAATGCCCGACGCTGAGTCGGGAATTGCTGAGGCGGTGGAAGCGCTGGGGGGTTCATTCGGAGACGTTAGGGACATCATCCTGACGCATCTGCATATGGACCACGTGGGCTCGCTGTTCGCGATTGCCGAGCAGGCGCCAATGGCTGCCATTTATGCCGGTGGGCCCGATTCACCTGACATCCGGGCTCCGCGGCGGGTGCAGGGCCTGGGCGAAGGCGACTATGTTCAGGACCTGCAGATCTTCGCCACACCCGGCCACACCCCGGGGCACGTGAGCGTGTTCCATGAAGGCTCCGGAACCCTGTTTATAGGCGACGCAGCCGTAAGTGCTGAAGGCGGAGTTGAGCGCAGCCCGGAAGCATTTACGTCTGATGCGGCGCGTGCGGAGGAATCCCTGGAGCGAATTGCCGCCCTGGAGCCCGAACGGATGCTCTTCGCTCACGGCGCGGAGATTGCTTCTCCCGTGCAGTCGCTGGCACGCCTGCTTGGCGGGCCGTACGGGAGCTAGGTCCCTGCCGGCCGGCTCGAGCCGCCAGAGGGGAGGTTCTGGCGCCTTATTTGGTGCTGAACCAGACGAACCAACCTGCTGCGGCGGCAGTGAGCACACCAGCGGCCACCAGTGCCAGGCCGGAAATGCCGGAGACGCCGGCAAGAAGCAGCCAGCACAAACCGAGCACGAGGGCGGCTGCACCGGCACAGAAAGCGCGGCTCCGGCCGGCGGATGCGCTGAGGTACGCTGCAACGCTTGCGGAGCAGGTGAACGAACCGCCCAGTACGGCACCGCCAATCAGAGTCCAGAGGATGAAGCGGGCAGCATCCCCGGATTCGACCGTGTCCGCAAGGCGGAGCTGGAAGTTGAGGAGGCCCAGTCCCATCCCGACAACCGCCCCAAAGGGGATGAGGAGAAAGATCTTCCTGCTGGCCCTGGCGGGCTTAGTGCTCATGGGTTCAACTCTATCGCCGCATCGTGAGGGCGGCGTCACTCGCCGGGGGCTATTTATGAATGATTCAGAATAACTGCTAATCTCGAAGCATCACGCAGAACGTATCCGTTCGGCGTTCCCGTCCGCCCCGATGCACGCAGGCGGCGGACCCGCAGCGAGGCCATGCCAGTGCCGGCTGCCCCGACTTAAAACCCATGCCGTCCCGGCGGCGCACTTTGTGCTGCCCGGAACAGACTGCTGTCTTAGGAGAATCGTGTTCAAAACCAAGAAATCCGCGCCGGGCATCACCTCCCCGCAGACCCGCGTGCCGGCCCTCGGCGGCAGCTATGTTGCCCGCTTTGGCGGAGCCGGGCCAGTTGCGTCAGCAGCAGAGCCCCAGGCAGAGTTCCGCTCCGTCCTGCCGTCCTACACCACGCAGTTCGACGGCGGGATCCGTTCCCGCCGCGATCCGGCAGTGGACAATTACACGGCGGCCTTTCCGGAAGCGTCCAGCCGGGAACCAGCCGTACTCCGGCCTGCCGGGATCGGCCGACGCGGCTGCTATACCGACGTTGACCTCTAACCGGGGCGCCGGGCTGACCGGCCGTCCTGTCCGGGCCGCGAGGGATCGGCACCACGGGGATGCCGAGGCCGTCCCGTCTGAGTCCCGGTGCCGCCCGCTCCCTCCGGTTTCGGCACCGATAGGATGAATCCGGGAATCGGACAGTAGAGCAGGCAGCAGCGGGGGGAACACAATGGGCGCAATGGACAACCTGCTGGGACCGGCCGAAGTCGCCGTCCTGCACCGGTGCCTGGCCGCCGCCGCGCCGGTGCATGGGCTGCAGAAGCTGATGGAGTCCGTTCCAGCGCTCGACCCGCTTTCGCTGCGGTCCCGCACCGACCTGCTGGCCGGGGTTTTGGCCGGCGCATACCCTTCCTACGCCAAGGCATCTGCGGCCTACCGGTCCGCCCTGCAGGACCCGGGTTTTGAAGGATGGATTATGTGGCCGGTATCCGAGTCGGCCGTCACGCTGGCCCTTGCCGACGGCAGCAGTTCAGCTTTTGACGACGTCCTCGAGCTGCTGGCTGAACTGACGCCGAGGCTGACCAGTGAGTTCGCCATCCGCAGACTGCTTCAGGCGGACCTGAACCGTGCTTTGGACACAGTTGGGCGCTGGGTTGTGCACCCGGACCCGCGGGTGCGGCGCCTTGCCAGCGAGGGCACCAGGCCATACCTGCCGTGGGCTATTCGCGTCCCTGCGCTCACTGAACGCCCCCGGGCCACCCTGCCCATCCTTGATGCACTCCGTGACGACCCCAGCGAGGACGTACGCCGGTCGGTCGCCAACCACTTGAACGACATCTCCCGCCATGCGCCCGAAATCACTGTGCAGACGGCGGCCCGGTGGCAGGAAACAGCATCACCGGCCACCCTCCGTGTCATTCGCCACGGACTCCGAACCCTGATCAAGAAGGCGGATCCAAACGCCCTGGCTCTGCTGGGATTCACCCCCGCAGAAATCACCGTCGAGGGACCGGAGTCCCCAACTACGCGGCTGAGCCTTCCCGGCCGAATGACATTTGGCTGCACCCTCGAAAACACCGGCAGCACTGCAGCCCGTCTCGCCGTCGACTACGTAGTCCACTACGTCAAGGCGAACGGGCAGACTGCGCCCAAGGTTTTCAAACTGGCCGTGCTGGATCTGGCCCCGGGGGAGCGCCGGACACTGGCCGCTGCGCATGAATTCCGGCAGATGACCACCCGCCGCCACTATGCCGGCAAGCATTCCCTCCAGCTGCAGGTCAACGGAGTCCGGTACGGCGGCCTGGCGTTTGAACTTGAGCTGGCGGAAGCGGCTGATCCATCCGGGCAGTAAGCGGACGCTCCTGGTGGTGGATCCGTTCGTCGAGCAGCCGGAGCGGGATGCCTGATCCTCCCCAGGCCTTGCCGATGAACTCGGCGGCGATGGATACGGCGGTTTCCTCGGGAGTCCGTGCCCCAAGGTCCAGGCCGATTGGGCTGTGGAGAACCGCCAGCTCTTCGGCGCTGATTCCCGCCTCCGCCAGGCGCTGCAGCCGTTCCCGGTGGGTGCGCCGTGATCCCATGGCACCAACGTAGGCAACCGCGGGCCCGCCAAGGACTGCTGCCAGCAGAGGAACATCGAACCTGGGGTCGTGGGTGAGGACACAGACCACACATCGGGCATCGATTAGCCCGGCGTCGAGCTGCTCCTGGTAATAGACATGGGGCCAGGCGGCAACCACCTGGGCTGCGTCCGGAAAGCGTCTTTCCGTCGCAAAGACAGGACGTGCGTCGCAGATGGTTACCTGATAACCCAGGAAAGCGCCCAGACGGGAAAGTGCTGAGGCAAAGTCAACCGCGCCAAACACAAGCAGCCGGGGAGGCGGAGCGAAGGCGCTGACAAAGACAGACATCCCGGTACCCAGCCGTTCCCCGTCAGGCCCGTAGGTGAGCACACCGCTGCGGCCCCCAGCAATCAGGCCTGCCGCGTCGTCCGCCGCGGCCTGGTCTGCCCGCGGACTTCCCAGGGAGCCCAGTACCCCTTCCGGCAGGACCACCAGTTTCCGTCCCAGCCGCTCCGGGTCCGGGTGCTCGATTATGGTCGCAATCCCTGTTCCCAGACCGGACCCAACCGCGGCGTGCGCTGGCCCGAGGACCGCAGACTGCGCGGGCGGGAGTGCCTCGATGAAGACTTCCATGGTTCCGCCGCAGGTCAGCCCAACGGCGAAGGCGTCACCGTCACTGACCCCGAAACTTGCCAGAACGGGTCCGGAGCCGGCAATGCAGTCAAGCGCCTGTTCGTACACAGCGCCTTCCACACAGCCCCCGGACACGGAGCCGACGACCGCGCCGTCACCGGTTACCAGCATCTGTGCTCCGGGAGGGCGGGGTGCGGAGTCGAAAGTCCGCACCACGGTGGCCAGTGCAGCAGTCCGGCCCGCTTCCCACTCTGCGGCCAGTGTCCGGTGGAGCTCGTGCATGGTTCAGCTGCTCCTCTCCCCGCCCGCACCCCTGCCTGGCTGCCCGCCGGGTCTCGGCGGGCCAGCAGCGGGGTGTACCCGTAGTTAATCCAGCGGCTTTTGGTAGAGCACTCTACAACCGGAGCTGCGCTGGGCAACCGGGACTTCGCTGCGTTTCGCCCCCGGGGCGGCCGGATCCGGATTGATTGAACCGGATAGGCCGCCGCGGCGGTGACCGGAGGGGGGCCCGGGCGTACTGTCAGTGTGTGGCTGAACGCCCCAGGCAGGGACACCGCGGGCGGGTCTCGCGTCCTTCACAGGTGGTCTTCCTCGGTTTTGTGGCCGCTGCCCTCTGCGGAACGGGACTGCTGATGCTGCCTGTCTCCGATGCGGCCCCCGGCAGCGCCTCCTTCACTGATGCCCTGTTCACGGCGGTCTCTGCGCTGTGCGTGACGGGACTGTCCGTCGTCGAGACCCACGTGTACTGGTCCACCTTCGGGCACGTGGTCATCCTTGCGCTGATCCAGATCGGCGGACTGGGTGTCATGACGTTCGCATCCATCGTGGGGCTGGCCGTTATTGGCAGGTTCACGTTCCGTTCAAGGCTCCAGGCGATTGCAGAAAACCGGAGTCAGGAACTGGACGGGACCCCCAAGGTGGTCGCCGGCGTCGTCAAGATATCCCTGGGAACGGAAGCGGTAATTGCCCTGGTCCTCGCAGTGCGTTTTTGGCTCGGATACGGAAAGGAACCCGGTGAAGCGCTCTGGCTGGCAGCCTTCCACGCCGTATCGGCCTTCAATAACGCCGGCTTTTCGCTGTTCGAAGGCAACCTTGAGGCCTACGCTTCAGACCCGCTGATCTGTCTTCCGGTGGCGGCAGCAGTGATTATTGGCGGGCTGGGCTTTCCCGTGCTGGTCCAGCTGCGGAGGGCCTGGCGACAACCGCTGCGCTGGAGCATCAACACACGGCTGGTGGTGTGGGGAACCCTGATCCTGCTGCCTGCGGGAAGCGTGTTCATAGCCGCCAGCGAATGGAACAACCCGGACACCTTTGGGGGAATGTCCGGCCCGGAGCGCGTGCTTGCAGCCTTCTTTATGTCGGTGCAAACCAGGACCGCGGGATTCAGTTCGATTGATGTAGCCCAGATGGAACCGCTGTCCTGGCTGGGCATGGATGTGCTGATGTTCATTGGGGCCGGACCTGCGGGCACCGGCGGCGGCATTAAGGTAACAACGTTTGCGGTGCTCGTGTTCGTCGTCGTGGCTGAGGCACGCGGCAACCCGGAAGTGAGCGCACTGGGCAAGGCACTGCCCGCCTACACTGCGCGCCAGGCGCTGGTAGTCGTGCTCGTTGCGGCCGGACTGATTGCGGTGTCAACCGCAGCCCTTATGGCGCTCACGGACTACTCAATGGATCGTCTGCTCTTCGAAACCGTCTCGGCCTTCGGGACGGTTGGTTTGTCTGCGGGGGTATCTTCCGCCCTGCCCGTAGCAGGGGAGCTGATCCTGGTGGTACTCATGTTCACAGGAAGACTCGGGCCCATCCTGCTGGCGTCGGCACTTGCCCTTCAGGAGCGCAGGCTCAAGTACAGACTCCCTGAGGAAAGGCCGATCATTGGCTAGGCTCAACATCTTTACCGGAAGGGAGTCGGCGCGGATCCGCGAGTCCGACGCCGTGGCCGTGATCGGACTTGGCAGGTTCGGCCAGTCACTCGCCCTCGAACTCATGGCCAGCGGAATCGACGTGCTGGGCATTGACGGGGAACAGCAGGTGGTCCAGAGCCTGGACGGACGCCTGACCTATGTGGTGATGGCGGACGCCACCCAGGAGGATGTGCTCCGCCAGCTCTCAATTCCCGAGTTCAACCGGGTGGTGGTTGCCATAGGGCAGGACGTTGGTGCAAGCATCCTGACCATATCCCTGCTGCTGCGATTCGGAGTCCCGCAGATCTGGGCCGAAGCGGTCAGCGAAGCGCACGGTACGGTCCTGCGGCAGCTGGGTGTCCAGCACGTCATCTTTCCTGAAAAGGACATGGGACGGAGGGTTGCCCACCTGGTCCAGGGCAGCATGCTCGACTACATCCCCCTGGGCGGGGACTTCGCGGTGGTCGAGACCTCGCCCCGGCAGTTCCTGGCTGGTTCCACTATTCACGGGGCGGAAGTGCGCCGCCGCTACGGCGTGGTGATTGTGGCGCTGCGCAAGTCCGACGGCGAATGGAAGTTCGCGGAGCCGGACATAGTCCTCGAAGAGGGCGACGAACTCCTGGTTGCCGGCCCCACCGGGAAGGCCGAAGCCTTTAGCCGCCTGTAACCGGCGGATGCCCCAATTGTGTCGCAGTCATGACGCGGGTCCAGGGGCCGTGCTTATATACTCAACGCAAGTTGGACGTAGTCCAATTTTGATTGGTCATCCGGAATCCGTCCTGACCTGCATGAGGAGCAAATGTGACACAGACAGCCCGTCCAACCGATCAGCCGCGGCAGGACGACGGTTACTTTGGTCCGGAGAGCATCAGCTGGCGCCTCTATGCTGATCCGTCTTCCAAGCTTGGCGGAATCGCAGCACTGCTGCTCCAGGCCCTGAACCCCGGCATGATGCGGCTGTTCTCCGAAGTCAGCGTCACCGGCCAGGATGCCGCTGCCCGGGGGGAACGCACGGGGCAGTACATCGACACCACGATCTTCGGCGACAAAGCGCACGCCGACGCCGCTGCACGCGCCGTGCGGGGCATGCACAAGCACGCCAACTGGCAGGATCCCACTACCGGGGAAACGCTTCGTGCCGAGACCGGTGACTGGATGGACTGGACCCACAACACGCTGGTCTACGCCGTGCTGCGTGCTGCAGATGCCTTTGGGCCCAGTCTCACCGCCCAGGAGCGTGACCAGTTTGTGGTCGAGCAGCACATTGCTGCCGAGCTGGTCGGGATTGACCCGGCCCGTTTGCCTGCGACCTGTGCCGACCTGGAGAAGTACATTGACGACCAGCGCCACTGGCTGGCGCTCTCCCTTCCCGCCGCTGAAGTGAGCCGGGCGATCCGCAAGCCGTCGCTCCGGGGCAATCCGGTGAAGGTCTGGACGGGAATCGTTATCCAGGACGGGATACTTTCCCTCCTGCCGGACTGGGCGCTGCTCCTTTACGGTGTGGCCGGGCGGCCAATGAACCTGCGCGGTGCGGCAAGGACCACCAGGGGAATGATGGCGGCGGCGCGCCATAACCACTCCTACGAGAACGTGATTACTGGCCTGACCACGAAAGTCGACACGCATCCGTACCGAAAGGTGCGCAACCGTGCAGGCAAGTAGGCACGACGGGAAGGTCCGGCCGAACCTTTCGCAGCGTGCCGCCGGAATTCCGCGGCTGGCCAGACGGGCGGGCCTTCAGGAGTGGCCGGCCGGCCTGCGCAGCCGCGTTCTGTTCCCCGCCCTCCTGAAGGCAGGCTGGTCGATCCTCAGGCAGGGCGGCTGGCGGCTGCTTCTGGTGTATGCGCTGAGCCAGGCCGTGCCGCTCGCGATCATCTCCCCGCTGATCCACTGGATGTTTACCGAGGCACTTGCTGCTGCCGGGGTCCATGCAGTGGATTCTGCAGCCTTGGCCTCGGCCTTCGGCAACGGGCGTTCACTTGGATGGATTGCGGCCCTTTGTGTCCTCGCGGTGGCAACGGTTTCTCTGCAGCTCAGCGTGCTGGTGGTGGCTGCCGGGCGGGTGCGTTCCGGTCTCAGTCTTGGCCCTGCAGCGCTGTTTCGCGGGATGCTTCCCGTCTTGAAGCGCCTTCCGCGGCTGGGATCCCTTCCTCTTGGGGTTTACCTGTTCCTGGTGGTTCCCCTAACCCAGGCCGGTCTCTTTTCAGTCCTTACGCATTCAATTGCCGTTCCGAATTTCGTCTCGGGTGAGATGCTGAAGTCCACACCGGGAACCCTGGCTTACGTGGGTTTCCTGATGGTTGTGGGTACTCTTGCGCTGCGTTATTCGCTGGCGGTTCCGTTCTTTGCCCTGGGAGGAGTTGCCGGCGGCAAAGCCATGAGGCTTAGCTGGCAGGTGACAAGCCGGACCACGCTTGCTTTGCTGGCTGCGGGTGCGGCGGCAACGGCCGGTGCGTTGCTGGCCGGCGCAGCTTTGGTTTTCCTGTCCCTGCTCCCCACCCTTGCTGCCGATCTGTTCCTGCCTGCGGGTGCAGCCCGTGTTGCTGCGTACAGTCTTGGAACCGCACAGGTGGCTGGTGTTGTTCTTGCCGGCAGTTTCGTCATGTTTATTGCGGGCATGCTGATCGAACTCACCGAACGCAGTCTTCCGCTGCTTCCGGGGAAGGTCACGTGGCATTCAGGTGACGACGGCGGTGTTGCGGGCGGGACCGCTGACAGCGCAAAAGCCGGTACCGGCACTGAATCCACAGGCGTCCACGGGCTTGGCCGGGGTGGTGGCTCCGGCGTCCAGGCAGCCGCGACGTCCAGCGCCCGCCATGGCATCCGCTCCGGCGCCGCGCGAGCCGGTGCGGCCAGTGCCGCCGTCGTGCTTGCCCTGATTTTGGGAACTCTGAACATTCCTGTGATGGAGGGACTGCGGGAGGTTCCCCAGGCCTTGATTCTGGGTCATCGCGGGTTCAGCGGCGGGGGAGCGGAGAATACGATCTCCGGGCTGCGTGCGGCTTCATCAGCTGGTGCCGACATGGTGGAGATGGATGTCATGCAGACCTCTGACGGCGGGTTTGTGGTGATGCATGACGCGTCTCTTCAGCGCCTGGCGGGCCGGAATGCTGCTGTGGCGGATCTGACGCTCGCTGAACTTACGTCGATGACTGTGCAGGACCAGTTTGGCCATACCGACTTGATCCCGTCCCTGACCGATTACGTCCGGGCTGCCCAGGAGATTGGGGAGCCGTTGCTAATCGAGATGAAGATGCACGGCGGGGAGACTGAGGACTATGTGGAGCGCCTGGTTGCCGAGCTTGAATCACTGGAAGCACTCGAAGAGAACATCTACCACTCGCTCGACAAAGACAGTGCTGAGGAGCTCAAGCGCCTGCGTCCCGGTTTGTACGTGGGCCTGACTATGGCTGTTGCTGGTGTAGCCGCGCCGGAGACCACCGCCGACTTCATCGTGGTTGAGGAGGCGTCATATACCGATGCTGTTCGGGAGTCGGCATGGAAAGACGGCAAGGAGTTCTACGTCTGGACAGTGAACGGACCGGAGGCCATTCGGAACATGCTGCGTGATGGTGTGGACGGGATCATTACGGACCATCCCGATCTTGCGTTGCAGGACCGGAACCAGATGGGACCCAATGAGCCCATGAGCAGCAAGTTGTATGACGCGCTTATGCGGTTCGTGGTGATTTTCTAGGGCTGCGGGGGCGCCGGAGCTAGGCCAGCGACATAAAGAGTTTTTCCATCTCTGCACGGTCCACCGCGGGGTCGTCGCTGGTCAGGCACTGTTCAAGGCCCGAGGCGATAATCGCAAAACCTGCACGGTCCACGGCCTTCGAGACTGCCGAAAGCTGAGTGACAATGTCCTTGCAGTCACGGCCTTCCTCCAGCATGCGTGCGACCGCTGCCAGCTGTCCCTGGGCGCGCTTGAGACGGTTGATGATGGGGCCGGTGTCTTCGCTGTCTAGCTGCATTTGTGTCTCCTGTGCTGCGTGATGCGGGTGTCTGACTCCCGTTCATGTTATACCCCGGCGGGTAATTTGCATACCCCTAGGGGTATCCCTCATAGTGGTGCTGTTGCCAGGCAAACGCCCTGGTGGACGATTCATAGCAAGGAGAAAACCATGTGCCGTGCCGTAAAGTGCCGTAGCTGCGGAAAATCGACCTGGGCAGGGTGTGGAAACCATGTGCAGGAAGTCATGCGCAATATCCCGAAGTCTGACCGCTGCACCTGCGACCGGAACTCGCCCAGGCCCAAGCCCGAAAACGCCGGCTGGCTGGCCAAACTCTTCGGCCGGTAAGGCACCGGGAGACTGCACCGCGCCCATGGGGGCCCGCTGATCATGCGGGTGTGAAGCCGGCGCGTACGGGCGGACCGCGCCGGCTCCCGGCCTGGAACGCCGGTCCTAGAGGACAACTCCATCGGGCAGTTCGGGAGCATCAAACTTCTGCCGCTCACACTCCGCCTGCAGGGGCGGATACGTCTGGGCAATCAGGTCCAGGATCCGGTTCCGCACAATCAAATACGCTTCTCCCACGCCAACAACGCCCTTGAACTCCTTCAGCTCCTCCTCATAGGAGGTCTGCCTGTGACGGAGGTAGTTCACGGTCATCCGGTCACGCCGCGCCTGAGACGTCCGTGGGCCAGCCGGAGACTGATTCCTGCGCAACCGGGAATTGTAGTGATCCAAAGCCAGCTGTTGGACTTCGTCCCATGGTTCCGGATCAATCCGCAGCTCCAAAGCCCTGGCCGCAGCGACAGCCTCCTTCTTCTTCGCCAGCGCTCGTTCCCGAGCAGCCAGCTGGCGCTTACGTGATGCTTCCCGGGCCCTGCGGAAATCCTCTGTGGCTTCAACGGCCTCCACTCTCTCCCGGGAGTAGAGCTTCATGGGCGCAGCCTTCCTGGAGAACGGATTGCGTGCGGTGCGGTCCGGTTCCGGGAGGAAAGTCCTGATCTGCGTCTCAGTCCATCCCCGTTCCTTCTTAAGGTCCGCCGCAATCAGGAAATCTTCACTGTTGGCAGGCTTCGGACGCGGCGGATGGTGCTTTCCACGGGACATAGGTGCTTCTTCGATGGTGCGGGCAGGGCACCCTCCAGTCTAGTGACTCATCCGGCACACAGAACGACGGCGGCCCCGGCCCGTCCGGGCGCGGAAGCCGCCGTCGCCGGTCAGTCCCGGATAAGGCTAGGAACGGCCGTAGGCCCGGGGAAGCGGGATCCCGCGCTGCTCCATCACCAGCCGCAGCCTGGTCGGATAGTCAGTGATGATGCCGTCCACACCGAGGTCAATCAGATAGTTCATGACCGCAGGCTCGTTCACCGTCCACGGCACGATCTTCAACCCCGCATCCCTGGCCTCGGCAACCATCTGCCGGGTGACGGAGGTGTAAATCGGTGAAATCACGTCGTAACCCTGGGCGGCAGCGGCCATGACGGCAGAACCGTCGTAGTCATCAATATCGATTCCGCCGAGGATCGGCGCAGCTCCGGGCTGGCCAATCTCCAGTGTGCCGGGTGCGGCAACCAGTGCAACGCGGGGCAGCCGCGGAGCCAGGCGCCCAACCAGATTCAAAGCTGACCAGTCAAAGGACTGGATAGTCACCCGGTCTGACATACCGGACCTGCGGACTTCATTCACCACGGCTCGGGTAAGGGCTTCCATTCCCGGCCCGCCGGCACGGCCGTCCTCAACTTTTGTCTCGATATTGAAGCCAACATTCCGGGCCCTCAGCTCCTTGGCCAGGGCGAAAACGTCCCTCAGCTCCGCGATGCGGTTCCCCTCAACGACCTGCTGTTCGGGATACCCCGGAAGCTGTGCGAAGCCGCAGTCCAGGGTCTTGAGCTGCGCCAGCGTCAGCTCTGCAACCCGGTCGCCCACATAAGGGAAGTCAGGGTCGTTGGCGCCGGCAGGTTCAGTGTCACGGCATTTCGTGGCCAGGATGACGTCGTCATGCCAGACGACGACGGCGCCGTCCTCACTCAGGTGCGTGTCCAGTTCCAGCGTGCTCACGCCCAGCTGAAGCGAATGCCTGAATGCAGCCAGCGATTCCTCGGTGTACTCGCCCCGCCCTCCGCGGTGGGACTGGAGGTCCAGGGCGGAGCGTTTGGCGCCGGTCCGCATCTGTTCAACCATCACGTCGAAAATGTGCGTGTCCTCGTAGAACCCGCCCAGCCTTTCCGACCCGGGTCCCATGGCGGTGAGCGGGACGTCAAGGGCCGTGTGGCCGTCGGTTGTCCAGTCAACACTGAAGACCTGGTCTGAGTTCGCGACGGGAAGCGGTCCGTCCTCCGCCGAGATCCCGTCGCCGGACTCATCCTGGTCGTCGTTGAACGCCTCGATGGTCATGCCGCCGGTCTGATGATCGCCGACGACAATCAGCAGAGTGTTGCCGTCCGCCTCAGCGAAGTCCCGGGCCACTGCCACGGACTGCTCGAAGGCAATGCCTGACTTAATGGTCAGCTCGGCATCGTTGACGTGGGACATCGAGTCGATGCCCTCATCCTCCACGAGCAGGAAGAATCCCTCGCCCTCGGTTCCGCCGCCCCCGCCGTGTCCTCCTCCGCCGCCGTGCCCGCCGCCGTGCCCGCCGCCGTGCCGGGCCTGCGGTGCGGAGGTGGAGAGCAGCTCCAGCGCTTTCTGCGTCATGGTGGTCAACGGAACCGTCGGTTCGTAGATCTCCTCGACGTCGTCTCCGTACTGGAACATTTCCTCGTTGGCGAACAGTCCGAGCACCTTCGGGCCCTGGGCTTGGAGGAGCCCTCCCTCATCCCAGACGTATTCATAACCGTCGGCCTGTGCCTGCTCAACCAGGTTGACGGTGCCGGTGCTTTCCTCGGACGGATCCTCAGGCGGGTTGTCCGGGTGCATTCCGGGGTTTCCGGCCGGATACCAGTGGTCCTCGCCGCCGCCCAGGATCAGGTCCGGCCGGCTGGACTCCAGGAACTGGCGGGCAATTTCGCTCTGCGCGCCGCGGTCCGCCACATGGGCACCGAACGCCGCCGGCGTGGCGTCCGTTACCTGGGCAGTGGTAACCAGCCCTGTCGATTTGCCCAGGGCAGCTGCGATCTCCAGCGCCGTAGGCACCGGCAGTCCATTGAGGTCGACGCCGATTGCCCCGTTGTATGTTTTCACTCCGGTGGACATTGTGGTTGCCGCCGCAGCCGAGTCGGTGACGAAGGTTTCCGGATCAGCCGAGTTGGTGTGCACCAGGCCAAGTTCCGGCAGCGAGTCCATCACCAGTTCACCGGTAAGTCCAACGTGAGAGAGCCGGATGGCGTTGCGCTGGGCCGTGCCCATGCCGTCGCCTACCATCAGGATGATGTTCCTGGCGGCCTGCGGTTCATCGGGTCTCGGCTTCTTGGGGCCGCGGTCCTTCTTGTTCCCCGCCGGCTGCAGGTCTGTCTGTCCGGCTGGGGTTTCCGTCGGGTCGCCGGCAAGGCCGGACCCTCCGCCGCAGCCGGAGAGGATCAATCCGCCCAGTATCGCCGTCGTTACTGTCAGTCTTCCCTTGTTCATTTATGGATTCCCGTCTCAGAGTGTGCGAGTGGTGACGCAATCCCCCCAATCAAGTGCGTTCACCCTTCGGGAGCACTGCGGGAGTGTCAACAGCAGCCGGGAATATAGGGGCCGGGCACGCAGGATCGCTGCGGCTTCAGAGCCAGGGCGAACCAGAGGCAGGGCAGCGCCTACTCGAACCGGGACGCGTCTCCGGTTCCGTGGCGCACCACCTCGGCAACACCCGAGGAAAAGTCGACTACGGTCGTAGGATCCGGACCGCAGTGGCCCGAGTCGACCACTCCGTCCAGGACGTGGTCCAGGCGTTCCTTGATTTCCCAGCCCTCGGTCAATGCCTCCTCCTGGCCCGGCAGGAGCAGTGTGCTGGAAAGAATTGGCTCATCGAGGTCCGCGAGAATGGCCTGGACCACCTTGTTGTCCGGGATGCGCACGCCCACCGTCTTCTTTTTGGGATGCAGCAGCCGGCGCGGCACTTCCTTCGTCGCAGGAAGAATGAACGTGTAGCTCCCCGGTGTCACTGCCTTCAACGAGCGGAAGACGTCGTTGTCCAGCTGGACAAACTGGCCCAGCTGGGCGAAGTCACGGCAAACCAGGGTGAAATGGTGTTTGGGATCAAGGTCCCGGATGCTGCGGATGCGGTCCAGGGCGTCGCGGTTGCCTACCTGGGCACCGAGTGCGTAGCAGGAATCGGTGGGGTAGGCGATCAGGCCGCCGCCGCGCAGCATGGCGGTGATCTGGCTGATAGTGCGGGGCTGGGGATTCTCAGGATGAACATCAAAGTATCTGGCCATGGGATGAGCTTACGCGGACGGTGAAAGCACCTGCCCGGACTGGTCCGCTTAAACCGGGCCGGCAGACTCGCTCAGGGTGTGCATGGCCGCCTGCAGTCCATCCGAGGTCCGTGAGACAACCTGTGCCAGCTGTTCCTGTCCCGCGAGGTCAACCAGTGACTCGGGGTTCAGGGCCTCAATTACGGACACTGCCCCGCCCGGGTCCTCACGGACTACTACGTTGCAGGGGACCGCAACCCCGATTGCACGGTCCAGTTCCATGGCCTCACCGGCCAGGGCCGTATTGCACGTCCCCAGAATGCGGTAGCCCAGCATCCAGTCCGGTGCCGAGGCGCCAAGCTGGGCCGCGAAGTCGGAATCGCTCATAATGTCGAAGCCGTGGGCCGCGAGGGACTCCTTGGTTAGCCGTACGGCCTCTTTGAACGGAGCCCGAACTGCAACGGTAAAGGTGTTTTCCATGGGACAACCCTCTCGGCGTAGGCGCCGGCCGGATTCCGGCGTTCCACAGCCAGCATAGGACCGCGGAGAGATCCCAAAACAGGGGATGTGCGCTGATTCCCGGTCAGGGGCGTGGACTGGACCGTACCGCAGAGCCAATACTTCCTGCCATGGGAATACGGCGTTCGGAGTTACAGGCATATCCCGACGGCGCCGGCCCTCCGCGGCGGCCCCGCTCCGGCAGGGAGAAAGCACTGGTCGTCCTTGAGTTTGCAACGGGCACTGCAGCAGCGGCGTCCGGCGCGTTGCTTACTGCCCGGCCCGGCGGAGCGTTCCTGCACTCGGGTCCGTCGGTGCTGCGCAACACTCCTTTTCGCAGCTGGCGCCTGCCCGGTGCCCTCTTGGCCGCGGGATGCGGAGGCGGATTCCTGCTGGCGGGGTTCCTCCAGCTGCGCGGCCACCGCCGGGCCAGGGCGCTGTCCGTTGCTGCCGGCACCGCGCTCGTTGCACTCGAGGTGTGGGAGGCCGCGTATATCGAGTTTCAGCCGCTGGTTCTCCTGTACGGAACCGCAGGATGTGCCGTGGCTGTCCTGGCGCTTTCCCTGCCCCCGGAAAAGAAGTTGTCACCCCAGGGTTGACGAGGGTTTACCCGGGGTCTACCGTTGGGCGCATGATTCGTAAACCCCGGGATGACAGGATGGCAGGCGCCTCTGTACAAGGCCAAACCGAGGATCCGGCCTGGGCCCGGACACTGGCCCACCGGACAGATCCCGCGGAGCGGCTCGATGCCGCCCTCCGCTTCAGTGATGCAGGTGTATCTGCGGCGGAGGTCAGCTCAGTCCTGAAGGACGGTGGAGACGCACTGTTCGCAGCGGCGGCAGCCGGGCGGCCGGGCTGGGCGGAACCCTTTGGCGGGCTGAAGGCTGCGGCCCTGCTGGCAGCGGAGCTCAGTGCACTGGCAGCGGCGCTCAACTCGCGTGCCTCCGGAGTCCGCTCGGCCGCCGTCGCCCTTCTGCTGGAGGACTACAGTGCCGTCTCCGTGGCACGGGAGCTGGGAGTGTCGCGGCAAAAGGTGTATGAGGTCAGCCGTTCCGGGTTCAAACCCCCGTACCTCGACACCGTGCCGTGGAGGAGGCCCTGAACAATGCGCGAGCACGTCGACCTTCCCGACGAAGACCGTCAGCGGCTGGTCCACCCGATGGACCTCCCCGACGCGCGCAGGTCCTATGTACGCTCCCTGTGGCTTCGGGAAGCCGCGTCTCCCAAGTTCTTCTTTCTGCTCGCCGCATTCCTTTGGGCGGTCAGCAACAACTTCATCACACCGCTTGCCGCACCGTTGTCCACGGCGGTGTTTGCGGCCCTGGCTGCACGGAAAGCCGAGAGGGACTCATGGTCATACATTCCACGGCGGCGCCACGACCTGGCACGGGAAACCCCCGGGGCATGGGTAATCGCGGGAGCTGCGTTTCGCGCCGGAGCCCTTTTCCTCGGTTTGGCGGTTATCTGCATCAGGGCTGCTGCGCTGTCTCTCCCTGAGGGGTGGCGGCCTGGACCGTTGGTTCCGGAGCCGCGGTGGCGGTTCTTATGGGAGTGGAACTGGTATGGGTTCTCCGTACGGCCCGCGCCAACCGGGAACGGGTGCGCGTCTGGCCGCAGGTCTTCACCCTGGCCGCTGTTATCGGGGCGGTCGCCCTGGCCGTTGCCGTGCTCTCAGGAGAAGGCGCCGGGTGGAGGCTGGAGGAGATTGCTGCCGGCGCCGCCGTGATCGTAGGGGTACAGGTCATCTGGTGGATTTCACAGGCGCGGCCGCGCCGCGGGCTGGAGGAACAATCATGAGCACCACCGTGATCGACGTTCGGAACGCTGCTCTCCGGCTCTCCGGGAAACCAGTGCTGCGGGACGTGAGTTTCACCGTCGCCGAGGGAGAGATTTTCGGCATCCTTGGCCCCAACGGCGCCGGAAAGAGCACGACGGCGGAGTGTCTGTCAGGAGCCCTGGTGCCCGAACACGGCAGCATCAGGGTGGCTGGAATGCAGCCGCACCATGACCTTGCAGGGATCCGGGAAACCGTGGGCTACCAGTTCCAGTCTGCCCAGCTCCCGCCGGCTCTGCGTGCCCGGGAAGCCATTGAGCTATTTGCGTCCTTTTATCCTTCGCCCCGGAACAGCGTGGAACTGCTGGAGGCTGTCGGTCTGGGGGACTGCGCAAAAACGCCGTACGGGCGGATGTCCGGAGGGCAGCAGCAGAGGTTGTCCATTGCCCTGGCACTCGTCGGAAACCCCCGCATCATCGTGCTGGATGAGCTCACCACCGGGCTCGATCCGGAGGGCCGCCGTGACGTCCTGGAGCTGATCCGCCAAATGCGGCGGGAAGGGGTGAGCGTTGTGCTGATTACCCACTTCATGGACGAGGCACAGCGGCTTTGCGACCGCGTCGCGGTGCTCTTCCGGGGCACCACCTGCTGGACCGGGCCGCCCTCCGAACTCGTGGCTGAGGCCCGTGGACGGAACCCCGAAGTGAATGACCTCGCCGACGCCTACCTTGGCCTGCTTGAGGAACTAAGGAGAAACCAGTGACAACGCTGCCTTCGACCCACAAGCCCCAGCCATCGGCAACCGCGGCATTGCTGGGCACGGAGGTCCGGCTCTTCCTCCGGTCTCCGGTCCTGCTGTTTATGGCACTGGGATTTCCCGCTGCACTGCTGGCCCTGCAGGGGCTGCTCATCCCGGGGACCCGCGATCCGCTGAATGGAGCCGGGTCCATGAGCGCATTGGACTTCTTCGTTCCAATGGCACTGTCCGTGGTGATGGCCAGCGTGGGTTTGTCCAACCTTCCTTCAACGCTGGGCGGCTACCGGCAGCTGGGACTTTTCCGGCGGCTCGGGGCGACTCCGGCCGGCGCGCACCGGGTCCTGGGTGCGCAGCTTGCCGTTAGTACGGCCTCCCTCGCGGCTGGGGCAGCCCTCGCGGCCGTCATCGCGGTGTGGGCGCTCGGTGCGAGACCTCCGGAGGTTCCACTGGCGGCGCTTGCAGTGTTCCTGCTGGGATCCGTGCAGATGCTCGCCCTGGGCGCCGTCGTCGGATCCCGGGCCAGGAGCGCGCAGAGTGCCAACGGGATTGGAACCCTCATCCTCTTCGCATCACTGTTCTTCGCAGGAGTGTGGACCCCCGGGCCGTTGATGCCGGAGCCGGCAGCCGCCGTCGCAGGATACACCCCGCTCGGCGCTGCCGCAGAGAGCCTGACGGCAGCCTGGTACGGACAACCGCTGGACCTGGTTCCCGTCGTTGTGATGGTTCTCTGGACCGTGCTGTTCTCTGCGCTTGCCGTCCGGCTCTTCCGCTGGCGCTAGGAACCTCCGCCCGGAACGCCGCAGCCGCCGCTACGATCCGCCGTCCTCGATGCTGATCATCCAGCTGGTACCAAAACGGTCGGTCAGCATCCCGAAAACATCACCCCACGGAGCCCGCTCCAGCGGCATCGTCATCTGTCCGCCGTCCAGCAGTTTGTCCCAGTAGCCGCGCAGTTCGTCGCCGTCGTTGCCGCTAAGCGAAATGGAGTAGCTGCTGCCCTCGTCCAGGTTCATGCTGTCCGGGGTGTCAGAGGCCATAAGGACAAAACCCTTGTCCGTGGTCAGCGAGGAATGCATGATCTTGCCGGCCTCGGCCGGGTCTTCGGCCATGTTCATATCGCCAAAGGTAGAGCTCTCCAGGGTTCCGCCAAATACGTCCTGGTAGAACGCCATGGCCTCCGCCGCATTGTCGCGGAAACTCAGGTAGGGATTCATCTGGCTGGGCATGGCAGGTCCTCTCGTGGGGATGGTGGGTGCGGCGCAGCACCGGTGTCCGAAAAGTATGCACTTGGCCACACCGGCGGGGAAGAGGGTGCCGGGAAGTCCGCGAAATCCCGCCCGCCCGGCCCGGAGCGGGCCGTCACGCAGTGCGCTCGGCCGCGCCTGCGGGAGTAGCGTTGGGTAGTTGGGTTAGGCAACCTAACAGGGAATCAACGGACACGGAGCGAACATTGCCGCAGCAGGGCAAATCCACCAGGGATGACGCCGGAGATGGCCGGCTGTGGAGCAAGCCCTTCAGCCTTGCCATCGCGGTGAACTTCTTTATCTCACTCGTCTTCTACCTTCTGATGACCTCAATGGCGCTTTATGCCGTTGACCGCTTCGGGGCCTCTGACACCGCTGCCGGGCTGACGGCCGGCTCCTTCGTTCTTGGCGCCCTCACAGCGCGGGTATTCGCCGGAAAGTTCCTGGACTTCGTCGGCCGGCGCAGGATGCTGCTGGCCGGCCTGCTCTTCTATACAGTTGCCGCGCTGTTCTATACCCCGGCAGGCAGCCTGGAAATCCTCATTGCCATCCGGGTAATCCACGGTGCCGCTTTCGGACTGGCCAGCACGGCGCTTTCCGCCTCTGTCATGGCGCTTATTCCTGCAGGCCGCCGCGGAGAGGGGACCGGATACTTTTCGATCTCCAACACCCTGGCCACCGCCGTCGGACCGTTCCTCGCAGTCCTGCTCGTGGACCGCACCAGCTACGGCGTGCTTTACATGGTCACGGCAGCGTGTGCCGCAGCATCCCTGCTGGTTGCCCTGGCGCTGCGGCTTCCCGAACGCACGCTCAGTCCGGCTGAAGTCGCAGCGAAATGGCGGATGCGCCCGGCTGACGTCCTGGAACCCCGCGCGGCAGCCATCGCATCGGTGATGCTGGTGGCCGGCGTCGCCTACTCGGGAGTGCTGACCTTCCTGAACTCCTACGCACAGGAGCAGGACATGGTGGCAGCGGCGTCGGGCTTTTTCCTGATCTACGCAGGCGTAGTCTTCGTCTCCCGCTTCGTGGTCGGCCGCCTGCAGGACACCCGCGGTGACAACGCCGTCGTCTACCCGATCCTGGCCTCCTTCGCGGTGGGGCTGGGGCTGCTGGCATGGGCGCCCAACAGCACCGTCCTGGCAATTGCCGGCGCCTTCGTGGGCATGGGCTTCGGAGCGCTGATGCCCACCGCGCAGGCCATCGCCGTCACTGTGGCTCCGGACCACCGGATTGGGATCGCCACCTCCACGTTCTTCCTGATGCTCGACGCCGGAATTGGACTTGGACCGTTCCTGCTGGGCCTGCTCATCCCCCTGACCGGATTCACCGGAATGTACGCGGTCCTGGCGGTGGTTGTCGGGGCAGCAATGATCCTGTACCACTTTGTCCACGGCCGCTCAGCCCGCCGGCCGTCAAGGCCCTGACCGGCCACAGCACCGCAGGAAACGCTGACATGCCTGCGGTCAGCAGGTAGCCTGCCTGCATGGCCGCGAAAGCAACTACCATTTCCGTGCCCGGTCCCGACGGCGTCCGCGAGGTACGCATCTCCAGCCCGGACCGCGTGCTGTGGCCGGAGTCCGGTTTCACCAAACTGGATCTGGCCACATACATGGTTGCCGTGGGCGGGGCATTCGTCGCTGCCAACGGTGACCGCCCGCTGTCACTGCAGCGTTTCCCGGGCGGGATAGACGGTGAACAGTTCTTCTCGAAGAACCCGCCCAAAGGAGCGCCCGACTACGTCCGGGACGTAATGGTGGTGTACCCAAGTGCACGTTCCCATCCGCAGCTGGTTATTGACGAACCCGCCGCAGCCGTCTGGGCGGTGCAGATGAATACCATCGTGTTCCATCCATGGCCCTCCCGTGCCGAAGATTCGGATAACCCGGACCAGCTTCGGATCGACCTGGATCCGCAGCCCGGAACCGACTTCGACGACGCAGTTCCGGCCGCAGCCGCCCTTCGGGAGGTGCTCGCTGAAGCAGGGCTCGAGGCCTATATCAAGACCTCGGGCAACCGGGGGCTGCACGTCTTCGCGCCCATTGAACCGGTGCGGGAGTTCCAGGACGTCCGGCACGCCGTTATCGCCGCCGCCCGGGAACTTGAACGCCGCATGCCACAGCAGGTGACGACGTCGTGGTGGAAAGAGGAACGCGGCGAGAAAGTGTTCGTTGACTTCAACCAGGCCAACCGCGACCGCACCATGGCCGGGGCATACAGCCCGCGGGCACTGCCGCATGCACCGGTCTCCACTCCCGTCACCTGGGACGAGCTTGAGAGCGTGGATCCGCGTTCCTTCACGGTGGAAACGGTGCCGGACAGGCTGGCGGACACAGGGGACCCATGGGCAGACTTCGGCGACCGTCCGGGCAGCATTGACGTGCTGCTCCAGTGGTGGCAGCGGGACCTTGAAAGCGGGCTCGGCGAGCTCCCGTTTCCTCCCGACTACCCGAAGATGCCCGGTGAGCCTCCACGGGTCCAGCCGAGCCGGAGGAAGATGGACCTGCCCGAAGAATCGTAGGTGTGAGGATTATCACCCGGTCGATTGGGAAGGGGGCGGGTGGCGGCGGTGTTAAGCACCTCGAGTAACTCCGCCAAAAAGAAAGTCCTTCTTCATGAGCAACAGCGCCACCCAGTCACTCCAGGACCACGCCGTCGTCAGCAGCGAAGCCCTCGACACCCTGTTCCTGGAAGCACGCACCGCCAACACCTTCAGCTCCGAACCGGTCACGGAGGAGCAGATGCGGGCCATCTACGAACTGACGAAGATGGGTCCCACATCGATGAACATCCAGCCGATGCGCATCACCTGGGTGAACTCCCCGGAAGCCCGGGAACGCCTGGTCAAGCACATGGCCGAAGGCAACCAGGGCAAGACCGCTTCAGCCCCCGCAGTTGCCGTGCTCAGCTTCGACACTGAATGGCACGAAGGCTTCCCGACCTTCTTCCCCCACGCTGCAGAGCGCAAGGCCATGTTCGACGGCAACGAAGAGCTGCGCACGGTTATGGGCAACAACAACGCCCACATGCAGGCTGCCTACTTCATCATGGCTGTCCGTTCCGTTGGCCTGGCTGCCGGACCCATGGGCGCGTTTGACGCCGCAGCGATTGATGCTGAGTTCCACGCCGGTACCAGTCAGCGCACCTTTATGGTTGTCAACGTCGGAAAGCCCGGCGAGAACCCGTGGTTCGACCGCCTGCCGCGCTACGACTACGAGGCCGTGACCACCACCCTGTAGCCCTCCGCAGCAAAAAGGGCCGGCACCTGCCGGCCCTTTTTGCTGCCCCGGCCGTGTTCGCCCCGCTTCTCCTTCCACTCCGGACAGCGGCGGTGGGAGGATGTCATAGGCCGGAGGGCAGGGGATATGGCAACCATTTCAGTAGTAATACCCGCGCATAACGACGCCCCGTTCCTTGCCGTCTGCCTGGCAGCCCTGGCAAGGCAGACCCGCGTTCCTGACGAGGTTGTGGTGGTGGACAACTGCTCCGAGGATGACACGGCCGGGGTGTGCGCAGCGGCGGGTGTGCGCAGGGTAGTCGAGGCCCTCCCGGGTGTGGCCGCGGCAACCGCATGCGGTTTCGACGCGGCTGAAGGGGACATCCTCGCCCGGCTGGACGCCGATTCCGTGCCACCGCCGTACTGGCTGGCCCGGATGGAAGAGCTGGTGGAGGACGCCGGTCCCATGACGGCAGTTACCGGCCCCGGCAACTTCTACGGCGGCAACCGGCTCACCCGCTGGATAGCTGAGAACCTCTACATAGCGGGTTACCGCTGGTCAATGAACATCCTTATGGGGCATCCGCCGATTTTCGGCTCAAACTTCGCCCTGCACGCGTCCATGTGGAAACGGCTGCGGGAGGGAATGCACCGGTCCGGCAGCCGGATCCATGACGATCTGGATCTGAGCTGGCAGATTGCCCCGGACATGGACGTCCTATGGGTGGACTCCCTGCGGGTCGGGGTCTCTGCCCGCCCGCTGGAAAGCTGGAGGGGCCTGGGGCGGCGGCTCTCCATGGCATGGACAACCTTCCGCACGGACTTCGAGCAGCAGGGCCCGGTGGAACGCCGGAGGCTGCGGCGCCGGTGGCGAACAGAGCACGGTCCCGGCCGCGCCTAACCGACAGCCGGCGGCGCCCCGTCCGCGTAGAGCGCCAGCAGGTCCCGCGCCAGCTGGTTTGGTGCGGTCTCGCACGGGCTGTGCCCACCCCGGTAAACCGCCAGCCGGGCCTTGATTGCCCGGGCAAATCCGGCATGTACCCGGTTCGGCCAGACATCGTGTTCCCCGACTGCCACCAGCTTGGGCAGTGCCTGTTCCGCAAGCTGTGCCCGAACATCAGGAACGTGGCGCATCAGGGTAATGATGTCCCGAATTGACTGGCGGCGCGTGACCTGGAAGCGCCGGCGCACAAGATCCATCCTCGAGGCAGGAACCCTGGCGAAGTTCCGCTTGACCCCCCACACAATGAGATCTGCACTGGCGGGGCCGGAAACCAGGGGAGCGAACCTGCCCAGAATGCTGACCGAGCGGAAAGCCAGGCCCGGTTCCGGCGGGGCGCTCATCAGGGTGAGGGTGCGGTAAAGCTCCGGATACCGCAGGAGCCCCAGTTCGGCAATGACCCCCGCGAAGGAATAGCCAAGCACGTGGGCGGGCTCCCGGAGGGTCTGCAGGACTGCATAAAGGTCTTCCACAAACAGGTCGTAGTCATAGTGGTCCCTTGGGGGAGTGAGATTCTCCGGTCCCGCAGCTGCGGACTCGTACTGGCCGGCCAGGTCGTAGGCGAGGACGTAGTAGCCCTGTGCTGCAAGCAGGGGCATCAACAGGGAGAAATCCTCCTTGGAACCCATGACGCCGGGCACCAGGACCACCGGCGGACATCCTGGATCACCCATGGCGTCGGCGGCAAGCACTCCACTGGGAACCGTCAGGCCCAGACGCACCGAACCTTTGGGCAGGACCGACCAGTCGATGGAACCAAGCTGTGAATCCAGTTCCGCCGCGGGCGGTGCGGCAGTGCCGGAAGCAGCGGCGTCGAACGCGTTTGGCGCGTCACCTTCCGGAAGGGCCATACCTAACGATAGCCAGCAGCGCTGCTGCAGGAAGGATCCGGGGAGCCTTTACACTCTTTGGTACCAAGATCAGAATTGGCCCAGCGGGCCGGACCGGTCCGGACGTCTTGCAGTGTGCAGGAGAACCAGTCATGGAAACATCCCATCCGCAGCCCGGGCCGGACAGCGAGCTGAAAAACAGGCACCGCCGGATGTGGGCGCTGGGCGATTACAAGAGTGTTGCTGCTGAGGTTGTTCCCGAACTGGGTGCGGTGCTGGCTGCTGAAGCCGGTATCGGCCCCGGCGACTACGTCCTGGACATCGCGGCAGGTACAGGCAACGCTTCAATTCCCGCTGCCCTCGCCGGGGCCGACATAGTGGCACTGGACCTCACCCCTGAACTTTTGGAAGCCGGGAGGGCGATCGCCGGCTCCCAGGGCATCGACCTCGAGTGGGTGGAGGGCGACGCCGAGGACCTGCCCTTTGATAACGGGACGTTCGACGCGGTTATCTCCTGTGTTGGTGTGATGTTCGCACCCAACCACCAGCGCGCTGCCGCGGAACTGCTGCGGGTCTGCCGTCCGGGCGGAACGATCGCGCTGCTGAACTGGACCCCCGAGGGATTCGTCGGTGAACTGATGTCGATTATGCGTGATTACCAGCCGCCGCAGGCCGCAGTTCCCGGACCGCCGCTCTGGGGCCGCCAGGACTACGTTTCAGGGCTGTTCGGCGGGGGCGTCCAGGACTGGCAGGGCCGGCAGCAGATGGTCACAGTGGACAGGTTTGAGAACCCCGGACACTTCCTGGAGTTCTTCAAAGCCAACTTCGGGCCGGTGGTGGGGGTCTACCGCGGACTGGGGGAGGACATCGAACGCACAGCCGCCCTGGACCGCGAACTCACATCCCTGGCCGAACGGCATGCCCGCGCCGCAGACAACGGGATCGAAATGGACTGGGAGTATCTCCTGCTCCGGGGCACCGCCGGCGAAGGGCGCTAAAGTACTTCGCCGACGGCATGATGGTGCTTTTCCGCTCGCCGGGAGCAGGGGATAAACTGCAGTTGCTGTTACCGTCCCCAGCCAAGGAGCCGACTGTGCCCGCCAAACGCCGGCCTAACAAGTATGTTTACCGTTCGATCGTCTTCGCCGGAGTCGCAGCAGTGAAGCTGTTCCGGGTCAAGGTGATTCCGTCCGGCCTGGAGCATCTGCCCAAGGACGAGGTCATCCGGGGGCTGAACCGCCAGGTGGTTCCCGGCAAGGGAGCAGTGGTGGCCATTACGCACTTTGGCTACCTGGATTTCGTGTTCGCCGAATACCTTCTGTGGAAGCAGCTCAAGGTCCACATGCGCTTCCTGGTCACAAAGAAAGCCGCCCGCAAAAAGTTCGTGGCAGCCGTCTGCGACTGGTGCGAACACATAGTGGTGGACCGTTCCAACGGCGGAGCGGCCTACCCCATTTCAGTCGAGAAACTCCATAAGGGCGACTACCTTGCCGTGCTTCCGGAAGCCGGCGTCAGCCGCAGCTTTGAGGTCCGGCAGCTCAAGACCGGAGCAGTACGCATGGCCGCTGAAGCCGGTGTGCCCATTATCCCGGTCTCTGTCTGGGGTGGGCACCGGATGCTCACCCGCGGGCACGGCCTCAGCCTGAAGGCTGTTTGGAAAACACCGGTACGGATCCATATTGGTGAGCCCCTGAGGATCGATCCGGCCGCACCGGTCGCTGAGGAAACTCTCCGCCTCCAGAAGATCCTGCAGGAGGGGATTGACCAGTGCATCGACACCTATCCCGAGAAGGCCCCCGTGGGTGCCTGGTGGATGCCGGTAAGCCGCGGCGGGTCGGCAATGACCCCCGAGGACCAGGTTTTGCTGGACGAAGCAGACCGCGCCAAGTACAAGATCACGGGCTAGCCGGTGGATCCGGCAGGATCCGGAGCATTCGAACCGGCCCGGACGCACCTCGCTGACGGCCGGGAGCTCCTGTACTTCCACGACGGCGGTGCGGGTCTGCGCCAGGGTGGAGTTCCACCGGACACCCGGTCCCTGCCTCCGCGGCCGGATACTCCGGTTATGCGTTTTGATCCGCTGCTGGGGGACTGGATTTCCTACGCCGGGCATCGTCAAAACCGCACGCACCTGCCTCCGGCCGCAGAGTGTCCGCTGTGTCCTTCCGTGCCCGGACGCGCCACCGAAATACCGGCGCAGGAGTACGACGTCGCGGTCTTCGAAAACCGGTTTCCCGCTTTTGGTCCGGGCACCGCCGGATCCCTGCCGGACCCTGCCGGCGCTGAGGCACCCGCGGCCGGCCGCTGTGAAGTGGTCGCCTTCTCCCCGGACCATCAGGGGTCCTTCGCCGGCTTGAGCCTGGAGCGGATCCGGACAGTCATCCGGGCCTGGACCCACCGCACAGCCGAACTCTCGAAGGTGCCGGGTGTAGCCCAGGTGTTCATTTTCGAGAACCGGGGCGCCGACATCGGCGTGACCCTGCATCATCCCCACGGCCAGATTTACGCTTACCCGTACGTGACCCCCACAACGCAGCGCCAGCTCGATTCCCTGGCCGGGTACCACGCTGCTGCCGGCGGGGATCTCTTTACGGATCTCCTTGCCCGCGGGCAGGAAGGGCAGCGCATCGTGGCACATGGACAGTACTGGACGGCGTATGTCCCCTACGCGGCGCGGATGCCCATAGAAGTCCACGTGGTGCCGCACCGCCACGTGCCGGACCTGCCCTCGCTCACCGAGGATGAACAAACCGAACTCGCAGCGGTTTACCGGGATGTGCTGCGCCGGATCGATGGTCTGTACCCGACGCCCACTCCATACATCGCAGCCTGGTACCAGGCGCCCGTGGACCATCCCGGCCGGGAGAAGTACCGCCTCCATCTCCAGGTAACCTCGCCCCGGCGGGCAGAGAACAAACTGAAATACCTTGCTGGATCTGAAGCCGCGATGGGCGCCTTCATTTCAGATGTAACCCCGGAACAAACCGCCGCGCGCCTCCGCGCTGCGCTGGTGGACCCGGCAGGGACAGGCGGAAAACAGTGAGCACCGCCGCGGCAGCGTTCAGCGAACTCTACGGATACGCGCCCGACGGCGTGTGGTCGGCTCCGGGGCGCGTCAACATCATCGGGGAGCACACGGACTACAACGACGGCTTCGTCTTCCCGATGGCGATCGACCGGCGGGCCCGCGTCGCGGCTGCCCAGCGGCAGGACGGAGTGCTCCGGCTGGCCACAACAGCGCCGGGGGAACCGGCGGAGATTGCGGCAGCGGACCTGGCCCCCGGAGTCCTCTCCGGGTGGAGCCGGTACCTGGCAGGGGTGCACTGGGCGTTTGGGCAGCGGGGTGTCCGCGTGCCCGGCATGGACATCCTGCTGGAGTCCGATGTTCCGGTTGGAGCAGGCCTTTCCTCCTCCGCCGCCATTGAATGTGCTGCAGCCCTGGCTTTCGCCGAAGCGGCCGGCGCGGACCTGCCGCGTGAAGAGCTGGTGCTGATCTGCCAGCAGGCGGAGAACGACTTTGCCGGGGCCCCCACCGGAATCCTGGACCAGTCTGCGTCCCTGCTGTCCCGCGAAGGGCATGGCTTGTTCCTCGACTGCAGGTCGCGGCAGAGCCGCCTGGTTTCACTGGACCTGGGCAGCGAGGGCATGACAGTGCTGGTCATCGATACAAAAGTCAGCCACGCCCATGACTCCGGGGGCTACGCGGAACGCCGGCGGGACTGCGAGCGGGCCGCGGAAGAGCTGGGCGTGGGAGCGCTGCGGGACGTGGACCTGTCCGATCTGGTGCTGTCCGCCCAGGGTATGGACCAGCGTGCCTACCGGCGGGCCAGGCACGTGGTGAGTGAGAACTCCCGGGTGCTTACCGCCGTCGGGCAGCTGGAAGCGGGACGGCCTATCCGGTCCCTGGGGCCGGTGCTGGCTTCCAGTCACGAGTCGCTCAGGGACGACTTTGAAGTCTCCTGCCCCGAACTCGACCTGGCGGTGGAGGCTGCCATGGCAGCCGGCGCGGCAGGTGCGCGGATGACCGGAGGAGGGTTCGGCGGATCAGCCCTGGCCCTGGTCACCGAGGCCGGGGCTGATTCGGTGGAGCGGGCCGTTACCCGCGTCTTCGCACGTGCCGGATACACGGTCCCGGAAGTTTTCGCTGTCGATCCGGGAGCCGGTGCCCGGCGCGAAAGCTAAGGCGGGGGAACGGGGTTAAAAGGGGCGGGCCGGCCGGATAACTCCGGCCGGCCCGCCCCTTTTTGCTTATGGTCTGCTAAGCCTTCGTCACTGCGCTGACGGCGTCACGGATAGGGGTATCCCCGTTGATGAACTCGATGAACTGGCCCACGGTCCCTGGCTGCTCAAGCACTTCGGCAGCGACAGCTGCGACGTCGGTGCGGGAGACACTGCCGTCCTGGCCGCCGCCAACACTGATCCGGCCGGTGCCGGGGTCATCGGTCAGCGCGCTGGGGCCAAGGATGGTCCAGTCCAGCCCGCTGCGGCGCAGATGGTCGTCAGCCGCTGCCTTCGCCTCGGCGTAGGCGTAGAACCCGTTGTCCGGGTCCACTCCGTGGTCCTTGCCGGCGCCCATGTAGGACACCATGACGTACCGCCGGACGCCGGCCTGCTCAGCGGCTTCCATGGAACGGATGGCAGCGTCGCGGTCCACGGCATAGGTGCGCTCGGGGGAACCGCCGCCCGCCCCGGCAGACCAGACAACGGCGTCGTGCCCGGACAGGCGCTCCGCCAGTTCAGGAGTGTCAAGCTTTTCGAGGTCGGCCACAATCGGTGCTGCGCCCGTGGCAGCAACTTCCTCCACGTGGTCCGGGTTCCTGAACAGCGAGGACACCTCGTGCCCGTTCGCTGCGAGGTCCTTCGCCAGCTGAAGTGCCACCTTGCCATGTCCGCCAATGATTGCCACGCGTGCCATGGTGCTCCTTTCGTCGGGTACGTACAGGAAGCATAAGCATACTGATGGTTGCGGGGCCGGATCTTCAGCCGCGGGCGGAACCGGGAATACCGGTGCCGGACAGATCCGGGGAAAAGCGGAGGCGGTATTGGTGAAGGGGATGGTCTGTGCAGGCGGTGCGAACTAATATCCAAAGGTGCCCGGGCTGGCCGGCCAGCGCCGAGGGGCCAAGGCGAAAGGAAGTACATGTCTACTGCCACCGCGGAAGCTGATCTCACCGTCCAGACTGCAGAGGGGGCGGTCCTCGGGCGGCTCGCAGGAGCCGCCAGGGTCTGGAGAGGCATTCCGTACGCGAAGCCTCCCGTCGGAGAACTCCGGCTGCGGCTGCCGCAGCGTGCGGCCCCCTGGACCGGTGTACGCCAGGCGGGTGATTACGGACCATGGGCCCCGCAGCGGGTGCGCAGGCTGCTGCCGGGTGCGGCCGCCAAGACACCAATGAGTGAGGACTGCCTGTCCATCAACGTTGCCGCCCCCGCCCAGCCGGCAGATTCGCCCCTGCCTGTCCTGGTCTTTTTCCATGGGGGCGCCTTCAATACCGGGTCAGCTGCCATGGAGATGGTCGACGGGTCCCGGCTGGCATCCGAGGGCAACGTTGTCTTCGTATCGATGAACTACCGTCTTGGCGCCCTGGGCTTTATGGACTTCCGGGCGTACTCGACAGCCGGGCGTACCTTCGACGTCAACGTTGGCCTGGCGGACCAGGTGGCAGCCCTTGAATGGGTCCGGCGGAACATCGCGGGCTTCGGCGGGGATCCGGAAAACGTGACCATATTCGGCGAATCTGCCGGCGCCATGTCCGCTTTGACGCTGATGTGCGTTCCGTCCGCCGCCGGACTGTTCCACCGGGCGTTCCTGCAGAGTCCCGCGCCGGGGGCGGCCTATGGGCCGGAACTGGCGTCACAGTGGGCCGAGCAGTTCCTCGGGCTGCTGGGGACCGGTCCCGGGGGTGCTGTGGAAGCTCTGGCGACGCTGCCGGCGTCGTCCCTCGTTAAGGCAGGAGATGAGCTGAGCAGCAAAATCACGCCCGAAGCCCAGCCCGGGGCGCTGAGCCTCGCCCCGGTGGTTGACGGATCTTTCCTCCCGCTGCATCCCCTGGATGCGTTCGAGCAGGGACGCGCTCACCGGGTTCCGCTGGTGATCGGCACCATGGAGAACGAGGGAGCCCTGTTCGACCGGCTCCATGACATCCTCCCCACCTCCGCGGAGCGGATCCGGAAAATGTTCGAATTGACCGACCCGGAGGCGCAGGACCGGGTGACAGCGGCATACCGGGGGTTTCCGCACCGGAAGCAGGCAGTGGAGCTGGGAGGGGACGCCGTCTTTTGGTATCCCAGCGTGCAGGCCGCCCAGGCACACTCCGGCTATGCACCGACCTGGTCCTACCGCTTCGACTATGCGCCGCGAGCCGCGAGGGCCGCAGGACTCGGTGCCACCCATGGCCTGGACCTGGCTGCTGTCTTTGGCAATTACGACACCGGCACGGCGCGGGCCCTGCTCAGCCTGGGGAACCGGCGTACCACCATGAATGTCGGGCACAGGTTCCGCTCCGCGCTGCTGCGCTTCGCCCGGACAGGTATGCCGGGTCCAATGTGGCCCGGCTACGATTCGAGCACGCGCCGCACCAAGATTTTCGACCGGTACGACCGCATTGAACTGGACCCGCGGGCAGTCCGCCGGCGGGCCTGGGACGGCTACCAGGGGTACCGCTAGCGGCTGGGAGGGCCGCCTCTTTAGGCCCGCGCGGTGACAGGAGAATAGCCGCATAAGATTGAAGCCATGAGCGCCACCCTTGTTGCCCGCAGCCTGTCCGGTGGTTACGCCCACCGGGTCCTGTTCTCCGACCTTTCACTCACTGTCGCCCCCGGCGATGTTATTGGCATTGTCGGCGCCAACGGGGCCGGAAAATCAACGCTTTTCCAGCTCCTCGCCGGAGCAGGTGTCCCGTTCGAAGGGACTGTGGAACGGCATCCTACGGACGCCTTCGTGGGCTGGATGCCGCAGGAACACGAGCGCGTTGAGGGTGAGACGATCGCCGAATACGTGGCGCGGCGCACAGGTGCCGCCGCAGCTACAGCTGCGATGGAGGCTGCAGCCGAGGGGCTCGAGTCCGAATCGGTCCAGGCCCAGGACGAATACGCCTCCGCCCTGGACACCTGGCTGGCCTCCGGGGCCGCAGACCTGGACGAGCGTATGCCTGCCGTTCTGGCCGACCTTGGCCTGGACGTCGGCACCGAGGCCCTGATGACCGGTCTCTCCGGTGGCCAGGCGGCTCGGGTGGCCCTCGCAGCACTGCTGCTCAGCCGCTTTGACATCGTCCTGCTGGACGAACCCACGAACGACCTTGACCTTGACGGCCTCGCGAAGCTGGAGGAGTTCGTCCGGGGCCTTCGGGGTGGCGTAGTGCTTGTTTCGCATGACCGGGAATTCCTGGCCCGGTGTGTCACCCGGATTGTGGAGCTGGACCTTGCCCAGAACCAGGTCGCCGTGTACGACGGCGGTTACGATGCCTTCCTTGAAGAACGGGCCGTTGCCCGCCGGCACGCACGCGAGGCCTACGACGAGTTCGCCGGCCGCAAGGCCGAACTGGTTTCGAAGGCCAGGACCACCCGGGAGTGGAGCTCCCAGGGCGTGCGCAACGCCATGCGCAAGTCACCGGACAATGACAAGATCCGGCGGCGGGCGAGTATGGAGTCTTCCGAAAAGCAGGCGCAGAAGGTTCGCCAGATGGAATCCAGGATTGCACGGCTCGACGAAGTTGAAGAGCCCCGCAAGGAGTGGCAGCTGCAGTTCTCTATAGCGGCTGCACCGCGTTCCGGGTCAGTGGCGGCCGTGCTCAATGAGGCCGCAGTATCGCGTGGCAGTTTTCGGTTCGGACCGGTTTCACTGCAGGTCAACGCGGGCGAAAGGATCGGAATCACCGGCCCAAACGGCGCGGGTAAGTCGACTCTGCTTGCCTTGCTGCGGGGTACGCTCAGCCCGGACGAAGGAACTGTGTCGCTGGGATCCTCGGTTGCCCTCGGCGAAATTGACCAGCTGCGTACCCAGCTGGCAGCCCGGGAGCCGCTGGCGGCTGCTTTCGAATCCTGCGTGCCTGAAATGAATGCGGGTGAAGTCCGCACCCTCCTCGCCAAGTTTGGCCTCAAGGCAGATCAGTCCGGAACGGCCGTGGGTGCGCTGTCTCCGGGCGAGCGTACCCGTGCAGCCCTGGCACTGCTCCAGGCCCGGGGGGTGAACCTCCTGATCCTCGATGAGCCCACCAACCACCTGGACCTTCCGGCGATCGAACAGCTCGAGGAAGCACTTGAGTCGTATACCGGGACGCTGCTGCTGGTTACCCACGACCGCCGGATGCTGCAGAACGTCCGCCTGGACCGGATGTGGAACGTCAGCAACGGCACCGTGACGGAGAAGTAGCCAGAGCTGACATCTTGCCCCAGGGTGTGTGACAAGTGTGAAAGATGTGATAATAGTTTTCTAAGGGTGGCAGCTGCCTTCATGGATGATCAGCAGCGCTGCCGTATCGCGGGGGAAAGAAGTTGTTATGGCTTCGATGAGCGCATGGATGCATGCTCAGCCAAGGTCTCAGGAACGGCCGTCCACCAGGACGCCGGCTTCACTGCGCATGATCGACATACCGGTCCTGCTGACAGTGTGGATGCTGTGTGTGCTAACCGACTGGAGCACGCCGGCCAAAATCATGCTTAACGTCTTTGCGGTGGCTTTTCTATGCCTCAAAGAGGTAGCAGTCCACCGCTATCTCCAGCAGAGGGAACATCGGCCCGCGCGCCTTGTCCTCGTGCCGCAGCAGTCCTAGTTCGCCGACCTGCCCTGGCCGAACCTGGCCTTGCCTAACCGGCGCACCGCGGACTCTGTCTGGTGCTGTGCACTGGTTCCTGTCCCGCCACCGGCCTATCGTAGATAAGCGCGGAACCGGTTCGGAAAGCGGGCCGGCGGCGCGGCGGTTTTGCTCCAGCGGGGCCAGCTGCCTTGCCTGACGGCAACCAGCCGCGAAAAGCGCAGCGATGCGCCGCTCGGCGAGAGCAGGTAAAGAATGTCCCTGGAGATGTCAGCACTTGAAGTCGAAACAGCAGACGGCTGGGTCCGCGGCGTAGTAGACGACGGCGTACGCACCTGGCGGGGAATCCCTTACGCGGCACCGCCTTTGGATGATCTTCGGCTCCGCGCTCCTTTGCCGCCGCAGCCCTGGACCGGCATCAGGGACGCTTCGGAATTCGGAGCAATACCGCCCCAGTCCCGCGGAATTGCGCTCACGGGTTCACGCCGCAGGCCCCTGATGAGCGAGGACTGCCTGACGGTAAACGTGAGCGCCCCGCTGGAGCCGGAAAAGTCCGGTCTCCCCGTGCTCGTCTACCTTTACGGCGGCGCCTTCAGTTCCGGGTCCTCGGCGGTGCGGACCTACCGTGGAGCCAACCTTGTCCGAACCGGGGAGGTAGTTTACGTCTGCCTCAACTACCGGATCGGCGCCCTGGGGTTCATGGACTTTACGTCTTTCTCCACCCCGGAGCGCCCGTTCGACTCAAACGTCGGGCTGCGGGACCAGGTCGCGGCTCTGCAATGGGTGCAGCGGAATATTGCAGCGTTTGGCGGAGATCCGGAGAACGTCACTATCTTCGGGGAGTCGGCCGGCGGCATCTCCGTGACTGCCCTGATGTGCATTCCTGCGGCTGCCCCCTACTTCCATAAGGCCTTTGCGCAAAGCCCTGCGCCTTCCGGAGCCTATTACCCGGACATGCATGAGCGCTGGGCCCTGGACCTGCTGGAAATACTGCGGGTTAACGAAGCCGACGCCGCAGAGGCACTGAGCCGTATGCCCGCGGCAAAGCTCGTCAACGCCATCCGTCACCTGACCACGAAGGTTGGTCCGGTGCAGCAGCCCGGCAGCCTTAGCGTGTCGCCTGTGATAGACGGCGAGTTCCTGCCCCTTCACCCGATCGACACGTTCCTGGGAGGAAAGTCTGCGCCCAAGCCCCTGGTGCTGGGAACCATGGCCCACGAAGGTGCCCTTTTCGCCAAGCTGGACAACATACTTCCGTCGACGCCGGCGCGGCTTGAACGCATGTTCGCCGGGACCGATCCGGATGCGCTGGCCCGCGTAGTGGCCGCTTATCCCGGCTATCCTTCCCGGGACCGGTCTGTTCAGATCAGCGGTGACCTGGTCTTCTGGTATCCGAGCCAGATGGTGGCAGAAGGGCACTCCAGGGTCGCGCCCACCTGGACCTACCGCTACGACTACGCCACCAGGCTGATGAACCTTCTCGGCTTCGGAGCCACGCATGCCTTCGACGTACCGGTGATGTTCGGTGAAACCAACGAAAGAACCATGCGTGCCCTGTCCCTGCTGGGCGGCATGGAGGAGCTCCGCGAACTCTCCGCCAGGTTCCAGGGATCCCTGCTGAGCCTCGCCCACCGTCATCTGCCCGGCGAGGACTGGCCGCGGTACGACGAGAAGGACCGGCATACCCGGATCTTCGACCGTGAAGACCGGATAGAGTCGGATCCCTTTCCCGAACGGCGGCGGGCCTGGGAGGGGTACCGCGGCTATATCTGAGGTGCCGGGTGCATTCAGTCCGGGCTGCAGCCGTGAGAGTGTTAAGCAGGCTTAGGATTCAACTCCCGTGCCGAAGTATTTAGCTACCCTTTATGTCCACCATTGAGGAGCCAGCATGAGTGCACATTACGACGTCGTTGTCCTCGGAGCCGGACCAGGCGGCTACGTGGCGGCCATCCGCGCCGCACAGCTTGGGCTTAGTGTTGCTGTCGTTGAAGAGAAATACTGGGGAGGGGTGTGCCTGAACGTTGGCTGCATCCCGTCCAAGGCGCTCCTTCGCAACGCAGAGCTCGCACAGATTTTCACCCGGCAGGCGGACACCTTTGGTATGCACGGCGAGGTGAGCTTCGATTACGGTGCTGCCTTCGACCGCAGCCGCCAGGTGGCGGACGGCAGGGTCAAGGGCGTGCACTTCCTCATGAAGAAGAACAAGATCACCGAGTACGACGGCCGGGGTGTCTTCAAGGACGCCCACACCATGGAAGTGACGCTTTCGGACGGGAAGACCGAGGAAATCACCTTCGAGAACGCCATCATCGCTACGGGCGCAACGGTCAAGCTGCTGCCGGGCGTGGAGCTCAGCGAGAACGTGGTGACGTACGAAACCCAGATCCTCAGCCGGGACCTTCCGCGCAAAATGGTGATTGTCGGGGCCGGCGCTATTGGCATGGAATTCGGCTACGTCCTGCGCAGCTACGGGGTGGACGTCACCATCATCGAGTTCATGGACCGCGCGCTGCCCAACGAAGACGCCGATGTGTCCAAGGAAATCACCAAGCAGTACAAGAAGCTCGGCATTCCAATCCACACCTCCGCGAAGGTTGAGAGCGTGGAGGACAACGGCAGCTCAGTCACGGTCAAATACACGGACAAGGGCGGCAAGGAGCAGAGCCTCGAAGCCGACCGCGTCATGATGTCAGTGGGCTTTGCTCCGCGGCTGGACGGCTACGGCCTGGAGAGCACCGGCGTTGAAGTCACGGACCGGGGAGCCATCGCAATCGACGACTACATGCGCACCAGCGTGCCGAACCTGTTCTCGATTGGTGATGTGACGGGCAAACTGCAGCTGGCGCACGTCGCGGAAGCGCAGGGGGTGGTAGCTGCGGAAACCATTGCGGGAGCCGAAACCATGCCCCTTGGGGATTACCGCATGATGCCGCGCGCCACCTTCTGCCAGCCGCAGATCGCCAGCTTTGGACTGACTGAAGCGCAGGCAAGGGACGAGGGGCACGACGTGGTGGTCAGCACCTTCCCGTTTACGGCCAACGGCAAGGCGCACGGACTGGGGGAGCCGGTTGGTTTCGTGAAGCTCATTGCCGACTCGGCGTACGGCGAACTTCTGGGCGGACACCTCATTGGCCCTGACGTCTCCGAACTGCTGCCGGAACTGACTCTGGCGCAGAAATGGGACCTCACGGCGGCCGAGCTTGCCAGGAACGTCCACACCCACCCGACGCTGAGCGAGGCACTGCAGGAAGCCTTCCACGGCCTGACCGGCCACATGATCAACTTCTAGCGGGGACGGGAGTTCCCTGCCGTGTAGCGAAGCAGGAGTGTGTCCTGCGAGCGAAGGACGTGGTGCAGCAGGAGTGGCTGCAGCGGCGCTTCCAGTGTGCCCGAGGTGATGCGGCCTGCCGTGCCCGGAGCGAAGGCCGGTGAGAGGGTAAGACACAGTTCATCCACAAGCCCCGCCGACTGGAACGTGGCGAACAGCTGAGGCCCGCCTTCGCACAGTACCCGCTTGTAGCCACGCTCCGCCAGGACCTGCGCAGCCAGCTCCGGTTCAACCGTCCGCGCGCCTGCCACGGCAACGTCTGCGACACGTTCAAGCGCCGCCCGGCGTGCGGACGAAGCTGCGGCTGCAGTGATGACCAGGGGTCGAACCGGAGCCGCCGTGAAGAAGTCCGAACGGGGATCCAGATCCAGCGAGCCGGATACAACGGCAACTCCGGGATGGGGCGGGTATCCCTGAGCCGTCCGCAGCGACTGCGTTTGGAGCGGCAGCAGTTCCCCGGCGTATCCCTCGGACCGCACGGTGCCGGCACCGACCAGGATTACGTCCGCAGTGCTGCGGAGCAGTGCGAAAACCCGGCGGTCGGCGTCGTCACCCAAGGCACCGGAACGTCCCTTCCAGCTCGCGGCTCCGTCTACGGAAGCCACAAAGTTGAAGCGGAACCGCGGGCGTTCATCCGGCTGTTCCGGGGGCCAGGCGTAGGCGTCCAGCAGCTGCCCGTCGCTGAGCTCCACATCCGAGCCTGCAGCGGTGATAGGCGCCGGACTCATGCCTGCGGCTCATTTCGCTCACCCATGTTGTGGCGCAGCAGCGCGGGTTCCCGCCAGCCCAGAATTGCCTCAGTCATCCGGATGGCGCGGGATGCTGCCCGGACGTTGTGCATCCGCAGGATCCTGCCGCCGTTGATGATGCTGGCCACCGCTGCTGCCAGGGATCCCTCCACGCGGCCGGACTTTGGTTCGTCCAGCGTCTCGCCGATGAAGTCCTTGTTGGAAACCGCGGCCAGCACCGGGTACCCAATTGCCGCAATCTCCGCGAGCCTGCGCGTCAGCTCGAGTGAGTGCAGGGTGTTCTTGTTCAGGTCGTGGCCCGGATCAACAATGATCTTTTCCGGCGGTACCCCGAGTTCCCGGGCATACTCGGCGCGGCTGTGCAGGAACTCGGCAACTTCATCCACCACGTCGCCGTACTGCGGCCGCGGGTACACGGTACGCGGAGCTGCCAGGCTGTGGGTAATGACCAGATGGACACCTGCATCCGCGGCAACCCTGGCCATGTCCGGGTCGTGCATCCCTGTGGTGTCGTTGATGACGGTTGCGCCGGCCACGATCGCCTTCTCGGCCACGGCCGGAAGGAAAGTGTCCGCGGAGATGATCACGTCAGACGCCTCACGAACCGCACGAATCACGGGCACAATCCGGGCAGCCTCTTCGCCCGCGTCCAGGGCCGGCCCGGGGGCGAAAGGAACGCCGCCAATATCAACCCAGTCCGCGCCGTCGGCCACTGCCCGCAAAGCCGCGTCACGGGCGGCCTCCAGACCATAGGTGCGCCCGGCATCGTAAAACGAATCCGGGGTCCGGTTAATGATCGCCATGAGGGCGACTTCCCGCCGAAAGTCCAGTGAACGGGTTCCAATCCGGTGAACCGGATACATCAGCGGAGGCTGATACGGACCGTACGGGGAAGCAATGCGCTGCCGGGCAGCGCTGTTCAGACTCATAAATGCATCCTACGGTGGTGACAGCCAGGCCCGATTCCGCCCGCCTCCCCTGAGCAAAGGACAAACACTCGAATGGAACTGCCGCTTACCCCTCCGGTTCAACCCATGCTCGCAAGTTCGGCCAAGGGCATCCCGGAGGGCAACTTCGCGTACGAACCCAAATGGGACGGCTTCCGGTCCATCGTGTTCCGCGACAGGAATGAAGTCGAGATCACCAGCCGTAACGGACGAAGCCTGAACCGGTACTTTCCCGAGCTGGTGGAAGCCTTTGGGCAAGGCCTCCCGGAGCGCTGCGTAGTGGATGGGGAGATCATCCTCATCAAGCCTGGGGGAAAGCGTCTGGACTTTGACCTGCTGCAGCAGCGGATCCATCCCGCAGAGAGCCGGGTGGAGATGCTGGCAGAACAGACTCCAGCGTCCTTCGTTGCCTTTGACCTGCTGGCGCTTGAGGACCGCGACCTCACCGGAACGCCTTTCGGCGAGCGCCGGACGGAGCTGGAGGCAGTAATGCGCACCGCCGGCGGACGCCTCCACCTGACCCGCCAGACCCTGGACAGCGCCACTGCCGGAAACTGGTTCGAGAGCTTCGAGGGGGCAGGCCTCGACGGCGTAATGGCCAAGGACCTGGACGGCGCCTATGAACCCGGAAAGCGTTCCATGACCAAAATCAAGCACCGGCGTACGGCGGACTGCGTGGTGGCGGGGTACCGCGTGCACAAGAGCGGGGATGACCGCATCGGGTCACTTCTGCTGGGCCTTTACGACGGCGACGGCGTCCTCGCGAATGTCGGCGTGATCGGCGCCTTCCCCATGGCCCGCCGCAGGGAACTGTTCGATGAACTGCAGCCCCTGGTTACCTGGGACACCTCCCATCCGTGGAGCGCCGGGGAAGGCGAATCAGCAACCAGGACCCCGCGCAGCTCCGAGGGAAGCCGCTGGACCGGATCCAAGGACCTTTCCTTCACGCCGCTGCGTCCTGAGCGGGTGGTCGAGGTGGCATACGACCATATGGAAGGTCCACGGTTCCGTCATCCGCCAAGCTTCCTGCGCTGGCGCGGGGACCGGGACCCGGAGACCTGCGGGTACGACCAGCTTGAGGAACCGGTGAGCTACGACCTGGCCGGTGTCCTCCAGAAGCCGGGGACAGCTGCTTCCTGACCACAGGGGCTTCTCGGCACGGGGCCGCCCTCCGTCCTGGTCCCCCCGGGGAACATACCGCGCAGGGCCTTCAAACGGACAGTTTCCTGTCTCCGGGAGAGCCATGCGTGGGATAGTTACTGAGTGGATTACTGCCCCCAGAGCAGCCGGTGCGCCGAGGACGCGGGCGGACGCCAGCGGCGAAACCGTTCGGGAACGGAAGCGAAATGAGTCCCAGCCAGCTGACCACCGAATCCCTGATCTCCGAGTGGCTGGAACATCCCAGCGGACGGGCCATCCTCATCGATGTCCTTGCCCGGCGCGGTCCGGACGTACGCGCGCTTTACGCAATTCAGACCCTGCCGTTGTCCTCGGTGATCACACTTTCCCGTGGAACAGTGACCGCGGAACAACTGGATCTGCTGGTCGAAGCGGCAAACCAGCGGATTTCCGATACTCCGCCCAACCCGGAGCTTGCGCATCTGTTTCCGTCAGCACCGCCTCCGTCTCCCACGGACTGGACGGAGAAAGTCATCCCGGGGCGTTTCAGCGGCAAGCGGTTCATAGTGACCGGTGCCGGGTCCGGAATAGGCCGGGCCACAGCGCTCCGGCTCGCCCGGGAAGATGCAGCGGTAGTCGCCGTCGAGCTCAATACCCTCCGCATGGAAGCACTCCTGGAGAACCCGGCGGCGCACAGCATCACTGGAGTGGTTGCAGACATCAGCCGCGAGGCAGACATCCAGCGGATCATTGCGGCCGCCGGCAGCCGCATTGACGGACTGACCGTCATAGCCGGGGTGGCTGATGACATGACCCCGCTGCACGAGGTCGATGACGATCTGTGGGAGCGGATCTTCCGCCTCAACGTCACGGCCCCGTTCCGCCTGACCCGCAAAGTGCTGCCGATAATGCTCTCCCGGGGCGCAGGATCAATAGTGAATTTGACCTCACAGGCAGGGCTGCGCGGCTCGGTTGCAGGAGCGGCGTACACGGCGGCAAAGCATGCGGTGATCGGGCTGACCCGGAGCGCGGCATACAGCTATTCGCCGCGGGGTGTGCGGGTGAACGCCGTCGCGCCCATGCCCACCCGCGCGATACTGGATTCAAACTACGGATTCCCGGGCGGACTGGGACCGTCGCCCGCGGCGTCCCTGATTCCGGCGGATCTTGAAGCTGCGTCGGTAGCGGCTCCGATAGCCTATTTGCTCAGTGACGACGCAGTGGCCGTGACCGGGACTGTGCTGCCCGCGGATGAAGGCTGGGGACTGGGATAGGAGCTGGTTACGCTGATCACACGGGCAGGCCGGATGTGACGCAGGCGTCCGTGGGGGCCCTCACAGCGGTCCCATACGGGTGATTGAGCGGGGATAACCTGAGTCTTATGGAATCAGGTGACATCAATTTTCATACCCGCAAGTGGGTCAGGCCGGAAGACCTGAATGCGAACGGAACACTCTTCGGCGGGTCCCTCCTCCGCTGGATCGATGAGGAAGCCACCATCTACGCCATCCTGCAGATGGGCAACGGCAGGGTCGTGACCAAACTGATGTCGGAGATCAACTTCGTCAGCTCGGCTCAGCAGGGCGACCTGATTGAGATGGGGCTGTGCGCCACGAAGTTTGGAAACACGTCGCTGACCATGCGGGCCGAGGTCCGGAACATGATTACGCGCTCCAGCATCCTCACGATCGAACGCATTGTCTTTGTGAACCTGGATGAGAACGGCCGCCCTGCCCCGCACGGGTACACAACGGTCACTTACGACCGCGACAGGCTGCCGACCCACCACCTTCCGGCTTTCCCGCCGCAGACCCAGCCCCAGCTCTAGGAACAGGCACCTTTCAGGTGCTGCCCTCCTGCTGCTCCGCCCGCTCTGCCAGCTTCCGGGCCAGGGCAGCCGCGTTCTCCGCGCTCAGCGGGGAACCGGGAAAACGGCCAAGCCGGTCAAGCGGGAGGCTTCCCATCAGTGTGAGCATCGAGGCGGCCACGCCCGGATCACCGGCGCCTGCGCCGAAGGCTTCGGCGAGCACGGCAGCTGCCAGCGGATGTTCCATCCACTCCGCCAGCGTGGAGGACGCCGTAGGCAGCGGCTTCGGTGCCGCGGCCGCAAGCGTGAATGCTGCTGTCAGCCGGATGTCCCGGGAAGAGGACCCTACACGGAGTTCGTACGTCCCGGGGTCCGTTGCCCATAGTCCCGTCAAAGGGTCGAACCGGTCCAGGCTGCCCGGTGCCAGCACCAGCTCAACAGTCCGTGTTTCCCCGGGCGCAAGGTTTACCCGCTTGAACGCACGCAGTTCCTGGACGGGGCGTGGCGCTCCTCCCGCCGGTGCTGCTACGTAGAGCTGAACCACCTCGGCGCCTTCCCTGGCCCCGGTATTCGCCAGCTGCAGGACAGCGCGCACTTCCTCTTCCCCGCCCCGGTTTGAGACTGTGGCCTCCAGGCCGGAATACCTGAACTCCGTGTAGCTCAGGCCGTGGCCGAACGGAAACGCCGGCTCCACCATCCTTGTGTCGTACCAGCGGTAGCCGACCAGCAGGCCTTCGCCGTAGCGGACCTGGCCGGCCTCACCGGGGAAGTTTCCATACGCCGGGGTATCCGCCAGGCGGCGGGGAAAGGTCTCGGCCAGCTTCCCTGACGGGTTCACGTCCCCGAGCAGCACGTCCGTTACTGCCTCTCCGCCGGCCTGGCCTGGCAGCCAGGTCTCCAGTACTGCCGCCGCTTTCGGCACCCAGTCAGTGGCCACGACGGAGCCGTTGGCGAGGACCACCGCCACATCCGGGCGAACCTCGGCTATGGCTTCGAGCAGGCGCAGCTGGGCCTGCGGAAGCTGAAGCGTGCTGCGGTCCAGCCCCTCGGTCTCGGCAGCGTCCGGCAGTCCCAGGAACACTGCTACCTGATCGGCCCCGCGGGCGGCGCGGACTGCTTCGGCAATCAGGTCCTCGTCCGGTGCGCCCGGCTCCAGAAGATAGCCGGCCGCAAACACGGCGCCGGGAATGCGTTCCGAAAGCGCGGTCCAGGCCGTGCTGAGCCGGGTTGGGTTTACCCGGGAAGAGCCGCTGCCCTGGTATCTGGGTGTCCGCGCCAGTTCACCGACAACAGCCAGCGTTGCAGCGGAGCTGAAGGGCAGCAGGGCGCCGTCGTTCTTCAACAGCACCATGGAACGGGCCGCGGCGTTCCGCGCCAGAGCGTCGTGGGCAGTTAGGTCCGGGGGAGCCGCAGGCTTGTCCGCAGTGCGGCGGCCCAGCTCGCGCAGCCGGGCCAGGGACGCATCGACGTCGTCCGGGGAGACCAGCCCGGCATCCAGGCCTGCCACCAGCTCGGCCGGACCTATACCGGAGGAAGAAGGCATTTCCAGGTCCAGGCCTGCCGCCAGCGCTGCAGCCCGGTCCGTGACGGCGCCCCAGTCAGAAACCACCACGCCGTCGAAGCCCCATTCCTGCCGCAGGACCTGCCTCAGGAGCCAGGGGTCCTGTGCAGCGTGGAACCCGTTGATTCGGTTATAGGCGGCCATGACCGTCCACGGTGCCGAGCGGCGCACCACAGTTTCGAACCCGCGGAGGTAGATTTCCCTGAGCGTCCGCTCATCCACGATGACGTCCACGGTCATCCGGTAAGACTCCTGGTTGTTTGCTGCGAAGTGCTTGGGGGACGCCGCGACCCCGCAGGACTGGACTCCGGTCACCCACGCTGCGCCCAGTGAGCCGGTGAGCAGGGGGTCTTCTGAGAAGTATTCGAAGTTCCGCCCGCAAAGCGGCGAACGCTTGATGTTCAGTCCCGGCCCCAGGAGCACATCGACGCCCAGCGCAGCCGCTTCAAGGCCCGCGGCACGGCCAAGTTCTTCAAGCAGTTCCGGATCCCAGGAGCTGGCAGTGGCGCATTCGGCCGGGAAGCACGTGGCGGGCCGGGACTCGCCAAGTCCGGGGCCGGTGTCGCCGGCGGCTGAGAGCCGCACTCCGTTTGGGCCGTCAGTCAGCACCAGGGACCGGATGCCTGCCCGTTCCGAGCCCGGCGTTTCCCACATGCCGGAGCCGCTCAGCAGCTCGGCTTTTTCAGCCTGGTCCAGGCCATTTATCTCCGAGGGCATGCGTGCTCCTGAGTGGTTGGCGTACCGCGTTTGGGTGGCTTGAGTGTAGGCGGCGGGTACTTCCAGGGGAAGCCGCCTGTACTGATGGCGCAGCCGGAAGGCGGTGGTGGCCTCCGGGGCCGGCGCGGTCCCTGTTGTCCGTCCGCCGGCGGGGCTATCGTTCCCTAGTACGGGCGGGGGCGGGTGTGCCCCGATTTCCCCGTCCGGGCTCAGCGCGGGAACAGCAGGTCCTACGGAGAGAAGGCAATGAAGACCAATTTTGACCGCTACCGGCAAATGGCGGAGATTCTCTACCGCAACGGCCTGGGCTATCTGGTCTCGGTGTCAGGGCTGGAATCCAGGCTCCCGTTCCGCCGGCGCGGCACCGATGGTACCGATTCCGGCCGCCTTGCCAGCCCCGCCTACCTGCGCCGGGCCCTGGAAGAGCTTGGTCCCACCTACGTAAAACTCGGTCAGCTGCTCTCCACCCGGCCGGATTTGCTCCCGCCGCCCTATATGGATGAGCTGGCGAAGCTGCAGGACAGGGCGACGCCGGCAGCCTGGGAGGACGTGCGCGCGGAACTGCAGCAGGAACTGGGGGCTGACCCGCTGGAGGTGTTCGCAGAGTTCAACACCACGCCCATTGCCAGCGCCTCGATCGGCCAGGCCTATGCCGCCACGCTCAAGGACGGCTCCGACGTCGTCGTGAAGGTCCGGCGGCCGGGAATCGTTCCCGAGGTGGAAACGGACCTCTCCATCCTGCAGTCACTGGCTGGCCATGCCAGCAGGCACTGGGAGGCCGCCCGGGACTATGACGTCAAGGGCTTTATGGATGAATTCGCCGATACCCTGCGCAAGGAAATGGACTACGTTCAGGAAGGCCACAACGCCGACCGCTTCGCCCTGAACTTCCAGGACGATCCGGACGTGGTGATTCCGCGGATCTACTGGGAACACAGCACGCACAAGGTACTGACAATGCAGCGGCTGTACGGCATGAAGGTCACTGACACACAGGCCCTCGAAGCGGCAGGACTCAACCGCAAGGAGCTGGCGGTTACGGCAGCGAACGCGGAAATGAAAATGGTGTTCGAAGACGGCTTTTTCCATGCCGACCCGCATCCGGGAAACATCTTCGTACAGCCGAACTCACAGATCGGTCTCATCGACTTCGGGATGGTCGGGGAGCTGGATGACAAGATGCGGGGGCAGCTCTCAGCCCTGTTTGTTGCTGTTATCCGCAAGGATCCCGAACGTATGGCCACCGCACTGATGAGGATGACGGTCTCGCGTTCGCGGCCGGACAGGATCAAGCTCAGGGTGGACCTTGCGGGGCTGATCCGGCTCTATTCAAACCGCACGCTCGGGGACGCGCCCGTGGGACGGATCATCTCAAGCGGACTGGCAATCATCCGGACCCACCACCTCCAGCTCCCCGGCGAGGTGGCACTGCTGCTGCGGATGCTCATCATGACGGAGGGCATGGGGGAGGTGCTGGATCCGGATTTCAGCATGGGCAAGACGCTGGCCCCTTATGCGCGGCGCATGACGATGCAGCAGCTGAACCCCGCGGCGTACGCCAAGCGCCTGGGCAAAGCCGGGGGAGAACTCCTGGAACTCGGCACAGAGCTGCCGGGCCAGCTGCAGCGGCTCATCAACACCCTCGATTTCGAAGGCATGGAGGTTCACCTGCGGGCCGGTGACCTCCTGCCGCTGGTGGAACGCATGGAACGCGTTGGAAACCGGATGGTTGCCGCGATCTTTGCAGCGGCGTTTATCCGCGGGGTGGGCGAGCTTACGCTGGGCGATCCTTCCCGCTGGCGCAGCTGGCAGGCACCGCTCATGGGCGCCGGCCTGGCGTCCACCGGAGCGCTGGGAGGATATTTGGCGTGGTCAGCCCGCAGGCAGCGACGGCTGGACGCAGGCTAGGAAACGCGGCTTAACCGAAGGCGGCCGGCCCGGTGGGCCGGCCGCCTTTTGCCGTGACTACTTCTTCAGGCCAAGTTCGGCCGTCGGGATCCGGAAGGACTCCTTCGCGGTCAGGGCCGAAATTGATGCAATACCCGCGACCGCTGCCGTGAACCAGCTGATGACCACCCAGCCGCCGGGCTCAAGGCCGCCCAGCGCTGCCACGATCGAGGGGGCGAATCCTGCCATCAGGAAGCCCAGCTGTGTACCGATGGCCAGCCCGGAGAAGCGGACCCGGGCGCTGAACATTTCGGCGTAGAAGGACGGCCAGACGGCGTTCGCTGCCGCGTACCCGCAGCCAAAGACCACCACGGAGAGGGCGAACTGCAGCAGCGAGTTCCCGGACTCCATGGACAGCAGGTAGAACGGCATTACTGCGGCACTTGAAAGTGCGCCGTAAATGAAGACCGGCTTCCGGCCGAAGCGGTCTGCAGCCATGCCGAAGAGCGGCTGCGTGAAGAGAGCTGCAATGTTGCCGGCCACGACCAGCCAAAGGGTGATGGCGGCGTCGACATTGCCCACCTCAGTGCCGTACTTGATGGCAAGCGTGCCGTAGACAGTGGAGACTGCCGCGATGAAGGCGCAGCAGATCACGCGCAGGACGTCGCGCCAGTGGTGCTTGAGCAGGTCCCCCACGGGCAGCTTGGCGATCTGGTTGTTCGCCTTCGCTTCCTGGAAGGTCGGCGTTTCGTGCAGCGTGCGGCGGATGAAGTACGTGACGATGACGACGACGGCGCTCAGCCAGAAGGGGATTCGCCAGCCAATGCCGTACTTGATGTCATCAGGCAGCGCCATGACGGGAATGAAGACCATGGCGGCGAGGATCTGTCCGCCCTGGGTGCCGGTGAGGGTCCAGGAAGTGAAGAAGGCCCGGCGTCCGTCGGGAGCATGCTCAAGGGTCATGGAGCTGGCACCGGCCTGCTCCCCGGCGGCCGAGAGGCCCTGGGCCAGACGGCAGAGCACCAGCAGGGTAGGAGCCCACCAGCCGATGGTGCTGAAGTCCGGCAGGCAGCCGATCAGGAAGGTGGAAGCACCCATCAGGACAAGGGTGAACATAAGGATCTTCTGGCGGCCCACGCGGTCACCGAAGTGTCCAAGGATCACAGCGCCCACCGGACGTGCAATGTAGGCAAAGCCGAATGTTGCCAGGGACATGATGCTTGCCTGGGCGTCTGCGTCCGGGAAGAACACGTGCGGGAAGATGAGCGATGCGGCGGTGCCGAAAATGAAGAAGTCGTAGTACTCGACCGCGCTGCCCATGAAGCTCGCCGCGGCGGCCTTCTTCGGGGTCTTGGCGGTGGCTTGGGCGGACTGCGTCGGTGCAGCGCTCATATAGGGCCTCCAGGGAAATGTGTGCGGAGTACGCACAGCAGTGCTTCATACGAACACCACAATGTAACCCGTGCCATATCGACATGCAACATAATTGTGCGCTATTCGCACAGTTGTGCATTTTATGAACAGGCCGGTACCGTGGGCCTAGCCCGCCACGGGTATCGAAGGGAGAACCACTTGAGCACCACCACCGAATCCTGGCTCGTCGGGCTGATTGGCGACGGGATTACGGCGTCACTTACCCCGCCGATGCACGAGCGTGAGGCGCTCGAAAATGGACTGCGGTACATGTACCGTCCGGTGGACCTTTCGGTAAACGGACGCAGCGGTACTGAGGTGGGGGACCTGCTGCGCTACGGCCGCGACCTGGGTTTCAACGCCTTCAATATCACCCACCCCTGCAAGCAGCTCGTTATGGAGCACCTGGATGAGGTCTCCGACGACGCAGCCCGGCTGGGCGCCGTCAACACAGTGCTGGTGACAGACTCCGGTTTTATCGGGCACAACACGGACCATTCAGGTTTTGGCCGGGCACTCTCGGCAGGACTTCCCGGTGCGGCGCTGGAGAAGGTCGTCCAGCTGGGAGCCGGCGGGGCCGGCGCTGCCGTCGCTTACGCGCTGCTCAAGGCAGGGGTAGGCACCCTTACCCTGGTGGACCTTGACCCCGGGCGTGTCCGGGAACGTGTCCAGGCACTCTCCGCACTCTTCCCGGATGCCTCCGTCACTGCCGGAACCGGTGCAGACCTGCCGGGGCTCCTTGCTGCCGCGGACGGGTTTGTGCAGGCAACGCCGGTCGGCATGCACTCCCACCCCGGAATGCCGGTTGAGGCAGGTCTGCTCCGGCCCGAAATGTGGGTGGCGGACGTGATCTACCGGCCGGTCCGCACCCAGCTCATCGACACTGCCGAAGCGCTCGGCTGCCGTGTACTGGACGGCGGCTACATGGCCGTGGGCCAGGCTGTGGATGCCTTTGAACTCATCACGGGCATCCGCCCGGATTCGGCCCGCATGCGGGCGCACTTCCTCGAAATGGTCAACAGCGGCCTCTGAGCCGGTTCTGAAGGGAACTCCACCATGCGCACGTCGATCGCCACCGTCTGTCTCTCGGGAACCCTGGAAGATAAGCTCCGCGCCTGTGCAGCGGCGGGTTTCGACGGCGTCGAAATCTTCGAACAGGACCTGGTGGTCTCGCCCTCCACACCGGAACAGATCCGGGCGCTTGCGGCACGTCTCGGACTCACCCTGGACCTGTACCAGCCGTTCCGCGATTTTGAGGGCGTCACTGAGGAACTCCTGGAAGACAATCTCCGCCGGGCCGAAGCCAAGTTCAAGCTCATGCGGCGGCTCGGAATCGACACCATGCTCGTGTGCAGCAACGTGGCCACAGCCACGGTCGACGACGACGAGGTAGCTGCCTCCCAGCTGCGCCGCATGGGTGAAGCTGCTGCCCGGTATGGAATACGGCTGGCCTATGAAGCCCTTGCCTGGGGACGCTATGTAAGCGACTTCGAGCACGCCTGGCGCATCGTCGAGCTGGCCGACCACCCCAACGTTGGTACCTGCCTGGACAGCTTCCATATTCTCTCCCGCCGGTGGGATCCCGCGGCCATCGAGCAGATCCCCGCGGAGAAGATCTTCTTCGTCCAGCTGGCGGACGCTCCGGAACTGTCAATGGACGTCCTCTCCTGGAGCCGCCACTACCGGGTCTTCCCGGGCGAAGGTGCCTTCGACCTGGTGGACTTTATGGGCCATCTGGTCCGCAGCGGCTATAACGGGCCGGTGTCCCTGGAGATCTTCAATGACGTTTTCAGGCAGGCAGCGGAGGAACGCACCGCCGTCGATGCCATGCGGTCCCTCATACGGCTGGCCGAGCAGACTTCCATCCATCTGCGCGATACCGGGACCGGGAAAGCCACAATGGAGCTGGCCACCCTGCCCGGCGTGGGCGAGCCGCTGGGATTCAATTTTGCCGAAGTGAAGGCCGGGCAGCCGGAACTCATCCGCACGCTGCTCTACCAGCTTGGTTTTACCAGCCAGGGCACCCACCGCAGCAAGGCTGTTGAACTGTGGACCCAGAACGGTGCCCGGGTCATCATCAACAACCAGAATGCCCAGGGCATGGAACCCGGCATCTCCGCCATTGGCCTGGACGTTCCGGATGCTGTCGCAGCCGCGTCACGGGCGCTCCAGCTCAAAGCCACGGCCGTGCCCCGCCGCAGCCAGGCCAATGAAGAGGTTTTGCAGGCAGTAGCCGCCCCCGACGGCACGGAGATCTTCCTCTGCGAAGCCGAGCCTTCTGGTCCCGGCTGGATCCGGGAGTTCGGCGCAGGCACCCCTGAACCGGCACCGGGCTCCATCACGGCCCTGGACCACGTGAACCTCTCCCAGCCCTGGCAGCACTTCGATGAAGCCGTGCTGTTCTACGAATCGACGTTGGGCCTGACACCGCGGCCCAGCGTCGAAGTCCCCAGCCCGATGGGCCTGGTCCGCAGCCAGGTCATGCGAAGCAGCGACGGCGCCGTGCGCATGGCACTGAACATCGCGCCGATGGTCTTCAACAGCGAGGGCAACGGCTCCGGCTACCCCCAGCATGTGGCGTTCGCCTGCAGCGACCTGGTCCAGGTGGCCCGGAACGCGGCCGCCCGCGGCCTGGAGTTCCTGCCCGTTCCCGGCAACTACTATGAGGACCTTGACGCACGGTTCGGGCTGGAACCGGCCTTCCTCGCCACACTGTCTGAACTGAACCTGCTCTATGACCGGGATGCCGACGGCGAGTTCCTGCACTTCTACACCTCAACGGTGGGGAACGTGTTCTTCGAGGTAGTTGAGCGCCGTCCATCGTACGAAGGCTACGGGGCGCCGAACGCGCCGGTGCGGCTCGCCGCCCAGTACCTCGCAGACGCCTAAACCCGGTCCTGACCTGTTCGTTTAGCCCCACCGGTCCCGGGCACGCGTAGCACTCTGGGCTAGGATCACTTCCAGAGCGTTCGGGCCGGGCCCGGCAGGAGTGCAGCAGCAGGGGGAGACCGGGATGGACGGCACACACGGGAACTGGTACGTGAAATCCGTGGAGAAGACGTTTACCGTGCTGGGGGCCTTTACGGAGGAGCAGCCGCTGCAGAGCGTCAGCGAGGTCGCCGCAAAAGCAGACCTGAGCCGCGCTGCGGCCCGGCGGTTCCTGCTAACCCTCACTGAACTTGGTTATCTCTCAACGGACGGAACACGCTTTTCCCTGGCGCCAAGGGTCTTGACCATCGGCTCTGCGTTCCTGTCCAACCTGACACTGCCTGCTCTGGCAGAGCCACACCTGAAGCCGCTGTCCGCAGACCTGCAGGAAACAGCTTCCCTGTGCATCCTGGATGACGTCCACGTGGTGTACGTAGCCCGGATCACCTCGCCTCGGCTGGTTAGTGTGGCAGTGCACGTTGGCACGAGGTTTCCTGCCTGGGCTACTTCCATGGGCCGGGTGCTGTTGGGTGCCCTTGACGACGCCGATCTCCAGGACCGCCTGGAGCGTTCGGACATCCGGCGCCTGACCCCAGCCACCATCCCCTCGCACAGCGCTTTGCTGGAGGAAATCACGGGTGTGCGGGAGCGCGGCTGGTCGGTGGTCCGCGAAGAGTACGAGGAAGGGCTCAGCGGTGTCGCGGTTCCGGTGCACCGGGCAGGCCGGGTTGTTGCCGCCGCCAACGTCTCCCTGCACCAGTCCTACAGCCAGGCAGCACTGGAAGGTGTGCTCCTGCCCCGCCTCAGGCAGGCCGCAGCGGACATCAGTGCCGATTACAGCATCCGTCTTACCGGCTAGGACAGGGAACTGCGGCGGGGACCCGTTCGCCTGTCCCCGCCGCAGTCCGTCTTGTTGTCCCCGGAGCTACGTTGCGTAGTCGGAGGCGTTATACAGGTTGAGGCTCAGTGCCGAGGCGATCTGAGCCACTGCCTTGCGTGCACGGACGCTGTTGCCGGCAGGGTCCAGCGGCGGCGAAAAAGCCGCAATGGCCAGCACCCCCGGCATGACGGCCAGGACACCCCCGCCCACGCCGGACTTCCCCGGGAGTCCGACACGGTAGGCCCAGTCTCCGGAGGCCGTGTAGAGCCCCTCCATGGTCATCTCCGCCAGCATGGGCGGAACAATGTCCGTGTGGGTGATCGCAGCCTTCTTCGTGAGCGGGTTGGTTCCCCGGGCCGCGATGGTTGCACCCATGGTGGCCAGGTCCACCGCGGTAACAAGGGTGGAACACTGGCGCGTGTAAACGTCACAGGCCTCCATCGGATCCGAGTACATCGTTCCGCCTGAATACAGCAGCCAGGCAATGGCCCGGTTATGGAAATTGGTGGACTGCTCCGAATCATTCACTGCGTCGCTGAGTTTGATCTCCCGTCCGGCGAAGGCTGACTGCGTCTCGAGGATCTTTTGCCAGCGCTGCTCGGGACCATCCGCCGGGATGAGTGAAACGGTGGACATGGCCCCGGCGTTGACCAGCGGTGAGAGAGGCTTGTCGTCGTGCAGTGCAACCGCTATCACTGAGTTGAACGGCTCGCCCGTGGGGTCCGCGCCAACCTTTTCGTGGAACTGCGGCAACCCCACCTCGTCCATGGCCCGGGCCATGGAGAACACCTTGGAGATCGATTCGAGGGCGAACTCGAAGTTCGAGTCGCCGGTTTCGAACACCTCGCCGTCGGCTGTCACCACACTGATGCCGTAGAGCGCCGGGTCCACCGAGGCCAGATAGGGGATGTAGCTGGCGTTCTGGCCGCCCTGGTCCGACCTAAAGTCGCTGTGGGCAGTTCGTACGGCCGCCTGGATGGCTGACTTGTCAATTTTCATACCGCTGTACTCCCGCCTGCTGCCGGCCCGGTGTGCGGCCGGTGTACCCGCGTCCGTCCGCTCTGTCCTGAACCCCTGGAACCGGCGCCGGTTGGCGAAGACTTCCCGGAGTGTTTGCCGGTGGTGCCGGAGGGTGTCCCGGCGGTGGTGCCGCCGGCAGCTCCGGTTTCCGCGGTGCTGTCGAATGTCTCCTCCCATTTCGCGGACAGCTCCGCCGTGGGTGCCGAGGATTCATTGACCGTCCCCGGGTGCTTGTGTTCCAGCTGCCAGGTGAAGGGCACGAATTCGGCCTGCGGATCCTTCCAGTGCGGCTTCCGGAACGCGTAAATCACCATGGGCAGGATGATGAGCAGCACCGCGCCGCCCACCAGGATTCCCACATAGGTTTCCGGGGACCCCACGGAAATCTGGTCCGGCGGGATGAAGCTGAAGACAAAGGCCATCAGCGAGCCCAGGAATCCGACGCCGCCGAAGATCCACATGCCCAGGTCACCGCCGGGCACCCGGTACGGCCTGGGCCGGTTCGGCTGGCTGTAGCGCAGGTAGATCGCCGCGGCGAACATCAGCAGGTACATCACCAGGTAAAGGATGACGGTGAGCTGGCTCAGGATCTGGTAGGCCGCCTGAACCGAGGGCAGGACCACGTAGACAACGCCGAGGGCCGTCACCATAAACGCCTGGAAGAGCAGGATGTGCGTTCCCATGCCGTGCTTGTTGGTGTGCTGCCAGAAACGTGGGAGGTACCCTGCCCTGCCCACTGCCAGCAGGCCGCTGGAGGGACCGGCAACCCAGGTAACCACCCCGGCGAGCACACCGATCAGCAGCATTCCCGCAACGATCGGGGAGGCCCAGCCAATGCCGGCCCAGTCGAACATGTCGTTATAGGAGGTCAGCAGGCTCTGGGTCAGGTTGATGTCCGCCTGCGGCACCACAAAGGCAATGGCGAGCGTTCCCAGGACGAAAATGATGACTGTTCCTGCAGCGGCAATAAGCACTGCCAGCGGATAATTCCGGGTCGGGTTCTTTACGTCCTTGACGTGGATGGCGTTCATTTCCATGCCGGCATAGAAGAGGAAGATACTGGCTGCCAGGACAACGTTGGAGAAGTTGGAGAAGTCCGGTATGACCTCCCCCCATCCCATCTGGATCTGAGGGGTGTTGCCGGCAAAGTAGTAGGAGAATCCAAGAACCACCAGGATCGCTGCGGGAATCAGGGTGCCGACAATCCCGCCCCACTGCGCAACTTTGGAGAATGCCGCCGCACCCCGGAAGGCAATGAACGTGGCCAGCCAGTACACCACCAGCACGACGGCGAGGACGAAGGCCTTATTCCCCGACAGCTGCGCATCGATGTTCTGGTCCGTGCCCGTGTATGCCAGGGACACTGCGCCGAAGGTGAGCACGGTGGGGAACCAGATGGTCACCTCGATGAAGAGCATGAACATCGCCAGGAAAGCCCATCGAGGACCGAAGGCCTCCCCGACCCAGCGGAAGACGCCGCCGGTTTCCGGCCACCCGGTTGCAAGTTCGGCTGCCACAATGGACACCGGGATCAGGAAAACCAGGGCAGCGAAAACGTAGTAGAAAATCGAGCTGAGGCCATACTCTGCCTCAGCCGGCAGGCCACGCAGACTGACCACGGCCACAATGTTCATTACCGCGAGCGCGCCAACGGTAATGGTGGCGTTCTGCTTTGCCCGGCTCTTCCGGCCCGCCGGGCCAGTCGATGCAGCCGATGCAGTGGAATCGCTCATCCCGCTCACCTCCTAGTGGTGGAATCCCGGATGTTCCTGTTCGGAGGGCATGGGGGCGCTGAGATTCTCCAGATACGCCGTCTCTGTCCTAATGTCGCTGAGCAGGCTTTCGGCCAGGTCCATACTGAGGCCGTTGCGCACCACAATCCGTTCGACCGTGAGGTTGCTGAGGTTGTCAGGCATTGGATAGGCAGGCACCAGCCAGCCCTTGGTCCTAAGCCGGTCGGCCAGGTTGTACAGGGTCCAGCGGTCGGTATGGCCTTGCTTGAGACGCCAGGCAAACACAGGGATGTCGGAGCCGTCGTTCCAGAGTTCGAACGGACCGATTTCGCTGATGCCGTGGGAGAGGAACAGCGCCACGTCCTGGGAAGCCTGCTGGACCTTCCTGTACCCGTCGAATCCAAGCCGGAGGAACAAGTAGAACTGGAGGACAACCTGTGCTCCCGGACGGGAGAAGTTCAGTGCGAAGGTGGGCATGTCGCCGCCGAGGTAGCTCACGTAGAAAATGAGGTCCTCCGGAAGCCACTGCCGGTCCCGCCAGACCACCCAGCCCAGGCCGGGGTACACCAGCCCATACTTATGCCCTGACGTGCTGATGGAATGGACCCGTTCAATCTTGAAGTCCCATTCGAGGTCAGGCTGGATAAACGGGGCAATCATGCCGCCCGAAGCGCCGTCCACGTGGATCGCGATGTCCAGCCCGGTTGAAGCCTGGATCTCGTCAAGCTTCGCGGCGATCTGCTTTACGGGCTCGTACATGCCGGTGTAGGTCACGCCCATGATTGCGACGACGCCAATGGTGTTCTCGTCGACGTACTTCTCAAGTTCGAATCCGTCCAGGCATTTGTGTTCCTCGGAGATCGGAACCAGCCGGGCCTCGATGTCGAAATAGTTGCAGAACTTCTCCCAGCACACCTGTACCGCCGAGCTCATGATCAGGTTGGGCTTCTCTGTCGATTTCCCCTCAGAACGGCGCCGGTGCTGCCAAAGACGCTTCAGTGCCAGGCCGCCAAGCATGCAGGCTTCCGAGGAGCCGATTGTTGAAGTGCCTATGGTTCCCTGCGGGTCGGGGGAGTGCCACAGCCCGGCGAGCATCTTCCAGCAGTACTGCTCAATGGCAGCGGTCTGCGGATACTCGTCCTTGTCGATCATGTTCTTGTCATAGGTCTCGGCGTACAGCCGGTTCGCGTGGTCATCCATCCACGTGCTGACGAACGTCGCGAGGTTAAGCCTTGCGTTGCCGTCGAGCATGGTTTCGTCATGGACGATCTGGTAGGCCGTTTCCGGTGCCATCTCCGACTGAGGGAGGTGATACTTCGATGCCTCCGTGGCCTCGCCCGGCCTGGCGAAGAGCGGATTGACGGTGAGGAATTCGTGTGACTCGTTTTGCGGCATGAGCCCGACCTCTCTATGGAGTGTCCCAACTGGCTGAAAATCCGTAGTGAACGGCGTTATTCGAGTCCGCACAGGGGCGCCAAGCAGGTAAGACTATACGCGCGGGAAAATGCCAATACTAGGTAACTGGCCCGTATTTGCCCGGTGTTGGACGCCTGCCCAGTGGCACCGGAACTTTGTCCGGCCTAAGGGAGCAGAGTTGGACAGCAGCCGTTGAGGGGGCTGTTCGCGGCGCGTAGTGTGAGCCCATCAATCCGCCCGGCAGGCCCGAGGAGAAACCATGGCTGGACTAAGCCGACGAGACCGCTTTGAACTTCCCGAACCCATGCGCCGCCTTTTCGAAGGTGACTGGGAGGTTCCCGCTTTCCGGGTGGAGGAATTCCGGGACAACGGGGCGATGGTAGTTCGGGCAGAGCTGCCGAACATCGATCCGGAGCAGGACCTTGACGTCACCGTGACTGACGGAACGCTGCGGATCCACGGCGAGCGCCGCGAGGAGACATCGAACAAGTCCAAAAACGGCTACCGTTCGGAATTTAAGTACGGCAGCTTCAGCCGCGACATAGCGCTGCCTGCCGGCACATCCCCGGATGACGTAACCGCGTCTTATCACGACGGCATCCTCGAAGTACGGGTTCCGATCCAGTCCGAGGGCGGGACGGGGCGCAAGGTACCCATCAGCCGCAACTGACGGACTGTGGCGCCGGCACCCGCTGGACGCTTCGTGCAGGCGGGCACTCAGGAGGCCGCGTGTCGCAGCAGAGCCAAACCGGGAATTCCCCGTCCCGGCTGCAAAGAACGCCCGCTTGGGCGGTAACGGCAATCATGGCCCTGGGCGGGATTACCGTCTCGCTTGAAAAGACCGCGGTAGTTCCACTTCTCCCGGAGTATCCGCGGATTTTCGGAGTGACCCCGGACGACGTTTCCTGGCTGGTTACCGTCACCCTGCTCAGTGCTGCAGTGGCGACGCCGATCGTCTCCAGGCTGGCGGACATGTTCGGCAAGAAGCGGATGCTGATGATCTCGCTTGCAGTGATGGTCGCCGGCGGATTCATCGCCGCACTGGGCGGATCATTCGCCGCGGCCCTCATCGGGCGCACCCTGCAGGGTTTCGCCGGTGCCGTGATTCCAGTCGGTATCAGCATTCTGCGCGACACCCTGCCGCAGCGTCGGATCGCAGGCGCCGTATCCCTGATGAGTGCCAGCTTCGGCATCGGAAGCGCCCTCGGCCTGCCGCTTGCGGGCTTTATCTATGAGCGGCTGGGCTGGGAAGCGACGTTCTGGGTCGTGGCGCTGGTTGCCCTGGTAATCCTCGCAGCCGTTGCCATCTTCGTGCCGGAGTCTGACCTGCGCACCCGTGGACGATTCGACTATGCGGGCGCACTGCTGCTCTCCGGCGCGATGACCACGCTGCTGCTGGCGATCACAAAGGGCGGCGTCTGGGGATGGACCAGTGACGTCATCCTTGGACTGTTCGCTGCCTGCGCCGTGCTGCTGGCTCTGTGGTTTCCCCTGGAGCTGAGGAACGGCCAGCCACTCGTGGACCTGCGGACCTCCGCCCGCAGGCCGGTCCTGCTGGTCAACATCGCGGCCATCCTGGTGGGATTCTCGATGTACGCGAACATGCTTGTCACGACTCAGCAGCTGCAGCTTTCACGGGTTACCGGCTTCGGGTTCGGCCTCAGCGTGCTGGTGGCAGGACTGACGATGATTCCGTCCGGCCTGGCGATGGTGGCCATTGCACCGGTGTCCGCTCGCATAACCAACTCGGTAGGGGCCAAAGCGACTATGGTGAGCGGCTGTGCCGTCATGGCAGTCGGCTACCTTTCACGCACTGTCCTGGTGAATACCGTCACAGGCATCATTCTTGGTGCAATGGTGATCTCCGTGGGAACTGCCATGGCCATGGCCGCCATGCCCACCATCGTGATGAGCAATTCACCCCGCACCGACACTGCGGCCGCCAACGGTCTCAACACCCTGCTGCGTTCGGTGGGCACATCAACCTGCAGTGCAGCCGTTGCCACCATCCTGGCTTCAGTTACGGTCACTGTTGGCGGGCGGGTCTTCCCGGGGCTGGAAGCGTTCCGGCTGATTTTCATCCTTGCCGGTCTTGCCGCGGCGGCAGCAACGGCCATCTGTCTGCTGCTGCCAAAAGCGGCACGCAGGGAAGCCACGCACCCGGAACTGCACCGCAGCGGCCCGGGCGAGCCTGACGGGGCTGCTCCGGAGGCGGCGCCGGCTCCCGGCCAGGCTTTCCAAGTCACCGGTGTGCTTCGGCCCCCGGGGGACCGCGGGCCCATCGAACAGGGCACCGTGACCGTCACAGGCATATCAGGCGAGCCCGTGGACTGGGACCGCACGGACGAACACGGCGGCTATGCCGTGGTACTGCCGGGCCCCGGCGAATACGTTTTTATAGCGTCACACCGGCGCTGGCAGCCTGTGTCCGAGATACTCAGCTTCCCGGGGACCGCGCTGCCGCACGATATCCACTTCCGCCGGCGTCTGGTGCTGGCCGGCCGGGTCACACACCACAGACGCGCGGTACCCGGAGCCCTGGTTCTCCTGGTGTCCCCGTCAGGGGAGAGCGAGCCCGTTTCTGTCAGGTCCGCCCGGGACGGCAGCTACGAACTGCCGCTGCCGTCCCCTGGACGGTATGTACTCACGGTTGCGGAACCAGGCGGTGCCACCCACACAAGACGGGTCCAGCTGCCTGCGCCGGAGACCCGGCTCGACGTGGACCTGGGAGATGAACCGCCGCCCACAGTACTGAGGGTCTAGTCGCTCAGCGCAGGAACCCCGGCGTACTCCGGGTAGTCCGTATAGCCTTCAGCACCGTCGGTGTAGAAGGTGGACGGGTCCGGTTCGTTCACGGGATACCCTTCGCTCCAGCGCCGGACGAGGTCCGGGTTGGCAATCGCCGGGCGGCCCACTGCAACTGCGTCGCAGAGTCCCTGCTCCATCAGTTCTGCTGCTTCCTCCCGGGTGGTGACCACGGCAAAGCCGGTATTCAGGATCACCGTACCGCCGAAACGCTGCCGGAGTTCCTGCACCAGCGCACCGGCTGGATCGTTGTGGAGGATGCTCAGGTAAGCGAGCCCCAGGGGCTTAATGGCGTCCACAAGGCTGCCGTAGGTGGCCAGTACATCCTGGCCATCGGTCTCCCAGGCGTCCTGGACGTTGTGTGCCGGAGAAATCCGCAGGCCCACCCGCTCAGCCCCGATGGCTGCAGCAACGGCGGTAACAACTTCCACGACGAAACGTGCGCGGGCCTGAGGGGAACCGCCGTAAACGTCAGTCCGCCGGTTGGACGCCGGGCTGAGGAATTCATGCAGCAGGTAGCCGTTGGCGCCGTGCAGCTCCACGCCGTCGAACCCGGCTTCTACGGCCGCGAGGACGCCGCGGACGAAGATGTCGCGGACCTCATCAAGCTCCGGTTCCGTCAGGCCGCGCGGTTCAGTGTGCGGCAGTTTGCCGGCCGGAGTGCGGATTACACCGTCAATGGCCACCGCACTGGGAGCCACGGTCTGGAAGCCGCCGTTGATTTCCGGGTGTGAGACGCGGCCCGCGTGCATCACCTGCGCAAAGATCCGGCCACCGGCCTCATGGACCCCGTTCGTCACCCGGCGCCAGCCGGCAAGCTGTTCCGGAGTAACCAGGCCCGGCTGTCCGGAGAAGCCCTGGCCCTCCCTGCTGGGGTAGGTTCCCTCAGAAACGATCAGACCCAGGGAAGCGCGCTGCCGGTAGTGTTCGGCAACCAGTTCGCCGGGAACGCCGTCCGCTCCGCTGCGAACACGGGTCAGGGGAGCCATCACCAGGCGGTTCGGGAGTTCCAGCGAACCAAGGTTTAGGGGAGAAAACAGATCTGTCTGCACGTACTTCCTTTCGGCAGGCACAGCTGATGTGCCGGCACATGGGGTTACCTGCGCACAACTGAGGCCGGGCAGAACCTATTCCCCCGCAATCCTGTTCCGGCGGAGTCCACGGACTGGGAGCCATAACCGGAGACCTGCAAAAGGGTTCAGCGGACTTCGCGGATGAGGTTGGTTATCCGGGCCGTGGAGAGGCGGCGTCCTTCCTCGTCGGTCATCACCACTTCGTGGGTGGTTACTGTCCCGCCCAGGTGCACGGCCGTAGCAGTTCCCGTAACCAGGCCCCTGGAGACGGAACGGTGGTGGGTGGCTCCAACTTCGATGCCAACGGCGTACCGGCCCGGACCGGCATGGAGCGAGGCAGCGAACGAACCGAGGGTTTCGGCCAGCACAACGTGTGCGCCGCCGTGCAGGATTCCCGCAACCTGCTGGTTACCCTCCACCGGCATGGTGGCAACAATGCGGGAGGGGGTCATTTCCAGGAAGCGGATGCCCAGCTTGACCACCAGGGGGCCCACTCCGGATTCGGCCAGCCAGGGATGCAGCTCTGCCGGCACACCGGCGTCAAGCAGCTCCTGCAGCCGGGGGATTTCGCCCTGGGCGGGGCCAGCCTGGCCCGGCGTGAAAATGTCGCTCATGCCCACTAGGCTTACATCTGTGAGTGAAACTGCCAAACTGGCCTCTGCCCCTGTCTCTGACCCCGCTGCCGAACCGGCAGAATCCCTCGTTGAGGCACCCGGAACGGAAGCGGAGACGGACAATGCGGCAGCGGCCCCCGTGGGCAGCCATGCAGCGCCGGAGCCTTCCGCTCCGGCCGCCGCCGCACCGGCAGAGGCGGCCCTGGGAACGCCCAATGCTTCCGGCAACAGCCGGCTGCTGGTCATTGACGGCCATTCCATGGCCTTCCGGGCTTTCTATGCCCTTCCTGCGGAGAATTTCTCCACCGACACCGGCCAGCACACGAACGCCGTCTACGGTTTCACGTCCATGTTGATCAACCTGATCAAGAACGAAGAACCGACCCACATTGCCGTGGCGTTCGACCTTGACACTCCGACTTTCCGCACCGAGGAGTACGCCGAGTACAAAGGCGGCCGCAACAAAACCCCCGAGGAGTTCCACGGGCAGGTGGACCTGATCATCAAGGTCATGGAAGCCATGCGCATCCCCACCATCTCCCTGGACGGCTATGAGGCGGACGACATCCTTGCCACGCTGGCTGAGCAGGCCGCGGGCCGTAACTGGGACGTCATGGTTGTCTCCGGCGACCGTGACGCTTTCCAGCTGGTGAATGACCGCGTAACGGTCTTCTACCCGAAGAAGGGTGTGTCCGACCTGCCGCGAATGGACGCAGCAGCCGTGGAAGAAAAGTACCTGGTGCCGCCGGACAAGTACTCCGACCTGGCAGCCCTGGTGGGCGAATCGGCCGACAACCTTCCCGGCGTCCCGGGTGTTGGCCCGAAGACCGCTGCGAAATGGATTAAGCTCTACGGCGGCCTTGAGGGCATCCTCGAGCACCTTGACGAAATCAAGGGCAAAGTGGGCGACTCCCTGCGCGCCAACATCGAAGACGTTAAGCGGAACCGGCGCCTGAACCGGCTGCTGCGGGACCTTGAGCTGCCCGTGGACCTTGATGCCATGGCGGCCCGCCGGCCGGACCGGGAAGCAATCGAGGAGCTCTTTGACGCCCTGCAGTTCAATGCCCTGCGCAAACGGCTGTTCGACGTCTACGGCGAGGAAGAGACGCCGGGGGATCATCCGGAAATGCTGCCCCCGGAACACACCACCATCACGGCGGCCGACGCGCTGGAAGCCTGGTTCCGGACCACCAACCAGAAGCCTGCGGGCGTCCGGCTGGTGACCGAAGGATCCGGCGAAGCACGCGAAGCGGTCGGACTTGCCGTCGTCACCGACGAGTCAGCGGCCTACGTGCCCCTGACGGAACTGGACGCCGACGCCGAGTCAGTCCTGGCCGCCTGGCTGGCAGACCAGAACGCGCCCAAGGTCGTTCACGATTTCAAGGATGTCTACAAACTCCTGTCCCGGCGCGGCCTGCACCTCGACGGCGAAGTGGACGATCCCGCCATCTCCGGCTATCTCATCCAGCCCGACCGGCGCAGCTACGACCTGCCGGACCTGAGCCTGCAGCACCTCAAACTTTCCCTCGAATCGTCGGCCGCCTCCGGCAACCAGCTTGAACTCTCCCTGGACGGCGAAGACACCGCCGCTCCCGCGGTCATGGAGGCATTCGCGTCGCTTCGCCTGAGCGAGCACTTCTCCGGTCTCCTGGTGGAACGCGGAGCCAATCAGCTTCTGGGCGGACTGGAACTGCCCCTCGCTGAAGTCCTGGCCGAAATGGAGCTGGCCGGTATTGCCGTGTCCACTGACAAGCTTGACCGGCTGCTCGACGAGTTTGGCCGCACCATCGATCAGGCCAAGGAAGAGGCCTTCGCGGTGATCGGCAAGGAAATCAACCTTGGCTCCCCGAAGCAGCTGCAGGTGGTGCTCTTCGAGGAACTGGGCCTGCCCAAGACCAAGAAGATCAAGACCGGCTATTCCACAGATGCCGACGCGCTGGCGGACCTGATTGTGAAGACGAACGGACACCCGTTCCTTGCGCACCTTCTCGCCTACCGGGACGCCTCCAAGCTCCGGCAGACCGTGGAAGGACTGCGCAAATCGGTCTCCGACGACGGACGCATCCACACCACGTATGCCCAGACGGTCGCGGCAACAGGCCGGCTTTCCTCCATCAACCCCAACCTGCAGAACATCCCCATCCGTTCCGAAGAGGGCCGGCGCATCCGCGAGGTCTTTGTGGTGGGCGAGGGTTACGAGACACTGCTGACTGCCGACTACTCCCAGGTGGAAATGCGCATTATGGCGCACCTGTCCGGAGACGAAAGCCTGATTCAGGCCTTCCGGGACGGCGAGGACCTGCACCGGTTCGTCGGCTCGCACATCTTCGGCGTTCGGCCCGAAGAGGTCACCAGTGCCATGCGGTCCAAGGTCAAGGCAATGTCCTACGGACTGGTCTACGGCCTGAGCTCCTTCGGCCTCTCCAAGCAGCTGTCGATTCCGGTGGACGAGGCCCGCACCCTTATGCGCGACTACTTCACCCGGTTCGGTGCCGTGCGTGACTACCTGCGCGGCGTCGTCGAGCAGGCCCGCAAGGACGGCTACACCTCCACCATTGAAGGACGCCGCCGCTATCTTCCCGACCTGGCGAGCACCAACCGCCAGCTGAGGGAAATGTCCGAGCGGGCAGCCCTCAACGCACCGATTCAGGGTTCCGCGGCAGACATCATCAAGAAGGCCATGCTTGGAGTGGATGCCGAACTCAGGAAGCAGGGCATGAAAACGCGTATGCTTCTGCAGGTCCATGACGAACTGGTGCTGGAGGTTGCCCCCGGGGAACGGGAAGCAGCCGAAAAACTGGTCCGCGAACAGATGGCCGGCGCCGCCGATCTCTCGGTCCCGCTGGATGTGTCCGTAGGCTGGGGTGCCAGCTGGCATGAGGCCGGGCACTAGGCACCATCCGAATACCACCCAGGGGGAATCTTGACGGCCGAACCAACAGCACCTGCCCTGCGCACGGAACGCTTCCGCGCCGGTCTGTCCGAAACTGACCCCCAGCGCGCAGATGACCGGACCTCGGACTGGCTGCAGGCCGTCAACGTTGGGTTTCACGATCCGGCGTGGAAACCGGAGCAGGCGGCGTCCCTCGTGGAGGCATACCTCGCCGACGGACGGATGCTCACGGGCGTTTACGACGGCGCTGCACCCGAGTATGCCTGGAACCCCAAGGCACCGGTGGCCACCTACGCCACAATGTCCAACGACCTGAACGCCGGGGGGACGCTGCTGCCGGCTCACCAGATCACATCTGTGACAGTGCGTCCAACACACCGCCGCCGGGGCATCCTGACCAGCATGATCTCCGGGGATCTTCAGCGGGCCAAGGAGGACGGCTTTGCGGTAGCGGCGTTGCTTGCCTCAGAGGCAGTGATCTACGGACGGTTTGGATTCGGTGCGGCGACCGTTGAAACCAACGTCGAAATCGATGCGCGCGGCCGGCTGGAACTCAAGACTCCGCCGTCGGGGTCCACAGTGCTGGCGGAACCGGCACGGATGGAGGAGCTTGCCCCTGAGATTTTCCGCCGCCACCTGCGGGTTACCCGGGGTGCCCTCGGACGGCAGGCCGGCTACGCGAAACGTGCTGCGGGCCTGTGGGGCGACCTTCCGGAAATCCAGCAGGATGTACGCGCCGCCGTTCATTACGACGACGCCGGAACCCCGGACGGTTACGTAACCTACCGCTTCCTCCCGTGGGAAACCGAACCGCACACGCTCAAGGTCCTGGACCTGGTGGCCGTGGACGACACCGCGCGGCTTGAACTGTGGCGCTACCTGGGCTCGATCGACCTGGTCGAGAAGATCACCGCGTCGGGTCCGCTGGCCGATCCGCTTCCCTGGGCGCTGGCCGACCGGCGGCGGTACCAGATCACCGGCGTCGAGGACACACTGTGGCTGCGGGCCCTCGACCCGGCTGCGATGCTCCGGGCCCGGGGCTTTGAATCCGACGGCGAACTGGTGCTCGGCGTCGCAGATCCCCTCGGCCTGGCCCAGGGCCGGTGGCTGCTCCAGGTAAGCGGCGGATCAACGGTACTGACGGAACTGGGGGAGGAGCTGCCTCAGGGACTGCCCGTCGTGGAGGCCGACGCCGCGGCATTCGCCTCCCTTTATCTTGGGGGAGTTCCGGCATCTGTCCTCGCTGCGGCGGGCGGGATCCGGGGTACTGCCGTTGCTCTTACCGCACTCGGACGGCTCTTCGATGTGGCCCGGGCACCATACTGCAGCACCCACTTCTGACAGGACCGGCGCAGCGGGAATTACCGGCGCCCGGCATGGGTTTAGAGGATAGGGGAAGCAGTACTGCCGGTTTCCCCGATCGGCTTTGACCTGACTTGGAGGGTCCGGCTAGACTGAACAGGCGCGTCACGCGTGCTGGTTCGGTCCTCTGATTGAAGCTAATTCATGACAGGGAGCCTCCAAGCGCAGGCGGGCAACACAAATTATTTACATTCTGTCCATCTCCGGACAACCAAGCACCGTCTTGAGCCTGATCCTTCGGGTTGCACGCGAGCCGGTGGGAGTTCATCCGGAATTACTACAACTTCCACATCGGAGTCCCAACTACATGACCATCACCACCACCGAGAAGTCCGGTACCCCGCAGGTCGCGATCAACGACATCGGTTCTGCCGAGGACTTCCTCGCCGCCATTGACGCAACGATCAAGTACTTCAACGACGGCGATCTCGTCGAAGGTACCGTCGTCAAGGTTGACCGCGACGAGGTTCTGCTCGACATCGGTTACAAGACCGAGGGTGTCATTCCTTCCCGTGAGCTTTCCATCAAGCACGACGTTGATCCCGGAGACGTTGTCTCCGTGGGCGACCAGGTCGAAGCTTTGGTCCTCACCAAGGAAGACAAAGAAGGCCGTCTGATCCTCTCCAAGAAGCGCGCACAGTACGAGCGTGCCTGGGGCGACATCGAGAAGGTCAAGGAAGAAGACGGCGTCGTCACCGGTACCGTCATCGAGGTTGTCAAGGGTGGTCTTATCCTCGACATCGGGCTGCGCGGCTTCCTGCCGGCATCCCTCGTGGAGATGCGTCGCGTCCGCGACCTGGCTCCGTACATCGGCCAGCAGATCGAAGCCAAGATCATCGAGCTGGACAAGAACCGCAACAACGTGGTCCTGTCCCGCCGTGCATGGCTCGAGCAGACTCAGTCCGAGGTCCGTTCCACCTTCCTCAACAAGCTGGAAAAGGGCCAGGTTCGTCCGGGCGTTGTTTCCTCCATCGTCAACTTCGGTGCATTCGTGGACCTTGGCGGCGTAGACGGCCTCGTCCACGTTTCCGAGCTGTCCTGGAAGCACATCGACCACCCCTCCGAGGTCGTTGAAGTTGGACAGGAAGTCACCGTTGAGGTTCTGGAAGTTGACCTCGACCGCGAGCGTGTCTCCCTGTCGCTGAAGGCTACGCAGGAAGATCCGTGGCAGACCTTCGCCCGCACCCACGCCCTGGGCCAGGTTGTGCCGGGCAAGGTCACCAAGCTCGTTCCGTTCGGTGCGTTCGTACGCGTCGAAGACGGCATCGAAGGCCTGGTCCACATCTCCGAGCTGGCTGTGCGCCACGTAGAGCTGGCCGAGCAGGTTGTCTCCGTTGGTGACGAGCTCTTCGTCAAGGTCATCGACATCGACCTCGAGCGCCGCCGCATCTCCCTGTCGCTGAAGCAGGCGAACGAGGGCGTTGACCCCGAGGGCACCGAGTTCGATCCGGCTCTGTACGGCATGGCCGCAGAGTACGACGAAGCCGGCAACTACAAGTACCCCGAAGGCTTCGACCCCGAGTCGAACGAATGGCTCGAGGGCTACGAGACCCAGCGCGCCGCTTGGGAGCAGCAGTACGCTGACGCCCAGGCCCGCTGGGAAGCTCACAAGAAGCAGGTTGCCCAGCACAACTCCGAGGATGTTGCTGCAGCGTCGGACTCCGTTGAGTCCAGCTCCACCAGCTACTCCTCCGAGCCTGCTGCATCCGAGTCCGCTGCCGGTACCCTGGCATCCGACGAGGCACTTGCTGCACTGCGCGAGAAGCTGACCGGCAACTAATCTAAGTTGCTAAGGCTCTAGCCGCTGAAAAGGCGGGTTCCCACTTCGGTGGGGACCCGCCTTTTCGCATGTCAGCGGCAGGTTTGGAAGGTTGGTAGGCTGGGGCCGCCATCAGGGCAGGAAAACAGGGGAACACACCAGGGGGAAGTACATGCAGCGCCAGGAGGCAATCTCACCGCAGGCCGCGGAACTGGAACCGGAGATCCGGCGCAGGGCACAGGCAGCGGCCAGACACGTGACACCGGTTCAGGCCGCCAACCTCTTCAACGGAGTAGTTGAAGCAGAGCGGACCGAAGCATTTGAAGATCTCAGCGCAGCTGAACAGCTGGAGCAAGACCTCCATGAGCGGTATCCGCGTTACTTTGAGGCAGCAGACGCAGTACGCGATACTGAAGCAAAAGCAGACCTGCCCCGGTTCCGTGCCTGGCGCAGGGAGCAGCACCGGCTTGCCCGTGAAGCTGACAGCTGGTCCGCGGGGAACGCCGGCCGGATCCGTGCCGCGGGCGGTATCCTGCTGGCGGCGGTGGTTCTTACCCGTCCGTTCGGCCTCATCTCGGCAGACGTTTTCTACACCGCGGGCCTTGCTGCCGCCGCCCTGCTGGTGCTTGGAACCCAGCTGCTCAAAAAACGCCGCAGCCCCCTGTGGAACGGCGCCTTTGCTGATCCCCGGCTCGCCTCCCTCTACGTGTGGGGATACGCATCAGGGGTAGCGGCCGTGGCCCTGATCAGGACGCGTGAGCCTGATGCCGATCAGTGGGAAACCGCCATGCGCCAAATGGAGGCGATGTGGGAGCGCCGCAACCGGCGCAGTACCCTCTGGGCCGAGGAAGACTACACCGGCATCCGTTACACCAGCGCCTAGCGGGGAGGCTAGGCGGACTCCCGCACAACGAGGGACGTAGGCAGCCGGCAGACTCTTTCCGCTGCCCGGCCTTCGATGAGTTCCACCAGCATGCGTGCCATCTTCTCGCCGAGTTCAGCGATGGGATGGTGGACGGTCGTCAGGGCGGGGGAGACACCGGTGGCAAACTGGTCGTCATCGAAACCTACGACAGCGATGTCTTCGGGAATGCGCAGGCCGTGCTCCCGGAGCACCGCGTGGGCGCCAGCAGCCATCTGGTCGTTCGCAGCGAACAGTCCGTCAATGGGTTTGCCCCGTGCCAGGAGGCGCTCCATCGCTGCTGCCCCTGAGGCGACAGTGAAGTCTCCGTACTCCACCAGGGCATCGTCGAGACCGGCGCGGTGCAGGCCCGTCCGCCAGCCCGCAAAGCGGTCCACGCCCGGAGGCATGTCCTGCGGGCCGGCGATGGTGGCTATGTTCTGCCTTCCTGTCTCGATCAGGCGCTGGACGGCCGCCAGCGCTCCCTCTTCGTTGTCGACTTCGACGTAGTAGCTGTCACTGGCGTTGAGGAGCGGGCGGCCTGCGAAGACGATCGGGAGGGCGTCGCTGAGGTGCTCCCAGGAATGGTCCCCGCTGTGGTGGGAAACCACCAGTACGCCGTCAACATTGCCACCCATCAGGTACCGCTGCGTCTTGCCCGGATTCGACTCCGAGGACGTGACCATGTTCAGCATGTAATCCGTCGAATTGAGGTACTTGGCCACTCCCTCCACGACCGTGGCGAAGAACGGATCCGCGAACACTTTGGACGTGGACTCGGGTACCAGCAAGGTGATGGTGTAGGTTCGGCGGCTTGCCAGTGTCCGGGCCGCACGATTGGGAACATAGTTCAGTGTCCGGACGGCCTGCTCCACGCTCTGGACAAGCTCAGGCGCCACCGAAGGCGAGCCGTTCACGACGCGCGAGACCGTTGCCCTGGAGACGCCGGCGAGCGCCGCCACCATCTCCAGGGTCGGAGCCGGCCGCACCTGGCCTGTGTCAGTACCCAATGAGGTCTCCATCCACTGGCATCCTTTGCCGTTGTTCCATGCCGAACCCAGTTCCCAATCCTACTTTCCCCTTATCCGACCGGAGCCGTCTCGGGGGAAGTGCTGTGGGCGCCGGCAACCGAGCCGCCGCGGCTCTCCGCAATGAACCTGCTGTACGCCAGGCCGCTGTCCTTGATGATGCGTTCCTGCGTCTGGTAGTCCACGTGGATGATGCCGAAGCGCTTGTCATAGCCCCATGACCACTCGAAGTTGTCCAGGAGGGACCAGACGAAGTAACCGCGGACGTCGGCTCCTTCGTCGATTGCCTCCCCGACGGCTTTGACGTGGTCGAGTATGAAGCTGGTGCGTTCCGTGTCGTGGACGGCCCCATCCCCGGACACTTCGTCGTCGTAGGCGGCACCGTTCTCGGTGATATAGAGCGGCGGCAGCTGCGGGTACTCCTGACCGAGACGGACCAGGAGCTTCCTGAGGCCCTCAGGGTTCACTTCCCAGTTCATACCGGTCCGCGGCAGCCCGCGGGACGGGAACGTAATATGTTCGGCTCCGACCCAGGGTGAGGCTACGGGCCGGCCGCTTCCTCCGCCGTGTCCGTCCTCGCCTGAGGTGTCCGGGTGCCCGCTGATCTGGTCATCGTGGTAGTGGTTCACGCCCAGGAAATCGATGGGTGCGCCAATAACCTCCATGTCGCCCGGGAGGATGATGTCGTGGAGCCCGTACGGCTCCAGGTCCCGCAGGGAGTCCTCCGGGTAGGCACCGAGGAGGATAGGTTCCAGGAAAATGCGGTTCTGCAGGGAATCGAACAGCCGGGCGGCCTCAAGGTCAACGGGATCGTTCGGATCCTTCGGAATCGAATTGCTCAGGTTGAGGGTGATGCCAACCTGTTCGGCCCCCAGGGTGCGCAGTTCTGAAGTGGCCATGCCGTGGGCCAGGTGCTGGTGGTGCACGGCTGCGACCGCTGCGTTCGGGTCCTGCCGGCCAGGGGCATGGACTCCTGAACCGTAGCCAAGCAGGGACGAGCAGAACGGTTCGTTGAAGGTGGTCCAGTGCTTGACCCGGTCACCCAGGGCTGCGTAGACATCCTGGGCGTACTCCACGAACCTGCAAGCTGTGTCGCGGTTGGTCCACCCGCCCTGTTCCTCCAGTCCCTGCGGAAGGTCCCAGTGGTACAGGGTGAGCCAGGGGAGGATCCCTGCTGACAGCAGTTCGTCAACAAGGCGGGAGTAGAAGTCCAGTCCCTTGGAATTCAGAGCTCCGCCTCCGGGCCGGACCCGCGCCCAGCTGGTGGAGAAACGGTAGGAGTCCAGCCCCAGTTTCTTCATCAGGGCAACGTCCTGCGGCATGCGGTGGTAATGGTCCACCGCGACGGACGGGGTGTCTCCGTTAAGGACGTTCCCCGGAATGGCCGCGAAGGCATCCCAGACCGAATCCTCTTTGCCGTCTTCCCTGGCCGCGCCTTCTACCTGGGCGGCGGCAGTGGCTGAACCCCAGATGAAACCGGGCGGGAAATTGCTGTGCTTCCGCGTAGAGGTGTTGTTAGTCATTAGCCCTTCACTGCTCCCTGCATGATTCCGGAAATAAGTTGCTTGCCCGCTGCCACGAAAAGAACCAGCAGCGGAACGGTGGCCAGCACGGCACCGGTCAGCACAATTGAATAATCGACGTAGCGCGCCGACTGCAGCTGGCTTAGTGCCACCTGCAAAGTGGGATTGTCTGCCAGCACGAGCATGGGCCACATAAAGTCAGTCCACGCCGTCATAAATGTGAACAGGCCCAGGATGGCCATAGCGGGCCGCGCCGCCGGCAGCGCCACATGCCGGAAAGTTCCAAGCATGCTGGCCCCGTCCATACGGGCGGATTCGATCAGCTCGTCGGGAATGACGTCCACCAGGTACTGGCGCATAAAGAACACGCCGAAGGCTGTTACCAGCCCCGGCACAATTACGGCGCCTAGTTCGCCTGTCCAGCCTAGTTTCTGCATGACCATGAACAGCGGGATGATGCCAAGCTGGGTGGGGATGGCCATGGTGGCGATTACCGCCACCATGAGGACACCGCGTCCCCTGAACCTCAGCTTCGCAAACGCGTAGCCTGCTAGCGTGGAGAAAATCACCACCGAGACGGTGATTGTTCCGGAGATGATGACGCTGTTGGCCAGCGCCTGCCAGAACGGCACGGTGTTGATGACCTCGGACACGTTGGTCCAGAACCGTCCGCCGGGCAGGAGCGGAGGCCATTCCTGCCCAAGGGCGGGATTTCCGTTGCTGCCGATAATGACGGACCACCAGAGCGGATAAGCCGAGCAGAACAGGAAGACCAGCAGGATCCCGTAGGTGAGGAATCCCGGACGGCGTCCGCTGCCAAAAGACTGCCCCTGGCGGCGTTTACGGACCGGTTTCCCGGCCCCTGACCCGGTCCCGGTTCCCGGGACAGCCCGGGCTCGCTGCAGGACGCTCATGACTTTCTCCTTGAGACACGTGGCCGCTGGGAATCACCGGTGGCGATCCGCTTGGAAATAAGGAAGTTGACCAGGCCCACCAGCACAATGATCAGGAACAGCAGCCAGGCCACTGCCGAGGCCTTGCCGAAGTTTTGCCTCTGGAAGCCCATGTCCCACAGGAAGAGCACGGTGGTTTGGAACTGGCCCTGGATTCCGCCGGCATTGACCGGATCAAAGAGCTTGGGTTCGGCAAAGATCTGCAGGCCGCCGATAGTAGCGGTAATGATCACGAAGATCATGGTGGGACGAATACTCGGCAGCGTGATGCTGAAGAACCGCCGGACAGCACCCGCACCGTCAATTGCTGCGGATTCGTAAAGGTCGCGGGGGACAGCCTGCATGGCGGCCAGCAGGATCAGCGCGTTGTAGCCGGTCCACCGCCAGTTGACCATGGTGGCGATTGCGATGTGGCTGGGCAGCGTGCCCGTCTGCCACATAATCGGGTCGACCCCGAAGTTGCCCAGCAGGTTGTTCAGCAGTCCGTTGTTCTCGGCAAACATCTTGGAGAAGATCAGTGCCACCGCAACGGGCGTTACAACGTAGGGCAGGAGCACGGACATGCGCCAGAAAGTCTTGGCCCGCAGGTGCTGATCCAGGATAGCGGCGAGGAAAACGGCGACTACCAGCTGGGGAATCGCAGAGAGCAGGAAGATCGAAAAGGTGTTGAAGAGCGAACCCCAGAATCGGGTGTCTCCCAGTACGCTGACGAAGTTCTGCAGCCCGATAAAGTCGCCCTGTCCCTTTAGCAGGTGCCATTCGTGCAGTGATACCCAGAAGGTATACACCAGCGGGAACAAACCGGTGATACCGAAAAGAATAAAGAACGGTGAAATATAGAAGTAAGGGGACGCCTTCATATCCCATCTGGAGAGGCGCTGGCGGAACGTTGTCCGCGGCTTAACCGGTTGCTTCTGGACAGGCCGGTTCAGTGTGGCGGTCATGGCAGACTCCCGTGCTCCGGGCGGGGCCTCCCGGAGGAGGCCCCGCGTGCGGTGCTGCTAGTTGTTGATGACCAGGTCGTTGAGGAGCTTCAGTGCTTTCTCCCATGCCTGGTCCGCATTCGCGGTACCTGTCTCCAAGTCATCGATGGCCGGGCCAAAGACCTTTTCCTGGATAACTGAATCGTCCGGTCCCTTGAACTGCGCCTCTACGCCTTCGGCGCGCGAGGCCAGGATGGCCCCGGTAGGAGCATCGTTGAACCACTCATTCGGTGTTGCATCGGAGGCAAGCTGCTCCTGTGCCTCAAGAGTGCTGGGGAAGTTGCCGGCCGCTGCGGACTGCTTGATCTGCTGTTCCGGGTCCGTTAGCCAGGCAGCGAGCTTGGCAGCTTCCTCCTTGTGGTCCGAGGTTTCCGGTACCGAGAGGAAGGCGCCGCCCCAGTTTGAGGCACCGCCGGGGAACACGTCGGCGAAGTCCCAGCCGCTGTCAGTGGAGCCGCCTGCGGTTTCAATACCGCCCTGGATGTTTCCGAGCATCCAGCCGGGGCAGACCATGGTGGCGAAAGTGCCGTCCAGGAAGGACTGGCCGTTGTTCCACTTCCACTCTTCCTGGTTCGCGGACAGTCCGTCGTCAATGGAACCGGAGAGCATCTTGAAGTTTGCGATCATCGCATCGTTGCCCTCGATGTTCAGCTCGCCGTCCTTCGTGTAGTAGCCCTCCTCCATCTGGTTCACCATGGAGTTCCATACGAAGCCGGCCTGGTCGAACCAGGCTTTACCGCTGGCGTCCTTGTACTGGTTACCGACTTCGAAGTACTTCTCCCACGTGGCGTCTTCCCCGCCCAGGAGTTCAGCGACGGCTTCGCGGTCGCTCGGCAGGCCGGCAGCTTCGAAGAGGTCTCCGTTGTAGCAGATGCCCTGCGGTCCGATGTCCGTGCCGTAGCCGATGACGCGGCCGTCCGGGTCGGTGCCCTGCTTGTACTTCCAGCCGACCCAGTTGTCCTTAAGGTCCTCTGCACCGTATTCGTTCAGGTCCACGAACTTGTCCGAAACCTCCATGATGGCGCCTAGCCAGCCCTCTTCAATGGCCACCACGTCGCTGACGCCTGAACCTGCGGCAAGCTTCGTGAAGAGGTCAGTCCGTGCGTTGCCGCCGGTGTCAATGTTGTTGGGCTTGATGGTGATGCCGGGGTTGGCCTCTTCGTATTCCGCGTAGAGGTCGTCGTAGCCGAAGGTTCCGAATGTGGTGACGGAGAGTTCAATCGGGTTTTCCTCCGAGGCGGGTTCGCCGCTGTTGCTGCTGCCTCCGCCGCAGCCGGCGGCGAGCAGTGCGACTGCCGCAGCACCTGCCACGACAGCTGCTGAATTTCGGAACTTTTTCACGGTCACTCCTTTGTGTGTGTCTTGCCGGTTGAAATCCCGGGGAGGACCGTGCCGAATGGAAACTGGGCTTGTCCTGGGACGGGACGCTAACTGTGGATCCTGTAGCCAGAGAGCCCGTTGCGGTTCGAAACTCCCGAACCGTTCCAGAGAGCGCTCTCTGATCTTGCTGAGAGCCTAGATGTGACGGGCTTCACTGTCAAGAGAGCGCTCTCTGAGGTTTTCTCGTGTCGTGGGGGGACTGGCGCCGACTAGCGGCGGGTGGTCACAGTAACCGTAAAACGGGGGTTTCGGGCGACCTGCTCCGTGGGGCCTACTATCCGGTTCAAAGTCGGCTTGTACGCCAGATGCGAATTCCAGACTGTCCATAGTTCACCACCGGGACGCAGCACCCTGGCAGCATCGGCAAAGAGCTTGAACGCAATGCCGGTGTGCACGCTGGCTCCAATATGGAAGGGCGGGTTCAGCACCACGAGGTCCTGTGACTCGTCCTGGAGCCAGCTGAGGGCATCCGCGCGTCGGACATCGGCACGGTCCGAGACGCCGTTGGCTTCGAGCGTGAGTTCTGTCGAGGCGACGGCGGCCTCGGACTGATCGGAAGCCAGCACGCGGATCGCCGGCCTGGCGAGCGCGAGGTAGGCGGCGATCGCGCCGTTGCCGCAGCCCAGATCGACTGCCGTCCCTGTCTCCCGTGCCCGGGCCAGGAACGGCAGCAGGAACCGGGTGCCGGGATCCAGTGCCGCGCCGCCAAAAGCAGCGCCCCGGGCCCGCAGCTGCAGCGGCGCCGGAAGGCCGACGTCGTATGCCGCTTCCAGCGGAAAACGGGACGCTGGCAGCTCACCCTGGGGCCGCGGCCCGCCGGCCACCAGGACGCGGGATTTCTGCCGCGCCAGGGACACTGTCAGCGACTGGAAGTACCGGCCCAGCACATCGTTCATGGCCATTGTCATGTGCTTGATCCGGCCGGCCGCGTACACCCGGACGTCCGGTGCGGCATTGGCGGCGATCAGTTCTGCGATCTCTTCCAGGGCGTCCAGTGAGCGGGGCAGCCGCAGCAGGACAACCTTTGCTCCAGTTGCCAGGGACGCATCCAGCGGATAATGCGAGTAGGAGCCGGTTAGACCAGGAACCGCCGCGTTGCGGTCCAGCGCCAGCTCTCCGGAAAGCGGGTCCTGGTGGACACGGATTCCGTGCAGTCCGTGCAGCGAAGCAGCACCGAGTGTCAGGGCGCCGTAGGAATCACCTATGACGGTTACGGCGCCGGGTTCCTGTGCCGCTGCCGACAGGTCATCAGCTGCCAGGTCCAGCAGCAGCCTGTCAGCCGCATCGAAGGCCTGCAGGTTCTCGGCTTCCACATCCGGCGCGCGGCCGAGCTGCTCGAAGTCGAACGCCGGGTTGGCAGGGGTCACAGGTCAATCCATTCGGTCGTGATCAGATCGGCGGCGGTATCCCCGGCTGTGAGGGAGGCCAGCCGCTCCCGGAAAGCGGTATCAGCACCGGGAGTATCCGGAAGGGCAACGGTAATGACTGCTCCGGCGGCGCCGTACTCGGTCCCGCGGACGGCGTAGCCTGCGCTCCGCAGGTCGTTTTCAAGGCGTCCCGCACCGGCATGGCCGGCAGGAACGCTGTACAGCTGCATCCGCTGCCGTCGCAGGAGCGGAGCGGAAGCCAGGGCGGAGGATACGGATTCGGAATAAGCCCGCACCAGGCCGCCGGCGCCGAGCAGGATCCCGCCGAAATAGCGGACCGTAACGGCAGTGATGTCGCTCAGGTCGGATGCGCCGTCGAACGTTTCGCGTTTGGTAATCGCCTCAAGCATCGGAATTCCTGCTGTTCCGGAAGGCTCGCCGTCATCACTGGAGCGCTGCACCTCCCGCCCGGGCCCCAGTACGAAGGCGCTGCAGTGATGCCTTGCGTCGTGGAATTCCCGGCGCAGTTCCGCGATCAGGGCGCGGGCCGCGTCTTCGGTTTCCGTGCGCCGCAGTACGGTGATGAAGCGTGAGCGCTTGATTTCGAGTTCGCTCCGGTGGTCCCCGGAGACGGTTGTGTAGCGCCCCGGCGCCGCCTCGAATTCGCTCACCCTGACAGTCTAGTTGGCAGGGCAGTCCCTGCCCCTCATGCCGGGCGGGGACGGTAGGGTGGGGGGATGCTGAAGGTAGGTCTCACCGGCGGGATCGCCGCCGGAAAGTCACTCGTTGCCCGTACGCTCGTGGAGTGCGGTGCCACCCTGATCGACGCCGATGCGCTGGCGCGCGAGGTTGTGGCTCCCGGAACCCCAGGCCTTGCAGCCGTGGTGGAGGCTTTTGGCTCCGGCGTCCTTGCTGAGGACGGCTCCCTGGACCGCCCGGCCCTCGCCGCCATCGTCTTCGGTAATGAGGAGAAGCGCAAAGTGCTGAACTCGATCATCCACCCGCTGGTGCGGTCTCGGGCCGCCGAGCTCGCCGCGGCAGTTCCCCCGGAGGGCATCCTGGTCCAGGATATTCCGCTCCTCGTGGAGACAGGCCAGGCCGGCTCCTTCGACTTTGTGCTGGTGGTTGAAGCTCCGCAGGAAACCCGGCTGGACCGTATGGTGCGGGACCGGGGCATGGAACCGGAGGCAGCACAGGCGCGGATCGATGCCCAGGCCAGTGCCGCGGAGCGGGCCGCAGTGGCCGACGTCGTCCTGGAGAACACCGGCACTGAGGCAGAAGTGGTGGCTGCGGTGCAGCGGCTGTGGGACGAGCAGCTGGTGCCGCGCAACGAAGCTCTGCTGCGCGGGGAGCCGCCGGCCGTTATGCCGTGAGCAATACGGACAGCACCTGACCGCGTCCCGGAGTAGCGTTGAACCATGAGTCTTGCGCAGGACATCAAACGTGTTGTTGCCCCCTTTGAAGTAGTCAGCGATTACTCACCTGCCGGCGACCAGCCGACCGCCATCAAGGAACTGGCTGAACGCATCCAGGCCGGCGAGAAGGACGTTGTCCTGATGGGCGCCACCGGTACCGGTAAGAGCGCGACCGCGGCCTGGCTGGTGGAGCAGGTGCAGCGGCCCACCCTGGTAATGGTGCAGAACAAGACGCTTGCCGCCCAGCTGGCCAACGAATTCCGGGAACTGCTGCCCAACAACGCCGTTGAGTACTTCGTTTCCTACTACGACTACTACCAGCCCGAAGCGTACGTGCCGCAGACGGATACCTTCATTGAGAAGGATTCCTCCATCAACGAGGAAGTGGAGCGGCTGCGGCACTCGGCTACCAACGCTCTGCTGACCCGGCGCGACGTGATCGTTGTGGCAACCGTGTCATGCATCTACGGCCTCGGCACGCCGGAAGAGTACATCCAGGGAATGGTCACCCTGCGCCGCGGTATGGAAATGAACCGCGACGACCTGCTGCGCAAGTTTGTTTCCATGCAGTACGTCCGCAATGACATGGACTTCCACCGCGGGACCTTCAGGGTGCGTGGAGACACCGTTGAGATCATTCCGATGTATGAGGAACAGGCCATCCGGATCGAGTTCTTCGGCGACGAGATCGAGAGCATTCAGACGCTGCATCCCCTCACCGGCGACCTGATCCGCGACGAGCAGGAAATGTACGTCTTCCCGGCCTCGCACTACGTGGCTGGACCGGAACGGATGAACCGCGCCATCAAGGGCATCGAGGACGAACTGCGCGAACGCCTGCAGGAGCTTGAAAGCCAGAACAAGCTCCTCGAAGCGCAGCGGCTGCGGATGCGCACCACATATGACCTGGAAATGATGCAGCAGATGGGCTTCTGCAACGGCATCGAGAACTACTCCCGCTGGATTGACGGCCGCGGTCCCGGTACCGCCCCGCACTGCCTGCTTGACTATTTCCCGGACGACTTCCTGCTGGTGGTGGATGAGTCCCACGTGACCATTCCGCAGATCGGCGCCATGTATGAGGGCGACATGTCGCGGAAGCGCACGCTCGTGGAGCACGGCTTCCGGCTTCCGTCCGCGATGGACAACCGTCCGCTGAAGTGGGACGAATTCCTGGAACGGATCGGACAGACCGTCTACATGTCCGCCACTCCGGGCAAGTACGAACTCGGCAAGGCCGACGGCGTGGTGGAACAGATCATCCGCCCCACAGGCCTTGTGGATCCCGAGGTGGTGGTCAAGCCAAGCAAGGGCCAGATCGACGACTTGCTGTCCGAGATCCGCATCCGCACGGAGAAAAACGAGCGCGTCCTTGTCACTACCCTTACCAAGCGCATGGCGGAGGATCTCACCGGCTACCTGCTCGAAAACGGGGTCAAGGTCGAGTACCTGCACTCCGACGTCGATACCCTCCGGCGAGTTGAGCTCCTGCGCGAACTGCGGATGGGCACTTTCGATGTCCTGGTTGGCATTAACCTGCTCCGTGAAGGCCTCGACCTTCCCGAAGTATCCCTGGTCTCGATCCTCGACGCTGACAAGGAAGGCTTCCTGCGCAGTTCGACGTCGCTGATCCAGACGATCGGCCGTGCCGCCCGAAACGTCTCGGGCCAGGTACACATGTATGCCGACCGGATCACGGACTCCATGGCGCACGCCATCGATGAGACCAATCGGCGCCGGGCAATCCAGGTGGCGTACAACAAGGAACGCGGCGTAGACCCCCAGCCCCTCCGGAAGCGGATTGCGGACATCACCGATTCGCTGGCCCGGGAAGACGCGGACACCAAGGCGCTCCTGGAAGAGGCCGCTAAGAAGCAGACCAAGTCAGGCAAGGGCAAGGCAGCCAAGGGCATCCGGAAGGACGGTCTGGCTGCGGCACCGGCTGAAGACCTCACCGGCCTGATCGAACAGATGACGGAACAGATGCACGCAGCAGCTGCAGAACTGCAGTTCGAGCTCGCTGCACGGCTGCGTGATGAGGTGGGCGACCTGAAGAAGGAACTCCGCCAGATGCAGAATGCCGGGCACGCCTGAGATAGACTTCTTGGCGGCGGTGGGGTGGTTCCGTAGGCAAAACCGGAACGCCCCGCCTTTTTCCGTGCTCTGAAAGGTCTGTTCCCCATGCCCGCACTGCCCCTCGCCTTCGAGGTTGGTACTTTCATTGTCCTAGGGCTGGTCCTGCTCTTCGACCTGCTCCTGGTCGTCAAGCGGCCCCACGAACCCTCCATGAAGGAAGCAAGCCTATGGGTTGCCTTCTACGTGGGCCTGGCGCTCGTCTTCGCGGTGATGATGTTCATCTTTACCGGCCCGGAGTACGGCAGCCAGTTCGTTGCCGGCTGGGTGACTGAGTACAGCCTCAGCATCGACAACCTCTTTGTGTTCATCATCATCATGGCGCGTTTCTCGGTACCCCGTAAGTACCAGCAGGAAGTGCTGATGTTCGGCATCATCATCGCGCTGATCCTCCGCGGCATCTTCATTCTCATCGGCGCCGCCGTGATCGAGAACTTCTCCTGGGTCTTCTTCCTCTTTGGTGCTTTCCTGCTCTGGACCGCGTACAAGCAGGCCACAGACAACGGTGAAGATGAAGAGGGCGGCAGTGACAACAAACTGGTCCGCAAGCTCACCGGCTTCCTGCCCATGACGGAGAACTTCGACGAGGGCAAGGTCCGCACCGTGGTGGACGGCAAGAAGGTCTTCACCCCGATGATCATCGTCTTCATCACCATCGGCGTGACGGATCTGATGTTCGCCGTCGACTCCATTCCTGCGATCTTTGGTCTCACCCAGAGCGCATTCATCGTCTTCACAGCCAACATCTTCGCGCTAATGGGCCTGCGCCAGCTGTACTTCCTGCTCGGCGGACTGATGGACCGGCTCATCTACCTCAAGCACGGCCTTTCGGTGATCCTCGCCTTCATTGGCGTGAAGCTGATCCTGCATGCACTGCACGTCAATGAGCTGCCCTTCATCAACGGCGGCGAGTCGGTTGCCTGGGCACCTGAGATCCCCACCTTCGTGTCGCTGGCCGTCATCCTCGGCACCATTGTGATCGCCACCGTAGCGAGCCTGCTGAGCCCGAAGGCCAAGGCTGTGCAGGCTGTCGCTTCGCTCGAAGGGGCCCTGAAGGTTTACCGGAGCCTGGGCGAGGACACTCCGCATGAAGAGCGGACCAAGGCCTACGACGACGTCTCCAAGACGTACCGCGCTGCCGAGAAGGCTGCCGAAACCCGGGACGACGTCGAGCTTCCCGAGATTACGGACGAAGCGCGGCAGAAGTTCCTCGCGGAGGACCCGCGGAAGAACGGAAACACTCCGAACTAGCCGCACGCCGGCTGCAGAGGGCACCAGGACCGCCGTCCAGGTGCCCTCTGTCCGTTAACCCGGAGAGGAAAGCATCGCACCAAAGCAGTTTGCGCGGGACAGGGCTGCCTGGCGTGTACGGCGCTACTCTTCGAATACCGCTTGTGTCCCTCGGCAGAGGGGAATCCCAGGGTCCCGCCGGGGCCACTTTGTATCCGCCTACGCTCCCCAGGAGCAACCATGAACTTCTTCGAAGTACTTTGGTCAATCATTGCGGTGTTCTTCCTTTTCGCATACCTGATGCTGCTCTTCCAGATCTTTGCCGACCTGTTCCGGGATGACAGCATGAACGGCTGGGTGAAGGCGGTGTGGGTCTTCTTTCTGTTGTTCCTTCCCTACATCACGGCCCTGGTTTACGTCATTGCCCGCGGACGGAGTATGGCAGCCAGATCTGCACAGCGGGCCAGCGAGTCCCAGGAACAGGCTGCCGCGTACATCAGGCGCACCGCGGGGACCCAGAACGCCGCTGAGCAGATCTCCTCGGCAAAGTCGATGCTGGACGAAGGGCTTATTACCAGCGACGAATTCGGCCGGTTGAAGGCGAAGGCGCTGGCCTGAACCATCCCCCGGTGCGGAGTAATTCAGTGCACGCCGGTTACTCCCGCTAGGCCGCTGCGGGAGAAGCCGGCGTCTGCTGTGTCCGGGCCATTACCTCCAGGACAATGATCGCCGCCACCATTACGGCCGCTACTCCGAGGACAATCCCGGCCGCGATACCAGGCAGGAACAGGACCAGCACCGTCAGCGCTGCGGCACATGCCTGGCATATCCGCAGGTGGCGCATTGCCCAGCCGGACCAGCGTGACGGATGCCCGGCTGCGTAAAGCACTCCCACGGCCAGCAACGCCAGCACCAGCACCGAGCGCAGGGCTCCGGACAGCGGCCCCAGGAATGCGTTGCTGACTGCAGCGGCAGCCTCGGGGGAGACCGCGCTTCCGCCGGCAGCGTTGACAATTCCCTGTTCGATGACACGGATGGCCAGGACGGCAGCCAGTGCAGCTCCGGCACTGGAGAGGGAGAAAATGATGCCGCTTCGAAGCCGGCGCCCGGCCGGAGCAAGGAGCACCGCCCCAGCCGCCAGCAGGAAGGCAGCCCATGGCAGCAGTGCAGCGACACGGCCGAGGGCGTCGAGGGCGGAGATCGCCGATGCAAGCCCCGGGGCGCTGAAGACGGTGTAGTCCTGGCCGGCGTCATCAGGAATGGCAGACGCAACCCCTACGCCCTGGGCCAGAAGGCGGGACTTGGCCTCGGCTATCATCGCCGTCGTGGAGATGCTCACGTTTCCGTTCTCCGCAATGGAAGCGATGCCGCCCGGGTCGTCTTCCACGGCACGGACAAGGACCTGGTGAGCTGCCCGGTTGGCATCGGTCCAGATCGCCGCGAAGGCCTGGCTTGCCACCGCCTTAGATACCGTCTGCTCAACCAAGGTGTTGGTTCTTTCGGCGATCCGGGGCCCCAGGACCGAGGCGAGGCCCTGCGCTGCGCGCGTGTCACTGCGCTCGGCTACAGCGTCCTGAATGCTGGAGCTAATGTCCATCCGTGACGTGATCTGGTCCGAGATCTGTCCGGAGAGATCATCCTGCACGGCCTGGTCCTGGATCACGGGCCCGATTGTGGCGACATAGCGGTCCGTATTGCTGACCAGGCTGCCGGCGTATCCGGCAATCACTGCCGCGACCAGGGCCAGCCCAGCCAGGACCGCCAGAACCGCGGAAGAAATCCTTCGCCATGGGTCCCAGGGCGGCGGCACGACGGTGCCGGGCAGAGTGCCGTAACGCGTGCTGGGTGCCATGGAATGACCTTCCGCCGCTTTCAGCTACTTCCAGTCAGGGTATTCCCATTCCGTGGCACCGGCTACGTGCGCCGCAAACATCCAGCACCCATCACGCTATTGGCAGCTCAGCGGCGGCGCGCTGAACCCAATCGGCCCAGGAGGGTGCCGCTGCCCCCACGGCGGTCCTGTGACTGCGAACCGGGGGGCGGCGCGGGGTACAAGCGATCGGCTTCGGCCCGCTTGCGTGCGTTGAGGTTCTGGAGATGGGAGGAGAGGTTTCCGCCTGCAGGCGTAACCGGTTCGCTGGCCGCGTTTTCGTCAGCCCCGATGTACTCCCACCCGCTGCCGAGTTCTATCAGCGAGCGGTGCTTGACGTCGTAGTACCCGGGCCGGATACCAAGGGCTACGCCCCTTGCGCCGGCGGCGGAGGCTAGCAGATGAAAGTGGAAACGCGTTGTGACCCATTCCTGCTGCGCCGAAAGGGGAAGACCATGCTGCCAAATATGTGCGAATGGAATGAAACGCTCACCGGGAATGAGGTCCGCCAGGCGGGCGAACGCCGCATGGTCGATGCCTGGAATGGCTTCGACGTAGCTGACCTGCTTGCCTGCACTAATTGCACGTTCAATGATTGGGCGGACACTGGCAATAGTCTTTTCGAAAGTCTCCGTGTCGGTCATATCGCTCTGGATGCAAACAAATAGTCCCTCCGCATCCGGAGTGTCCCGCGCGATTTCAGCATTCGCTCCCAGGAATGCGTCGTCTATGCCCAATGGAACGCCGTACGCCCGGGCACTGTCCTTGTCACGCACAGATACGTAATCGAAGTCCCGGAAGAAGGCCTTCGGGTCCGCCGGCTCGGTTACCGCTGGCATCAGGCCGTGACCGGTGGCGTACAGCTTGGCCCCCGTCATCTCCTTCACTGCCAGCATGGCCTCCGTAAGGGCGAAGTGATGGGGCCAGACACCGTTGAGGTAACCGCCGCCCAAGAGGTGCAGTGAGCGGGCATCGCGAAGTTTGAGCAGACCGAGGTCGTAGGCTGGAGAGCCCAGGTTGGTAACGAGTTCGCGTACCCGGGGGCCAATCTGGTCCGCCGGCAAGTGGCAGGATTCAGAAACCGCACGCCAAAGAGTGTCGGTCACATTCAATCGCGGGTGCATTCCGGCGAAAAGGGTGGAAGAGGAGCCTGGCTGCGGGCAATCCAGCCAGACATCCGCCTGCGGCGCCCTCTCGGCCAGATACTTGAGCCACGCAGCCGTAATGAACTCATCACCGAAATTCGGGTGTCCTGAAGTGCCAATCAGATAGATAACCGGATGCGCCATGGTTAAAGGTTATCTGCTTGCCGGTTATCCGAAGTTCAACCCGGCGTCGTCGGTTCCGTGTCTCATTCTCTGCCGCGCACCATGCCCAGCAGGCGGTTGAAGATGCCCTCGCCGTCGTCGGCTATGCCGTCGTGGTGGAACTCATCCGTTTCCCAGACTTTCAGCCCGCGCACGGCCGCAGCTGTCTCAAGGGAGAGGTCCCGGTCCACGTAAATGTCATTGGTGTAGACCGCAGCCGCGGCAGGAACGGTGTTGGACGCCAGCTGCCGCGGGTCGTAAAGCTCCGGCCAGTCGGATTTTGCTGCCAGCAGGTCCGCAGTCCGCTGCAAGGGACGCAGCGCCGGATCCTCCTCGAAATACCAGTGATAAACCATCTCGCCGGTGTACAGGGGTTCGGCGGCGCTGGGCAGGAAGTCCGGCCGGGATCCCAGGACCCGCCACGCGGCCCACCGCGTAGCCTGCCCCTGTGCGTAGATCGATTCGTGCATCAGGGCGTACAGGGGATTGGTGGAGCGCTCAGCGAGCTGCCACATTCCGGCCAGGAACGTGTCAGAGAGCCTGGGCCCGTCGGGGGTATCGATGAAAGCTTCTTCCAGCAGGTAGTGCAGACCGTCCATGCGGGTATTGCCGCCAAGGTAGGAACCGGCCATCTGGAACCGCCGGGTGGACAGCCGCGTGCCGTCCGGAAGGTACTCGGGCACGGTCTCCAGGTGCCGGGCAATCCGGGTGGTCAGCTCCCGGTCACCGGGATACTTCGCGAAGTACTCCGCGTTCCGTGCGGCCACCCTGCTGAAGGTTGCCTGGTATACCCGGTCGGCGGGGCCGGTAAGGGGTGCCAGCCCGCCGGTGATCAGCGCTTCCTTCAGGCCCGCAGGCGCGAACGACAGATAGGTCAGCGCGCAGAACCCGCCATAGGACTGCCCGTAGATGCTCCATGGTCCGGAGCCGAGGGCTGTGCGAACGAGCTCGGCATCGGCCACGATCGAGTCCGCGCGGAAGTGGGTAAGGTACTCCGCCTGCGCAGCAGCATCGCCGCGCAGGGCCAGGCTCTGGCGGTTCGCCGGCGTCGAGAGTCCGTTTCCGCGCTGGTCCAGCATCAGGATGCGGAACCGGCGGGAGGCCGCTTTGGTCCAGCCGCCGAACTGCAGCAGCCGGTTTCCCTTTCCGCCCGGTCCGCCCTGCAGGTACAGGAGCCAGGGAAGGTCAGCGGCGGGGGATACCTCGGGGTCGGAGTACTCGCGGGCGAAGACGGAGATTTGCTCGCCGTCCGGGCGGGAGTGGTCCAGTGGAACGGTGAACCGGTGCTCCACGGTCCGCATGCCCCGGACAAGCACGGGATCGGAAGCGGTGTGCTGAACGCTCATGCCGCACCGGGGGTGCCGAAGTCCTCCAGTGCCCCGCCGGTGAGGCGGTAAGTCGTCCACTCGTCCATGGGCTGGGCACCCAGGGACTTGTAGAAACGGATGGAAGGCTCATTCCAGTTCAGGACGCACCATTCCACCCGTGCGTAACCGCGTTCGACGGCGAGCTGGGCCAGGTTGCGCAGCAGGGCTTTCCCGTACCCGCGGCCGCGGGACTCCTGACGGACGTAGAGATCCTCCAGCCAGATGCCGTGGACCCCTTCCCAGGTGGAGTAGTTCAGGAACCAGAGTGCGAAACCCTGGATTCCGCCGTCGTCCTCCAGCACGTGTGCAAACACTGCCGGGTGCTCGGCAAAGAGATGCTCGGCAAGCGCCTGTGGAGTGTTCCTGACCGCGTCCGGCTCCTTTTCGTAGACGGCCAGCTCCTGGATGAGCTCGAGGATTACGGGAACGTCTTCTTTGCGCGCGGCTCTGATCTGCATGGCATCCAGCCTAGTCCAGCCGCCCGGCCTGGATCACCCGGATTACGGGGGACCCCGCCTCGTCCGAAGCTGCCAGGTCGACTTCCGCGCTGATGCCCCAGTCCAGATGCCCGGCGGGATCCTTGAAGATTTGCCGGACCTCCCACTTGTCCGCGAGCTCCTTGATGATCAGCAGCTGCGGGCCGCGGGCATCGGGACCGTCGTCAATGTCGTCGTGCTCTTCGAAGTAGTCGTCCAGGACACCGGCCCACCGGTCTGCATCCCAGCCCGATCCGCCGTCCAGGGCACCGAGGGCGGCGTCGTCCTCGTCGGCAAAGAGCTTGACCCGCTGGAACATTTCGTTGCGGACCATGACCCGGAAGGCCCGTGTGTTGCCGGTGAGCTTTTCCGGGGCGGGGGGCAGCACGGGTTCGCTTCCCGCGGAGGAATCGATTCCGGCGGCCAGCTCTTCCCATTCATCCAGCAGTGAGGAGTCCGTCTGGCGGACAAGTTCCCCGAGCCATTCGATGATGTCCGAAAGGTCTTCCCTCAGCGCTTCGGGCGGAACAGTCTGCAGCAGCGCCTTGTAGCAGTCCGCCAGGTAGCGCAGCACAACGCCTTCGGACCTGGCGAGGGAATAGAAAGCCACGTATTCGCTGAAGCTCATGGCGCGTTCGTACATGTCGCGCACGATCGACTTTGGCGTGAGTTCGAAGTCGCCAAGCCAGGGAGCGGAGGACCGGTAGACGTCGAAGGACTGGAACAGAAGCTCCGCCAGCGGCTGCGGATAGGTAACGTCTTCCAGCAGGGCCATCCGCTGCTCGTACTCAATGCCCTCGGACTTCATGGCAGCCACTGCTTCGCCGCGGGCCTTCTTTTCCTGTGCGGAGAGGATCTGGCGCGGCTTTTCCAAGGTGGCTTCAATGACGGAAACGACGTCGAGGGCGTACGAGGGGCTCTCCGGGTCGAGGATCTCAAGTGCAGCCATGGCGAACGGGGAAAGCGGCTGGTTCAGTGCGAAGTTAGGCTGCAGGTGGACCTTCAGCCGGACAGTGCGGCCGTCGGCGTCCGGTTCGGGGAGCTTCTCCACGATGCCCGCCGTCTTCAGTTCCCGGTAGATGCCAAGCGCTTTGCGCATCAGGCGGAGCTGGGAAGCACGCGTCTCGTGGTTGTGGGTGAGCAGTTTCTTGGCCGCGGCAAACGGGTCCCCGGGGCGCTCCAGGATGTTCAGCAGCATGGCGTGGGTGACGTTGAAGCTGGAGGTCAGGGGTTCGGGAGTGCCCTCCACCAGCTTTTTGTACGTAGGTTCGCCCCAGGACACAAAACCGGCCTGCGGCTTCTTCTTGGTTACCTGGCGCAGCTTCTTTTGGTCATCGCCGAACTTGGCTTTGGCCTTTGCCATTGCCTTGGCATTCTCGATCACGTGTTCCGGCGCCTGCACCACCACGGTGCCGGCAGTGTCGTAGCCCGCCCTCCCGGCGCGTCCGGCGATCTGGTGGAATTCGCGGACGTTCAGCGGACGGGTGCGTACGCCGTCGTACTTGCTGAGCGCCGTGATCAGGACCGTGCGGATGGGCACGTTGATGCCGACGCCCAGGGTGTCGGTGCCGCAGATAACCTTGAGCAGCCCGGCCTGGGCCAGCTGCTCCACGAGGCGGCGGTATTTGGGCAGCATGCCCGCGTGGTGCACCCCAATTCCGTGCCGGACCAGGCGGTTGAGGGTCTTGCCGAAGCCCGGGGCGAACCTGAATCCCGCGATCAGCTCGCCGATGCGGTCCTTTTCCTCCCTGGTGCAGACGTTGATGCTCATCAGGGCCTGGGCCCGGTCGATCGCCTCGATCTGGGAGAAGTGCACCACGTAGACCGGCACCTGCTTGGTGGCGAGCAGTTCCTCAAGGGATTCCTGCACCGGGGTTTCGACGTAGTAGTAGTGCAGGGGGATGGGCCGCTGCACCGAGGTCACCGTCACCGTATCCCGGTTGGTGGACTTGGAGAGGTCGGTGCTGATCCGGGTCATGTCGCCAAGGGTGGCGGACATCAGCAGGAACTGGGACTGCGGCAGCTCCAGCAGCGGCACCTGCCAGGCCCAGCCGCGCTGCGGGTCGGAGTAGAAATGGAACTCGTCCATGATGACGGTTCCAATATCCGCGTCCGCACCTTCGCGCAGGGCAATGTTGGCCAGGATCTCCGCGGTGCAGCAAATGATCGGGGCATCCTTGTTCACCGAGGAGTCGCCGGTGACCATGCCGACGTTTTCAGCCCCGAAGATGTCGCAGAGCGCGAAGAACTTTTCCGAGACCAGTGCCTTGATGGGGGCCGTGTAGTAGCTGCGCTCGTCCATTGCCATGGCGTAGTAGTGCGCGGCGATGGCGACCATGGATTTACCGGATCCGGTGGGCGTGGCCAGGATGACGTTATTCCCGGTGACCAGTTCCATGACGGCTTCGTCCTGGGCGGGGTAAAGGGACATGCCCCGGGACTCCACCCACTCCAGGAAGGAGGTGTAAACCTCGTCAGGATCGATGGTTTTGGTGCCGGCGGCTGCGGCGGGCAGCTGATCAAGTAGTTTCATCTCACCTACCAGCCTAGCCCGCAGCATAAAATCCCCCGGCCGTGGTGTTTCGCTGCCCGCCAGGAGCAGCACTGCTAGGCTCGCGCCCATGAAATGGGACCCCGAACGCTATACACAGTTCTCCAGCTACCGCGACCGGCCGTTCTTTGATCTTGCCGCCCGGATTGGGGCGGAGGAACCGGAATGGGTGGCGGACCTCGGCTGCGGCACCGGAGCGCTCACCGCAGTCCTGGCCGACCGCTGGCCGGGAGCGTCTGTCACCGGGATCGATTCCTCGGAAGACATGATCCGCGAGGCCGCGCCGCGCTCGGCCGGCAACCTGGCCTTCGCGCAGGGGCAGATTCAGGACTGGGAACCGTCCCCGGGCCGTGGGGTGCTGCTCTCCAATGCCGCGCTGCAGTGGGTCCCGGAACACACTGACCTGCTGGCACGCTGGGCTAAGGAAATGGATCCGGGATCCTGGCTGGCGGTCCAGGTGCCGGGCAATTTCCATGCCCCGTCCCATGCGCTGATGCGGGAGCTTGCCGGGAGCCCGCGGTGGAGTCCCGCGCTCGCAGGCGTGCTGCGGGGCGGGGATTCAGTCGCGGAGCCCGCGCAGTACCTTGAGCTGCTGGTGGAGGCAGGTTTGGAAGCGGATGTGTGGGAGACCAGCTACCAGCAGGTGCTTACCGGGCCGGACCCTGTCCTGGACTGGGTCCGCGGAACAGCACTCCGTCCGGTAATGGCAGCACTTGACCCGCAGGACTATGCCGCTTTCGAGACCGAATACGGTGCCCTGCTGCGGGAGGCATATCCAGCGAACAGCTGGGGGACAGTGCTGCCGTTTAGGCGGATCTTCATGGTGGGCAGGAAAGGTGTCACAGCCTAGGCTTCGGGAGGGAGTCTTCGCACGCGGTATCGGCGTCCACTGCCCGGCAGTGCGGCTCCGGTACGGGCAGCCTTCATCAGCGGCGTGTTGAGGGGCTGGCTGCAGCCAGCACCGCCAGAAGTGGGATGACCGGCCCCAGGGGCAGCCGGGCTCCCTCGCCCGGCCACTTTCGGAAGCCCAGTACGGCCGCCGCCGCGCTCACCACGATCATGGCAATGATTGCAGCCACGTTGGCCACTGAGACCACGAAGGTGGTGTCGCGCAGGACCACCAGCAGCACGGTGATGACTCCCAGCAGGAGCACGCTCACGTAGGGATGTCCGTGGCTGGTATGCCTTCCCAAAGCCGGCGGGACGTCGCCGCGGGCAACCATGCGCAGCATGATCTCGGAGGCCCCGAGGACGTTGGCTTTGGCGCCTGAGAGGGTTGAGAGGCAGGCGGCAAAGGCCGCCAGCAGGCCTCCCCAGGCGCCCATGACAATCTCGGCGGCCTGGGAAACCCCGGTGGCGCTGAAAGAGGTGATGCCGCTGGCCGACATCGCGAGCACGGTACCCAGATACACCGCGGCTGAGACGAGGGTGGTGAGCATTATGGAGCGGGGTACCTTCGCCAGCTTGATGCCCACAATCCAGGTTTCCGCCCGGGCAACCAGCGACGTCGGGCCCAGGTTCAGTGCGGTGACCAGCACGGTGGCGGCGAGGATATAGCTGAGTGCTGCACCGGGTCCTGCGAGGTTGAGTGCTGTGCCTGACAGGGTGAAGACCCCGCCGCCCACCGTGGTGCCCACGCCGAAGGCCACGCAGGCCACCAGCCCGATCTGTCCGGGCCCACGGGGCCCGGCGGAGTCAGTCGACGCTGGATTGGCCATGGCTGTACGCTCCCAGTCGGTCCGGCAGGCCCCCTCGGAGCGTAGGACCGTCAGTGGAACGGGGTCAACGCCCTGTCTTCCATAGGCCGCTTACCAGCCCCGTTCCTTCCACTCTGCCAGGTGCGGACGCTCGGCGCCCAGGGTGGTGCCGGCTCCGTGCCCGGGATGGACCAGGGTGTCATCGGGGAACTTCTCGAATATACGTTCGACTACATCGGTGAAGAGCGAGTTGAAGCGCTCCGGATCTTTCTGGGTGTTTCCCACTCCTCCGGGAAAGAGTGAATCACCCGTGAACAGGTGTGCCGGGCCCTCCGGGTCCCGGTAGACCAGCGCCACGGAACCGGGGGTGTGTCCCCGCAGGGCAATGACCTCCAGGTCAAAGCCGTCGAAGTCCAGGACGTCCCCGTGGGAGAGCGGAACCTCGGTTGGCACCTCAATGTCCGGGACGTCCTCTGTTCCGGCCGCTGTGCGGGCCCCGGTGGCGGCGGCGGCATCGGCGAGCGCGCGTACATGGTCCCAGTGGCTGTGGGTCGTAATGATCATCCGGACGGAGGCTTCAGTGTGGCCGCCGTAGAGATCAGCCGCACCGGCGTCGAGCAGCTCCCGGATGCGCGGGAAATCATCGGCCGCATCGATCAGGACCTGGGCGCCTGAGTTCCTGGCGGTGAGGACATACACGTTGTTGTCCATGGAGCCTACGGATGCACTGCGAATCGAGACGTTCTTCGTATCCAACATGGCGCCAGTCTAAGGGGCGGCGCCGCCCGGCCCGCTGCAGAACCGCTGTGTCCGGATGTGCCTTGCCCGCACAGCAGTGCCGGGCGTACGTTCAGATGGTGCCGGAACGTCCCGGCAGTACCGGGAGGATACGTGCTTCTTCGGCTCGTTCGCGAAAACCTGGCACCGTACAAGGGTGCCGTCACCGCCGTCGTCATCCTGCAGTTCCTGCAGACCGCTGCCACACTGTTCCTGCCCACGCTGAACGCGGACATCATCGACCAGGGTGTGGTCCGCGGGGACACCGCCGCCATCATGTCCATTGGCGGCTGGATGCTTGCTGTCACGGCAGCGCAGGTGGTTTGCTCGGTGGCGGCCACCTATTACTCTGCACGCACGGCCATGAGGGTCGGACGCAACGTGCGCAATGCGCTGTTCACCAATGTGGAGACGTTCTCAGGGCGGGAAGTCGGTCTGTTCGGAGCGCCGTCGCTGATCACCCGGACCACCAATGACGTGCAGCAGGTGCAGATGTCCCTGCTGCTGACCATGACCATGATGGTGTCCGCTCCCATCATGGGCGTGGGCGGAGTGCTGCTGGCCCTGAACCAGGACATTCCCCTCTCCGGGATCCTGCTGCTGATTCTTCCGGTCCTGGTGGTGATCATCGGGCTGGTGCTGCGCCGGCTCGTGCCGCTGTTCCGCAGGGCCCAGAAGCAGATCGACCGGGTCAACGGTGTGCTGCGCGAACAGATCATGGGAATCGCCGTCATCCGCGCGTTCGTGCGCGAACGCAGCGAGACGCAGCGGTTTGACAGCGCGAACCAGGAGCTCACCGGCACCCAGCTGCGGGTAAGCCAGTACCTGGCGCTGCTGTTCCCCGCCACGATGCTGGTCGCCAACCTGGCCACCGTGGCCGTCGTCTGGTTCGGCGCCTTCCGGATCGATGCCGGCCAGATGCAGATCGGTGCACTGACTGCTTTCATCGCCTACATCATGCAGATCCTCATGGCGGTGATGATGTCCATGTTCATGATCATGATGCTCCCGCGTGCTGCGGTCTGCGCTGAACGGATCTACGAGGTCCTGGACACCCGCACCAGTGTGCAGGACGCCCCGGGCGCCCGCGAGCTCGATTACGACGGCGGCAGGCTGGTGTTCACGGGGGTCGGCTTCACCTACCCCGGCGCTGAGGACCCGGTGCTGCGGGACATCAGCTTCGAAGCGGAGCCGGGGCAGACCACGGCGATTATCGGATCCACGGGGTCCGGCAAGTCCACCCTGCTTAACCTGGTGCCGCGCCTGCTCGACCGCACCGAGGGGACCATCAGCGTGGACGGGCAGGATACTGCCGGTGTGACACTGCATTCCCTGCGCGCAGGCATTGGGCTGGTTCCACAGCGGGCACACCTGTTTTCCGGAACGATTGCCTCGAACCTGCGCTTCGGCAAGCCCGACGCCACGGAAGAGGAACTCTGGGAAGCACTGGAGATAGCCCAGGCGGCAGACTTTGTCCGGGCCGCAGAGGGAGGCCTGGACCACCAGGTGGAACAGGGCGGCGGCAACTTCTCCGGAGGCCAGCGGCAGCGCCTGGCTATCGCACGGGCACTGGTGGTCCGTCCGGACATCTACCTCTTCGATGACAGTTTCTCTGCCCTGGACTTCGTCACGGATGCCCGGCTCAGGGCAGCCCTGAAGCAGCGCACGGCCCACGCGACGGTGCTGGTGGTCGCCCAGCGGGTGAACACCATTACCGACGCCGCACGGATCGTCGTCCTCGACGAAGGACGGATTGCCGGGATCGGCAGTCATCTTGAGCTGATGGAAACCAGTCCCACCTACCGGGAGATTGTCTCCTCCCAGTACACCCCGGAGGAGGCACTGTGAGCATGCACGGACGCGGGGCCCCCGCCGCGAAGCCCGCCAGTTTCGCTGCCTCATCGGCCCGCCTGCTGCGGCTGCTGTCCCCGGACCGGTGGCGGGTGGCGGCGGTGCTGCTCTGCGGCGTCGTTTCAGTGGCGCTCGCGGTCACTGCACCCAAGGTGCTCGGCGATGCGACCAACGTGATCTTCAACGGCGTGATCGGAGCGTCGCTCACCCCCGGGGTTTCCAAGGAAGCCCAGGTGGAGGCACTGCGTGCATCAGGGGAGAGCCAGCTGGCAGACATGCTCGCCGCCATGGACGCCATACCGGGGGAGGGAATCAACTTCGGCACACTGGGCGCGCTCCTGGCCGGAGTGCTTGCCATCTACCTCGCCTCGTTCTTCTTTGGCTGGGCGCAGGCAAGGGTGACCGCACGGATAGTGCAGAACGCGATGTACCGGCTGCGCAGGGACGTGGATGCCAAGCTCTTCCGCCTGCCGATGTCCCACTTCCAGCAGCAGTCACGCGGCGATGTGCTGAGCCGGGTCACCAATGACATCGACAATCTGGCCCAGACCCTGTCGCAGAGCATTACGCAGGTCATCACGTCCGTGCTGACTATTGTGGGCGTTCTGGGCATGATGCTGTGGATCTCCCCCCTGCTTGCACTGATCGCCGTGCTGACGGTGCCGGTTTCTGCCCTGGTGACCATCCTGATCGCCCGGCGCTCGCAGGTGCAGTTCAAAGCCCAGTGGAAGACCACCGGCGAAGTGAACGGCTATATCGAGGAAATGTTCACGGGCCAGGACGTGGTCAAGGCATTCGGCCAGCAGGAACGCGTTGTGGCCGGCTTTGTGCCCGGCAATGAACGCCTCTATGAATCATCCTTCCGGGCACAGTTTGTCTCCGGTGTGATCATGCCGACCATGACCTTCATCTCCAACCTGAACTATGTGCTGGTAGCGGTGGTCGGCGGCATCCAGGTTGCCGGCGGCACTCTTTCGATTGGCGGAGTGCAGGCATTCGTCCAGTACAGCCGGCAGTTCAGCCAGCCCCTGGGCCAGCTTGGCGGGCTGATCAACATGCTCCAGTCCGGACTCGCTTCGGCGGAACGGGTCTTCGCCCTGCTTGATGCGAAGGAGATCGCGCCCGACCCCAAGGACCCGGTACGGCTTGGCCGGGTCCGCGGCGACGTGGCGTTCCGGCACGTCTCGTTCTCGTACACCCCCGAGGCGCCGCTGATCCGGGACCTCTCATTCGAAGCGAAGCCCGGCCAGACGGTTGCCATCGTGGGCCCAACGGGTGCCGGCAAGACCACACTGGTGAATCTGCTGATGCGCTTCTACGACGTTGATTCCGGCGAAATCACAATCGACGGCGTGAACACCATGTCCATGACGCGCGACGACGTCCGCCGCAGCATCGGCATGGTCCTCCAGGACGCGTGGCTCTTCGAAGGCACGATCCGGGAGAATCTGGCTTACGGGGCGCCGGACGCCACCGAGGAACAGATCATCGACGCCGCCAAGGCAACACACGTGGACCACTTTGTCCGGTCACTGCCGGATGGCTATGACACGGTGCTGGCTTCCGACGGCGGATCGCTGAGCCAGGGCCAGCGCCAGCTCATCACCATCGCCCGTGCCTGGCTTGCCAACCCGGCCATCCTCATCCTGGACGAGGCAACCAGCTCCGTGGACACACGCACTGAAGTCTCCATCCGCCTTGCCCTTGGAGCTCTCCGCGAAGCGCGCACCAGCTTCGTCATTGCCCACCGCCTTTCCACCATCCGGGACGCGGACGTCATCCTGGCGGTCCGGGACGGGCAGATCGTTGAGCAGGGAACCCACACCGCACTCCTGGAGGCAGGCGGGTTCTACGCCCAGCTGTACCAGTCCCAGTTCAGCGAACCTGCTGCCGCCGCGGACGCACCGGAATAGCCCCGCCTCCCGCACCGGCCCTGGAGTGCCATGGCAAGATGGAACCGGACCCGGCCGCAGCGGCGGACGGGCAGGCGGACAAGAAAGCGGTGGCATGAACGACGGCGTGCTCTCCTGGGTGCGGATCGATACCGCGAGTTCGGTGCCCCCGTTTGAACAGATCCGGCTGCAGATCCTCGATGCGGCAAACGACGGCAGCCTTCCGGTAGGGACCCGACTCCCGCCGGTGCGTACCCTGGCCGCCCAGCTTGGCCTGGCGGTCAACACGGTAGCGCGTGCCTACCGGGAACTTGAACACGCCGAGGTGGTCACCACCCGTTCCAGGGCCGGCACTGTTGTGGCAGCGGCGGGGGACAACGGCCGCCGCCGTGTCGCGGAAGCCGCACGGGTTTTCGCCGAAACCGTCAGCGCCAATGGCGTGAGCCACAAGGATGCCCTGGCCTTCGTGGAAGCAGCCCTACGCCAGCGGTGAACACACCGGCTCTCGAATACGTCTTCGAATCCGGATTGATCTAGAGTGGAAAGCGTGTCTACCGCGACTTCACTGACTTCTGGCCACAATCCGCACCACGCCGGCGATCTCTCACGCCTGGTAGTGAAAGGTGCGCGCGAGCACAACCTGCAGAACGTGGACCTTGATCTCCCGCGTGACGCGATGATCGTGTTTACGGGCCTGTCCGGCTCGGGGAAGTCCTCACTTGCCTTCGACACGATCTTTGCCGAGGGCCAGCGCCGCTACGTTGAATCCCTTTCCTCCTATGCCCGGATGTTCCTGGGCCAGGTGGACAAGCCGGACGTGGACTTCATTGAAGGACTGTCTCCGGCGGTCTCGATCGACCAGAAGTCCACGAGCCGCAACCCGCGCTCAACGGTTGGCACCATCACGGAAATCCACGACTACATGCGCCTGCTCTGGGCGCGCGTGGGTACCCCGTTCTGCCCGGTATGCGGCGAGCCCGTCAGCCGGCAGACCCCGCAGCAAATCACTGACCAGCTGCTGGAACTCGAAGAGGGCACCCGCTACCAGATCCTGGCGCCGGTGGTCCGGGGCCGCAAGGGCGAGTTCGTAGACCTGTTCAAGGACCTGGCCGCAAAGGGCTATTCCCGCGCCAAGGTGGACGGCAATCTGGTCCAGCTCTCCGATCCGCCCAAGCTGGGCAAGCAGTACAAGCACACCATTGAGGTGGTCATCGACCGCCTGGTGGCCAAGGAAGGCATCCGCCAGCGCCTCACGGATTCCGTGGAAACCGCACTTTCGCTGGCTGAGGGCAGGGTCCTGGCCGACTTCGTGGACCTGCCGGAGGACAGCCCCGAGCGCACCCGGGCCTTCTCTGAACACCTGGCCTGCCCCAACGAGCATCCGCTGGCCATCGATGAGATCGAGCCGCGTTCCTTCTCCTTCAACAACCCGTTCGGGGCCTGCCCCGTGTGCACCGGCATCGGGTCCCGGCTGGAAGTCGACGAGGAACTCGTAGTCCCCAACCCCAACCTGAGCCTGGCCGCCGGTGCCATCGCCCCGTGGTCCATGGGCACCGCCACCACCGAATACTGGAACCGGCTCCTGGCCGGCCTTGCCAAGGACATGGGATTCTCCATGGACGTGCCGTGGAAGAAACTCCCCGCCAAGGCACGCGAAGCCGTGCTGCACGGCAAGGACCACAAAGTCGTAGTCCAGTACCGCAACCGCTTCGGCCGTGAACGCAAGTACACCACCGGCTTCGAGGGCGTGATTGGGTACATCAAGCGCAAGCACACCGAAACCGAGTCGGAGAGTTCACGCGACCGGTACGAAGAGTACATGCGCGAAATTGCCTGCCCGGAGTGCGGCGGCGCACGGCTCAACCCGGCGTCCCTGTCCGTCCTGATCAACAAGCGCAACATCGCCGAGGCCAGCGCCATGCCGCTGCGCGAGGCGGCTGACTTCTTTGAGCACCTTGAACTCACGGACCGCGAAACCAAGATCGGCGAGCAGGTTCTCAAGGAAATCAATGCACGCCTGACGTTCCTGCTCGACGTGGGACTTGAATACCTCTCGCTGGACCGGCCCGCCGCGACGCTGTCCGGCGGTGAGGCACAGCGCATCCGCCTGGCAACGCAGATCGGTTCCGGCCTGGTCGGTGTCCTCTACGTCCTGGACGAACCGTCGATCGGCCTGCATCAGCGGGACAACCGGCGGCTGATCGAGACGCTGGCCCGGCTCCGGAACCTCGGCAACACCCTGATTGTGGTGGAGCACGACGAAGACACGATCCATGAAGCGGACTGGGTTGTCGACGTCGGACCCGGCGCCGGGGAAAAGGGCGGCGAGATCGTCCACTCCGGACCGCTGTCCGAGCTGCTCACCAACACCCGGTCCATCACCGGCGACTACCTCTCCGGGCGACGGAAGATCGAGATTCCCGCCAAGCGCCGGAAGGTGGACAAGTCCAGGCAGCTCAAGATTGTGGGCGCCCGGGAGAACAACCTGCGCAACATCGACGTGAACGTGCCGCTGGGCGTATTCACCGCAGTCACGGGTGTCTCCGGGTCCGGCAAGTCCACTCTGATCAATGACATCCTCTACCGGGTCCTGGCCAGCAAGCTCAACGGCGCCAAGCATGTTGCCGGCCGGCACACCCGAGTGGACGGACTGGAGCACCTGGACAAGGTAATCCACGTGGACCAGAGCCCGATTGGACGCACCCCGCGCTCCAACGCGGCCACGTACACCGGCGTTTTCGACCACATCCGCAAGCTTTTCGCTGAGACCACCGAGGCCAAGGTACGCGGCTACCTGCCGGGACGGTTCTCCTTCAACGTCAAGGGCGGCCGCTGCGAGGCCTGCCACGGCGACGGCACCCTCAAGATCGAAATGAACTTCCTACCGGACGTCTACGTTCCGTGCGAGGTCTGCCACGGAGCCCGCTTCAACCGCGAAACCCTGGAGGTCCATTACAAGGGCAAGAACATTGCCGAGGTGCTGAACATGCCGATTGCTGAGGCGGCGGAGTTCTTCGCAGCCTTTGCACCCATCGCACGGCACCTCAACACACTCGTTGACGTCGGACTCGGGTACGTACGGCTGGGACAGCCTGCCACCACCCTCTCCGGCGGCGAAGCGCAGCGCGTAAAGCTTGCTGCCGAGCTGCAGAAGCGCTCCAACGGGCGCAGCGTCTATGTGCTGGATGAGCCCACGACCGGACTGCACTTCGAGGACGTGCGCAAGCTGCTCCTCGTGCTGCAGGGACTCGTGGACAAGGGCAATACCGTGATCACGATCGAGCACAATCTTGATGTCATCAAGAGTGCGGACTGGATCATTGACCTGGGACCCGACGGCGGCACGGGCGGCGGCATGGTTGTGGCTTCGGGCACGCCGGAGAAGGTGGCGAAGTCCCCGGACAGCCACACCGGCAGGTTCCTGGCAGAGATCCTCTAGGGCGCCAAATCCGGCATCGGTGCCCTGACCGAACCACGGCAACTGCCCGTCTGGAGAACCAGGCGGGCAGTTGCCGTGCCCGGGAGGATTCAAACATATTCCGAGCCGGTAATACGTTTTTACGCCCGTGCGGCTTCTCTGTGCGAAACTTGGCCGGTGACTGATTCCCGGCTCCTGGTCCTCTTCGATCTCGACGGCACCCTTGTGGATCCTGCAGGCAGCATTACCGGAGGCATAGCCTCGGCGCTGGCAGCCACAGGTCTCCCGGTTCCCGCGGAGGCGGAACTGCAGCGGATGGTCGGGCCGGCACTTAAAGAATCCCTCATATCGATCGCCGGGGTCCCGGAGAACCTGCTCGACGCCGTCATCACCAGGTACCGCGCGGGCTACCGGGAGACCGGCATGGCCGAGAGCCGGCCGTATCCGGGTATTGCAGAGGTTGTCAGCGAACTCAGGGATGCCGGAGCACTGGTGGCTGTAGCCACCCAAAAGCCCGAACCGATCGCGCGGCAGCTCCTGGCTGTCCAGCAGCTGGACAGCCTTTTCGACTCCATCCACGGCTCACCTGCCGACGAGCGGCTGGCTGCCCCGGACGGGAAGGTTTCGATCATCCGCGCTGCCCTTGACGCGCACGCGGGGGAATACTCTGCCGCGGTCATGGTGGGAGACCGTTCCCACGACGTGCATGGAAGCACTGCGAACGGCGTGCCCTGCATCGGTGTGGCCTGGGGCTTCGCACCCGACGGAGAGCTCGAAGCTGCCGGTGCCGCCGCCGTCGTGCATTCGGCGCACGAGCTGCCCCAAGCCGTCTACGCGGCCGCAGACCGGGCAGGTGCCCATGGGACTGTATAACCTCACCCGGTCCAGCACACGCGGACTGATCAAAATGTGCCGGCCGAAGATCACCGGCCTGGAGAACGTTCCCACCACCGGCCCCTTCATTGTCGCCGCAAACCACCTGTCCTTCCTGGACAGTGTCCTCATCCAGGCACTTATGCCGCGCCGGGTTGGGTTCTTTGCCAAGGCAGAGTACTTCACCACGCCGGGGCTCAAAGGCGCCGCCATGCGGAACTTCTTTGAGAGCGTTGGATCAATCCCGGTGGAGCGGGACCAGCAGGCAGCCAGCGTCGCAGCACTGAAGTCCCTCCTGGACGTCCTGGAGTCCGGCGGCGGAATCGGCATCTATCCGGAAGGAACCCGTTCCCGTGACGGTCTGCTCTACCGCGGCCGCACCGGCGTCGGCTGGCTGGCCCTGACCTCAGGTGCGCCGGTGGTCCCGGTGGGACTGATCGGGACGGAACGGCTGCAGCCGGCCGGCAGGAAGTGGGTCAAACCGCATTCCTTCACCATGTCGGTGGGACGTCCGCTCTACTTCTCCAAGACCGGGCCCCGGCATGCCCTCCCCGAACGGCGCCGGGTGACCGACCAGGTCATGGACGCCATCGCTGAACTCTCCGGCCAGGAGCGCGCTTCCAGCTACAACCAAAACAAGCCCGACGGAGCCTAGGCACCGCGTTTGCGCGTGCGGCGAAACTCCGCAGCCTGGTGCAGGGACTGCGCCGTAGGATGGAAAAGTGGCAGATCCAGCAACTTACCGGCCCCGGACGGGGGAGATCCCGACCGAACCCGGGGTGTACCGTTTCCGCGATGAGCACCGCCGGGTCATTTACGTAGGCAAGGCGAAGAACCTCCGGTCCCGGCTGAACTCCTACTTTGCAAGTCCGGGCCAGCTGCTCCCCAAGACCCGGGCCATGGTCTTCACCGCTACCAGCGTTGAATGGACCGTGGTTGGCACTGAACTCGAAGCGCTGCAGCTCGAGTACACCTGGATCAAGGAGTTCAATCCCCGGTTCAACATCATGTTCCGGGATGATAAGAGCTACCCGTATCTGGCGGTCACCATGGGGGAGAAGTACCCGCGCGCCCAGGTGATGCGTGGAGACCGGCGGAAGGACACCCGCTACTTCGGCCCGTTCTATCCCGCCAAGGCCATTCGGGAGACGCTGGATACCCTGCTGCGCGTCTTCCCGGTCCGCACCTGCAGTGCGGGTGTCTTCAAACGCGCTGAACGCACCGGCCGTCCCTGCCTGCTCGGCTACATCGACAAGTGTTCAGCGCCGTGCGTAGGACGGATCAGCGCCGAAGACCACCGTGCGCTGGCGGCAGAGCTGTGTTCCTTTATGTCCGGGGAAGGCAAGCGCTTCATCCATGACCTGGAGAAGCAGATGCAGGCCGCCGTCGCGGAACTGGACTACGAATCCGCTGCCCGGCTGCGCGATGACATTGCCGCACTGAAGAAGGTCTTCGAACGCAACACCGTGGTTCTCTCCGAGGACACCGACGCGGACATCTTCGGCATGGTCCAGGACGAGCTGGAAGCATCGATCCAGGTCTTCCACGTCCGCGGCGGCCGGATCCGGGGACAGCGCGGCTGGGTTGTGGAGAAGGTGGAGGACATGGACACCGGGGAGATCGTGGAGCATCTCCTCCAGCAGGTCTACGGCGAAGCAGCCATGTCCGACCGCATTCCACGCCGGGTCCTGGTGCCCGTCCTGCCGGACAACGCCGAAGAGCTGCAGGTGTGGCTCCGCGGACTGCGCGGATCCAAGGTCAAGATCTCGGTTCCGCAGCGCGGTGACAAGAAATCCCTGCTGGAGACCGTGACCCGCAATGCCGAAGATGCCATGCGGCTGCACAAGAGCCGCCGGGCCGGAGACCTAACCACCCGCTCCGCAGCGCTCTCTGAGCTGCAGGAGGCGCTGGACCTGCCGGTGCCGCTGCTGCGCATCGAGTGCTATGACATCTCCCACGTTCAGGGCACCAACGTGGTGGCGTCCATGGTGGTTGCCGAAGACGGGCTGATGAAGAAGTCCGACTACCGGCGCTTCTCCATCACCGGCGAAGCTGCCCGGGACGACACCGCCTCGATGTACGACGTCATCTCCCGCAGGTTCAAGCACTACCTTGCCGAGAACTTCGATCCTGCCGCCGCGGTTCCCGATGCCGAGCCGAAGACCGAAGCGGACGGCGGGAACCCGGAGAACCCGCTGGCGGACACACTCACGGCACCGCCCAAGGCAAAGTTCGCCTATCCGCCCAATCTCGTAGTGGTCGACGGCGGCAAACCCCAGGTCACCGCGGCGTCCCGCGCACTGGCAGACCTCGGTATCACCGACGTCTACGTTGTGGGCCTGGCCAAACGGCTTGAAGAAGTGTGGGTTCCGGAGAGTGACTTCCCCGTGATCCTGCCGAGGTCCTCCCAGGCCCTGTTCCTGCTGCAGCGGATCCGGGACGAAGCGCACCGGTTCGCCATCACGTTCCACCGGCAGAAGCGCGGCAAATCCATGACGGCGTCCATCCTGGACTCTGTCCCGGGACTGGGCCCCGCCAAGCAGAAGGCGCTTCTGAAGCACTTCGGGTCGGTGCGCAGGCTCAAGCAGGCCGACACGGCGCAGCTGCTTGAAGTCCCCGGTATCGGTCCTTCAATGGCCGCTGCCGTGCAGGCAGCACTGGCCAATGCGGCTGAAGCGGCTCCCGCCGTGAACATGGCCACCGGCGAAATAGTTGAATCTTAGTTAGGCTGGGAAGGCCGGACTCCGGCGGAAGCAGGCGGCCCCCGGCACCGGGAGCCAGGCGAGCGACAGGAACAAACAAAAACATGACTGAAGTGGACGGGCTGCAAAGCGTCAAGCCGGCCGAGTCCGAACTGCTTGTTGTCACCGGTATGTCCGGTGCCGGCCGCAGCACAGCTGCCAACGCGCTGGAGGACCACGGCTGGTATGTGGTGGAGAACCTGCCCCCGCTGATGCTCGGCACACTGACCGAACTCGTGTCCCGCATGCCGCACTCAATTCCGAAGCTCGCCGTCGTCATCGACGTGCGGAGCAAGGGACTGTTCCAGGACATCCGCGAAGCCCTGAACAACCTTCGTGCCGCCGGTGTCTCTTACCGTGTCCTGTTCCTGGAAGCCTCAGACCAGACGCTGGTCCAGCGCTTTGAATCCGGCCGCCGGCCGCACCCGCTTCAGGGGGACGGGCGGATCCTGGACGGCATTGCCGCCGAACGGGACGTGGTCAAGGAGCTGCGCGATGCGTCGGACATCATCATCGACACCTCCAAGCTCAACGTGCATGCTTTGGCCACCACAATCACGGAGCTTTTCACCGAGCAGGGTCCGATTGTGCTGCGAATCAACGTTATGAGCTTCGGTTTCAAGTACGGGCTCCCCGTTGACGCCAACTACGTTGCCGACGTCCGCTTCATTCCCAACCCGCACTGGGTTCCGCAGCTTCGCCCGCACACCGGCCAGGATGCCGATGTCCGTGACTTCGTCCTGGGCGCACACGGTACTTCGGAGTTCCTCGACAGATACGTCGAAGCCCTGGAGCCGGTTATCGACGGATACCGGCGCGAGAACAAGCACTACGCGACGATCGCCGTTGGCTGCACCGGGGGCAAGCACCGTTCGGTAGCCGTTACCGAGGAGCTGGCCAAGCGCCTCGCGAAGCTTCCCCACGTCACCGTCAGCGCACACCACCGAGATCTGGGACGGGAATAGATGGGGTTCCTGACCGGCCCCATCCCGGTCCTTCCGGAAGGAACCACCCTCAAGGCTCCGAACGGCGCCAAGTCACCTGCCGTGGTGGCACTGGGGGGAGGGCACGGGCTTTCCGCTTCGCTGTCTGCCCTGCGGCTGCTCACCACCGACCTGACCGCGGTTGTCACCGTTGCCGACAACGGAGGGTCCTCGGGCAGGCTGCGGAATGAGCTGGATGTGCTGCCGCCGGGCGATCTCCGGATGGCACTGGCTGCGCTCTGTGACGATACCGACTGGGGACGGACCTGGCGTGACGTCATGCAGCACCGCTTCCGTTCCCGCCCCGGCGTGGAAGGCTCCCTGGACAACCACGCCCTGGGAAACCTGCTGATCGTTACCCTGTGGGAACTCCTCGGCGACCCGGTTGCCGGGCTGCAGTGGGCAGGTGCCCTTTTGGGTGCCCGCGGGCAGGTGCTGCCTATGTCCACGCACCCGCTGACAATCCAGGGGGATGTTCTCCACCAGACTGACACTGGCCTGCGCCACGAGACCGTAACGGGGCAGGCGGAACTGGCGGCGGCCGGAACGCACTCGAACGTTCTCAACGTCCGCCTGCTGCCCTCGGACGCGCCCGCGTGCGCCGAAGCCATCAGCGCTATTGAACGGGCAGACTGGGTGATCCTGGGTCCGGGTTCGTGGTACACGTCCGTGCTGCCGCATCTGCTGCTGCCCCAGATGCGTGACGCGCTGTGCGCCACGAAGGCCCGGCGCTGCCTGACCATGAACCTGCGCAACGAGACGAAGGAAACGGCGGGGATGTCCGCCGTCGACCATCTGCAGGCCATCCGGCGCTATGCCCCGGGGTTCAAGGTCGACGCGGTGCTGGCCGATCCTGCGGTCGTCGAAGACCAGGACGCATTCGGCGAGGCGGCAGCGGAGATGGGGGCGAAGGCGGTCTTCGGTAAGGTAGGGGCAGCGGCCCGGCGGCCGATCCATGATCCGCTGAGGCTGGCCGCCGCGTATCACGATATTTTCGGGGAAAACTAGGAGTGTTTTTGTGGCGCTGACTGCTGCAGTCAAAGAGGAACTTTCGCGCCTGAGCGTAAAGAAATCCTCGGTTCGTAAAGCCGAAGTCTCAGCGATGCTGCGCTTTGCAGGAGGCCTGCACATCATCTCGGGCCGGATCGTGATCGAAGCTGAGGTGGATCTTGCCTCCACTGCACGCCGGCTCCGCGCCGCCATCGCCGAGGTCTACGGGCACAGCAGTGACATTGTGGTGGTGTCCGGGACGGGCCTGCGCCGCGGAAACCGCTACATTGTGCGCGTGGTCAAGGACGGGGAGTCACTCGCCCGCCAGACCGGGCTCCTGGATGCACGGGGACGGCCGGTCCGCGGCCTGCCTTCGGTAGTCGTCAACGGTTCGGCAGCTGACGCAGAGGCAGTCTGGCGCGGCGCGTTCCTGGTTCATGGCTCCCTGACCGAGCCCGGGCGTTCCTCCTCGCTGGAGGTTACCTGCCCCGGCCCCGAAGCCGCACTGGCGCTCGTTGGTGCTGCCCGGCGGATCGGAATCCAGGCCAAGGCACGGGAAGTCCGCGGAGTGGACCGCGTGGTCATCCGTGACGGAGACACCATCGCAGCGCTCCTGACCCGGATGGGAGCACACGATGCCCTTATGGTTTGGGAAGAGCGCCGGATGCGCAAGGAAGTCCGTGCCACGGCCAACCGCCTGGCGAACTTCGACGACGCCAACCTCCGCCGTTCCGCACAGGCAGCGGTTGCGGCCGGCGCACGGGTTGAGCGTGCCCTGGAAATCCTGGGGGAAGACGTCCCCGAGCATCTGCGGTATGCCGGGGAACTGCGGGTGGCGCACAAGCAGGCCAGCCTGGATGAGCTGGGCCGCCTCGCCGACCCGCCTATGACCAAGGACGCCATTGCCGGCCGGATCCGGCGCCTGCTGGCCATGGCGGACAAGCGCGCCGTTGAGCTCGGTATCCCCGGCACTGAAGCCAATGTGACCCCTGAAATGCTAGACCAGTAACGTCTTGCATAGGATGGACTAAGTGTGCTGACTTACTCAGCACAAGACAGCTTCCGGATGGACACGCCACCCGGAGTTATGGATCCGACAATCAACGGAGGATTTTCGTGAACGAATACACACTGCCGGAACTGCCGTACGACTACGCAGCCCTCGAGCCCCACATCTCGGCACGCATCATGGAACTCCACCATGACAAGCACCACGCCACCTACGTAGCCGGCGCCAACACCGCACTGGCACAGATGGCCGAAGCCCGGGAAAAGGGCGAGTTCGGGAACATCCCCAAGCTCTCCAAGGACCTCGCGTTCCACCTCGGCGGACACACGAACCACTCCATTTTCTGGAACAACCTCTCTCCTGAGGGCGGCGACAAGCCCGTAGGCGAGCTCGCAGCAGCCATCGACGACTTCTTCGGATCCTTCGATGCCTTCCGCGGCCAGTTCACCGCAGCAGCCAACTCCCTCCAGGGATCGGGCTGGGCAATCCTGGCCTACGAGCCGCTGGGCGGCAACCTTGTCATCGAGCAGCTCTACGATCAGCAGGGCAACATCCCCGTAGGCACCATCCCGCTGCTGATGCTGGACATGTGGGAGCACGCCTTCTACCTGGACTACGTCAACGTGAAGGCTGACTACGTGAAGGCGTTCTGGAACATCGTCAACTGGGCCGACGTCGCGGCCCGCTTCGACGCTGCACGCGCCGGCGCCACGCAGCTGGTGCTGCCCGCCTAACGCGTCTTAATTGCGTCCAGCACAGCAATTATCAGGTGCCGCCGGTCACACTCCGGCGGCACCTGCGCGTAAGATGAAGCAACGGCTCACGCGGTGCCCGACCGGCAATCCGTGCGCTGAAGCAGGTCCGGGACGCGCCGCTCCTGCGAAGTCAACTGAAGTGGCCTTTCCCCACTGAGGTCACTGATTCTCGAACGACCCGCTATCAAGGAGAGAACAAAAGTGACTACTCGTGTTGGAATCAACGGATTCGGGCGTATCGGACGCAACTACTTCCGGGCAGCACTCGAGCAGAACGCGGATTTGGACATTGTTGCGGTTAACGACCTGACAAGCCCTGAGACCCTTGCCCACCTGCTGAAGTATGACTCGGTTACCGGCCGCATCGGCGCCAGCGTGGAGGTCCAGGACGGCAACCTGGTGGTCGGCGGCAAAACGATCCGCGTCCTGGCAGAACGCGATCCGGCCCAGCTTCCCTGGAAGGATCTGGGAGTCGACATTGTTATTGAGTCGACCGGGTTCTTCACCAAGGCCGACGACGCCCGCAAGCACATCGATGCCGGAGCGAAGAAGGTGCTCATCTCGGCACCCGGCAAGGGCGCGGACCGCACGATCGTCATGGGTGTCAACGACAGCGAATACGATCCGGCCAATGACACCATCATTTCGAACGCCTCCTGCACCACCAACTGCCTGGCGCCCCTGGCTAAGGTCATCAACGATGCATTCGGTATCGAACGCGGCCTGATGACTACGGTGCACGCCTACACGGCAGACCAGAACCTGCAGGACGGACCGCACCGCGATTTGCGCCGGGCCCGCGCCGCTGCACTGAACATTGTTCCCACCACCACCGGCGCAGCCAAGGCAATCGGTCTGGTAATCCCCGAACTTGACGGCAAGCTCGACGGGTTCGCCCTCCGCGTCCCGGTACCCACGGGCTCCGTTACCGACCTGACGGTCACCCTCACGAAGGAAGCGAGCGTGGAACAGATCCAGGAAGCCTACAAGGCCGCGGCCGAAGGCAACCTGAACGGTTACCTTCGCTACTCCGACGAACCGATCGTCTCCTCTGACATCGTGACGGACCCCGCATCCTGCATCTTTGATGCCCCGCTGACCAGGGTCATGGGCAACGAGGTCAAGGTAGTCGGCTGGTACGACAACGAATGGGGCTACTCCTGCCGTCTGGTGGACCTCACCTCGCTGGTAGCTTCCAAGCTCTAGGACCCCCGCCCGTACGGCAACGAAACAAAGGTTGACATGACAATTAAGACACTTGACGAACTGATCAGCGACGGCGTTGACAACAGGTACGTTCTGGTCCGCTCCGACCTCAACGTTCCGCTGGACGACGGAAAGGTTGCCGACGACGGCCGGATCCGCGCCTCGATTCCGACGCTGCAGCTGCTGGTGGAGCATGGCGCCAAGGTAATCGTCATGGCACACCTGGGCCGGCCCAAGGGCCAGCCGGACGAGAAGTACAACCTCCGCCCCGCTGCGGACCGGCTGGACGAGCTCGCCCCCTTTGCCGTGGAGTTCGCCGAGGACGTTGTGGGCACCAGCGCCAAGGAACTGGCGGGATCGCTGGCGTCCGGCAGTGTGCTGGTCCTGCAGAACATCCGGTTTGATCCGAGGGAGACGTCCAAGGACGATTCCCAGCGAATGGAACTCGCGCGGGAACTTGCCGGCCTTACCGGCGGCAGCGGCGCGTTCGTTGACGATGCATTCGGCGCAGTGCACCGCAGGCACGCCAGCGTTTACGACATCGCCGAAGTCCTGCCGGCCTACGAAGGCAACCTTGTCCGCAGCGAACTCGAGGTCCTTTCCCGGCTCACAAAGGATCCTGCCAAGCCGTACGTGGTGGTCCTGGGCGGTTCGAAGGTCTCGGACAAGCTGGCAGTAATCGAGAACCTCATGACGCGGGCAGACTACCTCCTGGTCGGCGGCGGGATGGTCTTCACCTTCCTCGCAGCGCAGGGCCACAAGGTGGGTGCTTCCCTGCTTGAGGAAGACCAGATCGACACCGTCAAGGACTACCTGTCCCGGGCCAGGGAAGCCGGCTGCGAGTTCATCCTCCCGACGGACATTGTGGTGGCGGACAAATTCGCGGCCGACGCGGACCATGAAGTGGTTTCGGCGGACGCCATGGAGGACAGCCGGTTTGGTGCCTCAGGCATTGGCCTGGACATTGGTCCGGCCTCGGGGGCAGCTTTTGCGGACCGTATCCGCTCCGGCGCCACGGTCTTCTGGAACGGGCCCATGGGTGTCTTTGAGTTCGATGCCTTTGCCGGCGGCACGCGGGCAGTTGCAGAGGGCCTGAAGGAGTGCTCCGGCCTGACGGTGGTGGGTGGAGGCGACTCTGCTGCAGCCGTACGCAAGCTGGGTTTCTCCGACAGCGACTTCTCGCACATCTCCACGGGCGGCGGGGCCAGCCTGGAGTACCTTGAAGGCAAGGAACTTCCGGGAATCGCCGTCCTCGACAAGTAGGCTGCGCACGGGCCCGCCGGACTACCTCCGGCGGGCCCGTTCCCGTGTCCGCAGCACCGAATACAAAACCACAACGAAACCGGAGCAGAGATGACCAGCTCGACCAACGGCAAGTACGACCGCACACCGCTGATCGCGGGCAACTGGAAAATGAACATGGACCACGTCCAGGGCATCACGCTGCTGCAGAAGCTGGCGTGGACCCTCAGCGACGCCCGGCATGATTACGGCCGTGTCGAGGTTGTCGTGTTCCCGCCGTTCACTGACCTGCGCAGCACCCAGACCCTCGTCCAGGGCGACAAGCTCAAGATCGGCTACGGCGCCCAGGACCTTTCCCCGGAAGACTCCGGAGCGTACACGGGCGACATTTCCGGACAGTTCCTTTCCAAGCTCGGCTGCAGCTATGTCCTGGTTGGGCACAGTGAGCGCCGCAGCGTGCACGGAGAGTCCGACGAACTCCTCAACGCAAAGCTGAAGGCCGCCCTCCGCAACGGTCTTGTGCCGGTTCTCTGCGTGGGCGAGGGCCTGGCTGAACGGCAGGCAGGGAACCACCTGCTTCACACCCTGGAACAGGTCCGGAACGATCTGGTGGGCCTCTCCGCCGAGGAAGTGTCCAAGATCGTGATCGCCTACGAGCCGGTCTGGGCCATCGGCACCGGTGAGGTCGCCGGACCGGAGGATGCACAGGAAATGTGCAGCACCATCAGGGATGAGCTTGCGGATCTTTACGACGACGCCGTGGCGGCGAAGGTGCGCCTGCTGTACGGCGGTTCGGTGAAAGCCGCGAATGCCGCCAGCATCCTCAAGGAGCGGGACGTCGATGGCGTGCTGGTCGGCGGGGCGAGTTTGGATGTAGCCGAATTTGCTAATATTGTCAGGTTTGAAGAACATCTGGTGACCGACTGACCTGCTCAGCGGCAAGGTCTCCAATCTGATGTGTCACCCGTGAAAGGCCGTAAGTGGAAATTCTGAAGATCATCCTGCTTGTCCTGCTTGGGATCAGCAGTCTGCTGCTAACCCTCCTGATTCTCCTGCACAAGGGACGTGGCGGCGGCATGTCAGATATGTTCGGCGGCGGCATGAGCACGAGCATGGGTTCTTCCGGCGTCGCTGAAAAGAACCTCAACCGCTTCACCGTGATCCTCGGCGTCTCCTGGGGCCTGATCATTGTCGCCCTGGGCCTGATCCAGCGTTTCTCCGGCGAATCGTAGGATCCCCGGGCAGACAAAACGCTTACAACATAAAAGGATGGCCCCGGACTTTTGTCCGGGGCCATCCTTTTATGTTGTAAGCCTTGAATTAGACCGCGGTCCTAGGACTCGTGGTCCCCGGCTTCGAGCAGCCGGTCAGGCAGCTGCGAGGCAGCGGCCTGATCGATGAGCCAGCGGGTCTTTTGCTGTCCGCGCGGCCCCGCTGCAGGAACCTGAACGGGACCGGCACCGGCCAGTGCCAGGCCAACAGCGCCGGCCTTGTCTTCCCCGGCAACCGTCAGCCAGACTTCCTCGGCCGAGTTGATGGCTTCGAGCGTCAGCGAGACCCGCTCAGGCGGAGGCTTGGGGGAGTTGCGAACCGCTACCGTTGTCTGTCCCGTAGTGCGGATGCCCGCCATCTCCGGGAAGAGTGAGGCAACATGGGCATCAGGACCGACGCCAAGCAGCAGAACATCAAAGCGGGGCAAACGGGGATCCGCTTCAGTAAATCCGTCGGCCAGTACCTCGCTCTGCGCTGCCCGCTCCAGCTCAGCGGCATAGATTTCAGCAGCCTCTTCGACCGTGGCAGCTTCTGCCGTCGAGGGCACCTCGTGCACACGGTCCTGGTCCGCGCCCAGGGGCAGGAGAAAGGCTTTCTGCGCCGCCAGTGCGTTCCGGTCGGGCGAATCGGGAGCTACGAAACGCTCGTCTCCCCACCAGAAGTTGACTCGCTTCCAGTCAACTGCCGTCCGCGCCGGTGCAGCGGCGACCGATGCAAGGACAGCCTCCCCGGCGCTGCCTCCGGTGAGCACAACCGTTGCCTCGCCCCGACGGCTCTGTACGTCGATGAGTTTCGTGATCAGCCGTCCCGCGGTGGCCGAAACCAGCGCATCAAAATCCGGGTGGATGGTCACGCCTTTGGGGGAGTGCCTCATGCGGTGGTCCCTTCCGGAGCCAGGCACGCGGCCAGCCCCTGGGTTAGTACTTCTCCGAATACTTCGTCAGGGTCCAGCCGCCGCAGCTCTTCTGCAAGGCACTCGTGCAGGCCACGCAGCGGCAGGGCGATCCGCTGTTCAGGCTGGCCCGGCTGGGTCAGGTATGCAGTACTGCCCTCTGGGCGGCGAAGTTCAAGAGCTCCGCCGTCCCGCTCTATGCGGACCCTGCGGATCCCGGCGCCTGCCGGATCTTCAATAATCTCGACGGGCACCTTGAGGGCATGCTTAAGCCACGCAGCGAGCAGGAACGTGCTGGCGGAATCAGAGGCACCCTCCACCACGATCGACTGGATACCGTCTGCACCGTTCTGCTCGAGCACAGCCGCCAGCTGGATTCGCCAGTGTGTCAGCCGGGTCCAGCTGAGGTCCGTGTCTCCATCCGCATAGGTCTTGCTGAGGTCCAGCAGGGCCTGCTTGGGGTCTGGTTCGTTGGCGGCGTCGGTAATCCGGCGGTGGGCAATGCGCCCAAGCGGGGTGGAGGCGGCCGAATGCGGAAGCCCGTGCGGCCACCAGACAACAATCGGTGCGTCGGGCAGGAGCAGCGCCGAAACCAGGGACTCACTTTCGGCAGCCAGCTCGCCGTAGCCGTACAGCAGGATCACATCCGACGCGCCGGCGTCGCCCCCCACGCGGATCTGTGCGTCGAGGCGGGACGGTTCATCCGGGGATCCGGCGGCAAGTACGATCACGCGGCAGGGGTGTTCGCGGCTGGCATCGTTGGCGGCCTCGATGGCTTCTTCGACGTAGTCCGGCTCCGTCACCACGACCAGTGTCAGCACACGGCCCAGGGCAACCACACCGCCCTTGTCCCGCATACCGACGATCTTCTTGGACACCTTCGAGGTGGTGGTGTCCGGCAGGTCAACTATCACGGCCTTCTCCAGGTCCTTCCGTCGCGGGCAAGCAGTTCGTCGGCAGAAGCGGGTCCCCAGCTGCCCGGGGCATAGGGTTCAGGCTGTTCATCGAGGGAGGCCCAATACTCTTCAAAGGGGTCTACGATCTTCCAGGAGAGCTCCACTTCCTGGTGCCGGGGGAACAGCGGCGGCTCACCCAGCAGTACGTCCAGGATCAGGCGTTCGTATGCCTCGGGACTGGATTCGGTGAAGGAATGGCCATAGCCGAAGTCCATCGACACATCCCGCACTTCCATCTGGGTCCCGGGCACCTTTGAACCGAAACGAATCGTTGCGCCCTCATCTGGCTGGACACGGATCACTACGGCGTTCTGGCCGAAGTCGTCCTCCGCGTGGTCGCGGAACAAGAGATTCGGAGCGCGCTTGAAGACGACGGCGATTTCCGTGACCCTGCGGCCCAGACGTTTGCCTGCCCGCAGGTAGAAGGGAACCCCTGCCCACCGGCGCGTATTGATGTCCAGGCGCACGGCAGCGAAGGTCTCAGTCCTGGATTCAGGGTTGAATCCTTCTTCCTCCAGAAACCCGGTGACCTTCTCACCGCCCTGCCATCCGCCGGTGTACTGTCCCCGGGCGGAATGCCGGGAAAGGTCCTGGGGCAGCCGGACCGCGGCCAGGACCTTCTCCTTCTCCGCACGCAAATGCCCGGCGTTGAAGGAGATCGGCTCTTCCATGGCGGTCAGGGCCAGGAGCTGGAGCAGGTGGTTCTGGATGACATCGCGTGCCGCGCCAACGCCGTCGTAATAACCGGCCCTGCCGCCGATGCCGATGTCTTCAGCCATCGTGATCTGGACGTGGTCAACGTAGTTCGCGTTCCAGATGGGTTCGAACAACTGGTTGGCGAAGCGAAGTGCCAGGATGTTCTGGACCGTTTCCTTGCCGAGATAGTGGTCTATCCGGAAGACGGAATCGGCAGGGAACACGGACTCGACAACGTGGTTGAGGTCGCGGGCCGACTGCAGGTCGTGGCCGAACGGTTTCTCGATGACCACCCGCCGCCAGCTGCCGCCGGACGAATCCGCGAGGCCGTGGCTTGAAAGCTGCTGGCAGACCTGTTCGAAGCTCTTGGGCGGTACCGAAAGGTAGAACGCCACGTTGCCGCGCGTACCGCGCTTTTCATCCAGGTCCTGAAGCGTGCTGCGCAGTGCGTCGAATGCCTTGTGGTCGTCGAAACCGCCCTGGACAAAGCGGATGCCTTCAACCAGCTGTTCCCAGACGTTTTCGCTGAAGTCCGTGCGGGACCCCTCCTGCACGGCTTCCTTGACGTAGCCGGCGAAGTCCGAGTCGCTCCATTCCCGGCGCCCAAAACCAACGAGCGAAAAACTGGGCGGAAGCAGTCCCCGGTTGGCGAGGTCGTACACGGCAGGAATGAGTTTCTTGCGGGCCAGGTCACCGGTCACGCCGAAGATAACCAGCGAGGACGGCCCTGCGATCCGGCTGAGGCGCCGGTCGCGGGGGTCCCTTAACGGAGAAGCGGAACCGGTCTCTTCCTTATGGAACATCGGCTACTTACCACCCAGATCCTGGATTGCAGCGGCCAGCTGTGCCACTCCGGCGTCCCGGTTGAGCAGGTTCAGCCGGAGGACAGGCCGGCCGTGATCCGCCAGAACCTGTGCGTCGCCTGCTGCCTGCGCCGCGATGAGCTCGCCAAAGGTAAACGGACGGCCGGGGATGGCCTGGTCTCCGGCGGGGGTGCCGGTGATCTGAAGGTACACGCCCTGGGCTGGACCGCCCTTGTGGAACTGTCCGGTGGAGTGCAGGAACCGCGGCCCCCAGCCGAAAGTGACGGGGCGGCCAGTTGCCTGGGCCAGTTCGGGACGGATCTTCTCCAGTTCCGTCTGCTTGGCCCGGTCCAGGTAAGCCTGCACGCTGAGGTAGCCGTCCCCGCCAAGCTGGCCAAGGAGTGCCTGCAGCGCAGCAGTCAGGGTGTGGCTATCGCCCAGCAGTGCTTCCTCGCCGCGGACCTCGACAGATCCGTCAACGAAGGACGCCGCTACCGGCTCCGGCTGGGCGTCAAGGAGGCCGCGGGCTGCCTTTTTGGCTGCTTCGACGTCGGGCTGGTCGAAGGGGTTGATGCCCAGGAGCCGGCCAGCAACTGCGGTCGCGTACTCCCAAAGCATCATCTGGGCGCCAAGGCTGCCGGAAACGACCACCTGGTCACCTTCCGGGAGTGCTTCGGAGTCGGGTGAAACAATCCGTACCACCAGGACGTCAGGTGCGCCGCTCAGGGTTTCCGGCGCACCGGGTTCGGCTACGACCGGCAGGATGCCCGTCTGCAGCTTGCCGGTGGACTCCGCAATGAGCTGCTCGGCCCAGTCAGGGAAACCCGCAAGTCCGGATTCCTCATCGACGATCACGATCTTGTTCCGCAGCGGATTGGTTCCGCCCAGGGCAGCACCCAGGGCGAGTCCGATGTTGTCCTCCGCGTTGTCGCTGAGGATTTCGGCCGTGTCTTCGGCTGCATCAAGCAGCCCTTCAATGTCCGCCCCGGCGAGGCCGGAGGGAACCAGGCCAAAGGCCGTGAGTGCCGAATAGCGGCCGCCCACGTTCGGGTCTGCATTGAACACGGCACGGTAGCCGGCCTCCCGGGCTGCCGCATCAAGCGGCGATCCGGGGTCGGTGACGACGACGATGCGCGACTTCGCGTCGATCCCCGCCGTCGTGAAAGCGTCCTCAAAGGCACGCCGCTGCGAGTCTGTTTCCACTGTGGACCCCGACTTGGAAGAGACCACCAGCACGGTGGACGCGAGGTCCTCCGCGAGGGCGGCAGCAACCGAGTCGGGGTCAGTGGAATCAAGAACCGTCAGGCTCACGCCTGCAGTTCGGGTGATGACCTCCGGGGCAAGCGAGGAACCGCCCATGCCGGCCAGGACCACGCGGTCCACGCCTTCGGCGGCGAGTTCCTCACGGAGTTCCCGGATCTGTCCCAGAAGCGGCCGGGAGCTTGGCGCCGGATTCAGCCAGCCGAGCCGGATCGAAGCTTCAGCTTCAGCGTCCGGCCCCCACAGCGTGGGGTCCTGGGCGAGGAGCCTGGTGGCTACCTCGTCCCGGACCAGCGCAGGGACGTGGGCCTCCACGGCTTCGCGGGCGGCTCCGGCTGCTTCAAAGGACAGGGTCGTCATGGGTGCTAGGCCTTCCGTGCGTTTTCCAGTGCGGCGGTTACGGTTTCCAGCAGTTCGCCCCAGGAAACCACGAACTTATCCAAGCCCTCGGTTTCGAGGACGGCTACGACGTCGTTGTAGTCAACGCCGGCTGCGTCCAGGTCATCGAGGACGGCAGCGGATTCGGCGTATGTCCCGGTGATGGTGTCTCCGGTGATCCTGCCGTGGTCCGCAGTGGCTTCCAGGGTCTTCTCCGGCATGGTGTTCACAACGCCGGCTGCCACCAGCTCGGTGACGTAGAGGGTGTCCGGCAGCGCCGGATCCTTGACGCCGGTGGAGGCCCAGAGCGGACGCTGCGCATTAGCTCCGGCCGCAGCCAGGACCTGCCAGCGTTCGGTTGCGAAGGACTCCTCAAAGACCTGGTAGGCAAGACGGGCGTTGGCCAGGCCGGCCTTGCCCTTCAGTGCCTTCGCGGCGTCCGTCCCGACGGCGTCGAGGCGCTTGTCGATCTCAGAGTCGACACGGGAGACGAAGAAGGAGGCAACGGAGTGGATCTTGGAGAGATCGTGGCCGTTCTCGCGGGCCTGCTCGATGCCGGCCATGAACGCGTTGATGACCTCGCGGTAGCGCTGGAGCGAGAAGATCAGGGTGACGTTGACGCTGATGCCTTCGGCCAGGACTGCGGTGATGGCCGGGAGGCCCTCCTCAGTTGCCGGGATCTTGATCAGGACATTGCTGCGGCCAACTTTGTCGAAGAGTTCCTTGGCCTCGTTGATGGTGCCCTGGGTGTCGCGGGACAGGCGGGGGTCAACTTCGATTGAAACCCGGCCGTCGACGCCGCCGGTAGCTTCCGCCACGGGGGCGAAGACATCGCAGGCCTGGATGACGTCGTCGGTGGTGATCTCGAAGACGGCCTTGTCCACGTCGGCTCCGCTGGCAGCGAGCTGCTCAACCTGGGTCGCGTAGGACTCGCCGTTGGCCAGGGCAGCCGCGAAGATGCTCGGATTGGTGGTGACGCCGACGACGTTGCGGGCGGTGATGAGGTCCTTTAGGGAACCGGAGGTGATGCGTTCACGGGACAGGTCGTCGAGCCAGATGGATACGCCGGCTTCGGAAAGGGCGGCGGTGGGGGTGGAAGACATTGGTGTTCTCCTTGCTTTCGCGGTTACTTCTGGTCGCCGGTCTCGGTGGAGGCGGCGCCGGAAGGTGCTGCAGGCGTGCCTGCGGGGGCTGCGTCATGGCCGTGCACGGCTGCCAGGGAGTCCCGGGCTGCCTGGGCAACGGCGTCGGCAGTGATGCCGAACTCATTGAACAGAGTCTTGTAGTCGGCTGAAGCGCCGAAGTGTTCCAGGGAAACCATGCGGCCGTCGTCACCGACGAATTCGCGCCAGCCCTGGGCGATACCGGCTTCCACCGACACCCGGGCCTTGACCGAACGCGGCAGGACGGACTCGCGGTACTCAGCGTCCTGGCGGTTGAACCACTCGACGCTGGGCATGGAAACGACGCGGGCGGCAATGCCTTCGGCCGCCAGTGCTTCGCGGGCCTGGACGGCCAGCTGTACCTCGGAGCCGGTTCCAATCAGGATGACGTCCGGGGTCACGGTCTCGCCGCCGCGCACGGCTTCGGCCAGTACGTACCCGCCGCGGGCTGCGCCGTCGGCTGCACCGAAGGAACCGGCGTCTGCCGCTCCGGTGCCGCGCTCCCAGGTGGGAACATTCTGCCGGGTCAGCACAATGCCTGCCGGGTTTTCAGTGTTCTCCAGGATGGTGCGCCAGGCAACGGCCACCTCGTTTGCATCCGCAGGACGGACGACGTCGAGCCCCGGGATGGCGCGGAGGGACGCGAGCTGCTCCACCGGCTGGTGGGTCGGTCCGTCTTCGCCAAGGCCAATCGAGTCGTGCGTCCACACGTAGATGGAGGGCACACCCATCAGCGCGCCGAGGCGGACCGCGGGGCGCTGGTAGTCGCTGAAGATCAGGAACGTGCCAGAGAAGGCGCGGGTGTTGCTGGACATGGTGATGCCGTTGACGATCGCAGCTGCGGCGTGTTCACGGATACCGAAGTGCAGGACCCGGCCGTACGGACCGCCGGACCATGCAGCGGTCTGCCGTCCGGCAGGTACGAATGACTCCGCACCCTCAATGGTGGTGTTGTTGGACTCGGCAAGGTCTGCCGATCCGCCCCACAGCTCCGGAAGAACCGGGCCGATGGCGCTGAGCACCTTGCCGGAGGCGGCTCGGGTGGAAACGTCCTTGCCGGCTTCGAAGGCAGGCAGGGATTCTTCCCAGCCTGCGGGCAGCTTGCCTGCCTGGATGCGCTCCAGCAGGGCGGCGCCTTCCGGGTTCGACTCCTGCCAGGCGGCGAAGGAATCATTCCAGAGCGCGTGCTCTTCTGCGCCGCGAGAACGGACCTCACGGGCGTGGGCCAGTACGTCGGGATCGACGTCGAAGGTCTTTTCCGGATCAAAGCCCAGGGTTTCCTTCAGCGCAGCGACCTCGTCCCGGCCGAGTGCCGAACCGTGGATCTTGCCGGTGTTCTGCTTGTTCGGGGCAGGCCAGCCGATGATGGTGCGCAGGGAGATGATCGAGGGCCGGTTCGTCTCGGCCTTGGCCGCGGCAAGAGCGTCGTAGAGGCCGTTGACGTCTTCGCGGTATTCCCCGCCTGCAGTCCAGTCAACGCGCTGGGTGTGCCAGCCGTAGGCTTCGTATCGCTTGAGGACGTCCTCGGTGAAGGCGATGTCCGTGTCGTCCTCAATGGAGATGTGGTTCTCGTCGTAGATCACCACAAGGTTGCCCAGTTCCTGGTGCCCGGCCAGCGAGGAAGCCTCAGCCGTCACGCCTTCCTGCAGGTCACCGTCGGAGGCAATGACCCAGATGGTGTGGTCGAAGGGGCTGGAGCCTGCGGGGGCATCGGCGTCGAACATTCCGCGGAGGCGGCGCTGCGCGAACGCGAAGCCAACTGCGGAGGCCAGCCCCTGGCCCAGCGGCCCGGTGGTGATTTCAACGCCGTCGGTGTGGCGGTACTCGGGGTGGCCCGGAGTCTTGGAGCCCCAGGTACGCAGGGCCTTCAGGTCATCGAGCTCAAGTCCGTAACCGGACAGGAAGAGCTGGATGTAAAGGGTCAGCGACGTGTGTCCGGGGGAGAGGACGAAACGGTCGCGTCCAAGCCAGTGCGGATCCGCGGGATCGTGGCGCATGACTTTCTGGAACAGCAGATAAGCTGCCGGAGCCAGGCTCATGGCGGTTCCGGGATGCCCGTTGCCGACCTTCTCAACGGCGTCGGCGGCCAGGACGCGGACAGTGTCTACTGCCTTGCTGTCCGTCTCGCTCCAGGTCAGGTTCTGCTCTTCCAAATGTGGCACGTTTACCGGGCCCCTCTCTCTACGGATCACCGGTGCATTAGGCACCGGAAGCGGCTTCTGCCGCTCCAACCGGATCTTGCGGTGTTTCTAACGGAACACAGGCGAGGCCCTGCTTGTTCCAGCGGGCCGTCGGCCCCCGGCAAACCGGCAGGTCAGCCAGCCTCCCACGGCAATGTTTGCGCACGGGGGCAATGTCCGCTTCAACCTTATCCCGAAGGCCCCGCCAATTGGCGTATCGTGTCCCGCATTCACTGGGGAAAAAGGGGTGCGCGGGGGCCACAGCATCCCAATGCCCGTGCAGAACGCCTCCGGGGCGGGTACCTGCTTCGTTTTCTACAGGGGATAGAGGTTATGATGAGCGTGGACTTTTACGGCCCAGACAGGATTCCAGACAGGACTGAGTGATCGTTTCGTGAGTACGCAGCATGCCCCCGCCGAGGTTCCGGTATACACCGGAAAAATGAGCGTGGGACGTAAGCTTCGGGCCTATGTGGCCCTCACGAAGCCGCGCGTGATCGAACTTCTTCTGGTCACCACCCTTCCCACCATGTTCTTTGCGCAGGGCGGAGTTCCCTCGGTCTGGCTCATGGTGTCGACCATGGTCGGCGGCGCACTGGCAGCAGCCAGTGCCGGTGTTTTTAACTGCTACATCGACAGGGACATGGACCGGCTGATGCGCCGGACCGAAAAGCGCCCGCTGGTTACGGGTGAGGTCAGCCCGCGCGAAGCCCTGGTATTCGGCTGGGCGCTTGGAATCGTCTCGATTGCCCTGCTCTGGTTCGGTGCCAATCCGCTCACCGGCCTCCTGGGTCTCGGCGCAATCCTGCTCTACGTGGTGTTCTACACTCTGATCCTCAAGCGCCGAACCACCCAGAACATTGTCTGGGGCGGAGCAGCCGGCTGCATGCCTGTGCTGATCGCCTGGGCCGCCGTGACGAACACCGTCGAGTGGCCTGCCGTGATCCTCTTTATGGTGATCTTCCTCTGGACGCCTCCGCACTACTGGCCGCTGTCCATGAAGTATGGCGAGGACTACCGCAACGCCTCGGTTCCCATGCTCGGAGCCGTTGCCGGTGCGAAGGTGGTCTCCGTGCAGGTTGTCCTGTACGCCTACGCCACGGTCGTCTGCTCGCTGCTCCTGATTCCGGTTGGCGGTGCCGGCTGGGTCTACACCGCCGGAGCCGTCCTCAGCGGCGCATGGTTCCTTGCAGAAACCCATCGCCTCCACGCCCGGGCCCAGCGGGGCGAGGTCACGGACAAGACGGCCATGAAGGTCTTCCACGGTTCGATCAGCTACCTCACCATCCTCTTCGTGGCGCTGGCCGTCGATCCCTTCGTCGGCGGACCGCTTCTCTAGCAGCTCTGCTAGCGCGAACCCATCTCACAGGTTTCCCTGAGCCACTCGGTGGCCGCGGACAGCGGGTCATCGGAGGCTGTATGTACCGGAAGAGCACCGTCTGCGGGTACCCCGGAGCTGTTGGCCATGTAGGCGCGGGTGACCCGGAGAACCGCACCGTCAGGCATAGTCTTCGTCACGTTTCCGGTTGACAGTCCTGCTGTATCCGCTCCGAACGTTCTGACTCCGTCTCGGGACATGAAAGTGATAACGACAGCCTCTGCCGAACTTGCTGTCGAACCTGACTGAAGGACGGCGACCGGCAGGTGGCTCATATCTGCGGCCCGGCTGGAGGCGCCCGCCTGGTATTCACCATTCTGAAAAATCCCCCCGTCCCTGGCTGCGACCGCCGAACTGTTTCCGTCCCGATCAATAAACTGCATCAGTGTGCCTTCGGGGAGAAGCGGTGTGACGGCGCTAATCATGGGCAGCATATTTCCGCCGTAGTTCTCCCTCACATCGACGATCCAGCCGCATTGCGTTTCGGCGGAGAGCCTTGCTATCTCATCCCACCCCGCTTCGGCATACTCTTCAATGTGTTCCGGCCGGGGTGATCTGAACGCCGGTATGTTGAGGACCGCCACACCGTCACCGAGCAGTTCGGCTTCAGGAGTGTGAATGAAGCTGTACCCCGGGGGATTCGGGTTCGGCTCCCTCAGTGCGCTGTGCCTGCCTCCTGCCAGATCAATAACTTCCTTTAGCGCCGGGTAGGTTTCATCCGGAGATTTGGCGCCGGCGGTCTGTTCAAGAGCCCGCTCCCTGACCGCAGGCCAATCGATGTCTTCGAGATAGAGCCCATTGGCCTCGATAAAATCGAGTGCTTCAGAGACGTATGCGTTTGGCTCAAACTCCCACAGCGCTGCAGCCGTCTCGACGGGCGGTGACAGGTCATCTCCGGTCGAATCCAGGTTTGCCGTACAGGCGGTTTGTGCCAGCAGCGCGATAAGCATCGCGCCGGCAATGCCCGCAGATCTTGTATTCATGGGTGACCCTCCGGAGTTTTCCAGACAATCTACCCGGGCCGAGGGACACCTTAACGAGCGAATCCCGCGAAACCAGGGGTTTCGTGGGATTCGGCGGCGACTGCGTAACTAGTCCCTTGCCTCCGAAGACGCATCGACCGCACCCGGCACCTTGTGCGAGAGCGCCGTGTACACAACGTAGGCCGCAGCACCGGTGAGCAGCGAGGCTCCCAGCATGTGCAGTGCCACCAGGACGATCGGCAGGTGGAGAAAATGCTGTACATAGCCGATCACTGCCTGGGCCAGAACAACGACGGCGAAGACCACCAGGGAACGCCGCAGCCGGACATCCGCGGTACGTCGGTAAACCAGGTACAGCGCCACGGCCGTGGCGAAGACCAGCAGGTAGACCGGGACAACGTGGAGACGGGTAATGAAGTCCGGATCCAGGCCGTTGCGGGCAGCACCGTGGTCACCGGCATGCGGGCCGGAACCGGTCACCATGACCCCGAGCACGACGGTAATCGCCGTCAGCACGCCGATCGCCCAGACCAGCGGACGCAGGGGGCGGTCAGCCAGTGGTGCGTTGCCCTCGGCAAGCTGTCCGCTTGTCAGCCACGCCCGGTTCACCAGCACTACAGCCACGCTGATAATGACCATCGAAACAATGAAGTGCAGGCCGACCACCCAGGGGTTCAGGTCGGTCCACACCGTAATGCCGCCAATGAAGGCCTGGGCCGGGATGCCGGCCAGGGCCGCCGCGGAAAGCCACAGCAGGTCCGGGCGCGTGGACCGCGCCTTCCACACTGAAGCAAGCATGCCAAATGCAATCGCGGCCAGGACAAACGTCAGCAGCCGGTTGCCGAACTCGATGATGCCGTGAACGCCCATTTCCGGCGTCGTGACCAGCGAATCCGCCGTGCACAGCGGCCATTCGGGGCAGCCCAGCCCTGAAGCGGTCAGCCGCACGGCGCCGCCGGTGACCACAATGGCAATGTTGGCCACCAGGGTAGCCACCGCGAGGGTGCGGACCAGCTTGCCTGTGGCGGGCCCAGCGGAAAGCTCGGCCTTCCGTGCTGCGGGAGCGGGAGCGGGGGTATTGGACACGGGAACTAACTCCATTTGAACCAGCGGACAGCAGCGAGGCCGCCCAGGATTGTCCACGCCAGCAGGATGAGCGTGGCGGAAAGGTTGAACTGCGTATCTATCAGGGCTGATCTCAGTACATCACCCAGCGCCGCCGAGGGCAGCAGCTGGACGAACGGTTCCATGTCTGAGGGCAGGCTGGCAGCCGGAAGGATTATGCCTCCGATGCCCGCCAGAAGGATCCAGAGCAGGTTGGTGATGGCCAGTGTGGCCTCGGGCCGGACCGTTCCGGCGACCAGCAGGCCAAGCGAGGTAAAGGCCACTGCCCCAAGGACAAGCAGCAGGAGCGCCAGCGGGATTCCGGGCAGCGACGGACGCCAGCCGATGAAGAGGGCGACGACGCTGACAAGCACCACCTGGATCGCCAGTACGGACAGCACGGCGATCACCTTGCCGGCAATGAGTCCGGCCCGGCCAAGGGGAGTGGTGGAGAGGAACCGGAGAACACCGTAGCGCCGGTCGAAGCCGGTTGCGATGCCCTGGCCGGTGAAAGCAGTTGACAGGGCACACAGGGCAAGGATGCCGGGCGTGGCTGTGTCTATCCGGGAGGGCCCAAAGTCATCCAGGACCGGAGTCACGCTCAATGCAATGAGGCCAAGGAGCGGAAGCACGACGGCGAGAATGAGCTGTTCACCGTTGCGCAGCATGGTCTCGGCCTCGTATTTGCCCTGGTTCAGGACCCTGACTGGCAGGGAAGCCGGCGCGCTCATCGGATCTCCTTTCCGGAGAGTTCGAGGAACACGTCCTCCAAAGTGCGGGATGCCATGTGGATGCTGTCCGGGAGGATGCCTGCATCCTGCCACCAGCCAGCCAGTCCGGCGAGGTCTGCGGGGGAGAACTCGCCCCGGAGAGCGTACCGGCCCGGAGTATCTTCGGTGAACGCCAGGTGTTCCAGCCCGGCAAGCGCGGGCTTGAGCCCGGGGGGTGCCTCGAAAGTGAGTTCGCGTCCGCTGGCGTGGGCAGCGGTCCGTGCCGTGAGCTCCGCCACAGTTCCCGAAGCCACGGTGCGCCCGGCATCGATGATGTAGACATAGTCGGCGAGCCGCTGGGCGTCGTCGAGGAGGTGGGTGGTCAGGATGATGCCCAGTCCTTCTGCCCTAAGCTCCTGGATCAGGTCGAACACTATCTGGCGGGACTGCGGGTCCAGCCCGGCGCTCGGCTCATCAAGGAAGAGCACTTCCGGGTTGCCCACGAGGGCTGCTGCCAGCGCAACCCGCTGGCGCTGCCCGCCGGAGAGGCGGCGGATGCCTGTCCTGGCAAAGCTGTTGATTCCCAGACGCTCCACCAGCGAATCGACGTCGCGCGGATCCCTGTACATGGAAGCTATATGCCGCAGCAGGGCTACGGGACGGGCAGCCGGCGGCAGTCCGCCGTCCTGGAGCATGACCCCTACGCGCGCGCGCAGCTCTGCGCCCGCTCCATAGGGTGCTTCGCCGAGAAGGCGCACTTCGCCGCCGTCGATGGGCTGAAGCCCCTGCGCGCATTCGAGCGTGGTTGTCTTGCCGGCACCGTTTGCGCCGAGGAGTGCGGTGACCTCCCCCCGCCTCGCGGTCAGGTCGACCCCGGCCAGCACCCGGATCATTTTCCCGTCCAAACCGGGAACAGGGCCCAGATCCCGGATCAGACCGGAGATAGACAGGCAGGGTTCATTGTTAGGCACCCCAGTATTCTACGTTAGGTAGTAGTCCATTCCCGCCCTCCCCGCACCCCGTGCGGGCGGGTGGGAAGCATGTCCTTAGTAGCCTTGAGGAATGGATTAGGTCATGATTGTGTTGTGTATTCTGTGAAGAGCTCAGAGACGGAGACCCCTCCGGCGGAGACTGGGGCGGTGAAACCCGCAACCCAGGCAGCAGCCCGGGAGTCGGAAGAACGTACCAGGGACCGCGTACTCGGTGCCGTGCTTGAGCACGGTCCCGTGAGTGCGGCCGAGCTCGGCGAGCGGCTTGGCTTCACGCCGGCAGCGGTGCGCAGGCACCTGGACGCACTGGAGCGGCAGGGCCTGATTGAGGTCAAGCGGGTTTCCAGCCCCGGGGCAGGTGCAGGCCGTCCGGCGCGGCGCTACGTTGTCAGCCAGCAGGGCCAGTCCTATCTGGGCAATGACTACCTGACCATTGCCACCGAGGCCCTTCGGGCACTTGGAGCTGCAGCCGGTCCGGAAGCCATTGAAGCATTCGCGGCAGAGCGGTTCCGGAAGATGGAAGAACGTTACCGTCCGGTGCTCGACGCCGCTGGTCCTGCCCTGGAGGACAGGGCCCGGGCGCTCTCCGCAGAACTGACCAGGGACGGCTTCGTTGCCTCTACGACCATGATCGGCACGAGCCGGACACCCAGCACCCTGCTGAGCATCCAGCTTTGCCAGGGGCACTGCCCCATCCAGGCGCTGGCCAGCGCCTACCCCGTCTTCTGTGACAAGGAGACCGAAGTTTTCTCCCGGCTGCTGGGTGTGGACGTGCGCAGGCTGTCCACGCTCTCCCGCGGGGGGCACGTTTGTACGACCCACATCCCCGTGGGCCGTTCGAAGTCTGCGCCTCACCAGACGGTGGGCTCCGCAACCAACCAGTCCACATCCACTCATCAGCAAGAAAGGCCGTGATGACGGATCAAGTAACCCGGAAGGTTGAGGCACCAGCGGTGCCCGACTCCGTGATTTCAGACATCCTGGAAAAGAACCCCGAACTCGAGGGCATTGGTACCTACGAGTACGGCTGGGCCGACTCAGATGTCGCCGGGTCCAACGCCCGCCGCGGCCTCTCCGAGGAGGTTGTCCGTGACATTTCGGCGAAGAAGAACGAACCGGAATGGATGCTGGACCTGCGCCTGAAGGGCCTGAAGTACTTCGACCGCAAGCCCATGCCCACCTGGGGTGCAGACCTCTCCGGCATCGATTTCGACAACATCAAGTACTTCGTGCGCTCCACCGAGAAGCAGGCGAACACCTGGGAAGATCTCCCCGAGGACATTCGCAACACGTACGAGAAGCTCGGCATCCCCGAAGCTGAGCGCGGCCGCCTGGTTTCCGGCGTCGCTGCCCAGTACGAGTCCGAGGTCGTGTACCACCAGCTCCGTGAAGACCTGGAGCGCCAGGGCGTCATCTTCCTGGACACCGACACCGCGCTGAAGGAACACCCGGAGATCTTCCAGGAGTACTTCGGCACGGTTATCCCGGTAGGCGACAACAAGTTCGGTTCGCTGAATACTGCCGTGTGGTCCGGCGGTTCCTTCGTATACGTCCCGAAGGGCGTCCACGTGGAGATCCCGCTGCAGGCCTACTTCCGCATCAACACGGAAAACATGGGCCAGTTCGAGCGCACGCTGATCATCGCGGACGAGGACTCCTACGTCCACTACATCGAAGGCTGCACCGCTCCGATCTACACCTCGGACTCACTGCACTCCGCCGTCGTCGAGATCATCGTCAAGAAGAACGCCCGCGTCCGCTACACCACGATCCAGAACTGGTCGAACAACGTGTACAACCTGGTGACCAAGCGTGCCATTGCGCACGAAGGCGCCACCATGGAGTGGATCGACGGCAACATCGGTTCCAAGGTCACCATGAAGTACCCGGCTGTCTACCTGGTCGGCGAGCACGCCAAGGGCGAGACCCTGTCCATCGCCTTCGCCGGCGAAGGCCAGCACCAGGACACCGGCTCGAAGATGGTGCACATTGCCCCTAACACCAAGAGCTCCATCATCTCCAAGTCCGTTGCCCGCGGCGGCGGCCGTGCTGCCTACCGCGGCCTGGTCCAGGTCCGTGAAGGCGCGAAGAACTCCGCCAACACCGTTCGCTGCGACGCCCTGCTGGTGGACACCATTTCCCGTTCGGACACCTACCCCTACGTGGATATCCGCGAGGATGACGTGACCATGGGCCACGAAGCCACCGTCTCGCGGGTCAGCGAGGAGCAGCTGTTCTACCTGATGTCCCGCGGCCTTCCCGAGGACGAGGCAATGGCAATGATCGTGCGCGGCTTCATCGAGCCGATCGCACGCGAACTGCCGATGGAATACGCCCTCGAACTCAACCGCCTCATCGAACTCCAGATGGAAGGAGCCGTCGGTTAATGTCGAAGCTAAACGACGCCGTAGTAAACACAGCCGAGAACGTCGCTGAAACCGTAGCCGAGAAGGTCAGCAACGCAGTGGAAGGCGTCAAGGCGCGCATCGGGGCCCCCTCTGGGGACCGCCGGGTCCGCATTGACGGTTTCACCGAGGAAGGCGAAAACCTCTCCCCGCTGAACGATTCTTCCCCCGTTCTGGGCGGTGACAGCAGCAAGTCCCACAGCCACGGTGCCGGGGCAGGCATTCCTGACAGCTCGCGCGCCGGGCGCCTCACCTCCTTCAACCGGGCGGATTTTGGCAAGCTCACCGGCCGTGAAGAGGACTGGCGGTTTACTCCGCTGAAGCGCCTGCGCGGCCTGCACACCCAGGATCTGACCGGGACCGCCCCCGAGGTGGCCGTGGTAGCTCCCGAAGGCATCACCGTAGCCGGAATCGGCCGCGACGATGCCCGGATCGGCACCGCAGGCATCCCCGAAGACCTGGTTGCTGCAGCAGCCTGGGAAGCCTTCACCGAAGCCACCCTGGTCAGCATTCCGAAGGACATGCAGGCTGAAGGCACGGTCACGCTGAGCATCACAGGTGCCGGCACTGATCCTGCCGCCCAGCACGTGGTCATCGAGGCCGGCGCCTTCTCCAAGGCAGTTGTGGTCCTGGACCACAAGGGTTCAGCCACGCTGTCCCAGAACGTGGAGATCATCGTCGGCGACGGCGCGGAACTGACCGTCATCTCCGTACAGGACTGGGACGACGACGCCGTTCACGCGTCCGCCCAGTACGCCAAGGTTGGCCGCGACGCACGCTTCAAGCACGTAGTCGTCAGCCTCGGCGGCGACCTGGTGCGCGTGACACCGTCCTCGAAGTTCACCGCCACCGGCGGCGATGTGCAGATGTTTGGCCTGTACTACGCCGACGCCGGCCAGCACCTGGAGCAGCGCCTGTTCGTCGACCACGCGGTGCCGAACTGCAAGTCCCGCGTTATGTACAAGGGCGCACTGCAGGGCAAGGACGCACACACCGTTTGGGTTGGCGACGTGCTGATCCGCAAGGAAGCCGAAGGTACCGACACCTACGAGGTGAACCGCAACCTGCTGCTTACCGACGGCGGCCGTGCCGACTCCGTGCCGAACCTGGAAATCGAGACCGGTCTCATTGAAGGTGCCGGCCACGCCAGCGCCACCGGCCGGTTCGACGACGAGCACCTGTTCTACCTGATGGCCCGGGGCATCCCCGAGGACATCGCACGCCGCCTTGTGGTGCGCGGCTTCCTGAACGAAATCATCCAGCAGATCCGGGTTCCGGAACTGGAAGAGCGCCTCACCGCCGCCGTCGAGCGTGAGCTCGCACAGGTCGAGAACTAAGACCTCTTCCTCCACCAAGAACCTGCAGACCGCACCGCACGCGTGCAAAGAGAAAGCGAACAACGCATGTCCACTCTTGAAATCAAGGACCTTCACGTCAGCATTGAGACCGAACAGGGTGTCAAGAAGCAGATCCTGAAGGGCGTCAGCCTCACCATCAACACCGGGGAAACCCACGCCATCATGGGCCCGAACGGCTCCGGCAAGTCCACCCTCGCCTCCACCATTGCCGGCCACCCGCGCTACACGGTGGACAGCGGTTCCATCACCCTGGACGGCGAAGACGTCCTGGCAATGAGCGTTGACGAGCGCGCCCGCGCCGGCCTCTTCCTGGCCATGCAGTACCCGGTTGAGGTTCCGGGCGTCACCATGACGAACTTCCTGCGCACCGCCAAGACCGCACTGGACGGCGAAGCACCGTCCCTGCGCCACTGGACCAAGGACGTCAAGGGCGCCATGTCGCAGCTTCGCATCGATGCCGACTTCGCCCAGCGAAACGTCAACGAAGGCTTCTCCGGCGGCGAGAAGAAGCGCGTGGAGATCCTCCAGCTTGAGCTCTTCCACCCGAAGTTCGCCATCCTGGATGAGACCGACTCCGGTCTTGACGTGGACGCCCTGAAGGTTGTCTCCGAAGGCGTAAACCGTGAACACGCCAACGGAAACATGGGTACGCTGCTGATTACGCACTACACGCGGATCCTGCGCTACATCAAGCCGGACTACGTGCACGTATTCGTCGACGGACGGATCGCCGAGCAGGGCGGCCCCGAGCTTGCCGACCGCCTTGAAGAAGAGGGCTACGACCGGTTCACCAACGCCGGCGCAGCCAGCGCCTGATCCGGCACCGCAGAACGCCGGAAGACGAGGAGCAGAACATGACTGACGCCAACCTGGCCCAGACATCCCTTGAGGATGTCGAAGAGGCCCTCAAGGACGTCATCGACCCCGAGCTGGGGGTGAACGTCGTCGACCTGGGCCTGCTGTACGGGCTGAAATACGCTGAAGACGGTGCCCTGCTCATTGACATGACCCTGACCACTGCCGCCTGCCCGCTGACCGATGTCATCGAGGAGCAGACAGGCAAGGCGCTGGAAGGCATCGTCGACGAGTTCCGGCTGAACTGGGTGTGGATGCCGCCGTGGGGACCTGAGAAGATCACGGACGACGGCCGCGATCAGATGCGGGCCCTGGGCTTCAACATCTAGGCAGGCTCCGCCGTACAAGACAAAAGGGCGGGCATCTCTTCGGAGGTGCCCGCCCTTTTGCGTGCCGCCTTTAGTCTTTTAGGCCGCGCTCCGGTTCGCCGATTCCCCTTGCGGCCAATGCTTCGCCTGTCTGCTGTGCGTACGCCACAGCCCGGATCACCACCGGGACCGCGAGAGCGCGCGGATTCCGTTCGAGTCCCCGGGCCCTGGCAGAATCCCGGACATCGGAAGCTGAGCCCAGCAGGTACGGAATGCTGCGCAGCATCAGGGCCAGTGCCAGCCCAAAGCGCTCCGGGTCCGCCCCAAGCACCCGCAGGGGCCGCACCAGGGCCACTGCCCCGTCCAGCAGCTGCGGTACCGGCACGGTGAGTATCACCAGGCGGGCGGCCGCAACGCAGACCATAATGTTCCCGGCCACGGTCACGGCGGACGCAGCACCAGCGTGCCACAGCTGGAAGCCGGCGATGAGTACCAGGACCGGCCACATTAGCCTGAGCGGCCGCGGCAGCTCGCGCAGCAGTCCTGCGGCAGCGTAGACAGCCGCAACCAGGGCCGCAGCCGCTGCCGTGGCAAGCGGCCGGGCAGCGAACAGCGTGCCCCCGGATACCACCACAACAACTGCTGCCTTAAGCCACAGCGGGGCCCTGTGCACCATAGAGTTCCCGGCCCGGTACTCGCCCAGATGCCTGGTGCTCCTCATCAGGTCACTCCGCCCACTGGCCTGCGCGGGCCGCCAGCTGCCGGTAGGCTGCAATGCCTTCCGCAGCCGGGCCGTCGAACACCACGGAGCCTTCGTCCACTACCAGCACCCGTTCAGCGTCGGCTGCAAACTCAAGGTCATGGGTGGTGAAGATGACCTGCTGGGGGAGTGCGGCAAGGATGGCCCGCAGCCGGGCAGTGTTACGCAGATCCAGGAGGGTGCTCGGTTCATCTGCCACCAGCACGGCAGGATCCGTGGCCAGCACGGCAGCCAGCGCCATCAGCTGGCGTTCACCGCCTGAGAGGTCATAGATGCTGCGGTCCGCCAGCTGCAGCAGGCCAAAACGGTCCAGCACCTTCTCCGCGGCCACCCGGCGTTCGCGTGCATTCCGCACGCTGCGCCGCAGTGAAAGCTCGACGTCGTTCCGCCCGGTAGGCATCACCAGCTGCGAGAGCGGATCCGTGAAGACAAAACCCACACGGCCCCGCACCTCGCTTCCGCTGCGGACTGTATCAGCGCCGTCGACGCTCACGCTGCCGCTGGAGGGCAGCAGCAGACCGTTGATCAGGCGCAGAAGCGTTGATTTCCCCGAGCCGTTCGCACCAATGACCGCAATCCGCTGCTCAGCAAGGGTCAGGGAGACCGGATGCAGGATGGTTTGGGGACCCGATTCTGCGTCCTGCACCTCGACTGCAGCCTCCTCAAAGCGGACAACCATCAGCGGCGGACCTGCCTGGTACCCGGAACCATCCGGGGAAAGGCTGCGAAGACACTGACTGCAACCGCGGCTGCCAGGAGATTCTTGACCACGTCTCCGGGCCAGAAGGCCATATCAGCAGCAACAGCGGCAGGAAAACTGAGCTTTGCATTGAGCATCATGCCTGCGATGCCCAGGGGATGAACCACCGAAAAGCTGGTGAGCAGCCCGGCGGCGAAGAGCACAGCGAAGCGGGCGCGACGGATCCGGCCCATCAGGGCGCGGGTCAGCAGGCCCACCACCAGGGCCGCCAGGGGGAACGCGAGCAGGTACCCGGCGGATGGTCCCGCCAGGACGCCAATGCCGGAGCGGAAGCCGCTGAAGACCGGCAGGCCGGCCAGGCCGGCAACCAGATAAAGCCCCACGGCTGCGGTGCCCCGGCCCGGACCGAGGACCATTCCGGTGAGAATTACCGCGAGGGTCTGCAGGGTGATCGGCACGCCTACGGGGAGCGGAATCCCGGGCAGCAGCGAAAATGCGGCGACCAGGGCGGCAAAGACTGCGATGTAGGACAGGTCCACGGCGCCCCACCGCGGCCGTGATGATGGAAACTGCCGTCCGGAAGGCCCAGTCGAGCCGTTTCCGCCCTCCCGGGAAGGGGAGGCCGGGGCGGCAGGCGCAGTGGGTTCAGGAACAGCGGTCATTTGGGCTCATTTCGTCGGTGTCCTACAACATTCGCCTCAGGGCGCCGGGAGAATCACCCCGGTGAATCCGAGACTAGACCGGGGACTGCCCGTCCACCGTTGTCGGGTTCCTACAAATCGTCCCGAACCGGTAGACTTGAAAGGCTGCCTTCGCGGCATCCGCGTACAACCTGCGTAGAACCCACCCTTCGAAAGGTCCCTCCTTAGTGATTGCCGTATCTGAACTCGAGCTTCGTGCCGGTGCACGCCTGCTCATGGAAGCGGTCTCATTCCGTGTGGACAAAGGGGACAAGATTGGATTGGTGGGACGCAACGGCGCCGGTAAGACCACGCTGACCAAGGTGCTGGCAGGCGAAACGCTTCCGGCCGCCGGACATATCAAGCGCACCGGGGATATCGGCTACCTGCCGCAGGACCCGCGCACACCGGACATGGAACAGCTGGGCCGGGACCGCATTCTCTCCGCCCGCGGCCTGGACAAGGTCCTCACGGAGCTGAAGAAGTGCCAGGACGAAATGGCCAGCGACGATTCGAAGGTCTCTGACAAGGCCATGAAGCGCTACGACCGGCTCGAAGCGGAGTTCCTCTCCGCCGGCGGATATGCCGCAGAGTCCGAGGCCGCGACCATCTGCGCGAACCTGGCCCTGCCGGACCGGCTGCTGAACCAGCCGCTGAAGACACTCTCCGGCGGCCAGCGCCGCCGTGTTGAGCTGGCCCGGATCCTGTACTCCGACGCCGAGACCATGCTCCTCGATGAGCCCACCAACCACCTCGACGCCGATTCAATCGCCTGGCTGCGCGAGTTCCTCAAGAACCACACCGGCGGCCTGATCGTGATCAGCCACGACACCGGCCTGCTGGAAGCAACGGTCAACAAGGTCTTCAGCCTGGACGCCAACCGCGCCACGATCGACATCTACAACATGGACTGGAAGCGTTACAAGGTCCAGCGTGAGACGGACGAACGCGCCCGTAAGCGTGAGCGCGCCAACACGGAGAAGAAGGCCGGTGCCCTGCTGGCCCAGGCCAACAAGATGAAGGCCCGTGCGTCGGGTGCGTCCGCCGCCCAGAGCATGCTCAAGCGCGTGGACCGGCTGATGAGCGGCCTCGACGCTGTCCGCGCCACGGACCGGGTTGCCGCCCTCCGCTTCCCGGATCCCGCCCCCTGCGGGAAGACCCCCATGATGGCTGAAGGCCTCAGCAAGAGCTACGGCTCGCTGGAGATCTTCACGGACGTGGACCTGGCGATTGACCGTGGTTCGAAGGTAGTCATCCTTGGCCTGAACGGCGCCGGCAAGACCACCCTGCTGCGCATGCTGGCCGGTGTGGACATCCCCGATACCGGACGCATCATTCCCGGCCACGGACTGAAAATCGGCTACTACGCCCAGGAACACGAAACCCTGGATACCGACCGCACCGTGCTGGAGAACATGCGCTCCGCCGCACCGGATATGGACGATGCGGAGGTCCGCAGCGTCCTGGGTTCCTTTATGTTCAGCGGCGACGACGTTGATAAGCCTGCCGGAGTCCTCTCCGGCGGTGAGAAGACGCGCCTGGCGCTGGCCACCATTGTGGCTTCCTCAGCGAATGTGCTGCTCCTGGACGAACCAACGAACAACCTGGACCCTGCTTCCCGTGAGGAAATCCTGGGCGCCCTGAGCAACTATTCCGGCGCCGTCGTTATGGTGAGCCACGATGAGGGTGCCGTTGCCGCGCTGAACCCGGAACGGGTTGTCCTGCTTCCCGACGGCGACGAGGACCACTGGAACGAAGGTTACCTGGAGCTCGTCACGCTGGCTTAGTGTCCGCAGACGCGAAAGTGGCCGCGGCCCCTCATGGGGTGCGCGGCCACTTTTATGCCTGTTGAACGCTAGTATCCCTGGGCGTCGAGGATCGCGTCCTCTTCTTCTTCACCTGTGGTTCCACGCCGTTTGCGGACCGGCCGTGTGCGGCGGGGGAGAGGCGCTGCTGAGTGGACTTCATCGTCGTCGTCCCAGTCCTCGTCATCCTCTTCGCCGGCCTCAATGATGTTCCAGGCCTCCTGGCGGGCGGCGTAGCCGAAGCCTACAAAGAACAGCAGTCCGAAGGCGTACCACTGGAGCGCATACGAAAGATGCGGGCCTTCGTCCAGGTCCGGCTTTGGCGCAGCTTCGGGACGCGTGGCAGGAGCCGGATCTTCCGTGTCCATCAGCACGTAGGCGGCCTGTTCAAGCGGGTAACCGATCTGGTCCTGGTACTCAGCGAGATCGATCGAGGCAAGCTGTCCTTCGGGAGCGCCGCGAAGCAGGGCGGGTTCGGCAGGCTTCAGGCGGGCCGTGACGGTGACTTCGCCCTCCGGAGCCGGAGGCACCTCGTCCGGCCATCCTGCCTCGTTGTTGCCGATCGCGAGCCAGCCGCGGTTCACGGCGACGGCAGTACCGTCAGCGAGTCTCAGCGGCACCAGCACTTCGTAGCCGGGACGTCCGTTGAGCGGACGGTTACGCACAATCCGCTGGTTTGCCGTGTCATACGAGCCGGTCAGTTCTACCGGGAGCCATTCGGCCGACGGGTCAAACTCCTTGAAATAACCGGCAGCTTCCTGGAAGGAAACCGGTTCCGCCGAGTAGTTCGTTTCCACCCAGCCAATGTCCTCACGGACAGCGTCGCGGCGTTCGAGCTGCCAAGTGCCAAGAAAGGCGCAGACTGCTGCCAGCGCACACACCAGGACAAACCATCCAAGCCAGCGGCTGGACAGGAGGAACTTGTACATCTACGGTGTGTCGCTTTCGGTTCCGGCGTCCCCGGCAAGGGGGAGCGTCTCTTTCCACAGGGAGCGGGCCTGCAGGTACTCTTCGAGCCAGCTGCGGTGTTCGCCGCATGCAAGCCATATTTTACGTCGTTCAGGGGTGTGAATCCTGGGGTTGTTCCAGAGCAGCTGCCAGTCTGCGTCTGCACGGCAGCCCTTCCGGGAACAGCGGGCACGGTCTTCGCCCGGCGTGCCGCCGGACAGTGAGTCAAGCAGGTTCATGCTCCCGGCGCCGCCGTACCCCGGCCCGCGGGGCCGTGATCTTCGACAATCTCGCCACTCAGAACGGTGGTTCCGGGATTCTCGGGAGCGTCGGAAACCCGTGCCTCGAGCTGCTGCGGAGCGGCAGCCTCGTAGGGGGAGTCTCCGCCAAGGTTGCTGCTGTCACTGCCTCCGTTGGCAATGACGACGGCGAACCACGGGAGCACGACTGCGCCCGCCACTACCACCCACAGCATCCAGCCGTGGACGAAGAAAAGCAGGAACAAGCAGACCATGCGGATGCTCATGGAAATCGTGTATTTGACCATGCGCGCATGCATCTCATCGGTGTGCGCCGAGCGGGCGTCCGTAATCCGCGGAACGTGGACGCTGCGGCGGGATAGCTTGCTCATCCCTTGGTCATTTCTGAACCATCTCCGGACATCACTGGGTCTTCACTCTCCAAACAGATTTCCCCATTGTCTCACTGCCGCTGGCGAACTTGTAGTTGCCTCCGGCGCCGATAGGATCGGATTCTCACGCCCCGACCCTAAACGTAAGGATTTTTTGTGCAGAACGATTCCCAGACCCAGGCCGGCCGCAGCGTCCTCGTTACCGGCGGCAACCGGGGCATAGGCCTGGCTATCGCCAAAGCGTTCGTCGAAGCCGGAGACAAAGTCGCCATTACTTACCGCAGCGGAGACGTCCCGGAGGGCATGCTCGGAGTGAAGGCCGATGTGACGGACATGGCGTCCGTTGATGCCGCCTTCACCGAGGTCGAAGCAGCCCACGGCCCCGTTGAGGTGCTGGTCGCCAACGCGGGAATCACCAGGGACACCCTGCTGCTGCGCATGAGCGAGGATGACTTTACCGACGTCATAGACACAAACCTGACCGGCGCCTTCCGGGTGGTAAAGCGTGCGTCCAAGGGGATGCTGAAGCTGCGCCGCGGCCGCGTGGTCCTCATCTCCTCTGTAGTGGGACTGTACGGCTCGCCGGGCCAGGTCAACTACGCCGCCTCCAAGGCTGGACTGGTGGGAATTGCCCGGTCGCTGACCCGGGAACTGGGCTCCCGCAACATCACCGCCAATGTTGTGGCTCCCGGCTTCATCGACACGGACATGACCCGCTCCCTGCCGGAGGACACCCAGAAGAACTACCTGTCCTCCATCCCCGCCGGCCGCTTTGCCGCGCCTGAGGAGGTCGCCGCCGTCGTGCGCTGGATTGCCGGTCCGGAAGCGGGCTACATCTCCGGCGCTGTCATCCCCGTGGACGGCGGACTAGGAATGGGCCACTAGCCTGCGCGCACCCGGGCAGGGTATTCCTTGGAGGTTTCCACCAACGCACGGGCACGCACCGGCTGGCAGGATGGGAACCAGTGAGCACGTCTTTAGCCAATTTCCACAAAGGAGTTTTTATGGGCCAGCTTGAGCACAAGGGCGCAATCGTCACCGGTTCTTCCCGCGGCATCGGAGCGGAGGTCGCCAAACTGGTGGCCGCTGAAGGTGCCGGGGTAGTGGTCAATTACCGCCAGAAGGCGCCCCGGGCCAACAAGGTGGTTGCCGGGATTGAAGCGGCAGGGGGCCGCGCTGTTGCCGTGGGTGCCGACCTGACGTCCCCCGAAGGTCCGGCAGCACTGGTCGAAGCGGCACTAAACTCCTTTGGGAGCCTGGACCTGCTGGTCCTGAACGCCTCCGGCGGAATGGAGACCGGAGTGGAGGATAACTACGCGCTCAAGCTCAACCGCGATGCCCAGGTGAACATGCTCACCGCTGCAGCCGCGCAGATGAAGCCCGGTTCCCGGGTGGTTTTCGTTACCAGCCACCAGGCCCACTTCATCAACACGGTTCCCACCATGCCCGAGTACGAGCCGGTGGCCCGCAGCAAGCGCGCAGGCGAGGATGCCCTGCGCGCCATGATCGGCGAGCTGGAGGAGAAGGGCATTTCCCTGGTGGTTGTTTCCGGCGACATGATCGAAGGAACCGTCACGGCAACCCTGCTCGACCGTGCCAACCCCGGAGCGATTGAAGCACGCCGGGAAGAAGCCGGCCGGCTCTATTCCGTCGAGGAATTCGCCGCCGAGGTAGCCCGCATGGCTCTTGCCGATGTACCCACCGGCCACACCGAGTATGTGGGCGGAGCGGACTACCTCAGCGCCTAGGCGCTACAGCTTCACGAAGTGCTGCACCACGTCCAGGCTGGGCAGGTTCAGCACGGCATCTGCGGCGGCCTGCACAGCCGGCTTGGCATTGAACGCCACGCCCAGTGCGGCCGCCGCAAGCATGTCCAGGTCGTTCGCGCCGTCACCCACAGCGATCGTCTGGTCTTCCCGGACGCCCAGTTCCGCGGCCCATTGCCGAAGTGAGTGAGCCTTCACCGCCCGGTCCACCACCTGACCGGCAACTTTGCCGGTCAGGACGCCGTTTTCGACTCCCAGTTCATTGGCCCGGGCACAAGTCAGTTCCAGCCGCTGCGCAAGCGGGGCAAGGACCTGGTTGAATCCTCCGGAAACAACGGCCACGGCATGCCCGGCGGACAGGAAGGCCTTCACCAGGGCCTCCGCGCCGTCGGAGAGTTCAATCCTGGTCCCCACTTCAGCGATCACAGACTCCGGCAGCCCGGCCAGTGTCTTCACCCTGGCGTGGAGGCTCTGTGCGAAGTCGAGCTCACCGCGCATGGCGGCTTCGGTCACGGCAGCAACTTCTTCTTCCTTGCCTGCATGTGCTGCGAGCAGTTCAATGACCTCCTGTTTGATCAGCGTGGAGTCAACATCCATAACGAGGAGTTTGCGGCCCGGCTGGATCAGCGAAGCGGGGACGACGGCGCTTGACGCCTGCGCTGCACCGCCGTCGAGCGCTGCGGCGGCAGCTGACGCGACCGCGAGGCGCAGCGCTTCCAGGCCGCCGTCGTAGGTTACAAACAGTTTCGAGGCCACATAGCCGTCCCCCTCCGCGTTCTCCAGTTCAACGATCCGTGCACCGGCAGCAACAACGGCCTGCTGGACACTGCCGAGGTAGGCGTCAGCCAATTCGCGTCCGTAGCTGACAACGCTGTACTCCGGAGAGGCATTCGGGGACATGCGGGTTCCATTCTGCGTGCGGGAAAGAGCGGCCGGTGGTAGACACGGCCGTGCGGACATGCGGCGGCGTCGCGTTTCGCCAACGCGCCTTTCTTTAGCCTAGTGTCTACTGCTATGAGTGATGTTCTTGAATTTGCCGGAGTAAGTGTCGTCCGGGGCGGAAAGACCCTGTTGGACGGCGTTGACTGGCAGGTGAGGGAAGGCGAACGCTGGGTCATCATGGGACCCAACGGAGCCGGCAAGACTACACTGCTGCAGATCGCCGGCGGCCGGATGCATCCCACCCGCGGCATGGCCGGGATCCTTGAGGAAGTCCTTGGCGCTGTGGATGTCTTTGAGCTGCGTCCCCGCATTGGGCTGGCCTCCGCGGCACTGGCGAACCAGATTCCCGAGCACGAAACCGTCCTCAACGTGGTGCTGACTGCTGCCTACGGCATGACCGGACGCTGGCGTGAAAAGTACGAAAAGCTCGATGAGCGGCGCGCTTTCCACCTCCTGCACGACTGGGGGATGTCCACCTACATCAACCGCCGCTTCTCCTCGCTCAGCGAAGGCGAACGCAAGCGCGTCCAGATCGCCCGGGCACTGATGACCGATCCTGAGCTGCTGCTGCTGGATGAACCGGCTGCAGGCCTGGACCTGGCCGGCCGCGAAGACCTTGTGCAGCGCCTGGCGAATCTGGCAGCCGATGAAGAGGCACCCGCGATCGTCCTGGTCACCCACCACCTCGAAGAAGTACCGCCGGGATTCACCCACGCACTGCTCATGCGGGACGGCGCCGTTGTGGCAGCCGGTGAGATCGACACCGTCTTCACCGAGGAACACCTGAGCACCGCGTTTGACCTGCCGCTCACCGTGCAGCGCGACGCAGCAGGACGCTACAGCGCAACCGCGCGCCGGTAAGCAGCTGCTCCTCCATGCTCCTGTCTTCCGCAGGGTGGCTTCATGACGCCCTGGTACTTTTCGCCGGCCTCTGGGCCGGAACCATCAACGCAATCGTTGGCTCCGGAACACTTGTGACGTTCCCGGTGCTGGTGGCCCTCGGCTACGCGCCGGTCGCCGCCACCATCAGCAACGCCATGGGCCTGGTAGCCGGCAACATCGCCGGGTCCTGGGGCTACCGCAGGGAACTTGCGGGACTTGGCGGCACGCTTCTCCGCCTGCTGCCCGCCTCGATTCTCGGCGGCATCACCGGAGCCTGGCTGCTGCTGCACCTGCCAGAGGACGTGTTCGGAACCGTCGCCCCGTTCCTGATCGTCGTGGCACTGCTGTTCGTCGTCTTCCAGCCCAAGCTGCAGTCCTGGGTGCGCGAGCGGGCAGCCCGGAGCGCCGAACCCGGAACAGTGCTGCAGGGGCCCGCCAGACCGTCCTGGACGCTGACAGTGCTGATCTACCTGGCAGGCGTCTACGGCGGCTACTTCGTGGCGGCGCAGGGCATCCTGCTGGTGGGTATCCTCGGCATCTTCCTGCACGGGACGCTCCAGAACGCCAATGCCGTCAAGAACATCCTGGTTCTGGGAGTGAACCTGGTGGCAGCGGCGTCGTACATGCTGTTTGCCTTCGACCGGATCGTCTGGCCGGTCGTGGCGCTGATCGCCGTCGGCTCACTGATCGGCGGCTTCATCGGTGCCGCCGTCGGGCGCCGGCTGCACCCCGTTGTGCTGCGTACGGTGATCGTGCTGCTGGGCCTCGGGGCACTGTGGATTATGGTTTTCTAAGTGAGCCTCATCCACCTTGAATCAGCCGGTGACCCGCGCGTCTCCGACTACACCCGACTGACAGACACTTCCCTTCGCAGGCTTCGCGAGCCGGCCGAAGGCATGTACATCGCCGAATCCTCGAAGGTCCTGCGGCGGGCCATCGACGCCGGCCACATTCCCAGGTCCTTCTTCCTGGCCGAAAAGTGGCTTCCCGACCTGCAGGACATCCTGGACCGGTTTCCGGGTACGCCTGCCTACGTGGGAACACCCGAGGTGCTCGAAGCAATTACGGGGTTCCATCTGCACCGCGGTGCCCTGGCTGCCATGCAGCGTCCAGCCCCGCTGGAGCTGGCGCCGCTGCTGGCTTCTTCACGGCGGATTGCCATCCTCGAAGACATTGTGGACCATACGAACATCGGTGCGATCTTCCGTTCCGCTGCGGCCCTGGGCGTTGACGCCGTCCTCGTCAGCCCCAGGTGCGCGGACCCGCTCTACCGCAGGGCCATTCGAGTCAGCATGGGCACAGTGTTCCAGGTGCCGTGGCACCGGCTCGAATCCTGGCCGGGCGCCCTGACCGAACTCCGTGAAGCCGGTTTCGTGACGGCCGCGCTGGCTCTCCGGGACGACTCGCTCACGCTTCAGCAGCTTGGCGCCCAGCGCCACGAGAAACTCGCGCTCGTCCTTGGCACCGAGGGGGACGGCCTCTCGGCGGGGACAATCTCGGCAGTGGACGTCAGCGTCCGCATACCCATGCAGCGCGGAGTGGACTCGCTGAATGTCGCCGCCGCAAGTGCCGTTGCCTTTTGGGAGTGCAGGGTTTTGTAGGAACGCCCACCCTTATATCCAGCGGATATTGGTGTAACACTTGGGCCTGCACGAAGCATCACACTCTGAAGCGTCCGGGGGCAGGGAATGACAGGTCGCAAGCGCCGCCCGGGGCGGTACAGAATCGCTGCGCTGTGCCTGGCCGCGGGCATGGTCCCGGCGGTTGCAGCCTGCGGCCCAACAGCAGATCAGATTGCGTCAAGGGAAACCACGCAGACCACCGTGCCCCCGGCCCCCGCTCCGGTTCCCCCGCAGGCGAAAGTACGGACGGCCGAGCCGGAACCCGAGCCTGCGCCCGAGCCGGAGCCCATGCAGGTGAGCGTTAGCGGCGCACAGGCCGGCATGGCAGAGGAAGTCCAGGCTGCCTGCCAGTGGCTCCTTCGTGAGGAAGCCCGGCCTTTCCCCAGCGCCGACGCGGCCGAGTGCGTGGCCTCGGCGATGAGGGCCGGAAACGGCGCCCAGCAGACCGTGGCCACCACGGCCAGCTGGCTGCCCCCGGGCAGCTACACAATGGATTTCCGTACCGGCAGCGATTTCGGGATGATGCTGCGCAGCACGGACGGTGAGCTGGAGATTTCCGTGGAAAGCGGGATGCGCACGCTGCGCACGGGAGATTCATCGGTTCGGGCCGATGCGTCGGGCGGGGCAGAAGAGTCCTACGCTGCCGTATTAGTTGATGCAGCCGAACTCACTGCCAACCCGGACAGGCTGGCCGGGCTGATCAAATCCGGCAATCCGGCCTCCGTCGAGTACGCGGTTGATTACATGGGAGTTTCCGCCACCCGGCTTACCGCAGTCGTAGAGCCGGAAAACCCGGGGGATTTCTCCGGTGCCCTCACCCTGACCCTGGACGAGCTCTACCGTCCGCTCCTGATTGAGCATGCGGGACGAACCCGGGGGATTGCCACCTCAATCCGCGCGGAGATTACCGGCTGGGGGAGCACCGGGCCGCTGCGCTAGCCTCGGAAGGCACGGTGTACCGCTTTTGCGCATATCCGTGCACCTTGCGCTAAGATTGATTGTTGGCCAATTGGCCTGAAGAGCTTTGAACCCCATTGTGCCTGGCAAAATCCAGTCACCTAGAGAAGGTATTACTGTGAAGTCTGACATCCACCCCACATACGCGCCGGTAGTCTTCCGTGACCTTGCGTCCGACACCGCGTTCCTGACCAACTCCACCGCAACGTCCTCCAAGACGATCGAGTGGGAAGACGGCAACACCTACCCGCTGATCGAGGTGGAAATCTCCTCCGCATCGCACCCGTTCTACACGGGCAAGCAGCGCATCATGGACTCCGCCGGCCGCGTGGAGCGCTTTAACGCACGCTTCAAGGGCTTCGGCGGCAAGAAGTAGCCTTACCGCTACCAGCCAGCAGCCTAGAATTGAAAGGTCCGTCCGGAATGATCCGGACGGACCTTTCGTTTACGTCATACCTGCGCCGTCGGAACGGCCGGGATTTTCTTCCAGGAGGAACACCATGAGTGAAGCACACGACGGCAGCCGGCACGGGGAGTACAAGGTTCCCGGAGGCAAACTTGTCGTGGTGGATCTCCAGGTGAAGGACGGAGAGCTGGACTCAGTTTCGCTCAGTGGAGATTTCTTTCTTGAACCGGACGACGCGCTCGGAGAAATCAACTCGGCCCTGAACGGACTCTCTGCCGAGAGTACGGCAGAGCAGATCGCAGAGGCTGTACGCGCCCGCCTGCGTCCCGACGCCGTTCTGTTCGGGTTCTCGCCCGAAGCGGTGGCCATCACGGTGCGCCGCGCCCTGGCCAAGGCCACAAGCTGGGGAGACCACGAATGGGAGATCATTCCGCCCACTCCGCTGTCCACCCACATGCACGTTGCCATGGATGAGGTCCTTGCCGAAGAGGTCGGAGCGGGCAGGCGCAACCCAACCCTGCGCTTCTGGGAGTGGGAATCGCCGTCCGTGGTGATCGGCAGCTTCCAGTCACTGCGCAATGAGGTGGATCCGGAAGGCGCGGAGCGCCACGGCGTGACGGTGGTGCGCCGGATCAGCGGCGGTGGAGCGATGTTCATGGAGCACGGCAACGCGATCACGTATTCCCTGTATGTTCCGCAGTCCCTGGTGGACGGCCTGAGTTTCGCTGATTCCTATCCGTTCCTGGATGCGTGGGTCATGGAGTCCCTGGAACGTCTGGGCATCAAGGCGTGGTACCAGCCGCTCAATGACATAGCCACTGACGAGGGCAAGATTGGCGGAGCGGCACAGAAGCGCCTGAGCTCCGGCGGCATGCTGCACCATGTGACCATGTCCTACGACATTGACGCTGACAAGATGGTGGAAGTCCTGCGTATCGGCAAGGAGAAGCTCTCCGATAAGGGGACACGCAGTGCCAAGAAGCGCGTGGACCCGCTCCGGAGGCAGACCGGTTTGAGCCGCGAGGAGATCCTGGACACCATGATGCAGACCTTCGCGGAGCGCTACGGGGCCAAGACGACGGGCCTCTCCGAACACGAAATGGAACGTGCCAGAGAAAAGGTCGCCGAAAAGTTCGACACCTCGGAGTGGATCAACCGCGTCCCGTAGGTCCGGCTATCTAACCTTTGACCGGGCATCTAGACTTCCCGGCATGGAGAAGAAGTCGCTAACGGCCCTCGTTCGGAACAATCTGGAAACGGCGCGGCAGGCGTCGTCCGGCAGAAGCGCAGCCACTGTATACGGAGGGCATGAACACGTTCTGCGCCAGACGGTGATCGCACTGGCCGCCGGTTTCGCTTTGGATGAGCATGAGAATCCCGGAGAGGCCACCATTACCGTGCTCAAGGGACGGATTACCCTCAACTCGGAGGGGGAGAGCTGGGAAGGCTCGGCCGGCGATCTGCTGATTGTTCCGCAGGCACGCCATGCCGTGACTGCGGTCGAAGACTCCGCGTTCCTGCTCAGCGTGGCAATGCACCGGTAGCCGTACCGCGGTTGCTGCTGAATGCCCCCCTGCTGCCGGCCGACCGGCAGCAGGGGGAATGTATTCTGGCTAGCGCGCAGCAGCCTGGGCCCGCAGCGCCCTCAGCAGCTGGTCCTGCGCCTCGATGATGATCCTACGAAGGGCTCCCGGGGCCCGGGGGTTTGTTTCCAGCCATTCCTGGCCAAGCAGCAGCACCGGGTGGTCTGCGGGCACCGTATGCAGCGGCAGGTCCTGGGCAGACGGATACAGCCCCGCTACGACCCTCGAGGCGAGCTCGATGCTGCGGCTGGCCCAGACATCGGTAAGGGAAGCGAAGTAGTCGGGTATGAACGGATCAAGGAGTTCATGCCCGCCTATGCTGAACCCTTCGATCGTCGCTGAAAGGAGTTCGTTGGAGAGATCCTCGGTGTGCACTGCCGCAGTCCAGGCAGCGGCCTTGACCTCAGGGTCGGGGAGCGCCGCCGCAGCAACGGTATAACCCACCCGGCCCGCAGCGGTGTTGTCTGATGCCAGCTCCGTCTTGAGCTCCTCCGGTCCGGCAGATCCCGTACCCGCCAGCCCCTGCCACAGCCTCCACCTCAGGTCTGTGTCCACGCCCAGCCCGGGATAGGAGACTTCTCCGGACAGGAGTCCACGCAGAAGTGCGTTATGGCTCGTGCTGTAGCGTGCGAGGGCTGCTGCGGTCCTGGCCAGGATGAGCTGGCTGTCGCTGCCTGCCGGAGCATCGGCGAGCTGCTGGGCAACGGCCGTGAACAGCTGTTCGCGGAGTTCACTGCGTATCTCCGCCGGGGCATAACGCTCGACGGCGGCGCGGGCGTTGTCCAGAAGGACCTGCTTCACCCCGGCACCGGATTCAGAGGGAGCGGTGCGGATTACCAGCCGCACGTAGTCCCGGGCCGAAAGCACGCCGTCACGAACGCTGTTCCAGAGAGCCGAGAGGCTGATCGCGCGGGACAGCGGATCCCGCAGCCGCTCCATGGATTCGAGCAGGGTAGCCAGCGACTCCGGATCAAACCGGATCTTGGCGTAGGTCAGATCGCCGTCGTTCGGAATCAGGAGCGCCGGGCGCTGCGCTCCCACCAGCTCGGGCACCTCGGTGCGCCGGCCTGCGACGTCGATCTCCACAGTGCCGGTACGCTCCAGCCAACCGTCCGCCGCGAAATCGTAGGAGCCCAGGCGGATGCGGTGCGGGCGGGGCATCTGCTCGCCGCTGGCAGGATCCGGCGCGTCCTGGCGCACAGCGACAGACGTATACGTCCCGTCCGGCGCTGTCTCAGCCTCGACGGCCAGGACCGGTACGCCTGCGGTCTGCAGCCACATCCTGGACCATTCGCTCATGTCCCGGCCGGAAGCATCCCCGAGGACGTCAAGCAGGTCCGCCAGGGTGGTGTTGCCCCAGGCATGCCGGGAGAAGTACGTGCGCGATGCCTCGATGAAGGCTTCAAACCCCACGTAGGCCACCAGCTGCTTGAGCACTGAGGCGCCCTTGGCGTAGGTGATTCCGTCGAAGTTCTGTTTGGCAGCTTCGAGGTTGGGGATGTCCGCGACGATGGGGTGCGTGGTGGGTAGCTGGTCCTGTACGTAGGCCCAGGCTTTGCGCCGGTTCGCAAAGCTAACCCAGGAGTTCGTCCAGTCAGTGGCTTCGTCCACAGCGAGGGCGCCCATGTAGTCCGCGAAGGATTCTTTCAGCCAGAGGTCGTCCCACCACTGCATGGTCACCAGGTCGCCGAACCACATGTGCGCCATCTCATGCATGATGGTGTTGGCCCTGGCCTCGTACTGCGCCTCTGTGGCTTTGGTCCGGAAGACGTAGGCTTCCGTGAAGGTCACCAGGCCTGGGTTCTCCATGGCACCGAGGTTGTACTCAGGAACAAACGCCTGGTCGTACTTTCCGAAGGGGTAGGGGTAGGCGAAGAGCCCGTGGAAGTAGTCCAGGCCGCGCTTGGTGGTGTCAAAAATGTTTTCGGCATCGAAGTGCTCGGCGAGGGAAGCCCTGCAGTACGCCCCGAGGGGAACCATGAGATCCGTACCGTCCGGGAGGGTCGTGCTCCACATGTCCTGTGCCTTGAAGTACGGACCCGCGAGGATACAGGTGATGTAGGTGGAGATCCGCTGCGTGGCGGAGAAATCCCAGCGGCTCAGGCTTCCGTCCCCAAGCGGAGTGCGTGCAGCTTCGACTCCGTTGGAGACGACTTCCCAGTCCGAGCGGGCAATCACGTGGAAGGTGAAGGAAGCCTTGAGGTCCGGCTGTTCAAAGTTCGCAAAAACCCGCCGTGAATCCGCCGGTTCATACTGCGTGTAGAGGTAGGTCCTGCCGTCAGCGGGATCCGTGAAGCGGTGCAGGCCTTCCCCGCTGCGGCTGTAGAGCGCTGTTCCCTCGACACTGACCTTGTTGGTTCCGACCTGGAGGTTGCGCAGAAGCACCCTTGAGCCGTCCACCGTCTCCACGGGATCGTAGGCCCGGCCGTTGACAACGACGGCGTCAATGCCGCCGTGGATGAAGTCCAGAAAGGTGGAGGCGCCTTCTTCGGAACAGTCGAAAGTGATGGTGCTGCGCGACCGAAACCCGGCGGCAGCCGGGTCGGCGGCGTTGCCGAGATCCAGCTCGACATCGTAGGAATCGACTCTCAGCAGGGCGGAGCGGGCGGCAGCTTCATCGCGGCTCAGGTTTTCGTTAGACACCAGTTCATTCAACCACTTCGGCCGCTGATGAGGGAGCTTGTCCTCTCCGACGCTCACGGTGCCTGGCCGGATGCCCGCGAACGAGCTGCTGCAGGCGAAGCAGGGACAGGCTGCCGAGGACGATGAAAAAGGGTACGTACAGGTACAGGAAGCGGGCCCTTCCCTCAGAGAACATCAGGAATACGAACAGGCATGCCAGGCTGATCCGGGCTATCGCCGCAGGCTGGGAAACCAGCGCCGGGCTCCGAAGGAACAACCCTGCGCCGCAGAGGGCGAGGACGATGAACCAGGTTCCCTGCCAGACGCTGCGCAGGAAATCAAAGCCCGGACGGCCCGGTCCATAGAAATCCTGGATAGTGCGGCTCAGGGGATCATCGGCGAGAAAGTTCTCCGCCTTCATCTGTCCTTCACCCCAGCTGAAGAACGAACCGTCACCCGTGATCCAGCGGAGTTTCGCGTTCAGGAATCCCGCGTAGCCGGCCGGTCCCATGGCGGTGACCCGGTCCCGGTAGGCTTCCAGCCCTGCGTTGAACCGTTCCTGGCCGGGGGCTGACTCCAGCGTGCCGGAAAGGTCCGCCTGGTTGAAGGCTCCATAAAACTCCCCGTACGGTCCCGGATAATGCTGGGCTCCAACCTTGAGGAAATGCGTCGGTGGAAGAGCAGCTTCGGCAGTACCTCCGGCTCCGTAAATGCCGGAAGACTGCTCCCACGAGTGGACCGCCTGGCGCATGCCGCCGAATGCCGCGGCGGCGACCGCGGCGGTGAGCAGTGTGCCCAAAAGCTGGCGTTTCCACGTCGGCCCGCGCAGGGAAAACAAGCCCACCAGCACTGCCGCGGCCAGGACTGCCAGCACCGTGGGTTTGATTCCGTAGCCGGCTGCAGACAGCGCACCTGCCAGTGCCCACAGCACCAGACGGAGCCAAAGCACTGACTTTCCTGCCAGCAGCAGAAGGCAGAGGATCAGCACTGGAAACACCAGACCTGCGGTGTCCGAGTAGAGCACAGGCAACCATGGCGAGGCCCCGGTCAACGCCAGCGACGGAACCAAGGTCAGCCGCGCGGCCTGACGGCCGGCGATCATGGCGGCGGCCGCATAGGTGAGGATCATCCCGCAAAAGAGGACTCCGGCGCTCAGGTACGCTGCCGACTGCCGCAGGTCCACCGAGCCCAGGTCCTCAGCGGCGGCCAGATACCGGCTGAGCAGGAGCGTCAGCAGGACGTTATTGGGATTGACCCGGAAATAGCTGTGATTCGCTTCGTCCGTATTCTCTGCGGCCAGGGCGGCGGCAGAGTTAAAGACTGGATAGGCGTCCCAGTCCGGAGGAAGACGGACAGCATCAGCCAGCCGGGCGATAGCAGCGAAAACTGCTCCCCAGCCGGCAACAGACCCGATGACCAGCACCCAGCTGTGACGCCTGAACACCATATCCAGCCTGGCCAGCAGCCACGGCACACCGAGCGTGAGCAACAGGATCGCGGCAGCCGCAAGCAGCGCAGCCAGGGTCTGGTAACGCGTTGAACCGAACGAAGGCGCCACAATGTTGGAGCCGAGGAGCCAGAGAATCGCTGCGCACCAAACGTATCCCGCCACCCGCGGCAGAACACCCGCGCTCACTTGTTCCTGCCCGCCGCTTCCGGCGTGGGCCGGTGCACGGCGGGCGGTGACCGCCTGGCCCATAACGCCCCCTGCTGTCGGCAAGAAAGTGGATTGAAGCCTGAGCCTAGGCCCGCGATCGCAGGACCAACAAGATCAGGCAGCAGGAACCAGCAGCACCGCGAGCAACAGGGCCGCGCCCACCAGCACCGCCCACGAGATAAGTCCGGCAGCTGCGGCGGGCGCGCCGGTCCGCGCGAGCCGGCGGAAGTCCACTGAAGCGCCCAGGCCAAACAGGGCTGCGGCAAACAGCAGTTCCTGGATCAAGGCAGCGGCCTCCAGGACGGACACCGGCAGGAGGCCTGTTGACCGCAGCAGCACAGCCGCCAGGAATCCGGCCACGAAGAGCGGAATCAGCGGAGGCATTTTCCCTTCTCCGCCGGAACGCCGCCGGTGCTGGAGACCCGCGAGTGCGCTGACAGGGGCGAGCATCAGGACCCGCACCAGTTTCACGACCACGGCCAGCGCGAGTGCGGCTGCACCCCCGGTTTGGGCTGTGGCAACTACCTGGCCGACGTCATGGACGGAAGCACCGGCCAGGAAGCCGAAGACCTCCGGTGTAAGGCCGAGCACCGCTCCCAAAACGGGCAGCACGGCAATCGCCAGAGTTCCGCAGAGGGTCACCATGGCCGCGGGAACAGCGGTTTGTTCCTGGCGCACCTGCCGAACTGCGGCCACGGCTCCGACGGCGGAAACTCCGCAGATGGAGAAACCCGCCGCCATGAGCACTGGTTGTTCCCCGGGGAGCCGGAAGGCCCGGCAGATCCAGTACGTGACCGCGAAGGCGAAGCCAACCAGGCCTACCAGAAGCAGGACTGTCAGCCAGCCAAGTCCTGCGATGTCCATCAGGGAGACCTTGAGTCCAAGGAGCACAATGCCCAGGCGCAGTAACTTCTTGGCGGAGAGCGCCAGCCCCGGGCGCCACGGTCCCGCGGACAGGGCAGCCGCGCCGGGCAGATTCCCTGCGAGCAGTCCAAGCACAACGGCGGCTGTCAGCACCGGAATGGCGGGGAGCAGCCGGTGCAGCACCAGGCAGACAGCTACGGCAGCAGCAGCGGCGGCGAGGCCTGGCAGTTTCGCGCGGAGCGCGGCGGGTTCGGGCATCCTCCAACCATCCCCGAGAAGCGGGTTCAATTCCACTTCACTCCTAGGGGCAGCAGCTGTATGTCAGGTACCCGCCCTCCGAAAGCACCGGGGCACTGCAGGGAACCACAGCCCCGTTGCTAAACTGATCCGGACCAGTTCGCCCTCCGAGCACAGGGGCAGCCCATGCAGAAGTTCAGCACTTCCGGGGCCGGCGAGCCGGTAACCGGCGCAGCCGACCCTCCCGTCCCCGAGCCGTGGACCGCCCCCGCCGCCGAGGTTGCCGCGGCGCTGGGGACCGACACGGCCACGGGGCTCACCGAGCAGCAGGTTGCCCGGCGGAGCGCGGAATACGGGGCCAACCAACTTGCCGGACGGCCGCCGGTCCCGGCCTGGCGGAAGATCCTGGCACTGCTGTCAGACCGCCTGATCCTGGTGCTGCTGGCAGCGGCTGTACTCAGCGCCGTCGTGTCCCGTGACCTCGAGACGCCAGTGGTGATCCTCGCCGTCGTTATCCTCAACACCTGCCTCAATTACGTCCAGGAACGCCGCGCCGAGAACAGCCTCGAAGCCCTGCGGCGCACTGATGTTGGCACCACACGCGTCCGTCGCGGCGGCAGCACCGCCACCATCCCGCGCACAGACCTGGTCCCGGGGGACATCGTGCTGCTGGAGGCCGGCGACTCCGTTCCCGCTGACGGCAGGCTTCTGGAGGCCGTGCGGCTGCAGGCCGCGGAGGCAGCCCTCACAGGGGAGTCCCAGCCCGTCAACAAGGACGCGGCGTCCGTACAGCCCGCGGATTCACCGGTGGCAGACCGGCACGGCATGCTCTACATGGGCACGGACATTAGCCGCGGCAGGGCCGTGCTGGTCGTGACGTCTACCGGGATGGGCACCCAGATGGGCAGAATCGCCCATCTGCTGGGAAGCACCGCCAATGAGAAAACCACACTCCAGCGAAGCATTGACCAGCTGGCAGCCCTGCTGACCTGGATTGCGCTGGGCGTGGTTGGACTGGTCTTTGTCCTTGGGCTGCTCCGCGGTGAAGACCTGAATACACTGCTGCTGACATCGGTGTCCCTGGCCGTGGCCACCATCCCGGAGGGCCTGACGGCCGTGGTTGCTTTCACCCTGGCCATGGGTGCCTCCCGGCTGGCGGCCCGCGGCGCGATTATCAAGCAGCTCTCCGCCGTCGAGACGCTGGGCGGGACCTCCCAGATCTGCACCGACAAGACCGGCACACTGACCCTGAACGAGATGACTGCGCGCCGGATCATTTCCGCAACCGGGCGGCGGTTCCGCGTCACCGGTACCGGCTACAGCGCGGAAGGCAAAATCCTCAGTCCCGACGGCGGGGAAGTGCCGGCGCTGACAGAAGCCTATCTGGCCATGGTCCTGTGCAATGACGCTTCGGTCACGGACGGTGTGCTTTCCGGAGACCCCACGGAAGGGGCGCTGGTGGTACTTGCCGAGAAAGGCGGTATTGACCCGGTCGGTGCCCGGGCGGAGCACCCCCGGATCGCTGAAGTCCCGTTCGACTCCGAGTACAAGTACATGGCCACCTTCAACACCAGTGAGCGCACTCCGGGGGACATCGTCTGCCATGTGAAGGGGGCACCCGGCGTCGTCCTCGACCTGTGTACGCAGGTGGCCGCACCGGAGGGCCTGGAACCCCTCACGCAGGAACGCCGCGATCTGCTTCTCGCGGAGGTGGAGGCAATCGCGGACTCGGGGCTGCGGACCCTGGCTGTGGCCGGACGGCAGCTCGCGCAGGCCCCTCCCGAAGACCCGGCAGAGCTGCGCAAAAGCGTTTCCGGGCTGGTGCTATTCGCCGTGGTGGGCATTATGGATCCGCCCCGCCGGGAGGCCCGGGACGCCATTGAGGAGGCCCGGTCCGCGGGCATTAAGGTCCACATGATTACCGGAGACCATCTGGTCACCGCTTCGGCGATCGCCAAGGACCTGGGCATACCGGGGGAGACCGTGTCGGGTTCCGCGCTGGATACGCTCAGCGACGAGGAGCTCCAGGAACTTGCCCCCAAGGTGGGGGTGCTGGCCCGAGTCTCACCGGAGCACAAGCTGCGGGTAGTGGAGGCGCTGCAGGCGGACGGGAGCGTCGTGGCAATGACGGGCGACGGCGTCAACGACGCCCCTGCGCTGAAACGGGCCGACATCGGCATTGCGATGGGCATCACTGGTACCGATGTTTCCAAGGGCGCTGCCCGGATGATCCTCACGGATGACAACTTCGCCACCATAGTTGCCGCGGTCCGTGAGGGACGGGGAATCTACGCGAACATCCTCAAGTTCGTCCGTTTCCAGCTCACGACGGCGTGGGGATTCGTACTCATTTTCCTTGCCGCCGCGACCTTTGGATTCGCCGGGGGAGCTCCTTTTACGGCCATCCAGATTCTGTGGGTGAACATCATCATGGATGGACCGCCGGCGCTTGCCCTTGGTGTGGACTCCACGGACCCGAAGGTGATGCGCAGCCCGCCGCGCAGGCCCCGGGAGCCGCTGCTGACCGGACAGCGACTGTTCGGGCTGCTGGTTTCCGGCGCGGTCATGGCAGCGGGAACCTGCTGGGTGCTGGTCGCTGCGCCGGACATTTTCCCCGACGGTGCGGCTGCCGGGCCGGACTTCGCCACCACCATGGCGTTCACGACGTTTGTATTCTTCCAGGTGTTCAACCTGCTCAACGTCCGCAGCGAAACGTCATCACTGTTCTCCCTGCAGACGTTCACCAACCGGACCATCTGGTTCGCCCTCGGTGCCGTTGTGCTGCTTCAGATCCTGGTGGTGCAGCTGGGCGTGCTGGAAGAACTCTTTGACACCGTGCCCCTGACAAGTGACCAGTGGCTGTTCTGCATTGGTGTGGCCGCCGTGATCGTGGTGGTCTCCGAGCTCAGCAAGGGCATTGGCGCGCTGCGGCGCCGCCGCGCTACCAGGCAGACGGGCGGTAATCCTTGAGGAAAACGCCGTGGATGTCCTCGCCGGCCTCTCCCATAACGATCGGGTCATAGACACGGGCGGCACCGTCTACCAGGTCCAGGGGCGCGTGGAAGCCTTCTTCCGCAAGCCTTACCTTGGTCGGGTGGGGACGTTCGTCAGTGATCCATCCGGTGTCCACGGCCGTCATCAGGATTCCGTCCGTTTCAAGCATCTCTCCGGCGCTGGTGCGGGTGAGCATGTTCAGCGAAGCCTTGGCCATGTTCGTGTGCGGGTGTCCGGGCCCCTTGTAGCGTCGGGAGAACTGTCCCTCCATGGCGGAAACATTCACGATGTATTTCCGCCGCGCCGGCGCGGCGGCCATCGCAGGGCGGAGCCGGTTGACCAGCAGGAAGGGCGCCGTCACGTTGCACAGCTGCACCTCCAGCATTTCCAGCGGCTCAACCTGGTCCACTACCTGCGTCCAGGAATTGATCGGAGCCGTGTCCGGTACCAGGCCGCCGGCGTCGATGGCTGTTCCAGCCTCCAGCCGGGACAACGATGAGGATCCGGCGGTCAGTGCCAGGGAGGTGACGGCGTCCCCGGCCAGAACCGGGTGTGAAGCTACCGATCCGGCCAGCGCCGTGGGATGGGCGTTGTAGGTGTTGCCGAAGGTCACGAGTTCCGGCATGGCCGCGTTGGAGGGAAGTTCTTCGAGCTCGGCGTCCATGAGCGGCTGATAGGCGTTGGAGCTGCGCCGCACTGTCTGCGCGGCGTTGTTGATGAGGATGTCCAGCGGGCCCGCTGCGGCCACGGCATCAGCCAGGGAAATCACCTGGGCGGGATCGCGCAGGTCGATTCCCACAATCTTCAGCCGGTGCAGCCAGTCGGCAGAGTCCTCCATCGCGGCGAAACGGCGGGCGGCATCCTTCGGGAAGCGGGTGGTGATCGTGGTGTGCGCGCCGTCGCGCAGCAGCCGGAGGGCAATGTACATGCCGATCTTTGCCCGCCCGCCCGTCAGGAGTGCCCGGCGTCCGGTGAGATCAGTCCGGGCATCCCGCTTGGCGTGGCTGAACGCCGCGCATTCGGGGCAGAGCTGGTGGTAGAACGCATCCACCAGGGTGTAGGGCTGCTTGCAGATGTAGCAGTTCCGCGGCTTCAGCAGGGTACCGGCAGACGGACCGTGTGCGGAGCTGCGCAGCTGCGCACCCCTGGTCTCGTCGTCAATGCGGTCGGGGGCACCGGTAGCCGTGCGTGCCACGACGGCGCGGTCTGCCTCAGCGACTGCGTCCCGCTTGGCCACCTTCCGGTGCTTCTTGACGGCCTTGAACATTTTGGCTGTGGCCCGGCGTACGGCCACATGGTCCGGATGGTCCTCATCCAGGGCATGGATGGTGGAGAGGACCCGAAGGCAGGTGCTGAGGTCTTCGGGGCTGAGGTCTGTGCTGCTCATGGATCACGTTTCTGCGGTGGGTCCGCCGGGGGGCGCACGGCGGAGGGCAAACTGGTGCACCTCGACCTTACCGCTAACGGGACTGCGACCTGCTATCGGGCGGTCCGGGTCACTCCACGCGTACGGTCTGTCCTTTGCTGATGACCGTCAGTCCGGACGCCGTGACCGTGTAGCCGCGGGCCAGGTCCAGTTCGCGGTCCACACCGATAGTCCCGCCGGGCGGGATCTGGACAAACTTGTCTACGATGGCACGGCGGACGACCGCTCCCGCGCCAACCCGCACGCCGTCCATGATTACACTGTCACTGACGGTGGCACCCGCATCCACGTAAACGTCATGGCCCAGCACGGATCCGCTGACGCTTCCGCCCGAAATTACTGCACCGTTGGCCACGATCGAATCCACCGCGGTCCCGGGCTGGGACGAGGAATCCCGAACGAACTTTGCGGGCGGGGAAATGCTCTGCCGGGTGTAGATGGGCCACTGCAGGTTGTACAGGTTGAAGGACGGGACCGGGGAAATCAGGTCCATGTGCGCGTCGTAGTAGGAATCCAGGGTACCTACGTCACGCCAGTAGCGCTGGTCCCGTTCGGTGGCCCCGGGAATGATGTTCTCGGTGAAGTCGTAGACGTTTGCCTGGCCCCGTTCCACGAACCACGGGATGATGTCCCCGCCCATGTCGTGCTTGGTGATCAGGCGTTCCGCGTCCACCCGCAGGGCTTCAACCAGTGCGTCAGTGGTGAAGACGTAGTTGCCCATGGACGCCAGGAAGCTCCCGGGATCATCCGGCAGTCCGGGCGTGCTGGAGGGCTTCTCGACGAACGCCGCGATCCGGCCCGGATCGGAGGGATCAGTTTCAATCACGCCGAACTGGTCCGCCATGGCCAGCGGCTGCCGGACGGCAGCAACGCTGCACGGGGCTCCGGAGGCAATGTGGGCTTCCACCATCTGGGAAAAGTCCATCCGGTAGACGTGGTCCGCACCGATCACGACGACGATGTCCGGCCGCGCGTCGTCGATCAGGTTCATGGACTGGAACAGCGCATTGGCGCTGCCCAGGAACCAGCTCTTGCCCACCCGCTGCTGCGCGGGAACCGAGGCAACGTAGTTCTGGAGCTGCGTGGACAGCCGCCAGGTCTCTGAGATGTGCCGGTCCAGGCTGTGCGACTTGTACTGGGTCAGCACGACTATCTGCAGATAGCCGGAGTTGACCAGGTTCGACAGCGCGAAATCAATGAGCCGGTACTTGCCGGCAAAAGGCACCGCTGGTTTCGCCCGGTCAGCGGTAAGCGGCATAAGCCGTTTACCCTCGCCTCCTGCAAGCACTACGGACAGGACTTTCTTCGGTGCCATGTGTCTGCTCCTGACTGCTCCCGGGTTGCGGGAGAAACTGTTTTGCCTTGCCGGACTGGAAGCTTGCTGTCCATCACACTAGATCACCACGCGCGATGTGCACTACGTTGATCAAGTGCGAGTAGATATCGTTTCCAAGGAATTTCCCCCTGAGATCTACGGCGGGGCCGGAGTGCACGTCGCTGAACTCAGCCGTGTGCTGGCCAGCCGGGTTGACCTGCAGGTTCATTGTTTCGGTACGCCCCGGGAGGCCGATTACCACGGCGCCCGGGTCCAGGCATATCCGGTGCCTGCGGAGCTTGGCGCTGCCAATGCGGCGGTGCAGACGCTTGGCACCGACCTGGACATGCTGCAGGGGCTGGCGGGCACGGACCTGATCCATTCGCACACGTGGTACGCCAACATGGCCGGCCACCTGGGCTCACTGCTGTACGGCGTACCCCACGTCCTGAGTGCGCACAGCCTGGAGCCGCTGCGGCCCTGGAAAGCCGAACAGCTCGGCGGCGGTTATGCCTTGTCCTCCTGGGTGGAGAAGACAGCCTACGACGCCGCTTCCGCCATCATTGCCGTCTCCGAGGGGATGCGGAAAGACATCCTGCGCGCCTATCCGGAGGTCACACCCGGCAAGGTCCGGGTGGTGCACAACGGGATCGACACGGAGCAGTGGCGCCCCGAGCATGATCCGGAGGCAGTCCGCGCCCTGGGTATCGACCCCGATGCGCCGTCCGTGGTGTTCGTCGGACGCAACACGCGGCAGAAGGGCGTTCCCTACCTGCTTCGGGCCGCGGCCCTGCTGCCTGCCGGCGTCCAGGTTGTCCTGTGCCTGGGAGCGGCGGACACCCCGGAGCTGGCAGCTGAAACGGCAGTACTGATCGAGGAGCTCACCCGCTCCCGCACCGGCGTCGTGGTCATTGAGCGCATGCTGCCGCGCAGTGAACTCATTCGGGTGCTCAGTTCCGCAACAGTCTTTGCCTGCCCGTCCATCTATGAACCGCTGGGAATCGTGAACCTGGAAGCCATGGCCTGCGGTACCGCCGTCGTCGCCAGTGCCACTGGCGGCATTCCGGAAGTCGTCGACGACGGTGTGACGGGTCTTCTGGTACCGATCGAACAGGTGCAGGACGGAACCGGAACTCCGCTGGATCCCGAAGTCTTCGTCCGTGATTTCGCCGCGGCACTGACGGTTGTCGTCACAGACCCGGAACGCGCCCGGGAGATGGGGGAGTCCGGCAGGCAGCGTGCCGCCCGGCACTTCTCCTGGGATGCCATTGCCGAGGCGACCCTGAAGGTCTACCGGTCAGTGCTTCCCTAAGGATCCTTCCGAGCTGAACAAGCGAAAGACCCGGCATCCGATGCTGCACCGGATGCCGGGTCTTCCGCTTTCGAAGCGGCGGCTGTCAGCGCTTGCCCTTTGCTGCCTGCTTCCTGCGCTGGATCAGGATCTTCTCGTCCACCGGTGCAGCTCCGGAGGCCCGGAGCAGCCGCTGGTACTCCATTGATTCATCCTGGCGCTCCTTTTCGGCGCCCGTGGCGACGGCGGCACGCAGGTGCTCAGGCCCGTAGCCGAAGGCATTGACCAGGTCCATGGCATGCGGCCGGATCTTGGCGAGCAGGCGGTTGATGTACTCACCAAGCGTGCGGGCACGCTGTGAGGACAGCCGGCCGTGCATCAGGTACCAGGACAGGTTCTTCTCGATCAGGCCCAGGCCAAAGAGATCGCGCAGCCACGTCACCACCTGACGGGTTCCTTCGTCCTCAATGCGCTCCAGGCCGCGGGTGAATGCTTCCCACTGCAGCAGCTCGGCGTGTGCACGCGCGGCTTCGATGAGATCGTGCTGGTTCCGGTTGAACACAGCGGCGGCCTCGGCCTTGGGCAGCTTGCGGGCCTTCTGCAGCTCGCCGGCAACCTCGGCAACCATCGTGGCCACCCGGTCAGCCAGCAGGTCGTGCTGGGTGCGGGGATCGCGCAGCGCAATGGCTGACTTCTTCTCCGAACCGGTGTCGGCCACTGTCTGCACGATCTGCCGCAGGCCGGAACGGTGGAAGGTCCGCTCCGTCGCCTGTCCCACTACGTAGCGCGCCAGCACGCCGAAGTCGGCACCCTGGAATTCCTTCGCGTAGTCCGCCAGGAGGCGCTTGGCCACCAGCTGGAGCAGCACCGTGTTGTCGCCTTCGAAAGTGACGTAGATGTCCAGGTCCGCCCGCAGCGCCGTCAGCCGGTTCTCTGCAAGGAACCCTGCACCGCCCGTCGCTTCGCGGCACTCCTGCAGGGTGTCCAGCGCGTGCCAGGTGGAGAGCGACTTGAGGGCGGCGGCCAGGGTTTCCAGGTCCTGGCGGTTCTCGTCGGTGTCGTCGGCGCCGGAGAAGACGTCGTCGAACTTGGCCAGCAGCTCGTCGTGGGCAAAGGACGCCGCGTAGGTTGTGGCCAGCAGGGGCAGCAGGCGGCGCTGGTGCTGCTGGTAGTCCATCAGCACCTCTTCCACGGTGTCCGAGGCGCCGTTGAACTGGCGGCGTTCAGTGGCGTACTTGATGGCAATGTTCAGTCCGAGCTTCGAGGCGGCGACTGCGGCGCCGTCGAGGGAGACCCGGCCCTGGACCAGGGTGCCGATCATCGTGAAGAACCGCCGGCCGGGGCTATCAATGGAGGAGGTATAGGTGCCGTCTTCGGCAACGTCTCCGTAGCGGTTGAGCAGGTTGGTGCGCGGGATACGGACGTTCGAGAAGTGCAGGCGGCCGTTGTCGATTCCGTTGAGGCCGCCCTTGACGCCGTCATCCTCTCCGCCGACGCCGGGAAGGAAACCGTTCTCGTCGCGCAGCGGAACGTAGAAGGCGTGCACGCCGTGGTCCACGCCCTTGGTAATGAGGTGTGCGAAGACAACGGCAGCCTTGCCGTTCACGGCGGCGTTGCCGATGTAGTCCTTCCACGCAGCACGGAACGGAGTGTTGATGATGAACTCCTGTGCCGCCTCGTCATATTCGGCGGTGGTGGCAATACTGGAGACATCCGAACCGTGGCCGGTTTCGGTCATCGCGAAGCAGCCGGGGATTTCAAGGCTCATGATGCCCGGCAGCCACTTCTCATGGTGTTCGCGGTTGCCCAGGTGCAGGACTGCGGAGCCGAAGAGGCCCCACTGGACGCCGGCCTTGATCTGCAGGGAGGGATCGGCCACAACCAGTTCCTCGAACCCGGCGATGTTCCCGCCGTGGTTGTCCTGTCCGCCAACGTAGGCCGGGAAGGCGCGGTGGACGGCATCGGCGTCCACCAGGATCTTCAGCTGGTCCATGACCCGCAGCCGGTGCTCCGTGTGGGTCAGGCCGGCCGGGGTGTGCAGCGCGTCGGTGCCGGCGAGCTTTCGGGCCTGGAGCCGAATATCCTGCCACTTGCCCAGCAGGGCACGGCCGAGTTCCTCGACGTTGACCGTCGCCGAGTCGTCTTCGCGGATGACGGTGCTGGGGGGAAGCTGGCGCTGCGGGGTAGAGACTGATTGCGTCATTGCGTGTCCTTACTGGTCGGCGTTCGGCGCTGCGGAGGAATCCCCGCGGCTGCCATGCGCAGTGGTGGGTTCAGAAGCATCGGTGGTGTTGCGGGCGGGGGTGTCCCAGCCGATTCCGTCGAACAGCCATGCAGTCAGCTGGTCCGTCATTTCGGCTTCCGTGGGACGGTCGGGCTCGGGCGTGGCAAGCCACCGCTCTCCGGCTGCCCGAACCATGCCGAGAGCGGCTATGGGCCAGAAACCGGCTGCGGCCTGGGTCATCGAGCCGGAATCATGCCCTTCCAGGTACGCCTGCACGGCGTGGTCCATCATCTTGCTGATGTTGGCGAAGAAGTGTGAAAGCGCGACGGCGACGCCGGGTTCGCTGGTTCCCGGCGCTTCTCCGGCTGCGGAGCCGGTAACGAACGCGTACACGTTGGGGGAGGTCTGCGCCATCTGCAGGTACGCGGAGACCATGGCGCGCAGGCCCGAACGCGGTGAATCGGCACTGCGTCCGGCCGCGAGGATCTTGTCCTGCATCTGGTTGATGACCACTTCTCCCATGGCCTGCTGCAGCCCGGATTTGTCTCCGAAGTACCGGTAATACACGGACTTGGAGGTTCCGGAGGAGGCAGCGATCTCCTCCATGGAGGCCTGGGCGCCCAGGGTGTGCACGGCCCGGCGGGCAGCCCGGATCAGGGCCGTGCGGCGCTCGGTGCGGTGCGCTTCCCAGCGGACGGAGCGGCCGTCCTGGGAAGGTGTGTCTTGTTTCACTGCGGTGTTCACGATACCCAGCGTATCAGGTACGGTGGGTTACAGTAACTCTCGTCACACCACGACCCCCCAAGGAGACTGACGAATGGCTGCATCATCCACGTCCGCGCCGGCACCCGCCCCCGGCACCGGACCTGCCGTCCGCAACGCCGTCGTAATTGGCGGCAACCGCATTCCCTTCGCACGCTCCGGCGGTGCCTACGCCCACAGCTCCAACCAGGACATGCTGACCGCTGCCCTGGACGGGCTGGTAGCCCGGTTTGGCCTCCAGGACGAGAGGATCGGCACCGTCGCTGCCGGCGCCGTCCTGAAGCACTCCCGCGATTTCAACCTCACCCGGGAAGCTGTTCTCGGTTCGGCACTGTCGCCGGAAACCCCCGCCTATGACGTCCAGCAGGCCTGCGCCACCGGACTCGAAACCGTGGTCTCGCTGGCCAACAAGATCAAGCTCGGACAGCTCGACTCGGCGATTGCCGGCGGCGTCGACTCCGCCTCCGACGCACCGATCGCAGTCAGCGAAGGACTTCGCCGGGCACTGCTGGACCTCTCCCGGGCCAAGACCACCAAGCAGAAGCTCGCAGCCATCGCGAAGATCCGCCCGAAGGATCTCGCGCCCAACGCACCCACCACGGGGGAGCCGCGCACCGGACTGTCCATGGGAGAACACCAGGCGCTGACCACCGCCCAGTGGAAGATCACGCGTGAGAGCCAGGACGAACTGGCCTATAACAGCCACCGCAACCTTGCAGCAGCCTACGACCGCGGGTTCTTCGACGACCTCATCACTCCATACCGCGGACTGTCCCGGGATTCGAACCTGCGCGCGGACACCTCCATGGAAAAGCTCGCCAAGCTCAAGCCCGTCTTCGGCCGTGCCCTCGGCGACGAAGCCACCATGACCGCCGGCAACTCCACGCCCCTGACCGACGGAGCTTCCGTCGTCCTGCTTGGTTCCGAGGACTACGCACGCGAACACGACCTGCCGATGCTGGCCAACATCGTTGACGCTGAAGCCGGCGCGGTTGACTTCGTGCACGGCCGCGACGGCCTGCTGATGGCTCCTGCGTTCGCCGTTCCGCGCCTGCTGTCCCGCAACAACCTCACCTTCGCGGACTTCGACTTCTTCGAAATCCACGAAGCCTTCGCCGGAACTGTCCTCAGCACCCTGGCCGCCTGGGAAGACGACGAGTTCTGCCGCACCCGCCTGGGCCTGGACGCCCCGCTGGGCAGCATCGACCGGAGCAAGCTGAACGTCAACGGCTCCTCGCTGGCTGCCGGACACCCGTTCGCCGCCACCGGCGGGCGAATTGTTGCCTCGCTGGCCAAGATGCTGGCCGAGAAGGGATCCGGCCGCGGCCTGATTTCCATCTGTGCAGCCGGCGGGCAGGGCCTCGTCGCAATCCTGGAGGCACGCTGATTATGACGGACACCTACCTCTCGCTGGTCAACTCCGGCCTGACCAAGGAAATCGCCAAGAAGCTGGGGCTGCCCCGCCCGGCGATACTGCGGCGCTACCATCCCTCCAAACCCCTCATCCCCGGGCCGGTTCTGGTCCTGGGCAAGGGTGAAACGGCAGATTCGCTCTCCTCGCTGCTCCTCTCGTGGGACCAGGACGTCCGCAGGCACGCAACGCCCAGGGAAAAGCTCGGGGCAATCCTGATGGTGCTCGATGAGGCGGCAACACCCGAGGACCTCGGAGCCGTCAGCCTCGACGCCGGGGCCAGCCTGCGGGACCTGGCGGCCGGCGGGCGGATCGTGACCGTGTCCCGGCCAGCTGCAGAGGCCCAGGACCCGGCTGCCGCGGCCGCCCGGCAGGGCGTGGACGGCACCCTCCGCTCCCTCGCCCACGAACTCCGCGGCGGGTCCACCGCCAACGGGATAGTGCTCGCCAACGGCACCGATGCGTCCGCACCTTCAGTTGCCGCCGCCCTGCACTTCCTGCTGTCGGGCCGCAGCGCCTACGTCAGCGGGCAGTTCATCACCGTCGGCTCGGCTGCCGGTGAGATCCCGCAGGACTGGAACGCTTCCCTGGCGGGCAAGACAGCCGTCGTCACCGGCGCAGCCCGCGGCATTGGCGCATCCATTGCCCGTGTGCTGCACCGCGAAGGCGCCAATGTAATCGTGGTGGATGTTCCTGCCGCAGGTGAGCAGCTTGCGGCCGTCGCCAACGAAATCCACGGCACCGCCCTGCAGGTGGACATCACCCGCGACGACGCCGCCGACAGGATCCTGGCCCACGCCGCCGAACGCTACGGCAGGCTGGACATTGTCATCCACAACGCCGGAATCACGCGGGACAAGCTGCTGGCCAACATGGATGCCTCCCGCTGGGATTCAGTGATTGCCGTCAACGTCGCATCTCAGCTGCGGATGAACTCCCGGTTCCTGGAGTCGGAAACGTTCAGTCCCGACGGGCGGATCGTCTCCCTGGCCTCTACCAGCGGCATTGCCGGCAACCGCGGCCAGACCAACTACGCCGCTTCGAAGGCCGGCATCATCGGCATGGTCCGTGCAACCGCGCCGCTGCTGGCCCCGCGCGGCGGCTCGATCAACGCCGTCGCCCCGGGCTTTATCGAGACGGATATGACGGCGCGGATGCCCGCCCTCACCCGCCAGGTGGCCCGCCGGCTGTCCAGCCTGCAGCAGGGCGGGAAACCCGTGGACGTGGCGGAAGCGATTGCCTTCCTCGCCTCTGACGCCGCAGCAGGCGTCAACGGACAGGTCCTGCGGGTCTGCGGGCAGAATATGGTGGGGGCATGAGCGTCCAGGAACTCGAAGCCATCCCGGCGCTTGGCCGCCTCTACCTCACCGCTGCCTCAAACGCCGCGCGCAGCCGCATCTCGCCGTCCTCGGCCCCCAAGGAGCTCCCCGCGGCACGGCATACCGTGCACGGGGCGCGGGTGGACCTTTCCAGGCTGAGTGAGTTCCAGCGGCTGGTAATGCACTCTGCACAGGACACCCTCCCCTCGGGCTACGTCCACACGTTCGCGTTCCCCGTGGCCATGAGCGTCATGGCGCGCGAGGATTTCCCACTGCCGCTGCTGGGACTGGTCCACCTGCGCAACGAGGTGCAGCATTTCCGTCCCATCCACTACTCAGAGCCGCTGACCGTAACGGCCTGGGCAGAGAACCTGTCCGGACACCGTGCCGGCACCCAGGTGGACCTCATAGCTGAAGTCCGTGCCGGGGACGAGGTTGTCTGGACCGGACGATCGGTCTATCTGGCCAAGGGCGTGTTCCTGCCCAGGTTCGACCGGCCTGTGTCAACGGGGGAACGGACGGAGTTTGTTCCCCCGCTTCCCACCGCCCAGTGGCGCCTTGGAGCAGACGCGGGACGGAACTATGCCAGGGTTTCCGGCGACTTCAACCCCATCCACCTCAGCGCCCTGTCCGCGAGGGCGCTGGGACTGAAGCGCTCGATCGCCCACGGCATGTACATGGCCTCGCGCGTCATCGCAGAAACAGGTCCTGCCGTGCAGGAACCGTTCGAGTGGAGCATCGGCTTTGAGTCGCCGGTCTTCCTGCCTGCCTCCGTCAGCGTCCGCATCTCGGATGCCGGCGCCCCGGGGGAGCGCGGGACCACGAGTTTCCAGGGCTGGAACCAGCGCAGCCGGCGCCGGCACTTCCACGGCTGGGCGCGTCCGATTCCTGTGGGTGCCCCGTCCGAAGCGGGCTAGGCACGGCTGCTAAAGTTCCGGCCATGAGAACAACATCGCGCCTTGCTCACCGTGCCGCTGAACTGGACGCCGCTGATCCACTGTCCGGTTTGCGCGCGCGTTTCCTTGGCCACGATGATCCGGATGTGCCGGCCTACCTGGACGGTAATTCCCTGGGCCGGCCGCTGGCTGCCACGCTGGAACGGCTGAACGAGTTCGTTCGAAACCAGTGGGGCGGCCGGCTGATCCGTGGATGGGACGAAAGCTGGCTTGAACTGCCCCGCAGGCTCGGAGACGAACTGGGCCGCACTGTCCTTGGCGCGGCCCCGGGCCAGTGTGTTGTTGCGGACTCAACCACCGTCCTGCTCTACAAACTGGCCCGTGCCGCTGTCGAGGCAGGCGGCGACCGCACTGAAATCGTGCTGGACCGGGACAACTTTCCCACCGACCGCTACATCATGGAGGGCATCGCCGCCGAGTGCGGCCTTACCCTGCGCTGGGCAGAAGCGGATTACGACGGCGGGGTCTCACCCGAGGCGGTTGCGGAGGTCATCGGACCGCGGACGTCGCTGGTGGTCCTCAGCCATGTCGCCTACCGTTCCGGATACATCGCCGACGTTCCGGCCATCACGGACCTGGTCCACCGTGCCGGCGGGCGCGTGCTCTGGGACCTTTGCCATTCCGCCGGCTCCGTGCCGGCGGAGCTCGATGCCTGGAACGTGGACTATGCCGCCGGCTGCAGCTACAAGTACCTGAACGGCGGACCCGGCGCACCTGCGTGGGCCTATGTGGCCGCCCGGCACCAGGCGGACTTCCGCCAGCCCATCCAGGGGTGGCTGGGGGCGGGAGACCCGTTCGGCATGGCCCGGGATTACGTTCCGGCAGCCGGCATCCAGCGCGTGGTCTCCGGCACACCGCCGATTATGGGGATGCTGGCCATACAGGACATGGTGGCACTCATAGGGGAAGCCGGTATGGACGCGGTGCGGGCGAAGTCCGAGCTATTGACGGGCTTCGCAGTCGACGCCTTCGATGAAGTCCTGGCCCCGCTTGGCGCTGTGCTGGCCTCTCCGCGGGATCCTGCCCGCAGGGGCAGCCACGTCACCGTCGACCATCCCTCCTTCAGGGAGGTCACAGCGAGATTGTGGGACCAGGGGATCATCCCCGATTACCGTAATCCAAACGGTATCCGCCTCGGCCTGTCACCGCTGTCCACGTCCTTCGCGGAAACCTGGACCGGCATCGAAGCCATAGCTGCGGAGCTTGGGTCCAGGGCATAACCGCATTCGCACCCGGGGCCGCGAAGTCCGGTGCCTGGCTACTGCCCCGCCTTGACGCACAGGACCGGGCACGGTGCCTCGATCAGCACACGCTGTGCGGTGCTGCCCAGGAGGAGTTTCCCGACCGGTGTCCGGTGCCTGAGCCCAACGACGATCAGACGGCCATCCATGTGCTCCGCCGCCCGAAGGATCTCATCTGCAGGGTCATAGTCGCCCTCCGGGTGGAGGATCTCGAAGTCCTGCCCCGAGCCCCGGAGCTCCGCGGCGATGAGCTCCAGTTCGGTAGTGGCATCATCCCCGTGGCTGTGACCGTGTCCCAGGCCGCGGCCGGTGGTGCGTACGTTGACGATCAGCAGCCTGTCCTCCTGCAGCTTGGCTTCGCGGCGGGCGTGCGAAAGTGCTGCTGCTCCCTCAGGTGCGGGGACGTAACCAACTATGACGCTAGCCATGGAGTTCCTCCGGATCCGTAAAACGCGTGCGCTTGGCCTTGACCGCCCGGTTCCACAGCCAGGTGAAGAACCACAGCACCACGCCGATTGCCAGCAGCACCCCGGCGATCTGGTACTCGATCGGGTCCTGCGCCCACGGACCGATCAGGAAGGCGCAGCTGAGCGCTCCCACCCACGGCATGATGCCGGGGGAGCGGAACGTCCTGCGGGTCTGCCCCGGAGATTCACCCTCGACGGGGTCCGGCGGTGATTTTCGGAGCACCAGGCAGGCTATGTTCACCACCGTGAAGACGCAGAGCAGCAGCAGCGCTGTGGTGCCGCCAAGAGCCGAAACCGTTTCCGGTCCCATGGCGTTCGTGACCAGGATAATCAGGCCGATCGCCAGGATGGTCGTGAAGACGATCGACGCCCAGGGAGTCCGACGGCCCGGCAGCACGAGTGCCAGCAGCCGCGGCAGGACCTCCTGCCTGGACATGCCGTACAGCAGGCGGCTGGCCATCAGCATGTTGATCAGCGCTGTGTTGGCCACGGCGAAGATGGAGAGGAACGGGTAGAACACGTCAATGGGGAAGTCCGGCGCACCGGTCTGTACCACTTCCAGCAGCGGAGTCTGGCTTTCGGACAGTGTCCCTACCGGCACCACGGCCACGGCGGCGATGGACACCAGGAGATAGATGAACACCGTGATGCCCAGGCCGGTGAGCATGACCTTGGGGAAGATGCGGGCCGGGTCCCTCGTCTCCTCGGCCATGTTGACCGAGTCTTCGAAGCCGACCATGGAGAAGAACGCCAGCGACGTCGCCGCGGTCAGTGCCAGGAAAATCGACTTTCCGCCTTCCGTTTCGAAGACGACCACGCGGGAGAAGTCCACGTTGCCCTGGCCCATCGCCCAGAAGCCGATCCCAATGACGATCAGCAGCCCGGTCAGCTCCACCACCGTCAGGAACACGTTGAATTTGATGCTCTCGCCTACACCGCGCAGATTGACAAGGGCCAGCAGCAGCATAAAGCCGACTGCAATTGCAGTGACGCCAAACTGGCCCCATCCCAGGTCGAAGCCCACCAGGAAGTTCTCCGCCAGGAACTTCGCTGCTGTAGACGCCGAGGTGATGCCGGAGCAGAGGACCGCGAAAGTCACCAGGAACGTGACGAAGTGGATGCCGAACGCCTTGTGCGTATAGAGGGCAGCCCCCGCTGCCTGCGGATACTTGGTAACGAGCTCCAGGTAGGAAAGCGCAGTGATCGTTGCCACGGCAAAGGCAATCAGGATAGGCGCCCAGGCAGCCCCGCCGATCTCGCCGGCTATTCGTCCGGTCAGGGCATAGACCCCTGTGCCCAGAATGTCTCCGATGATGAAAAGCAGCAGCAGCTTGGTCCCCATGACCCTTTTAAGCTGCGGTCCGTCTCCGGGCCGCGGCGCGCCGCTGGTAGCCGTTCCCTCGCCTCCGCCGGGTGCGCTCATGCCCGGTATTCTGCGCGCGTTTGGAGTGGACCTGCAATGCGCCCTGCTGATTTCCGCGTGGCGGAGGGGCAATCAGCCGCCGGCTGCCGGACCAGGCTGGGAAGCCGGCAGGTCCGGCACCACACGAACCGTACGGATCCGGTGGTGGTCGACGTCGAGCACCCGCAGCCTGCCGCCGGGTGCCGGAACAGTGTCCCCGGGCTCTGCCATCCGGCCGAGCTGGTCGAGAATGTAGCCCGCCACAGTCTCGTACTGGCCCTCCGGTAGCTGCATCCCGGTGAGCCGGTCGAACTCCTGGAGGATCAGTCCGCCGTCGACCACCAGCTCGCCTTCGAGTGCAACGTGCTGGTCTTCCGGGTCCTTACCCGTGTCGTACTCGTCGTAGATCTCGCCCACTACCTCTTCCACAAGGTCCTCGAGCGTAACGATTCCGTCGGTGCCGCCGTATTCATCGGCGACGACCGCAATGTGGCTGTTCTCCCGGCGCATCCGTGACAGTGAGGGGACGACCGTCGCCGTTCCCGGAAGGAACAGGATGGGCCGGGCAATTTCTGCCAGCAGCATGTCCCCGGCCACCTCCGGGTCCTGCGCCAGAAGGTCACGGACGTGGACAAATCCCAGGACGTCATCCGGGGAATCGCCGATCACCGGATACCGGGAGTACGGGCGGACATGCACCCTCTCCCGGGCCTGGGCCAGTGTCAGGTCCGCGGGAAGGAATTCAACCTGGGGACGCGGACGCATAACTTCCTGCAGCAGCCGCTGCCCCGCCCCAAAGACGTCTGCGAGGATGCTCCGGCTCTCGTCGGCCAGCACTGGACTGGCTTTCACCATCTCCAGGAGCTCCTGCTGCGAGACGGGAACGTTCTTGAGGTCCGGATCCCCACCCAGGGCACGGACCACGCCATTGGTCGATACCGAAAGCAGCTTGATAACTGGACGCATGACCGCGGCGAACACTGCCAGCGGCGGCGCCAGTGCCCGGACAAATCCTTCCGCGTTCTGCATGGCCAGCCGCTTGGGCACCAGCTCGGAAAAGACGAGGGATAGGTAAGCCACTACAAGCGTCATGGCGATGAACGCCGTGGTCTGCGCCCCCGCAGCACCCAGGCCCCAGCTTTGAAGCACGGGGGACACGGCGGGTGCCAGGGCCGAAGCACCATACGCTGCGGAGAAGAATCCCGAGAGCGTAACCCCGATTTGGATGGCTGAAAGGAACAGATTGGGGTTGCGGGCCAGGTCAGCGATTCTCGCACCGCGCTTTCCCGACCCCTCCAACCGGAGAATTTGCCCTTCGCGAAGGGAAACAAGCGCCATCTCCGCCCCGGCGAAAACGCCTCCGAGCAGGATGAAGAACAGCACCAGAATGACGTTCAGGAGCGCGCTGCCGTCCATATGGCGAGGGTACCAAGGGGGAGGCCCGCGCACAGCAGCCGGGCGTTCAAGCCGGTGTGACGAGACGCACACACGCAATTGGAGACAAAAAATGCCCCCGGTCCGTAGACCGGGGGCATCCTCGATATCCTGGGACATCGATTTGTGCGCGGAGGGGGACTTGAACCCCCACCCTCAATAAGAGGACTAGCACCTCAAGCTAGCGCGTCTGCCATTCCGCCACCCGCGCTTAGGTGTCTTCCGAAGAGCGGTTTTTTGTTCCGTTTCTTCGTTTGCAACGGGAAAAACTCTAACACGGTTTCTGCGAGAACAACGAATCGGCAGAACCCGGGCCCAGTATTACGGGACTTGCTGCGGAACAGAGGGCCGCCGTCCGCGCAGGTAATCGCTAGGCTGGGGCCTAAACGCCGCCCAGCAAGGAGAGAGCCGCATGAGTATCCGTGCCGAAGACGAAGTCACACGCATCTGCCAGGAACTGATCCGCATCGACACCTCCAACTACGGCGACGGATCCGGGCCGGGTGAGCGTAAGGCTGCCGAGTATGTGGCGGCCCTCATAGAAGAGGTAGGCCTGGAAGCAGATGTCTTCGAGTCCGCGCCGGGACGTACGTCCGTGGTGACGCGGATGAGCGGCAGCGATTCCTCCCAGCCTGCACTGGTCGTCCACGGGCACCTGGATGTGGTGCCTGCACAAAAGGAAGACTGGAGCGTTGATCCGTTCAGCGGCGAAGAGCTCGACGGCCTGATCTGGGGGCGCGGCGCAGTCGACATGAAGGACATGGACGCCATGATCCTGGCCGTGATGCGGGAAATGGCCCGCACGGGAACCCGCCCCCGCAGGGACATCATCTTTGCATTCTTCGCCGATGAGGAAGCGGGCGGAAGCTACGGTGCAGGCTGGGCAGTAGAGAACCGTCCGGAGCTGTTCGACGGCGCCACAGAAGCGATCTCTGAAGTCGGAGGATTCTCGGCAACTATCGGAGGACGCCGGACCTACCTGCTGCAGACAGCAGAAAAGGGCATTTCCTGGCTAAGGCTAAAAGCCCACGGCAGGGCAGGCCACGGCTCCCAGATCAACACCGACAATGCGGTCACCCGGCTCGCCGGGGCCGTCGCACGCATCGGATCCCATGAATGGCCGATCGAACTCACTGACACGACGCGTGCCTTCCTCGACGGTGTGACGGAACTCACCGGGGTCGAATTCGACCCGGACAATCCGGAAAAGCTGCTGGCCGAGCTGGGGACCGTGGCACGGTTTGTGGGGGCGACCCTGCAGAACACCGCCAATCCCACGCTGCTGCAGGCCGGCTACAAGCACAACGTCATTCCCGGCACAGCGGAGGCGTTCATCGACGCCCGCACGCTGCCCGGACAGGAAGAGCACCTGCTCGAAGTCGTCCGTTCCCTGGCAGGGGAAGGCATTGATGTCTCCTACGAGCACAAGGATGTCTCGCTGGAAGTGCCTTTTGCCGGCGGCCTGGTGGATTCAATGGTCTCGGCACTGCAGGCAGAGGACCCCGGCGCACCCGTGCTGCCCTACACCCTCTCCGGCGGCACCGACAACAAGTCGCTGAGCCGGCTGGGCATCACCGGGTACGGATTTGCGCCGCTGCGCCTTCCCGAAGACCTGGACTTCACCGGCATGTTCCACGGGGTCGACGAACGTGTCCCGGTATATTCCCTGAAATTCGGCACCCGGGTCCTCGGCCGCCTGCTGCGCGGCTACTAGGACCAGCGAGACCCCTCTAAGGAAGGACAGAGCGTGAAATCCGCCGAAGACATCCTCACCCCCGACCTGCTTGAGCGGCTCCGCGGCCGGGCAGCGAAATACGACCAGGCCAACGCCTTCTTCACCGAGGATCTGGAAGACCTCCGCGAAGCCGGCTACCTGGCGCTTTTCTCCACTGCGGAGATGGGAGGGTCCGGCCTGGACATCCCCGGCGTCGTCGCCTGCCAGCGGCTTCTGGCGTCCGCGGCTCCCGCAACGGCACTTGCGGTGAACATGCACCTCGTGTGGTGTGGAGTGGCCCACCTGCTCTCACTGCGGGGAGACGACTCGCTGCGGTTCCTGCTCGAAGAAGCCGCAGCCGGGGAGCTGTTCGCATTTGGTGTCTCGGAGCCCGGAAACAGTGCCGTGCTTTTCGATTCCAAAACGGACGCAGTCCCTCAGGACGGCGGCGGGTACGCGTTTACCGGCCGAAAGATATTCACCAGCCTTTCCCCAGCCTGGACGCGACTGGGAATCTTCGGCAAGGACTCCTCCAACCCCGACGAGCCGCAGCTGGTGTTCGGCTTCGCGGACCGCGGCACCGGGGGCATCACCACCCTGGATGACTGGGACACCATGGGCATGCGGGCGTCCCAGTCCTGCACCACGCTGCTTGAGAACGCGGTGGTACCCGCGGGGAGGATTGTGCGTCACACACCGGTGGGGCCGCATTCGGACGCCTTTGTATTCGGGATATTCAGCCTTTTCGAGACGCTGCTGTCCGCCGTTTACGCCGGCCTGGCAGAACGCGCGCTGACGCTGGCGGGCGAGGCTGCCGGGAAACGCTCAGTGCAGGGACAGCCCGCTGCCCACGACCCGCACACCCGCTTCAGGGTTGCCGACGCGGCGATCCGTTTGGACGGGATCCTCCTCCAGCTCGACGCCGTCGCCCGGGACCTGGAGACAGGCGTGGACCACGGTGCGTTCTGGTTCCCCCGGCTCTCCGGCCTCAAGCTCCGTACGACTGATACGGCCCGGGGAATCGTGGAAACCGCCATGCAGGTGGCCGGCGGATCCGGCTACTCGAGGGGACAGGAGCTCGAGCGTCTGTACCGCGATGTGCTGGCGGGGATGTTCCACCCCTCCAGCGAAGACTCGGCGCACGATTCAATGGCCAAGGCAGTTCTGGGCCCGGTTCCCTAAGCCTGTCCCTATGCGGGTGCCGGGCCGGGTTCCGGAAGGACTATACCGTCCGGGTCACCCGCATGATCTTGCGGCGCAGCCAGTAGCGGTGGGTTCCGCCGCGGTAGATGCGGGTCCGCTGCAGCTCCCATTTGCCGTACTCGGCGTGGTCGGTGATTAGCCGGCGGGCATCAGGAAGGGACTCGTGGGGTCCTACGGAGAGGACCAGATACTCATAGTCCTTGGCGGGAGCGGTTTTGAACGAGACGTCTGGTCTCAGAATTTGTTCTCGCATTTCCATCCCATTTTGCCTCCTTTGGGGCTAACGTCTAGTCCATGAGCATAGATCCGCGCGTTGCACTCCAGTCCCTGGTTGCTGCCTTCGAAGAGCACCTCGCGGCTGCCGCCACCCGCCGCGGGGAGAAAGACCCGGCCGTGGAAGCCGCCTACCTGGCCATAGCGGACGCTTTCGAAGTCTATGAAGAGGTGCTTTACGACGCCTACGGCGAAGTGACGCCGCTCGAGATCTATGACGATGATGAGGCTGACGAGGATCTGCTGGACGAAGACGAAGAGCTCCTGCGCCGCAGCGGCCTCGACGGCGGGCCAGCTTTCGGCGCCGACCAGAATGGTATGACTTCCGGCACGGCGGCTGCACCTGACAGCCGGGAAACCTACCGGCAGACGGGCAGCGACCGCTAGCCACGGCCACGCCTGCCTCAGTGGCAGGTTCGGGTGCCCTAGAGTCGTAGGGTGAATTGGTTCGAAGCGATCTTCCTCGGTTTCCTTCAAGGCCTGACCGAGTTCCTGCCCATCTCTTCCAGCGCCCACCTGCGCATCGCCGGGGAACTCCTGCCCGGCGCCCAGGATCCGGGGGCGGCATTTACCGCCATTACCCAGCTGGGCACTGAAACCGCCGTCGCGGTGTACTTCTGGAAGGACATTGTCCGGATCGTCAAGGCCTGGTTCGGCTCCTTGTCCGGACGGGTTTCCCGTTCAGATCCTGATGCCCGGATGGGCTGGCTCATCATCGTGGGCACCCTGCCGATCGTGATACTGGGCCTGCTGTTCCAGGACCAGATCGAGTCCACGTTCCGCAGCCTGTGGATTGTCGCCACAATGCTGATTGTCTTCGGTGTGATCCTGGCGGTCGCGGACGCGGTCGGAAAACAGCAGCGCACGCTGGACCAGCTCACCTACAAACACGGCATTCTCTACGGGTTCGCCCAGGCGCTGGCCCTCATCCCCGGAGTTTCCCGCTCCGGCGGCACCATTACGGCCGGCCTGCTCATGGGCTACACCCGTGAGGCCGCCGCCCGGTATGCCTTCCTGCTCGCGATTCCGGCCGTCTTCGGCAGCGGCCTCTATCAGCTCGCGAAGTCCTGGGGCGATACCGGACCCTACGGGGGAGCGGAGACTGCCCTGGCGACCGTGGTGGCTTTTGTTGTGGGCTTCGTCATCATCGGCTGGTTCCTGCGCTACGTCTCCACCCGGAGCTACCAGCTCTTTGTCTGGTACCGCATCGGCCTTGGCGTGGCGATCTACATTGCGCTGGCCTTCGGCGTGCTGCAGCCGTAGACCGCCCGGTCCTGCCGCCCCGAAAATGAACCCCGCCTGCCAAGTAAGTAGAGTGATTACGTGATCGCCTGGAAATCCCGCCCCCTTCCTGAACTGCCCGGACATTCCCCTGAACTTGTCCTCTTTGACACGGCCCGGCGCCGCCCGGTGCCCGTCCGCCCCGGACCGGAGGCCGGACTGTATGTCTGTGGAATCACGCCGTATGACGCCACCCACATGGGGCATGCGTCCACCTACGTGGCCTTCGACCTCCTGAACCGGCAATGGCGGGACGCCGGCCACACAGTCAACTACGTCCAGAACGTCACCGACATCGACGATCCGCTCCTGGAGCGGGCCGAAGCGACCGGCGTGGACTGGACCGTCCTGGCCAAGGAACAGACGCAGCTTTTCCGTGAAGACATGGAAGCACTGAACGTCCTGGCACCGCGCAGCTACGTCGGCGCCGTTGAATCAATCGAATGGATCGTTCCGGTGGTCGAGGACCTGCTGGAACGCGGAATCGCCTACCGCGTCCCCGGAAACGGTTCAGAGCCCGACGGCGACGTGTACTTCTCGGTCGACGCGGCCCAGGCACTCGAGAAGGAAGCCCCGGATGCGTGGCGGCTCGGCCAGGTTTCGAACCTCACACCGGAACAGATGCTCCCGGTCTTCGCCGAGCGCGGGGGAGACCCGGACCGCCCGGGAAAGCGCAATCCGCTGGACGCCCTGCTCTGGCGCGTGGCCAGGACCGGCGAACCGCAGTGGCCCGGAGGATCCCTCGGCGACGGCCGCCCTGGATGGCACATTGAGTGTTCGGTCATTGCCCGCCGTTTCCTGCCGGCAAACTTCACGGTGCAGGCCGGTGGATCCGATCTGGTCTTCCCTCACCACGAGATGAGTGCGGGCCACGCCTACGCCTGCTCGGGAGAACCCCTCGCACAGGTCTACGCCCATGCAGGAATGGTGGGTCTCGACGGCGAAAAGATGAGCAAGTCACTCGGCAACCTGGTGCTTGTCTCCAAGCTCCGTGCCGAAGGCGTGGAGCCGGCCGCAATCCGCACCACACTGGCCGGACACCACTACCGCTCCGACTGGTTCTGGACTGGAGCGGACCTGGCACGTGCCGAAGAGCGGCTGAGCCGCTACCGCCAGGCGCTGGACCTCACCAACGCAGCTTCCGCGGAGCGCCTGCTGCAGCAGTTCCGCATGTCCCTTGCAGACGACCTGAACGCCCCGGCGGCCCTTGCTGCCGCTGATGAGTGGGCAGCCAGCCTCCAGGGCGCCGGCCTGACGCCGGAACCCCGGGGCGCACAGCTGGCAGCTGCGTCCTTTGACGCCCTGCTGGGGATTACCCTCCGCTAGACCTGACGGCCGGTGCCGGGCTCAGTCCCGGCGCCGCCGCTTGAGGTACCGCTCGAACTCCCGGGCAATCGATTCACCGGATGCTTCCGGCAGTTCCGCTGTGTCCTTGGCCTCTTCCAGCTGGCGGACGTAAGCGGCAATCTCCGGGTCTTCCGTAGCCAGGTCGTCGACGCCGCGTTCCCAGGCTTCAGCCTCTTCTGTCAGCACGGACGTGTCGATGGGCACCTGCAGGAGTTCTTCGATGCGGTGCAGCAGGGCCAGCTGGGCCTTGGGGGAGGGCGGCTGCCCCACGTAATGCGGCACAGCTGCCCAAAGTGAGAGTGTTGGGATGTCCGCGAGTGCGGCCACCTCGGCCAGGACACCGACGATCCCAATAGGACCCTCATATTCCGAGGGCTCAAGATCAAGATGGGACCGAAGGTCTTCCTCTTCACAGGTCGCCGTGACCGGGATGGGACGGGTGTGCGGCACATCGGCCAGCAGTGCACCGGCAAGGACCAGGCAGTCTACGTCCAGTTCCTTGGCCAAACCGATAAGTTCTGCGGTGTAGGCCCGCCATTTGTACGAGGGCTCAACACCGGTGACAAGAATCAGGTCAAGGTTCGATCCAGGCACTTCGGCCCGCGAGATCCGCGTGGTGGGCCACTTGATCCGCCGCTTGCCCGATGAAGTGCGTTCAATGGCAGGACGGGTGAACTGGAAGTCGTAGTATTCGTCGGCATCGATTCCGGCAATCTTCTCGCTGTCCCAGTACAGTGACAGGAAGTTCAGGGCGTCGCTCGCTGCCTCGCCGGCGTCGTTCCAGCCTTCGAAGGCTGCAACCATCACGGTGACCCGTTCGCCGGTGCCGCCGGCAAAGAAATCCTGGAGGCCCGCTGCCGGGCTTTTATCGGTATTACTCACGATTTCACCTTATGCCTCCGGCTGCACACTGTCAGTCCCGCACGCCGCACAAGCACGGGGCCCGCGCAATGAACCTCCGGCTGTGCCACGTAGACTTGCCTTATGCCCCTGCCTGGAACTTCAGTCCCCGGACCTGTGCCTGCGCTGCAGGCTGTGTTCTGGGACCTGGACGGAACGATCGTAGATACCGAGCCGTATTGGATTGAGGCGGAAAAGGAGCTGGTCCGCGAGCATGGCGGGACCTGGACCGACGAAGACGCGGAGGAGCTCGTAGGCCAGGCTCTGACCTACACGGCCCGCCGCCTCCAGCAGGCCGGGGTGGACCTGCCGGCCGAAGGCGTGATCACCGCGCTGACCGATCGGATCGCCCGGCGCGTCCGCCAAGAGGTCCCATGGCGTCCGGGGGCACGCGAGCTGTTGGAGGAGCTCTCCGCAAAGGGGGTTCCCTGCGCAATGGTCACCATGTCCACCGGCCCGCTTGCCCGCCTTGTAGCTGAACAGCTTCCTGCCGGAACATTCCGGCTGCTGGTCACCGGTGAAATGGTCAAGCACGGAAAGCCGCATCCCGAGCCTTATCTCCTCGCCTTCAACGAGCTCGCAGCCACCGTCCCGGGACTGTCGAAGGCACGGTGCGCAGCCCTGGAAGACTCTTATCCGGGCTACACATCGGCCCACGCAGCGGGCCTGCCCACGGTCTCCATCCCCCACTTCGTTCCCCTGCCCCCTGATCCGCAGAGACTTGAGTGGAAGACACTCGCCGGACGCTCGGTCCAGGACCTGGAAAACATCGTCTCCGCGCAGGCGGGGGCCCGCCCATGACTCAGGAACCTACCCGGACGCAGCGCAGCGAAGGCATTCCCCTGGGACGGATCGGCGGGGTGCCGGTAACCCTGGCATGGTCCTGGTTCATCATCGCGGTCGCCATTATCTTCCTGTTTGGGCCCCGTGTTGCCGCCGCGATTCCGGGCCTCGGCACCGCTGCCGCCTACGGCGTCGCTCTGGGCTATGCCCTCCTGCTGCTGCTCTCCGTCCTGGTCCACGAGCTTGCCCATGCCCTGACAGCAAAGGCCTGGAACTGGCCGACGCCAAAAATTGTGCTGACTCTCTGGGGCGGCCACACCCAGTTCGGCGACGTCCGCGCAACACCGGGCAGGTCGCTGGTGGTTGCTCTTGCCGGACCGGCAGCGAACTTCCTCCTGGCACTGATCGGCCTTGGACTGCTGCTCTTCCTGGAGCCGGGAACCGTGCCTCGGCTGCTGGCGGACATCTTCGTCTGGGCGAACCTGCTTGTTGCCGTCTTCAACGTCCTTCCGGGACTGCCACTGGACGGGGGCAGAATCGTGGAGACGATCGTCTGGAAGGCGACCGGCAGCCAGGACAAAGGCACCCTGGCGGCCGGCTGGGCCGGGCGGATCATCGCCGCAGCTCTGGCAGCCGCAATAGTGGTGCCTCCCTTCCTGCAGGGGAGGACCCCGGACTTCAGCCTCCTGCTCATAACCGCCCTGGTTTCCGGCTTCCTCTGGATGGGTGCCGGAGCAGCCATCACCAACGCCAGGATGCGGCTGCGGCTTCCCGCCGTCTCAGCCGCCGCGCTCATGGAGCCGGCCACCCAGGTGCCTTCCTGGACCGCCGTTTCAGAACTGCGGAGGCTGGCCGCTGCAGCCGGGCCGCGGACCGCACTGGTGCTCACCGCGCCAACCGGACACCCGGAGGCCGTCGTGGACAGGGGAGCGCTTTTCGCAGTACCGGACCACTTGGCTGACTCAACCCCGGCCGCTGCCGTGGCGCGTGCACTTGCGCCCGGGGCATACATCCCCAATGTGGCCAACGGGCAGGAACTGATCGCCTACCTTTCCAAGCTCGACGGCAGTGAGTACGCCGTCATTGACCGTGAGGGCACGGTGGTGGGCCTGCTGCGGCAGGAGACCGTCGTCGCCGCCATAACCGGACGCCGGCCGCAGGGCCGCCGCTCCTGACCCCGCCGGTGGAAGCGCGCTGCTCCTGCCGGCCAGACCCCGACCCCGCCTGACACGAAGGACAGCCCCCATGAACAATCCGGGTACCCCCGATTCACCCACCGCCCACGGCGCCGACATGCGCCGCGGACCCCTGCGGCCCGGCGAACGCGTCCAGCTCACCGACGAAAAGGGACGCCGAAACACCATCACCCTGACGGAGGGCGGGGCATTCCACACCCACCGCGGCTACCTCCCGCACGAAGCCGTGATCGGCGTACCCGAAGGCACCATCGTCACCAACACCACCGGCCACCAGTACCAGGTGCTGCGTCCGCTGCTCTCGGACTTCGTTCTCTCGATGCCCCGCGGTGCCGCCGTGGTCTATCCGAAGGACGCAGGCCAGATTGTCACCATGGCCGATATCTTCCCGGGTGCCCGCGTGGTGGAAGCAGGAGTCGGCTCCGGCGCCCTGAGCATCTCCCTGCTTCGTGCCGTGGGGGACACCGGATCGCTTCACTCCTATGAGCGCCGCGAGGAGTTCGCGGACATAGCCCGCGGCAACGTAGAGACCTTCTTCGGCGGCCCGCACCCCGCCTGGAACATCACCCTCGGTGACTTCCAGGACCAGGTTGTGCAGAACCAGGAGCCCGGCAGCGTGGACCGCGTGGTCCTGGACATGCTGGCGCCCTGGGAGTGCACCGATGCCGTGGCGACCGTCCTGGCTCCCGGCGGTGTCTGGATCTCCTATGTCGCCACCGTGACCCAGCTTTCCCGTACGGCTGAGGCAATCCGGGCAGACGGCCGCTTCACGGAGCCCGAAGGATGGGAATCAATGGTCCGTGGGTGGCACCTGGAAGGCCTCGCCGTCCGGCCGGACCACCGTATGGTCGCCCACACCGGATTCCTGCTTTCCGCACGGCGCCTGGCAGAAGGGGCCACCGGACTCGTGGCCAAGCGGCGTGCTTCAAAGACGGACTTCAGCCAGGAGGACCTGAACGCCTGGACGCCGGCTGCCGTAGGGGAACGCGAAGTTTCTGATAAGAAACTGCGGCGCGCGGCCAAGGATGCCAGTTCCACAATCCAGCGCGGCGCCCTTGCCAAAGCCGAGCGTTTCCAGGAGGAACACGGCGACGGAACGAACCCGGAGGACTAGCCGGGACCTTATCCGGGAAGCTGGGAAACGCAAGACCTCCCGGCCCGTGTATTGCGTGCGTCACTGCGTTATCGTCAAACGAAGGGACCTGAGCAATGAAGGCGGTCGGACAATGGTTGATGCGGAAAACACCAACGGTGCAGGGATGGACGGCGGCGGTCTGGAAAGCGGCTACGGCATGGCCAGTGCGGAGTCCCGGCAGCTGAATGTCCTGCGGGACAAGCTGCGGAATCTGGACCGCCAGCTGGCGTCCCTGACCCACAACAACGCACGTCTTGTAACCATGCTGGAGACAGCCCGGGCGGAGATCGTCCGGCTAAAGGACGCGTTGGAGAAGGAAGGGGCGACGCCGTTCAGCTTCGGCACCGTCCTTTCGGTGAACTCGCGCACGGAACCGGAACCCGGCATCACCACCACGGCCACCGTGCAGGAAAGCGTGGACATTATCCAGTCCGGGAGGAAGCTGCGGGTGGCTGTAAGCCCGCTGCTGGACCTGGGCCAGATTGTCCCGGGCCAGGAAGTGCTGCTGAACGAATCCCTCACAGTGGTGGCGGGGCTCGGGTTTGAAAAAGCGGGAGAGCTCTTCACAGTCCAGGAACTGCTGGAAGGCGATCGTGCACTGGTGGTGGGCCGGGCCGACGACGAGCGCGTCGTTCGGCTAAACGGTCCGCTGGTGAAGGAAAAGATCCGGGTGGGGGACGCCCTGACGGTGGACACGCGGATCGGCTACGCACTGGAGAAGATCCCCCGCAGCGAAGTGGAGAACCTTGTCCTGGAGGAAGTCCCGGACATTTCCTACTCGGACATTGGCGGGCTGGGCCCGCAGATCGAGCAGATACGGGACGCCGTCGAGCTTCCGTTCATGCATCCGGACCTGTACCGGGAACACGGGCTCAAAGCGCCCAAGGGCATCCTGCTTTACGGCCCTCCCGGCTGCGGCAAGACCCTGATCGCCAAGGCAGTGGCCCACTCACTTGCCGCGCGGGTCATGGAACAGACCGGCACACTGGGCACCCGGAGTTACTTCCTGAACATCAAGGGACCGGAACTGCTGGACAAGTACGTCGGCGAAACGGAACGGCACATCCGCCTGATCTTCTCCCGGGCACGTGAGAAGGCCTCAGACGGAAGCCCTGTGGTGGTCTTCTTCGACGAGATGGATTCACTCTTCCGCACCCGCGGCACCGGGGTTTCCTCCGACGTCGAAACCACCATCGTTCCGCAGCTGCTCAGTGAGATCGACGGCGTGGAGAAACTCGAAAACGTCATTGTCATCGGCGCCTCGAACCGTGAAGACATGATCGATCCGGCCATCCTGCGCCCCGGGCGCCTGGACGTGAAGATCAAGATCATGCGGCCCGACGCCGAAGGCGCAGGTGAAATCTTCGCCAAGTACCTCACACCGGACCTGCCGCTGCACCGCGACGACCTCGCGGAGCACGGCTACGACCCGGTGGCGACGGTCAAGGAGATGATCCGCCGGACGGTGGAGAAGATGTACGCGGAGGACAAGTCCAACGAGTACCTCGAGGTCACCTACGCCAACGGCGACACGGAGATGCTCTACTTCAAGGACTTCAACTCCGGTGCAGTCATTCAGAACGTGGTGGACCGGGCCAAGAAGTACGCCATCAAGGACTTCCTGACGCTCCATCAGCGCGGCCTGCGCATCGAACACCTGATGCGCGCCGTCGTCGACGAGTTCCGCGAGCATGAGGACATGCCCAACACCACCAATCCGGACGACTGGGCACGGATCTCCGGAAAGAAGGGTGAACGCATCACGTACATCCGCACCATCATCCAGGGCAAGGCCGGGCAGGAGCCGGGCCGGACCATCGAGACGACGGCCAACCCGGGGCAGTATCTGTGACGGTCCGGAGGGTAATGGGCACAGAGACCGAGTACGGGGTCCTGGCGCCGGCACTGCCAAACGCGAATGCCACCGTGCTGTCCAGCCAGGTGGTCAATGCCTACGCGGCCAGTGTCCGGGCAGGACACGGCAACCTGTCCGGCACGCGCTGGGACTACACGGACGAGGCACCGCTGAATGATGCCCGCGGGTACACGGTGCCCCGCACGGCGGCAGACCCCACCCAGCTGACGGACGCCCCGCCGGTGCTGGATGCCGAGCAGATCGCCATGGAAGGCGGCGGTCCCTCGGCCCTGTACGGGGAGGCTGAAGACAACTCCGTGCTGATGAACATGGTGCTTGGAAACGGTGCCCGTCTGTACGTTGACCATGCACATCCGGAGTATTCCTCGCCGGAGACCACCAACCCGCAGGACGCCGTGCTGTGGGACAAAGCCGGCGACGCCGTGGTGCTCACCGCCATGCGGCACATCGCCGCGACCCCTGGGTTTGCGCCGGTCCACCTGTACAAGAACAACACGGACAACAAGGGCGTTTCCTACGGTGCGCATGAGAACTACCTTGTTCCCCGCAGTGTGCCCTTTACCCGGCTGGTTGCCGGACTGCTCCCGTTCTTTGTCTCCCGCCAGGTGATCTGCGGGTCCGGCCGGGTCGGCATCGGGACGAGCAACCAGCGCAGGGGCTACCAGCTCAGCCAGCGGGCTGATTTCTTCGAAACCGAGGTCGGCCTCGAAACCACCATCCGGCGCCCGATCATCAACACCCGCGACGAGCCGCATGCTGTCGCCGAGAAGTACCGGCGCCTGCACGTGATCATTGGGGACGCCAACCTCAGCGAGGTCTCTGCGCTGCTGAAGGTGGGAACGACGTCGGCAGTCCTGTCCATGATTGAGGACGGCACGGCTCCCCAGATCGAGCTCCGGGATCCTGTAGGCGCGCTGCAGGCGATCAGCCACGATCCTTCGCTCACCACCCTGGTGGAGCTGAAGGACGGCCGGCATCTTACGGGGCTGGACCTGCAGGAAATCTATCTCGAAGCCGCCGCAGCCCACGCCCGGCGCGAAGGCGGAGCCGACGCCGCCACGGAAGACGTGCTGAGCAGGTGGAGTTCCGTGGTGGGCACCCTCAAGCGTGACCCGATGGCAGCCTCGGCACAGGTGGACTGGGTCGCGAAGCTCCGGCTGCTGCAGGCATACCGCGACCGCGACGGGCTCGACTGGAACGATGCGCGGCTTAACCTGATAGACCTCCAGTACTCGGACATGCGTCCGGAGAAGGGTCTCTACTACCGGCTGGCGGCGCGCGGCCAGATGGAACGGCTCTTTACGGACGAACAGATCGCCGCGGCAGTAACGCATCCGCCCGAAGACACCCGTGCGTACTTCCGTGGCCGGTGCATCACCCGTTTCCCCGCAGAAGTGATCGGTGCAAGCTGGGACTCCATCATCTTCGAACTGCCTTCCCGGCGCCGGCTGCAGCGCATTCCCACCCGGGAACCGCTCAGGGGAACCAGGGAACTGACGGGAGAGCTGTTCGACGTTTCCGCGGACGCGGAGGACTTTGTCACCCGACTCCTGACCGGTCCGGAGCCGACCGTGGCACCATAGGACGTAGGTCACATTCGCCAGCAAGAAAGGGCACGCATCATGGCAACCCAGGACCGCAGGAAAACCGGATCACGTCCGCAGGAAGTCGAAGAAACCGAAGAAGTTCCAACTCCCGCGGGAGAACCCGCGGAGCAGTCTTCCGCCCAGACCGAAGGTGTTGACGATCTCCTGGATGAGATCGACGGCGTGCTTGAGAACAACGCCGAAGAGTTCGTCCGCGGGTTCATCCAGAAGGGCGGGCAGTAGCGGATGACGCCAACGGATCCTGCGCACACGATGGCCGCGGCAGCGGGCTCATCATTCAGTGAACACCTCAGCCGCCACCATCCGGAGCTGCTGCCTTCGGCCCGCAGGCTCGGAACAGCCCCAGCAGGATCGGCTTCCGCGGCGGCGCCGCAGGCCACCACGATCGTCTCCCTCACCTATGCCGGCGGCGTCCTCATGGCGGGGGACAGGCGGGCCACGATGGGCAACATGATTGCCAGCCGCCACATCCGCAAGGTTTTCCCGGCGGACACCTACTCTGTGCTCGGCATCGCCGGCACCGCAGGCCTGGCGCTGGACATGATCCGGCTCTTCCAGGTGGAGCTGGAGCACTACGAGAAAATCGAAGGCACACCGATGAGCCTGGACGGCAAGTCCAACCGGCTCGCGGCCATGGTCCGGCAAAACCTGCCGCTGGCCCTGCAGGGGCTGGCAGTGATCCCGTTGTTTGCCGGATACGACACCGAACGGCACACCGGACGGATGTTCTCCTACGACGTCACGGGCGGGCGGTACGAAGAGTATGAGCACCACAGTGTGGGCTCCGGTTCCGTCTTCGCCCGGGGGGCGCTGAAAAAGCTTTGGCGGCCCGGCCTCGACCAGGACGAAGCAGTGCGGATTGCCGTTGAGTCACTTTACGACGCAGCGGACGACGATTCAGCTACCGGTGGTCCGGACATGGTCCGGCAGCTCTGGCCGGTGGTCTACGTGGTGAACTCGGCAGGAATACGCGAAATCCCGGAACGTGAACTTCACCAGCTCGCCGAAGAGCTGGTTACACGCCGCTCCATAGCCGGACGGGAGGCGTAGCAAATGACGCAGCAGTTCTACGTTTCACCCGAACAGCTGATGAAGGACCGGGCAGACTTTGCCCGGAAGGGGATCGCACGGGGCAGGTCTGTGGTGGTCCTGACCTGCCGCGACGGCATCGCGTTCGTGGCTGAGAACCCGTCTCCGTCACTCCACAAGCTCGGTGAGATCTACGACCGGATCGGGTTCGCCGCCGTCGGCAAGTACAACGAGTTCGAGAGCCTGCGGCAGGCCGGGGTGCGGTATGCCGACGTACGCGGCTACTCCTACGCCCGCGAAGACGTTTCCGCGCGCGGCCTGGCAAGTGTCTACGCGCAGAGCCTCGGTTCGGTCTTCACCGCCGAGGGCAAACCCTTCGAAGTCGAACTCGCCGTCGCCGAGGTGGGCAGGGAACCCTACTCCGATCATCTCTACCGCCTGACCTACGACGGATCGATCGCAGACGAAAGCAACTACGTGGTGATGGGCGGCCAGGCCGAGATCGTCAACGACTCCCTGGCCCGCACCTGGTCTCCGGACACGCCCTTCAGCGAAGCTATCCAGATTGCGGTAAGGGCCCTGTCCGCCACCCGGCAGGCACCCGAATCGGCGCCGGCACCGGACACGGAACCGGCGCCGGGAACCGAACTGCTCGGAGCGGGGCTGCTGGAAGTTGCAGTCCTGGACCGGGACCCGCTCTCTACCCGTGGAACCGTCAGGGCTTTCCGCAGGATAGGAACCGTTGAGCTGGACCGATTGCTGTCCAGCGCGGAAGGAGACTGATGGAGCGCAGGATCTTCGGCGTTGAAACCGAATTCGGTATTGCCTATTCGGGACCGGATTCCCGGCCGCTCTCACCGGAAGAGGTTGCACGCTACCTCTTCCGCAAGGTCGTGAGCTGGGGGCGTTCCTCGAATGTCTTCCTCACCAACGGATCCAGGCTGTATTTGGACGTTGGTTCGCATCCCGAGTACGCAACCGCAGAATGTGACGACGTAGCACAGCTGATCGCCCATGACCGCGCAGGCGAGCTTATCCTTGACGACCTCGTGGACGAAGCCGAGGAACGCCTCGCAGCGGAAGGGTTCAACGGAAGCGTCTACCTCTTCAAGAACAACACGGACTCCGCCGGGAACTCCTACGGCAGCCACGAGAATTACCTGATACCCCGGCGGCTTGAGTTCTCCCGCCTTGCGGACATCCTCATCCCGTTCCTCGTGACACGCCAGCTGCTTGTGGGTGCGGGAAAGGTGCTGCGGACCCAGTCCGGTTCGCTGTACGCCTTCTCCCAGCGGGCTGACCACATCTGGGAAGGCGTTTCTTCCGCCACCACGCGTTCACGCCCCATTATTAACACCCGCGACGAGCCCCATGCCGATGCTGAGCACTACCGCCGGCTGCACGTGATCGCCGGCGACTCCAACATGTCCGAAACGACTTCCATGCTGAAAGTCGGCTCGGTGGACCTTATGCTGCGCATGATTGAAGCCGGCGTAATCATGCGGGACCTGCGGCTGGAGAACCCAATCCGCAGCATCCGGGAAATCTCGCACGACCTCACCGGATCGGCGCCCCTGAAGCTCGCCAACGGATCAACCATGACAGCCCTCGAGGTACAGCGCATCTACCTGGACCGGGTCACTGACTTTGTGCAGGACAACGGCCCGCACAACCGGTACGTCCCCCGGATCCTGGATCTTTGGGGACGCGCACTGGATGCAGTCGAGACCGGGGATACGTCAGGCATTGACACGGAGATTGACTGGGCCATCAAGAAGAAACTGGTGGACCGCTATGCCGCACGCGCCGGGTTGGACATGGGATCGCCCCGGCTGGCCCAGATAGACCTCACCTACCACGACATTTCGCGGAAGCGCGGCCTCTTCTATCTGCTGCAGTCGCGGGGCGAAACGGCGCGCGTGGTGGACGACAGCGCCGTAAAGGAGGCGGTAGATGTTCCGCCGCAGAGCACCCGGGCAAAGCTCCGCGGTGACTTCGTCCGCCGGGCTAAGGCAGCCAACCGCGACTTCACTGTGGACTGGGTGCATCTGAAGCTCAACGATCGGGCCCAGCAGACGGTCCTGTGCAAGGATCCGTTCGCTGCCGTGGACGAGAGGGTAGAGGCGCTGCTGTCCACGCTCTAGGAACCTCTCAGGTGAAGGCGTTAGGGTTGGTCTTGCTGCCCGGTCCGGGTGCGGGTATGCCCCGCACTGTCCGCTGCCGGCAGAGACTCATTGTCCGCCACTGAAAGAAGTACTGTGCGAAAAGTACTAGCTCTGCTCCTGCCCGCCCTGCTCATGCTCACCGCATGCTCCGGAAGCGGCAGCAGCGAACCGCTCTCCTCCGTAAAGGTCAGTTCCAACGGTGACGGTGCTGTCCCGACTGTGGAATTTGATACCCCGCTGACGGCCGAAGAACCGACGCTGGTTCGGGTCAACGACGGCGACGGCGAGGAGCTGGCTGAAGGCCAGACTGCTTCCGTCCGGCTGGTGGTCCTTGACCCCGAAAGCGGTGAAGCAGGCCAGGAGACGTACACGGCCGAGGCTGCCGAAGACATTGCCGTGGATGACAGCCTTAAGCAGGGCAACGAACAGATGTACGACGCCCTTGTTGGCGCCCCTGTCGGTTCCGACTTCGCCTACTACGTGCCCGGCAACGAACAGGCCGGCACAGCCACGCAGTTCATCGTGTTCACCCTCACCGACGCACGGGACGTTCCCACCCGCGCCTGGGGCTCCGACGTTGACCCGGTTGAGGGCCAGCCCACCGTTACCCTCGACGACGACGGCAAGCCGTCCATCACCATTCCCGAGGGCGACGCTCCCACCGAACTCATTGCCCAGGAACTGAAGAAGGGCGACGGCCCCGTTGTCGAAGCCGACGACACCGTGACTGTGCAGTACCACGGCGTGAAATGGTCCGACGGCTCGGTCTTCGACTCCAGCTGGGAGCGCGGCGCACCCACGTCCTTCGGCTTGAACCAGGTCATCTCGGCCTGGACCGACGGCCTGGCCGGCAAGACGGTGGGCTCACAGATCCTGATCGTCGCACCTCCTGCCACCGCCTACGGCGCCAACGAGGGCAACGAACTCCAGAACGAGACCCTGGTCTTCGTCGTCGACATCCTGGAGACCAAGTAACCGGACAATCCGGATAAGATTGCTGGCAGTCCCATAACGAAGGAGTTCCATGTCATTCGGAAAGCGCGAATACGACCGCCAGAAGCCGGAAATCGATTTCCCGGCACACGACGCCCCCACTGACCTCGTCATCGAGGACATCATCGTCGGCGACGGCGCAGAGGCCAAAGCAGGGGACACCGTCTCCACCCACTACGTCGGGGTGGCCTTCTCCACCGGCGAAGAGTTCGACGCATCGTGGAACCGCGGCGCTCCGCTGGATTTCAAGGTTGGCATCGGCCAGGTCATCCAGGGCTGGGACCAGGGCCTGCTGGGCATGAAGGTCGGCGGACGCCGCCGCCTCGAAATCCCGGCACACCTGGCTTACGGTGACCGCGGTGCAGGATCGGCGATCGCCCCGGGTGAATCCCTGATCTTCGTCGTGGACCTCCTCGGAGTCCGCTAGGGCCAGAGCGAAGCTGTTCCGCAAAGGACGGCCGGGCGCGTCATTCCAAGACCGCCCGGCCGTCCTTTGCGCGTATCCGGGGCCCGCGGCGGTAGATTATCCCTGTGTCCCCGAAATCAGCTGAAACCCGCACCGAGCGCCTGCTCAACCTGGTCATAGCCCTGCTCTCCAGCCGGCGGGGCTTCACCAAGCAGGAACTCTTCGAAGAAATCGAGCTCTATTCCGAGGCCGCTACGCCGCAGGCAAGGGAGAAGCTCTTTGACCGGGACAAGGCCTTCCTGCGCGAGCAGGGCATTCCTGTGGAGTCGTACAGCGATGATCCGCTCTACGAGCAGGACAACGCCGCGCAGCGCTACCGGATCCGGAGCGAGGAGTACCGGCTCCCCGAAGTGTCCTTTTCTCCCGCCGAATCGGCAGTCCTGGCGCTGGCCGCCCAAATGTGGGAACAGGCTGCCCTCGGATCGGCAGCTGCCCGTGCCCTGCGCAAACTGAGGGCCCGGGGTGTGCTGGCCGAAGACGCCGCCTCAAGCCCGGTGCAGCCGGCCATCCGCACCGAGGACCCGAACTTCACACCCGTCTTCCGTGCTGTCACGGACCGCACCGCCATCTCCTTCGGCTACCGGACCTCCAACGGACAGGAATCAACCCGGAAGGTGCAGCCCTGGGGGATGGGCTCCCGTTACGGCCACTGGTACCTGGTCGGCTGGGACACGGACCGCAACGCCGAGCGGTGGTTCCGGCTCTCACGGATGACCAGTGCCGTAAAGGCTGTGAAGCAGAAAAACGGAGAGGGCTACAGCGTTCCTGCCGGCTTCGACATCCACGCGTCCCTGGCTTCACTGGACACCGTGTTCAGTCCCCAGTCCGCTGCCGTGGACGTACGCTCCGGCGCCGGAGCGGAACTGCGGCTGCGCGCCGCGGAACCGCAGGAAAGCGTGGAACTGCCTGAGCCGCGGGCCGGCCGTGACCGCCTCTGGTTCACAGTGACCGACCTTGAGACCCTTGCCTCCGACGTCGCAGCGCTTGGCGAAAGCGCGGAAGCCGTCCATCCACCAGCCCTTCGGACGGCCGTAGCCGAAGCACTGACCCGCGCATCCGTGGCGCAGGAAGCCCCCGTGCCGGAGTTCAAGGCACCCTCCGCCCCCCGGGGACAGGCTCCGAAGACGCCCGGAGCCCAGGACCGGCTGAGCAGGCTGCTGGATCTGGTGCCCTATATCCTGGCCAACCAGGGCGCCGACATGGCTGAAACCGCGGCGAAGTTCGGCGTCAGCCAGGAACAGCTGGCCTCGGACCTCAACCTGCTTTTCGTCAGCGGTCCCAGGTACTACCCCAACGGGCTGATGGACGTGAACTTCGAGACCGGCGACATCTACATCGACAATGCCGAGAACCTGTCGCAGCCGGTGCGCCTGAGCATGGAAGAGGCCGCTGCCCTCGTAGTTGGCCTGGACACCCTTGCTGCCCTGCCCGGTGCTGCACCCACAGACGCCGTCGCCAGCGCCCACGCCAAGCTGACCGAAGCCGCGGGAACCGCCGGAACCGCCGGAAACTCGCTCGCTGCGGAGCTGCTTCCCGGCGGCGCACCGCCCCGCCTTCTTGCCGAGCTCAGGACGGCGATCAGCGACAACAGGCGGCTGGCCATCCGGTACGTCGTACCCAGCCGGGACGAAGTCAGCGAGCGGCTGATCGACCCCCGCCGCATCTTCTCCGACAACAACGTCTGGTATGTGGATGCCTGGTGCGAACGCGCCCAGGCAGGACGCCTCTTCCGGGTTGACCGGATCCTTTCCCTCGCGGACGCCGGTGCCTCCCCTTCGGACGTTCCCGGGCCGCAGCCGCGCTTCCCGGAGAACCTGTTCACGCCGGCGGAGTCTGACGAGTTTGTCACAATCCGTCTCACACCAGATGCCGCCTGGGTAGCAGATGCCTACAGCGCGCAGATGCGCACCAGCCTTGATGACGGCGGCCAGGCCGTTGTGCTGCGCACGGGCAGTACCGGCTGGATCCCCGGCTTTATTGCACGTCTGGCCGGAGGCGGCGCCGTTCTTGAACCGGCTGACCTGCGGGCCGGCACCCAGGATTGGCTCGCCTCAGCCCTGGTGAACTACGCATGAACCCGGAATGAATCCCTTCCGGTCGCGGCCCGTCGCGTCGCGGGTTCGCTCCGGCGCTCCACTATGCTGGAGACATGCCTTGGTGGTCGTGGATTTTGATTTGGGTTGCACTCACAGCAGTGGCCCTGCTCTTGTATGTCCTGATCGGCTACCGGCTCTTCCGCAAGTTCATGGCGGTCCTGAGCGAAGTGCAGGCAGCCGGTTCCCGGTTGTCCTTCATCTCCGCAACGGCACCGGCCGCTCCGGAGAAGGCGTTCCAGCCCGCAGTTTTCGCGGACCCGGAGGAAGAGCGGCGTCGATATGACGAGGGTAAGGCCGTCCGGAAGGACGCCCGCCGCGAACGCCGGGTCCAGCGAAGGATCCAGCACGGCCAACCACGCGCGTGGCGCGACATTCCCGGACTCTGACATAGAATGCACGTAAACGAAAGGACACCGGCATGCGCCTAGAAGGCTGGCACATTGTCATCATCATCGTTATCGCGATCCTGCTCTTCGGTGCGCCGAAGCTGCCCGGGCTCGCGCGCAGCGTTGGCCAGTCCCTCCGGATCTTCAAGTCCGAGGTACGCCAGATGAAGGACGAAAACACCACATCCGGTGCCGACGGCGATCCGGTGGAAGGCCGCGTGGTCAACAACCCCGGCACCTCCGCGCCTCACCAGGGACCGGCTGCAGGCCACACTCCGCCGCCAGGACCAAACACCGGCAGCGGTAACCCGCCCGCCAACCCCTAGCGGCTGTGGCGCTTAAACGGGGGCGCAAATCCAACCCTGAAGGGCGGATGGCCCTCAAGGAGCATCTGAGGGAGTTCCGCAACCGGCTTTTTAAAGCGGCTATCGCAGTCGTCCTGGGCACGGTTGGCGGCTTCTTCCTCTACATGCCTGTGTTCAACGAGCTCACGCGTCCGGTGCGGGAGCTGTCCGAGGAGCAGGGACGCCTTGCCACGATCAACTTCGACGGCGTGGCTACCTCCTTCGACCAGATGATCCAGGTCTCCGTCTTCATCGGCGTGCTGGTTTCAAGCCCCTTCTGGCTCTACCAGCTGTGGGCCTTCATCACCCCAGGCCTGAAGACGAAGGAGCGCCGGGCGGCACTCGGCTTCCTGTCCGCGGCAGTTCCGCTGTTCCTCGCCGGAGTCTGGCTCGCCTGGCTCATCCTGCCCAACGCCGTCGGAGTCCTTACAGACTTCACACCGGAGGGCGCGGCCAACGTCATTACCGCCTCGGTCTACCTTGCCTTCGTGCTGCGGCTGCTGCTGGCCTTCGGCATTGCGTTCCTGATTCCCGTTGTCATGGTGGGAATGAACCTGCTGGGCCTGCTAAGCGGCAAGACGATCGTGAAGTACTGGCGAATCACGGTCTTCATCATCTGTCTTTTCGCAGCCATGGCCGCTCCGGGCGGCGATGCGCTGAGCATGTTCTATCTGGCCGCCCCGCTGCTGGTTCTCTTTGCCGTAGCCGTCGGCCTGTGCTTCATAAATGACAAGCGGCGGGTGCGGCGCAATGCGGCCCGTGAAGCGGCAGTATCCGCGGAAGCGGACAAAGCCACGAGCATCCAGGACCTCTAGCTTTCCCTGCCCGGAACCGTGGCCGGGACCGGTTCGCATTCCGCGGGGGGCGAACGGTACCGGCCACCGTCTAGGCTGGAGGTATGACATCCCCGTCTGAACGGTATCTTGCCGCCAAGGAACGCACCGGCCACGCACGAACCCGTTTGGGAATCTTCGAGCAGTCACTGGGCTTTGACCTCGATCCCTTCCAGCTGGAGGCCTGCCGGTCCGTGGAGGCCGGCCGCGGAGTCCTGGTTGCCGCACCAACAGGCGCCGGCAAAACGGTAGTTGGTGAGTTCGCCGTGTACATGGCACTCGAACGCGGACTCAAGGCCTTCTACACCACGCCCATCAAAGCGCTCAGCAACCAGAAGTACACCGAGCTTGCGGCGTCCTACGGATCCGAAAACGTCGGCCTTCTCACCGGGGACACCAGCATCAACCCGGAGGCGCCCGTGGTCGTCATGACCACCGAGGTCCTGCGCAACATGCTTTACGCCAACTCGGAGACCCTGGACGACCTGGGCTACGTGGTCATGGATGAAGTGCATTACCTCGCTGACCGGTTCCGCGGAGCCGTCTGGGAAGAGGTCATCATTCATCTCAGCTCCGACGTGCAGCTGGTCTCCCTCAGCGCCACGGTCTCGAATGCCGAGGAGTTCGGCGCCTGGCTGGACACCGTCCGGGGCGACACCGACGTCGTAGTCACTGAACACCGCCCGGTGCCGCTGTGGCAGCACGTGATGGTGGGCCGGGAAATCCTGGACCTCTTCGCCAACGACGTCACCTTCGACGAGGCCGCAGGGGACAACAGTGCAGCAGAGGGGGCGAAAGACCGCATCAAGGTGAATCCCGAGCTGCTGGAGGTGGCCCGAAGCGAGTCCCGCATGAACCACCGCGGGCGCTGGGGCGGCCCTCGCTCCGGAACCGGCGGCCGCAAGCCCGCCAACGTCAGGGGAGCCTCCGCAGGGCACACGATGACCCGGACACCCCGCGCCTCCCGCCCCCAGGTAATCAGCCAGCTGGACAAGCGCGGCCTGCTGCCCGCAATCACCTTCATCTTTTCCCGGAACGGCTGCGACGGCGCGGTGCGGCAGTGTGTGGACTCTGGCCTGGCACTGACGAACGAGGCCGAGCGTGCCGTCATTGCACGCACCGTAGACGAAGCAACCCAGGACATTCCCGAGGACGATCTGGAGATCCTTGGCTTCTGGACCTGGCGTGAGGGCCTGATCCGCGGTTTCGCGGCGCATCACGCCGGCATGCTGCCCACGTTCAAGGAAGTAGTGGAGAAACTGTTTGCCGCCGGCCTGGTCCGGGCGGTATTCGCCACGGAGACCCTGGCCCTGGGCGTGAACATGCCCGCACGCTCAGTCGTGCTGGAGAAGCTGGACAAGTTCAACGGCGAGGCACACGTCGATGTCACGGCGGGGGAGTACACCCAGCTCACCGGACGCGCCGGACGCCGGGGGATCGACGTAGAGGGCCACGCCGTCGTGCTCTGGCAGCCGGGCACCGATCCCGCCGCCGTCGCCGGCCTGGCCTCGCGCCGGACCTACCCGCTGAATTCGTCCTTCCGGCCAACGTACAACATGAGCATCAACCTGATCGCCCAGTTTGGCCGGGACCGTGCCAGGGAAATCCTTGAATCCTCCTTCGCGCAGTTCCAGGCCGACCGTTCCGTGGTTGGCCTTGCCCGTCAGGTTCGTTCCCGCGAGGAATCCCTTGCCGGCTATGAGAAGGCAATGACCTGCCACCTGGGCGATTTCACGGAGTACGCCGGTCTCCGGCGCCAGCTCTCCGACCTTGAACACACTGCGTCCCGGACCAGGGCACGAAGCCAGCGCAGCGCAGCCGCAGCTTCCCTTGAGACGCTTCGGCCGGGCGACGTGGTGGACGTTCCCGGCGGCAGGAACCCGGGCTTCGCAGTAATCCTCTCCCCGGATTCCGAGGCCCGTGAACCGCGGCCGACCATCCTGACCGAGGACAAACAGATCCGGCGCCTGCACGTCCAGGACCTCGACGGGCCGGTGGACGTGGTCTCCCAGATCCGGATCCCGAAATCGTTCAATGCACGGGCCCCGAAGGACCGGCGGGACCTGGCTTCCTCACTGCGGAACGCGCTCCGGGAACACCGCCCGCCGCGCACCGCAGGGGGCCGGGGCGCCTCCATGCACGCAGCCGGTTCGGAGCGGCAGGAGCGTGCGATTGCCGAGCTTCGGCGAAAGATGCGGGCCCACCCGTGCCACGGCTGCAGCGACCGCGAAGACCACGCGCGCTGGGCCGAGCGGTGGTGGAAGCTGCGCCGTGAGACGGACAACCTGGCGGCCCAGATCCGGGGCCGGACCAACACGATCGCCAAGACTTTCGACCGCGTCAGCGGCGTGCTGGAGCACTACGGCTATGTGCGCCCGGATGAGCAGGGAGTACTGCAGGTCACCCCGGCCGGCAGCAAACTGCGCCGGATTTACGGCGAAAAGGACCTGCTTGCTGCCCTTGGCCTGGAGAACGGCGCTTTTGACGACGTCGATGCCGTTGAGCTGGCGTGCCTTGCCACAGCGCTGGTGTACCAGCCGAAGCGTGAAGAACGCGGGCTGCGTCCCAAGATGCCCAGCGCCGTCCTTGACGGGGCAGTGGACATCCTGATCCGCCAGTGGTCCGAGCTCACCGACCTCGAGGAGGCCGAGAAACTTCCCGTAACGGGCGAGCCGGAACTGGGACTGGTCTGGCCGATGTACAAGTGGGTGCGCGGGAAGCACCTGCAGGTGGCCCTCAACGGGACCGAGCTCGCTGCCGGAGACTTCGTGCGGTGGTCCAAGCAGGTCATTGACCTGATCGACCAGCTCGCCAAGGTCCCGGATATTCCTGCGGACCTCCGCCGCCGCTGCCGTGACGCGATCGGCCTCATCCGCCGCGGCGTCGTCGCCTACTCCGCCGTCAGCGAGTAGCGGCACAGCCGCTCCTCGTCTCCTTCGATACAAACCGCACGATCCATAGAACAGGTGAGTCCTTGAACAGCACGGCCCCGGCCAATGCCCTGACCCTTTACCGCAACGGCTCGGTCTACAGCTCAGCAGACCCGTTCGCGACCGCCATGCTGGTTGACGGCGGAACCGTCGCCTGGGTCGGCTCGGAGCAGGCCGCCACGTCCATCCAGGACGACCAAATGCAGGTGGTGGACCTGCAGGGCGCCCTCGCCGCCCCCGGATTCGTCGATTCCCATGTCCACCTAACCGAGACCGGTCTTGCCGCCTCGTCCCTGGACCTCACGGGCGTGCACAGCCTCGACGGGCTGCTCGACGCCGTCGCAGCAGCTGCTCACGGCTCGCTGGGCCTGATCATCGGGCACGGCTGGGACGAGTCCGCCTGGCCTGAAGGCAGGGTCCCGACAGCAGCCGAACTCGACCGCGCTTCAGGCAACCGCCGCGTTTACCTGGCCCGGGCCGATGTGCACTGCGCCGTGGTCTCCGGAACCCTGGCTGCCGAGCTTGGGCTGGCCCGCCTGGACGGCTGGGAAGACGGCTTCGTCACCGGCGGTGCCCACGAAGCAGCCCGGGCGGTATCCCGCAGCCTTTCGCTCTCCGAGCGGGCCCGCTACCAGCGCACGGCCCTTGATCTGGCTGCCTCGCGAGGCATCGTGGCCGTGGCCGAGATGGCCGCACCGCACATTGCACCGGCAGAGGACCTGCGGCAGCTCCTTGGCCTGGAAGGCAGCATGCCGGATGCCCCTGCACCGCAGGTCCTCCCGTACTGGGGGCAGCTGGCACAGAACGAGGCCGAGCTGGCAGAGATTACGGAGGCCTTCGGCGGCCGGCTGCTGGGCCTGGCAGGAGACCTGAACATCGACGGGTCCATCGGTGCGCGGACAGCCGCACTGCGCTCTCCCTACAGCGACGCGCCGGAGACCTCCGGCAGTGTGTACCTTAGCGCCGAACAGGCAGCACGCCACCTGGAGCTGACCACCCGCGCGGGCCTGCAGGCCGGGTTCCATGTCATAGGCGATGCGGGCCTGGACACCGTTATTGGTGCCCTTCGTCTGGCTGCCGCGGCCGTAGGGGAGCAGGCACTGCGCGCTGCGCACCACCGCCTGGAGCATCTTGAGCTAAGCGACGACGCCGCCGTGGCCGAACTGGTGCGGTACGGCGTCACAGCGAGCATGCAGCCTTCCTTTGATGCTCTTTGGGGCGGGGACGGCGGCATGTATTCCCAGCGCCTGGGGGAGCGCAGCACGTCGATGAACCGGTTCGCTGCCCTGTTCTCTGCCGGGGTGCCCGTTGTGTTCGGTTCTGACGCGCCCGTAACCGGTCTGGATCCCTGGCGGACCGTCCAGGCCGCAGTGATGCATAACAGTCCGGCCGAGCGGATCTCAGCACGGGCGGCCTTCATCGCCCACACCCGTGCCGGGTGGCGCGCTGCCGGCACGGGAAACCCCATGCTGGGCCAGCTTGCACCCGGAACTCCGGCGTCCTTCGCCGTATGGGAGGCTGACGAGCTGATGGTGCAGACTCCAGACGCCTCAGTTGCTTCCTGGAGCACCGATCCCAGGGCGGGTACACCGCTCCTGCCGGCCCTGGACACTGCCGAGCTGCCCCGCTGCCTGCAGACCGTGCACCTGGGGACGGAGCTATACCGGGCACCGGATTTTAGCTAGGCCCCCGAAAAACTTTCCTGTCTCTGTCCCGGAATAACAGGGCTCTGACCTGCGTGAACGCATGAGTCACCTAGTCAGGAAACATGTTGACACTTCGTGCTCAGGACGTAGTCTAGACACACCGCGGCACGGTCCGGCATTGCCGGTACCAAGGTGCCACGGCCCGGGCACTTCGTGTGTGGGGGTGATGGCTCTTCAGACCCTTATGCGGTGCAGGGCCATCTGTTGCAACACATAGGGACAGGTTCATCCGTCAGTAGAAAACAGGTCCGGAGGCTCCGGAACTGGCCCGAAGACGGCGGAACCTGTCCCTTTGTGCGCCCGGCGCCGAAACCGCCCAAGGGCAGTACCTGGCGAAGCTCCCATATACTGGTAATCCTGCCTTCGTCCGCAGTACCCCCTCCGAGCCGCGATAAGCGCGGCTCGTGTTCGTTGAAAGGCCTTTGAGTGCGCGTTCTCACCATCATCCCCACATATAACGAGATCGAGTCGCTGCCCAAGACGCTGCAGCGGCTGCGCACCGCCGTCCCGGATTCGGACGTCCTGATTGCCGATGACAACAGTCCCGACGGCACCGGTGCCTATGCAGACCAGCAGGCGGCCCTGGACCCCAAGGTCCACGTCCTGCACCGCAAGGGCAAGGAAGGCCTGGGCGCAGCGTACATCGCAGGATTCCGGTGGGGCCTTGAAAACGGCTACGACGTCCTCGTGGAGATGGACGCCGACGGTTCACACAAGCCTGAGCAGCTCCCGCTGCTGCTGGAGGCTTCCGCCGCCGGAGCAGACCTCGTCATCGGTTCCCGCTGGGTCCCCGGAGGTTCAGTGGTGAACTGGCCCCTGCACCGCAAGCTGCTTTCCCGTGCAGGCAGCACCTACTCGCGGCTGATGCTTGGAATCCCGGTTCGGGACATCACAGCCGGATACCGCGCCTTCCGCCGCAGCACCCTCGAGAAGCTGGACCTCTCCGCGGTTGAGTCCGTGGGCTACGGCTTCCAGGTAGACATGACCTTCCGCGTGGCCCGTCTGGGGCTTCGGATAACCGAGGTGCCCATCACGTTCGTGGAGCGCGAGTTCGGGGCGTCGAAGATGAGCGGCAACATTGTCTTTGAAGCAATCGCCAACGTCACCAAGTGGGGCCTGTCTGCCCGCTGGGAGAAGCTCACCAAACGGGGTTAGACCCTGGCGGCTGCAGGCCCGATGATCCTGCAGCCGGATACGGCGAAGGCCGGCAGCCCGGGGGCTGCCGGCCTTCGCCGTATCAGTTCAATGCGCGGTATCTACTTGGAAGCCGTACGTTCCCCGCGGCGCTCACGAAGCTTATCCAGGCGGTCCTGGAGAATGACTTCGAGTTCTTCGATGCTGCGGCGCTCCAGCAGCATGTCCCAGTGCGTACGCACCGGCTTCTCATTGCTGGTGTCCGGCTTCTCACCGTCAACGAGCAGGGCTTCCTTGCCGGTCTTGGATACCCAGACCGGGGGAACCTCTGCCTCGGCAGCAAAGGTCACGAACACGCGTTCGCCGTCCTCGCAGCGGTACTCGACACGCTGGCGTGGAGCCGGCTCGACGCCGGATTCAGTCTCCATGCTCTGCGCACCCAGTCGCATACCCCGCAGGCTACGATCGCTCATTTTTTCTCCCTCATCAGTTCGAAAGACCCACCGGGTCCATCAGTAATGCCCGCTGCCCCAGCAGGGCAGCCGCTAAAGCTCATGCCGGCTGCGCACCGGACCTCATCCGTTTCAACGCGGCAGCCGCTAATCCTGTTCCCGGGAAACGCCAGCACCCCGGCAAACAGTCAATTATAGCGGCCGCCGCGCCGATCAGCGACCGGGGGACTAGGAAGCGGTGTCCCCGGTGCCCACCCGCAGCTCAGCGGGGGAGCCGGCTGCAGCAGGATTGGCCGCGCCGGCGGATCCGTTGCTCTCCGGCGATGCCGGAGCCGCCCCGGCCTTCAGGTCAGGGAGGTAGTCGCCCAGTGCCGATCCGACACCCCGCAGCGCCTCTCCAAGTTCGCTGGGGATGATCCAGAGCTTGTTCGAATCCCCCTCTGCCAGTTTCGGCAGCGTCTGCAGGTACTGGTAGGCCAGCAGCTTCTGGTCCGGGTTGCCCTTGTGAATGGCGTCAAAGACCTTCTGGATTGCCTGGGCTTCACCGTCAGCCCGCAGGATCGCCGCTTTGGCGTCGCCTTCAGCCGCAAGGATGGCTGCCTGCCGCCGGCCCTCAGCGGTGAGGATCTGGGACTGCTTGGTGCCCTCGGCGGTGAGGATGGTGGCGCGGCGTTCACGCTCGGCGCGCATCTGCTTTTCCATCGAATCCTGGATCGACAGGGGCGGCTCGATCGCCTTGAGCTCAACCCGGGAAACACGGATTCCCCAGCGTCCGGTGGCTTCGTCCAGGACTCCGCGGAGCTGGCCGTTAATCCGGTCGCGCGAAGTGAGCGCTTCTTCCAGGTTCAGTCCGCCAACCACGTTGCGCAGCGTTGTGGTAGTCAGCTGTTCAACTGCGTGAATGTAGTTGGCGATTTCGTAGGTCGCTGCCCGGGCATCAGTGACCTGGAAGTACACAACGGTGTCGATTGACACAACCAGGCTGTCCTCGGTGATGACCTGCTGCGGCGGGAAAGACACAACCTGTTCGCGCAGGTCCAGCAGTGGAAGCAGACGATCCACGAAAGGGATCAGGATGTTCAGGCCCGGATTAAGCGTCCGAAGGTACTTGCCCAGGCGTTCGACGACGCCGGCACGGGCCTGCGGAATGATCCGGATGGATTTGACGAGGATGACCAGGACAAAAATGACCAGGACAGCCAGGATGACTAGCAGGACGGTGGTTTCCATATTCCCCCTTGCATTGCGGCCGGAATGCAAGTCGCAGTCCAGCCTGGTTCTCACCCCGCACTGCGGAGCTTTACGGGGGTCCCGGACCGTGGCCGGGAACCCGTTGTGGATCTAGTGGTGTCCGGGACGGCCGCCGTCGGAACCCCGGTCCTCTGAGTGGATCCCGCCGGAGCGCAGCGGCTCAACCACCGCCGTCGCACCCTCGATGCGGGTCACGGCAACCTGCTCACCGGCCGGCAGCAGCGATCCGTCTCCGGAGCGGGCAGTCCAGGTGTCACCGCCGATTTTCACGGTGCCTGTGCGGGAACCGACGGGCTCAAGCGTGATGGCGGCTTCGCCGATGAGCCGCTCAATGTTTGAGCGCTGCTCTTTGGTGCCCGTCTTCAGGTGTTTGAGGGCTGCCGGACGGACCAGAACGATCATCAGCAGTGCAACAACGCAGAAGACCACGACCTGGAGGAAGAGCGGTGCCGAGAGCACAGCCGCGAGCATGGCCGCCAGGGCGCCCACCGAGAGCATCGCGAAGAACAGGTCAAGGGTCAGGGTCTCGATGGCTGCGAACCCCAGGAAGAGCACCAGCCAGAGGACCCAGCCGTATGCTACGAGCCAGTCGTACAGTTCCTGCATGGTCTTTCCCTCCGGCTCCGTTTATACCGGTGCCGGTAACGTGAGCCGTCCGGCGCCGGGCGGATAGGGTAGTTGCGGACTTTTGGCTTATTCTGCCTGATAAACCGCCGTTTACCTAGGCGCATCCGACAGCAGGCGAGCCGCTGCCGGGGCAGATCAGCCGGCTGCCGCCTCCGCTGCCCGGAACTGCTGGACCGCAAAGGAGGCCGTCACGGCCAGGGGGAAGTCAACGCCGTCGAGCGTTTTAGACAGCTCAAGGGAATCCACATGATGTGCCGAGGGGCCCATCATGACTGCGTTTTGCACATCTGCGCGGTCCAGCTCCATGCGGTACTGGACGTGTTCCGTCCGGCCCGGCGCAAACGAGGGGCCGAGGGACCTGGCTACCCGCATTTCCTTCTCGTCCGCGATGTCCAGCATTCCCGTGAGGGCACGGATTTGCTGCAGGTGCTCCGGCATGGGCGTGACCACCAGCAGCATCCCGCCGGGAGCCAGTACCCGGCGGAACTCGTTCGGGTTCCGGGGCGCGAAGACATTCAGCAGTATGTCTGCGGCACCGTCCGCCAGCGGCAGCGTCCGCCAGACGTCCCATACCAGGGCATAGCCTCCCGGCAGTGCACGGGCGGCCCGCCGCAGGGCGAACTTTGAAATGTCCAGGGCCACGGCTTCCGATGCATCCACCGTTTTCCGGACTTCGTTCAGGTAGTAGCCCGTGCCTGCTCCGGCATCTAGCAGGACAGGGCGCTCCGCAGCCTCGGCTGCCAGTAAGCCAAGGCGCCGCGCCAGGGGAGCATAGTGGCCGGCAGCCAGGAAGTCGCAGCGGGCCTGCACCATTTGAGCCGTATCAGCCTGGAACTTGGTGCCGGCTCCGGTGAGCAGGTTGAAGTATCCCTGCCGCGCGGCGTCGAATCGGTGCCCGGCGGGGCAGCTGAGCCGGCTGCGCGCCTCGTCCGGCAGAAGCTCGCCCCCGCAGTTGGGGCAGGCGAGGAGGCGGCGTTTTCCGGTGGGCATACCTCAATCTTAGGCTCCGCCCACCCGGGCCGACGCAGCGGCATGGGCAGGAGGACCAAAGGGTGCTTGCTAGGCTCAGTTTTATGAAACCCAGTGATTTGGATCTCCTGAACTCCGTCTCCGAACCGGCCCTGAGCCCGGATGGAACCCGCGCCGTCGTCTCCGTGCAGCGCCCCGACTTCGCAGCCGATGCCTATGTTGGGCAGCTGTGGAGCGTAGCACTGGACGGCTCAGCCCCGCGCCGGCTGACCCGGGGATTCAGTGACTCCAGCCCCCAGTTTTCCCCGGACGGATCAACACTCGCCTTCCTGCGCTCTGCGCCCGGCGGCCGGCCGCAGCTTTACGCCGTCAGCGCCGACGGCGGCGAACCGGTACAGCTCACCGACCGCCATCTGGGCGTTTCCTGGTTCCGGTTCTCCCCGGACTCTTCCCGGATTGTCTTCTCCTCCCGGGAGCCGGAGAAGGGCCGCTACGGTACGCTCGACGGCGTTTCCGGCGGCGCAGAGGATCCCCGTCTCGTTACGACCCTGAATTACCGGATGAACGGCGCCGGGTACACCCGGGACAAGTTTGTACAGGCCTTCATCCTGACGCTTCCTGACCTCGCTGCTGAGCCCTTCGTCACTCCGGCGGGGAGGGCCGCGGAAGGCGCAGAAAAGAAGTCCGGCGGCCTGCCTGAGTCCGTCAAGCTGACCAGTTGGGAGGCCGACGTCCAAAACCCGGTGTTCAGCGCCGATGGCTCTTCTGTCCTCTTCACCGCGGCCCTGCATGAGGACGCGGACACGGACCTGGTCACCGACGTTTACGAACTGCGCGCCGATGGAACGGGGGAGCCGCACCGGCTGACCAACCTCGCCGGCAGCCGCCTCACCGCGTCCTCACCCCTTCAGAGCAGCGACGGCAGGTGGCTCTACTACCTGGGGCAGGATCTCTCCGAAACCGGCCTGGACTTCGTGGCACGCAATACCGCCCTCTTTGCAGCGCCGATGGCCGACCCGTCCGCTGCCGTACGGCTGACCGAACCCGAGACCACCGACCTGGCCGGGGGCGGGATCGTGCCCGCAGACGGAACCGATGTCCTGGTGTTCAACCTGGACAGGGGAGGCTGCGAGCTGCTGCGCGCCGGCCACTCCGGCGAAGTGCGTGCCCTTGTGTCCGGGCCGCGCGTTGTTACCGGTGCTGCCTGTGCATCCGGCACCGTTGTGGTTACCTTCACCGATCCGCAGACCGCCGGTGATGTGGCTGTGGTTGATCCTTCCGCGCCGGATTCCCTGCGTGTCCTGACCGACTTCTCAGCCGGGTTCAGGGAACAGGCGGGTGTGCTGGACCTGCACGAGGAAACCCATCCGTCAGCGGACGGATATCCGGTCCATGGCTGGGTTGTCCTGCCCGAAGGCGAAGGTCCGCATCCGGTGCTGCTGAACATTCACGGCGGCCCGTTCTCCCAGTACGGGTGGGGCCTTTTCGATGAGGCTCAGGCCTACGCCTCAGCCGGGTACGCGGTGCTGATGTGCAATCCACGCGGCTCCTCGGGTTATGGGCAGGAACACGGGCGGGCCATCAAGGAAGCCATGGGAACACTGGATCTCCAGGACGTCCTCGGTTTTCTGGAGGGCGCGCTTGAAGCCCATCCGGAACTCGATGCCGGCCGTCTCGGTGTCATGGGCGGTTCCTACGGCGGCTACCTGACTGCCTGGACAATCTCCCAGGATCATCGCTTTACTGCAGCAATCGTCGAGCGCGGCTTCCTGGATCCGCTGTCCTTCATCGGTTCCTCAGATATCGGCTGGTTCTTCTCGGCTGCCTACACCGGTTCCGATCCCGGCCATGTCCTGTCCCAGAGCCCGTTTGCCCAGGTGGACAAGGTTCGGACTCCCGCCATGGTTATCCATTCCGAGGAGGATCTGCGCTGCCCGGTGGAGCAGGCCCAGCGGTACTACACGGCGCTCAAGCTCCAGGGCGTACCTACCGAGATGCTGCTTTTCCCGGGGGAGAACCACGAACTGTCCAGGGCAGGTACGCCCTGGCACCGCCGCCAGCGCTTCGAGCACGTCCTCCGCTGGTGGGCCAGGTGGCTCCCGACCAAGGCGAACCCGGGCGATGAGTCTGCCGGGGCGGCAAGCGAGCCGGCGGCCGCGCGGGCCTAGGCTACCGGGATGGAAGGGCCCGGTGCATCCTGGGCTAGAACCCCAGGACGCGCCGGGCTTCGTCGATTTCCGGCGCCGCCCAGCGGATGTACTCAGCGTTGGAAGTGAGTGAACGGGTCATGACCTTGTCCACATAGACGACGCCGTTGAGATGGTCGGTTTCGTGCTGGACGATCCGTGCCGGCCATCCGGAGAAAGTGCGCTGCTGCACGTTCCCCAGCTCGTCGTCGTAATCCAGCCGCACGGAATGGTGCCGTTCCACCACGCCCTGATAACCCTCGAAGGACAGACATCCCTCGTAGAAGGCGGCAGTCCTGCCGTCCAGGGGTTCGTAGCGCGGATTGATGATGGTGAAGAAATCCAGCGGCGTGCGTTCCCGGACCTCAGCAGCTTCCGGATCCGGGGCGTAGGCGTCTTCCAGTACAGCCAGCCGCAGCGGTATTCCGATCTGGGGTGCTGCGAGTCCGACGCCGGGGGCATGGTGCATGACGCGGCGCATCAAGGCGGTCAGTGCCTTGAGCTCCTCAGGGTCCAGCTGTCCGTCGAAGGGGACAGCAGGCCGGCGGAGCACCGGGTGCCCCAGCTGGACTATGGGTACCAGCTCCTCCTCGAGAATCGGCAGGACCAGGGAACGTATGGCAGCAGGAGACTCTGCTGCACCGGATTCGTAGATCACGGCTCCATTTTAGGGTCCCGCGGAACCCTGGCCGGCAGCGCAGCCCTTCCGGAACGCAGAAGCTGCCCGTATCAGGTGCGATACGGGCAGCTTCAGTCGTCTTTGTGCGGGGGAGAGTCTTAGCCCTCGCAGTCCACGCAGTACTTGTCGCCGTTCTTCTTCTCCAGGGCGATCTGGGAGCGGTGGCGGACCAGGAAGCAGGACATGCAGGTGAATTCGTCTGCCTGTGCCGGGACAACCTTGATCAGCAGTTCTTCACCGGAGAGGTCCGCGCCGGGGAGGTCGAACCCGTCGATGGCGTCAGATTCCTCGACGTCGATAACTGCCGTCATCGCTCCGCCGCGCTGCTGGGCCTTCAGCCCCTCCAAAGAGTCCGTGGGCTGGTCTTCTTCTTTGACGCGGGGTGCATCGTAATCGGTAGCCATGTGTAGTGCTTTTCTCCTGAAATCGTGGGGGGTTCGAGCGTAGATCATATAGCCGAAGCCGTCTAACACACCAAACGGCTTCTGAATAGGTCCAACTGTGAAAAAAATAGATAACCCTGATGATCTGCTCCGGCACCGGGAGACCACCCAGGCCGCAGGACATCACGCATCCAGGGAAGCAAGCCCTCGTCCATCAAGGGCCAACAGCCGCCTTTCAGCGGAATCTCCAGCATCTTTGCAGGTCAACGCCACCTACAACGAAGCACCCCGCCGATTTGTTCCCGCCGGACAGACAGGCGTTATGTAAACCTGTCCACGGCCGCGCAGCTGGCTGCGGGGGAGATTATGTCAACCCAAGAACGCGGACGCGAACACGGCGAACATGAGCAAAAACACGTGAGGTACCTCGTGCGAAATCCTTGCCTGCGCAGCACGGATCGCTTTGCGGCGCGCCAAAAGCATTTGGCCGGATCAGGCCCGGCACAACCGCGGCCGCGTTACGGAGAGGATCGGCACTTGGCCCAGGGGTTGGTACAAACGCCCGGGGGGACTCCTTTCAGGCCCCTGCCTCGTTCGCCGATAATCTACATTATGTCAACTAGCGTTTCGGAAGGGGTCCCCCGGCGGCACATTCACACGGCAGATTTCCATTCTGCCCCGGCAGGGACGCAAGCGCTCCGCAGCCGCTATACCACGCGGAAACCGGGAGTAGTCTCGAAGTATGACTACACGTACTTATATCGTCACCGGGTCCGCCTCCGGCATTGGCGCAGCCACTGCGCAGCTGCTGAAAGAACGGGGCAACACCGTCATTGGTGTTGACCTGCGCAATGCCGAGGTAGAAGCCGACCTCAGCACCCCCGAGGGACGCCAGATCGCCGTTGACCGCGCCGTGGAGCTTGCCGGCGGCACCATAGATGCCGTCATTGCCTGCGCCGGCATTTCTGCCCCGGTTCCGCTGACGGTCTCCGTCAATTTCTTCGGAGTCACCGAGTTCCTTGACCGCCTCGCCCCGGTACTGGCACGCAGCGAGGCCCCGCGCGCCGTCGTAGTCAGTTCCATGGCCTCGCTGCAGCCCAACTCCCCCGAGCTGGTCGATGCCATGCTGGCCGGAGACGAGGCCCTGGCCCGCCAGATCGGACAGAAGCTTGCCGACCAGGGTCCGCAGATCGGATACCTGAACTACCCGTCCTCCAAACGTGCCCTCAGCCGTTGGGTCCGCCGCGCTTCGGTCAGCGATCTCTACGCAGGCAACGGCATCCCGTTGAACGCCGTTGCACCGGGCACCGTGCTGACCGCAATGACCAAGGAGCTCCTGGCCACGCCCGAGGGCGTCAAGATGGTCGACGAAAACGTGCCGATGCCGCTAAACGGCCACTCTGAGCCCGTTGTCATCGCCCGGCTCCTTGCCTGGCTTGCCAGCGAAGAGAACTCCCACCTCGCCGGCCAGACCATCTACTGCGACGGCGGCGCAGACGCCACCCTGCGCGGCGACGACATCTGGCAGTCCTAGCCCACAGCGAAATGCCGGTCCGCACCCTTCATTGGGGTGGACCGGCATTTCTATGCCGCGCCGGTCGCTAAGCCGTAGCTTGGAAGTCGGAGCGGACCGGAACCGTTTTTTCCCCGGTCACCGTATCCAGGAAATTGAGCGTCTCCGCCAGTGCCATCCGCGCTTCCCGCAGCTGAAGCTTGAACTGGTATTCATGTCCCAGGGCAGGCTTGTGGTCCTTGGGCCAGAACCTGCGGACCACCGGGACGCCCAGTTGCTCGAGCCTGTCAGCCAGCGGCTTGGACTGCTGTTCGGTGAGGTAATCGCCGTTGCCGCCGGATATGAATGACGGCGGGAATTTGGCGCTGACGTGGTCGACGATCGACATATGCTCCGCTGCGGGAGTGGAGGCCCAGTCCTTGCTGCCGGTGTAAGCCCAGAGCGCGGTCCGGAAGCCCCAGCCCAGCGGACCGGTTAGCTTCGACATGGTCTTCAGATCGTATACACCGCAGAACAGGAGCATCCCGCGAAGATGTTCCGGTGCTGCGGCCGGGGTTACCCCGGTCCGGCCGGCGTAGTCAGGGTCCGTGATGATCAGTGCCAGCTGCGCGGCCAGCTGGGCCCCGGCAGAATCACCGGCCAGGACAATCCGGTCCGGATCAAGGCCGTACTCCCCCGCATGTTCCCGCAGGTATCCGAGCGCCTGGTTCAGCTCGATCACGGCCTGGGGGTAACTGGCTTCGGGAGAAATTGAATATCCGGCCCCGGCTACCGCGTAGCCCTGGCCGGACAGGATTTCCAGGTATGGAGCAACGTTCTCCTTGGAGCCGGATATCCACGCGCCTCCGTGCACCCAGACAACCACGGGATGGGGACCGTCACCGGTGTCCATGGGCAGGAAGAGGTCCATGGACTGGCGGCCGCTGCGGCCCAGGTACGGAAGCGAGCGGTGCGCCCTGACTCCCCCGGACGGAACATGCTTTCGAAGCGTGCGCAGCTGGACCTTGCCGCCGCTTGAAAACACTCCGCGGATAAACAGTGCCGAGGGTCTTGGATCTTTATGGATAGCTGTTGCGGCCAGTGTTCCGGCTGCGGCTACGGCTCCAGCCATGAACCCTGCTGCCGCCAGGGGCAGAATCTTCATTTTTTCAGGGTAGGACGCTGCCCTGAATGCATCCCGGCGCGATTCCGCTTCACCCCGGGGCACGCCGGCGGCCGCAGTGTGCGACTTCACCGGCGGTTGTGCCCGGCACGACATTGAGCGCAGGCACCGGCGCAGTAAGGGTGTTCCTTTCCCCACGCCCGCCCGTAGCGAAGATCATGGCTCTCCGGTTGGAAACAGGCCGCCGGGAGAACGCACACTAAAAACTAGTGCAGGCATCGCCGGAGATCCTGCCGAAAGGGGTACGTCGCAATGCGCAAAATAAACGCCGGCCGCAACTGGCTTATGCACCAGGTGCCCGACGGGCTGCTGGGCAAAGCCGCCCGGCTGACCAAACCGGTTCAGGGAGCCCTCATGCTTCTGCTGGCCGCAGCTGCAGTCCTGGCCCAGCTGCTCTGACGCTGCCCTGTCATCCAGGTAACCGGGCATCCTGCACGCGCTGAGCCCAACTCCCCCGACTGGACACCCGTACTCCGCGTCAACATTTCTGGACTGAGTCCAAATTTGAGCAATTCCTGCGGGAAACTTTCGATTACTCGAGTATTTCCGCTGTAAAAATGGCGACTGCAAGCGGTGCTACAGACGCCTAGAGGAAGGCTCCATGCTCACGGATCAGGAACTGCCCAACGCCGGCTACTTGAAAGTGGTCCAGCGGAAGACAGCAGAGAAATCATCGGACCGGGCAACCATTGCCTGCGTCATTCCGGCATACAACGAAGAGGACACCATAGTCGATGTCCTCAACGCACTCCTGAAGCAGACACGGCTGCCGGACGTCATCCATGTGGTCATCAATAATACCGATGACGAGACGTTCTACCTTGCCAGGGAGTTCGCCGGGCCCCACGAACACACGTACCAGGACCTCACCTTCCAGACCGAGGTTTTTGTCCACGACATCGGCGTCAATACGGACAAGAAGGTCGGCGCCCTCAATTACGGCTTCAGCCAGGTCTGCGACGACTACGACTACTTCCTCGGAGTGGACGGGGACACGATCCTGGATAAGCACGCCGTAGAGCACCTTGAGAAAGAGATCCTCAGCGATCCCCGGGTCGGCGGCGTCTCGGCGATCTACACGGTCGCCGAGACGAAGAAGGGCATGATCGCCAAATACCTCACAACCGGGCAGCGGGCGCAGTTCGCCGCCTTCAATATGGACAATCTGCTGCGGGGCCGGAACATGGCGGTCCTTGGCGGCCAGTGCTCCATCCTGTCGATGGATGCCCTGAAGAACGTCATGGTGGACAACCGCCAGGCCACGCCGTGGGTTAAGGACTCAGAGGTTGAGGATTCGCTGCTCTCACTGCAGATCAAAAGCATCGGCTACGCCACCAAGATTTCAGCCCGGGCCCGTGCCTCAGTGGGAGGCATGGAGACCCTGCGGGCACTGGACGGCCAGCAGGTGAAATGGAACTACGGGGCAATCGACCTCATGTGGCCGGGACAGCGGAGCAATACACCGGGCCAGCCGCTGCACCCGAACCTGCGGCTGCGCTGGAGCGAGAACGTCTCCATGCTGTTCAATATCGTCACCCGAATGGGTTTCATCCTGCTGCTCGCCGCCTCGCTCAGCATAGGTGCCTACGTCTTCTACTGGTTCTGGCTCATCCCGCCGCTGGTTGCCGTGCTCCTTAATTTCCGCATCGCTCTGTCCCTCAAGGACCGGAGCGCACGGGATATCGCCTTCGCGTTACTCGCGGTCCCGGCTGAGCTCTACCTTTGGCTGCGAATCGGTCATTTTGTCCGCGCCTGGGCCAAGTTCTTCTCCAAGCAGCAAACCGACAACTGGGCCGCACAGGCCCGGGCGGAGCGGGGCGCAGGCTACGGTTTCCTGATGCCCGCCCTGGTGGCCCTGGTCATCATCGCGGGCCTGACCTTCGCGTGGCTCAACCTTCCCGGTGGCGTGCAGTCCGCCGTGCTGGCCATCGGCTGGCCGATCCTGTACATCACCACGCTTGTCCAGACGCTCTTCATGCTGCGCAAGGCACTGCGCCGGCACCGGGGGTTCAAGGTATGACGGGCGTAAACCGCCGGGCATCCAGGGCAGGACGGATCATAGGCATTGCGGCCGCCGCGGCACTGATACCGGGACTGCAGGCGTGCTCAGTCCCCGGGTTCCCAGGCAGCAGCGACTCCTCGGAAAGCCGTGCAGAAACCCGGGAACCGGGACCCGCGGCAGAAAACGAACTGGCGGAGGGTTCCACCAGCCACCGCCTCGGGGCGGCCTCGCACACTCTCGTGCTGGACTACTGGACCAACGAGGACCCGGCCGGCTGGACATCTGAATCCTCACCGATCATCAACGTGAGCGTGAAGATCGACGGCGCGCCGGGTCCGGGAGCCGTCCGGGTCACCCGTTTCAATGCCCGGGTGGACGCCCTCGGCATGGAGCTCACAAATGATCAGGGAAGCTTCGCACTTGAACCGCCGTATGCCTACACATCCGGCTTTGCGCTCCCTGCCAACCCCTCGGCCGCAAGCACTACGGTTCTGTTCACCATCGACCTGCTGACCGAAACGGAACCGGGAAGCGGGGTGTTTACCCGGCAGACGGTCCTGGACACACTCACCGTTGGCTACTCAGGCGAGGCGCCCGGCGCCGGGACCGAGCCCGAGGGGTAAAGCGGCCCCCGTCGTTTTCCCGTAACCGCTTCTGGGCGCGGCCGGGAGTCGCTACTGTGGGGGACTCCAGCCGTGCGTCAGAGGAGGCCGCCATGGAATCCGTACCAGGCATCAATCCCGCTGTTCCGCCCACGGGGCCCGGCTGCGTGGAGTGCACTGAGGCCGAAGGGTGGTGGTTCCACCTGAGGCGCTGCGCTGAGTGCGGCCATATTGGCTGCTGCGACACATCACCGGGCCAGCACGCCACGGCCCACGAACAGGCCACCGGGCATCCGGTTATCCGCAGTTATGAACCGGGTGAAGACTGGTTTTACAGCTATCCGCAGGATGCCGCAGTCACCGGACCGCAGCTGGCCCCGCCCCAAGCGCATCCGGCAGACCAGCCCGTGCCCGGGCCGGCCGGGCGCGTCCCGCCGGACTGGATGAGCCACCTGCACTAGGACCGTCACGCACCGCCCTTTTTGAGACGCCCACCGGGTTGCGTACTGCCGCGCAGCACGCCAAAGCGCAGCGACAGCCAGGCCAGCCCGCCGACTGGTATCGGCAGCCAGAAGTTGAGGATCCGCCAGGACAGGACCGCCAGGACAGCCGCATCGTTGGGTGCGCCGAATCCGGCCAGAGTGGGCACAAGGACTCCTTCGACCAGTCCCACTCCCCCGGGAGTCAGCGGCGCCAGGGCCACCAGATTCGCCAGGGAATAGGCAATGAGCAGCTCGCCGGGCCCCAGGGCGTGGCCAAAAGCTGCCAGGAACGTCCACAGACAGGCGGCATCGAAGCCCCAGTAACAGACCGAGAGGACCAGCGCCCGGACCAGGCGGCGCGGATCGCTGCGGAACATGGCGGTTTCAGCTGCCATGGTCCGCACGAAGCGTTCTGCCGAATCGGGCTTGATGATCCGGACCAGCCGCGCTGTTCTGCGTGCCACCCGAACGGCCGCGTCCAGATGACGGTCCAGCACCGAGAGCACACCGAGGCTCAGGGTCAGGAGCACCAGCACTATGATCCCCGCCGTGACGAAGTACCGGTTGGTCCGCACCTCACCAAGCGCGGTGAGCACTCCAACCCCGAACAGGACCCCGAGTACCAGGTTGGCTCCGACAACCTGGACCATGGCAGCGCTCAGCGCATTCTGGGGCCGCACGCCCGACCGGGTCAGGAGCTCGTACCGCAGTGCGGCGGAGGTCGTCCCGCCCCCGGGTACAACGTGGTTGACGGCTAGGTCGCTCAAGTCGATGCGAAGCAGGGTGAAGTACCGGGGCTTCACCGACCCCGGAAGCACTACGGAAGTCAGTGCGCTGTAACAGCAAAGCGACAAAGCCTCCAAGGCCACCGCCGCCACCAGCAGTACCACCGGCAGGCGCTGCAGGGCACTGATGACGTTCTCCGAGCCGAGGATCTGCGGCAGCACCGCATATTCGAACACCAGGAGCATGATGACGGCGACGCTGATCCACCGCACCGCCCGGGAATGCCGCAGGCGGTGCCATGCTTCCCGCACCCTGGTCACGTCTCAAGCACAGCAGAGGCACATGCCTCTCCGATAGCCAACGGGGTTCTTCGGGCCGCATAATGCCCCGCCTGTTTGGCAGCGTGAGATCATAGTGACATGATGTTGGTATGTTCCTGACTAAGCGTCAGCAACTTACATACCCAAACAATCAAGGGGTTTCACATGTTCCTAGCGCTGCGCGAACTGCGTTTCGCTCGGGCCCGGTTCGGATTAATGGGCGGCGTCATCGCCCTCATTGCCGTTCTGATGGTCCTTCTCTCCGGCCTGTCATCCGGGCTCGTAAATGACGGGGTGTCCGGCCTTAAGGCCATGCCGGCATCGGCCATTGCCTTCAACGAAGGCACCAAAACCGACAATGCCTTCTCCCGCAGCATCGTTGATCCTTCCCAGGCCGAAGCCTGGAGCACCCAGGAGGGTGTAGAGGAAGTCACCATGCTGGGTTCCACGATCGTCAACGGCGTCACCGAAGACGGCACCCAGGTTGACCTGTCCCTCTTCGGCATCGACACCGGCTCTTTCCTCGCCCCGGCTGTGGGTGACGGACGGGCCATCCAGGCCGTCAACGAAATCGTTGTCTCCCCCACCGCGGAAGATGCCGGGATCGAACTCGGTTCCGTAATCACACTGGACCGCCTCGACGTTGAACTCACCGTTGTCGGCTACACCGACAGCCAGGCCACCTTCGGCCACGTCGATATGGCCTACCTGCCGCTGGAAACCTGGCAGTACATTGCAAGCGGACAGTCCCAGCCCGGCGCACCGGCCGAGGCCGACATTGCCGCCCTGGACTTCGACACCGCCAGCGCCCTCGCCATCAAGGCTGAAGACGGCGCAGAGCTGGACTTCGCTGCAGGTGACGCCGCCGCAGGGACTGTCACCTCCACCCTCAAAGACTCCTTCGACGCTTCCCCCGGCTACACCGCCGAGACGATGACACTGGAAATGATCCAGGTTTTCCTCTACGCAATCTGCGCGCTGGTTGTCGGAGCGTTCTTCACCGTGTGGACGATCCAGCGCAAGCACGAGCTGGCAGTACTCCGCGCCGTCGGAGCCTCCACCGGCTACCTGCTGCGCGACGGCATTTTCCAGGCCGTCGTAATCCTGGTCCTGTCCACCGCCGTCGGCGTCGCCGCAGGCCTTGGCATGGGAGCATGGCTCTCCGGCAGCGCCATGCCGTTCGCACTTGAGGCGGGCCCCATCACCACCGCAACGGCTGTGACAATCATCATGGGCATCCTCGGTGCTGCAATAGCCATCGTCCGAATTTCCCGGGTTGATCCCCTGGCTGCCCTAGGAGGACAGCGATGAGCACACAGACTCACACCTCCGGCGCAAAGGTCAGCACCCGCGGCCTGCGCATCGAAAACGCCAACATGGCTCTGGGCGACGGCGAAAGCACCGTCCAGGCCCTGGACAACGTATCCCTGGCCGTCGAGCCGGGCGAGCTCGTCGCCGTCGTCGGCCCCTCAGGAGCGGGCAAGTCCTCGCTGCTCGCAGTAGCCGGTGCGCTGGCCACTCCGGACAGCGGGCTGGTAAGCGTGAACGGCACGGACATCTCCACCCTCAGCAAGGCTGCCAAGGCCCGGTTCCGGCTGGAGAACATCGGTTTTGTATTCCAGTCCGGCAACCTCATCCCTGCCCTCACGGCTTCCGAGCAGCTGGAGCTGATTCACCGGATGGCAAAGATGAAGGGGAAGTTCAACGCCAAGCAGCTGCTCGACGCCGTGGGCATGGGCCACAAGCTCGACAGCCGCCCCGACCAGCTCTCCGGCGGAGAACGCCAGCGCGTAGGCATCGCCCGCGCACTGGTCTCCAAGCCCACGGTGCTCCTGGTGGATGAGCCCACGGCTGCCCTGGACCGCAAGCGGAGCCAGGACGTAGTGGAGCTTCTCGCCCGGGAAACCCATGAGTTCGGGGTTGCTACTGTTATGGTTACCCACGACCATGACGTCCTCCATCACTGCGACCGGGTCGTAGAGATGGTCGACGGCCGGCTCGCAAGCTAGATACTGCACGAACAGGAGGGCTCTTTGCCCCGCATTACCGCGCCGACGGTGGCTGAACACCGTGCCGCACAGCAAAGGGCCCTCCTGGACGCCGCGAGGACGCTCCTGGCACGTACCGGCGAAGCGCCAAGCATGGCTGAGGTAGCAGCCCTCGCAGGGCTCGCACGGCCCAGCGCCTACCAGTACTACAAGTCCCGCACCGACCTGCTGAATGCACTGGTAATGGACGTCTTTCCACGCTGGGCACAGCGCGTAGAGGACGCCATGAGCGCCGAAACGGAGCCGGCCGACCGGATCCTTGCGTATGTCCTTACGAATATCGCCCTGGTTGCCGAGGGCGAACATGCCGTTGGCAGCGCCCTGGCATCCGTGGCACCCAGCGAGGAACTCGACGCCCAGAGCGCCCGCATGCACCAGGCGATCCTGGACCCGCTGGTAGGAGCCCTGAAGGATCTCGGCGCCGAAGACCCGCACAGCACTGCCGAACTCATCAATGCCATCGTGCACACCGGAACCCGCCTCCTGGAGTCCGGCAAGGACCTGCAGCAGGTCGGACGCCTTGTCCGCGAACTCCTTGTGCCTTACATCCGCGAACACGGCGGCGGCACTGCCGGAGCCGGCCAGTGAACCGCGGAACCCGGCTCTGGCCCGTCCAGCTGGCCGCCGACGTCGTACTCATCATCGTTTTTGCGGCACTGGGCCGGGACACCCATGCCCACGGCGTGGATCCCGCCGGTGTCCTGATCACCGCATCCCCCTTCATTGCTGCTGCGCTGGCTGCCTGGGCACTGCTGCGCCTGTGGCGCCGTCCGGCATCCCTCTGGCCGCACGGGGTTCTCCTGTGGGTAATCACCGCCGGAGGCGGGCTGGCGGTGCGGGCGCTGGCCGGCGGCGGTACAGCGTTCAGCTTCCAGCTGGTCACCTTTGGTGTCCTCGGAGCTTTCCTGCTGCTTCCCCGCCTCACGGCATCACTTGCCACGCGCGGGCGCGCACGCCGCGATTCCACTAGGCTCATAAACAGGGCCTGACACAGGTGCCCAGCAGAAGGAAAGGCAAGCCATGATCACCGCTTTCGTACTCATCCAGACCGACTCGGCCCGGATTCCGGAGTGCGCGGAGGAAATCTCCGAGATTGAAGGCATCAGCGAGGTCTACTCGGTCACCGGAGAGTGGGACCTGATCGCGGTCGCCCGCGTCCGCCGCCACGAGGATCTGGCCGACGCGATTGCCAACCGGCTCTCGAAGGTCCCGGGTGTGATCGGCACCACCACTCAGATTGCCTTCCGGGCTTACTCAAAACATGACCTCGACGCCGCGTTCTCGCTGGGTTTCGACGGATAGTTAGACCCCTAAAACACCGATTTTTCCTGGCAGAAGGGCGCCGAAGACAACGTTCGGGTAACGAATTTTCCCCGTAATCCACGTCATTTCGGCCCCTAACGAGCCCACGCGAAGGGGAGGTGGACCAACCGGTCAGCCTCCCCTTTTTCGTTTAATTCTTAGTGCATATGGCCGGACTGCCCGGCTACTGGGTAACTTCCACCCAGCGGTCCAGAGCCTTGCGGGCCTGGCCGCTGTCCACGGACTCTTCTGCCCGGCGCAGGCCTGCCCGCAGCCGTTCGGTCAGGGTTCCCTCCGCGGCTGGATCCAGGGCCACCAGCGCAGCGGCCGCATTGAGCAGCACGGCGTCCCGGACCGGGCCCCGGTCCCCTGCCAGCACGCTCAGCACGACGGCAGCGTTCGCGGCCGCGTCCCCGCCCCGCAGATCGTCCAGGGTGGCCCTGGGTATCCCGAGGTCCATTGGATCCACTGTCGACCGCTCTACGGTGCCGTTACGGACCTCCCAGACGGTAGAGGTGCCGGTGGTGGTCAGCTCATCGAGCCCATCGCCGCCGCGGAATACCAGCGCACGCACCCCGCGTGCCGCCAGTACACCCGCAATCAGCGGTGCAAGGCGCTCGTCTGCCACGCCTATGGCTGAAGCGGAGGGACGTGAGGGATTGGTCAGGGGGCCCATGAAGTTGAAGGCGGTTGCGACGCCCATGTCCCGGCGCGCAACCGCGGCAAAGCGCATCGAGGGATGGAAGACCTGCGCGAAGCAGAACGTAATACCTGCTTCGACTGCGGAACGGGCAACGCGGTCCACGGGGAGGTCCAGCCGCACGCCCAGCGCTTCAATGACGTCTGCGGAACCCGAGGAGGACGACGCCGCGCGGTTGCCGTGCTTGACCACTTTGGCGCCGGCACCGGCACACACCAGTGCGGCCATGGAAGAGATGTTGACAGTGTTATGCCTGTCACCGCCGGTTCCCACAATGTCCAGGGTCTCGCCCGGAATGTCGATGGGACGGGCATTGGCCAGCATGGCCTCCACCAGTCCTGTGAGTTCCTCCACGCTTTCGCCCTTGGCGCGCAGCGCAACCAGGAAGCCCGCGATCTGCGCGTCGGATGCATCCCCCGCCATGATCGTGTCCATCGCCCACCAGGTTTGTTCAGAACTCAGGTCCTGCCCCGCGATGAGCGCGGTAATAAGCGACGGCCAGGTGTGCTCGGAACTCGAAAACGTACTCACACGCTCTAGGTTATCTACGAATCGTAGAAAATGCTGATTTGTTTCCGGACGGCAAGTTCCGCGCCGTTGCTGGGAAGTGAGCGGTTTGGGAACGAACCAGACGCGCCGTTCGTCTGGTTCTGTTGGTGAACTGGGCAGTTTTACGGCCATAATGTCTATGTGACAACAGCGACCCATGCCCCCAGTACCCCGGCTCACCCCACGCTGAACCGCCCCAATATGGTCTCCGTAGGGACCGTGGTGTGGCTCTCCAGCGAACTCATGTTCTTTGCTGCGCTTTTCGCGATGTACTTCACTCTCCGCTCCACCTCGGGCGAGATGTGGGAGATCGAGACAGCCAAGCTGAACGTGCCGTTCGCCTTTGTGAACACGGTGATCCTTGTTTCCAGCTCCTTCTCCTGCCAGTTCGGCGTCTTCGCCGCTGAGCGGCTCCAGCCGCGCCGCACCGGCGGGCTCTTCCAGATTGCCCGTTGGGGAATGGTCGAGTGGTTCTACCTGACCTTCTTCCTCGGCGCCATCTTCGTAGCCGTCCAGGCCTTCGAGTACGCAGAACTCGTGTCCCACGGGATCTCGCTCTCCTCCAACGCCTATGGCTCCTCGTTCTACATCACCACCGGTTTCCACGGCCTGCACGTGGCCGGCGGCCTGATCGCATTCCTGTTCATCATCGGACGCGCCTACGCCGCCAAGCGGTTCGGGCACTTCGAGGCGACCTCAGCGATCGTGACGTCCTACTACTGGCACTTCGTCGACGTGGTCTGGATTGCCCTCTTCGTCATCATCTACTTCCTCAAGTAGTCCGCTTCAGGGCAGCACCACAGCAATATTCAAAGTGGCACGAGTAACCCAAAGACCACACAAGTTAGGAACCACTAAGTGAAGGCACTATCGCAAAGGCGACGTCATCCCCTGGCAGCAGTAGCACTGCTGCTGCTGGGCCTCATCGTTACCGGCGGCATCTATGCGGCTGCTTCCGGAGCGAACGAAGCCCAGGCCGCCACTACCTACACTGCCGATGATGTGCAGCAGGGCGAGAAGCTCTTCATTGCGAACTGCGCCACCTGCCACGGCATGGAGGCCAGCGGAACCGAGAACGGCCCGTCCCTCGTAGGCGTCGGTGCCGCGTCCGTCGATTTCCAGGTCGGCACCGGCCGCATGCCGATGGCCATGCAGGGCCCGCAGGCACAGCAGAAGCCGCAGCAGTTCAACGAAGAACAGACCGCACAGATGGCCGCTTACGTTGCATCCCTCGGTGCCGGCCCGTCCGTTCCGGAAGAGCAGTACCTGGAGACCAGCGGCGACGCCGCTGCCGGCGGCGAACTGTTCCGCGTCAACTGCGCCATGTGCCACAACGCTGCAGGTGCAGGCGGCGCCCTGACCCGCGGCAAGTTCGCTCCGGCCCTGGAGGGCGTCAGCGAACAGCACATCTACGAGGCCATGGTCACAGGCCCGCAGAACATGCCCGTCTTCTCTGACGCGAACCTCTCCCCCGAGGAGAAGCAGGACATCATCACGTTCCTCAAGAACATCGAAGCCAACGGTTCCCCCGGTGGAGCCGAACTCGGTTCACTCGGTCCGGTCTCCGAAGGCCTGTTCATTTGGACAGCCGGCCTGGGCCTGATCATCGCTTTCACAATCTGGTTGACCTCCCGGTCTTCCTAGTCATCGCCGCGCTCACCCCCCGGGGTGACATCACAGTTACACATAGGTCTACTAATGCAGTTTCAAGAGAAGGATGAGGGGGATCATGGGCGACCATAGTCACGGCAGTCCGAACACCTCGGGCACCGTTGCTACGGCTGGCCAGGGCGAAGAAGGGGAGTTCCAGAATCCTGGACTTCCCCCGCACCGTCCTCGCCTGGCCGACACGGATCCCCGGGCTGAGAAGCGGTCCGAGAAGCAGGTGGCGATTCTTTTCGCCATCTCCGCACTCGGTACGCTCCTGTTTTTCTACGGATATTTCTTTATCCGCCTGGATGAGAGCATTGGCACCCTGCGCATCCAGAACCTGTTCCTGGGTCTGGGCACCGCGTTCGCCATGCTCGGCATCGGCGTTGGCATTGTCCACTGGGCCAAGACGCTCATGCCGGACCACGAAGTCATCGAGGAACGCCACGAGATCCGTCCGGAAGAGGACCGCGTTGTTGCCGAGAAGATGATCGGCGACATCATCGAAGAGACCGGCATCAAGCGCCGCCCGCTGATCCGCAACACCCTCCTGGGTGCCATGGCACTGGCTCCGCTTCCTGCGATCGTGCTCTTCCGTGACCTCGGTCCGCTGCCCGGCGATGTCCTGCGCCACACCATGTGGGACAACGGCGTGCGCCTTACCCGCGACCCCAGCGGAACTCCGATCAAGGCTTCCGACGTCACCCTCGGTTCCGCCTTCCACGTGATTCCCGAGGGCCTGAACGACGCCGAGCACAAGCTCGAAGAAAAGGCCAAGGCAGTTGTCCTGCTGATGCGCCTGGATCCTTCCGAGCTGAACCCCTCCCCCGGACGCGAAGACTGGTCCGTGGACGGCATCGTTGCCTACTCCAAGATCTGCACCCACGTTGGCTGCCCGGTGGCACTCTACGAACAGCACACGCACCACCTGCTGTGCCCGTGCCACCAGTCCACCTTCGACCTGACCCAGGAATGCGCTGTCATCTTCGGTCCGGCCGTCCGTCCACTGCCGCAGCTGCCGATCGCCGTTGACGACGAGGGCTACCTCATTGCCACCAGCGACTTCACTGAACCCGTTGGACCGAGCTACTGGGAGCGTGGCTGATCATGAGTGCTACCTCTGTAACCGGCACCTACGAGCCGAAGACCAAGCTCGGGCGCATCACCAACTTCGTCGACACCCGCGTCAGCGGCTCGATGATGGTCAAGGAGTTCGGCCGCAAGGTCTTTCCTGACCACTGGTCCTTCATGTTTGGTGAAGTGGCGCTCTACAGCTTCGTCATCCTGCTCCTCTCCGGAACGTTCCTGACGTTCTTCTTTGATCCGTCCATGGCGGAAACCCACTACGAAGGCAGCTACGTTCCCCTCAAGGGCGTAGAGATGTCCGTCGCCTATGCTTCGTCGCTGGATATTTCCTTCGACGTCCGCGGCGGCCTCTTCATGCGCCAGGTCCACCACTGGTCGGCCCTGCTGTTCGTTGCCTCCGTATCGGTGCACATGCTCCGCGTCTTCTTCACCGGCGCGTTCCGCAAGCCCCGCGAACTGAACTGGGTTGTGGGCGGCGTGCTGCTCATCCTGGCCCTGGCTGCCGGCTTCACCGGCTACTCGCTCCCCGATGACCTGCTTTCCGGCAACGGCCTGCGCATCATCGACGGCGTTATCAAGGCTGTCCCGGTTGTTGGTACCTACATCAGCTTCTTCCTCTTCGGCGGGGAGTTCCCCGGCACGGCTGTGATTGGACGACTTTACGTCCTGCACATCCTCCTGGTTCCTGCCCTGATCCTGCTGATGATCGCCATCCACCTGTTCATGGTCGTTATCCACAAGCACACCCAGTGGCGCGGCCCGGGCCGTACCAACAACAACGTTGTCGGCTACCCCGTTGGACCTGTCTACGCAGCGAAGGCCGGTGGCTTCTTCTTCATCGTCTTCGGCATCATCGCCTTCATCTCGGCGGTCTTCACGATCAACCCGATCTGGAACTACGGCCCCTACGACCCCTCCCCCGTATCCGCAGGCACCCAGCCTGACTGGTACATCGGCTGGGTTGACGGCGCCCTGCGCCTGATGCCGGGCTGGCTGTTCGGCTTCCCGTTCGAATGGAACATTCCGTTCCCCTGGGGCGTCAACACGCTCTCCCTGAACGTGCTGCTCCCCGCCCTGGTACCTGCCGGCATCGTCTTCACCCTGCTGTTCACATGGCCGTGGATCGAAGCCTGGGTCACCAAGGACAAGCGGATCCACAACCTGCTGGACCGCCCGCGCAACGCTCCGACCCGCACCGGCATCGGTGTTGCCGGCGTTATCTTCTACTGCGTCATGTGGGCTGCTGCCAGCTCCGACCTCATCGCCACGCACTTCCTGGTGTCGCTGAACGACGTGACTTACTGGCTCCGCTTCCTGTTCTTCTTCGGACCGGTCATCGGATTCATTGTGGCCCGCCGCATCGCCCTGGCTCTGCAGCGCAAGGACCGCGAGATTGTGCTCCACGGCGTGGAGAGCGGACGCATTGTCCGCCTGCCGCACGGCGAGTACATCGAGGTGCACGAGCCGCTGGACGAGTTCAAGCGCTACAAGCTCGTTGCCTTTGAGTCCCCCGAGGTTACCCCGGCCCAGCCGGATGCCAAGGGCAAGATCAGCCGCAGCGAAAAGCGCCGCGGAGCGCTCTCCCGGTTCTTCTTCGAAGACCGCGTTGCTCCGGTGACGCCGGCTGAACTTGAAGCCGCTCATCACCATGAAGCGCCTGCCGAAGTTGAGGCAAGCGAAGTGGATGATGCGCCTGCTTCGATCGAGAAGCACTAGCACCAATATCGACGGAAGCCCCCGGCCAGCATTGCTGGCCGGGGGCTTCTTCGTTGTTCAGGAGAAGTAAAAGGGCTGGACGCCTTCCGCCTAAAGCTCGAACGGAACCCTGGAGGGCAGAGGGTACCGGCGCACCGGATGCTCCAGGTCCGCGAACGGCGCCGAGCCAATGCTTAGTTTGGTGAAGTCCAGGCGGCTCTCCCGGATGGCTACCTGAATCCCCTTCACGGCAAGCTTCACGTCAGGCACCAGGCACAGGATGTTCAGCTTGTACGGGCTGAAGCCAGACTCTTCGACGGAGCCGAGGCCCCGCCACGCGAAATACGTGCCAATGGCCGTCGAGGCCTTGTGTTCCAGGTACCGGTCGCGTTCGGTTCCGTCCTTGGACTTCAGGGCGTACTGCGCGATCACCCAGTGATGCTGGTCTTCGGGGATCTCGGCAAACCCCTCCCCTGCACCCGCCTCCGCGAATTCCTTCAGCAGTCTCTGTGAGTCTGTGCTGTCTACGTTCTCGCGGATGGATACAGTGCCTTCGTGTCCAACCCGGCCCTTGGTCACCATCAGCGAACCGTCCTCCGGCTCGTAGACGGCTTCCCTAAAGAGCATTCCCCGGGGCGGGTCCTGCTTGTACATCCTCAGGATCTCCATTCGGCGATCCCTCCATTCTTGGTTCAGGTCGCCTGGTGGCGGCCGGGGTGGTAAGTGCGCGGTGTCCGGATTCCTGGACGCTGAAGGGGCACCCAGAGCTTGTAGCGGTCAGCACGGTAGTAAGAGACCGAGTAGTCCACCATGGACCGGGAAACATAGGCATGGCGCTGGATCTTCAGCAGCGGCGCTCCGAGGTCCACGTTGAGCAGGCGCGCGGTGGAAGCTGTTGCTGCCGTAGCCTCGATGGTGTCCTCGCCCCACTCGATCACCATCCCGTACCGCTCGCTGAGCACGCGGTAGAGCGACGTCGGCGGCTCTTCCTCGAGCATGCCGGGTACGTGCCACGCCGGGATGAAGTTCTCGTCGACACTCATCGGTTCCCCGTCGGCCAGCAGCTGGCGGCGGAACCGGATCACGGGCTGTCCCTGGTCAATCTGCAGCTCGCGAGCTACCAGATGGGATGCCGGCACCTGCTCAAAGGTGAGAACCCGCGCGTCGGGCACCATCCCGCGGCGGTGCATCTCCTCGCTGTAGGACGTGAGCTTGATCTGGAGGTCCATCTTCTGCCGGGCAACGAACGTCCCGATTCCTACGACGCGCTCCAGGACTTCGTCTGCGACCAGGGCATCGATGGCCTGCCGGACGGTCATGCGGGCCACTTTGAAGTGTTCGGCAAGCTCCCGCTCGGAAGGTACTGCCGTTCCGGGAGGCGCGTGCTGGGCTACGAACCTGCGCAGGATTTCCTCCAGCTGCCTGTGCTTGGGCACACCGGACTTGGGGTCGATGCCCTCAGGGAAGGCCCTCAGCGCGCGTTTGATCACAACAGGGTGCTCACAGAGTCTCTGTGCGGTCGGGCATTGGGTGCGGAGGCCTTCCTGGGAATTGGTGCTCCTCCAAGGATACCGGGAACACAGCCGGCGGCCGGCTAGGCCCGGAGCCGCCCCGGACCACAAAAAACCGAAGGACCCGCAGTTTCCTGCGGGTCCTTCGGTTCAACTGATCTTAGTTACCGGGCGTGAGCCTAGTGTGCGTGGTTGCCGCGGCTGTATTCGTAGACCCAGCCAACAAGTCCCACAACTGCCAGGCCGGCGCTGATGAACAGCACCCACCAGCCCACTGCGAGGCCGAGGAATCCACCGGCGCAGGCGGTCGCCAGGACCAGCGGCCACCAGCTCCAGGGGCTGAAGAACCCCTGTTCGCCGGATCCTTCGTGAATTTCAGCATCAAGCCGGTCTTCCGGACGCATGCCCACGCGGCGAGCCGTGAACATCAGGTAGTACCCGATCATCAGGGACATGCCGGCGGTCAGGAACAGTGCAAGGAAGCCAACCGGTTCCATCCAGTCCACGAGGTAGCCGTAGACAACGCCAACGACTGCGAAGAACGGAGCCATCAGGAGGAAGAGCTTTGCCTCGATTTTCACTTGACGCTCTCCTTGCGGTCAGCCGAACCGTAGACCTGGCCGGGTGCGGACTCGTTGGTGACGGTCTGCTGCAGTTCCGGGTGGTGCAGGTCCAGGGCCGGACGCTCCGAACGGATTCGGGGCAGCGACGTGAAGTTGTGGCGCGGCGGCGGGCAGGAAGTAGCCCACTCGAGCGAGGCACCGAAGCCCCACGGGTCATCAACTTCAACCTTCTTGCCGTGGCGCCAGGTGATGTAGACGTTCCAGAAGAACGGAATCAGTGAGGCACCCAGGACGAAGGAGGCGATCGTGGAGAACTGGTTCATCGCGGTGAAGTTGTCTTCCACGAGGTAGTCAGCGTAGCGGCGCGGCATGCCGATGACGCCCAGCCAGTGCTGGATCATGAACGTGCCGTGGAAGCCCAGGAACAGGAGCCAGAAGTGGATCTTGCCGAGGCGTTCGTTGAGCATCTTGCCGGTCCACTTGGGCCACCAGAAGTAGAAGCCTGCGAACATCGCGAAGACGACGGTACCGAAGACCACGTAGTGGAAGTGCGCAACCACGAAGTAGGTGTCCGACACGTGGAAGTCCAGCGGCGGAGCGGAGAGGATGATGCCGGTCAGGCCACCGAAGAGGAAGGTGATCAGGAAGCCGATGCTCCAGAGCATCGGCGTCTCAAACGTGATCGATCCGCGCCACATGGTGCCGATCCAGTTGAAGAACTTCACGCCTGTTGGAACGGCGATCAGCATGGTCATGAAGGCGAAGAACGGCAGCATGACGGCGCCGGTCACGTACATGTGGTGTGCCCACACGGTCACGGACAGGGCAGCAATGGCGATCGTTGCGTAAACCAGGCCCTTGTAGCCGAAGATCGGCTTGCGGCTGAAGACCGGGAAGATCTCCGAGACGATGCCGAAGAACGGCAGGGCGATGATGTACACCTCGGGGTGGCCGAAGAACCAGAACAGGTGCTGCCAGAGAACAGCTCCGCCGTTTTCCGGATCAAAGATGTGAGCCCCGAAGCGGCGGTCAGCACCCAGTGCAAACAGTGCGGCAGCCAGCGGCGGGAACGCCATCAGGATGAGGATACCGGTCACCAGGGTGTTCCAGGTGAAGATCGGCATACGCCACATGGTCATGCCCGGGGCACGCATGCAGATGATCGTGGTGATGAAGTTGACTGCACCGAGGATGGTACCGAAGCCCGAAAGTGCAAGGCCAAAGACCCAGAGGTCACCGCCGACACCTGGCGAGAACGTTGTATTGGACAACGGTGCGTAAGCGAACCAGCCAAAGGACGCGGCGCCCTGCGGGGTGATGAACCCGGACACGGCAATGATGCTTCCGAAGAGGAAGAACCAGAACGCAAGCGCGTTCAGTCGCGGGAAGGCAACATCGGGAGCACCGATCTGCAGCGGCATCATCACGTTGGCGAAGCCGGAGAACAGCGGGGTTGCAAACATCAGCAGCATGACGGTGCCATGCATGGTGAACAGCTGGTTGTACTGTTCCTTGGTCTGCAGGATCTGCATACCGGGTTCAAACAGCTCGGCACGGATGACCAGGGCCATCACGCCGCCGAGGCAGAAGAATATGAATGACGCGATCAGGTACATGTACCCGATGGTCTTGTGGTCAGTGGAGGTGATCCAATTGACGACGATGCGTCCCTTGGAGACCGGCACGACGCGCGGGGCGACCCGGGTGCCTGCTTCCTCCGAAGTGTATTCCAGGGTAGTCATAGCTTTCCTCCTACCTCCTTTACTTCGTCGGATTCAGGTTGGTGTTGCGGTCGTATTCAGCGCCCAGCTGGCCATCTTCCAGCGTGGCCACGTAGGCCTCGTACTCGGCCTCGGAGACGACCTTCACGTTGAAGAGCATTTCAGAGTGGTACTCGCCGCAGAGTTCGGCACACTTGCCTTCGAAGGTGCCCTCCTGCTGCGGGGTGAGGGTGATGTAGTTGGTGCGGCCCGGAATCATGTCGCGCTTCTGCAGGAATGCCGGTACCCAGAACGAGTGGATGACATCGCGGGAGTTCAGCTGCAGTTCAACAGACTTGTTGACAGGCAGGTACAGCGTGGGGAATTCGTCCTGGGACTTTTCCTCGCCGTCCAGGTTTACCTGGACACCGCTGTAGTACTTGTCTTCCTTGACATAGTTGAAGTCCCAGGCCCACTGCTTGCCGCGGACGTCCACAATAACGTCCGGGTTATCGTCGCGGGCATCGAGGGCGCGGATGTCCTGGTCGGTGAAGAAGAAGAGCACCAGGACCATGAACAGCGGAATCGCCGTGTAGAAGATTTCCAGCGGCAGGTTGTAGCTGAGCTGGCGCGGGTAGCCGGTCTCATTCTTCCTGCGGCGGTAGGCAATGATGCACCAGAGGATCAGGCCCCAGGTGAGGATACCAACGGCCAGCGCGGCAATCCATGAATTGACCCAGAGGTCCATGATGCGGCCGGTGTGGTTGGTGGTGTCCCGTTCCGTGGGCAGCCAGCCCTTTTGGACATCTGATGAACAACCCGATAAAAACAACGCGCCGGCCGACGTTACGGCTGAGATCTTTAAGATCCTGGCGCGTCGGCTGCTGGTTCGGTCCTGCGAACTCACAGACGGCCCTTCCTCTTGTTACGTGCAAGTGCGGCACAGCGGACAGAAAAATCCCCCCAGCTGCGCACGATCAGTTTTACTACTACGTGTAGAGCTTACCCCGGACGCGGTGCTGTCCAGTGACAGACTGCACCGCGTGCCGGGCAAAATACCCTCTATTACGGCTCGAAAGCCGTGTTTTCGGGCCTAGTGGAAGGAGTCTCCACAGGCGCAGGAGCCACCGGCGTTGGGGTTGTCGATGGTGAAACCCTGCTTTGAAATCGTATCTTCGAAATCGATCGAGGCTCCGGCCAGGTACGGCACGCTCATCTTGTCGACGATGACCTCAACGCCGTCGAAGTCGCGAACCGCATCGCCGTCGAGCACACGCTCGTCGAAGTAAAGCTGGTAGATCAGGCCCGAGCAGCCCCCGGGCTGAACGGCAACCCGCAGCCGCAGGTCAGTGCGGCCCTCCTGCTCAAGGAGGGAGCGGACCTTGCCGGCGGCAACCTCGGACAGCATCACGTCGTGCGTGGGCAGTTCTTCGGCTGCTTCGGTTCCAACCAGGCCAGCGTTCTCACTCGTGGAAGTGCTCATTGCTTCTCTCTTTCCGTCCGGGCGCCCGGTCCCGTTTGTGCCGTCGGCTAACGGGACCGGAGCCAGTTCACTCAATGGTACGTCGGCGCACCCCTACAGCTCTAACGGCCTAAGGGGTTTCGGGCATTCCCAGGCGTGCCAAAAGCAGGGCCTCCGCGAGGACGGCGTTCCGGAAATCATCCAGGTGCAGCGACTCGTTGGCCGAGTGTGCCCGCGAATCAGGATCTTCCACCCCGGTGATCAGGATCTGGGCTGCCGGGAACACCTCCACGAGATCGGCGATGAAGGGAATGGAGCCGCCGACACCCATCTCCACGGGTTTGGTGCCCCAGGCCGCTTCAAGTGCCCACAGTGCGGTCTGGGCCGCGGGTGCCGCAGTGTCGGTGGCGAAGGCGTTGCCCCGCTCCCCCGGTGTAAACACAACCTCTGCACCGAACGGCGCATTGGCTGCCAGGTGGCGGGCCATGGCGTCCATGGCCGCTTCCGGATCCTGTTCAGGCGCAAGGCGCATGCTGAACTTGGCACGCGCCGAAGGCTGGATCGTGTTCGAAGACATGGCGACCGAGGGAACATCGATGCCGATGATGGACAGTGCGGGTTTGGTCCAGAGCCTTGAGGCGATAGACCCCTCCCCCGCCAGCCGGACCGAATCCAGGACGGAAGAATCCTGTCGGAAGTCCTCCTCCGGGTAATCCACCTCTGCGTCGTCAAACCCTTCCAGGCCTTCGATGGCGAGGTTGCCGCGTTCGTCGTGGAAAGTGGCGATCAGCCGGGCGAGCAGGGTCGGTGCGTCCAGTACCGGACCTCCGAACATGCCCGAGTGCACTGCGTGGCCGAGTACGCGCACCTCGAAGGTTCCGTCAACAAGGCCGCGGAGGCTGGTGGTGAGCGCCGGAGTGCCCACCTTCCAGTTGCCGGAGTCTGCGACGACAATGACGTCGGCCTGCAGCAGGTCGCGGTGGGTCTCCAGGAACGTGCGGAAGGTGGGGGAACCAGCTTCTTCCTCCCCTTCGATGAAGAAAGTGATTCCGACGCCGGAGTCCGCGCCGAGGACTTCGTCGAGGGCACGCAGCGCTCCGACGTGGACCATGATTCCGGCCTTGTCATCGGCCGCGCCGCGCCCGTAAAGCCGGCCGTTGCGCTCCGTCGCAGTGAACGGCTCGGTTTCCCAGAGGGAAAGATCTCCCGGGGGCTGGACGTCGTGGTGGGCGTACAGCAGCACGGTCGGCTTGCCGGGGGCTGCCGGACGGCGCGCGACGACGGCGGGCCCGCCCGGCTTGCCGTTGTTGTCCACCCGCAGGATCTGGACGTCGTCCAGTCCGGCGCCGCGGAGCAGCTCCGCCACGGCGTCTGCGGAACGGTCAAGGTTCTCTGGGTCAAACGAATCCCAGGCGATGCCGGGTATGGCAACCAGCCTGGTGAGGTCTTCTAGTGTCCGGGGAAAGGCAGCGGCCACGCTGTTGCGCAGCGCAGCTTCGTCCGGGAGGCTGCTGGAGGATTCGGGTGTCGAAGTCATATGGCAAACCCTACAACCGCACCCCGGCCGGGTTCGAGGCACCCGCTTCCCCCGTACCGCCGCCGCAGCCATGTGGCGTCCACCGGTAAGCTCGCGCAGGCCACGCGCGGGTCAGGTATCCTTGATGAGTGTTCGGACGAAAGAAAGAAGCGCCCACCGCGCAGGAAACTGTGGACCACGCAGCGGCCCAGGCCACGGAGTCAGCGAAGGCAGGCACCTCCGCCGGCAAGGGTGCTCCCACCCCCAGGCGCAAGGACCAGGTTGCCGCCCGCAAGCGTCCCCTGGTGCCCAATGACCGCAAGGCTGCCCGCGAAGCCAGCCGCGCCGCCATGCGTGAGGAGCGCCTGAAGACCCGTGCTGCCCTCGATACGGGCGACGAGCGTTACCTTCCGCTGCGGGACAAGGGACCGAACCGGCGTTTTGTCCGTGACGTGGTGGATGCCCGCTGGAACGTGGGCGAGTTCGTGATGATTGCCGCCGCCGTCTTTGTGGTGGCCAGCTTCATCCAGAACCTCACTATCCAGAGCTTCATCCTGATGGCCTTCTGGGCACTGATTGTCCTGGTGGTGGTCGACAGCTTCCGCATCCGCTTCCTCCTGCGCCGCCGGCTCACCGAAAAGTTTGGCGCCCCCAACCAGGGAGACGTCTGGTACGGGATCTCCCGCGCCCTGCAGCTGCGCCGGTTCCGCCTGCCCAAGCCCCAGGTGCGCCGCGGAGACAAGGTTTCCTAACAGCCTCATACAGCAGGAAAAGGGACCGGTTCACTGTTGAACCGGTCCCTTTTTCTGTGTCTGCATAGTGTCCGGCGCCCGCCGTCACCGCCGGATCCCCCGCGCTGGGCGGACGGATGCCGTCCCGGCAGACTAGCCGCGGCGGCGCTGGAGCTGCCGGACCCGCCGGTTGATGCGTCCGGCCCAGAAGGGACCTTCATACAGGAAGGCCGTGTAGCCCTGAACCAGGTTCGCGCCGGCGTCGAGCCGTTCCTGGACATCGTCTCCGGTTTCAACACCGCCCACGGAGATGATCACCGGCCCCTCCCCCAGCGCGGCCCGCAGGCGGCGCAGCACTTCAAGGGACCTCTGCTTCAGCGGAGCACCGCTCAGCCCGCCCACGCCCGCAGCAATAACAGTCTCTGGGTCAGTGACCAGGCCCTCGCGCTGAATGGTGGTGTTGGTGGCAACTACCCCGTCCAGGTTCAGGTCCAGGGCCAGCCGTGCGACGTCGTCAATGTCTTCATCAGTGAGGTCCGGCGCAATCTTGACGAGCAGCGGCACGTGCCTTCCGGCCGTCTCGTCGGCTGTGCGGCCCACTTCGGTCAGCAGTGGACGCAGCGAATCGATGCTCTGCAGCTGGCGCAGACCCGGGGTATTCGGGGAGCTCACGTTTACCACGAGGTAGTCGGCGTCGGCGGCGAGGAGCCGCGTGCTGGCAAGGTAATCCTCCACCGCATCCTCGAGCCCGACCTTCTTGGTCTTCCCGATGTTCACGCCGACAATCGGGCGCGTCCGGCCCCAGCGGCGGTACAGGCCGTCCACGGCTTTCCGGACCCGCGGCGCGACGGCGGCGGCGCCGTCGTTATTGAACCCCATCCGGTTGATGACTGCACGGTCTTCGACCAGCCGGAACAGGCGGGGCTTGGCGTTTCCGGGCTGCGCCTGCGCCGTAACCGTTCCCAGTTCCACGTGTCCGAACCCCAGGTTCGCCAGTGCCACAACGGCAGCCCCTTCCTTGTCGAAACCCGCGGCAAGGCCAAAAGGTGACGGGAACGTGAGGCCCAGTGCTTCCGTGGCCAGCTCCGGCGACGGCCGGGTCAGGGCACGCAGTACCGGGGCAGCCGGGGTAAAGGCCATCGCACGGATGGCTTCATAACCGATCTTGTGGGCTTTTTCGGGGTCCATTCCGGAGAAGACAACCCGGAAGAACGTGGGGTAGACGCGCATGTTTTAATGCTTTCACCCCGGGTGTCCTGCACCAAATCGCGGTCCGGACGGCACGTCCGATTCGTGTATTTTCGTTATATGGCGCAGAACTGGCAACCGGACAGGTTGGGGGACGGATACCGCTGCTTGACACTGGACCTTGGCGAGGATGATGAAGGCCCGGTCGCCGCCACCCTGGTCTCCTACACGCCTGAGCCTCCCCCTCCCCCGACTCTGGCGGCCAAAGTGCGTGAGCGGATCGCCCGGATGCGCGGACCGGTGGAGCCTGCGCCGGTTCACGCCGTGGTCTACATCCACGGCTGGGCTGACTACTTCTTCCAGACGGAACTGGCTGCCTTCTGGGCGGAACGCGGCGTGGCCTTTTATGCGCTGGATCTGAGGAAATACGGCCGCAGCCTGCGCCCGGGACAGTCCGAAGGCTTTATTACGGACCTCTCCGAGTACGACGCCGACATTGAGGCGGCGCTGGCCGCCGCCACAGAGGACATCAGGTCCAGCCGCGGCGCCGGGACTCCGGTGCGGATGTCCCTAATGGCCCACTCAACCGGCGGCCTGGTTGCCTCACTGTGGGCACACCGGAATCCGGGCAGGCTGGAAACCCTGATCCTAAACAGTCCGTGGCTTGAACTGCGCGGCAGCTCGCTGGCACGCAACGCCGCAGCCGGCCTGCTGGAGCCGCTCGCCCGCACGAGGCCCAAGGCCCGCCTGAAAATTCCCGAGCTCGACTACTACTGGCGGTCGCTGAGCAACGAGGCCGACGGCGAGTGGGAACTGGATCCCGTGTGGAAACCCCCGGGCAGCTGGCCGATCCGGGCCGGCTGGATCTCCGCTGTCCTGGCCGGACACGCGCAGGTTGCCAAGGGCCTGTCAATTGACTGCCCGGTGTTGGTGATGACATCTGCCCGTTCCACTATCGGCACCACCTGGAACGAGTCGATGATGACGTCGGACAGCGTGCTTGACGTCAGTCTTATGGTGCAGCGTGCCCTGCAGCTGGGGCCGGTTGTCACAGTCCTCCGCTTTGACGGCGCCCTGCACGACATCCTGCTCTCTGCCAAACCGGTGCGCAGACTGGTTTACCGGGGAATGGACCGGTGGACCAGGGCCTACCTGCTGGGCGCCGGGCCGGGCTAGGAGCCCGCCGCCGCCTGGTCCACCGCTCCCCCGTACCGCCGGTCCCGCCGCGCATAGATTTCAACGGCCTCCCAAAGCGTACGCCGGTCAACGTCCGGCCAGAGCGTGTTCATAAAGACCATCTCGGCGTAGGCAGACTGCCAGAGCATGAAGTTGGAGAGCCGCTGCTCGCCGGAGGTCCGCAGGAAAAGGTCGACGTCGGGAAGGTCCGGCTCATCGAGGTAGCGCTGGATCGTCTTCTCCGAGATGCTGCCGGGACGCAGTTTCCCGTTCTTGACGTCTTCCGCGATCGCGCTGACGGCGTCGGTGATTTCGGCGCGGCCGCCGTAGTTCACACACATGTTAAGCGTGCACGTCGTATTGTTCCTGGTTTGTTCCTCTGCGACCTCGAGTTCCTTCACCACGGAACCCCAGAGCCTGGGGCGGCGTCCGGACCAGCGGATCCGCACCCCCCATTCATCGAGCTGGTCGCGCTGGCGGCGGAGCACATCCCGGCTAAAGCCCATCAGGAACCGCACCTCTTCAGGTGACCGCTTCCAGTTTTCAGTAGAGAACGCGTAGACGGACACGTGCTGAATGCCGATCTCCACCGCACCGGCCATCACATCCAGAAGCGCGGCTTCACCGGCACGGTGGCCCTCCGTGCGCGGCAGGCCGCGCTGGTTGGCCCAGCGGCCATTGCCGTCCATCACGATTGCCACGTGCCCTGGGACCAGTTCCCTGGGGACAGGCGGAGGCACGGCCCCGGAAGGGTGCGGCCAGGGCGGCGTCGGAGAATTGCGGGGAGGGACCAAGACTTACACACGCTCCACATGTTGAAGGGACTTTACGACGCGTTCCAGGTGCCACTGCAGGTAGCTGGCCACCAGTCCCGCGGATTCACGCCGCGGCTGTGGACCGGAGGAATCTGCATGTTCCCAGTCACCGCTGAGCAGTGCGGCCAGCAGCTCCATCGTTTCCGAAGACGGAGACGCGGAACCCGGAGGGCGGCACACCGGACAGACAGCTCCCCCAAGGGGTGCGGAAAACGCCGAGTGCGGCCCCGGTGCCCCGCAGCGGGCGCAATCGGTGAACGTTGGGGCCCATCCGGCGGTGGCCAGCGCCCGAAGGAGATACGAATCAAGTATGAGCTCAGGCGGGTGTGCGCCCCGGCTTAGCGCCGCCATCGCCCCGATGACCAGCGGATAATGGGCGTTCGCGGATTCACCGTCCGCATCGGTAAGCCGTTCGGCAGTCTCGGCCACCGCTGCTGCAGCTGTATAACGGGCATAGTCTGCCGCGATTCCGGCCCCATAGGCCCCTTTGGTCTGGGCCTGGGTCACGATGTCCAGGCTGCGGCCGTGGGAAAGCTGCAGGTCTACGACCATAAAGGGCTCCAGCCGGGCACCGAACTTGCTTGAGGTGCGGCGCACTCCCTTGGCCACCGCACGGACCTGGCCGTGGTTGCGCGTCAGGAGGATGACGATCCTGTCTGCTTCACCCAGTTTGTGGGTGCGCAGGACCACTCCCTCGTCGCGGTACGTCCGCGAAGCGAATGATTTATTGGCCACGGGACCATTTTCCCACGCAGCAGCGCGCCCGGCTGCAGCTGCAGCCGGGCGCGCCCTGCACCGGTTGGCGGCCGGCGGCTGTGCTACTCGCCGGAAGCGTCGCGGATCGCCCGGTTCACTGCGGAAACCACGGCCTTCAAGGCAGAAAGCGTGGTGTTGGAGTCAATGCCAACGCCCCACAGCACACGCTCGCCGACGGCGAGCTCAACGTACGCGGCAGCCATTGCCTTGCCGCTGGCGGAGAGTGCGTGCTCGGAGTAGTCGAGCAGGCGGACATCCACGCCGTCCTGGCTCAGGATCTGGAGCAGGGCGTCGATAGGACCTGTACCGGAGGCGACGCGGCGCTGCTGGACACCGCCTGCACGCAGGCTGGCGGTCAGCAGGAATGAACCGTTCTCTGCAGTGTCGGCTGTGACGGAGGTCAGCGCGTAGTGGCCCCACGGTTCGGCACCTGTATCAGGGGACGTGGGCAGGTACTCGTCCTGGAAGACCCGCCACAGCTCGGCGCCGGTGACTTCTCCGCCAACGGTGTCCGTACGGCGCTGGATGACGCCGGAGAATTCGATCTGTGCACGGCGGGGCAGGTCCAGGTTGTGCTCGTTCTTGAGCAGGTAAGCCACTCCGCCCTTGCCGGACTGGGAGTTCACCCGGATTACGGCTTCGTAGCTCCGGCCAATGTCCTTCGGGTCGATGGGCAGGTACGGAACGCCCCACTCGAGCTCGTCCACGGACTTGCCGGCTGCTGCGGCTTCCTTCTCCATGGACTCGAAGCCCTTCTTGATGGCGTCCTGGTGGGAGCCGGAGAAGGCCGTGAAGACAAGGTCTCCGCCGTAGGGTGAACGTTCCGGCACCGGCAGCTGGTTGCAGTATTCGACCGTGCGGCGGATTTCGTCCATGTTCGAGAAATCGATCTGAGGGTCAATGCCCTGGCTGAACATGTTCATGCCCAGGGTGATCAGGTCAACGTTTCCGGTGCGCTCTCCGTTGCCGAAGAGGCATCCTTCGATCCGGTCAGCGCCGGCCAGGTATCCCAGCTCAGCGGCTGCGACGCCGGTGCCGCGGTCGTTGTGCGGGTGCAGCGACAGGATGATGGCCTCGCGGTTGGCAAGGTTGCGGTGCATCCATTCAATGGAGTCCGCGTAAACGTTCGGAGTCGCCATTTCCACCGTCGCGGGCAGGTTCAGGATCATCTGGCGGTCCGTGGATGCTTCAAGGACCTCGGCAACGGCGTTGGAAATCCGCAGTGCGAAGTCGAGTTCGGTGCCCGTGTAGGACTCCGGGGAGTATTCATACGTGACATCGATGCCGCTCAGCTGCTCTTCGTACTTCTTGCAGAGCCGGGCGCCGTTCAGGGCAATGTCCACGATGCCGTCCTGGTCGGTGTTGAACACGACCTTCCGCTGGAGGACAGAGGTGGAGTTGTAGAGATGGACGATCGCGCGGTCTGCACCTTCGAGGGCGTCATAGGTGCGCTCGATGAGGTGTTCCCGGGACTGTGTGAGCACCTGGATCGTAACGTCGTCGGGAATCCGGTCGCCTTCAATGAGCTGGCGGACAAAGTCGAAGTCCAGCTGGGAGGCTGAGGGGAAGCCGACCTCGATTTCCTTGTAGCCCATGTTCACAAGCAGATCGAACATCTTGTGCTTGCGTTCGGGGGTCATCGGGTCGATCAGCGCCTGGTTGCCGTCACGGAGGTCGACTGCGCACCAGCGGGGGGCCTTGGTGATCACTTTGTCGGGCCAGGTACGGTCTGCCAGATCAACGGCGATCTGGTCCTGGAACGGAACATATTTGTGGATCGGCATGCCGGAGGGCTGCTGTGCGTTTCGCATGGTATCTGGGGTGGCCTTTTCTTGTAGAGCTTCAGAAATGGTGGCCGGGCAACACAAACTCCGCAGCGAGGGTTCGGCCTAAACAGTTGTTCGTGTGGCCTCGCCGCGGCAGCTAAGGAGGAGGTTCTCTGCGCGCACCTGCCCAGACTAGCACGCAGGTTCCGGGGGCTCGGAAAGCTTAGTAACCGAAGGCCGACTGGCACGTAACCTGTGCCGCAGTCTGCCCGGTCAGCCCGCCGAGGTCCCCGGTGTCCTCCATGACGTTGCCCTTGGTGAAGTCGGAACCAACCTGCACGACGACGCCGCTCACCACGGCGCTGGCGCTGACCTGGGAGGCGGGAATGTTCAGGGCCTCAGCTACTTCAAGGGCCATTTCGTCGTACCCGGGAGTAAAGAAGATCTGGGTACCGGGTGTTGTTGACTGTGACAGTCCACCGGCCAGGGCCTGCGTGAATCCTTCGCTGAGCAGGTACTCGGCGAGCTCGGCGTCGCGGCCGCTTTCGGTTCCGTCGATCCCGTCCAGCAGGGTCACGGGAATGGTGGCGGGGTCGATCGCAGGCGCTGAGGGTTCCGGCGCGGCAGATTCGGTGCCGGGGGTTTCAGTGCCGGGTTCTTCGGCTTCCCCGGCAACCCCGATGGGCTGGTCAGCGACCAGTGCATCAAACAGGGGCTGCGCTGCGGTCTCGTCAAGGACGAGGCGGTTGGGATCGAGTTCGTAGGGAACCACCGGGACAGTCACGAAGGCAACGTTGCCCAGGTCTACGTCCTTGAGCCTGCCGGCCATGGCGATCAGGGTGGGGATGTCGGTGAGTCCGTCGTCGACGGTGAGGTTCTTGGTCACGGTGTCGGCAATTGAATACAGGCGGGGCAGGTTGTTCAGTGTTCCTTCGCCCTGGACCTTGCGGACCATGGACGCCAGGAAGCTTTGCTGCGCCTTGATACGGCCTTCGTCACCGCCGTTGCCGAAGCCGTGCCTGGTGCGCAGGAACGCCAGTGCCTGGTCGCCCTGGATACTTGAAACGCCGGCCGGGATGTTCAGCCCTGACAACGGGTCATCCACGGGCTGGTTCACGCAGACTTCAACACCGCCAAGGGTGTTGGAAAGTTCCTTGACCGCGTTGAAGTCGGCCATCATGAAGTGGTCAATGCTCAGGCCGGTTAGCTGGTTGATGGCTGCAACGGTGCATCCGGGGCCTCCGTTGCCCAGTGCGCCGTTCAGCTGGCCCAGGTCCATGGCCTCATACTGCAGTCCGGACTCGGGATCGGTGCAGGCCGGAAGCGCCACAAGGAGGTCGCGCGGGAAGCTGACAACAGTTACGTGGGACCGGTCCGCTGCCATGTTCACGAGCATCATGACGTCGGAGTTGTTCGAATCCTGGCCTTCGCGGTTGTCGGTGCCAAGCACCAGGATCTGCATGGCGTCCCGGTTCGTGTCCCCCGGAAGCTCGTCCTGGTTCTGGCCAATGTTCAGCGGCTTGGTATCGAAGTTGCTCTGCAGGCGCAGCAGCTGCACGCCGGCAAAGACGAGCCCGGACACAAGGGTCAGGGACAGCACCAGGGCCAGGGCGGCCAGTACGGGGTGCCCGCCGCGGGCAGCACCGTTGCCCAGATGGCGGCCGCCCGGAACTGCGGCAGTCCGGCGTCGGCTTGGCAATCCGGATCCGGAGGGACCAGGACCTGCAGCGGCACGGCGTGATGGCATAGCCGGTCCCTCCCATGGATCAGTGAATTATGGCTCGCGAAAATTGGATGTACAAAGTGTACGGGCTGCGTCTGGGAAGATGCTCTGGACCCGCTGCGGACGATTTCCCGTCCGGTTAGAAGCCCAGCTTGACCAGCTGCTTGGGGTCGCGCTGCCAGTCCTTGGCAATCTTGACGTGCAGGTCCAGGTAAACCCTGGTCCCAAGCAGTGCCTCGATCCCCCGGCGGGCGTTGGTTCCCACTTCGCGCAGGCGGGAACCGCCCCGCCCTATGATAATCGCTTTCTGCGAGGGGCGCTCAACATAGAGATTCACACGGACATCCAGCAGCGGGTTCTCCTCGCTGCGCCCTTCGCGCGGGATGATTTCCTCGACAACCACGGCAAGGGAGTGCGGAAGCTCGTCCCGGACGCCTTCCAGGGCGGCCTCACGGACCAGCTCAGCAACCATAACCGCCTCGGGCTCGTCGGTGAGTTCACCGTCCGGATACAGCGGCGGTGAGGCAGGCATGTGGGAGGCCAGAACGTCCGCAACGGTGTCCACCTGGAACCCGTCTGCGGCCGAAACCGGAACGACGTCGGCCCATCCGGCCTCGCCCATGACTTCGGATCCCAGCGCCGTTACCGACATAAGCTGCTTTGCCAGGGCTGCCCGGTCCACCAGGTCGGTCTTGGTCACCAGGGCAACAATCGGCTTCCCCCTCACGGCGGCGAGCTGATTTGCAATGTACCGGTCGCCCGGACCAACCGCTTCGTTGGCCGGCAGGCAGAAACCAATGGCGTCCACCTCGGCCAGGGTGTCAGCCACAAGGTCATTCAGGCGCTGTCCCAGGAGGGTGCGCGGACGGTGCAGCCCCGGGGTATCCACAAGGATGAGCTGGGAGTCGTCCCGGTGCACGATTCCGCGGATGGTGTGCCGGGTGGTCTGCGGCTTTGCTGAGGTGATGGCCACTTTTTGGCCAACCAGGGCATTCGTCAGTGTGGACTTACCGGCGTTTGGCCGGCCCACCAGGGACACGAATCCGGCACGGAACGTGGGTTCAGTCATTTCGGGGTACCAATTCTGTTGTTTTCGGGCGGTCCTGCTGGGCCGCTGCTGTAGTTTGTTCGTCGCCGTCCTGGGGCTGCCGCCAGGCCAGGACATGGGAAACACGGTTACGCCGCCCCTCCAGCCTTTCGGCGTGAAGGACGATCGACTCCACGGCCACCTCGCTGCCCACGATGGGCACACGGCCCAGCGCCTTGGCCAGCAGGCCGCCCACGGTGTCTACCTCGTCGTCTTCCAGGCTGACGTCGAACAGCTCCCCGAGATCATCGATCCCGGCCTTGGAACTGATTCTGTAGCGGCCGTCGCCCAGGTCTTCGATCTCCGGACGCTCGGAGTCGTATTCGTCAACAATCTCGCCGACGATCTCTTCGATCAGGTCTTCAAGGGTGACCAGTCCCGCCGTGCCGCCGTATTCGTCAATCACGACCGCAACATGCGTGGACTCGCGCTGCAGTTCCTGCAGCAGCTCCCCTACCGCCTTTGATTCGGGGACGTAGCGCACGGGCCGGCAGAAGCCGTCAACAGCCTGGGTCCCGGCTTCCGGAGACCTGCCGTGCATCTGGGCTGCGACGTCCTTCAGGTAGAGAATGCCGACAATCTGGTCGGCACTGTCCTCGATTACCGGCACCCGTGAATAGCCCGACCTCAGGAAGAGGGACATTGCCTGGCGGAGTGTGGATCCGGAGTCGATGCAGACCATGTCTGTCCGGGGAACCATGACCGAACGGACCTTGGTGTCCCCCAGCTCGAACACCGAATGGATCAGCTCCGCCTCAGTGTTCTCGATCATGTCTGCCTCTGAGGCGCGGTCCAGCAGTTCGCGGAACTCCTCTTCGGTGAAGAAGGCTGCGTCCGGTCCCTGGGTGCCTGGAGCCACGGCAGAGCCGATCTTCACCAGCCATCCCGGGATGGGGCCGAGGATGGTGCGGAGCACGCTCACCAGACCGGCAGTCAGGACCACGACGCCGGTGACGTGCCGGCGTCCGATCTGCCGCGGAGAGACTCCTACCAGGACGAAGCCCACCGCCGCCATCGTGACGGTTGCCAGGAGGCCTGCTAGCCAGAGGTTTTCAACGACCAGCTGGAAGGCGATGGCAACGGAGACCGCCGTCGCCATTTCAAACCAGACACGCCAGAACCGAAGCGCGTGCATGTGCGCCACAGGGTGCTGGAGGATCCTCTTCAGCGGCTTGCCGGCGCGGCCGGTCAGCAGCGCTTCTGCTTCGTGTCGCGGAAGGTAGCCGTAGGCTGCCTCTGCGGCGGTAAGGAGTCCGGCCAGCACCACGAAGGCGATGGCCATGACCACTAGGACGCCTACGCTCAACTGCGCGTCTCCTTCGGGGCTTCCTTGCCCGTGTAGTCGGAGAGCAGCCGCCGCTGAAGCCCGAACATCTCGGCTTCTTCCTCCGGTTCGGCATGGTCATAACCAAGCAGGTGGAGCACCCCGTGGGTGGTCAGCAGGAGCAGCTCGTCTTCGAGCCCGTGTCCTGCGGCCTCAGCCTGGCGCGCCGCGACCTGCGGGCAGAGCACAATGTCACCCAGGACTCCGGCGGGCGTTGGCCTGCCGGGCGATCCGGGACGCAGTTCATCCATCGGGAAGGACAGGACGTCCGTAGGCCCGGGCAGGTCCATCCATTCGATATGCAGTTTCTCGATGGCGTCTTCGTCCACGAGGATGATGGACAGCTCGGCTTCCGGATGCACGTACATGGCATCGAGCAGGAACCGGCCCAGCCGGGCAAGCGCCTCCTCGTCCGCCGGTACGGCTGACTCGTTGTTGACTTCGATGCTCATCGTTTCTTCTCCTGCCCGGCACTGCGGGAACCGGTGCGGGAACGGCGTTCTTCATCCCATTCGCTGTATGCGGTCACAATGTCGCTGACCAGGCGGTGGCGGACCACGTCTGTGGCCGTCAGCTCCGAGAAGTGCACATCCTCGATTCCGTCAAGGATTTCGTGGACGATCCGCAGCCCTGACGTTGTGCTTCCCGGCAGATCGACCTGCGTGACATCGCCGGTCACCACCATCTTCGAGCCGAACCCGAGCCTGGTGAGGAACATCTTCATCTGTTCCGGCGTCGTGTTCTGGGCCTCGTCCAGGATGATGAACGCATCATTGAGCGTGCGTCCGCGCATGTATGCCAGCGGTGCCACTTCAATGGTCCCGGCAGCCATCAGGCGGGGAATCGATTCCGGATCCATCATGTCGTGGAGCGCATCGTAGAGCGGCCGAAGGTACGGGTCGATCTTGTCGTTGAGCGTGCCGGGCAGGAAGCCCAGGCGCTCACCGGCTTCCACAGCAGGACGCGTCAGGATAATCCGGTTGACTTCCTTCTGCTGCAGGGCCTGCACTGCCTTAGCCATGGCCAGGTACGTCTTGCCGGTGCCGGCCGGCCCAATACCAAAGACGACGGTGTTGCGGTCGATCGCATCAACGTAGTTCTTCTGATTCAGGGTCTTGGGACGGATCGTGCGCCCGCGGGTCGAGAGGATGTTCTGCGTCAGCACCTCAGCCGGCCGTTCAGCACTCTGGTCGCGCAGCATGGTGATCAGCTGCTCAAGGACCTGAGGCGTCACCCGGGTCTGGTGCCGGGCAAGAACACGGACTTCATTGATCAGGCGGACGGTGCGTTCCACTTCGGAGGCCGGGCCGGAAACGGAGAGTTCGTTGCCCCGGACATGGAGATTAACCTCCGGGAAGGAAGTCTCGATGATTTTCAGGGCCTCGTCGTTCGCCCCCAGTGACTGGACCATATGCTCAGTTGAGTCAAAGACGATCGTCTGCTGGTCCTCGCGGATGGTGCCGATTCCTGCTGAAGATTCGGTCATATATGCGGCCCCTCGGCCTCTCATCGCCCCTTTTGGAAGACTGGATTCATATTTGGCTGCGCCTGGCCCTAGGGGGCCTTCGGTAAACAGTGTGCACAGCCTACTTAATTCTACCGGATCGGCACGTCTGTGCGCCGGACTTCTTCGCTGCAGGCGCATATCCGGACTGCGGCCGCCTCTGCAGGAACGGGCTGTGTGACGTGTATTACAGCGTATGTCTCGGCTTGGCATCGTCTGGGTCTCAATCAGGTTTCAGTCCCGGCACAGAACCATCAAGTCCCGGTTTTGGGTTGTTCCGCTGTGCCAAGCTGGATGGCATGCTCCGGACGGGAACCACCCCGCCGGTTCCCCCACGCACCGTCTGCGGTCTCCGGACACCAGGCACCAGTAACGGAAGGCAGGAGAGCCATGACCAGGCAGCAGAATCGCCGCTCAGGCCGCACCCGCCTTTTCCTGGCGGCGGCCGCGGCACCGCTTTTGCTCGGCTCCTGCGGCGTGGTGGCTGAACTGCCCACCACCAGCATGCCCAGTTCTTTCGGTGCAGCTTCGGCGACGGAAGACCATCCAATGGCGGTATCGGCACCGGCAGAGGAGACAGCGTCCAAGGTGGTTATGCCGGTGTACTGGCTCGGCCTCAACGGTTCTGACGTCCAGCTCTACCGGGAATTCCTGCCCTCCGAAAACACCGGTGACCCGATCGGCGAGGCCGTGCACGCCATGACGGCAGCTACTCCCCGTGACGCTGACTACTTCACGCCGTGGGCGGCGGCATCAAAGGTTACTGCTTCGATTTCCAGCAAGAACGTCATCACCGTGGATATCACCTCTGATGCGTTCAAGCCTTCGCTGGATGCCGGCATGGCTCACCGCGCCGTGCAGCAGCTGGTGTACACGGCCACTGCTGCTGCAGCCAACGCGGGCCTGACCGCCGCCGGATACAACACCAGCGTTGTGGTGCTGGTGGACGGCAAGGCGGGCTACCAGGCTTTTGGCCACGAAGACCTTGAACCGGCCCTGGAGCGGGACAAAACACTCCCGGCGCCGATCTGGATTATCAGCCCCCAGGAGGGTGACGGCGCGGAAACGTCCGTCACGGTCAGCGGCTCCGCGGTGGCGCGCGATGAACAGCTGTCCTGGAGCGTGGACCGGGTCCTCAACGGACGTCCGGAATCCCAGCCCCTGAAGTCCGGTAACATCCAGCTCGACGCGGAAGCCGGTGAGACGGCAATGTTTGAGGTGGTTGTTGAACTCGAACCCGGGGAATACAACCTGCGGGTCTTCCACGGCAAGGGATCGAACGAAGATTCCAAGCGGATTACGGTCTACTAAACCGGCGGGCGGGACCTATTCCCAGCGTCCCAGCAAATGGTTCAGCAGCACGAGCGCGGCCGGTCCTGCGCTTGAAGAACGCAGGACGTGCGGTCCAAGCCGAACCGCTACTGCTCCTGCTGCACGCAGCTCCTGAAGTTCAGCGGGGCTGATGCCCCCTTCCGGTCCCACAACAACGGCGACGGAGCGGACGCGTGCCGCCGGCAAATCATCTCCGCTGCCGGGAGTTTCCAGCGCCAGGGACAGGGGCATGTCTGCCTCTTCGTGCAGGACCAGGACAAGGTCCATTCCTGCCAGGCGGGCGGCCAGGGACTTGCTGTCCGCGGTGTCCAGCACCCGGGGAATCCGGGACCTGCGGGACTGCTTGGCCGCCGAGGTGACTACGGCACGCCATTTTGCCTGGCCTTTGGCAGCCTTTTCCGCCCGCCAGCGGACGATACTGCGTTCAGACTGCCACGGAAGGACTGCATCCACTCCGAGTTCGGTTGCGGCTTCGATGGCCTGTTCATCCCGGTCGCCCTTGGCCAGAGCCTGCACGAGCGTGAACTCATACTGCGGCTCGGGTTCTGACTCCGCTTCATGGACATCGATTTCCAGCAGGGCAGGATCTGCCGACCGTACTGTCCCCCGCAGCCTCCGCCCGGCGCCGTCTACTATGTCAACGTCCTCACCCGGGGAGAGTCTCTTGACTGCAACCGCATGCCGCGCCTCCGGACCAGTCAGCGCAAAGACGCTTCCCGGTCCGGACGCTGCCACAAGTTCGGGATCGCCGAAGAAGATCGGATTGGTCATGTGAGGCGCCGATGCCTAGTGGTTGCCCAGGCGGTCGCGCAGCTTCGCGAAGACTCCGGCGCTGTTGCCTCCGGACACCCGGCCCTCGGCAAACTGTTCCCCGCGGAGTTCGGCAAGGCGCCGCAGCAGCTCTTCCTGCGCTGAATCCAGCTTTTGCGGGGTTTCGACCTGGACGTGCACCAGGAGATCGCCGCGGCCGTAGCCCCGAAGGTGCGTCACGCCGAGCCCCTTGAGGGTAGTGACTTCACCGGACTGGGTCCCGGCCTTGATATTGATCTCGCGTTCGCCGTCGAAGGTTTCCATAGTGATGACCGTGCCCAGGGCAGCGGCTGTCATGGGCACCGTCAGGGTGGCGTGGAGGTCATCGCCGTCGCGCATGAATACCGGATCAGCGTTGACACGGATCTCAACGTACAGATCACCCTGGGGTCCGCCGGCGGTGCCGGCTTCACCCCGGCCGCTGAGCTGGATGCGGGTTCCGGTGGCGACACCGGCGGGAACCTTGATGGTTAGGGTGCGGCGGCTGCGGACGCGTCCTTCACCCGCACACTCATGGCAGGGGTCCGGAATGACCGTGCCGAAGCCCTGGCAGGAACCGCAGGGTGCGGTGGTCATGACCTGGCCCAGGATCGAGCGCACGGCACGCTGAACCTGTCCGCTGCCGTGGCAGATGTCGCAGGTGCGCGGCGAGGTTCCGGGCTGGCAGCAGGAGCCTTCGCAGGTGGGGCAGAGCACGGCAGTCTCGACGTCGATCTTCTTGTTGGTGCCGAAGACGGCATCCTTCAGGTCGATGCGTACGTTGATCAGGGCGTCCTGGCCCCGCCGGGTACGCGAGGCCGGTCCGCGCCCGCCGCCGGGCGCTCCTCCGCCGAAGAAGGTGTCGAAGATGTCCTGGAACCCGAATCCCTGGCCGCTGAAGCCGCCTCCGAAACCGTTGTCCGTGCCGTTTTCCTGGCCGGTGGTGTCGTAGACGCGCCGCTTCTGCGGGTCCGAGAGAACCTCGTAGGCGTGGGTAACAGCCTTGAATTCGTCCGCGGCGCCGGGAGCGGTATTCACATCCGGGTGCAGCTTGCGGGCAAGCTTGCGGTAGGCCTTCTTGATTTCTTCGCCGGTGGCATCCCGGCTCACGCCGAGTACCTGGTAGTGATCACTCACTCGTGCACATCGCTTCCTGTGTTGCGTGCCCCGCCTGGCGGGTTCTCTAGTCATGCAGGCAGCGCCCGGAGGGGCTGCCGGTCTCTGGGGGTCAGGTGTTCAGGACCCGGGAAAGGTAGCGGGCAACGGCTCGAACCGCCGCCATGGTGTTGGGATAGTCCATCCGGGTGGGACCGAGGATTCCTACCATAGCGGAAGCGTCCGGCCCGTACCCAGTAGCTACAACGGATGCCTCGGACAGGGAGCCATAGGGATTCTCTGAGCCAATCCGCACCGAAACGCCCCTGGCATCCTGTTCCATCTCGGACAGCAGACGAAGCATAACCACCTGCTCCTCCAGTGCTTCCAGGATGGGCCCGATTGTCAGCGGGAAGTCACCGGTGGCCCGGGCCAGGTTGGCTGTGCCGGCCATGACCATCCGGTCTTCCCTGTTGATTCCGGCAAGCTGTTCCAGGCTTTGCCCAAGCGCCTGGGCAACTCCGCGCAGCTGCACCGGAACGGTGGCCACTGCATCCGTGAGGTGGGAGGTGATCCTGGTGAGGGTGGTTCCCGCCAGCGCCTGCAGGAAATGCTGACGAAGTTCGTGCAGCGCCTGTTCCGTCACCGGCCCCGGCACGGTGATCACCCGCTGCTCTACCCGTCCGGTTGTAGAGATCAGGACCACGAGCACCTGGGCAGGCGCCAGCAGCACAAATTCAATGTGCCGTACCTTGGCGTTCCCCAGGTGCGGATACTGCACGACTGCCACCTGGTTGGTCAGCTGCGAGAGCAGGCGCACCGTCCGGTCAAGGATGTCGTCAATGTCCTCTGCGCCTTCGAGCAGGGTTTGGATGGCCCGCCGCTCGGCAGCCGACAGCGGCTTCAGGTCCGAGAGCTGGTCGACGAACAGCCGGTAGCCCTTATCGGTGGGGATTCGCCCGGCGGATGTGTGCGGAGCAACGATCAGGCCCTCTTCTTCGAGGACAGCCATGTCATTGCGGATTGTGGCAGAGGAGACACCAAGGTGGTGCCGTTCCACCAGGGCCTTGGAACCTACGGGTTCCCGGGAATGCACGTAGTCTTCAACAATGGCCCGGAGCACCTCGAGCCGGCGTGGTTCGCTCATGGTTTTCCCTCCCTCGCTGACTGACTCCCGTTCCGAGTTGCTGGCTTAGCACTCGGCATACCTAAGTGCTAAGTCTAATACCTTCCGCTGCCGTTGCTAGCATTGAATCTTCCGTGCCTGCACCCAGCGCAGGTGCTCCTCCCCGTCTCCAGGAACGAGGTTTTATGCCCAGCTACCAGTGGGGGCCGCAGGACATTTCCGCTCCGGCCCGAAAGGCACTGCGGCAGGTCGGCGCCGAGAAGGGCCTGGTTCTCGAGGAGGTCCAAACCGGGTGGGTAGGTGCGGTCATCCGTACGGAGAAGTCCGGCGGAATGCATGTGGTTGTTCTCGAGGACGCCCGCGGACGCACCCGCTCCTTTGAACTCGGCTTCGGTTTCCTCCTCGAAGGGGAACCCGTGGAAGTTGTTCCCGCGCTCAAGGCCGCCGCTCCTGCCGCACGGCGTACCGCTTCGGGATCGGTCGCCGTCGAAAATGTACGTGCCCGCACGGCCAGGGCATCCAGGATCTGGGTGGAAGGCAAGCACGACGCCGAACTGGTGGAGAAGGTCTGGGGAGATGACCTTCGGATCGAAGGCATCGTCGTCGAGCCCCTCCACGGCGTGGACGATCTTGCTTCGGTGGTGCGGGACTTCTCCCCCGGACCCGGCAGGCGCCTGGGCATCTTGGTGGATCACCTGGTTGCGGGATCCAAGGAATCAAGGATTGCGGCCGAAGCCATGAAGGTCCCCGGTGCCGCCGGGAACGTACTTATTGTCGGCCACCCGTATGTCGACGTGTGGCAGGCCATCAAGCCGGACGTCATAGGCCTGCGGGCCTGGCCGGTAGTACCGCGCCATGAAGACTGGAAGACCGGGATCCTGAAGGGACTTGGCTGGCCGCACCGCGACCACACAGACGTCGCCCTGGGCTGGAAGAAGCTGCTTGGTTCCGTCCGGACCTACGCGGACCTGGAGCCTGCCCTGCTGGGACGTGTGGAAGAGGTCATCGACTTCCTGACCGTGCCCTGATCCGTCCGTAGCCGGGCGGTTCCCGCGCGGCGCGCAGGAACCGCCAGTGCCCGTTCCCGCGCCGGAACCCAGTACCCTTGTCTAACAACAGGTTCCCGCGGGGGCAGCCCTGCGTCATCTGAGAGTCAAAGGAATAAACCGTGTCCAACCCACGCCCGAACCATCCGCAACCGGAAAACAACGGTTCACCGGCGCGCCCGGACTACCAGGGCGCACCGGCAAACGCCCTCCCGCTGACAGCTTCGGAAGACCGGCAGTGGGCAACACTGTCGCACTTCGGCGGCATCCTCGGCTTCGTTCCTTCGCTCATCATTTACCTGGTGTTCCGCGACCGCGGGCCGTTCACTGCACAGGAATCCAAGGAAGCGCTGAACTTCACACTGCCTCCCACCATCCTGGCGCTGGTGGCCTGGCTGCTTTCCTTTATCCCCGTAGTGGGTGGCTACTTCGCCATCCTCAACGCGCTGATCTGGATTGCCGTTGCCGTCTTCTCCGTCATAGCCGGAATTGAATGCAACCGGGGCCGCCCGTACCGCTACCGGTTCAACCTGCGCCGGATCCGTTAGGCAGCCGGGAACCCGCTGCCGCTGCAAAAGCGCCGGGGTTTCCCTAGGGCAGCAGCCGGCGCACCACAGCGTCGGCCAGGAGCCTGCCCTTCAGGGTGAGCAGTACCGTGCCCGCCATGGCTGCGCGGGGCTCCACCAGACCGTCGGCGATCAGTCCGGCAATCTCGTGCCGTCCTTCCGGCCGCAGCACCTCGCGTGGCAGGCCTTCGGCCAGCCGGGTGCGCAGCATGACGTCTTCGAGGTAGCGGGTATCCGCATCCAGGGTTTCGCGCCCGACGGCGGGCGACTCCCCCGCAGCAATCCGGCCGGCATAGGCCGAGGGATGCTTTGCATTCCACCAGCGGACTCCTCCCACGTGCGAGTGTGCCCCGGGGCCGATGCCCCACCAGTCATCACTGCGCCAGTAGGCGAGATTGTGCCGGCAGGCATCCTGCGGTGTGCGAGCCCAGTTGCTGACCTCGTACCAGTGCAGCCCGGCCGCGGCGAAGAGCTCCTCCGCCAGCAGGTATTTGTCCGCGTGGTCGTCGTCGTCAATCGGCGGGACCTCGCCGCGGCGCATGCGCGCGGCCAGCTTGGTGCCCTCTTCGACGATCAGGGCGTAGGCCGAGATATGGTCAGGCTCGTAGCTCAGGGCTTCTTCGACCGAGTGCTTCCAGTCAGCCAGTGACTCCCCCGGCGTGCCGTAGATCAGGTCCACGCTCACCTTCAGGCCGGCGTCGCGCGCCCACTGCACGGCCTGCGGAACGCGGGACGGCGTATGGGTGCGGTCCAGCACGGCAAGCACATGAGGCACAGCTGACTGCATCCCGAAGGACACCCGGGTAAACCCGGCGTCGGCCAGCAGCTGCAGGGACTCGGGCGTCACGGAATCGGGATTGGCTTCCGTGGTGACTTCAGCCCCAGGCGCCAGGCCCCACTGCTCGACGGCGGTGCCGAGGATGGCGGCCAGGTCTTCAGCGGGAAGCAGGGTTGGGGTGCCGCCGCCGAAGAACACAGTTTCGATCCGGCGTTCCGGGATTCCCGACGCCGCCAGCGCCTTGGCGGCAAAGCGGACCTCCTGCTGTGCAGTCGCTGCATAGGCGTCCTGGGAGGCACCTCCGCCGAGTTCAGTGGCGGTGTAGGTGTTGAAGTCGCAGTAGCCGCAGCGAACGGCGCAGAACGGAATATGGACGTAGAGTCCGAATTTCCGTTCTGCAGCCGCGGCTGCTGCGTCGGGCGGAAGGAGTCCGTCCTTTGGCGCGGGATCCCCGAGGGGCAGAGCGCTGGGTGTCACTTCTTGGATTTGTCCTTGGACTCGTCGGATGACAGGGCGGCCACGAAGGCTTCCTGCGGAACTTCCACGCGGCCAACCATCTTCATGCGCTTCTTGCCTTCCTTCTGCTTCTCCAGCAGCTTGCGCTTACGGCTGATGTCGCCGCCGTAGCACTTGGCAAGCACGTCCTTGCGGATCGCGCGGATGGATTCGCGGGCAATGATGCGCGAACCGATGGCAGCCTGGATCGGGACCTCAAACTGCTGCCTCGGGATGAGTTCACGCAGTTTGCCGGTCATCATGACGCCGTAGGAGTACGCCTTGTCCTTGTGGGTGATTGAGCTGAACGCATCAACCTGCTCGCCCTGGAGGAGGATGTCCACCTTGACCAGGTCAGCAACCTGCTCGCCGTCGGCCTTCCAGTCCAGGGAGGCGTAGCCGCGTGTCTTGGACTTGAGGACGTCGAAAAAGTCGAAAACGATCTCGGCCAGCGGCAGGCGGTACCGGATTTCCACCCGGTCTTCGGAGAGATAGTCCATGCCGCCCAGGACGCCGCGGCGGGACTGGCACAGCTCCATGATCGCGCCGACGAATTCGCTCGGCGCCAGGATGGTGGCCGCAACCATCGGTTCGCGGACCTCTTTGATCTTGCCCTCGGGGTACTCGCTGGGGTTGGTGACCGTGACTACCTTGTTGTCCTCGAGCGTCACCTCGTACTCCACGTTCGGGGCAGTGGAGATCAGGTCCAGGTTGTACTCGCGCTCGAGCCGCTCCCGGGTAATTTCAAGGTGCAGCAGGCCCAGGAAGCCAACGCGGAAACCGAAGCCCAGCGCCGCGGACGTCTCGGGCTCGTACACCAGCGCGGCGTCATTGAGCATCAGCTTTTCCAGCGCGTCACGCAGCACCGGATAATCCGCGCCGTCGATGGGGTACAGGCCGGAGAAAACCATGGGCTTGGGATCGGCATAGCCGGGAAGCGATTCAGCTGCCGGCTTGTTCAGGTTGGTGACGGTGTCGCCCACCTTGGAGAGCCGCACGTCCTTCACACCGGTGATCAGGTAGCCCACCTCGCCGACGCCCAGTCCCTTGGACGGGGTGGGTTCGGGAGAGCTGACGCCGATTTCCAGCAGTTCGTGGCTGGCACGGGTGGACATCATCTGGATGCGTTCGCGGGGCGACAGCGAACCGTCGATTACGCGGACGTAGGTGACCACGCCGCGGTAGGTGTCGTACACCGAGTCGAAGATCATCGCGCGTGCCGGGGCGTCCGGGTCACCTACGGGCGCGGGAATGTCGCGGACAATCTTGTCCAGCAGGGCTTCGACGCCCACACCGGTCTTGCCGGAGACCTTCAGTACGTCCTCCGGATCCCCGCCGATCAGCTTCGCCAGTTCCTCGGCGTACTTCTCCGGCTGCGCTGCCGGCAGGTCGATCTTGTTCAGGACCGGAATGATGGTCAGGTCGTTTTCCATCGCCAGGTACAGGTTCGCAAGTGTCTGGGCCTCGATGCCCTGCGCTGCGTCCACCAGGAGGATGGCACCTTCGCACGCGGCCAGCGAACGGGACACCTCATAGGTGAAGTCCACGTGGCCCGGGGTATCGATCATGTTCAGCGCGTAGGACTCGCCGTCGACTTCCCACGGCATGCGCACGGCCTGCGACTTGATGGTGATGCCGCGTTCGCGCTCGATGTCCATGCGGTCCAGGTACTGGGCCTTCATGTTCCGGTGCTCAACCACACCGGTCGACTGAAGCATGCGGTCGGCCAGGGTGGACTTGCCATGGTCGATGTGGGCGATGATGCAGAAATTCCGAATGATCGCCGGATCCGTCGCGGCAGGCACCGGTGAGAAGCGGGCCAGAGGTGACACTGTGGCGGTTCCTTTACTGTTTGCATGGCTTCGGCACCGTCCCGGGTGCGTGTTTGCACCGGATGCGCCGCTCGCACGCAGGGATTGTACGAAGTGGGAGTGGTTTCTAAGTTAACAGTCTCCCACGTTTACCCCGCCGGACCCGAACTGTTTGCAGATGCCGGGCCGTCCCTGCCTGCGGGACGAGACACCTAGGATGGCGGCATGGCTTTTTCTTCCCGTAATCTTTTCGGCCTGGCCCGCACCGCACTGCGTATTGCGCGGCAGCTGGCGCCTGGGCCTGCACGGACGCCTCGAACCGGGGGCCAGGGCAGTGATACCGCTGGTATGGCCTCTCGGAATGGCTCCGGGAAGCGCCCGGCTGCTTCACCCCGCCCCTCTGCGCCTTCGCCCGCTTCCGCCCCTTCCGCCCCTTCCGCCTCCGCCGGCCGGTACGCCGGGGATTACACCGGACGCGTCGACCCGGTCTATGCACCCAAACCGGATGGAGCTCCCGATCCGGGTGAAGTGGTCTGGGCATGGGTGCCCTACGAGGACGACCCTGCGCAGGGCAAAGACCGTCCGGTGCTGCTGATCGGCCGCAGCGGCACCAGGCTTCTGGGTCTTATGCTCACGTCCCGGGACCGGAACAACTCAGGCGTGTCGGATCCGGACTACATTGATATAGGAACCGGAGCATGGGACAGCAAGGGCCGGCCCAGCGAAGTAAAGCTGAACCGGATCCTTACCCTGGAGCCCTCAGCCATCCGCAGGCAGGGCGCAGTTGTTGACCGAGAGGTCTTCAACCGGGTCGCGAAGAGCCTCTCAGCGCGGCGCCGGTAAACCGGGCCAGCTGAAGCCGGCGCGGGTCGGCCACTCCCCTGTTCCGTGCCGGGTTCCACACCGGCGGCGAAGTTCTGCTAACATTTATTGCTGTGTGTCCGCGCAGGTCGACGGGCACTTCAGGCCGGGCGCCATTACGGTATCCCCACGCCGCTCAGTCAATGTCTGGTCTGAAATTCCCTCACCGACCAAGTCCGCAATACAAAGAGAGTTTATAAGTGGCCAATATTAAGTCCCAGAAGAAGCGCATCCTCACCAACGAGAAGGCGCGTCAGCGCAACAACTCGGTGAAGTCCGAGCTGAAGACGCTTATCCGCAACGTGGATAACGCTGTCACCGCTGCTGACAAGGAAGCGGCTCAGGCAGCCCTGCAGGCTGCTACCCGCAAGCTGGACAAGGCTGTCAGCAAGGGCGTTATCCACAAGAACAACGCTGCTAACCGCAAGTCGGCCATCTCCAAGAAGGTCAACGCGCTCTAAGCGGGAGCATCACCCTTAGTTTTACAAAGTACGGCCGGTCCTTCGGGACCGGCCGTTTTTGCATGTTTGGCAGGCGCAGGGCGGCGTGCTCCCCCGGTGTCTGTTGCCGGGTGGCGTCCCGCACCGTGAACGGTCCGGGGTCCTCTTTTTCGGACAGTTTGGGACAGGCCTGCCAGTGTGGGACTTTCCCGCCGCAGCGCCGCGCAGGAATGTCCCTAACCGGCAGTGAAATACCCAAGTCGGAGGAAAAAGCCCCATGACCAGCTCAGGAGGGAAGAAAGTCCCGGAGTGCAGGGAATCCAGCTCAACGCGGGGCCCGGAACGGAGGGCCGGTCTTCTGCGCGGGCTCTGGTGCCTGATGGCCTGGTTTAGACAGACCCGGTGCTAGCGGCCGGACGCGGCCAGGGCAATGACCGTTACAGCCCGCTCCACTGCGTACACCGGATCCCGTCCGGCGCCCTTTACCTGGGCATCTGCCTCGGCCAGGACCTGCACGGCTTTGATGAGCGATTCGGAGGTGAAGCGCTGGGCATCACGCCGTGCCTGGTCCACCTGCCACGGCGCCATCCCGAGTTCCTTGGCCAGCGCTCCGGAGGATCCCCTGAGGTCCGCGACTTTGGCCACAGCTCGGACCTTCATTGCCAGTGCTGCAACCAGCGGCACTGGATCCACTCCGGTCGCGAGGGCATGGCGAAGCATGGAAAGTGCGGCGCCTGCGCGGCCCGCAAGTGCTGCGTCGGCCACCTTGAACGCTGTTGCCTCCACCCGGCCGCCGTAGTATTTCTCCACCAGCTCTTCCGTGATCGCCCCGGAGGAGTCGTTCATGAGCTGCTGGCAGGCGGCAGCCAGTTCAGCGAGGCTGGAGCCCACTGCGCTGACCAGGGCACGGACAGCTTCGCCGTCGATTCTGCGTTTTGCCGCCTTGAATTCCTGGGAAACGAAGTCGGCCTTGTCGGAGTCCTTCTTGAAGGGCTGGCAGTCGATAACCGGCGCTTTGCCCGCCTTCACGGCGTCGAGCAGCTTCTTTCCGCGGTTTCCGCCCGAATGGTGCAGTACCAAAACTGTGTCCGGGGCCGGATCGGAAAGGTAGGCCAGCGTGTCATTGAGGAACTCTTCGCTCATGTGGGCCAGGTTGCCGGCCTCGATGAGTTTTGCCTCGCCAAACAGCGACGGGCTGGCAATCAGCGTCAGTTCACCTGCGGTGTAGGCCGCCGCGTCAATCCGGATGACCTCGGTGTCCGGCGCCTGGCTCCGCTGCTGAAGGCGGATATTCTCCATCGCCCGTCCGGCGAGGTAGTCTTCGGGCCCGGTCAGCAGCACTACAGGTGCGGGCGCGGCCTGCCGCCAGGAGACGGTACCTGCCGCCTGCTTGGCGGAAGATTTCTTGGGCACGGCCGGATTCACGGATGCACTGCTCCTGGACTGGTATGAGGGGGATCAATCACACCCAACATTGCCACGGTGGACCGCGCCCGCCAACTTCCGCCGTCGTCGTTTTTGCCACATCCACTGCCGGGGCCGGCCATCCCGGGCAGCCCTCCGGTGAACAGTGGCTGCGGCACCGCGGGCAGCGTTTGTCCGCGTCCGCGTCCTGCGGCTAATGTTGCGGAGGCACGCCTAGAGGAGAGTGATTCTGTGGCCGCAGTCGACGGCACCCCTTCCCGCCGCAAACCCTCGCGCCGGCAGCCTCGTTCCGTTGTTGCCCGGGCGGCGATGGACGCAGCACTTGAACACGGCTTTGAGCGGGTCACGGTGGAAATGATCTGTTCCCGGGCTGATATTTCCCGGAGCACGTTCTTCAACCATTTCCCTTCGCGCGACGCAGCGATTCTGGGTAAACCTCTGGACGTGCCGGGACCCGAGGTAACGCACCCGATTCTTTCCAGGCACCCGGAAGACCTGGTGCGTGGCCTGCTGGAAATGCAGGTTCCGGGCCTCGTCACCCGGACGCCCAATTCTGACATTCTGCGGGACCGTACCCGGCTGATTACTGAACAGCCCGCAGCTATGCGGCAGTACTCCGCAGGGCTCATCTCCATCCAGAATGGCCTCACCGACACCGTTGAAGGATGGCTGCGTGCCAATCCTCAGCATGCACGCCTCCCGGGCAAACCCCGGACTGAAGCGGTGCTGACGGTGACCGCAGCCTATGCGGCGATTTATGCCGCCTCGAACGGGTGGACCATTCCGCTGCGTGACCTTGCCGAGCCTCTTTCCGCGTGCCTCACGGCCGCCGATGCCCTGCGGGACATGGTTGGAGTCAATGATCCGTCCCGTCCGGTCAGCCGTCCCGACGTACGGCCGCCCGGATCCGCGGACACTTCTGCCCCGGGTACCGGGCTGAGGGAGCGAAAGCGCCGTGACACGGAAAACCGCATCGAGCTGGCCGCAGCCCGCGGGGCACTGGAGCGCGGCTTCGCAGCCGTCACAGTCGACGAGATCTGCCAAGAAGCAGTCATCTCGCGCAGCACGTTTTTCAATTACTTTCCTTCGCGGGATGCGGCCATCGTCGGCCGGCCGTTGAGAGTACTGCCGCAGGAAACAGCCGAAGAAGTTCTTTCCAGGCACGGCAGAGACACCGCAACTGGTGCTTTCGCGCTCGTTTTTGCTTCCCTCGGGTACAGCAGCATCAACTCCGAAGTTGCTCGGCTGCGGGCGGAACTATCCCGCAAACAGCCCGCAGCCCGGGACGCAGGAACCACAACCCTGGTTGATGCCGGCACGCAGATCATGGCAACAATCCGGGACTGGCTCGCTGCCAGTCCGCAGTACTCCAGCCTGGGCGGCGACCCCGCGTATGAAGCATCCCTGGCATCCAACGCCGCCTATGCCGTGATTTGTGTCATGGAGGACGGCTGGTTGGGCGCGGCCAGCGATGTGCACGCCAGCGCGAACGGCTTTGCCGCAGCCATGACCGATCTGCGAACGGCCCTGGCGCGTCCGGACAGTTCCGCCTGAAGCCGGTCACCACCCTGACCCCAGCCCGCTGACCAGCAGTTTGCCGTCGTCGATGTGCAGAAAGAAGCTGCCCAGCAGATCGGTGCGGGCCACCTGCGAACCGGCCAGTTCAAGGCTCTTCAGCGTCTCCGGTGCAGGATGGCCGTAGGTGTTCTCCTTCCCGACCGATATCAGAGCCAGCAAAGGCCGGAGCTCATCCGGCAGCACCGGACCGGAGTTGCGTGCGCCGTGGTGGGCAACCTTGAGCACGTGCACCGTTTCGGTTCGGAGTTCCGGACTGGCACGCAGCATCTTCAGCGCTGCCTCTTCCTCCAGGTCGCCGGTGAAGAGGAAGTTCAGTCCGCCGCTGCTGATCAAAAGGACGGCACTTGCATCGTTTTCACTCATTCCGGGCGGTGCCGGGAGTGCTGCGTCCGCCTGCGGCCAAAGGACTTTCCAGCGGACCCCGCCAATGATCCCGTTCATGCCTGTGCCGAGGCGCTCCGGCTTAACTGCCAGCTCCCGGCCGAGGCCGGCTATCTCTTCGGGCACCCCGGATTCTGCCGACGAGTATGCCAGGGCCCGCACTTCCCTGCCGTCGCCGGCGGCAGGTCCCCCGGCGTAATGGTCCGTATGCAGATGGGAGATGACCAGCAGGTCCAGGGTGTCGATGTCCAGCCGGTCCAGGCACTCATCGAGAGCAGACGGATCGGGGCCCGCATCGATGAGAATCGCCGACCGGGGCCCGGTCCTCACTGCCAGGGCATCCCCCTGGCCTACATCGCAGGCAGCCGCCAGCCAATCCTTCGGCGGGCCTGGGGCCGGAACAATGAGCCGCCACCCCGCCGCCAGGGCCACCGCCGCCAGGGAAGCCAGCACCAGCGAGAGGAAAACGGTCGTCCAGCGGCGGAAAAGAAGTCCATGCTTTCGGAGTGGACCAGCGGGTGCGCCGGCGTCCGCCCGCGTTCGTTCCGAAGACTGACCGGTCCGGACGATGCAGACGGTGAGAATGGCCGCCGCCGCTGCCATCAGGCCGGCTCCCGCAGGGCCAGGCAGCCAGGGCAGCAGCGCGCCGGGCGCCTGTGCAAAGAAGCGGGCGACGCCTGCTACCCAGCCGGCGCCGGCCCCTGCGGCTGCGAGCAGCGGATAGTCCAGGGGCGGAGCAAGATGGCCCAGCACAACCGCAGCCATCCCGGCGATAGTCACGAAGGGGACCACCGGTGCGGCGGCGATGTTGGCAGGCAGCGAGTACGCCGGAAGGTTGGGCTGCAGCAGCACCAGCACAGGTGCACATGCGACCTGCGCGGCAAGGGGAACCGCGGTGAGCACTGCCACCGGCCGTGGAAGGAAACGTGCAAGGGCGGCGGTGAGACGCGGACCAAGGAAGATCAGCCCGGCGGTCGCACACACGGAAAGGATGAAGGCATAGCTTCCGCTGAGCCAGGGGTCCACAACCAGCAGTACCGTGGCACACAGGCAAAGCAGGGCGGCCGGCACCTTCCCGCGTCCGGTGAGCACGGCAACTGTGCCGATGGACCCCATAACCGCTGCCCGAAGCACGCTGGCGTCCGGCCGGACCACAAGTACGAAGCACGCAAGTGCCGCCACGGCCGCGGTTGCCGCCCAGCCGCGCGGAAGCCGCACCAGCCGTGAGACCAGGAAGATAAAGGCCAGCAGGTAGCTGCAGTTCGCTCCTGAAACAGCGGTGAGGTGTGTGAGTCCCGTGTCCTGCATGGCGGTGGAAAGGTCCGGCGCGGCCGTAGACCTGTCGCCCAGGACCATTCCGGGCAAAAGTCCGGCGGCATCGGTGGCGCCCAGCAGGGTTGAGCGCTGCGCGAAGCCTGTCCTCAGGTCCGTGGCCAGTCCCTGAAGCCCGTCTGAAGGGTTGACCGCCGGGGCACGCGAAGCCCGCAGCAGTGCGGCCGAGCGGTCGCCGGGTTCGGTGGCGCTGAGCTTCCCGGCGGTCACCAGGGTATCGCCCAGGTGGATACCCGCGTAGGACTCATCCCCGATGATTAGGACCGGAAGCCGGGCAGCCGAGCGTTCGCCCCGCCGGGTAAAACTGTTCATCTCGGCTTCCAACAGGTAACGCGGTTTGCCGCTGAACCGGTCCACTGCTGCCGCCCGGGCGTCACCCCGGGCAGTGAATTCTCCGGTGATCGATGCTCCGTCTGCGACTGCCTCACCCGCCGCGCCGGCCGTACGCGCCACCGCAGCGGATCCCGCTGAACTCGCTATCAGGACAAGCACAGCGAGCGGCGCCAGGACTGCGGATGCCCGCCTGCGGACTCCGGGCCTCGGATTGCGCCAGGCAGCCAGCAGGCACAGCACCAGGAGGGCAGCGGAGGCCAGTGCGGCCAGCAGGGTTAGCGTCCCGGGAACTCTCACGGCCGCCGCAGCTCCGGCCCAGGCGCAGGCGGCTACGGGCACGAGCCGCAGTTCGGTGCTGGGACGGACATCCGGGCCGCTGCCGGCTGCCGCACCGGTGGTGCGCCAGCCGGCAGGCACCACACCGCGCCGCAGTCCGCTGAGAAGGCGAGGGACCAGCGCCGCCGGTCCGCCCTTGCCGGTTGGGGTGTCTGCTCCCTCCCGGGGATCATGGCTCGAGGCGGCACGTCCTTCATCTTGTCTGCGCTGGGTCACCGTGCCCGCGACGGCGGCCGCGGTATATCTATGCCACCGGCTCCTACTCGCCATTCGCCGGGCCTCTGGCCGGGCCCTGCGCCGGCAGGCTGGCGGGCTGGGCCAGCCGAATCACACCACGACCAGCGGCAGGAGAGCCGCGAGCATGGCCTCACCGATGCCGGGGACCGCGTCCAGGTCCTCCGCCCGCTGGAACGGCCCATGCTCGGTACGCCAGGTAATGATGCGGGCGGCCAGGACGGGCCCAACCCGGGGCAGCGTCTGCAGTTCCGCTTCCGACGCCGTGTTCAGGTTCACCACTGAACCACCGGGGGTTCCCGGCGACCCGCCGGGACTCCCCGCCCCCGGAACAGGCCCTGTACCGGGGGCAGTCCCGGCTGCATCGACGGGTGCCCCGGCTGGGTCCCCTTCCGCGGGAACCACCACCATGCTCCCGTCCGGCATCGGGGCAGCCAGATTGACCCGGGTAAGGTCGGCGTCCGCAGTGGCTCCGCCGGCAGCAGCGACGGCGTCTGCAACCCGTCCGCCTTCAGGGATGCGCACAATGCCCGGTGCGGCAACGGCTCCGGCCACGTGCACCACCAGGCCGTCCCCTGCGCTGCCTGGTTCGGCAGCCGGCCCTGCAGTGTCAGCCGGCCCAATAGTTTCAGTCGGCGGCGGCGGGCTGCCGGCTGGGCTGTCCTGCCCTTCCGGGTCCGCCTCACCGGTATCCGCGATGCGCCCGGCAGAGACGTCTGTTCCCATTTCCACGGAAAGGACGGGATCCCTGTCCCGGTCTCTCAGCAGTGGAAGGGCCACTGCTGCCGCAAGCATGAGGCAGGCAGCGAGGATTCCCGCGCCCAGCGGGAAACGCCACCGTCTGGCCGGCCGCTGGGAGTCAGCAGCGGAATCGGTACCGGAGTCACCTGCGGAAACGGACGCCGGTACCGGAACCTGGTGGTCATTGACGGTCCCGTCGCCGACCGGCGCGGGTGCGTTTGCGCCAGGATCCTCTGCTCCGCTGAACATGGTCCCGTTTCCCGCCGCACGCCGCCGGGCGGCCAGCCGCGATGGAAGGATGGCAGGCGGTTCGGTGTCCCAGCGGTGATCGGCCATGCAGGCCAGAGTAGGTTTCCTTCAGAACCGAATCTGCGGAACCAACATCACTGTGGACCGGCGGGACGCGGGCCGGGGTTGTGCAGGGAGACTGGGCGGATAGGGGTCAGTCGATGTCCAGGCCAGGGTCGGCATCGTTCGGAGCTGCCGACTGCGCGTCTCTACCGGGGGTTTCAGGTTCAGGGACCGGCGCGTCAGCTGATTCGGCGGCTGGATTTCCGGAACTGGAGATGGCGTCTTCCGCCGAATCCCGGCCGCTGCTTGGCCCGATCGCCACGGCCAGCACACCCAGCCCGGCATGTGCTGCCAGCACCGCCGGGAGCGGACAGAGCATGACCTCCGCGTCTGGGCGTTCCCGGATCACGGCTGCCGCAAGGCGCTCGGCTTCTGCTTCATTTCCGAAATGATGGACGGCGACCCGGACGGCTCCCGAACGACGGGCAAGTTCCTCCCGGGAGAGTTCTTCCAGCCGGGCCAGGGCCTTGGGTGCGGTCCGGACGCGCTCCAGCGGAACGACCAGTCCGTCCCGGATCGCCAGAATCGGTTTGACGGCAAAGAGAGTGCCAAACCAGCCTGCTGCAGCGCCGATGCGGCCGCCGCGGCGAAGCTGCTCAAGGCTGGGTACATAGAAAAGGATGTGTGCGGCTTCAGCGCTGGCGCGCGCCGCGGCGACGACGCCGGCCGCTTCGGCTCCGGCAGCTGCTGCCCGGGCTGCATCCTGCACGGCATAGCCAAGCCCCATGGCGACCGATGCTGTGTCCACCACGGTCACCGGAAGTGGGGCGGTGCGGGCGGCAAGCCGGGCGGAATCCGCCGTTCCGGAGAGCTTGGAGGAAAGATGGACCGAGACTACGGCTTCGAAACCCTCGGCCGCCAGCTTCGCGTAGAGGGCTTCAAACTGGCCAGGCGCCGGGCGGGAAGTACGTACGTCCTGTCCCTGGGCGAGGGCCAGCGCCAGGGCACCGATCATCCTGTCGGTGCCCTCGCCGTAAATCTGGTCCCCGATCATGACCGGCATCGAGACAACCCGCACGAGCGAAGCCAGCTGCGGGCTCTCCGCCCACTGCTCAGGCAGCGAACAGGAGGAATCGGTGACGACGGCGACGCGCGGACGGAATGCAGGCTCAGCGGCCCCGGTTTCCCGGGACTTGAACCACCGCCCGCGCAGCGCCGCCCAGTCCATCATGGCTAGGCAGGCACGATGTTCACGAGCTTGGGTGCCTTCACAATGATGGTGCGGATGCCGGCGCCGTCGAGCGTCTTCTGCACCTGCTCCGAAGCCAGCGCCAGTTCACGCAGCGCGTCCTCGGTGATATCCGCGGGAACCTCCAGCCGGTCACGGACCTTGCCCTTGACCTGGACGATCGCAGTGACGGTGTCCTCCACGAGCAGCGAGGAATCCACTGCGGGCCAGCCCGCGTTGGCGACCGATGCCGGGTGGCCCAGCGCGTTCCAGAGATCTTCGGCCGTGTACGGGGCGAAGAGGCTCAGGATGACGGCAACGGCCTCGGCAGCTTCGCGGACAGCCGGATCGGAGGCGCCAGCGCCCGAATCGATCATCTTGCGCGTCGCGTTGACCAGCTCCATCAGCTTGGCGATCACCACGTTGAACTTGCCGGCGTCCAGCAGTTCCGTCGCGTCGGCAATCGTCCGGTGGGTTACGGAACGCAGCTTCTTGTCCCCGGAGGTGAAATCCACACCGGGCTCGGAGGCAACGTCCTGGCCCAGGCGCCAGGCGCGGGCCAGGAACTTGGCGGAGCCCGACGGCGAGACGTCCGCCCAGTCCACGTCGTCTTCCGGCGGGGAAGCAAAGACCATGGTCAGGCGCACGGCGTCAACGCCGTACTTGTCCAGCTGTTCGCCTAGGTCAACGCCGTTGCCCAGCGACTTGGACATTGCCTTGCCGCCGTTGAGGACCTGGCCCTGGTTCAGCAGTGCGGTGAAGGGTTCATCGGCCTCGATCAGGCCCATGTCCTTGACCACCTTGGTGAAGAACCGGGAGTAGAGCAGGTGGAGGATAGCGTGCTCGACGCCGCCCACGTACTGCCCCACAGGCATCCAGTTCCGCACGGCTTCGGGATCGAACGGTCCCTCGGTGAAGTGCGGGGAAACGAAGCGCATGAAGTACCAGGAGGAGTCCACGAAGGTATCCATGGTGTCAGTGTCGCGCTTGGCTGCGCCGCCGCAGGACGGGCAGGAAACGTTGACCCACTCTTCCACGGAAGCCAGCGGGGAGGTGCCCTTGGGAGCCAGCGCCTCGCCCTTCAGCCCGGTGGGCAGGGTGACCGGCAGCTGGTCATCGGGAACCGGTACTTCGCCGCACTTTTCGCAGTGGATGATCGGGATCGGGGTGCCCCAAAACCGCTGGCGGGAGAGCAGCCAGTCGCGCAGGCGGAAGTTCACGAACTTCTCGCCGGTGCCCTTTTCTTCCAGGATGCGGACTGCCGCGGGAATGGCTTCGGACTTCGGCAGGCCGTTCAGCTCACCGGAGTTCACCAGGGTGCCCTCGCCGGTGGTGGCGGTGCCGGAAACGGCAGGATCTTCTTCGCCGGTATCCAGGACCGCACGGACGGGCAGGTCGAAGGTGCGGGCGAAGTCCAGGTCGCGCTGGTCGTGCGCGGGCACGGCCATGATCGCACCGGTCCCGTAGTCGGCCAGCACGTAGTCGGCTGCCCAGACCGGCAGCCTTTCGCCGTTGAGCGGGTTGATCGCGTACCGGCCGGTGAAGACACCGGTCTTGGTGCGGTCGGTGGCCTGGCGTTCGATGTCGGAGAGCGCCTTGACGTCCTCACGGTACTGCAGCAGCGCGTCGCGGTGCTCGTCGTCCACCAGGTCCAGGGCCAGCGGTGCATCCGCTGCCACTACGAAGAACGTTGCTCCGTACAGGGTGTCCGGGCGGGTAGTGAAGACGGTGACCTGCTCTTCGGGCTTGTTCCCGGCAGCCTCGATGGCGAACCGGACGTGTGCACCCTCGGAACGGCCGATCCAGTTCTTCTGCATGGCCAGCACGCGCTCAGGCCAGTGGCCCTTGAGCTGCTCCATGTCGTCCAGCAGGCGGTCGGCGTAGTCGGTGATCTTGAAATACCACTGGTTCAGGGCCTTCTTGGTGACCTGGGTGCCGCAGCGTTCGCAGGCGCCGTTGACGACCTGCTCGTTGGCCAGCACGGTCTGGTCCTTCGGGCACCAGTTGACCGGGGAGTTCTTACGGTAGGCCAGGCCCCGGTCGTAGAAACGGGTGAACAGCCACTGGGTCCAGCGGTAGTACTCCGGGTCCGAAGTGTGCAGGCGGCGGGACCAGTCAACGCTGATCGCGTAGCGCTTGAAGGAGCCGGCCTGGGTGTCGATGTTGCGGTACGTCCACTCGCTGGGGTGGGCGTTGTGCTTGATCGCGGCGTTCTCAGCGGGCAGGCCAAAGGAGTCCCAGCCGATCGGGTGCAGCACATCGAAACCGAGCTGGCGCCAGTAGCGGGCAACCACGTCTCCCATGGCGAACGCTTCAGCGTGGCCCATGTGCAGGTCGCCGGACGGGTAGGGGAACATGTCCAGGACGTAGCGGCGTTCCTTCGATCCGTCGTCGGCCGGGGTGAAAACGCCAAGGTCGTCCCAGACAGCCGGCCACTTCTTCTCCATGGCCGCGAAACTGTATACGGCCTCTTCCGACTGGTCAGTCTGTGACTGCGTGCTCACTATGCTTCGCCTCTGTCCTCAAGAAAATCCTGGTGATCCGCGGACTCCGGCGTGCTGCCGGTTCCGCCTGCGCTGTTGACTCTTCCCCAGACACACAAAAGCCCCTCGTCAGATGCAAGGGGCTGCCGCGTTTGATACAAACGCGGCTATCTAAGGAGGAGCAATGCGGTCATTTCTCCACTTTACAACAGGCAGCGCCCGACGGCGGTGCCCGCCACAGGGCTGTAACGGTCAACGGTCCGGACATCCGCAGATCCCGCCTGCGCTTCAGCCCTGCGGCGGACGCTGCCTGCTACGGCGTATCTTTTGGGCCTGTCTGTGCGTCTACCCGGTAAGGGCATGGCACGGTGCCATGATTTTCATCAAGCACCGCCTTGGGCGGGAGAGCGAGGGGATGTGTAATGACAGCGGGAACGGACTTCGAAGCCTGCGCGGCAGGCGAAACGCAGGCTTTGGCAGAAAACAGGGTGGACCTGCGGCAGGCCCGCCGCGATTTCCTGGTGGCATTGGAACCGGTCCGGGCTTCGGTGTACGCCTACTGCCGCAGCCTGACCCCCACCGTGTGGGACGCCGAGGACCTGCTGCAGGAGACCCTGACGAAGGCCCTTGCGGAAGCATCGCAGCGGTATGAGCCGATCCGCAATACCCAGGCATGGCTTGTCCGTATCGCCACGAACACGTGGATCGACTCACTGCGCCGCAGCGGCCGGGTGACCCTTGAGTGGACAGAATCCGCCCTTGACCTTCCTGATGACGGGGCCGAGGATCCGCTGGCAGCCCTTGCAGTGGAGTCCGCACTGCGTCAGCTGCTGCACCTGCTGCCTCCCCGGGAACGGGCGTGTGTGGTCCTCAAGGATGTGTTCTCCTATTCCCTCGCCGAGATTGCCGGGATGCTGGAGACGACTCCCGGCGCCGTCAAGTCCGCCCTGCACCGCGGCCGGACCACGCTGCGGGCGGCGCGTACGGACTCTGCAGGACCCTCCCCCGAAACCTTGGCACCCGGCCCGCGGGCCGCTGGCCGGCATCCCGGACACCAGGCGCTGCTGCGCCGGCTGGCCGCGGCGTTCAACGCCTACGACATTGACGCCATGGTGTCCCTGTTCCTGGCAAGCGGACGGTCCGAGGTGGTTGGCAACGCCACTGAAACCGGACACGGGGAAATCCGTGCCGGATCCCTGACGGACACGTTCGGTCCGGATGCCGCCGAGATCCACAGGTCAACAGTCCACCACTTCGACGGGGAGGACATTATCCTGATGTGGGAGCGGCAGAAGAATGTCCCCGGGGCATCGGAGGTGGTCTCGGACGTCCTGCGGGTGCGGCCGGCCTTCGGGGCCCCGCTGGTCGCGGAACTAAAGTGGTACTTCTTTTGCCCCGAGGTTGTGGCGGAAGTGGCCGGCGGGCTGGGGCTGCCCTTCAAGACAAATGGTGTGAGCTACTTCTAGCACTTTCCGCGGATCCGCTGCCGGCCGCGCAATCCACTGCGGCCGGCAGCGGCGTCGTCATCGTTGCCGGGCGCCGGCGGCCTCCCGCGCTTTCCTGAACTCGAGGAAGGCTTCCCTGCTGGTTCGCGTGGGAGTGAAGCCGAACTCGTGTTTCAGGGCCGTGTTGTCCAGGACCGGACGGTAGCGCAGGAACCGCAGCTGCTCCGGACCGTGCACCGTGAGTTTCAGCTTTTGCCCCGCCCAGAGACCGGCTGCCAGGAGCGGAGCGGGAACCGTCAGTGTCCGTTTCCCCAGAAGCCCCGCGATCTCGCGGACGGTGAGGGCGCCGTCGCCGGCCACGTTGAAGATCCCGCTGCGTCCGGTGATCACGGCCTGTGCCATGGCATCAGCGACGTCCTGGTCCCAGATAAAGACGAACGGCGACTCGCTGCCGGCCACCCGCAGCAGCCGAGGCGCATCGAACAGCGCCGTGATCTGGTTCCGGACCCGCTCCCCCAGGATCGTTCCGATCCGGAAGATGGTCTGCCGCAGTTCCGGGTGCTCAGTGCGCAGCCGGGCCAGTTCCTCCTCGACCAGGCGTTTGTGCCGGGAATAGCCAAACTCGTCATTGCCGCGCAGCGGGTGGGACTCGTTCAGCCACGGGGCGTTGTCTGCGTGGTAGCCGTAGGCGGCGCCGGAGGATGAGATGACCACGTGCTTCACGCCTGATTCAAGGCAGGCGGCCAGTACGTTCTGCGTCCCGGTAACATCGACGCGGTACTCCTGCTCCCGGGTGGTGTCCCTGCCGGGATTCACGATCGCCGCCAAGTGGACCACGGTGTCGATCCGGTGCTCCTGCAGCTCCTTGGAAACGTCCGGGGAGCAGACGTCCGCCAGCGCGTACACCACGCCGTCAACCTTCCGCTCAGCCGAGGGCTCCCGGAGGTCCAGGCTCAGGACGTGGCTCACTGCAGGGTCTGCCGCCAGCCGGGACACGACGGCGCTGCCCAGGAAGCCGTTGCCTCCGGTCACGCATACCCGGCTCACAGTGCGGCCTCCTGTGCCTTCGCGGCTTTCCGGGCATCACGCCGGCGCCACCACGCGGCCAGGGCGAGGCCGGCCAGGATGTCCCAGATCCCCCACCAGGCAGCCACCATGGCCATACCGCCCAGCCCGGAGAAGAAGGTCAGGGTGAGTCCCAGTCCCAGTCCGGTGTTTCGGGCACCCACCTCGAACGTCACCGCCCGCCGGCTGGCTTCATCAAGGCGAACGGCCGCGGCTGCCCAGTATCCAACGGCCAACGCAACGGCGTCGTGCAGGGCGACCACCAGGAAGATGGTGCCGAGGTGCTCGCGCAGGGGGCCGAGGTTGCTGGCGGTTCCGGCAACAATGAACGCCAGCAGCGCCACCAGTCCGATCCGCTGCACCCAGGGCCGCAGCCGGTCCGTGAGCTCGGGAAAGCGGCGGGCCAGCGGCATGCCCAGCGCAAACGGCACGCCGATGATCAGCAGGACCTGGACCAGCATCCCGCCCCGGTCCAGGGAAAAGTCCCGCATCAGGGAGTCCGTGGACGGGCTCAGCGCGGCCCAGAAGGCCACGTTGAGCGGCATCACGATGATCGCCACCAGGTTGGACACAGCGGTCATGGACGCGGACAGCGCCACATCGCCCTGTGCGCGGTGGGTCAGCACGTTCGAAATACCGCCCGGCGGGCAGCAGGCCACCAGGATCATGCCCAGGGCAATTGAGGCCGGAACCTGCAGTGCCAGGGCAATGCAGACGGTCACCGCAGGCAAAAGCAGGTACTGAGCGGCAATGCCAAGCAGGATGGCCTTCGGACTCCTGGCCACTGTGCGGAAGTCGGCGGGACGGACCTCCAGGGCAATGCCCAGGATGATCACGGCCAAAACCACGTTCAGGATCACCAGCGAGCCGGGAGAAAAGTTGAGTACGACGTCGTCGATGGGCATCAGCGGTTCACCTCCGCCGGCGCGGGAACGGAAGCGCCCGCCGGCGCTGCCAGCGTGTCAAGGTGCGCCTCAAGCTCCGCCCGGTAGGCATCCTTGTTCACGTAGTAGCTCATCCGGTCCAGTCCCAGATAGCGGTAGCCGCCCGTGACATCCGGGGACGGCCCGCTGACAGCGGCGTCGAACGCGGCGGCCACCTCCGCCTTTTCCTGCTTCGCGGCGAGATAGGCTGCCACCAGCTCGGCCTGGCGGTATCTGCCTTCCCAGCCCAGCCCGGAGGCTTCAACCATCCCCACCACCATCAGGTTCTCCGCCTGGCGGCTGAAAATGTTCAGGTACAGCTGGGGTGAGGCCCCGGTCCAGCCCAGCAGGTCCGGGGCCAGGAACGGATAGCTGAGCACATAGCCGGTGGCGCAGAGCAGCAGGTCGTACTCCCCCGACGTCCCGTCCCGAAAATGAACGGTGGAACCCTCCAGCCGGTCGATGTCCGGCTTGACGGACAGGTCGCCGTGGCCAAGATGGTGCAGGACCAGGGAGTTGACCACGGGATGGGATTCGTAGATCCGGTAGTCGGGCTTCGGGAAGCCGAAGCGGGCAGGGTCTCCCGTAAACATGCGCAGCAGGCGCTTGTCCAGGAACTGCTTGAGCGGCCGCGGCAGGGGTTTGCCCTGGTTCAGGGTGTCCGTGGGCCGGCCAAAGACGTATTTCGGCACAAAGTAGTAGCCCCGGCGGACGCTGATATCCACGGCAGCGGCATGGTGCACGGCATCCACTGCTATGTCGCAGCCGCTGTTTCCCGCGCCCACAACGAGCACCCGTTTGCCGGCCAGCTCCACGGCTTCCTTGTACTGGGCCGAATGGCGGATTTCCCCGGAGAATTCTCCCCGGAAGGCCGGCAGGTACGGGGTGTGCAAGGTGCCGGACGCGACGACGACGGCGCTGAACCGGCCGCTTCCCACACCTTCCGGCCCCTCCCAGGCCAGTTCCCATCCGCCGTCGTCCGTTTGGAAGGCTGCGGTGACCCGGGTGCCAAACCGGATCCGGCCGGTGAGCCCGAAGTGTCCTGCGTACGCACGGAAGTACTCCAGCAGGTGCCGGTGGCCCGGATAGTCCGGTGTGCCCTCCGGCATCGGAAACTCGGCGAATTCTGTGGTGGTCCGGGAGGAGATCAGGTGGGCGGACTCGTACACCGTGCTGGAGGGGTTCGAGATGTTCCACAGCCCGCCGACGTCGCTGTGCGCCTCGAAGCCAACGACGCCGAGTCCGCGTTTGGACAGGGCACGCATGGCAGCCAGCCCGCTGGGGCCGGCACCTATTACCGCTACCGGCAGCGGATGCCTCGCCGTGCGGACCTCGTTTGTACCTGCTGTAGCTGCCACTGCGACCCGCTTCTGTGTGATGCACATCACCATTGATGCTGCCAGCACGCTACCGGGCGGTGTTCCCGCAGGTCAAACGCAACACACCCAGGACCCATACGCAAAAGCCGCTCCCGGATCCGTTGATCCGGGAGCGGCTTGTTCCGGCCGGGAGGCCTGGCGTCCTGCGCTAGAGCACGTCCTCGTCAACCCAGTCGAACGTCCGGGTCACGGCCTTGCTCCAGAGGCGCATCTGCCGCTCACGCTCGGACTCGTCCATGTTCGGCGTCCAGCGCTTGCCTTCGTTCCAGTTGGCAGCCAGCTCGTCGGTGTTCTTCCAGAACCCGACCGCCAGTCCGGCCGCGTAGGCGGCACCGAGTGCGGTGGTCTCCACAACCTCGGGGCGGACGACGTCCACGCCCAGGATGTCGGCCTGGAACTGCATCAGCGCATCATTGGCGACCATGCCGCCGTCGACCCGCATTTCAGTGAGCGGAACACCGGAATCGGCGTTGACTGCGTCCAGCACCTCGCGGGTCTGGAATGCCGTGGCTTCCAGGGCTGCGCGGGCAATGTGGTTCTTGTTCACGAACCGGGTCAGTCCCACGATTGCGCCGCGGGCGTCGGAACGCCAGTGCGGTGCGAACAGGCCGGAGAACGCCGGGACAATGTAGACGCCGCCGTTGTCTTCCACGGCACTGGCGAGCTTCTCGATTTCCGGCGCGCTCTTGATGATGCCAAGGTTGTCCCGCAGCCACTGGACCAGCGAACCGGTCACGGCAATCGAGCCTTCGAGTGCGTACACCGGTGCGGCATCGCCAATCTTGTACGCGACGGTGGTGAGCAGTCCGTTCTCGGACATCACCTTTTCCTCACCGGTGTTGAAGATGAGGAAGTTGCCGGTGCCGTAGGTGTTCTTGGCATCGCCGACGCCGAAGGCGGCCTGGCCGAAGGTTGCAGCCTGCTGATCACCGAGGATGCCCGCAACCGGAGTCTCTCGCAGCAGCTGGGAGCCGTGCACCTTGCCGTAGATCTCGGAGGAGGATCGGATTTCCGGAAGCATGGACGCAGGGACACCGAAGACGTCGAGGATCGACTGGTCCCAGGTCAGGGTGTCCAGGTCCATGAACATGGTCCGGGAGGCGTTGGAGACGTCAGTGATGTGCACGCCGCCGTCGGTGCCGCCGGTCAGGTTCCAGGTCACCCACGAGTCGGTGTTGCCGAACATCAGGTCACCGTTCTCGGCCTTCTCGCGGGCACCCTCGACGTTGTCCAGGATCCACTTGATCTTGGTGCCGGAGAAGTAGGTGGCCAGCGGCAGCCCAACAGTGTCCTTGAACCGTTCCAGGCCGCCGTCCCTGGCAAGCTCGTCGACGATCGGCTGGGTCCGGGTATCCTGCCAGACGATTGCGTTGTAGACGGGCTTGCCGGTGTTGCGGTCCCACACCACTGCGGTCTCGCGCTGGTTGGTGATGCCGACCGCCGCGATGTCGTGCCGCGTCAGGTTTGCCTTCGAAAGCGCAGTGCCGACGACCTCGCGGACGTTGGTCCAGATTTCCATCGGGTCGTGCTCGACCCAGCCGGCGCGCGGGAATATCTGCTCGTGTTCCTTCTGGCCGGTGGAAACGATCTTGCCGTCGTGATCGAAGACAATCGCCCGGCTGCTGGTGGTGCCCTGGTCGATTGCAATCACGTACTGCTGTTTGCTGTCGGTCACGTGGGTCTCTCCTCTGAGGTCTTAGGTCTTTGCGGACGCAGTAACGATTAGAGGTCCGGCAGCGGAATAAAACCGCCGGCCCAGCCGCCCAGTGCGCCGCCGATGAGCGGTCCGACGACCGGAACCCAGGAGTAGGCCCAGTCGCTGTTGCCCTTGTTCCGGATGGGCAGCAGGGCGTGGACGATGCGGGGGCCAAGGTCACGGGCGGGGTTGATGGCGTACCCGGTGGGGCCGCCAAGTGAGGCGCCAATACCGACCACCAGCAGGCCAACCGCGAGCGGGCCGAGCCCCGAGGGTGTTCCGGCGAAGGCGACAATCACGAAGACCAGAATGAACGTGCCGACGACTTCCGTGACGACGTTCCAGCCGTAGGAGCGGATTGCGGGACCGGTGGAGAACACACCCAGGATGTTCGCGGGATCGGGCTCTTCGTCGAACTGCTTCTTGTAGGCCAGCCAGGCGACAAAGGCGCCGATGATGGCGCCGAGCATCTGGCCGCCGAAATAGGTGAGGGTGGATCCGATGGTTACTGCCACGCCGGGCACGAATTCTTCCGCGCCGCCGGTGATGACGCCCACGGTCACTGCGGGGTTGATGTGCGCACCCGACATCACTGAGAGGTAGACACCGGCAAAGACGCCGAGCCCCCAGCCCCAGTTGACCATCAGGAAGCCGCCGCCGTTGCCTTTGGTTTTGCCCAGGGCAACGTTGGCGACTACGCCGCAGCCCAGAACTATCAGCGCTGCCGTACCCAGCATCTCGCTGACAAAAACCTCTCCTAGAGTCACCATCGACTCCTCCGATCCGTTAGTTTCTCATTGGTGCATTGGGATATTGAGTGATGTTGGACCTGCGTCGAGTGCCAGTCAAAGAGCGCCGGACATGTTTCCATGCATCCCGTGTCCTTTTCCTCGCCGTGTGCTGCGCGCACCGTCGTAAGGCCCTATGGAATCAATCTTTTTCGATAAACACCATGACTTTGGGAAAACTGCTTGTCAGGGGGCGTTTACAGGCTCTTCACGCTACACGCGCCATCACGGGAGCGCACGCCCGGCTCATCTCGGTAGAGTTACTCCATGGACCCGGCACCAAAACTGACACTGAACAACGGCGTACTTATGGACCAGGCCGGCTACGGAACCTACAAGGTGCCCCCGCAGGACACCGCCCCGCTGGTGAGCGCGGCGCTTTCCACCGGCTACCGCCACATTGATACGGCGGCCCTTTACGGCAACGAAGAAGGGGTGGGCAAAGCAGTCCGCAACTTCACGGACAACGGCCATGTGGTCCAGGAAGACCTCTTCGTGACATCCAAGGTCTGGAACACGGATCACGGTTATGATGCCGCGCTGCGCGCGTTTGACGTGTCCATGGCAAAGCTTGGCTTCGAGTACCTGGACCTTTACCTGATTCACTGGCCGTGCCCGGACCGCGGACTGTTCCTCCAGACCTACAAGGCCCTTGAGGAGCTGTATGCATCCGGCCGGGTCCGCGCCATTGGCGTCTCCAACTTCAACCGCGGGCACCTTGAGGAGCTGCTGGACAGCGCGGCAGTCGTCCCGGCCGTGAACCAGGTTGAACTCCATCCGTGGCTCGCACAGAAGGAACTGCGGTCCTTCCACGAAGCCCACGGAATCTGCACGGTGGCCTGGAGCCCGCTGGGCCGCGGCGCCGTCCTTGAGGATCCGGCAGTGGTGGAGATCGCGAACAGCATAGGCCGCACTGCCGCACAGGTGGTGCTGCGCTGGCACGTCCAGGCAGGGCATACCGTGATTCCGAAGGCCAGCAGCGAAGACAGGATGAGCGCAAATCTGGACATCTTCTCCTTCGAACTGGAGCCTGAGCACGCCGCAGTCCTGGACGGGCTGGATTCAGGGCGCAGGACCGGCTCCAATCCCGCAGAGGTGAACTAGTGCAGCTGTTCCGCCTTCCCCGCCGCGGCAGCGCCGGCACGGGCCCTGCACCCTTCGAACGGCAGGCCACAGTGAGGACCATCCCCATTGAAGGCACCGCACAGCGCTTCTGGGATTTCCCTGCGGCTACCCCCGCCGGTCCGGTGGTCTTTATGGTCCACGGCTTCCGCGGCGACCATCACGGACTGCTTCGGCTAGTGGAAGCCCTCCCCAACAACCGGGTGATCCTGCCTGATCTCCCCGGATTCGGGCAGGGGGCTGTCCTGCCGGGAACGCACGACGCCGCCGCCTACGCCGGCTTTGTGCGTTCGGCTTTCACTGCCCTGGACCTGGGGCCGGACACCGTCCTGCTGGGGCACTCATTCGGCTCCATCATCGCAGCGCGGACCGCCGCGGAACACCCGGAACTCATAAGCGAGCTCGTCCTGGTCAACCCCATCTGCGAGCCTGCCCTGGAGGGTCCGAAGGGTTTCACCAGCAAGCTCGCGGAACTGTACTACCTGGCCGCAGCAAAACTTCCGGAGAAACCGGGCCGTGCTCTGCTGGCCAACCCGCTGATCGTCCGCGGCATGAGCGTACTGATGGCCAAGACCCGCAACCCCGGGCTGCGCCGCTGGATCCATGCCCAGCATGATGCCTACTTCAGCGCCTTCGCGTCCCGCGCCGTCGTGCTGGAAGCGTTCCGGTCCTCCATTTCCGAAACCGTTCGGGACTCCGCTGCCCGGCTGCGCATGCCTGTGCTTCTGATTGCTGCAGACCGGGATGACCTGGGATCCGTTCCTGCCCAGCGGCGCCTCGCGGAACTGGTGCCCGACGGCGAACTCGAGATCCTGGAGGGGGTCGGCCACCTGGTTCACTACGAAGCACCGGATGCCGCAGCGGCCCTGATCACCGATTTCCTGGACCGGAGGCACCACAGCGCATGAGAATCGTCTTTGACGCCCGTTTCACCCGCACTGACCAGCACGACGGCATCAGCCGCTACGGAGCGAGCCTGATCGAAGCCGTTTCCCGCCATGCGGACGTTCGGATGCTGATCAGCGACGAGCGCCAGCTGGCGCTCCTGCCGGCTGTGCCCTGGACGAAGATCAACTCCCCGCTCTCCCCTGCCGAGCTTTTTGTGGCCGGACGGATCAACCGGCTTGGAGCCGACGTCGTGGTGTGTCCCATGCAGACCATGGGAACGTGGGGCAGGCGGTACCCGCTGATCCTGACCCTCCATGACCTGATCTACTACCAGAACCCGACGCCGCCTGGATTCCTGCCGCTGCCCGTGCGCCTGCTATGGCGTTTGTACCACCTGGCTTACTGGCCGCAGCGCCTGCTGCTTAACCGGGCCGACGTGGTTGCCACGATTAGCCGGACAACCCGGGATCTGATGGCCCGGCACAGCCTGACCCGCCGGCCGGTGCGGATGGTTTCCAACGCACCCCAGCCGGGTACGGTTCCGCGGGACGTTTCCCGGCCGCCGGAGAAGACGCTGCTCTACATGGGTTCCTTTATGCCCTACAAGAACGTGGAGACCATCGTCCGGGCGGTGGATTCCATGCCGGGCTACACACTGCACCTCCTGAGCCGGATCCCGCCGCAGCGCCAGGCCGAACTGGCCGCGCTGACGGCGGATCCTGACCGGGTGGTGTTCCATAACGGGGTCACCGACGCGGAATATGATGCCCTGCTTCGCCGCGCCACAGCGCTCGTTACCCTCTCCAAGGCTGAGGGCTACGGGCTGCCCATCATCGAATCGATGGCGACGGGTACGCCGGTCATTGCCGCAGACACACCCATCTTCCGGGAGGTTTCCGGCGGAGCGGCCCTGCTGGTGGATCCGGACAGTCCGCAGGAGTTTGCCGGTGCGGTCCGGCGCCTCTCAGACCCGGAGCGCTGGAGGAAAGCATCAGCTGCCGGATTGGTCCGGGCCGCGGAATACGACTGGGAGGCCTCTGCGAAGCAGCTCCTTGAAGCAGCGGAGGAAGCCGCCAGCCTGTTCACGGCCCGGACGCGCAGGGCGAACCGCTAGGAAAGCCGGACCACCATCTTGCCCGTGTTGGCGCCCTTCATCAGGTCGATGAATGCCTGCGGTGCGTTTGCAAGTCCGTCCACGAACGTCTCGTCGTAGCTGACCTTTCCGTCCCGAAGCCAGCCGGCCATGAGTTCCGCGAACTGACCGGCGTACTCGTTGTAACTGCTGGCGATGAAACCGCGGAGAGTCAGTTCCTTGCCGATCGCCTGGAACAGGTTGCGGGGAGCGCACTGCGGTTCGGTGCTGTTGTAGGCTGAGATGGCTCCGCACATAGCCACGCGTCCGTACTTGTTCAGGACGGAAATCGCGGCCTCGAGGTGGTCTCCGCCGACGTTGTCGAAGTAGACATCAATCCCGTTGCCTTCTGCGGCTGCTTTCAGCTGGTCCCTGACCGGGCCGTCGTGGTAATTGAAGGCGGCATCGAAGCCGAGCTCCCGGAGCCGCTGGACCTTTTCGGCTGAACCGGCACTGCCGATGACACGGCTGGCCCCCAGTGCCTTGGCGATCTGTCCGGCGATCGAGCCGACTGCTCCTGCCGCGCCGGAGACGAAGACTGCGTCACCCTCACGGAAACCGGCTACCTTGGTCAGGCCCGCCCAGGCGGTCAGGCCGGTGAGGCCCATGGCGCCAAGGTATGCGCTGGCAGGGGCAATCCCGGTGTCAATGACCCGGGCACGCCTGGCATCCAGGACAGCGTATTCACGCCAGCCGAGGTTGTGAAGGACGGTGTCCCCCGCCTTGTGGGTCCCCGCACGGGATTCAACGACCTCCCCTATGGCACCGCCGTCCAGCGGAGCACCGAGCTGGAACGGGGGGACGTAGGACTTCGCGTCGTTCATGCGGCCGCGCATGTACGGGTCCACGGACATCAGCGTGTTGCGGACCAGGATCTGTCCGTCCTGCAGTTCCGGAACCTTCGCCTCGGCCAGCCGGAAGTTCTCGTCGGCGGGCCACCCCTCGGGACGGGAAGCGAGCTGGATTTCGCGGCTTGTCGCGGGGTAGGACATGGATCTCCTTTCAGGCGCCTGGCCAGGCCGGGCGCAGAATGAACATAAGCAACCTGTCTATCATGCGCGGCACCCTGCCCGAAGACAGCCCTCTACCCGGGCAGGACAGCCCGTCCGTCCGGTCAGCGGATCCGGACGTCCCACAGGTGGTGGGCGGCATCATGCATGAAGTACCGTGCCAGGGACTCGACCGTAAAGGTACTGCCGTCCGAGCGGCTTCCACGGCGCGAGCGGTCCTGCGGCTCGACGGCGGCAAAAGCTGCCGCTGTGGCTTCCGCTTCGTCTGCAAGGTCTGCGGCCACACGGGCAGGATCCTGCTCGCCATAGCGCTCTGCGACGGCGGTTGCGTCCTGGTCCCAGTCAGCAAACTCCGCTCCGTCCGTGTCCACCATCAGCAGCAGCCGCATCCGGTAGACCTCGCACAGGTCGCGGACATGCGCGGCGTATTCAAGCGGGGACCAGGTGCTCTCATCCGGCCGCTGGGCCGCGTCCGTCCGCTCGAGAACGTCCTGCCAGGCGTCGGCATTGGCCCGGAGCATTCGGGGTATGTCTTCAAAGTTCGTCTCCGATGCAGTGAAACCGCATTCGGGGCAGGTCCGGTCCAGGACCCAGGTCCAGTTCTTGGTATCGGGGGTTATGGCCATTGCCACACTGTAGAGGATTCGGACCGTGAGCCCTACCGCTCCTAAAATTGCTACACCGGCACAGCGTTTTTTCAGGAGATGATGACAATGCCCACGGGGCCCGCGCCCAGGGACCGGGAACGTCTAAGAGCCATGCTGGAAGCCCGCAGCCAGGCACGCGGCGGAACCGCCGTCGACCTGTACCGCGACGGCGGGTATCTGGTGCTCAATGCGGACCTGCCCGGCATTGATCCGGGTTCCCTCTCGGTGGAACTGGACGGCCACTTCCTGCTGATCAGGGCGCACCGTTCCCTCCGCGGCCTGGACCGCGAGACCCGCTGGGATGTCCGTGAGCGGGAGGACGGAATGATCCTGCGGCGCGTTCCGGTGGGCAGCAGAGTGGCAGCGGACCGGATCGCCCCGCACTATGCCAACGGCATTCTCAGCCTTCACATCCCCCTCGCGGAATCTGGCCACCAGCGCAGTGTCCCCGTGCAGTACCGGGGCAGCGCTCCGGAAGCCGCTTAGAGGCCATCCGGCGCATCGACCCGGACATAGACCGGGTCGCCCGTACGGCGGGCTGAAAGTGCTGCCTTCGCGGCCCGCATTGCCGATGTGACGGCCGGGGCCTCCCCGTACGGGAAGAAGCACAGGGTGCGCCAGCGGGCTGCCCCGTTGAGGGTTTCAGCGTCCTCGCCACGGTACGACGGCGGTTCCTCCACGGGCGCCGGGCCTACGGTCCGGGCGTCCCGGGGCAGCTCCAGGCGGGACGCGAAAGCGTCCAGGGCATCCCGGGAACCGGACAGTTCGGCATAGCGGACTGCCGGAGGAAGCCCCAGCTCACGGCGGAGTGCGAGTTCGCGCTCCGCAGCTCCTGCCGGATCCCAGCGCAGCAGGTGCCCAACCGTGGCGGTGTCATCCGCGGTCACGACCACAACTCCCCCGTCCGCTGCCGGACGCACCAGTGCCGCCGCAGTGAGCCAGCGGCGCAGGGTTTCTTCCTGGGCACGCAGGGATTGCCGGGAGAGCATCATGGTTCCGTCCAGCAGCAGCGCTGCGGCATAGCCCGACGGCGCCACGGGTTCCGCGCCGGGGGTAGCCACTACCAGCGCGGGCGTGTCCGGGACCTCGGCCCGGATATGGTCACCGGCTGAGGAGACGACGGTTACCGAGGGGAAAGCGCGTCCAAGTTCTTCGGCCGTCCGGCCGGCGCCGGCGGTGGAGGCCCGCAGCCGGAAGCTGCCGCAGTGCGGACAGTGCCACCGGGGTTCCGGCCGCGCACACCAGCGGCAGGCGGGCGGAGAGTTCCTCCGGCTTTGAGCCAGCGGACCCTGGCACTGGCGGCAGCGGGCCGGTTCCCGGCAGTCCTGGCAGGAAAGCGCCGGGGAAAACCCGGTCCGGGCCACCTGCACCAGGACCGGACCGTGCTTCAGCCCGTCCTGTGCGGCTTTCCAGGCTGCGTGGGGAATCCGGGCACGGGCCGCCAGCGGATCACGCTCCATGTTGAAGGTATCGGCGGTGCTCATCACCCGTGGTGTGGAAGCCCGGACTACGGGGCGTTCAGCGTTCAGCGCTGCAGCCCACCCGGATTCGACGAGCCGCTGGGCCTCCGTGCTGCGGGTATGTGAGGCAACGAGCATCGCGGCGCCTGCAGCTTCCGCGCGCAGCAGCAGTACGTCGCGGGCGTGCTGATAGGGAGCGCGCTGTTCTGCATGCAGGTCATCGGCGTCGTCCCAGATACACACCAGGCCGAGGTTGGCCACGGGTGCGTAGGCAGCAGAGCGGGTGCCGACAGCCACGGCGGCATCCCCGTAGAGGAGCTGCAGGAAGCTCCGGTAGCGCGGCGTGGGTCCGTCCTCGGCGGTCAGCCGCACCGCGGTTCCGTTGGGAATGCGCTGCTCGAGTGCCGCCATGACACGGGCAAGGTCTTTCTGGTCCGGGACCACAACGACGGCGCCTCGCCCGGAGAGCAGGGTGGCTTCCACGGCTGCCGCGATCTCTTCCGGCCAGGCATCCGGGCCGTAGCCGCGCAGGGAACTCAGTACTGCCCTCGGACTGTGGCCGGCTGCGAGGTGGCTCAGGAAGCGGGGGCCGTGCGGGTAGCGGCGGTAAGGGCTCGCGGCGGCATCCCGAGCAGGCGCGGCGTCGTTATCCGTACCTGATTCCTTCCCCGGCTGCGCACCGTCCGGCCGGGCACCGTCCGGCCGGGCACCGTCCGGCCGGGCACCGTCCGGCGCCTCCGGGACGCGGACGCCGGGGGTACGGCCGGAGAACTCCTTCTCCACCCGCGCCACGCGGGGAGGCACCGCCACGCGGAGCACATCGTGGACGCTGCCGGCATACCGTGCAGCAACAGCCTCGGCCAGGGAGAGGACCTCAGGGCTCAGTACGGGGACTCCCGAGACGACTTTGCCCAGGCTGACCAGCCGGGCAGTGGTAACAGTGGTGGCAAGCCGTTCGGTGAGGAATCCGGGGAGCTCCTGCCCGCCAAAGCGGACCTTGACCCGGACGCCGGGCACTGCATCGCCGTCGAGCTCTGCCGGAACCAGATAATCAAAAGGCCGGTCCAGGTGGGGCAGCGGGGAATCCAGCAGGACCCTGGCAATCGGCAGCTCCGGGGCGGGCAGGGACTTGCCCACGGGTGCTGCGGGCGGCGCGAAGCCGTGCAGCAGGGACAGCTGCACGCCCTGGTCTTCGCCGGTACCCGGTTTCCTTGCCGCGGGCTGGTCGGCAGAGGCGCTCCGTTCCGGCGAAGCGCGCCCATCCTTCGACGCGCGCTGGAACGGACGCTCTTCCATGGGTACTAGGCGTTAAACCAGCGGCGCAGTTCCTCGACCTTGTCGAGGCGTTCCCAGGTGAAGCCTTCGTCCTCGCGGCCAAAGTGTCCGTGGGCTGCAGTCTTCTGGTAGATGGGACGCTTGAGGTCGAGGGCGTTGATGATACCCAGGGGCCGCAGGTCGAAGACCTCGTTGATGGCCTGGGAGATCTTCATCGGGTCAACGGTTTCCGTGCCGAAGGTCTCTACGTAGATGCCGACCGGACGGGCCATGCCAATCGCGTAGGCGATCTGGATTTCTGCCCGGCGGGCCAGCCCTGCGGCCACAACGTTCTTGGCAACCCAGCGCATCGCGTAGGCAGCTGAACGGTCCACCTTGCTCGGGTCCTTGCCGCTGAAGGCACCGCCGCCGTGGCGGGAGAATCCGCCGTAGGTGTCCACGATGATTTTGCGTCCGGTCAGGCCGGCGTCTCCCACCGGTCCGCCAATGACGAACGGTCCGCCGGGATTGATGATGTGCCGGACCCCGGAGGTATCCAGTTCCGTCCCTGCCAGCACCGGATTCACCACGTGCTCAATCATGTCCTGGCGCAGCTGGGCCTGTTCCAGCTCCGCTGCGTGCTGCGTGGAGACGACTACCGAGTCCACTGAAACCGGACGGTCGCCCTCGTACCCAATGGTCACCTGGGTCTTGCCGTCCGGACGGAGGTAGGGAAGTGTTCCGTCCTTGCGGACCCTGGTCAGCCGCTCAGAGAGGCGGTGTGCTAGCCAGATCGGAGTCGGCATCAGGACGCTGGTCTCGTCGCTGGCAAAGCCGAACATAATGCCCTGGTCGCCGGCACCCTGGGCGTCGAAGGGGTCCTGCGCCTCGCCCGACCGGTTCTCTACCGAGTTAAAGACCCGTGAAGCGATCTCAGGTGACTGCTGCCCGATCGAGACGGAAACGCCGCAGCGTGCACCGTCGAACCCGTTGGCAGAAGAGTCGTAACCAATTTCCAGGATGGTGTCGCGCACCAGCTGCGGGATTTCGACATAACCCTCGGTGGTGACCTCGCCGGCAACGTGGACCAGCCCGGTGGTTACCAGGGTCTCCACGGCAACACGCGATTCGGGGTCTGCCTTCAGCAGCCCATCCAGGATGGCGTCACTGATCTGGTCGCAAATCTTGTCCGGGTGGCCCTCGGTCACGGATTCGGACGTGAAGAGCCGCAGTGCGCGGGTATCGGCGGGGGCAGTCGTATTGCTGGAAGTCACGGGTTTACTCTACTTCGTTCCGGGGACAGTCCCCGTCTGGGGTCAAGCCGTGCCATGCACGGTCATACAGGGTCGCAGTGCTACACAGGGTGAAACATGCTGGGGAAATGCAGGAAGGGATCAGCCGGGCGGGACCGGGATGCTGCCGTCGCGGCCCCGGGATGATCCGGAGAACTCGGCAGCAATGCGCTCCATTAGGTGCCGGGCGATCTCAGCCTTGCTGCCGGTCAGTGCTGCCGGCTCGGCCTGGGGGTCGTCATGCGGGGACAGGATGCGCACCTCGGTGCTGTCTTGGCCAAAAACAAGCGACCGGCCCACCTGGTTCAGTACCAGGAGGTCACAGCCCTTTCGTTCCAGCTTGCGGCGGCCGTATTCAAGCACCGAACCGCTGCCGTCGCCGGTTTCTGCAGCGAACCCGACAATCAGTGCCGGCCCGGCCCCGGTCTCGGCGCGGTTCTGGACGGTCTCGGCCAGGATGTCCGGGTTACGTACCAGCGTGATAACGGGGTCGGAGCCGTCGTCGCGCTTTTTGATCTTGGTTTCCGCGTTCTCACCGGGCCGAAAATCAGCTACGGCGGCGGACATCACCAGTACGTCCGTGGAATGAGCGGCTTCGTGAACGGCTTCCCGAAGTTCCAGGGCGGTCTCGACCTGGACCAGTTCCACGCCCCGGGGTACCGGAACTTCCAGATGCGCGGCAATAAAACGGACACGGGCGCCTTCAGCCAGGGCAGCTTCCGCAATGGCAGCTCCCTGTTTGCCGGACGACCGGTTGCCGAGGAAACGCACGGGATCCAGGGGTTCCCGCGTGCCGCCGGCGGTGACCGTTACAGTCTTTCCGGACAGCAGGCCGGACGGGCCGGCGGGCACGGAATCCGTCCGCGCCGCAGCCAGAGCTGCAGCGAAGATGTCTTCCGGCTCAGGCAGCCGTCCCGGACCGGAGTCCTTGCCGGTCAGGCGTCCCGTTGCAGGATCCATCACGACGGCGCCGCGGGCACGCAGTGTTGCCACGTTTGCCTGGGTGGCGGGGTGGTTCCACATCTCCGTGTGCATCGCGGGCGCGAAGAACACCGGCCCGCGTGCCATCAGGAGCGTGTTGGTCAGGAGGTCGGCAGCAAGACCTGCTGCCGCCTTGGCCAGCAGGTCGGCTGTGGCAGGTGCCACCACAATCAGGTCAGCCTCGTGGCCGAGCCGGACGTGGTTGACGGTATCCACGGCGTCGAACACCGTGGTGCTGACCGGGTGGCCCGAGAGGGCTTCCCAGGTGGCTATGCCCACGAACCGGGTGGATGCCTCGGTGGGCACCACCTGGACGCTGTGGCCGGCTTCGGTGAACAGGCGCAGCAGTGACGCTGCCTTGTAGGCTGCGATGCCGCCGCCCACCCCCAGGACAATGCGCACGCCTGTCCTACCTCCTAGCCGTGGGTATGTGCCTTACTCGGCGGTTTCGTTGGCGCGGACTACCAGCATGCCGTCGTTGATCTCGCGCAGGGCGATGGACAGCGGCTTTTCGTTCAGCTTGGTTTCCACCAGCGGGCCAACGTACTCGAACAGGCCCTCGTGCAGCTGGGAGTAGTAGGCGTTGATCTGGCGGGCGCGCTTGGCACCGTAGATGACCAGGGCGTACTTCGAATCAGCGGCCGTCAGCAGGTCGTCGATCGGCGGGTTGATGATGCCTTCAGGCTGGGTAGACAAAAGATCTCCAAAGTTTTCGTGCGGATCAAGAACAGCAGCTCAGCGTTGGCGAGGGCTGATCCCCATGAGTGAAACGAGCTCTGCTGCAGCCCGCTGAACGTCATCATTGATGACAGTGTGATCGAACTCGGGCTCGGCAGCAAGTTCCAGTTTAGCGGTTTCCAGCCGCCGCTGCTGCTCCTCGGGTGTTTCGGTGCCCCGCCCGACCAGACGGCGGACCATTTCGTCCCACGACGGCGGCGCCAGGAACACGAAATTCGCCTCCGGCATTGACTTCTTGACCTGGCGTGCTCCCTGCAGGTCGATCTCCAGGAGCACCGAGCGGCCCTCGGCCATGGCGGACTCCACGGTCCGACGCAGCGTGCCGTAGCGGTTGTGGCCGTGGACTACGGCCCATTCAAGCATTTGGCCTTCCTCCACCAGGTCATCGAACTCGTCGGCGGTGACGAAGAAATAGTGGACTCCGTTTTCCTCGCCCGGGCGCGGGGCCCGGGTGGTGGCGGAGACGGAAAGCCAGACTTCGGGATAGTTGTCCCGGATATAGGTGGACACAGTGCCTTTGCCAACGGCGGTGGGACCTGCCAGAACTGTCAGCCGCGGTTGCGACACGTAGACCTCACTTTGTGTTTGTTGAGGTCCGACGCCGCTGCCGCCGCGGTGGGCGGCCGGTGGCTTAGTCGGACTCCAGTAATTCGATCAGCGCCTTGCGCTGGTGGACGCCAAGTCCCCTCACCCGGCGGGTGGGGGCAATACCCACGGTAGCCATTATTCCAGCTGCGCGGCGCTCCCCCACACCAGGCAGTGCCCGCAGCAGGTCCACGACCTTCAGCCGGCCCACGGCTTCCTCCGAGGAACGGGAAACTATGACTTCCTGGACCGAGAGTTCTCCGGACTTGATTTTGGCCTTGATGTCGGCCCGCACGGTGCGGGCGGCGGTGGCCTTCTCCCGCGCCCTGGTGCGCTCTGCTTCAGTCAGTGGTTTGAGGTTCAATTGGCTCTCCCGGGCGAAGACTGACCGCCCGTCAAACGGGGTGTGACCGGCGGCTTTGCGGTTTCTTGGGCTAGGGTCCGAACCTATCCGCCAGATGCGGGCAATGCAATGGAAACCGGCACGGAAGCCGTACCGGTTTCCACTATGGCTGCGGCAGGCCGTCCAGCGTGCGGGAGGCCGCCTCACGGAGTGCCTGGCGCTCCGGGCCGGCTTTGAGGATGTCGCGGCTGGAGGTGGCCAGCACATTGGCGTACGCCGCTCCGAAGGTTTTCCTTAGGTCCTCCCCCGTTGCGCCCTGTGCACCAAGGCCGGGGGCCAGGATCGGCGCGTTGGCAGCAGCCAGGTCAATTCCCAGGTCCGACAGGGCGGAACCGACAGTAGCTCCGACCACCAGCCCCGTAGATCCGAGGGTCCCGGCCGCAGCGTTTTCCGCCGCTGCGGCATCCACGATCCGTGCCGCCACGGAACGGTCCGCCCCGACGTGCTGCACTGTGGAACCCTCCGGGTTCGAGGTCAGTCCCAGGACAAAGACTCCCCTGCCCATGGCTGCAGCAAGGTCCAGCGCCGGGCGCAGCGACTCGTAGCCAAGGTAGGGGCTAAGCGTTACCGAGTCGGCAGCCAGCGGAGACCCGTCCCGCAGCCATGCGTCAGCGTAGGCCGCCATGGTCGAGCCAATGTCCCCGCGTTTTGCATCCGCGATGGACAGAACCCCGGTCTCGGCGCACGCCGCCAGCAGGCGCTCAAGTACGGCGATGCCCGCCGAACCGTGGCGTTCATAGAGTGCAACCTGCGGCTTCAGGGCAGCAGCCTGCTCCCCCACCGCCTCCAGGACGGTGAGGGAAAAGCGCTCCAGTCCGGCGGCGTCGTCATTCAGGCCCCACGCGGCCAGGAGGCCGGGGTGGGGATCGATGCCAACGCAAAGCGGTCCGCGGGTGTCCATGGCCGCCCGCAGGCGCGCACCAAACGGTGCGCGCCTGCCGGCAGCTTCAGTGCTGTGCTCAGGCAACGGTCGAGGCCTGGAGCTTGGCCGCATACTCCTGCAGCGAGCAGACGTCCCATTCGTAGGACCGCATGGCCTCGATAGCCTGAACTGCCGCAGTGAATTCGGACACGGTGGTCATGACCGGGCAGCCAATCGACGTCGCGGCGGCGCGGATCTCATAACCGTCCCCGCGGGCCTGGCCGCCGGATGGGGTGTTGATCACCAGGTTGATGTCCCCGGCCGTGATCAGGTCGACCACGGTTCCTTCGCCGTCCGGACCCGCGCCCTCGCCGACCTTGCGGACGGTGGTGGCCTGGATCCCGTTGCGGCGCAGGACGTCCGCGGTGCCGCCGGTGGAGAGGATCTCGAAGCCGAGGTCGCTCATGAGCTTCACCGGCATGATGATGGCGCGCTTGTCCCGGTTGGCGACGGAGACAAAGATCTTGCCGGCAGTGGGCAGCGCCGAGTTTGCGGCCGCCTGGGACTTGGCGAAGGCAGTGTCGAAGTACTTGTCGATGCCCATGACTTCGCCGGTGGAACGCATTTCCGGGCCGAGCAGGGAATCCACAACCGTGCCTTCAGGGGTGCGGAAGCGGCTGAACGGCAGTACTGCTTCCTTGACCGCCACCGGAGCGTCCAGCGGGAGTGCGGAGCCGTCGCCTGCCGCCTTGAGCTTCCCTGCGGCACGCAGTTCCGCGATGGTGGTTCCGGTTCCGATCAGGGCAGCGGCCTTGGCCAGCTGGACGCCGGTGGCCTTGGAAACGAACGGAACCGTACGGGACGCGCGCGGGTTGGCTTCAATGACGTACAGCACGTCGGAGGCCAGCGCGAACTGGATGTTGATCAGGCCGCGCACACCGACGCCGGACGCGATTGCCCGGGTTGCTTCAACCACGCGGTCGATCACGTCGGTGCCCAGCGTGATCGGGGGCAGGACGCATGCCGAGTCGCCGGAGTGGATACCGGCTTCCTCGATGTGTTCCATGATGCCGCCCACGTACAGGTCGGTGCCGTCGAAGAGCGCGTCGACGTCGATCTCGATGGCGTCTTCCAGGAACCGGTCCACCAGCACGGGGTGGTCCGGGGTGATCTCCGTGGCGTTGGCGATGTAGCGGGAGAGGTTGGCCTCGTCGTAGACGATCTCCATGCCGCGGCCGCCCAGCACGTAGGACGGGCGGACCAGGACGGGGTAGCCAATCTCGTCGGCGATCTTCTTGGCGTCCTCGAAGGATACGGCGGTGCCGTTCTTCGGGGCGATGAGCCCGCCTTCGTCCAGCACGCGCTGGAAGGCTCCGCGGTGCTCTGCCAGGTCGATTGCCTCCGGCGAGGTGCCCAGGATCGGAATACCGGCGTCGGCCAGTTCCTGTGCGAGCTTCAGCGGGGTCTGTCCGCCGAGCTGCACGAACACGCCCAGCACGCCGCCGGTGCGCTGTTCGGCGTGGATGACTTCCAGCACGTCTTCGAGCGTGAGCGGCTCGAAGTACAGGCGGTCGGAGATGTCGTAGTCCGTGGATACGGTCTCCGGGTTGCAGTTGATCATGACCGTCTCGTGGCCGGCTTCACGCAGCGCCATGGTGGCGTGGACGCAGGAGTAGTCGAACTCGATGCCCTGGCCGATGCGGTTCGGACCGGAACCGAGGATGATCACCGACGGCTTGGCGTGCTGCGCCACCTCGTCTTCCTCGTCGTAGGAGGAGTAGTGGTACGGGGTGTACGCCGCGAATTCGGCGGCGCAGGTGTCCACCGTCTTGTAGACCGGGCGGATGCCCAGGACGTGCCGCACTCCGCGGACCACGGCCTCGGACTGGTTGGTGAGCCTGCCGATCTGCTCGTCGGAGAAGCCGTGGCGCTTCGCCAGGCGCAGGACGTCCTCCGTGACCTGGGCTGCGCCGCGGATTTCCTCGGCGACCTCGTTGATCAGCTCAAGCTGGTCCAGGTACCAGGGGTCGATGCCGGTGGCTTCGTAAAGCTGCTCGGCAGTGGCGCCGCCCAGCAGTGCCTGCTGGACCTGGGCCAGGCGGCCCGTGGTGGGGCGCTTGGCTGCCTCGATGAGTGCCGGAACCTCGGCGGGGTCCACGGGGTCGAAGCTGAGCTGGGAGCCCTTCTGCTCCAGGGAGCGCAGCGCCTTCTGCAGCGCCTCGGTGAAGTTGCGGCCGATCGCCATGGCCTCGCCGACGGACTTCATGGTGGTGGTCAGCGTGGGGTCCGCGGCCGGGAACTTCTCGAACGCGAAGCGGGGAACCTTCACTACTACGTAGTCCAGGGTCGGCTCGAAGGACGCCGGCGTCTTCTTGGTGATGTCGTTCGGGATCTCGTCCAGGGTGTAGCCCAGGGAGAGCTTGGTGGCGATCTTCGCGATGGCGAACCCGGTGGCCTTGGAAGCCAGTGCCGAGGAGCGGGAGACACGCGGGTTCATTTCGATGACGACGACGCGGCCGGTGTCCGGTTCGATGGCGAACTGGATGTTGCAGCCGCCGGTGTCCACGCCAACTTCACGGATGACGGCGATCGCGATGTCGCGCAGCTTCTGGTACTCGCGGTCGGTGAGGGTCATGGCCGGTGCCACGGTGATGGAGTCACCGGTGTGGACGCCTACGGGATCGAAGTTCTCGATGGAACAGACAACCACCACGTTGTCGTTCTTGTCCCGCATCATTTCAAGTTCGTATTCCTTCCACCCCAGGATGCTCTCTTCGAGCAGCACCTCGGAGGTGGGGCTGTACTGGATGCCGGCGCCGGCGATGCGGCGCAGGTCCTCGGCGTTGTAGGCCAGGCCGGAGCCCAGTCCGCCCATGGTGAAGGACGGGCGGACCACCATCGGGTAACCGAGTTCCTCGGCGGCGGCGAAAGCCTCATCCATGCTGTGCACGATGATCGACTTCGCGGACTCGGCGCCGCAGCGCTCGACGACGCCCTTGAACTTCTCGCGGTCTTCGCCGAGTTCAATGGCTTCGATGTTGGCGCCGATCAGCTCGACGTTGTACTTCTCCAGCACGCCGTTCTTGTCCAGGGCGATCGCCGTGTTCAGGGCGGTCTGGCCGCCCAGGGTGGGCAGCACGGCGTCGGGGCGTTCCTTGGCGATGATCTTCTCGACCACCTCGGGAGTGATCGGCTCGACGTACGTAGCGTCGGCGAACTCCGGGTCGGTCATGATGGTGGCCGGGTTGGAGTTGACCAGGATGACCCGCAGGCCTTCCTCCTTCAGCACGCGCAGTGCCTGCGTGCCGGAGTAGTCGAATTCGGCGGCCTGGCCAATGACGATCGGGCCGGAGCCGATCACCAGGACGGACTTGAGATCGGTTCTGCGGGGCATTAGCGGGATTCCTTGTTCTTGCTGGAGGCCATCAGGTCGACGAAGCGGTCGAACAGGTAGGCGGAGTCGTGCGGGCCGGCGGCGGCTTCGGGGTGGTACTGGACGGAGAATGCGGGGATGTCCAGGCAGGCGAGGCCTTCCACCACGTTGTCGTTGAGGCTGATGTGGCTGACCTCCACCTTGCCGAAGCGTGCTTCGGGGGCGGTGACCGGGCCGTCCAGCGGGGCGTCGACGGCGAAACCGTGGTTCTGGCTGGTGATTTCCACCTTGCCGGTGCGCCGGTCCAGGACCGGCTGGTTGATGCCGCGGTGGCCGTAGGGCAGCTTGTAGGTACCGAAGCCCAGGGCGCGGCCCAGAATCTGGTTGCCGAAGCAGATGCCGAAGAACGGAGTGCCGGTGTCCAGCACGTCGCGCAGCAGCTTGACCTGGTTATCCGCGGTGGCGGGGTCGCCGGGGCCGTTGGACATAAAGACGCCGTCGGGGTTCAGTGCCTGGACGTCTTCAAGGGTGGCGGAGGCGGGCAGCACGTGCACCCGCACGCCGCGTTCTGCGAAGCGCACCGGGGTCATGGACTTGATGCCCAGGTCCAGGGCAGCAACGGTGAAGAGGGGCTCGCCCTCCCACCCATGGGCGGAAGGTTCAATGACGTAGCTGGCCTCGATGCTGACTTCCTCGGCCAGGCGGGAGCCGGCCATGGCTTCCTGCGCACGGACCTCGGCGAGCAGCTCGGCGTCAGTGCGCTGCGCTGCTTCGCCGGAGAAGATCCCGGCCTTCATGGCGCCGCGTTCGCGAAGGTGCCGGGTGATGGCGCGGGTGTCCACACCCGAGATTCCGACGACGCCCTGGGCTGCCAGGTCCTCGTCGAGCGTGCGCTCGGAGCGCCAGTTGGAGGGTTTGCGTGCCGCGTCGCGGACGATGTAGCCGGCCACCCAGATGCGGCGGGACTCGGCGTCGTCGCTGTTCACACCGGTGTTGCCGATGTGGGGTGCGGTCTGGACAACCAGCTGCCGGGCGTAGGAGGGGTCCGTGATGGTCTCCTGGTAGCCGGTCATGCCGGTGGCGAAGACTGCCTCGCCCAGGGCGGTGCCCGTGGCCCCGTAGCTGCGGCCGCGGAAGCTGCGGCCGTCCTCCAGCATGAGGACAGCTGTTCTCGGGGCGGGGGTTTGGTTCACTGTCACAGTTGTTCCTCGCTAGATGTTGCTGATTCCGGGCCCAGCGCCTTGATCGCCGAAACCAGGGGGTTCTTGTGGTCGGCCGCACGGGTACGGAACCCGGTGTCGACCCGCTTGGGTCCGAGCTGCCAGGTCACCATGACCAGGCCCTCCTTCTCCACGAACTTGCCGGCCATGCCGCGCTCCAGGCGGACTCCGCGCAGGTCTGCCCGCGGGATCCAGACGTCCGGTGCCCCGTGGCGGGCGAAGAGCAGGCCTTCGTCGAAGACTGCGGCGGTCGCCACGGACTTCACGCCCAGGCCGTACACCGCCACGCGGTCCAGCCAGTCACCGGCGGTGGTGGTGGCCACGTACTGGCCGTCAGCCTCGAAGCGCGGCAGCTCAAGTTCTTCGGGAAGCGGCAGGGGCCGCGGGATGTCTGACTGCCGCTGCCTGCGGCCGCGCCAGCCGAGCGCGAAAAGCGCCATGATTGCAGCTGCCGCGACGACTACACCGATAAGGAAAATTACCCAATCCACGGTGTCTCCTCAGCTGCGGCGGCACGGGGGCCGTTGAGTGCTCCCTCGAGGACTGTCGGATGGCCTGCGTAGAAGGTGGCTCGGACCTGGCCGGGCAGCTCGAGTCCGGCGTACGGACTGTTCTTACCCATGGTTGCCATCTTATGGGGGTCCACGGTGCGCCGCGCAGCCGGGTCAACCAATATGACGTTGGCCGGTTCGCCGCTTTCCAGCGGTCTTCCCTGCGTCCTCACGCCTCCGATCCGCGCCGGAGTGGCGGATGTCACGCGGGCGAATCCTGCCCAGTCCATCAGGCCGGTGTCGATCATGGTCGCCTGCACCACGGAAAGCGCCGTCTCAAGGCCCGTCATGCCCATGGCGGCCTGCGCCCATTCGCATTCCTTGTGTTCGCTGGGGTGCGGGGCGTGGTCGGTTCCAACGATGTCGATCGTGCCGTCGGCCAGGCCCCGGCGCAGTGCCTGCACATCGGATTCAGTGCGCAGCGGCGGGTTGACCTTGTACACCGGGTCGTAGCTGCGCACGGCTTCGTCCGTCAGCAGCAGGTGGTGCGGTGTCACCTCTGCGGTGACATTGATGCCCCGTTCCTTGGCCCACCGGATGATTTCCACCGATCCTGCGGTGGAGACGTGGCAGACGTGCAGGCGGGAGCCGGTGTGCTGTGCCAGCAGCACGTCGCGGGCAATGATGGATTCCTCAGCGACGGCCGGCCAGCCCGGCAGCCCCAGGACAGCGCTGACGTCACCTTCGTGCATCTGCGCGCCCTCGGTCATGCGGGGTTCCTGCGCGTGCTGGGCAACAACGCCGTCGAACGCCTTCACGTACTCCAGTGCCCGCCGCATCAGCACAGGGTCATGGACGCACATGCCGTCGTCGGAGAAGACCCGGACCCGGGCGCGGGAGTCTGCCATGGCCCCGAGTTCAGCCAGCCGTTCCCCCTTGAGGCCAACGGTGACAGCCCCGACCGGGCGCACGTCCACCCAGCCGGACTTCAGACCCAGGCTGTAGACCTGCTCCACCACTCCGGCGGTGTCTGCCACCGGATTTGAGTTGGCCATGGCGTGCACCGAGGTAAATCCGCCCAGTGCGGCGGCACGGGTACCGGTTTCAACAGTCTCGGCGTCTTCGCGTCCCGGCTCGCGCAGGTGGGTGTGCAGGTCGACCATGCCGGGCAGCGCCACCAGGCCGGCTGCCTCGACGGTGACGGCACCTTCGGGCGCTTCGAGGTCCTGGCCTACGGCCGCGATCAGGCCGTCCTGGATCAGCAGGTCAGCCGTCTGGGCGCCCAGCAGCGACGCACCGCGGATCAGGTAGGTGCCGTTGGCTGAGAGGATTGGCTGGGCGGCAGGTGCAGGTGTTGCAGTTTTCACTGTGCGGATACTTCCTGTGTCGTGCGCTGGGAGCTGCCCTCACCGGAGAGCAGCAGGTAGAGGGCGGCCATACGGACCGAGACGCCGTTGCTGACCTGGGCCAGAACGGTTGCCCGAGGGGAATCGGCAGCCCGGGAGGAGATTTCCAGCCCGCGGTTCATGGGGCCGGGGTGCAGCAGGATCGTATTGTCCAGGCCAAGGGTGTCCAGACGGTCAAGGCGGACGTCGTCGAAGCCCCATCGCCGGGAATACTCCCGGACCGTGGGGAAGAATGCTGAATGCATGCGCTCGGCCTGGACCCGCAGCATCATCACGGCGTCGGGTCTGGTTTCGAGGGTTTCGTCCAGGGAATAGCTGACCTTGCAGGGCCAGGATTCGACGCCGAAGGGCAGCAGTGTGGGCGGGGCCACCAGGGTGACTTCGGCTCCGAGGGTCTTGAGCAGCCAGAGATCCGACCGTGCCACACGGGAATGCAGGATGTCTCCCACGATTGCCACGTGCATGCCCTTCAGGTCGGTGCCCTGTGACGGCGTTCCGTGCAGCTGCGCCCAGTGCCTGCGCATCGTGAAGGCATCCAGCAGCGCCTGGGTGGGATGCTCATGCGTACCGTCCCCGGCGTTCAGGACGGCGGCGTCAATCCAGCCGGAGTTGGCCAGCCGGGCCGGTGCACCGGACGCACCGTGCCGGATGACGACCGCGTCCGCTCCGATTGCGGCCAGGGTCTGCGCGGTGTCCTTGAGCGATTCGCCCTTGGACACCGAGGATCCCTTGGCCGAGAAGTTGATGACGTCAGCAGAGAGGCGCTTGGCAGCGGCTTCGAAGGAAATCCGGGTCCGGGTTGAATCCTCGAAGAACAGGTTGACCACTGTCCGGCCGCGGAGGGCAGGGAGCTTCTTGACTTCCCGCTCCCCCACAGCGGCCATGGCCTCTGCCGTGTCGAGGATGGAGATGGCGTCCTGGTAGGACAGGTCCAGGGTGGAGAGCAGGTGTTTCACGCAGTGCCTTCGATCACGACTTCATCCACGGCAGGCTGGTCCGTTTCGGTAAGCCGCACCCGGACCTTTTCAACGGCAGCGGTCGGCAGGTTCTTGCCAACGTGGTCTGCCCGGATTGGAAGTTCGCGGTGTCCGCGGTCCACCAGCACTGCCAGGCGCACGGCGCGGGGCCGGCCAAGGTCGATCAGTGCGTCGAGCGCTGCACGGATAGTGCGGCCCGAATACAGCACGTCATCCACCAGGACCACTACCTTGCCGTCAATCCCGCTGGCGGGAAGCTCGGTGGGGTGCGGCGGACGGGTCGGCTGGTGCGCCAGGTCATCGCGGAACATGGTGACGTCCAGCTGCCCGGTGATGGCGTCGGCGTCGAGGGTGGGATCCGCAGCGGAGATCTTGGCTGCAAGCCGGCGTGCCAGCGGATAGCCCCTGCGTGGAATGCCCATCAGCACCAGATCGGTGCCGCCCTTGTTTGCTTCAAGGATTTCGTGGGCGATGCGTGTCAGCACGCGGTCAATGTCAGCTGAAGTCAGAACGGTACGGGCAGCCGCGGCGGCCTGCTGGGGATCGACAAGATCCATATTCTGCTTCCTCCTTCCCCGCCTCACAGGACGGACTTAAAGGTTGAATGCCTTTCAAAGCTATCACAGCAGGTGAGCCGTATATTCTTGGGTCCATGACAGGCATGCGCCCATGACGTTCCAGCCCGGAAGCGGGTATTCCCAGCTCCCGGAGCAGCCGGCCGGCCAGGTTCCCGAACTCAGCGTCCCCTCCCCTGCCCGCGGCACGACGGGCGTCCTCAACGTGCTGCTCATTACCGCTGCCGGCATTGTGCTGGTGCTGGTTGGATTGTTTCTTTTTGCGACGCTGGGCAGCGAGGCGTTCATTCTGTGCGGTGTGCTGGCCCTGATTCCGCTGGGCATCTGCCTGCTGGGCCTGCACTGGATTGACCGCTGGGAACCGGAACCACGGGGCGCACTTGTTTTCGCGTTCCTCTGGGGCGCCGGCGTCTCGGTTGCCATAACACTGCTCCTGGGCGGTGCCGTAAACGAGGTCCTGGTGGTTCTGCTGCCGCTTACGCCGGCGGACGTGATCACCACCGTGATCCAGGCACCGCTCGTGGAGGAAGCAGCCAAGGGTCTGGGCGTTCTGTTGCTGGTCTTTGTCCGCCGCTCCCATTTCGACGGGCCGCTGGACGGCATTGTCTATGCGGGCGTGGTTGGCGCCGGCTTCGCCTTCACCGAGAACATCCTCTACTTCAGTGCCGCACTGTTCGAAGCCGGCGGCGTGGGGCTGCAGCTCGGGTTCGTCTTTGTGCTGCGCGGACTCTTCTCTCCGTTCGCTCATGTGCTCTTTACGGCTGCGATCGGCCTTTCACTGGGCATCGCCGTCCGCAAACCCGGAGCCTGGCGGATCGTGGTTGGTTTCCTTGCCGGGCTGGCTGCCGCCGTGGCGGGACACATGTTCTGGAACGGCGGCATGGCATTGGTAGCCGACGACTTCTTCGTTTTCTACTTCCTGCTCCAGGTGCCGCTGTTTGCGCTGGCGGTAGGCGGGGTGACCTGGCTCCGGCGCCAGGAACAGCGCCTCACAAGGCAGCGGCTGGGCGAATATGCAGCGGCCGGCTGGTTCACTCCGGCTGAAGTGAACCTGCTCTCCACTCCCGCCGGACGCCGCCGGGCACTGCACTGGGCGGGGGCATTCGGAGCGAAGGCCCCCATGCGCACGTTCATCCGCGAAGCGACGCACCTGGCCCTTACCCGCCAGCAGCTGGTCAACGGCAGGGACCTGGAAAAGAACCTGCAGCGCGAGCACCTGCTCCTGGCAGCCCTCACCCGCACCAGGACCAGCCTGCTGAGCGTTACCGCCGCAGGACGCCGGTACTGACCTCTGCCGGCGACCGCCGCCGGGCACGCAAATGCCCGGCAGGCAAACCCTGCCGGGCATAGTGCATGATTCGCCGGACGCTAGGCCAGCAGCGAGTCCTTCAGCTGATGAAGGCGGCTAAGGAGCCCGTTGATGAACGCCGGCGACTCGTCCGTGGAGAGGGACTTGGCCAGTTCAACGGCTTCGCTGATGGCAACCTTGTCCGGGACTTCGTCGTTGTACAGCAGCTCCCAGCTGCCCAGGCGCAGGATGATGCGGTCAACCGCAGGCATCCGTTCCAGCGGCCAGCCCTGGGAATAGGTGCTCAGGAACTCGTCGATCTGCTCCTGCTTGGCAATCACGCCTTCCACCAGGTCCATGGTGTAGGGGTTGATTACCTGGTCCGTCTTTTCCCGGCGGGAACGCAGGGACTCGAGCGGAGACATGGATCGCTGTTCCGCTTCGAAGAGCACCTCAAGTGCCCGTGTTCTTGCTTTACTGCGTGCACTCACTCGTTAACGCGTCCCAGGTAGTCGCCGGTGCGGGTATCAACCTTCACCTTTGTGCCGGTTTCCAGGAACAGCGGAACCTGGATTTCGTAGCCGGTTTCCACGGTGGCGGGCTTGGTGCCGCCGGTGGAGCGGTCGCCCTGCAGGCCCGGTTCGGTGTAGGTGATCTCCAGGACCACGGAAGCCGGAAGTTCGATGTACAGCGGCGCACCTTCGTGCATGGCGATGGTGACCATCATGGACTCAAGCATGAAGTTGGCGTAATCGCCGACGATCGAGCCCGGGACAGTGAGCTGGTCGTAGTCCGAGGTGTCCATGAAGACGTAGTCTTCGCCGTCCTTGTACAGGTACTGGTAATCGCGGCGGTCAACCGTGGCGGTTTCGATCTTGATGCCCGCGTTGAACGTCTTGTCGACGACTTTGCCCGAACGGACGTTGCGCATCTTGGTACGGACAAACGCACCACCCTTGCCCGGCTTTACGTGCTGGAACTCAATGATGCTCCAGAGGTTGCCTTCAAGCTTCAGCACGGTGCCGTTCTTGATGTCGTTGGTCGTTGCCACAGTTTCTCTTTCGTCGTTTCGCTTCTGCTTCGAGTCTTATCCGTCGACCATTCTACCTGTTCGGCGATTCCCTACAGGCTGAGGCGAATCCCGGTCTCCGGTTCGGAGGCGATCTCCTGGTAAGCGGCAAAGAGCAGCGAGGTGTCCGGGACTTCCAGGATGGAAGGTTTCGCGAGTCCGTCCAGGACAACAAAGCGCAGCAGGTCACCACGGGATTTCTTGTCCCGGCGCATGCCGTCCAGCAAGGCGCTCCAGCGGTCCCGGCGGTAGCTCACCGGAAGCCCCAGGGAGGTCAGGATTTCCTTGTGCCGGTCTGCCGTGGCGTCGTCGAGCCGGCCCACAGTGCGGCCCAGTTCAGCTGCAAAGACCATACCGACGGAAACCGCGGCACCGTGGCGCCACTGGTACCGTTCGGCCAGCTCAATTGAATGTCCAAGGGTGTGGCCGTAGTTCAGGAACTCACGGCGTCCTGCTTCGCGCAGGTCACCTGAAACAACTTCTGCCTTGACCCGCACCGCACGCTCAACGAGTTCACGCACGACGTCGGAGCCGCCGTCAGCGACTGCCTCCGGGTTCGCTTCGATCAGGTCCAGGATCGCCGGGTCGGCGATGAAGCCGCACTTGACCACTTCGGCCATGCCGCTGAGCAGTTCGTTCTTCGGCAGCGAGCCAAGGGCATCAAGGTCTGCCAGCACACCGGCGGGCGGGTGGAAGGCGCCAACCAGGTTCTTGCCTTCAGCGGTGTTGATGCCCGTCTTGCCGCCAACAGCGGCGTCCACCATGCCCAGCAGGCTCGTGGGGATGTGCACCACCTTGATGCCGCGCAGCCAGGTCGCGGCCACAAAACCGGCGACGTCGGTGACTGCGCCGCCGCCCACGGCCACAATGGCGTCTGAGCGGGTGAAGTCGTTCTGGCCCAGCACCTGCCAGCAGAAGGAAGCCACCTGGATGTGCTTGCCCTCTTCGGCGTCGGGAATCTCTGCGGTGAGTGCAGTCAGGCCGGCTTCTGCCAGTTCGTCGCGCACGGTGTCCCCGGTGGTGCGCAGGGCGCGGGGATGGATGACCAGCACCCGGCGGACCCGCTCCCCCAGCATGGCCGGCAGGCGGCCCAGCAGCCCGTTGCCGATCACGACGTCGTAATTCTCTGCGGGTCTCTCACCCGTCACTTCAATGGTGGTGGCTTCAGCGGGCATTTAGTTCTCTCCTTCGTCCAGGGCTGCGGTGATGCGTTCCACCACCTCGGCTACTGCCAGGCCCCTGGTATCTATGACTATGTCTGCCAGCGATTCGTATATTGGCCTGCGGACCTCGGCCAGCGCACTCCACCGCGCCGCGGGGTCGCCGGCCAGCAGCGGCCGGTGGGCGGTGCGCGAAATGCGCGGCAGCACCGTGGCCAGATCCGTGTCCAGGAATACCACCGTAGCGCGATCCAGCAGCTGCTGGGTTCCGGTGTTCAGGACGGCTCCGCCGCCCAGGGAGATCACCGAGCGTTTAGGGGAACCGAGCGCACCGGCCACTGCCTGCGCCTCTGCCTCGCGGAAGAAGCGTTCACTGTGGCGCGCGAAAATCTCCGGGATAGGTCCGTGTTCCTCCACTACCAGCTGATCAGTATCAACGTACGGCAGTGAGTGGCGGGCTGCCAGTGAGCGGCCGACAACGGATTTGCCGGCTGCCATGAGCCCGATTAGGACCAGGTGCTTATCAGGCACCTGTAACGGTACCGGTCGAGGCGAGGAACTCCGGAATGTTCTCAAGGTAGGTCCGCAGGTTCCTTGCGGTCTCCACCACCGAATCACCGCCGAACTTTTCCGTCATGGCCTCAGCCAGCACCAGGGCAACCATGGCTTCGGCAACCACGCCGGCAGCGGGCACGGCACAGACGTCCGAACGCTGGTGGTGTGCGCGGGCGGGCTCGCCGGTAGCGACGTCCACCGTCTTCAGGGCACGGGGAACGGTGGCAATGGGCTTCATGGCTGCACGGACGCGCAGCACTTCGCCAACGCTCATGCCGCCCTCGATGCCCCCGGCACGGTTGCCGGAGCGGACAACCCGTCCCAGTTCATCCTGCAGGATCTCGTCGTGGGCTGCCGAGCCGCGGCGGGATGCCGTGAGGAAACCGTCGCCCACTTCAACGCCCTTGATGGCCTGGATACCCATCAGGGCTCCGGCCAGGCGTGCGTCCAGACGGCGGTCCCAGTGGACGTAGCTGCCCAGTCCCGGCGGGAGTCCGTAGGCCAGCACCTCGACGACGCCGCCCAGCGTTTCGCCTTCCTTGTGCGCGGCATCCACCTCGGCAACCATCGCTTCGGTGACTGCAGGGTCAAAGCAGCGCATGGGGTTTTCATCCAGTGCTGCGACGTCGGCGGGCAGCGGCAGCGCGGAGCCTTCCGGGGAACCGACGCCGGCGATCGAGACAGTGTGGCTGACCAGTTCGACGCCGAGCTGGTTCAGGAAGGCTGAGGCGACGGCGCCAAGCGCCACACGGGCTGCGGTCTCCCGGGCGCTGGCCCTCTCAAGTACCGGCCGGGCCTCGCTGAAGCCATACTTCTGCATACCGGTGAAATCCGCGTGTCCCGGGCGGGGCCGGGTCAGCGGGGCGTTGCGTGCCTGGCCCTCAAGGATTTCCGGGGCCACAGGATCAGATGCCATGATCTGCTCCCACTTGGGCCACTCCGTATTGCCGACCTCGATCGCCACCGGGCCGCCCTGGGTCAGTCCGTGGCGGACACCCCCAAGGATGCGGACCTCGTCCTGTTCGAACTTCATCCGGGCGCCGCGGCCGTAGCCAAGACGGCGGCGGGCCAGTGCTTCCTGGATGGACGGGGTGCTTACCTCGACGCCCGCGGGGACGCCCTCAATAATTCCAACCAGTGCAGGCCCATGGGACTCACCGGCGGTCAACCAACGCAACATGGCTTCAATACTGCCACGTTCGGAAGGTGCGTTCAGCGCGCAGGCAGTCCCACTGCGTCACACATCACGTTTATGACGGCGTCCTCGTCGCGGAACGCGTTCCCGGTAAACAGACGGACCTGTTCCACTGCCTGGTACAGAAGCATTTCAAGGCCCGGCACGATCGTTCCTCCGGCGCTTTCCCAGGCCTGCGCGATCCGGCTGGGCCACGGGTCGTAGGCAGCATCCAGCAGGACGGCGCCGGTGCGGGCAGCACCGAGCGCGTTAAAGGCGTCAGCAAGGGCATCTGCTCCGCGCGGCGGGAGGGTGCAGATGACGACGTCGGCCTCCGTGCACGCCTGTGCAGCGTCGTTCCAGGGGTGCAGATTGACGGTGATGCCAAGCGCGGCACCGACCTTCGATACGTTGGCCGCCTGGGCCGATCCCCGTGATTGGGTATTCTGCGCCTGGTCCCCGCGCTGATGGCTGCGGGCGTAGACGTCCACAGCGGTGCAGCCCATCCGGGAGAATGCGGCCACGGCGGCACACGCGGTTCCACCGGCCCCCAGGACAATTCCGCGGGGCGCGTCCCCGGCGCCGGCATGGCGCAGGGCGTTAACCAGCCCGAGGACGTCGGTGTTCCAGCCGGTGAGCACGGCCCCGCCGGGTCCATGGTCAAATGTGACGGTGTTCAGCACACCAAGGGCGTGTGCCAGCGGATCCAGGTGGTCGACGGCGGCAGCCATGGCAGCCTTCAGCGGCATGGTGACGGACAGTCCGTTCCATGCCGGGTCCTGACGGGCAGCCGCAGCGAAGTCCGCTGCGGCTGCTTCCTCTACGTCAATCGCCTCATAGCTGCAGTCAAAACCCAGGTACTCATACGCGGCACGGTGAAGCTGGGGGGACCGGGAATGCCCAATCGGATGTCCCAGTACCGCCGCGCGTTTGCGGCCAGGCAACTATTCGCACCTTCCGGCTTTCTGCGTGCCGCACCATTCCTGGTACTCGGCAACGTAGCGTCCGTGTTCGGCCAGCGTGCTGGAGAACTTGGTCTCCCCGGAGTCCAGGTTGACCGTCACCCAGTAGAAGTAGGGAACGTCCGCCGGGTTGGCGGCAGCGTCGATCGCTTCCTCGCTGGGAGAGCCGATCGGTCCCACCGGCAGGCCCGGGTTCGCATAGGTGTTCCAGCGGTTTGAGGTGTCCGCCTTCTCCTCCGGTGTGAGGTTGTAGCTCTTGCGGTTCAGGCCGTAGGTCACCGTCGCATCGGACTGGATGAGTCCGTTGGTCTCCGTATTGTCGGCACGCAGGCGGTTCTCGATTGCACCTGCCACTGTGGCGTAGTCGGCCTCCCCTGCCTCCGCCTGGATGATACTGGCCTTGGTCAGCACCTCGTACTGCTGCGTCGGGTCCGTGATGCCTGCGTCCTCAAGAGCGGCAAACGCGTTCTGGGTCATTTCGCCAATAATGTCCTCGGCGGTCATGTCCACCGGGAACCGGTACTCACCGGGGAAGAGGTAGCCTTCCAGGCTGACTGCCTGGGCCGGCAGGCCAAAGTCCTGCGGATTCTGTGCCAGGGCAGTGAACGTCTCCAACGGAATGCCGGTGGATTCGACGAGCTTGTCAAAGGTCTCGCTCTGGCGCAGGTCACGGTCGATTGCGGCGTAGTGAACTGCCGTCCCCCCGTCACCCAGCAGGGCTTCCAGTGCCCCTGAGGAACTCATCTGGTAACGCATCTCGAAGGTTCCCGGCTGGATCTCCCGGCCCTGGGATTCCTGCTGGAAGACCTCGAGGAAAGTCTTGCTGTTCGCGACGATGTCCTGGCCGGCAAGGTTGTTGCCGATCACCAGGGGCCCGTCACCGGGCTGGACCACGAAAGAGACAGTTCCCTCCCCCGGTCCCTCATAGTCCTTGACCTCGTTCATGCCCAGCAGGTCACGGAGGAAGACGGTCAGTCCGAAGACAGCACCGGCGAAGACCGCGAGGACTAGGACCATAACGATTGTCCGGCGCCGCCGGCGGCGCTGCTTGGCGCGGGTTGGGCGGCGGCTGCGCCTGCTGGGAGCCTCATCCTCAGCAAAGAAAGTCTGCACGGCGGGAGCCGGTTCATGGTGCCCGGTCCCGCTGTAGGCCTCCGCGTACTGTGCCTCTGCGTAACGGGCATCCTGGTACTGCGGCTCTTCGTAGTGCCCCTCCGCGTAGGCATCCGCATACTGGTCATCCGGGTGCTGGGCATCGCGGTTCACGCCGGGCACATGGTCCGGATGCTCTTCTGCACCGTGGGAGTCGGGGTACCTGTGGCTCACGACGCCGTATCGCTTTCGGGGCGGCTTTCCTCGGAAATAGTTGGCTCCTCGTTCGGGGCCGGAGCAGCAGATCGCTTGCTCCGGCGCAGTGTGACCGGCACCCCCACATCGCGTCCCAGGGAACGCTGCATGTCAATGGCCTGCTGCAATATACCCACAGCGGCCACTTGGTCTACTACTCTACGGTGATTTCTTGTGTCCAAGCCAGCTTCCCGCAGGGAGCGGTGTGCGCTCACTGTGCTCAGCCGCTCATCAATAAGCCGGACAGGCACGTCCAGTCCTGCCTTATCCAGGAACTCTGCGAGGACCTGGGCATAGTCTCGGGCCATCGCGGTGGAAGCTGTTTCCGTGCCCTTCATGCTCTGCGGCAGGCCGACAAAGAACTCGACGGTTCCCCGCTCGGCAGCTTCCCTCACCAGCACCTGGATATCGCTGTTCTTCTTGGCATCGCGTTTCAACGTGCGCACGGGGGTGGCCAGCAGGCCGTCGGGGTCGCAGGAGGCGACCCCGACGCGTGCCAGTCCAACATCGACGCCGAGCTTCGTTCCGCGCGGGTAGCCGGACACTGTGGTACTAACCCCGGTTCGCCACTGCTGCGCGGATTGCTCCCAGCGCCTCGGAGATCCTGGCAGCATCCGATCCGCCGCCCTGGGCGACGTCGTCCTTGCCGCCGCCGCCTCCTCCAAGGACACCGGCTGCGGTTTTCACCAGGGCACCGGCCTTGACTCCTGCTGCACGGGCCGCCTCATTCGTGGCCACGATCACCACCGGGCGGCCGTTGGCTGCACCGGCTACTGCCGTCACGGCTGCTTCGCTGCCAAGGCGGCTGCGCAGATCCAGGGCGAGCGTCCGAAGGTCATCGGCACCGGACACCGTGCCGGCGTCGTGTGCCAGGAGGCGGACTCCGTCAATGTCCACGGCCGTGCCCACCAGCGCAGCAGCAGAAGCTGCAAGCTGGTCGCGGCGCAGTCGTTCGAGTTCCTTCTCAACCTGCTTCAGCTTCGCGAGGGTGGCTGCCACGCGTTCCGGCACCTGGACAGAGGGGACCTTGAGCATTTCGGAGAGCTCGTTGACAAGTGCGCGCTCAGCGGCGAGGTGCCGGAAGGCATCCATGCCAACAAAGGCTTCCACGCGGCGGTTACCCGAGCCTACGGACTGCTCACCGAGCAGCGTTAGGGAACCGATCCGGGAAGTGGAGTCAACGTGCGTGCCGCCGCAGAGTTCGCGGGACCATGCGCCGTCGATCTCCACCACACGCACCTGGTCGCCGTATGCTTCACCGAACAGGGCGGTAGCTCCCAGCGCCTTGGCATCTGCCAGGGACATGATCTTGGTTTCGACCTTGTGGTTGCTGCGGATGGCCAGGTTGGAGACCTCTTCGATTTCCGACTTGGCGGCATCGGAAAGGCCTTCGCCCCAGGAGAAGTCGAAGCGCAGGTAACCGGCCTTGTTGAAGGAACCGCGCTGCAGCGCTTCCGGGCCGAGGATCTGGTGCAGGGCGGCGTGCACAATGTGCGTACCGGAGTGCGCCTGCTCGGCGGCGTGCCGCTGCTCGGCATCAACCACGGCCTGGGCCAGGGCGCCCGCGGAGATTTCACCTTCGCGGACCACTGCCTTGTGGACAGTGAGGCCCTTGACCGGGCGCTGGACATCGGAGACCTCAACGACGAAGCCGTCGCCGGTAATGAGCCCGACGTCGGCAGCCTGGCCGCCGGCTTCTGCGTAGAACGGGGTTTCGTCCAGGACCAGCTCGATCTCGGTGCCCTGGCCTGCGTAGGAGACTGACTGGCCGTTGGACACGATGCCGCGGACGGAAGACTCGGTGGCGAGCTCGTCGTAGCCGGTGAACACGGTGTTGCCGGACTTCAGCAGTTCGTTGAACACGGACATGTCCGAGTGGCCGTGCTTCTTGCCGCGGGCATCTGCCTGGGCGCGCTGGCGCTGTTCCTGCATCAGGGAACGGAAACCTGCTTCGTCCACCTTCAGGCCGGCTTCTTCTGCCATTTCGAGGGTGAGGTCGATCGGGAACCCGTAGGTGTCATGCAGCGCGAAGGCGTCGGCGCCGGAGAGCGGCTTGCCCGCAGCCTTGGACTCCTGCACTGCGGCTTCGAGGCGTTCGGTGCCCGAGGCGATGGTGCGCAGGAAAGCCTTTTCCTCGGCGTAGGCGATGCGGGAAATGCGGGCGAAGTCGGTCTCGACCTCCGGGTAGGTGCCCTTCATGGCGTCGCGGGAGACGGGCAGCAGCTCGGGCAGCACAGCGGTTTCCACGCCGAGCAGGCGCATGGCGCGGACGGCGCGGCGGATCAGGCGGCGCAGCACGTAGCCGCGGCCTTCGTTGGACGGGGTAACGCCGTCGGAGATCAGCATAAGGGCCGAGCGGATGTGGTCGGCCACAACCCGCATCTTCACGTCATCGGCGTGGTGCGGGTCCGAGGGATCCTCGGCGGAGGTGTAGGCCTTACCGGAGAGCTCGGCTGCCTTGTCCAGGACCGGGCGGACCTGGTCCGTCTCGTACATGTTCTCGACGCCCTGCAGGATCATCGCGAGGCGTTCCAGGCCAAGGCCTGTGTCGATGTTCTTCTTCGGCAGTTCACCTGCGACGTCGAAGTCCGTCTTCGAACGGACCTCGGAGAGCTGGTACTGCATAAAGACGAGGTTCCAGATCTCGATGTACCGCGTCTCGTCGACTGCCGGTCCGCCTTCGAGGCCGTAGGCCGGGCCTCGGTCGTAGTAGATCTCCGAGCAGGGACCGCCGGGGCCGGCCTGGCCGGTGTTCCAGTAGTTGTCTGCCTTGCCGGTGCCGATGATGCGCTCGTTCGGGACGCCGATCTTGTCCCGCCAAATGGCGCGGGCCTCGTCGTCGCGCTCGTCGCCGTCCTCGTAGACGGTGACCCAGAGGCGCTCGGGGTCAAGGCCGTAGCCGCCCTCTGCCACGGGGCTGGTCAGCAGCTCCCAGGCAAAGGTGATGGCGTCTTCCTTGAAGTAGTCACCGAAGGAGAAGTTGCCGGCCATCTGGAAGAAGGTGCCGTGGCGCGCCGTCTTGCCGACCTCTTCGATGTCTGCTGTGCGGATGCACTTCTGGACGCTGGTGGCCCGGCTGTACGGAGGGGTCTCCCGTGCCGTGAGGTACGGGATGAAGGGCACCATGCCCGCGACGGTGAAAAGCAGCGAGGGGTCGGTGGTGACGAGCGACGCGGAGGGAACGACCGTGTGGCCCTTCCTGCTGAAGAAATCCAGCCAGCGGCGTGCGATCTCGTGGGACTTCATGGTGGTTCTTACCCTTCTGGTAAATCAATTCCGCGCAGGGCGGCTGCGCGGTGGAAGAAAGTCAGCGGCGGGCCGAAGACATGGTCTGGGCGACCGTGTCCGTGGTTTCCAGGCCCAGGGCGGAGCGGAGCTCGCCTTCACGGGTGGTCATGGCGTCGCGGAAGGCGTCGGTGAAATCGTGCAGGGCGTCGGCTGCAGTGCCAACGGCGCGGTTGAGGCCGGCCGGGCCAAGGGTCTGCTTGGCGTCGGAGATGCGGCGGACCGCAATCACGCCGATCGTGATGCCGATCGACATCCAGAAAACACGCTTAATCATGTGCTGCTCCTATTGTGGACTGCGTGGCGGTTGGCCTTAGCGGCTGCGGCGGCCGCGTCCGGCGGGCCGGCGTGAAGCAAGTGCGGTGCGGACTCCGTAGGTGAAGGCGGAAACCTTGATCAGCGGCGAACCGACCGTGGCGGCGACCAGGGAAGTCAGCGCAGAGACGTTTGCAGAGGCATCGGAGACGTTGGAGGAGATGCCGTCCACCTTCTGCAGCTGCAGGTTGGTGGTGGACACCGTGGTGGTCACCTCGTCGATCAGCGGAGTGGTCTCATCGCTCAGGGTCTTGATCGATCCGCGAAGCTCGTCGAACACCTTCCCAAGCTTGAGGATGGGGACGGCCAGCAGTGCAACCAGCACGGCAAAAACCCCGGCTGCGATCAGACCGGCAATATCTCCACCTGACATGGTTCTCCTTGGGTTGTATTCGAAGAGTTTCCGCTATGTACCTTACCCACTGACGGGACAGGACACTTACTTGGCGGCGGCGCGTTCCCGCACCGGCCTGTGGCCGGGGGCCTGCACGAAATGAAACAGCCCGCGGCACAAAGGCCACGGGCTGTTCCATTTTCGCGCATGTCTCCCGGAAACCGGGAAAACAGTCGAATTAGCGTGCGTAGTATTCCACCACGAGCTGCTCTTCGCAGGTCACGGGGACTTCCGAGCGCTTCGGGCGGCGAACCAGGCGAGCCTGCAGCTTGTCCAGGGAGACATCCAGGTAACCCGGAACAGCGGGCAGGACGTCGCGGTGGGCGCCGGCAGCGGCAACCTGGAACGGCGTCATGGTCTCGCTGCGCTGGTGCACATGGATGAGCTGGCCTTCGGACACGCGGAACGACGGGCGGTCCACGCGGGCGCCGTCAACCATGATGTGGCGGTGCACAACCAGCTGGCGGGCCTGGGCGATCGTCCGGGCGAAGCCGGCACGCAGCACGAGGGCGTCAAGACGCATCTCGAGAAGCTCGATCAGGTTTTCACCGGTCAGACCGGCGGTGCGGCGGGCTTCTTCGAAGACACGGGTCATCTGTGCTTCGCGGATGCCGTACTGTGCGCGCAGGCGCTGCTTTTCGCGCAGGCGGACTGCGTAGTCGCTGTCCTGCTTGCGGCGTGCGCGGCCGTGCTCACCCGGGGGGTAAGGCCGGCGCTCGAAGTACTTTGCTGCCTTGGGGGTCAAAGCAATGCCGAGGGCGCGCGAAGCGCGGGCCTGACGGCGTGCACGTGTTGAATTAGCCACGTTCACCTTTCACTGTTTTGGCGGTTTTGCCGTACGCGCCGGGAAACCCGCCGTGCACGGCTAATGCGTAGTCACTGGCCTCCATTAGGGAGAGCTCCGGCCAACCGCTGCCTTCTGCTGCAACGCAGTTACCGGACACAGTCCCACCGCGTCCGGACGCTAATCCGGAGATGAGGTGGGATTGTCCGGCAGTGCGCTTGCCAGTCAACCATCAATCCTAGCATGCGCGGGCCTTCGGGTACGGGCCGCGCACCGCGGGGCGCTGTTCCCTGCCCGTTCCCTGCCCGACAGGGTCCGACAGTGTCCGTCCCCGGTCCGCTACTGTCCGCGGATGATCCCGCGCAGGCGCTCCAGCCGGGCAGCGATGTCCCGCTCCGCGCCGTTCGCGGTGGGCTTGTAGTAGTCCTTCCCCACGAGGTCATCCGGCGGGTACTGCTGTTTCGCCACGCCGTGCGGCTCATCATGCGAATACACGTAGCCCTTGCCGTGGCCCAGCTGCTTGGCACCTGGATAATGGGCGTCGCGCAGGTGCGCAGGGATACCTTTCCCGTAGCCGGCGCGTACGTCTGCCGTAGCCGCGCCGATCGCCTTGTAAGCGGCATTGGATTTAGGAGCAGTGGCGATATGGACCACCGCCTCCGCAAGGATCAGCCGTCCCTCCGGCATACCGATCATCTGAACCGCCTGGGCGGCGGCCACCGCCGTCTGCAGCGCCGTCGGATCCGCCATACCCACGTCTTCGGCCGCGGAGATCATCAGCCTGCGCGAGATAAACCGGGGGTCCTCCCCCGCTTCGAGCATTTTCGCCAGGTAATGCAGGGCGGCGTCCACGTCGGATCCGCGCAGCGACTTGATGAAGGCGCTGGTGACGTCATAGTGCTGATCCCCCGCCCGGTCGTAGCGCAGGGCTGCAACATCCAGTGCCTGTTCGGCATGGGTCAGCAGCACAACCGGTACTTCAACGTCCGGGTCCCGTTCCGAATAGGCGACGCCGGCTGCGGCTTCGAGCGCGGTCAGCCCGCGGCGTGCGTCCCCCGCGGCAAGACGGACCAGGTGTTCCAGCGCTTCGTCGCTGAGTTCAACCCGCCCGGCCAGCCCGCGTTCATCCTGGACTGCGCGGACCAGCAGCGCAGCGATGTCTTCTTCCGTGAGCGGTTTCAGGGTCAGCAGCAGGGACCGTGAGAGCAGCGGCGACACCACTGAGAAGGACGGATTCTCGGTAGTGGCCGCGATAAGTACTACCCAGCGGTTCTCCACACCGGGCAGAAGTGCGTCCTGCTGGGCCTTGTTGAAGCGGTGGATTTCGTCCAGGAACAGGACGGTTGTGACACCGTGCAGGTCCCTGGCGGTCAGGGCCTCGTCCATGACCCGCCGGACGTCCTTGACGCCGGAGGTGATTGCCGAGAGTTCAACGAATTTGCGCCCGGGCCCGCGGGCTACGACGTGCGCCAGGGTGGTCTTGCCGGTGCCGGGCGGGCCCCAGAGCATCACCGAGGAAGGGCCGGCTGGTCCTCCCTGCGGAGCTTCGGCGAGGGTCCGCAGGGGTGACCCGGGCGCCAGCAGGTGCTGCTGCCCCACCACCTCGTCGAGGCTGCGGGGGCGCATCCGTACCGCCAGCGGGCTGCGCGGGCGCTGACGGGAGTCGCCCTCCGTGGCGTCGTCGTCGTGGTCCTGCAGGTCCTGGTCCTCGCCGCTGTTGAACAAGTCATTCACGCTTCAAGGCTACCCGCGCCATCGAGATGACACTTACGGCTCCTTTCAGCGCTGAAAAGAGCCGTAAGTGTCATCTCGATGGGCATGATGCGCTAGGTGAACTGTTAGAGCGAAACGGAGCCGTCAATGCAGGTGACGGACTCGCCGCCGATCCAGATGCGGCCTTCGCGGGTGAAGACGCGCACCAGGCCGGACCGGTGGACGGCGGTGCCCTGGGTGACCGTATAGCGTTCCTCCGCAATGCCCTGGCCGATCAGCCACTGCGCCAGGCCGGCGTTGAGGCTGCCGGTGACCGGATCTTCGGAGACCCCGAGACCAGGTGCAAAGGCGCGCACTTCGAAGTCCGTCTCGGCGGCTTCCGGCTGCCGCCCGATCAGCCCCACCCTCAGTCCACCGAGTGCAGCGTGATCGGGCTGCACAGACAGAACAGTCTCCGCGTCAGGCAGCAGCAGTCCCAGCCAGCCCGGGCCGTTGTCCACCCACTGATGGTCCAGGACCTGGTCCGGAGTGAGTCCCAGGGCTGCCGTCACCCGGGCCAGGACATCGGGCTCCACCGGACCGGTCCGCAGCAGCCGCGGTGCAGCAAAGGCAGCCAGCCCGGCATTGACCCGAAGCGGAACCAAACCGATGCCGCATTCCTGGACCACCAGTCCGGGCTTCATCGGAGTGTTGCCGGCTTCGGTCCACGCATGGCAGGTGCCGAGCGTCGGATGACCTGCGAACGGGATTTCGCCCCCGGGCGTGAAGATCCGCACCCGGTAATCAGCCTCGTCCTGCGTTGCCGGCAGGACGAACGTCGTCTCCGAGAGGTTCGTCCAGCGGGCGAACTGGAGCATTGCCTCATCGTCGAGGTCTTCCCCGTCCAGCACCACGGCCAATGGGTTGCCCTGGTACGGCTTTTTACCGAAGACGTCTACCTGTTTGAACCACCGTTGTCTCATGCGGACACTGTAGTGCTTCGGCGTGTCGGCGCGGAAAGGCATGCCGCACGGGTCGGCTACGCTCAGCGCATGAGAAACAGGCCTGGCTCCCGCAGAGCTGTCTCAGCGGCGGCGGCTGCGCTGGGAGGCTCAGCTGAGCTGGTGGACTTCCTGATCCCGCTGTGGGCAGGAATCGAACTGGAAATCGGCAGTGCCGCCATCGGGGTGCTCATTGCTGTGGAGCTGACCGTCTCGGTCGCAGCGCGGCCCGTTGCCGGACGGCTGACCGATGCCTTCGCCCGGACCCGGATCGCAGCTGCCGGTGCCCTCGTTTACGCCCTCAGCTGCCTCGGTTACGCCTTCGCCGGCTCGCTTTCCTGGGCGCTGGCGGCGGCCGCTTTGGGAGGAATCGGGGGTGCCCTCTTCTGGATTGCAGTGCGCGCGGTCGCCGCCGAGTTCCTGGACAGCGACTCCGGGTCTATGGCGGGGCTGCTGTCCTCCGAATCGTTCGGGTCCTGGTTCTTCTGGATCCCGGCCATGGTCCTGCTTCCCGCCATCGGGTTTTTCGGGGTCTTCACCGCTCTGGCTGCCGCCTGCCTGGCCGCAGCGCTGTGGCTGGTCCTGGTTCCAGCGGCGCCGTCGTCAGCTCCAGAAGCGGCGGAGGCTGAATCCCGGGGAAGCGGGCTCCGTCCGCTGCTGTTCCTCGCGGCACTGACCGCCGTTGCTGAAGCCGGTGTGGGGCTGCTGCTTCTTCTGTATCTGCAGAACACTGCTGGGCTGGAGGTCTACCAGATCGCCCTCGTCTACCTGCCCGGCGGAATCGCGCTGACTGTTCTCCCCCGGGTGCTGCACCGCTATACGGAACGCCGCGGACGCCGGGCCGGATACGTGGCGGCATCAGTCTGTTCCGGCGTAGCGGCCGGATGCCTGGCATTCACACCCTCTCCGCTGGTGATCGCGGTGCTCTGGGTGCTGACCTGCGCGTCCTGGGCGATGCTGATCCCGATGCATGGGGCGGTCGTGGCTGAGACCGGCAGAGTTCGCCTCGGCCGGGGAATGGCGCTCCTGAGTAATGCAGGACTGATTGGCGCCGCGGCAGGATCCCTGTTGGCAGGCTTCCTCTAGGACGGCGGTTCGTGGCTGGTTTCCTGCCTGGTGCTGGGAGCCGTCATTCTCAGCGGGTCCATCCTGAGGCCGCTGGCCCTGAACAGGATGGGTGTCAGAGACAGACCGGACTTCCCTGCCGTGGCACCGGCCCCTGTGGAAACAGGAAACGGGCCGGCAACCGGTTAAGTACTCCCGTTACGAACTGTTGCCCGCCACAGCCGGTATGTGACGAACGTTTGCCCCGGGCCCCTTTCCGCTCCTAGATTGGTAGCCAGAATCAAGAGTTCCAGCCACAGGCCCTGGCCGGCTGGGCGGCAACCCTCTCGCCGTAGCGGGGTGCTCCAGGTGACGATTCGGCCGTTCCGGTGGATCTCCCGGTCCGGCAAGTACAGCGCTGGCATTTCGCGGTTCGCACCGCAGGCTGCGCGTCAGGCAGAGGAATCTCCATGGCACTTGAAACCGATCTCCAGCCCAACGCACTGCGCCGGGCCTTCGGGCGCTTCCCCTCCGGAATCGCAGCACTCTGCGCCGAAGTCGACGGCGCGCCACAGGGAATCGTGGCCTCTTCCTTCACCGTGGGCGTTTCGATGGATCCGCCTCTGGTCATGTTCGCGGTGCAGAATACCTCCCGCACCTGGCCGCTGCTTCGGGCTGCGGACCGGATCGGCGTGTCCATCCTGGGCACGGGGCACGACGGCGTCTGCCGCCAGATCGCTTCCCGCGACGGCGACCGCTTCGCCGGACTAAGCCTGCACGAAGCCGACACCGGCGCCCTGTTCCTGGACGAGGCCGCCCTCTGGCTTGAAACGTCGGTTGAGAACGAGGTTCCGGCCGGGGACCACGCCGTCGTACTGCTCCGCGTTCACGGCTACTCAACCCACGACGGCGCCCATGAGCCGCTTGTCTTCCACGGCTCGGCGTTTCGGAATCTCGCGGTTCCGGCTTTCGCCTGAGTCGCCCGAACGCGCAAAACGCTCCGTTTTGGGAAATCGCTCCGCCGCGCCACGGAGCGAACAGCACAAACTGGAGCAGCTTGGGGCAATCCGTGGCTAGCGGATCCACCCGGCCGACTCACTAAGCTCAAATAGTGACTTCCGAAATTCCCGTATCCACCCGCCCGTTTGTCCAGGTTGACGTGTTCAGCCCGGAGCCCTTCGGCGGCAACCCGCTCGCCGTCGTCCTTGAAGCCTCCGGCCTAACCGCCGCCCAGATGCAGCGGTTCGCGAACTGGACCAACTTGTCCGAGACCACTTTCCTGCTGCCCCCGGAAGATCTGCGCGCTGACTACCGGGTCCGGATTTTCACTCCGACCGAGGAGCTGCCGTTCGCCGGGCACCCAACCCTCGGCTCCGCCCATGCCTGGCTGGAAGCCGGAGGCAAACCCCGCCAGGAGGGCACGCTCATCCAGGAATCTGCCGCCGGGCTGGTGCGGATAAAAGCGGACGGCGGCGGGCGGCTGGCGTTCGCGGCTCCGGACCTGACACGGTTCGGGCCTGTTGCTGGGCACGAACTGGACCGCGTTGCGGCAGGGCTGGGACTCCCACGTGAGGCGCTGCTGGACGCTGCCTGGCTGGTCAACGGTCCTGAGTGGATCGGTGTGCTGCTGGGCTCCGCTGAACAGGTGCTGGCGATCCAGCCCAACTACCCGGCCATGGCGGGCCTGGCAGTCGGCGTCATCGGCCCGCATCCCGACGGCGCGGCCACCGAGTTTGAAGTGCGCACGTTCATCTCCGATGAGCTCCCCTGCGAGGACCCGGTGACTGGAAGCTTCAACGCCGGCGCAGCGCAGTGGCTGATTGGCAGCGGCCGGGCGCCGTCGTCCTATACCGCTGCCCAGGGAACGGTCCTGGGCCGGACTGGACGAGTCCATGTGGAAGCTGACGGCGAAGACATCTGGGTGGGCGGGGAATGCACTACCCGCATCTCCGGGACCATCAGCATCTGAGGCAAGCGAATCGCTGCGGTTTGGAAAACGCGCTAACCGTCCGCATCGTAAAGGTTACGAACAGAAAAAGACCCGGCCGCCAACATGGCGGCCGGGTCTCTTACATTTCAGCTAGGACGCGGGAGTCTCAGCAGGCTTTTCCTGCTTCTTCTCCGGCTTGAAGTCCACGCCGGCTTCCTTGCGCTGCTGGGCGCTGATCGGCGCGGGAGCGGAGGTCAGCGGGTCGTAGCCGCCGCCGGACTTCGGGAAGGCGATGACGTCGCGGATTGAATCGGCGCCGGCCAGCAGGGCCACCACGCGGTCCCAGCCAAAGGCGATTCCGCCGTGCGGCGGGGCGCCGTACTTGAAACCTTCAAGCAGGAAGCCGAACTGTTCCTGGGCGGTCTCCTCGGAGATACCCATGACCTTGAAGACGCGCTCCTGCACATCGCGGCGGTGGATACGGATTGAGCCGCCGCCGATTTCGTTGCCGTTGCACACGATGTCGTACGCGTAGGCAAGTGCGGAGGCCGGATCCTTGTCGAAGGTGTCCAGGAACTCGGGCTTCGGGGAGGTGAACGCGTGGTGCACTGCGGTCCACTCGCCTTCGCCTGCTGCGACGTCGCCGGCTGCAACTGCTGCTGCGGCGGGCTCGAACATCGGGGCGTCAACAACCCAGACGAAAGCCCAGTCCTTCGGGTCGATCAGGCCGGTGCGGTGGCCGATTTCCACGCGGGCAGCGCCGAGCAGGGCACGGGCCTCGTTGGTCTGGCCGGCGGCGAAGAAGATGCAGTCGCCGGGATTGGCGCCGACCTTCTCTGCCAGGTGTTCGCGCTCAAAGTCGGTGAGGTTCTTGGCGACCGGGCCGGTGAGGGAGCCGTCTTCCTGAACCAGCACGTAGGCAAGGCCCTTCGCACCGCGCTGCTTGGCCCATTCCTGCCAGGCATCCAGGGTGCGGCGGGCCTGCGAGGCACCGCCCGGCATTACGACGGCGCCGACGTACGGTGCCTGGAAGACGCGGAAGGTGGTGTCCTTGAAGAACTCCGTGAGCTCGGTCAGCTCCAGGCCGAAGCGCAGGTCCGGCTTGTCCGAACCGTAGCGGGCCATTGCGTCCGCGTAGGTCATGCGGGCAATCGGGGTCTGGATCTCGACGCCGATCAGCTTCCAGAGTGCCTTTACGATCTGCTCGCCGAGGGCAATGATGTCGTTCTCTTCAACAAAGCTGGCCTCGATGTCCAGCTGCGTGAACTCCGGCTGGCGATCGGCGCGGAAGTCTTCGTCGCGGTAGCAGCGGGCAATCTGGTAGTACTTCTCGAAGCCGCCAACCTGCAGCAGCTGCTTGAACAGCTGCGGTGACTGCGGCAGGGCATACCAGGAACCCGGTGCCAGGCGTGCCGGGACCACAAAGTCGCGGGCGCCTTCCGGCGTCGAACGCGTCAGGGTCGGGGTTTCGATTTCAACGAAGCCCTCGTCGTGGAGCAGTTCGCGGGCCACGCGGTTGGCCTCGGAACGCAGGCGCAGTGCCGCGGAGGGAGCCGGACGGCGCAGGTCCAGGTAGCGGTGCTTCAGGCGGGCTTCCTCACCGACCTCAACATGCTCATCGATCTGGAACGGCAGCGGATCCGAAGTGTTCAGGATGACGACGTCGTCGGCAATAACCTCCACCTCGCCGGTGGCCAGCGCGGGGTTCTCGTTGCCCTCGGGGCGGCGCTCCACCTTGCCGGTGATCTGCAGGACGTACTCGTTGCGCAGGCCGTGGAAAACGTCCTCTTCACGGACGACGACCTGGGCTACGCCCGAGGCATCACGCAGGTCGAGGAAGGCGACGCCTCCGTGGTCCCGGCGGCGGGCTACCCAGCCGGCCAGGGTGACGGTCTGTCCAATATGCTCGGCCCTCAGGGAACCAAGGGCATGTGTGCGCAGCACAGCATTCCTTTCAACTACGGTTACTTGCGGAAAACACCAGTTTCCGCCCATTGTGAGTAAAGATCTTCTTTGAGTTTACCGGTGTTCCCCAAGCTTCCCGGCCAAGGGCTGACCGATCGGAGGCCCGTTTGTCCGGCAATGCTGCCACTGCCCGCCCGCTGGGGGGCTTCGACGCGACCACTGCCGGCATCGGTTCCATTGTCGGTGCGGGCGTGTTCATTGTCTTCCCTGCAGCCGTGGCCGCGGACGGCGGCCCGCTGACCGTTCCCCTGGTGATCGCCGCCGTCGTCGCCTATGCCTGCGGCGTCGCGGTTTTCCAAATCAGTGCAGCCCTTAATGAGGGCCAGGCAAATTACGACGACGGCGGTACCCGGGCCGCCCGGGTGATCCTTGGCCCCACCGCGGCTTTCGTCACCGGGTGGGTCTTTTTATGTTCCCGGCTAGCGGCCTCCGCGGTGGCAGCCCTGATGGTGGGCACGTATCTGGCGCCCGATTATGCTGTGGCGGTGGCCGTCGCGGCCGTAGCCGTGACCGCAGTGCTCAACCTGTTAGGGGCAACCCGCAGCGACTGGGTATCCCGGTTCATCGTTGCCTTCGTGATTGCAGTCCTTGCCTTTGTGGCCGTGGTGGCGTTCAACTCCGAGCTGCCGGCCGGCAACCCCAAGCTCGCTACGCTGCCCGAACCCGGTCTCGCCGGACTCCTTGAATCCTCGGCCCTGCTCTACTTTGCCTTCATTGGCTACGGGTACCTCGCCTCGCTTGGACCCCATGTCCGCTCCCCCGGCAGAAACATTCCGCTGGCGCTTCCGGCAGCAATCGCCGTCGTCCTGGGCCTGTATCTGGTCCTGGGCCATTCCCTGCTCAGCTACTTCGGCCCGGCCCGGCTCGCTGCCGAAACCACACCAATGGTGGTGCCGGTGGCCGACATGAGCGGCGGAGTGGGAGTCGGCGTTGTCCTGATCGCCGCGGCTGCCACCGGGCTGGGTGCATTGTCAGCGCTGAACGCCGGCTGCGCCCGAATCGGGGCGGCGATGGCCGCGGAGGGTGAGCTGCCTGCGCCGTTCGGGCGGAAGCGGTCCCTGCTCCGCGGCAGGCCGGAAATCCCTTGGGTTGGCGTGGTGGCCGGCGCCGCCGTCGTTATGGCTCTGGTAATTGCATTCCCCTTGTCCACTCTGCTGGGCGTCGCTGCGTTCACCGGGCTGCTGTATGCCGGAGGTACCGCGGTGATTGCCTTTACGCTGCATAAACGCCGCTGGTACACGCCGCGGGTGCTGAATGTGGTCGGAATCGCCGGAACGCTGCTGCTGGCGCTCTCGCTTCCGCTGCTGGACATCTCGCTGGGGCTGATGGCCGTTATTGCCGGCGCTGTGGTGCGGCTGACGTTCCGCCGCGGGCGCGGCGATGCACGCGGCGGACCGGTCAGGCCGCCTGACTAGTCGATCCCCTCCACCAGGAGCCAGGCCTCGACTTCGGCCAGCAGCTCGGCCTTACGTTCAGCAGAAGCGAACGACGCCGTAATCGAGTTCTCCGCGAGCCTGGCCAGCTGGGCGGGGTTGAGGTCGAACGTTTCGCGCAGGACGGCAAAGTTGTCGTCAACGTAGCCGCCAAAGTACGCAGGGTCGTCGGAGTTCACCGACACGTTGAGCCCCTGTTCGAGCAGCAGCGGCAGCGGGTGGCTCTCCAGTGAATCGACGGCCTGCAGGCGGACGTTGGAGAGCGGGCAGATGGTCAGCGGAATCTGGTCGCGTTCAAGCCGTGCCACCAGCTCTGGGTCATCCATGCAGCGGATACCGTGGTCGATCCGGTCCACCAGCAGCAGGTCCAGTGCCTGCTCAATGTAGTGCGACGGACCTTCTTCCCCGGCGTGGGCCACCAGCTTCAGGCCGGCAGCACGGGCCTGCTCGTAGAGCGGGACAAAGTCCTCCGGGGGGTTGCCCAGCTCGGCTGAGTCCAGGCCGATCCCGATGATGGGCGCGTCCATGGCCAGCAGGTCAGCGAGGACCCGTGACGCTTCCTCCTGCGGACGGTCGCGCAGGAATGCCGCGATCAGCGCCGTAGAGATTCCGAACTCAGCTTCGGAGGTCTTTAGCACGGAGGCCACACCGCCAATGCAGGTTTCAAGCGCGACGCCGCGGGCCAGGTGCGCCTGCGGGTCCACCATCATTTCAACGTGACGCACCCCGGCGGCAGCTGCGCGGGCAAGGTAGGCGCGGGTCATGGCGGCGAAGTCGGCTTCGGTGCGCAGCACGTCCATGTTGGCGTAGTAGAGGTCCAGGAAGGACTGCAGGTCCGTGAACTCGTAGCGGGCACGGAGCTCATCCAGGTCCGCGTAGGGCAGCTCGATGCCGTTGCGGGCAGCCAGTTCAAAGATCAGTTCCGGCTCCAGCGTTCCTTCAATGTGCAGGTGGAGTTCGGCGCAGGGCAGCTTGCTCAAGACGGTCCTCTCAAAGGTTTCGGGCGGGCGCGGCGTGCCGCTTCCTCCCTTTCAGCCTAGGATGCCCGGACTGTCCAAACCATTCCGGCCCGGCCCTGCCTACGCGTGAGATTGGCTACTGCAGGGTGTGTTCCGGCCCGGACAGCCAGGCGATGATGTCCGCTGCCGGACGCCGGGGCGCGCTCCGCCAGCCGGTGCCCGCCCACAGGTGGAGGGTATCGGCGTCGCCCGCTTTTCCGGCAGCCTGGCGCAGTTCCCGGGTGAGGTGGTGGACGGCGGGATAGGCGGTCGGTGCGTGGTGTCCGTGCCGGTCGGCGAATCCGTTGCGCAGTGCCCGTGCCGGCCGGCCTGTGAAGGCTCTGGTAAGCACGGTCTCGGTGAACGTGCTGCTGGTCAGCGCGGCCCGGTGGGTTGGCGAGGTTCCTGCTTCGTCTGCGAGGAGCAGCAGGGTGCCGACCGCTACGGCTTCAGCGCCGGCGGCCAGCAGGGCCTCGACTGCTGCCGGGCCGTCGACGCCGCCGGCGGCGATGATTGGGAGGCCTGCTGCTGCCCGCACGGCTTTGACCAGGTCTGCAGTCGATGCGGGATCGATCCGGCGGGCGGGGTCGAAGGTGGCGCTGTGTCCCCCGGCCTGCGGCCCCTGGACCACCAGACCGTCGACGCCGGCAGCCTGCGCCTGGTGTGCTTCCCCAGGCGTGGTCACCGAGGCGAGGACTTTGGTTCCAGCAGCCTGCAGCGCCGCGATATCCGATGCCGCCGGGAGGGCGAAGGTCAGCGACACGACGTCGACCGGATACTGAATCAGCAGCGCCAGCTTTTGCGCCCAGGAATCGTCATCGTCCACGGGATGCTCGCTGAGGATCAGCCCATAGCGGTCCGCCTCAGGCTGCAGCGCGCGGGCGTAGGTTCGGAAGGCTGCTTCATCGACGGTTTCAGGGGCGGGAACAAAAAGGTTCACACCGAAGGGCAGCCCGGCGGCGCGCAGCACGCTGATTTCCTGGGCCAGGGCTTCCGGCGTTTTGTAGCCGCCTGCCAGGAACGGGAATCCGCCGGCTGCGGCAACTGCGGCGGCCAGCGCCGTCGACGTTGGTCCGCCGGCCATGGGCGCTGCGGCTATCGGCAGGCGGGAGGGAAGCAGAGGGTTTGTCATCGCGGCGCCTTTCTGTCTTTGTGTCCGGTCATTTGCCGGGCGCGTGACCGGGGGTAAACAGGTCTTCGATGCGGCAGTGGAAAACTGCGGCCAGCCGGAAGGCCAGGGGCAGTGACGGATCGTAGCGGCCTTTTTCGATCGAGATGATGGTCTGCCGCGAGACCCCCAGTTCGTCGGCGAGGCGCTGCTGCGACCAGCCGAGTTCAGAGCGGCGGCTGGTGAGGGTGTTCTCCATCAGGCAGCGGTTTTCTTCAGCCACAGGTAGCGTGCGCCGAAGTCGAGCATGGCGAACGCGACCACGCTTCCCAGGATCGGACCGGCGGTTCCCTCGGTTCCCAGGAACGAAAGGGCCGCACAGCCCAGTCCCCCGACCAGGAGAATGTCCGTAAACGCACCGCTGGCCGCTTTTTCGTACCAGGCCGATTCGACGGAGTCCTCGGGTTTTTCGAGGGCCCCGGCCAGCGTTGCGCGGTCAACGAGCACTGCCCAGGCGAGCACAGCTGCAACCGGCAAGGTGAAGACTGCCATAACTGCGAAGGCAAGCAGCGGACGGTCTCCGTTTCGCAGCACCATAAAGAGCCAGCCCAGAGCGCCCGACAGGAGCACTCCGGCGGCCAGCGAAGCGGCCAGCAGGTGTGCGCTGCTGCCGCCGAATTTCGCTCTGCCCCATTTGCTCGGGGCGTTTTTCACGGTCATCAGTTCACCTTTCTCCGGGTCATGTCAAGGTAACTGTACTGTCAAGCGAGCTATACGTAAAGGGTGCTTGACTACACGGCGTCGCATTTCGGCTCCCTGCCCGGTCGTCTCGGCGGCGGCTAACCCAATCCCGGTTGGTGCAACAGCCCCGGCGGGTTTTTATTACTATCTTCGAACTTGATGCAAGCACTTGAATTGGGCCATGCGCTATTTGTTAGCGTCGAGTAGATGAAAAACATAATTTCGCCGGGAAAAGCGGCCGCTGCACTTACTGCTGTTTTCTTACTGACGGGGTGCGCAGGGCAAGGTGAGCCGGAAGGCGCATCCACCCCATCGACTTCAATTGATCAAAGTCCAGGAACAACCAGCGCTCCCGTCGAGGGAACATACACGGGCACACAGTCCATTACTCTGGATGCCCGGTCCGGGGAAGCTACACAGGTCTGGGTAAGCCTCACGTGTATCAGCCCCGGAACACTTTCCCTGCCGGACGGCGCGCAAACGGTCTGCATCGATGGCAGTGCGGGGGCAACAAGCACTACGCCTCATGATTTGCCACCCGGGCAAGACACAATTGAGGTCACAACAAATGACCCCTCTGTCGAGTACAAGGTAAAAATTGCTTATGAGAGCGGGTAAATCTCTGCTCCGTCGTCGGAATTATGCTTACGCAGAACGCTTCAGCCGCACCCGAACGGCCATGCCGGCGCTAAGGATGACGGCGACACATCCGAGGACCGTGGTCCAGGTGAGCTCCTCGCGGAGAAGAACCACGGCCCAGAGGACGCTGAGGACGGGTTGGACGAGCTGCACCTGGCTGACTTGGGCCATCGGGCCGATGGCAAGTCCGCGGTACCAGGCGAAAAATCCCAGGAACATACTCACCACTGCCAAATATCCGAAGGCCGCCCACTGGACGGGAGTCCCTGACGGCGGATGCTGCACGACGGCAGTGATTGTGAGGGTGAGCATCAGCGGAGAAGCGATGACGAGAGCCCAGGAGACCGTCTGCCATGCGCCCAGCTCACGGGCAAGCAGTCCACCCTCTGCGTATCCGATCGCTGCGGCGAAGACCGCTCCAAACAACAGCAGATCCGCTGAGGTCAGTTCCTTGGGCCCTCCACCATTCAGGAGAGCAAAACCCACAGCAACGACGGCGCCGATGGCAGCCATTAGCCAAAACGAGTAGTGCGGGCGTTCTTTCCCCCGGATGGCGGCCGTTACCGCGGTAGCTGCCGGCAGCAGGGCTATGACGACGGCGCCGTGGCTTGCCGGTGCCGTCGTGAGCGCGAAGGAGGTAAGGAGGGGGAACCCGACGACGATTCCGCCGGCAACCACGGCCAACCGGATCCACTGGCCGGCACTTGGGAACCGCTGCCGGGTCAGGGAAAGGGCAGCCGCGGCAAGGGCCGCGGCGATGACTGCACGACCCTATCCAATGAGAAGTGGGGACAAACCTTCGACCGCGATTCGGGTGAGCGGAACGGTCAGGGAAAAGGCGAGGATCCCTAGAAAACCCCAGGCAATCCCCGTCCGCTGAGCCGATAGCGGGGCCAATGAATTGAGAGTAGCGCTACTATGTAGTTTCATGACCAACGATAGCAGTAGAAGGATCGTCGAAGCACTGCAGGAGTGGATCAAAAGTGCTCCTGCTGGGGCAAAGCTCCCGTCGACCCGTTCCCTGGTGTCCCGCCATGGGGCCAGCCCGGTAACGGTTCAAAAGGCCCTGCGTGCCCTGGCCAGCCAGGGCCTGATCGAGAGCCGGCCGGGGGTTGGTACCTTCGTCCGTGCCGCCCGCATTGCCCGGCCAGCGGATTTCGGCTGGCAGACTGCAGCCCTTGGTGCACCCCGTAATCGTTTGTCATCATCACCGGCGGCAATGAGGCCCGCATCCACTGATGCCATCGCCTTGAACGGCGGCTATCCGGACCGTGAACTCCTGCCCGAGCGTCTGATCCGCTCCGCTCTGGGCCGGGCAGGCCGGCACGACACAGCGTTGAGCCGCTCCCCGGCGTCGGGTCTTCCGGAGTTGCGGTCCTGGTTTGCCTCGGAACTGGCTGCCGTGACTCCCGCCGGCGTCGCCCCGGCGTCGGCGGCTGATGTGATCGTTTTGCCCGGCAGCCAGAGCGGACTCAGTTCCATTTTCCGTGCCCTGGTCACGGACGGCCGGCCCCTGTTGATCGAATCTCCGTCTTACTGGGGCGCCATCCTCGCTGCAGCACAGGCGGACGTCCGTCTGGTCCCAGTTCCTACCGGACCCGCGGGACCCGACCCCGAGGAGGTAGCCCGGGCTTTCGAGGAAACCGGTGCACGGGCCTTCTACGTCCAGCCGAACTACGCCAACCCCACCGGCTCCCAATGGACCCGTGATACCTCGCAGCAGATCCTCGAGGTCGCCAGGACCTATGGCGCGTTCCTCATCGAAGATGACTGGGCGCACGATTTCGGCATCACCACCGACCCGGCACCCGTTGCGGCTCACGACGACAGCGGACACGTCGTCTACATCCGGTCGCTGACAAAAAGTGCATCACCCGCCCTGCGTGTGGCTGCGATCATCGCCCGCGGACCAGCCCGGGAAAGGATCATGGCAGACCGCGCGGCTTCGTCCATGTACGTCAGCGGTGTCCTTCAAACAGCGGCCCTGGACATCGTGACGCAGCCCGGGTGGCAGACACACCTCCGGGGACTTCGGCACCAGCTGCGATCCCGCCGCGACCTCCTTGCTGACAGTCTCGAGAAGCACGCTCCACTGGCCACCCTCACAGCCCTGCCCTCCGGCGGGTTGAACCTCTGGATCAGACTTCCCGATGCCACGGATCTCCCGTCTTTCATCCAGAGGTGCGAGACCAACAACGTCCTCGTGGCCGGCGGCAACGAATGGTTCCCAGCCGAACCCACCGGCCCCCATATCCGCCTCAACTACTCCGGACCCAATCCCGGCGCCTATCCGGAAGCAGCCCGGGTCATCGGCCACATTCTTGGGGAATCCGCTATACGTGAATGATCGGTTCCTGAGAGCCGCCCGGTTGCTGATCCCTGTTAGGAAGCGGAAGACGCGTTGGCTGCGAGTTCTCCGGTCAGTTCCATGCAGCGCAGACGCGCCGGGGAGTAGTTGTAGGGCATCATTCCGACGGCTTCGAGGAGGCTTATCCGCTCTCCCCCGCCGCCGGCGTCGTCCTCATTTTCTGCGCCAGCCGGATGCACCGCATCCCAGGAGTCAAAAAGCTCATCGTCGCTTTGTGCCTGACCGGAATCGTTGATGGCGGCATCGAGTTTCAGTTCAAAAGCGTGCCGTTCTGCAGCGGCTTGCGCCACGCAGGGATCGTCGACGGCGACCGTGTCATCCAGTGCGTCCTCGGCGGCCTCGACGCGGTCGGATTCCTCCCGCAGACCGGGGTGAGTGGCCAGGGCGATATAGCGGCCGGCATTAACGGCCGCACCGAGCGGGCCAAAGATCCGCTCGATGACCAGCAGGTTGTCCAGGTCTGCCTGGCGAAGCGAGCCCGCTGGCAGGCCTCTAAGGCGGCCGGTGACGAACTCGGAGAGCAGACCCATCCGGCCCTCCACGGTGCGCATTCGCTGCACGACGGCCGTGTGGCGGCCGTTATCGACGGCAGCAGGAGCAGCGTCAGCGAAGATGTCACGGATGTCGTCCTCATCGATCCCGGCGCTGACCATTTTGTGGATCCACAGCAACCGGATCATGTCGTCATAGCCGTAGCGGTGGTGGCCGTCGCCGGCCCGTTCCAGCTCAGGAAGCAGACCCAGCTCGCGGTAGCGATGGATCGCGTCCGGAGTGGCGCCGGTGAGCTGTGCCGCGTCACCGATCTCGACCTGACGCGGCGGAAGGGGGAAAGGGGACGAATGCATGTGCGGGGCCTTCCAGTACAGGGCGGGACGTCGCGCCACTCCTCAGCGGGACATTTGGGGCCCTAAACTCTTTTCCATTTACAGGCACCCTTAATTGATTCATAGTCTAGGCATGGAATGGGTTGGCATTCTCCCGGAAGACGCCCCAGACCCCCGTGCCGAATGGGCCGAAAACCTAAAGCTCATGCCCATTCCAGTGCTGGGGCTGATGTCCCAGCCATCTCTTGAGGACACCGACTCCGTCAGTCTGAACTACGCCCTGGATGACCATGGGTACAGCGGAATGACAGCGAGCATCACCTACAGTCTCTGGCGAAATCCGGATGACCGATCAGACCCCGTTAACCTGGCGGACCTCGACGAGGAGACCCTCAGAGGGATCGACGATGTTCCGCGGTGGCCCCGGCCCCCTTGGCTGATCGAGCAGGTGGAGCGGATGCGCTATCCGCAGCTGTGGGAGGCCGTGCGGACCACTTGGCACCGCGAGCCGCACTCTTCGCTTGAAAGCCTCCTGGCTGACCACGTCAACCACATCCTGTTGAACCAGTACCGGCAGCACCTCTGGCCCGGCGGTAAACCCTGGGACCAGCACGCACCCGTAGTAACTGCCCGGACGGTAAACGGCCAGGCCAGAACCGTCGTCAACGGAGTCGAGGTGCCCGGCGCAGAGGTCGATACTGATCCGTTTGTGTACGGCATCGGAGCCAGCCTCGCTGGCGGCGGCGTCGTTACCGCGGTGCTTCCACGCGCTGAGCTCAAATGGATCCAGGTCCGGTTTGCGACCCGGCGCTGACGGCCACACTCCTCCGCCAAGCTGGGGATCCTTCAACGGACAGCGGCCATGTTGCTCTCTTCAAGTTATCAACCTGCTGAAAGGCTAGCCTGCGGTTGCCGCGGTCATCAGTGAGGACGAGCCAATCCACATTGTCCGGCATGCCTGCTCCTTGGGCTGCCGGTCCGTCCTCGAGGGCACACGGGCGAAGTTCGACAACCTTCTCATTGCTGAATCGCGCACGCTGAGGGATCCATATCCGGACGTTGGATTGGGAGGATGCCGGTGTGGAGCGGAACATGGTCTGGCAGAGCATCGACGTTGAGCGGGAAGCTCTCGCGGACCAGCTTGCGCAGGTAGACGAGGCGCAGTGGTCAACTCCTTCGCTCTGCGCTGGCTTGACAGTACGCGAGGTGCTCGCGCATCTGACTGTCAGCGGAGCGGTGTCGGGGCCCCGTTGGTTCGCGGGCGTCGTGCGTGCCCGGTTCGACTTCGACAAACAAGTGGAGGACCGCCTTCGCGAGCAGCTGGGCACCTCCTCCTCAGAGACACTGAGCCGATTCAGGTCGACCATTGGCAGCCGCACATCTCCGCCGCTGCCGCGGCTGGCGCTGCTAGGCGAGATGGTCGTTCACGGAGAGGACATCCGTCGGCCGCTTGGTCTGGTCCGCGACTATCCGGCCGCGGCCCTCGTCGCATTGCTGCGCTATTACGCGGGTACCAATCAGGTGGTCATCGCCAAGAAACGGGTTCGTGGCCTGCGGCTGGAGGCTGTGGACACGGGCATCAGCCTCGGGGAAGGCGACGTCGTCCGTGGTAGTACCGTCGCACTCATCATGGCGATGACAGGCCGGAGCGCCTACTGTGCCGAGCTCACCGGCCCCGGAGTCGCCGAACTTGAGGCCCGCACAAGCTGACAACCCACGGTCGCGTCAGGCGCTGCGGCAGGGACGTTCAACCTGGGGCCTCGTACCGGGAACCGTGCCGTTTGGAGAGTTGGACCGAGGCGAATCGTTTCAAATGTTCACCTCCAAACCTGGGAAATGGATAGGGTGAGCCATGACTTCTGTGCAGCGTCGTCCGTCCCCGTTGCCCGCAGTGTTAGGCGTGGTGACAGCCGTGGCGCTTTTTCTCATTCCAGGATGGCTGCCGGCAGAGTTCCGATCGCGTTGGGACTGGGTCATCGCTATCAGTCAGTGCATCGCCGCAATAGCCGCGGTGGTATATATCGCATGGTTCGTACGACGGCAGCGAGACGACTATTGGCGCGAACGTGGAAAGGACCCCAGACATCCCGAGCTGTGAGTGATAGCTTCCATGACGGAGAGTCCTGTTCACGGATCCATATCGGTCATGTGCCTGTCCCGGACCGCGCGGGCTCGCTCAGGACCAGCAATGAATGTTAGCGGCGTCGAGGAGGACGCAGGATGGCACGAAATAAAACCGTTAGCGGCAAGTCACTCCTTTACTTCCTCGGCTTCTCGATCGTTATCGGCGTCGTGGTGGGTTTAACCCAGGGCTGGCAATACTCCTTACTTGGCCTTGGCGCCGGCCTGGGTCCAATAATTGGTGTCTACTTCGGCAATAAGAAGGCAGCAGAGGTGGACGCGTACCGCGACGAGTGGCTGGCGAAGCGAAAGGCGCGCCGCGAAGAACGTTCGCCCGAAAGCTCCACTGAGTAGGCGTCCCGTTCAGGGATCGCCTAATGGGACCCCTCAAGTGCTTATCTTCGGGGTAAGTCCTGCACCGTCCGCTAGGCTGGGGCCGTTGCATCGATGGGGTGTGGCAGCGGGTCAGGGGGGCACCATTAACAGAAGACCGTCAGTAGGAATGATCGTCGTACTAGCGATCTTGGGTGGCTTTGTCCTTGGAATAGGAACGACGCCCTTATCGGCGCCTGGTGAATCCGCTACTGAGACCGCCACAGTTGCGATGGCTCCAATAGCGTCGATGGGGTCTTCTGAGCTGAAGGATGATCCTGCGACGGCGGTCTACGAACCGTTCATCGCTTGTTCTGCTGATTATGCCTCCGGTCCCGGCGCGGCCCTGGACCGGAGTGACCAGATCGGGCCGGAGAACAGCGTGATGGTTTCACCCGAGCAGCTGAGAGCCATGGGCCTGCCGGATTCAGAGGTCACAGCCCAGGCACACGCGTGGCATGGGTTGAGTCCCGAAATGCGCGAAGAGCAGTTGTGCCGTGCGTCTCAGGAGAACGCAGCTGTGGATGAGCTGCGTTGAGTACCCAGCAAAGCACGACGGGTTTCAAGCGGCGGGGCAGGTCAACTAGGCCTGATCTCCTCGTGGCAGTTGTAGGGGTCGTGGCTTTTCTCCCTATCCTGCTTTCAGTTGTCCTCTTCGCAGTAACTCTTATTTCCTTTGTCCAGCGAACGGGTGCCGTGTGGACCCAGGTAGCGATGTACCTGCCATTTGTCGCGTTGGCATTTGCGGCCCTTCTGACTTGGAGGGCAATGAGACGAGCGGAGACAAATCGTAAGGCATGGGCGATGTGCCTTGTCACGGTGACGCTGCTCATCAGCGCCGCCTTCCCTCCCGTCTATAGCCTGGGCAAGGGAATAGCCGAGGAGCTATGCGAAAGCGCGCCGGGTGGCCGCGGATACGCGGGGACATCGCTTGAAGCTCCGGGAGTGTGCGGCTGGGCAAGAACCTAATCGCGCTTCAGAAATCATTTTTGGTTAGGCGGCTAACCGCAGGGACAGATCACTCGCTAGACCGTCTAACACGTGTCGCACTGAGGGATCCTTCAGCGGGCGCACAACACGGTTTTCAATGGCTGAGGTTGGCTACCGGCGACCTGGTCCTCGGTAGATCTAGCAGCACACTAGACGACTTTGCGCAGACCTTCCTTCGCATCCTGAAGATGGTGCTCGACCTCGTGGAGGACAAAGGATGAGAAGGATTGAACTGTGAATTCTTTGCCGTCCCCGCGGAGTCCTGCGCGGTCCCAGGAGTTGTCGGGAACTTGGTCAAATACGCGAGCAGCAAGCTCCAATTGGCTCTCTAGGTCTGCAGACAGGGCGAGCCTGTCCGAGTTCAGATAGTCGTTGATTTCGGCTTGTTCGTCTTGATCCCAGTTGGAAAAAGTCGGCACGCTCTCTGCCAGCATGAGCCCTACTCGCTCACATGCCAGCCGGCACATGTCACGCACATGGGCTGCGTATTCGAGAGGCGACCATACCTGGGGTACGGGTCGCTGGGAAGCTGGAGGATGGCTGAGTAATTCTTTCCAAGCGGTCGCTGTATGGCGGAGACGACCCCCGGTTTCCGGACCGAAGTGAGGTGAATATCCGCATTCAGAACAGCCTTGATCGGCCACGAATGACCAGTCTTTTGTCTCCTTGGGAATTGCATTCAGATTGGTCATGCGCCGATCCTATCGCTGGCCCATGGGATTGGATGTATTAGTTCCCTCGACTGAGTTGTCCTTGTTTAGCAAAACCCCAGGGTTACGTTCCACCGTCTCGACCAGCTCCGCGACCGCTAACTACCCATTACACCCACAGCCCCACAGCCCCACAGGGGAAGCGGACCAAGTGCCGATGGGCGCATTTCGGCTCACTCGTACCCATGAGGTGTCGCGCTGAGGGATCCTTCTACGGGACATCTGTAGTGTCGGGGCCCCGCTACTCGTCGTATTCCACGTCTGCGAAGGCTTTGACCTCTGATCGAAGTTGCTGGGCGATGCTGGCGCCCTCAGCCTTCCAAGCCCGTTCCTTGGCGCTTGAACTCCAACCGTTTTCATAAAGGGTCTCTGCCTCCCAAGCGTCGTACCAGGTGCGGAGTCGGTCAGTTAGGGTTTCTGACAGCCCGAAGTCTGCCGGCTCCATTGTGTATTTGCTCGGGTGGCCGGGGGTGCTGTTCTCCCAGAGTGGCCAGCGGTGCCCGTAGTCAGGAAACAGGCGGATGACTCGACGGGCGCGGTCGTCTGACATGACCAAATTCTAGCCCCAAGCCGGGATGCTAATGTCGGCCTTTACGGTCTCGATCGGATTGCCTGTAAGCCGATCCTTATCCGCGACACGTTGTCAGTCCAGGTTAGGGAACACGGTCCTTGCGTCTGATGGGCACTCGGGTAAATCCACCCCCGCAGGGACCACCGACTGCATGGCGCGCATAGCCAGGCGTCGCGGGTGAGCAACCCTCAAACGAGGCAACTGTGTCCCGGGTTTTACTGGTCGGACCGAGTTGCATCATCAGATTTGCCTGACGGAGGTGGTGGATTGCGGACCATATTGGCACCAAGATTCGCCATGTAGCCGACGAAAATAGCTCCCGGAATGCCAAGAACCACTAGTGAGTACTCGGTTGGCACAAGGAATCGCAGCACGGCGAATACAGCCAGACAAATCCCGAACATGAGAAGGAGCTTGCTCGGCGCTTTCCAGTTCTTCATACGCAGTTTCCGTTCGTAAAGTCATTGCGCTATTTATCGGTGTGCCCGCCTTCCGTCCCCAAGACTAAGCTGGCGTGCTCTGATGATGGGAGTGGGATCGGCCATACGCGTTAGGGGATCCCTTAGCGCGACACCTTCAGCACCCCCTACTATGGAAATGCGCCGTCCGGATACTGGCCGCAGCTGTCATTGGTCGGCGGAGCCTGTTGTCAACGTCGCATACGTGAGCCCTGGGCCCTCTAAATCAACTAAAACTGGGCCGGTCGGCATTTCGCCCGGGCACTGCGTAAGCATTTCGTACAAGCCGTGGGACTGCACTAACTCGACACTCCCGCTTTGGTCCGAAGTACCAGAGGAAGCCGTTACCGTTGCTGGTTCACCGAACGACGGTTCCAGCTTTACCAGGCAGCCCGGCACAGCAGATCCGCTGTTCTGCTGAACGACAACTGTCAGAAAAACATGTCCGTCCGGCGGCATGGGAGCACTCTCCACCGCACATCCAGATAAGGCAACAATAGGGAGCAGGACAGTCGAATATGGGAGCTTGTTAAAAGAACTCCTACCGATTCCCCACTTAGCACCTTTCCCGGTCGACATAGCGACAGTCTAACCATCGGTCACGGGGATCTCCGTCTAGGTGCGCGATAGCCCCGTCCCATAGAGATCCCTTACTGGGCTGGAACTTCCCGGACGCTCGGAGCGCCGTCAGCGTTCCAGCTAAAGAGCGTCAGATGCCAGAGGTGCGGCTGCTTACGTGACGGGTCGATCAACCCGCGGGCGCCAAAACTCTCCAGAGCCTCCCGGACCTTCCAAGAGGACGGTGAACGGCCAGCGGCAACAAGTTCCTGCCAGTCCGCCGCAGCGTCCGCAGGATCAATGCCCAGCGATTTCAATGCCTCGTGATCACGAAGATCGACGATTCGCTCGGCCTCCACATCGAACTGCAGCACTTCGAGATTTGGTGTGCGATTGTCCGCATGGGCGATCATTGCAGCGGCTACACCCTCGCGTGACGAGCTGAGGTACAACGTTGGTACATCCGGCGGTGAATACCGGCCGGCAGATCTGGACCCCTCGAGAGCTGTGGCTCGGTAGGCGGGGTCAACAGCCCGAAAGAACGATCCTGTCACGGTGCACATCACAGAACCGTCCCGACTGACCTTTGGTTCGTCGCTCTGCATATGAATGGCCCCCTCTATTACTGCGGCTCAACTCAGACTGCCAGCATGCCATGTGCCGTAAGCCGATCCTTTAGCGGATGAAAGCCTCAAGCGAGAGCTGGCGCGCGATGTCGCGTGCGCACCCTTCCGTTGAGCGATAGGTGGTGTCGACCTCGACGTCGTAGTCAACTCCGTCGTGCACGCTTAGGGCTTGCTGTCGAGCCATCCCTTCCACGCGGTCGACGCGTCGTGCCTCGCGGGATGCGGCGACGTCCGGGTCGCAGCGCACGGCCACCCAAATCAGCTCCACATCGCTGAAGGCTGACCGCAGACGATCCTGACCCGCTCCCCCTGACAGAAGGACCTCATCGAGGATCAAGTGGGCTCCCGCGCGGGCCATATCGCTGAGTCCGGTGTACCAGCTGCGTTCCAAGGCCCGATGCTCAGCACTGAAAGTGATGGTGCCGTCCTGCTCGAAGGTGATTCCCGCACGCGGACTGTCACCCCCGGCAGGAAGTGCGTCGATGAAAGTGTCGACGCCGAAAGTCAACCAAATGCCTGGGAGGATTTCCTGAAGAGCCCGAGCAATTGAAGACTTGCCGGAGCTTGAGCCGCCGTTCAGTATGATCACTTGGGGATTCTGATTGGTAGACACCCGTCGAGCCTAGTACGGAAATTGAGGATTGAGGCACGCCCGCAAGCCGGTCCCTCAGCGGGACACAGCCGCGACTCCTGCCACAGCATGTAGTTCCTCGACACCAAAGTAACTAACGGCTAAATTGTCACCACCGTCAAAGACTCCCGGGGGAACCATGAGAATATCTGCCATCAGCCCTGTCCTCGCACTACTGCTCCTCACCGGCTGCAGTACGGCAACTACAGGAGCCGAGGCCAAACCGCCAACTGCTTCGGAAACCGCAGCCCCCACCGTCGCACCAGAGGTTGGGGACACTGAAGAGCAGTCATGCCTCAAACTCCTCGGCGCAGACGGTCAAGGACCGCTGACACAGATGATCTCGGTGGTGAAGATCGGTGGCGGCACTTCGGGCGTCAATATGAGCCCGGAGGATGCGCGCCCGCTCCACGATGAAGTCCTGGCCATTGCCAATGATGCTCCTGCGGACATCGCTCCGCTGGTGAAGCAATTCTCCTCCCCCACCGAGAACGTTCTCCGGAAAGCGGATAACCCGGACGCGTCGTGGAACCTGGACGCGGATGCCTGGACCGCGGCTGCTACTGAACTCCAGGCCCGTTGCGAAGCGTACGAGGCCTCGAGCTAAACATCTTTCCATTGAGCAACGACTGAGGTGTTCGTTCAGGAATCGGCTTGCGGACTGCTCATTGCGGGTTGTCGCCGCGCTCAGTGTCCCCGTCGGGGATCCCTGAGCGGGACGCGTGGCGACTGCATCATCTGCCATCATGGCGGCCATTCTCGTCATCGCCTAGTCTGTGCGTCAGACTCGAGATTGGGGGACGCTAATGAACACCAGCGTGAGGATCTCACTCTTGGCTGCCTCGCTGTTGGCCGTCCTCTGCGCATGCTCAGACCCACAGCTCCCCCACCCCGGTGCCTCAACGGACGCACCGGCCGGAGGGCCTTCAAGCCAGCCAATCATGCTTTACACACACTGTGGCATAGAGGAAGTGCGCGTTGACGACACGTTCTTCATTGCAGAGACGCCGTTGCATGATGGCCAAGGCAATCCCCCACCGGGATGGGGGAACCCCTATCAGGCGGGCACTGTGACCGTATCCGGATCACAAGCTGTCTTCGAGGACGGCGACGGCCATGTTGTGACGTTCGAGGCTCGGCCAGGTGCCACAAGTTTCGTGAAGACCTGTTCCTGAAAGTCGACCGGGTGGCCACAGCGGATCCCTCTACGGGACAGGCATGAAGAGTGATGAGACGTTCGTCTTTGTGACGCGTGCGAACCAGGGCCGCTAATGTGGCTGCATGATTGCACTCACACATGCGCCTCATGACCTCGTGGTGGGAACCACCGATGGTATCGACGTGCGCTTTGCAGGTGTCGAGTTCAAAGACGCGCCAAACTACGCCGGTGCCAGCGCCGGAAAGCCGAGCATCCATGTGCACTTCAGTGGGGTGCGCGGAGAAGAGACAATGTCCCGGGACATCCGGTACGAGCGAGAACTCGAGGAGTGGTGGAAGCAGCGTAAAGCTGCAGGATCAGAACGATCTGAGGACCCACCTCAGATGCCTGGCGTCGCAGTTTTTGAGGAGCTCACCACGGTTGTATCTGATGATATTGGTACCGAGTACCAGTGGTCAGGAGGCAAATCGGCCGGCACTCGTATGGAGTGGGACGCTCTCCGGGTCTACACGCCGGCTCCCCCTGCGGAGGCTCAGATGCTTCGGCTCGAGTTCAGCGTCGGCGGGGAACTGACCGGCGAGTATTGCGAGTTCAGTCTCTCCAACCCCATCAGCGCGGATGGTTAGCGAACGACCCTGCACTCGTAAGCGTCCCACAAGCCGGTCCCTCACCGCAGCACCGCTCCGACACCCGGCACCCGGCACCCGGCACCCAACAATCCCAGGACTCCCGAGTCGCATATACCCCGCCCGCATTGATTCGCGGTGAGGGTAGCTCAAACGCTACAGCTTTTGACCGGTGAACATCCCGACTGGCCCAGCCGCACTGCACCACAAAAAAGCCTGGCAGGCACACCACCATCAGCCACGGCCGCCCGGCGGGCGGACAAGAAGCCGAACTAGCGATGCGCCGGCCAGGCCAACACGGGTTCAAACCGGGTCAGTTCCCTCCGGGCTGAAGCTCAACCTCAATGGGCGCAAAGTCCGCACCCTTGGTGTCTACGCCTTCTTCCTCCAGCTCGGCCAGCGCCTTCTCCACGTACTCGTTGGTCCAGGCCGTGGCCGGCGGCTCCTCACTGATGATCGTTGCACCAGTTTCGTTCTTGGTGCCCAGCGCGATCTCAACCGTCTGTTCCCACGCAGCCTCATCGATCAGGCCGACGCCGTTCGTGGACGGCCAGATCAGCTTGGACGTTTCATTGGTCATCCACAGCTGGTGGCTCGTGCCCAGCGTGGACCCGGCCCCGGTCACGATCTCCGCCGCTTCCTCGGGGTTGTCCTTCGCATACGCCCAGCCTTTGATGGCGGCCTTGATGAAGGCAACCGTGGTTTTCTGGTACTCCTCGTCATCCTCGAGCCGCTGTGTGTCCGCCCAAATGGCGTCCTGGAGCATTGCGGTTCCCTCTTCGTTCCAGTCGATGACGGTGAGGTCCTCCGGCTGGTACAGCTCACCCGTATCGGGGTTCTCCGTCTCCAGCACCTGCGCGTATTCGTTGTAGGTCATGGCCTGCGCGGCGTCGATGTCCCCGGCGAGGAAACCGTTCATGTCAAAGGCCTGCTGGATCAGTTCAATGTCATCGATCTCCACGCCGGCCTGCTGCATTCCGGCGAATAGCTCCCATTCGTTGCCGTAGCCCCAGGAGCCGACCTTCTTTCCGGCCAGGTCCTCTGGACCGTCAATGCCCGAGTCCGCCATCGCGACCTGCAGGGTAGCGCTTCGTTCGAAGATCTGCGCCACGTTGGTGATGGCAGCGCCCTGCTCGATCGAGCCGAGAACCTTGGGCACCCAGGAGATAGCGTAGTCGGCGTCGCCCGAGGCCAGGACATCCTGCGGCACAATATCGGCACCGCCTTCCAGGATTTCGACGTCGAGGCCCTCCTCCTCGAAAAAGCCCTGGTCCAGGGCTGCGTAGTAGCCGGCAAACTGGGCCTGCGCGAACCACTGCAGCTGCAGCTTCACCGGGGTGAGTTCATCGGCAGCGGCCGAGCCATCCCCGGATTCCCCGCCGCAGCCTGCCAGCGCCAGGGCAGTGATGGCCAGCCCGGAGGCCAGGATTGTGAGCGGTTTCCTTCGTGTGTTCATTTGCTTCCCCTCATACGGGCGGTTAGTGCGGACGGAGTGGTGCGGTGAAACATCTATGGAGCGGCGCCCGGCTCAGGAGCCGCCGGTGTGCCGGGAAAAGTACTTCTCCAGCGCGGCGGTGACCGCGTAGAACAACAGTCCAAGCAGGACGGCGCCAAGCACGTAGGCCCAGGCCAGCGTGTAGTTGCTGCTCGACGCCGCTGAGGTCACCGACTTGCCCAGGCCACCTACCGGCCCGCCGAAGTACTCGGCAATCAGTGCCGAGACGACGGCCAGCGACGACGCAATCCGCAGGCCGGTGAACATGTACGGCACTGCACTGGGCAAAGTGACACTGCGGGTAATCTGCCACTTCCCGGCAGCATAGGAACGCATCAGGTCCCGGTGCACCGGCTTCACCTGCCGGAAACCGCGCAGCGAGTTGACGTAGACGGGGATGAAGACGGCGATTCCCGCCACGATCTGCCGCGTGGCCTGCTGGTCCGCCCCGTACATCGTGTAGAGCACCGGCGCCAGCGCCACGATCGGAATGACCGAAAGCGCTACCACCAGGGGTGCCGCCAGCCGGTCCAGCACCGGCACAGCAGCTGCGGCCACAGCGGCTGCGACCCCCAGCAGGGCTCCAACCACCAGCCCGACGGCGGCGTTCACCCCAGTCACGACGGCGGCGCCCAACACGTTCGCCAGGTTGCCGGCGAAGGCTTCGGCAATCGCCAACGGTCCCGGAACGATGAACGGCTCAATCTCCAGCACCCAAACCGCACCCTGCCACAGCAGGAGTGCCGCTGCCCCCAGCAGCAGCGGCGCTCCGATGTGGCGGCCAAGTCCGGACAGACGGCCGGGATCGATGCCGGCTGCTCCACGAGTTTCCGCCGGCGCACCCGCTGCCGGTGCGGCCGGCGGGTCCTGGACGATTCCGCTCATCGGGTTTCCGCTCCCCGGACCGCAGCAGGTTCGGCCCCGTGCAGCGCCTCACGCACTGTCCGGATCGCCTCGTAAAAAGAAGCCTCTTCCCGCAGCCCTGCACCGCGGGCGCCGGCTGAGCCCAGCGTGATGTCCACGATGTCCCGGATTTCACCCGGCCGTGGTGACATCACCACCACCCGGTCGGAGAGGAACACGGCCTCCGGAATTGAATGGGTGACAAAAACGACGGCGCAGCCCGTCTCCGCGCAGATGCGGACCAGCTCGTTCTGCATCTTCTCCCGCGTCATCTCATCCAGGGCTCCGAAAGGCTCATCCATCAGCAGCAGCTTCGGTGACTCGGCCAGCGACCGTGCGATAGCCACCCGCTGCTGCATCCCGCCCGATAGCTGGTCCGGGTAGTGCTCACCGAAGTCGGAGAGGCCCACCATCTCCAGCAGTTCATCCGAGCGCGCCCGGCGGGCTGCCGGGGCCGCGCCGTGGGTCTGCAGCGGCAGCTCAATGTTGCCGCGCACGGTCCGCCACGGCAGCAGCCCGGCCTGCTGGAAAGCGATGCCGTAGTCCTGGTCGAGCCGGGCCTGCCGTGCACTCTTGCCGAACACGGTGAGCGTTCCGGAACTGGGTGCATCCAGGTCCGCGATCAGCCTCATCAGGGTGCTTTTGCCGCAGCCGGAGGGACCGATCAGGGAGACGAACTCACCGGCAGCCACGCTCAGGCTGACGTCCCGCAGTGCCTGCACCGGGCTGCGTCCGGCACCAAAGATGCGGCTCACCGAGGCCGCGTGAACCGCGGGGACCGGCGCCGCTCCCCCGTCCGCCGTCGCCGTCCCACCCATTGAATCCGTAGTGCTGTTCATACTGCCTGTTCTCCTCTGCGGTAACGGCGCAGCAGTGCGCCGATCAAAGCAACGAATCCCACCGCGGCCAGGCCGAGCACCACAGCTCCGAATATTGGCGCCCAGGGCTTGCCCGGGTCACCTCCCGCGGCTGCCGCGAATTCGACGATCATGCGGCCAATACCGCCGCGCAACCCGATTGAAACCTCCGCCACCACAGCCCCGATCACCGCGTTCGCGGCCGCGAGCCGCAGGGCAGGGAGCAGATACGGCACGCTGGCCGGCAGCCGAAGCCGCAGGAAGGTCTGCCACCAGCCAAGGGCATAGGTGCGCATGAGGTCCTCGTGCGCCTTCTCCGGGGCGCCGAAGCCGCGCAGGGCCCCAATCGCCACCGGAAAGAACGCCAGGTACGCGGCGATGACTGCCACGGACATCCAGTTTTCCCAGGTGAACGGGCCAAACTCGAGCTGTGACCCCCACCGGCGGACCAGCGGAGCAATCGCGATTAGCGGCACCGTCTGGCTCAGGATGATCCAGGGCAGCATCGCCGAGTTGGCGCTGCGGAACCGCTGCATCAGCATGGCCAGCCCCAGCCCAACCACGACGCCCAGCAGCCAGCCTGCCCCGGCAATGCCGAGCGTGAACCCGGCCGCCTGCAGCACCGCCACCCACATCGGTCCGGCGCCCGGGGCCGAGGATTCAGGTGCCAGCAGCCGCTGGAGCATCGTCCAGACATGCGGCATGGCCAGGTCCGTGGTCCGGGGAAGCAGCGGCATGCCGCCGACGCTAACCCCGGACGCCGGGCCAACGGCTTTGTACCCCTCCCAGAGAAGGACCGGCAGCAGCACCCCGCCCAGCCCCCACGCGATCGCGGACGGGCGCCACCGCCGTCGTACTTCCGTTTTCATGCCTTCGCAGCCACGTGGTCCCGCAGGGCAGGAATCACCGTCTCCCCATAGACGCGCAGGGTTTCCTCCTTATTGTCATGCTGGAGGTATCCGGCGAACTGGGTGACGCCCAGGGCCTTGAGCTTCTCGAGCTTTTCCATGTGCTCTTCGGCAGTGCCCAGGATGCAGAACCGGTCCACGATCTCGTCCGGCACAAAGTCGGCGTGGGTGTTCCCCGCGCGGCCGTGCTCGTTGTAGTCGTAGCCCTGGCGCCCGGCAATGTAATCGGTCAGTGCCTGCGGAACGGAGGAATCCGAGCCGTACTTGGACACGATGTCCGCCACATGGTTGCCCACCATGCCGCCGAACCAGCGGCACTGGTTGCGCATGTGTTCCCGGTCCGTCCCGATGTACATCGGAGCTGCCACGCAGAAGGAAATGCTGTCCGGGTCCCGGCCGGCGTCGGCGGCTGCCTGCCGGACAGTACGGATCATCCACTCGGCAATGTCCACGTCCGCCAGCTGGAGGATGAACCCATCCCCCACCTCCCCGGTGAGCTTCAGTGCCAGCGGACCGTAGGCCGCCACCCAGACCTCCAGTTCCGAGCCCTTGCTCCAAGGGAACTGCAGGGTGGCGCCGTTGTATTCAACCGGCCGGGAGTTGGCCAGCTCGCGGATGACGTGGATCGACTCCCGCAGGGTCTTCAGCGTGGTGGGTGCCCCGTTGGTCACCCGCACCGCCGAATCCCCCCGGCCGATCCCACAGACCGTCCGGTTGCCGTACATCTGGTTCAGCGTCGCGTACGTGGACGCCGTGACCGTCCAGTCCCGGGTGGCAGGGTTGGTGACCATCGGCCCCACCTTGATAGACCGCGTTTCAGCCAGGATCTGGCTGTAGATCACGTAGGGCTCCTGCCAGAGCAGGTGTGAGTCGAAGGTCCACACGTAGTCGAACCCGTGTTCCTCGGCTTTCTTGGCCAGGGCCACCGTCCGCTGGGCGGGAGGATTGCACTGCAGTACCGCACCGAATTCCATGTTTCCCCCTAGACCAGGTACTGGCTGGTTGCGCGGCGGACATACTGCCCGTGGCCCTTGCTGCCCAGGTACTCGTTGTTGTTGATGACCACCCGGCCGCGGGACATCACCGTGTCCACGTGCCCTTCGATCTCGTAGCCCTCCCACGCCGAGTAGTCCATGTTCATGTGGTGGGTCTTCTCCAGCCCGATCGAGGTGTGCCCGTTCGGGTCGTAAATAACGACGTCGGCGTCTGCTCCCGGGGCAATCACGCCCTTGGTGCCATACATGCCAAACATGCGCGCCGGCGTCGTGCTGGTGATCTCCACCCAGCGCTCCAGGCTGATTTTTCCGTCCACGACGCCCTGGTACATCAGGTCCATGCGGTGTTCCACCGAGCCGATGCCGTTGGGAATCTTCGAGAAGTCCCCCACCCCCATGTCCTTCTGTCCCTTCATGCAGAACGGGCAGTGGTCAGTGGCGACCATCTGGATATCGTTGGTGCGCAGCGACTGCCACATGTGGTCCTGGTGGTGCTCGTGCTTGGACCGCAGCGGCGTGGAGCAGACCCATTTGGCGCCCTCGAACCCTTCCGCACCAAGCTGGTCCTCGAGCGAGAGGTAGAGGTACTGCGGGCAGGTTTCACCGAAGACGTTCTGCCCGTTGTCCCGGGCTGCCGCGAGCTGCTCAACTGCCTGTTTTGCGGAAACGTGGACGACGTAGAGCGGTGCTCCGGTCAGGTTGGCCAGCATGATGGCCCGGTGGGTGGCTTCCTCCTCCATCTGCCAGGCGCGTGCAACGCCGTGGTAGTAGGGGTCGGTTTTGCCCTGGGCCAGAAGTTCGGTGACCATCGCGTCAATCGCAGGACCGTTTTCGGCGTGCATCATGGTCATCAGTCCGGTCTCGGCGCCGACCCGCATGGCTTTGTAGATCTGCGCGTCGTCGCTGTAAAAGACGCCCGGGTAGGCCATAAAGAGCTTGTAGCTGGAGACTCCTTCGTCCGGGAGGGTTTCCATCGCCTTGAGCGAGTCGTCGTTGACGTCGCCGATGATCTGATGGAAGCCGTAGTCGACGGCGCATTGTCCTGCGGCTTTTTCATGCCAGGCTGCCAGGCCATCCATGACCCGTTCGCCGTAGCGCTGGATGGCGAAGTCAACAATGGTGGTGGTTCCGCCCCAGGCTGCTGCACGGGTTCCGGTCTCGAAGGTGTCGGAGGCTTCGGTGCCGCCGAAGGGCATCTGCATATGGGTGTGCGCGTCGATTCCGCCGGGAATCACGTACTTGCCGGTGGCGTCCAGGACAGTGTCCACGGAACCTGCCAGGTCGTGTCCCAGCAGGGTGGATCCGGGTGCCAGGACCGCGGCGATTTTCTCTCCGTCCACCAGGACATCCGCAGCGCTGCGGCCGGTGGCGGTGACGACGGTGCCACCGGAGATCAGAGTTGTTGCCATAAAGCGTTTCCTTGCCTTCCTCTGTGCTGTCCGGGCTTACGGTGCGGTGATGGGGTCGTAGGCCTCCGGACGGCGGTCCCGGTAGAACTGCCAGTTGTTCCTTGCGGTGCGGACCAGTTCCATATCGAGGTCGCGGATCATCAGTTCTTCCCCGTCCCGAGCGCCCACCTCACCGACGTAGTTGCCCTGCGGGTCGGCGATGTAGGAGGTGCCGTAGAAGTCCACTGCCTCCTCGCCGAATTCGTTGGTTTCCTCCCCTACCCGGTTCGGGACCACCACAAAGTAGCCGTTGGCCGCCGCGGCAGTCGGCTGTTCAAGTTCCCAGAGACGGTTGGAGAGTCCTGGCTTGGAAGCATTCGGGTTGAAGACCAGCTGGGCGCCGTTCAGTCCCAGCACCCGCCAGCCTTCGGGGAAATGCCGGTCGTAGCAGATAGTGACCCCGACTTTTCCGACGGCGGTGTCGAAAACCGGCCAGCCGAGGTTGCCGGGACGGAAATAGAACTTTTCCCAGAACTTCTCCACGTGGGGTAGGTGGTTCTTCCGGTATTTGCCCAGATACGTTCCGTCCGCGTCGATCACGGCTGCGGTGTTGTAGTAGACACCGGGCTGCTCCTCCTCGTAGACGGGAAGGATAATCACCATGTTGTGCTCGGCTGCCAGTTTGGAAAACCGTTCCGTCAGCGGCCCCGGGACTGCCTGCGCGTATTCGTAATACTTGCTGTCCTGGACAATTCCGAAGTACGGGCCGTGGAAGAGTTCCTGGAAGCAGATGACCTGCGCACCTTCCGCTGCCGCCCGGCGGACGAAGTCCTCATGCTTGGCAACCATGGACTCTTCATCCCCGGTCCAGGTGGTTTGGGTCAGTGCGGTTCGAACGATCGTCAAAACATCCTCCACATTCCGGCGGCTCAGCCGCCCGTTTCGCAAAAGGCCGCGAGGGCTTTTCACCATCTTTTGGGCTAAACATTTCTCCTGCGTTTCGGAGGCATTAAAGCTGCGGTGCAGCCCGGTTCTCCGTGCCCGCCATCCTTGGCTACGCGGACGAGTTCTGCAAGAGTGTAGAAATCGCCGCCGGTGCGCTTTCATCCCGGCAGGCGGGCAACCGATTTCCGGCCGGATTGGCCGGGGCTCAGCAGGCCTTGATTTGGGCCCAGCCGCACCATTTCCGCCGGCGTACCAGCCCTGCGGAACCGCCGCCCAAATCACTTCCGCCTGCGAGGTTTCATGACTCCCCCTTTTCCCGTTCCAAGCCGGTTCCTGCGGCCTGCCGCGTTGGCCGCACTTGCCGTGCTGGCGCTCACCGGATGCGCCGGCACACCTGGAGATCCGGCGCAGGCTCAGCGCCCGGAAACTCCGGGTTCCTCCCTCAATGCCGGGTTCCCGCTGGAACTGGATAACTGTGGAACCGCCGTCTCCCTGGATGCCCCGCCGGAACGGGTGGTCGCCATAAAGTCCACCTCCACCGAGCTGCTCCTGGCCCTGGGCCTGGGCGAGAAGATCGTAGGCACTGCCTTCGCTGACGGTCCGGTGCCCGAAGCGTGGGCAGACGCCCACGTTCCCCCGGTCCTTGCAGAGAAGGTGCCTTCCCGTGAAGCTGTCCTGGGCCTCGCCCCGGACCTGGTTTTTGCCGGCTGGGAATCTAACTTCTCAGCCGACGGCGCAGGGGAACGCGCCCAGCTCGATGAACTGGGCGTAGCCAGCTACGTCTCCCCCGCCGCCTGCCAGGGAGACGGATACCGGCCCAGCCCGCTGACTTTCGACGACGTCTTCGCTTCCATCGAGGAGGCCGGAGACCTGTTCGGAGCTCAGGAAGCAGCCGCTGACCTGGTTGAGGCACAGCGTGTGGAACTCGCGGGGCTCACGCCCTCTGACAAGGGACTAAGCGCCCTCTGGTACAGTTCCGGGTCCGACACCCCCTACGTAGGTGCGGGAAGCGGCGCACCGCAGCTGCTGATGGAATCCGCCGGCCTGGAAAACATTGCTGCCGGAATCGATGCGGGCTGGAGCCCCTACTCCTGGGAGGCCGTTGCCGAGGCGGACCCGGACGTCATTGTGCTCGTTGATTCTGCCTGGGGCAGCGTAGAGAAGAAGAAGTCCGTGCTCGAATCCCATCCCGTCATTTCCCGGCTCTCTGCCGTTCAGGAAGGGCGCTACCTGGTTGTGCCCTTCGCCGCATCGGAAGCGGGAGTCCGCAACGTTGAGACCGTACGTTCCCTGGCCGAGCAGCTGGCTGCCCTTGACTGAGACCATCGCCCGCCCCGGCGCACCCGCCGTCGAACAGCCCGCCCGGAGACCACGCTCCCGCCGTCCCTGGCTGGTCGGCGCGGCCCTCTGCCTGGGGCTTGCCGGTGCCGGGCTCTGGGCACTGACCGTCGGACCTGCCGGGCTCGGGGTGCGGGATGCGTGGCTGGCGCTGACGGCTCCGGGCAGCGGATCGCTGACGCCGCTGCAGGAAGCTATCGTCCGGGACCTGAGGCTGCCCCGGGTCCTGACCGCCGCGGCCGTTGGCGCGGGACTTGCCCTGAGCGGGGCCGTGATCCAGGCACTGACCCGCAATCCGCTGGCAGACCCGTACCTGCTGGGGCTAAGTTCCGGGGCCAGCCTGGGAGCTGTTTCGGTGCTGCTGCTGGGCGCCGCCGTCGTCCTTCCCGTTGCGGCGTTCGCCGGAGCCATGCTGGCGATGGCCGCCACGCTGACCCTTGCCGGCGCGTTGGGCTCCATCACTCCAACCCGCACCGTCCTAGCCGGACTGGCGGTCTCTTCGCTGGCTGCAGCCGCGGCGTCGTTTGTAGTGTTCTGGACAGCACAGGGCGACTCCTACCGCGAAGTGCTCGGCTGGCTGATGGGATCCCTTGCCGGAGCCACCTGGTCCAGTACGGCGATCGCCCTTCCGGCACTCGCCGTCGTCGGGATTCCGCTGATGTTCTGCGGCCGGCTCCTGGACGCTTTCTCCTTCGGTGACACCGCTGCCTCGGCGCTTGGCGTGCCGGTGCCGGCCGTGCGGTGGACCCTGCTGGGGGCCACTGCCCTGCTGACCGGGGCGATGGTGTCCGTGAGCGGGTCCATTGGGTTTGTGGGCCTGGTCCTGCCGCACGCCGTGCGGATGCTGGCCGGAGCGTCCCACCGATCCCTGCTCCCGCTTTCCGCCCTTGCCGGTGCCCTGTTCCTCGTGCTGGCAGACACCGCGGCCAGGACGGTATTCGATCCCCGGGAGATACCGGTGGGGATCGTGACGGCCCTGATCGGAGCCCCCTTCTTTATCCTGCTGCTGCTACGACGGCGGAGCGGGGCATGAGCGCCCGGACGCCGGGAACCGTCGTCACAGCCCGCCGGGACCTGTCAGCTGAGCGGGTGCGGGTGGTCCGGGGCGGCAGGGTGCTGGTGGATGGTGTGGACTGCACCCTTGAGCCCGGCACATTCACGGGACTGCTGGGCCCAAACGGTGCAGGAAAATCCACCCTGCTTCATCTGCTGGCCGGCGTGCTTGGGCCCGATGGCGGAACGGTACGGTTCGGGGACCGGGCGCTTTCGGCAACGCGGTCGCGGGAGCGGGCACGCAGCATCGCACTCGTGGAGCAGTCCCTGCCTGCCGAGACCGGTCAGTCCGTCCGTGAAGTCGTGGCGCTTGGCCGAACCCCGCACCGCGGCCTGCTCGCCGGTGACAGCCCGCGGGATCTGAACGTGGTGGAGCGCGCCCTGGTGGCGGCCGGCGTCGTCCATCTTGCAGACCGCGCCTATTCCACGCTTTCCGGCGGCGAACAGCAGCGCGCGCAGGTGGCGCGTGCCCTGGCCCAGGAACCCTCAGTGCTGCTGCTGGATGAACCCACTAATCATCTCGATGCGTCCGCCCAGCTGGAAACGCTGGAGCTGCTGGAGGGTCTGGCTGCCCGCGGGACGGCCGTGGGGGCAGCGCTGCACGACATCAACCATGCGGCTGCCTCCTGTTCGCACCTGATCGTGCTTCTAAGCGGGAAGGTCGTGGCGTCCGGGCCGGTCCGGTCTGTGCTGACACCTGAGCTGATCCGCCACGTCTACGGTGTGCAGGCTGTAATGCTCGAGCACCCTCTGACGGGACGGCCGCTGGTCGCCCTGGGGCGGTAGGTCCGTTTCAGTCTGCGGTCCGCTGGTTTCCCTGCACCGGAGCGAAATCGAGCAGAAGGCGCCCCACCAGCCACCCGAACAAGCGGGGCCGCCGGATCCGCCGGGTGGTTTGCCCAGCCGCCGGTCCCGCCGGTTGGCTGCGCTTTCCGTCGGCGCGGACTCAGCCCTGGGTTCCGGCGCTGCGTGCTCGACGGCGCGCTTCGGCCGCCGCAGCCGCATAGCCGGCAGCGTAGCCGTCCTCGTAGCCGGCCGCGTGACCGTCGTCGTACCCGGCGTTGTAACCGTTCCTTGTGCCTGACCTTCGGCCTTCTTCATACGCCTCAGCAGTACCCAGGCGGAACATGTCCTCCTCGGCTGGACGAAGCAGTGCCTTCGCCCCCGGGTCCTTGTCCATGCCGCCCACGGTGATCAGTGTGTCCAGGCCGCGGACCAGCGCCACCGGGAGTCCGGCCGTCTTGCCCTTGACCAGGTCGGCCGCCGCAGCGATCTCGTCGGCCACCGCGGCGACGGTGGCGGACATGGGCCGGCCGGAGGCATCCGGTGTGCCGCGCAGGTCCAGCAGGACGGTCAGCCCTGCCGTGCCGATCGCGGCGTCGGTCTGCCCCTGCCGCCAGGGGCGTCCCAGCGTGTCGGTGATGACGACGCCAATGTCCACGCCAAAGTCCTGCTTGAGCCTGCGGCAAATCGCCCGGGCCGAGGCATCCGGGTCCTCAGGGAGCAGAAGCACCGTCCCGTCCTCGGTGTTGGAGGAATCAACGCCGGCTGCAGCCGCGACGATGCCGAGCCGGTTTTCAACAATCCGGGTGGTTCCGCCGGCGTGTTCGCGGCTGGCAACCACGCGCACCGTCTCCTGCTCTACCGCCTCATCACGGGCAGAGGAAGGCATGGTCCGGCCCTCCGCCTTGGAGACCACTTTGGAGGTCACTGCCAGGATGTCTCCGCTGCGCAGGTGCTTTCCGCAGGCCCGTCCAATGAGGTCAGCCAGGTCGTCTCCGGAACGGACTTCACCGATTCCCTGAATGGGGGTGATGACCAGCCGGCTGGTTGGCGCGGACGTCCCGGCGGAGGGTTCGGTCGTGAGGTTATCCAGTGTCATCGGTGCAGCTCCGGCAGAACGGAGGCGCCAAAAACATCGATCCATTCCCGCTGGTTCCGCCCCACGTTGTGGAGGTAGACGCGGTCGAAGCCGAGATCGAGGAACTTCTGGATGTAGGCACGGTGCACGTCGGGATCCTCGGAGATCAGCAGCCTGCCTTCGAAGTCCTCCGGACGCACCAGCCGTGCCATTTGTTCCAGCTCGAAGGGCGACCGGATGTCAGCCTTGGGGAATTTCATTCCGCCGTTTGGCCATTCCGTCATGGCGTTGGCCAGTGCCTCTTCATAAGTGGGTGCCCAGCTCATATGCAGCTGCAGGACTTTCGGCATGTTCTCCGGGTCTTTCCCTGCCTCGCGGGCACCGGCGTCGAACCGTGCGAAGAGCCCTTCGATCTTTTCCAGCGGCGCGCCGACAGTGATCAGTCCGTCCGCGTGCCTGCCTGCCCGCTTGGCAGTTACCGGTCCGGCCGTTGCCACCAGGATCTCCGGCGCGACCTCCGGCATGGTCCAGAGCCGGGTGGACTCCATCTTGTAGAAGGTGCCGCTGTGCCGCACATCCTTCCCTGCCAGGGACGCTGCGAAGAGCTTGGAGATGATCTCTATGGCCTCAAACATCCGGTTGATGCGCTCGGGTGCCTCCGGCCAGTACTGGCCAGTGATGTGCTCGTTCAAGGCCTCGCCGGATCCCAGCCCGAGCCAGTGCCGTCCCGGGTACATGGCAGCCAGCGTCGCGGAAGCCTGGGCCACCATTGCCGGGTGCCAGCGGAAGGTAGGTGCGGTGACACCCGGGCCAAGGTCACCCTTAGTCCGCTCCCCCAGCGCCGAAAGAACGTTCCACACAAACGCGGACTGGCCCTGGGCCGGAACCCAGGGCTGGAAATGGTCCGCGGCCATCACGCCTGAGAACCCGCGTTCCTCCGCGTAAGCGGACAGCGCTACGGCTTCTGTGGGGTGGAACTGCTCGAGCATGGCCGCATAGCCAATCCGCAACGGGGTTTTCATGCAGCCACTATAGGCCAGCAGTATGCCCCAAACCGAGAACGGCGTGTTTCAGCCGTGCAACATTCAGCCGCGTGCGCTGACCTGCGGAAGAAGGTCCTCAGCCGGCGGGGTCCACACAGCCGGATCAGCCTGGACCTGGTCTCCGGAACGGATGTCCTTCACCTCGTGCATGCCGTCTTCGGAGGTGAACCAGACGAACGGAATGCCGCGCCGGTCCGCATACTTGATCTGCTTGCCGAACTTCTCCGCCTTGGCTGCAACCTCGACGGCGATGCCGCGCCCGCGCAGCGCCGCGGCTACGTCCTGCGCGGCGGACCACGAGTCGTCATCAGCCAGGGTCACCAGGACGGCGGTGGGAACGGAGCGGCTGGCTTCGGCGAATTCCTGGCTGAGGATCCGCATAACCAGACGGGTTACGCCAATGGAGAGCCCGACGCCGGGGAAAGTGCGGCTGCCCTTGGACGCCAGGGAATCATAGCGGCCGCCGGAGCAGATTGAACCAAGCTGTTCGTGGCCCACCAGGACCGTTTCGTAGACAGTGCCGGTGTAGTAGTCCAGCCCGCGGGCAATGGAGAGGTCTGCAATGACCTTGCCCGGTGCACGGCGGGCTGCCTCGGCGATCACCTGTTCCAGCTCATCAAGCCCGGTGTCCAGCAGTTCGTTTGAAACACCCAGGCTGCGGACCTGCTCCACGAAGGACACATCATCGGTCCGGATGGAAGCAAGCTTCAATGCAAGGGATGCCTGTTCCGGTGTAGCGCCAAGTTCTTCCTGCAGAAGCTCAGCGACCCGGTCCGCACCGATTTTCTCCAGCTTGTCGATGCTGCGCAGCACTCCGGCCGTGTCTTCAAGCCCAATACCGCGGTAAAAACCTTCAGCGAGTTTGCGGTTGTTCACCCGGATCCGGAAGTCAGGGATGGGCAGAGCACCAAGAGCCTCGGCGATCACCAGTGCCAGCTCGACGTCGTACCGGAACGGCAGGTCGCCGTCGCCCACCACGTCAATATCCGCTTGGGTGAATTCGCGGGCGCGGCCCTCCTGCGGCCGTTCCCCGCGCCATACTTTCTGGATCTGGTAACGCCGGAACGGGAAGGCAAGGTGTCCGGCGTTCTCCACGACGTACCGGGCAAACGGAACGGTGAGGTCAAAGTGGAGGGCCAGCTGATTCGGATCCTGTTTGCCGGAGGCCTCGCCTTCTTCGGCCTGGAGGCGGCTCAGGGCATAGACTTCCTTGTCGATTTCCCCCTTGCGCAGCAGCTGGCCCACAGTCTCCACGGCGCGGGTCTCAATGTTCGCGAAACCGTGCAGTTCAAAGGTGCGGCGCAGCACGTCCAGCACATGGAGTTCCACGAGGCGTTCCTGCGGCAGCCATTCGGGGAAACCGGACAGTGAGGCCTTGCGTGCCATGCGGGCAGACTCCTTCAGGATCAAGCGGCCGGAGCACGGCGCTGGGCAGCGCGCGGCGGGCCGAATACGGGGAAAACACACAGGATAAGTGCCTAAACTGTGTGCGGCACCCATTTTAGCCGCATCCGGCTTCCGGCCGTGCCGCCCGCAGTCCGGTGCCGCAGGTGCCTGTCCCCAGGAATTCAGAGAAGCGTCCGTTAAGGAGGAAGCCCGTGAAACCCTCCAACCGTGCCAGCCGCGCGGCGCGGCAGCGCCAGGCCCGGATGGCCGCCCGGCAGGAACTTGCCGCCGAGCAGAAAAGGCGCACGCTCCGTGACAATGTCTACGCCGGAGCGGCCGGAGCACTGGTCCTCGCGCTGGCGACGGCGCTGCAGGTCTTTTGGTTCTCCTCCAACCCCACCGCCGATGACCTTGAACTCCTCCGCGAACAGAGCCGCGTGCCGGCGGTGACGGAGACACCTGCCCCCGTACCGTCTGCTTCTCCCCTACCTTCCGGCACTCCGTAACAACACGGGAATCCGGCGGTACCCGATAATGGGTAAGCTAACGTCAGGGCTTGGGGTTTTTGGAGGCGATGCCGCCCGCGGGGCGGCGGACGCACCCGGGACGGCACGCCTGCAACGCCGGGAACGAGAGATTCGTTTACCCTGAAGTAATGGCTCTGCGGGATTCGCTCAGCGGCCATCCATCGAGTGAAAGACTTTTAGCGGTGACAGACAGTCAGAAATCCGACGAAACCACCGGGACTGCTCCGGAAAACCAGCGGCCCACAGCGCCGAGCCCGGCAGCATTTGCAGCCCGGCGCCCGGCTCCCGCTCCTGCGGCACCCCGGGCCGGCTCCAATGCCCCGGCTCCTGCCGTAGCCGCACCGGCTGCCCACACCACTCCGCTGGAAGAGGCCGCCAAATTCGCCCGGGTCGAGGAAGACGGACATGTCTTCCTGATTGTTGAGGGCGAGGAGTTCGCCGTTGGGCAGTACCCGGATGCCACCCGTGAAGAAGCGCTTGGCTACTTTGTGCGAAAGTACGACGACGCCGTCAGCCAGGTCATCCTGCTGGAGCAGCGCCTCGCAGCCAAGGCACCCGCCTCGGACATGTACAAGACGCTCAAGCACCTCGCTGCCCAGGTAGCGGAACGCAAGATGGTCGGAGACGTCCTGGCACTGGATGCCCGCATCGCTGCCCTCGAAGCCGGCATCAAGGAGGCCGAGGCCGCTGAGCGTGCCGAAGCTGAAGCTGTGCGCGCCCGTGAACTGGCTGCCCGGGAAGCGATCGTGGCTGAAGCCGAAGAGATCGCGGCAAAGGACCCCGCCACGGTTCAGTGGAAGACCAGCAGCAACCGGATGAACGAACTGTTCGAAGCGTGGAAAGCAGCGCAGAAGAACGGTCCGCGCCTGGGCCGCAGCAACGAAGACGCGCTCTGGAAGCGCTTCCGTTCCGCCCGCACGGTCTTCGACCGTCACCGCCGCGCCTACTTCTCACAGCTGGACAATGAGAACGCTGAAGCCAAGCGGGCCAAGGAAGCGCTGATCGCCCGGGCCGAGGCGCTTTCAACCTCCACAGACTGGGGCAACACTGCCGCTGACTACCGTCAGCTCATGGACGAGTGGAAGGCCTCCAAGCGGGCCAGCCGCAAGGACGACGACGCACTCTGGGCACGCTTCCGCGCAGCACAGGACAAATTCTTCGCCGCCAGGCAGGCAGCGAACGAGGTCATTGACGAAGAGTTCGCGGCCAACCTCGTTGTGAAGGAAGCCCTGCTGAAGGAAGCGCAGGAAATCCTGCCCGTCACCGACCTGAATGCTGCCCGCAAGGCGCTCCAGTCGATCCGCGACCGCTGGGAAGAGGCCGGCAAGGTCCCCCGGGCAGACATGGGCCGGATGGAAGCCGGGATCCGCAAGGTGGAAGAGGCCGTCAAGGCCGCTGAAGACGAGCACTGGCAGCGGAGCAATCCGGAAACCAAGGCACGCACCAACAGCGCCCTGGCCCAGCTTGAAGCTGCCATTGCCACCCTGCGCGAGGAACTCGCGGCAGCTGAGAAGGACGGCGACGCCAAAAAGATTGCCAACGCCAGGGAAGCCCTTGAGGCACGCGAGCAGTGGCTGGAAACCCTGCGCCGGTCGGCACAGGACTTCTCCTAGCAGAAGGCCCGTCGGGCCTGGGCCCGGATTCCGCTTTTCCACAGGCGGGGTCCGGGCCTTTTGCTTTGCCCGCTCGACAGGGAGTCTTGGGCCATGTCCCACCCCTTCCCAAGCCCCGGCAGCCTTCCCCAAATCACTTCCACGGGCGGCGCCATTTTTCATGCCGGGGAGGTGTTCTCGCTACCGGAGCTGCAGGGAATGTGCCGGGACGGACTGGTGAGTTGGGTTTTTGGGCAGACCTATGTCCGCTGGGACGTAACGCCGGGCCCGCTGGCCCGCGGCCTCGCGGCTCACCACAGCCTCCCGGAGCAGGTGCGCGGACGGTATGTCTTCGGGCGGCTGACGGCGGCCTGGATCTACGGCTGTGCACCGGCGCCGCAGCGTCTGGCGCTGCTCGCCGACCACCGGCGCCGCAGCACTGCCCTGCCAGCCTTCAGCGGAGCTGGACTGCATGAAGTCGCGCTGGGCCCCTCGGACCGGCTGGCACTGGGTCCGGCATGGGTGACACGGCCGCTGCGGACAGCGCTCGACGTCGCACTCCATACCCCTGTTGAGGTGGCGGCACCGGTGCTGCTGGCGATGTCGCGGGACAAGTCGCTGAACTGCCCCACTACGTACGTCCGGACCCTGCTGCAAAGCGGCCACCGGGTCCCGGGGACCCGGCGCGCCCTGCAGGCCGTGGCTTCGGCCGAGACCGCTGCCGGTCAGGCAGAACCCGCCGCTGCCGGCTAGGCAGCCCTTGCCGGCTAGACGCGGCGCTGGTCTCCGGTGGTCCGGTAAACGTCGTAGACGCCGTCGATCCGGCGCACTGCGCTGAGTATGTGGCTGAGGTACTTCGGATCGCCCATCTCGAAGACGAACTTGGACATCGCCACCCGGTCGCTGGAGGTGTTGACGCTGGCGGAGAGGATGTTCACGTGGTTCTCCGAAAGCACACGGGTGACATCGGAGAGCAGCGATTTCCGGTCAAGCGCCTCAACCTGGATTTCCACCAGGAACACGGAGGACTGGGTCGGGGCCCAGTCCACCGGGACGATCCGGTCCGGCTGGTCCCGAAGCTCCTGCACGTTGCGGCAGTCGGTCCGGTGCACGGATACACCGGATCCACGGGTCACAAAGCCCACGATCGGATCCGGCGGCACCGGGGTGCAGCAGCGGGCGAGCTTCACCCAGACGTCGCCGACGCCGCGGACCGTGACGCCGGAATCAGAGAACTTGGGCCGTTTGGCGTTCGCAGAGGAAACCGGAGTTTCCGCGAGATCCTCTTCCGCGCCCTGGTGTCCGCCCATCAGGGCCACCAGGTGCTCAATGACGTTCTGGGCCGAAGTGTGGCCGTCACCAACGGCCGCGTAGAGCGCGGAGATGTCCTGGTGGTGCAGGTCCTGCGCCACCGCGATCAGCGCGTCATGGGTCATCAGACGCTGCAGCGGCAGGTTCTGCTTCCGCATACCGCGGGTGAGCAGGTCCTTGCCCTTTTCAATCGCTTCCTCGCGGCGTTCCTTGGTGAACCACTGGCGGATCTTGTTCCGGGCCCGGGGGCTCTTGACGAAACCCTGCCAGTCCTGGCTGGGGCCTGCGCCCTCGGCCTTGGACGTGAAGATCTCCACCCAGTCACCATGCTGAAGTTCGCTGTTCAGCGGAACCAGTTTGCCGTTGACCCGGGCACCGATGGTGCGGTGCCCCACCTCGGTGTGGACGGCGTAGGCGAAGTCGACCGGGGTGGATCCTGCCGGCAGCGCCATCACCTCGCCCTTGGGTGTGAAGACGAAGACCTCGCGGGCATTGATTTCGAAGCGCAGGGAATCCAGGAACTCGTCCGGGTCCGACGTTTCCTGCTGCCAGTCGACCAGTGAACGCAGCCAGCCCATGTCCGAATTGTCCGGGGCCGCCGAACCGTTCTTCGCGCCGTCCTTGTACTTCCAGTGCGCTGCTACGCCGTATTCGGCACGGCGGTGCATGTCGTGGGTGCGGATCTGGATTTCCACCGGTTTGCCGCCCGGACCGATCACAGTGGTATGCAGCGACTGGTACATGTTGAACTTCGGCATGGCGATGTAGTCCTTGAACCGCCCGGGAAGGGGGTTCCAGCGGGCGTGCAGTGCGCCCAGGGTGGCGTAGCAGTCGCGGACCGAGTCAACCAGGACGCGCACGCCCATCAGGTCATGGATGTCGTCGAAGTCTTTGCCCCGCACGATCATCTTTTGGTAGATCGAGTAGTAGTGCTTGGGGCGGCCGGTAATAGTGGCCTTGATCTTGACGTTGTGGAGGTCTTCGGCGATCTGGCTGCGGACCGTGGAGAGGTACTTTTCCCGCTCCGGTGTCCGGTCGCCGACCATCCGGACGATCTCGTCGTATACCTTCGGGTGAAGAGCTGCGAAGGAAAGGTCTTCAAGCTCCCACTTGATGGTGTTCATGCCCAGCCGGTGGGCCAGCGGAGCGAAGATCTCCAGGGTTTCGCGCGCTTTCCTTGCGGAGGATTCCGGGGAGACGAAGCGCCAGGTTCGTGCGTTGTGAAGCCGGTCCGCCAGTTTGATGACCAGCACACGGATGTCCTTGGCCATGGCCACGACCATCTTGCGCACGGTCTCCGACTGCGCTGCGTCACCGAAAGTCACCTTGTCCAGCTTGGTGACACCATCCACCAGCATGGCCACTTCCGGGCCGAACTCGCTGCGCAGCTCATCAAGGGAGTAGGCGGTGTCCTCAACCGTGTCATGCAGCAGCGCTGCAGCGAGGGTTGTTCCGGTCATGCCCAGTTCGGCGAGGATTGTTGCGACGGCAACGGGGTGGGTGATGTACGGGTCGCCGCTCTTGCGCTTCTGCCCTTCGTGGCACCGTTCGGCAACCACGTAGGCGCGCTGGATCAGTTCAAGGTCTTCGCGCGGGTTGTTAGCGCGGACGGTGCGCAGTAGGGGTTCAAGCATGGGCGAGTAGGATGTCCCGCCGCGTCCGGCCAGCCTGGCCAGGCGTGCCCGGGTACCGTGCCGGCGCACCGGAACCGGTTTCTGGACGGGCTTCGGCGCCGGCTTGGGCGCAGGAGTGATGGCCTGCTCAGGCCCAGGCTTAACCTGGACTGAAGCTGGCTGGCTCTTCTCCGAACCCTGTGCCGGGGTGTTCACGGCACCCGGGGCAGGATTGCTGCTCCGGTCTTTTCCTGCGTTTTCGGCAGGCGTCGCACTATCGGCCAACTGCTGCCCTTTCTTTCCAGATATTTGACCAGTCTATGCCCCCCAACTGCTGGTCTTACACCACCGGTTCCGTTCTTCCCCTGCGGGAAGTAACGGAACCGGTGGATGAACGCCGTTTGGGACCTACGTCGCGGCCACCTGAGCGGCAGTACCCTTCGAGTCGTGCTCGCGGCGTTCCATCACACGCTTGGTGTGCTTGACGATCTCCGGTTCCCCCCGGCGCAGCAAGGCGTACAGCGGGGCTGCCACAAAGATGGTGCCCAGGGTGCCAAGGATGATGCCGATGAACAGGGCAAGCGAAAGATCCTTTAGCGTTCCGGCGCCCAGCAGGTAGGCACCAATGAACAGCACTGAGGCAACCGGGAGAACGGCAACCACCGACGTGTTGATCGATCGGACCAGGGTCTGGTTCACGGCAAGATTCACCTGTTCGGCGAAGGTCCGTTTGGTCTGCTTAGCCAGATTTGCCGTGTTTTCCCGGATCTTGTCAAAGACCACCACCGTGTCATAGAGCGAGTAGCTCAGCACGGTCAGGAACCCGATGATGGCCGACGGCGTCACTTCGAACCCGCTGAGCGAGTACAGGCCGGCGGTAACAATCATCACGGCCATCAGGCCGGTGATCGCTGCCAGGGACATCTTCCAGGTGCGGAAGTACAGGGCCATCAGCAGAGCTGCCAGCGCAACGAACACCACAAGCCCAATGAGGGCCTGGCGGCTGACGTCGTTACCCCAGGTCGGGCCAATAAACGTGGATGTCACCTGGTCTTCGTTGACGCCGTAGCTTTCCGCCAGGGCAGTCTTCACATCCAGGGTCTGGTCATCACTGAGTTCCTCGGTCTGAATCCGCATAGTGCCCGGGGAAATGTTGGTAACACGGGGGTCGGAGCCTGAAACAATTTCAGTGACGGCTTCCTCGCCCACGGAGACCTGGGTGTCCTCGACACCGGAAACGGTGAACTCGGAACCGCCGCGGAAATCAATGCCCAGGTTGAATCCGCCCTTGACGACGGGAATCAGGATGGAGAGCAGGATGGCAGCTGCGGCAATCAGGAACCACAGCTTGTACCGGCCCACAAAGTTGTAGGACCGCTTTCCGGTGTAGAGCTCATTGCCAAACCTGGCGAACGCGGGAAGCTTACCCATCAGTTGCCCTCCTTCTCCGCGTCGCGGCCGGAGCCTGCCATTGAGTCCTCTTTGCCCTGCCCGGATGTGCCCGGTTCAGCGGACTTGTCCTTGCCGCCGCTCCCAGCCTTACGGCGTTCGGCTTCTTCGGCTGCCCGCCGTTCGGCAATGGTCATGCGCCGCTCAGCTTCGCGGGCAGCACCCTTGTTCTTCGTCTTCGTACTCCCGGCCGGCCGTGCAGCGGTGGCCGGCGCCGTTGCTCCGGCACCATCTGCGTCATCTGCGTCGCCGGTTACGGCTGCGGGCTCCCGCAGGCGTCCTGCTCCGCGGTAGACGGGAACGGCACCGAGGCGGGTTGCATCGAGTCCGGACCATTTATGGCCCTGGCCGAAGAACTTGGTCTTGGCCAGGAGCACCATCACCGGATGGGTAAACATAAAGACGACGATGAGGTCGGCTATGGCCGTGAGGCCCAGGGTGAAGGCGAAGCCGCGGACGTTGCCCACTGCCACGAAGTAGAGCACGACGGCGGCGAGCAGGTTCACTGCCTTCGAGGCCAGGACGGTGCGCTTGGCCCGCTTCCAGCCGGTGTCCACCGCGGAGACCAGTCCCCTGCCTTCGCGGAGTTCATCGCGGATTCTTTCGAAGTACACAATGAAGGAGTCGGCGGTGAGGCCAATTGCCACAATCAAACCCGCCACGCCTGCCAGCGACAGCCGGTAGTTGTGTGACCAGCCCAGGATCGCGATGGCCAGGTATGTGAGCACACCGGCGACGAGCAGTGACGTGATGGTCACAAAGCCGAGTGCCCGGTACTGGAACAGCGAGTAGACAGCCACGAGGATGAGGCCGATTACGCCGGCGATCAGGCCCATGCGCAGCTGGTCGGCACCAAGGGTGGCGGATACCTGCTGCTCGCTCTGGATATCGAAGCTGATCGGCAGGGCACCGTACTTCAGCTGCTCAGACAGCGCCTTGGCTGATTCCTGTGTGAACTGCCCTGTGATCTGGGCGTTTCCGTCGGTAATCAGCACGTTCATCGACGGAGCCGAGATGACCTGGCCGTCCAGGACGATTGCGAACTGGTTCTGGGGTGATCCGTCGCCGAAGCCGAGCAGCCGCTCTGAAACCTCGCGGAACTTCTGGGTGCCTTCACCGTTGAAGTCCAGGTTCACGGCCCACTCGTTCAGGGACTGGCCCTGGCCGCCCTGCGCCATGCCGAAGCTGGCATCTTCGAGCATGGATCCGGGAACTTCCACCGGGCCCAGGATGTACTTGCCCGCAGTGCCGGGCTCACAGGCAACCATAGGCTCGTCTGCCGGCGCAGGCTCAATGGAGGCCTCCAGCGTTGCCGGGTCCATGCAGTTGGTCGACTCGAATTCCTTGTACAGCTCCGGGGTCACCCAGTTCATGTCGGAACCGTTCTGCGGTTCCGCCGTCGGCTGGGGCAGCGCCTCGTCCGGCGTCGGGGTTTCCACGGCAGGCGCCTGGCCCGGTCCGCCCATAATTACGGAGCGGAACTCCATGGCCGCAGAGGCCTGGATCAGTGCCCGCGTCTCCGCAGTCGGCGTGCCCGGAAGCGAAACAACAACGTTCCGGCCGGACTGCGTGGTGATCTCGGCTTCGGAGACACCGCTGCCGTCAACGCGCTGGCGGATGATCTCCACTGCCTGGTCCAGCTGTTCCTGGCTGATCTGCGAGTCACCGCCCTGCACCTTCGGGGCAAGGATCATCTGGGTGCCGCCCTCAAGGTCAAGGGCAAGCTTGGGAGTCCAGCTGGCGTTGCTCCACATGGAGCCGCCGCCGAGCAAAAGGGCCAGGGCAGCAAAAACGACGCCCAACCAAATGAGCGTCTTTTTTGCTGCCGGGCCGGAGCCGGTTCGAGGCATAAGGGTTTTCCTTTAGGGCGTGAGCGCCGGAGAAGTCCGGCAGATCTGCGGAGTCAGTCGGCCCGCAGGTCCTCGGAGAGTCTAGTTGTCTTTCTTGTTCTCGCGGTCGAGGCGCTTGAGCGTTTCGTCCGGAGTCTCATCGACCGGAGTCTCATCGGACTCGTTCGAACGGTCGCGCGGAACGTCTCCGGTGAGGGAGGAAGCGTCATCGGGAACTACGGCGTCCTCGGTTTCGGCCGGCTCCGGCGAGGTGGTAACAACCTTGGTCAGCGCCTGCAGGTGGATAGTGGCGGTGTTACCGGGAGAAAGCTCCAGAACAGCCTTGTTCTCTTCCTGATCCACGGAAACGATGGTGCCAAAGAGGCCGAACTGGGTCATGACCTCGGTACCGGGAACCATCTGGGTGCGCTGCTCCTGGACGGTCTTCTGGGTCTTCTTCTGCTTGCGGAACATCATAAAGATGAACAGGCCAAGCAGAATCGGCAGCAGGAGGCTGGAGAACGAAAAACCGCCCTGAGCTCCCGTATCGGTGGTCGTCTGGGCCAAGACATTCAAGAACACGAAGGGTCCCGTTTCTGTTGCGGTATGTATCGGTATGCCGGATTCAGCGCACCGGCGGAGCGGACGTCAAAACAGTCTAAGGGGAAAACGGTCTGACGGCCGCTTAAGTTTCCCGCCTATGTTTATTGTGCAGTCATCTGCCTGCGATTGCATCCCGGGCCCGTACCGGTCAGGATTCGCTGCTCTCCCCCGGCACGGGTGCCGCTTCGCCGGTGAACAGTGCCTCCGGGATAAGCTGCGCCGCGGCGTCGGGCATCTGCAGGCCCAGATGTTCCCAGGCTGCCCGCGTGGCGATCCGTCCCCGCGGGGTACGGCCGAGCAGTCCTTCACGGACCAGATAGGGCTCGGCAACGGTTTCCACGGTTTCGGGCTCTTCGCCGACGGCGATGGCCAGGGTGGAAAGCCCAACCGGTCCGCCGCCGAACTTGGTCACCAGGGCGTGCAGGACGGCGCGGTCCAGCCGGTCAAGTCCCCGCTCGTCCACCTCATACATATCCAGGGCGGCCCCGGCGGAGCGGGCGTCGATCTGGTCGATTCCGTGGACCAGCGCCCAGTCCCGGACCCGCCGCAGCAGGCGGTTTGCAATACGGGGAGTGCCGCGGGAGCGTCCGGCCACCTCTGCGAAGCCCGCGGAATTGACCTTCATGTCCATGAGCATGGCGGAGCGGCGGAGCACCAGTTCAAGTTCGGCGGTGGAGTAGAACTCCAGGTGCCCGGTGAAGCCGAACCGGTCACGGAGCGGTCCCGGGAGCAGCCCGGCGCGGGTGGTGGCACCCACGAGGGTGAAGGGCGGAAGGTCCAGCGGAATGGCGGTGGCGCCGGCGCCCTTGCCCACCACAATGTCCACCCGGAAGTCCTCCATGGCCATGTAGAGCATTTCCTCGGCGGGCCGGGACATCCGGTGGATTTCGTCCAGGAAGAGCACTTCGCCCTCCGTGAGGGAGGAGAGGATGGCTGCCAGGTCCCCGGCGTGCTGGATCGCCGGGCCGGAGCTGATGCGCAGCGGGGCGTTCATTTCGGCGGCGATGATCATGGACAGCGTGGTCTTGCCCAAGCCGGGAGGGCCGGAGAGCAGCACGTGGTCTGCGCTGCGGCCGCGCAGGCGGGAAGCTTCAAGGACGAGGGACAGCTGTTCGCGGACCCGTTTCTGGCCAACGAAGTCGTCGAGGTTCTTCGGCCGCAGGGCGGCTTCAATGGCCTTGTCGTCCGGATCCGGTGCAGGCGCTGTCAGCGATTCGGGGGAAGACACGTTAGCCTGCCCGCTGCGGGGACCGGGCGCGGGCGCCGTCCTGGCCCAGGCGGCGGAGGGTCAGGCGCAGGATTTCAGCTACGCTGCCCGCAGCTGCTGCTTCGGGATGCTCAGCGGCCGTGGCTTCAATGGCAGCGGCTGCGTCCTTCTCCGACCAGCCGAGCCCGGTCATCGCGGAGAGGACCTGGTCGTTCCAGGCGGGCGCTGCCGCCGGGGCCTCCTCAGTGCCCAGCGGCACCAGCTTGTCCGCCAGCTCCAGCACGATCCTCCGTGCACCCTTGGGGCCGATTCCGGGAACCTTGCTGAACGCCTTGTCATCACCGGTGGACGCTGCGATCCGGACAGCTTCCGGCGTATGTACCGCGAGGACGGCCAGGGCGATGCGCGGGCCGACACCGCTGACGCCCAGCAGCGTCTCAAACACTTCTCGCTCCCCCGGCTCGGAGAACCCGAAGAGTGTCATTGAATCCTCGCGGACGATGAGTGCCGTGTGCAGCAGGGCTTCGGCTCCGGTCCGCAGGGACATCAGCGTCTGCGGAGTTGCCTGCACGGCCATGCCGATGCCGTTGACGTCAATGACGGCGGAGGCAGTGCCGACGTAGGTTACGACGCCGCGTAGGGAGGCGATCATGGGGAAACTCCGTGCTTTGATCCGGGAACGAAATAGAACATATCTACGAACAGCCTACTGTCCCGGCCCCGGTTTGCCGGAACTTAGCGGCGCGCGCGTTTCGCTTTCGCTTCCGCTTCCGCCCACAGGCGCTGCGCCGCGGTCAGCCCCGAGGCGGCTGGTCCGCCGCCGGAGGACGCCGACCCCTGGGTCGCCGCCTGTCCGGGCCCCACCGCACCGCGCCGCCAGGCATGGGCGATGGCCAGTGCAAGGGCATCGGCGGCGTCGGCTGGACGCGGCATTTCGGTCAGCCGCAGGATCTTGGTGACCATCCGGCCCACCGCTTCCTTGTTGGCTGACCCTGAGCCGGTGACGGCGGCCTTGACCTCCGTGGGCGTATGCAGGGCCACCGGAATCCCCCGGCGCGCCGCAGCGGCGATGACCACGCCGGAGGCCTGGGCTGTGCCCATGACGGTGCTGACATTGAGCTGGCTGAATACGCGCTCCACGGCAAGGACGTCCGGAGAGTGCGTATCCAGCCAGAGCTCGATCGCCTCTGAAATAGCCAGAAGCCGCGCGTCCAGGGCTGTGCCGGCTACAGTTCCGGCAACCCCCACGGCCACCATTGTGGCGCGGCGGTTGCCTTCGACGTCGACTACGCCCAGTCCGCAGCGGGTCAGTCCCGGGTCAACCCCCAGGACCCGGAGAGGCACGCGGTGCTCAGTCTTCTTCGAGCTGCGCGAGGACGTCCGCGGAGATGTCAGCGTTGGAGTAGACGTTCTGGACGTCGTCCAGGTCTTCCACCGCGTCGACCAGCTTCATGAATTTCCGTGCGTTGTCGGCGTCGAGCTCCACGTGCATGGAGGGCAGGAACTCTGCTTCGTCGGTGTCGTATTCGATTCCGGCTTCCTCAAGTGCAGCAACAACTGCCCGCAGGTCAGCGGCTTCGGAAATGATCTCGAAGTTCTCGCCTGCTTCCTTGACCTCGTCGGCGCCGGCGTCGAGCACTGCCATCAGCAGATCGTCTTCGGTGAGATCCTTCTTCGGAAGCGTTACAACGCCCTTGCGGGTGAACATGTAGGCAACCGACCCGGGGTCGCCCATGTTCCCGCCGTTGCGGGTGACGGCCAGACGGACCTCTGAGGCGGCACGGTTCTTATTGTCCGTGAGGCACTCGATCAGCAGGGCCGTGCCCTGGGGTCCGTAGCCTTCGTACATGATCGTCTGGTAGTCGACGGCTTCGCCGAGCAGGCCGGCACCGCGCTTGACGGCGCGGTTGATGTTGTCGATGGGAACAGAAGTCTTTTTTGCCTTCTGAACAGCGAGTTCAAGGCCGGGGTTGCCGGCCATGTCCGCACCGCCGGCACGCGCTGCAACTTCAATGTTCTTGATCAGCTTGGCAAAGGATTTGGCACGCTTGGCATCAATTACGGCCTTTTTGTGCTTGGTAGTTGCCCATTTCGAGTGGCCCGACATGCTTTACGCGTCTCCTCTGATCATCTGGATAAATAGTTCGTGGATGCGGCGCTCCCCCGTTACTTCCGGATGGAACGAGGTGGCCAGCAGTTTTCCCGAACGCACTGCCACAATTCTAGCGACTGATTCCCGCCCGCCGTCGTCGGCGTCTTCCTCCGGTGTGGCCGGGAGGACCTTCGCCAGGACCTGCACGGTGGAGCCTACCTTCTCCACCCAGGGCGCGCGGATAAAAACTGCGTGCACCGGTGCGGCCTTCAGCCCCGGTTCCTGCGAGGGAAGTTCCTGCAGTCCGCCGAAATCCAGGCTCGTCTCAAAGGAATCCCGCTGCCGCCCAAAGGCGTTGCGGCGCACCAGGATATCCAGGCCGCCCAGGGTCTGCTGCGGCTCGCCTGCGGAATCCAGTGCGGGATCCGTAATCCGGTCTGCCAGCAGAATCATGCCGGCGCAGGAGCCATAGACAGGGAACCCGGCGGCAATCTTTGCGCGCAGCGGATCGGCAATGCCGTAGAGCCGCATCAGCCTATCGATGGTGGTGGATTCCCCGCCAGGGAGGACCAGCCCGTCCAGGGCATCCAGCTCGGAAGCCCGCCGGACCAGCACCGTGCGCGCGCCGGCCGCTTCCAGCGCCTGCACATGCTCGCGGACGCCGCCCTGCAGTGCAAGGACTCCCACCAGCGGTGATGCGGCGTCCTGCAGCGTGATTTCGCTCATTGGATCAGTCTAGGTTGCCGGGAGCCTCCCGGTCCGGTCCGTGACGGTGGGATATATTCGGTATCCATGAGTTCCTTCTCCATTCTGGTCGGCAAACTGGTCCGCGGCGCCTCACGGCTGCGCGGCGGAGGGTCCGCCCTCCCCGGCCTGGTTGTGGAGAAAATTGATCCTGATTTTATCCGCCGGACGCTCTCAACACTGCCCCTCGGCGTCGCCGTCGTCTCTGGAACCAACGGCAAGACAACCACCACCAAGATGGTGGTGGAGCTGCTGGAGGGCCAGGGCCTGAAGGTCTTCACGAACCGCACGGGAAGCAACTTCACCCGCGGCGTGGCTGCCGCCCTGCTCGGTGAAGTGAACCTGCGCGGCCGGCTGGATGCGGACATCGCGGTCCTGGAGCTGGACGAGGCGCACGCAGTTCACTTCGTGAAACTGATCCGGCCCCGCTATGCCCTGCTGCTCAACGTACTGCGCGACCAGCTGGACCGCTTCGGCGAAATCGACAAGACCACCCGGCTGCTGGAACAAATCGCACAGGCCACCACGGACACCGTCGTCCTGAACCGCGAGGACCCCCGCGTCGCGTCCATTGCCGATTCCCTTTCCAGCCAGAAAGTTACCTACTTCGGACTCGATGCGTCCCTGCGCAGCACGTTCCCGAACGATGACGAGATGCGCGGCTCCCGTTCCGAGGCAATCGCTGCTGCCCAGCCCGCCGACGTCGTACTGACCCGGGTCGCTGAAACGGAGGCTGATTTCCTCGTCGACGGTTCCCCCACCACCACCGGCCTGAAGCTGCGCGGCGTCTACAACGTGTTCAACGCCGCCGCGGCCCTGACATTTGCCCGGCAGATCCTGGGAACCAGGGCAGACCGCACCAAACTGTTCGAGTCCCTGGCGAATGTGGAGCCCGCTTTTGGGCGCGGCGAGTCCCTGACCGTGAACGGTGCGCCGCTGGAACTGGTTCTGGTGAAGAACCCCTCCGGCTTCCGGCTGGGACTGAAGTCTTTCGCCGCACACGGCTATGCGACCATGATCGCCATCAACGACAACTACGCAGACGGCCGGGACATGTCCTGGCTGTGGGACGTGGACTTTGAAACGCTTTCCGGAGGCGTGGACATGGTTACCGGGGTTCGCGCCTACGACATGGCGCTGCGCCTGCGGTACGACGACGTTCCCGTGCGTGAGGTGGTTCCTGATATTCCGGACGCACTGGCCAAGTTCATTTCCGGTGCCGGCACACAGCCCATGCGCATTTTCTGCACCTACACGGCCATGCTTGCCGTCCGCCGGGAACTCTCCAAGATCACGAAGGTTGAGGTGGTCTCATGAGCCGCGACATCCACATTGTTCAGCTCTATCCGCGGGACATGAACATCTACGGGGACTGGGGCAACGTCCTGGTCCTGAAGCAGCGCCTGAAGTGGCAGGGCTACAACCCGGTAGTCACCGAGTACAACCCTGGCGACGGGTTCCCCTCCGATGCTGACCTCATTGTGGGCGGCGGCGGCCAGGACAGCGGACAGGTGGTGATCCAGCAGGATCTGCAGGCCCTGGCACCTTCGCTGCGGGCCATGGCGGACGACGGCCTCCCCATGCTGGTGATCTGCGGTCTCTACCAGCTCTTTGGCCGGTTCTTCAAAACGCACGACGGCGTCCTCATTCCCGGGATCGGCGTGCTGGACATCGAAACCCACGGCGGACCGGAGCGCCTGATCGGCAATGTCCTCTCCGTGAGCGAAGAGTTCGGCGAGATCCATGGCTACGAGAACCACAGCGGCCAGACCTTCCTCGGTCCGGACGCGAACCCGCTGGCACGGGTCCGCAAGGGCGAGGGCAACAACTCCAAGGACGACACCGAAGGTGCCCGGTACAAGAACGTGGTGGCCAGCTACCTGCACGGTTCGCTGCTCCCCAAGAACCCGGCCATTGCGGACTTCCTGATCGAACAGGCTGTTACCCGGCGCTACGGTTCGTACGAGCCGGTACCTGTTGCCGATGCGGACCTGGCCGAGCTTGCCCGCCTTTCCGAGCTGGCCCGTTCCCACGCCGCCAACCGTCCCCGGTAGTTTTCTGCGCCGTTGACGCTGCCGTTTTAGCACCAACCTATGGGGGACGTAGTGAGAAACCGTGAGAATCTAGAACTGATTGGTGTCCTTTCGGCACTTGCCGCCATCCCGCTGGCAATCCTTAGTGTCCTGATCTGGGCTCCGAATCTGTGCTACGGCTAAGCCCAGCCCACGGCCGGTAGCCGCCGCGTGTGCGCCCGCTGCGGCGGCCAATCTTCGATCCGGGGCATCTCCCGCCAGCCAGCATTCCCCTGCCGTCGGCGTTTCGTTGCCGCCGTTCCGGCTCGCCCGGCGGCTGCCCGCCGGCCCGCCTGGCCCCGCCCGGCCCAGCATTCCCAGCTTCCGTTACTCCTGTGGCCGATGTGACCCCACCAGCCACCACCCGTCACAACCAGTGGGAAGCACGGGCCCCGATTCCAGCGGGACAAACAAAGGACCACAGGACGGGCAGGGTTAGGCGGCTTTAATACTCCAAAGCGAGCTTTGCGAGCGAAGGAGTTTCGTTGCCGCCGTTCCGGCTCGCCCGGCGGGCCACGGCGAGGCGGGCTGGCCGTCGGGTAGCGGGCGGGAACAGCAGACAGAATCTACCGAAGAACCCGGTACCGCAGATGCACCCCGTTGCCGAACGCCGCGTTCTCAACCAGTTCCAGGTTCACCCTCTGGTTCAGCCCCTCGAACAGCGAAATGCCGGAACCAAGCAGTATCGGCAGCACATGCAGCTGGATTTCGTCCACCAGCCCCCGTTGCAGGCATTGCCGGGAGATCCTTCCGCCGAGGAGACTGACTGCCTTGTCTCCGGCGTCGGTTTTGGCTGCTTCAACGGCCGCAACGATGTCATCGACGACGAAGGTGTATGTCACCCCATCCTTCACCAGGGGTTCCTGCGCCTCGTGCGTCATCAGGTAAACAGGGACCCCCTGCAGGCCACCATAAGGTTCCTCACCGTCCTCGACCGTCCTGGCCCGGTTCGCACCACCGACGACGGCGCCGATCTCACCGACGATCCGGTTCACCAGTTCCGTGTCTTCGCCGGTCGCATCGACGTCGAACATCCAGTCGACGCCGCCTTCCGGATCTGCCATATAACCATCCAGCGTCACCGTCGCATGTACCAGCACCTTCGCCATGACGAACTCCTTTTGCGGCAAGCCGTCGGACCAGACGGCACCTCCGTTGCAGGAAAGTTCTACAGTTTGGTGGTCGGAAGATCCAGTGCTGGAACAGGATCAGTTGCGAGCCGCGCATGTGTTTCCACATCGAAGCGCAAGCCTCCGTACTCCAGCTTTGACCGCTCTATCCCCTCCGGCAGGAAACCAGCACGCTTTGCCACGGCACAGGACGCCGGGTTGTTCACCCTGTGCCCCAGCTCAATCCGGAACAGGTTGAGCTCTTGGATCGCCCAGCCAGCCGCACCCGCAGCAGCCCTGCCGGCGAGTCCAAGTCCTCGGCTGTCACTGGCAATCCAGTATGAAAGCCAGGCAGTGCGGTGCCGGTAATCCATGTGGCTGAGCCCAGCATTTCCGGCTGCCCGTCCATCAACATCGATGGCGAAGCTGCACGTTCCGGCGTCGGGGTCCCAAGCCAGCGCCGAGTGGATATATTCCTCTGCAGCCTCCAGTCCATGAACGGCTGAGCGATTCATCTGGGTATCCAGATCAGGAGTCGCCTGAACAGCCGCAAGCAGGGAGGCAGCATCGTCCGGCCGCCAGGGTCGTAGCGTCACTCTCACCAGCCGAGGCTAACAGCAACTCTGCGTCCAGGTCCCGAAGATCCCGCCGGATCAGACCCCTGCGCACGGCGTGCCCCGGCCTATACACTCCGCGGCGGACGGGCCGGGATAGGCGCACGGCGTGCCCCGGCCTACACGCCCCGGCGGACGGGCCGGGTTAGGCGGCTTTAATACTCCGAGCGAGCTCTGCGAGCGAGAGAGAGAGAGTTTCGTTGCCGCCGTTCCGGTCCGCCCGCCGGGGACAGCCCCGCGGTCCCCAGCCCGCCCGGCACAACCCGGCGGCACCACGCCCGCGGGCACCAGCCCCGCGGGCGAAACCTCAACGCGACGAAACATCCTCCGACACCAGCCATTCGCGCGCCCCGTCCTGCCCCGCGCCCATGGCCTCCACCACCGAAATCGTCCGCTGCCGCACCTCGGCCTGCTGCGCTTCAGACGCACAAGCCCCCTGCGGCAGGTCCGCCGCTACAGAGCACCAGCGGTACGGGTCACGCACGATCACGGACGGCGCCCAGGCGAGGTCGCTGACCCGCCAGTCGGCGGCGTCATCCTCCTGCACGAACTGTGCTCGGACAATCAGGCCCTCGTTGTTCACGGCGTACCAGGGTGAAAGCTCAGTGACGGCGTTGCCCAGCCCGTAGACAATCCATGTGCCGTTGTAGTTCTCAATGGGAAGGACCGAGTGTGTGTGGTGGCCGTAGATCAGGTCGAACTGGCCGCTGTCGGCAAGGGCGTGGGCAGTTTCGATTTGCTGGCTGTTAGGCATGGAAGCGTATTCGTCCCCGGCATGCACAGCTCCCAGCACGATGTCAGCGCCCTGTTCCCGCGCGGCCTGTGCCCGGGCGATCATGTCTTCGGCGTCAATGAGGTCCACCTGCCACGGGTATTCTGCCTCAAGGCCGTTCAGCCCGTACGTGGCCTCAATGATGCCGATCCGCGCGCCGGAGGTATCCATGATGAGCGGAATCCGGGATTCGGCCTCAGTGGCATAGGAACCGGTGTGTTCCAGCCCCAGCGAGTCCAGCACAGCCAGGGTACGGTTCAGGCCCTCGGTGCCGGCGTCAACGGTGTGGTTGCTGGCAGTGGTGCACGCCTGGTAGCCGACGGCGGCAGCGCCAGTGAGGATCTGCGGCGGCACGTTGAACATCGGGTAGCCGGCATAGGGTCCGTCAGCCTCAGCGACGGGAGTTTCCATGTGGCAGACAGCCAGGTCAGAACCGTCCACATACGTGCGCATTCCCTCCAGCAGGGGAACAAAATCCAGCGGCATGTTTCCGGTGGCCGCAGCGTCTGCGCGGGCCTGGTCCCAGAGCTGGGGATGTACCAGCAGGTCACCCGCGAGCATCACGCTGGTGCACCGCAGGCCCGGACAGTCCGGTCCGGTTCCTGCGGTTACGGACGGCTCGGGTGTGGGCGAGGGTGCAGCTGCCGCGGACGACGGCGCCGCGGACGGGGATTCTCCGCCGCCTTCCTGTGTGGCGGTGCAGGCGGTCAGCACCAGCGACGTCGCCATCACAAGTGCCGCCAGCAGTCTTATGGTGCGTGGAGCAGGCCCGCTGCGTCCGTTCATGGTTCCCCCAAATGTGCAGTCAACCGGGCCCAGTGCCGGCCCGATCCGATGAGAGATGAGCATACGCGGCCCGTCGGCTGGTTGAGCAGGCTGTGCTGTGAAAGTGTTTATTCCCATGAGCACTGCCCTACTTTCGCCAAGCACACTTCCTTACGGCCTGCCGGATTTTGCAGCCATTACCGTTTCCGATCTCCTTCCCGCCTTTCAGGCAGGAATGCAGGAACAGGCAGCGGAAATCCGGGCTATTACCGAAAACCAGGATCCGGCGACCTTCGAGAACACCGTCGCTGCTATTGAAAGATCAGGGCAGGTACTGGCCCGGACCGGAGCCGTGTTCTTCAATGCCGTAATGTCCCATGCAACCCCTGAAATCCAGGAACTGGAGCAGGAGATCAGCCCCCTGCTGTCCGCCCATCAGGACAGCATCTACCAGGACTCAGCCCTCTTCGAACGGGTCAGCTCAGTCCCGGAGCAGGGACTGGACAGCGAATCGTCCCGCCTGCTGGCCGAGTACCGCCGCCGGTTTGTCCGCGCCGGTGCCGCTCTCGACGACGCCGGCAAGGCACGCATGCGGGAACTGAACACCCGTTTGTCCGAGCTGGGCACCACCTTCTCGCAGCGGCTTCTCGCAGACACCAACGACTCGGCCCTGGAGCTGGGCGACGAAGCCGAACTGGAAGGCCTGGCACCGGAGGACATCGCTGCCGCCGCCGCTGCGGCCCAGGCAGCAGGATCCAGCGCCAAGTACCTCCTGAGCCTCGTCCTCCCGACTCCGCAGCCTGCTCTGGCAAAGCTGAAGAACCGGGAAGTCCGGCGCCGGCTCTTTGAAGCCTCCGTCAACCGCGGTTACCGTGAGAACTCAAACAACACCCTGGGTATCGCCGCAGAGATCGCTGCCCTGAGGGCTGAACGTGCGGCCCTGCTCGGATACGAGAACCACGCCGCCTACGCGGTGGAGGACCAAACGGCGCCCACCACCGCAGCGGTGGAAGAGATGCTGTCCCGGCTGGTGCCACCGGCCGTCCGCAATGCCCAGGCGGAAGCCGACAAGCTCCGCGCGGCGGCCGCCCGCGACGGAATCGACGACTTCCAGCCCTGGGACTGGGCCTACTATTCCGAACAGATCCGGCGCGAAGAATATGCAGTGGACCTGGAATCCCTGCGCCCGTGGTTCGAGCTTGAAAGGGTCCTGCACGACGGCGTGTTCTACGCCGCCAACCAGCTGTACGGCATCACCTTCACCGAGCGGAAGGACCTCACCGGCTACCATCCCGATGTCCGGGTCTGGGAAGTCAAGGACGAGGACGGCACGGGTCTGGGCCTATTCCTGGGCGACTATTTCACCCGGGACACGAAAAGCGGCGGCGCCTGGATGAACGAACTGGTCTCCCAGTCCAGGCTGCTTGGCCATCAGCCGGTGGTCGTAAACAACCTGAACATCTCCAAGCCGGCCGACGGTGAGCCCGCACTGCTCACCTTCGATGAAGTGGTGACGGCCTTCCACGAGTTCGGCCACGCCCTGCACGGGCTGTTCTCCAACGTCGGTTTCCCGCGGTTCGCGGGAACAGCTGTGCCCCGTGACTTCGTGGAGTACCCCTCCCAGGTCAACGAGATGTGGATGCTCACCGACGAGGTTGCGGCAAACTTCGCCCGGCACTACCAGACCGGTGAACCGCTGCCCGCCGGCCTGTTGCAGAAGATCCGCGATGCATCCCTGTGGGGTGAGGGTTTCCGGACCACCGAGTACCTGGGCGCCACCCTTCTGGACTGGGCATGGCATGTGCTGCCCACGGGCCAGGAACCCGTTTCGGATCCCGAAGCCTTCGAGCACAAGGCGCTGCTGGATGCCGGGATCGACCCCGCGCTGGTTCCCCCGCGGTACCGCACCGGGTACTTCAAGCACATCTTCCCCGGAGGCTACTCGGCCGGGTACTACTCCTACATCTGGAGCGAAGTGCTGGACGCCGACACGGTTCAGTGGTTTACCGAGAACGGCGGACTGGTCCGAGCCAACGGTGACGCGTTCCGCAGCAAACTGCTCTCAAAGGGCTATTCAGAGGATCCGCTGCAGTCCTTCCGCAACCTGCGCGGACGGGACGCGGACATTGCTCCCCTGCTGGCCCGGCGCGGGCTGTCCTGACCGTCATGCCTACCATTGCCTCCTGCCAGCGCCTGCAGCACGCCTGGTTCACGGCCCTGGCCTCTGCCACGGGCGGGCGCTCCTTTGGGACACACGAATCGCGGTGGGTTTGGCTTCCCGCCCGCCGCCAGCTGATGCTGATGTTTCCCGAGGAGATCTCACCGGCAGGCATCCGGCCCGGCTTGGCTGAAGGCTCCAGGCTTGGAGCCTCAACGGTGACGGCCTGGCTCGGCGGGTCTGTGGATTACGCTCCGCTTGAAGCATTCGGTTTCCGCCGTGGCCCGCAAACCTGCTGGATGACTGCACCGGTACGGGCCCCGCAGGCCTGGCCGGGAGCCGGAGCATCCGTCGAGACCGAGCCGCGGGAAGTCACCGGCGCAGACGCCGAGGAGCTGCGGGTAGGCCACTCGCAGCCCCGGCAGGCATGGCATATAGCGGCCCGGGACTCCGCCCGGATGACCGGACGCGCGTACGCGTTCTATCCCAGCGGGATCGCCCTGCCGTCGAAGGTGGGCGGCATTTTCTCCCTGGCGGTTGGAACATCAAGCAGGCGACGTGGTTTCGGCACTGCGCTGCTCAGCGCCGCGGCGGCCACCGCTGAGGCTGCCGGAGCAGAGCATCTGGTTGTCAACGCGTCGGCCAACGGCGGCCAGGACCTCTGCTCGGCCCGTGGTTTCACATTGGTTGGCAGGGGACGCACGTATTCAATGGCACTCGGCTAGCCGGCAGGGTCCCGGCACTCAAAAGCGCACCTGCCCGGAAAAGCTCCGGGCAGGTGCGCTTTTTGCTGTACGGCGGTGCCGCCGGCAACAGGGTCCCGTCATCCGCGACGCGGGCGGCTGCTACCAGCCGCGCTCTGCGAGACGGTGCGGCTGCGGGATCTCATCCACGTTGATGCCAACCATGGCTTCGCCCAGCCCGCGGGAGGCCTTGGCGATCTCATCCGGATCGTCATGGAAGGTGGTGGCCTTGACGATCGCTGCGGCCCGCTGGGCCGGGTTGCCGGATTTGAAGATACCCGAGCCGACAAATACGCCGTCGGCACCGAGCTGCATCATCATCGCGGCATCGGCCGGGGTGGCGATGCCGCCGGCTGTGAACAGCACCACGGGCAGCTTCCCGGACGCAGCTACTTCCTTCACCAGCTCGTAGGGGGCCTGCAGCTCCTTGGCGGCAACGTACAGCTCGTCTTCGGGCAGGGAAGACAGGCGGGCGATCTCGGTGCGGATCTGCCGCATATGCATGGTGGCGTTGGAGACATCACCGGTTCCGGCTTCACCTTTGGAACGGATCATGGCGGCGCCCTCGTTGATACGGCGCAGCGCCTCTCCAAGGTTGGTGGCACCGCACACGAAAGGAACCGTGAACTTCCACTTGTCGATGTGGTTCGCGTAGTCCGCCGGAGTCAGGACCTCGGATTCGTCAATGTAGTCGACGCCGAGGGACTGGAGGATCTGCGCTTCAACGAAGTGGCCAATGCGGGCCTTCGCCATAACCGGGATGGAGACGGCGTCGATGATGCTGTCGATCATGTCCGGGTCGCTCATGCGCGAGACGCCTCCCTGGGCGCGGATGTCCGCTGGGACCCGTTCCAGCGCCATCACAGCGACGGCGCCGGCATCTTCGGCGATCCGGGCCTGCTCGGCGGTAACGACGTCCATGATTACGCCGCCCTTGAGCATTTCAGCCATGCCGCGCTTTACGCGGCTGCCCCCGGTGGAAGCAGCGGGCTGGGACGGAGTTTCTGTAGGCATGGCAGAGCTCTCTGGTAGTTCGGCTGGAAAGCTCATAGTAAGCCCACATACCGTTCCCCGAAGGATCTGCTACGTATCTTTACCCATATCCCGGTGCAGGTCCTCGTCGGGCACCTGAGCGGCAGCCTGCCTGCGGACCGTGGCCATGCGCTGGAAGATCGTGACGCAGCTGGCGAGGCACAGCGCCACCAGCACAACCAGCAGCACAACCTCCGGAATTCCAAGCCCCACTAGCCCGGTGGCGGTCAGCAGGAAGACGAGCCGTTCGGCGCGTTCCGCAAGCCCCACGTTGGCGTCGAACCCGAGTGACTCAGCCTTGGCCCGGATGTAGGAGACCAGCATGCCCAAGACCAGGCAGATGACTGCGGCGATGCCAACGGCGTCGTTCTCTCCCCCCGTGAAGAACCAGATGCCAACACCTGCGAACAGCGCGCCGTCGGCGAAACGGTCCAGTGTGGAGTCCAGGAAGGCCCCCCACTTGCCTTTGCGCTCCTGTTGGCGGGCCATGATCCCGTCAACGACGTCGGAGAACACAAAGAGCACGATGAAAATCGTGCCCCAGAAGAGCTCTCCCAGCGGATAGAAGACCAGGCCGCCGACCATCACGCCGAGGGTTCCGATAATGGTGACTGCATCCGGTGAGACCCGGTGCCGGATCAGCCAGGAGGCAAGGGGGGTAAACAGTGCGGTAAAGAAACCGCGGGCGTATTTGTTCAGCACGTTCTAAGCCTCGTCGTTTCCGGCGGCAGCGGACGCGCCGCCGGAAGAAGTTTCGTCAGCAGAGGCAGGCCAGGCGTCGGCAACCATTTGCCGTACTTCACCCAGGGTCTGCGTGATGGCCTTGGTATGGGCAATGATCGGCAGGAAGTTCCCGTCGCCGCTCCAGCGCGGCACAATGTGCTGGTGCAGGTGGGCGGCGATTCCGGCTCCGCCGGCCACACCCTGGTTCATACCCAGGTTGAAGCCCGCAGGAGCGGAGACCTTGCGCAGTACCCGCATTGCGGTCTGGGTCAGCGCGGCGATCTCTGCCGTCTCTTCCAGGTCAATGTCGGTGTAATCCGGGACGTGCCGGTACGGGCAGACCAGCAGGTGGCCTGCGTTGTACGGAAACAGGTTAAGGATCACGAAGGCATGCATGCCCCGGTGGACAATCAGCGCTTCTTCATCCGTGTGGGATGGAGCAGCACAGAACGGGCAGTTGTCCTTGGAGGAAACCTGGTCCTGCCCGCCCTTGATGTAAGCCAGCCGGTGGGGAGTCCAGAGCCGCTGGAAGGCATCGGGCACCCCGGCGAGTTCGAATTCGTCCGTGACATCGCCGTCGTGCGGATACTGATCCTGGCTTTCCATCTGGACTCCCCCGCGCCGCTACTTGTCCCGGTTCCGGACGGCTTCGACGATCCGCTTCACGGCTTCCTCGACCGGCACGCCGTTGTCCTGGCTGCCGTCACGGAAGCGGAAGGAGACCGCTCCTGCCTCTGCATCCTCGCCGCCGGCGATCAGGACGAAGGGGATCTTTTCCTTCGAGGCGGTGCGGATCTTCTTCGGGAAGCGGTCGGTTCCCGCGTCAACCTCGGCACGGATGCCCGCGGCCTTGAGCTTGTCGACGACGTCGTACATGTAATCGTTGAACGCCTCGGCGACGGGGATGCCCACTACCTGGACGGGAGCCAGCCAGGCAGGGAAAGCGCCGGCGTAATGCTCGGTCAGCACAGCCATGAAACGCTCAACCGAGCCGAAGAGGGCACGGTGGATCATGACCGGGCGCTGGCGGGTGCCGTCGGCAGCCTGGTATTCGAGTTCGAAACGCTCGGGCAGGTTGAAGTCCAGCTGGATCGTGGACATCTGCCAGGTGCGGCCAATGGCGTCACGTGCCTGCACGGAGATCTTCGGACCGTAGAACGCTGCTCCCCCGGGATCCGGAACGAGGTCCAGGCCGGATGCTTCGGCAACCTCGGCGAGGGTGCGGGTTGCTTCTTCCCACACCTCGTCGGAACCAACGTACTTTTCCGGATCCTTGGTGGAGAGTTCCAGGTAGAAGTCATCCAGGCCGTAGTCCTTGAGCAGGTCCAGCACGAAGTTCAGCGTGTTGGTCAGCTCGTCCTTCATCTGCTCGCGGGTGCAGTAGATGTGGGCGTCGTCCTGGGTCATGCCGCGCACGCGCGTCAGGCCGTGGATGACGCCGGACTTCTCGTAGCGGTAGACCGAACCGAATTCGAACAGCCGCAGCGGCAGTTCACGGTAGGACCGTCCGCGGGAGCGGAAGATCAGGTTGTGCATGGGGCAGTTCATCGGCTTCAGGTAGTAGTCCTGGCCGGGCTTGGTGACCTCGCCGGTCTCGGGATCAGTCACCTCATCCACGTGCATGGGAGGGAACATGCCGTCGCGGTACCAGTCCAGGTGGCCGGAAACCTCGTACAGGTGGCCCTTGGTGATGTGCGGTGTGTAGACGAACTCGTAGCCGGCTTCCGTGTGGCGCTGGCGGGAGTAGTCCTCCATGGCCTTGCGGATGATGCCGCCCTTGGGGTGGAACACCGGCAGGCCGGAGCCGAGCTCGTCCGGGAAGGAGAACAGGTCCAGTTCGGTGCCGAGCTTGCGGTGGTCGCGGCGCTCGGCCTCGGCCAGGCGCTCCTGGTACGCCTTGAGGGCGTCCTTGGTGGGCCAGGCGGTGCCGTAGATGCGCTGCAGCTGCTGGTTCGCCTGGTTGCCCAGCCAGTAGGCGGCAGCCGAACGGGTCAGTGCGAAGGCATTCGAGATCAGCTTTGTGTTCGGCAGGTGCGGGCCGCGGCACAGGTCGCACCAGATAACATCGCCGGACTTGCGGTCCACGTTGTCGTAGATGGTGATCTCGCCGGCGCCGACCTCGATGTTCGCGCCTTCACCTGCTTCGTCGGCCCCGTCCTTCTTGCCGAGCAGTTCGAGCTTGTACGGCTCATTTGCCATTGCCTCGCGGGCTTCTTCTTCGCTGACCACGCGGCGGGCAAACTTCTGGTTCGAGTTGACGATCTTCTGCATCATCTTCTCGAGGGTCTTCAGGTCCTCGGGTGTGAAGGGCTCAGCGACGTCGAAGTCGAAGTAGAAACCGTCCTTGATGTACGGGCCGATGCCCAGCTTGGCGTCCGGGCGCAGCTGCTGCACGGCCTGGGCCATCACGTGGGCGGTCGAGTGGCGGAGCACATTCAGGCCGTCTTCGGAATCGATGGTCACGGCTTCAATGCTCTGGCCGGGAGCCAGCGGGGTGTCGAGGTCCTTCAGGACTCCGTCAACCCGCATGACAACGACCTCGCGCCGCTCAAAAAAGAGCTGAGCACCGGTGGTGCCAGTATCCACCGTGGTCTCTTCGCCGTCGACGATGAGGGTGAACTGTTCCGGCACTGACACGTTGTCTCCTTGATTCGTTTGTACTGGCGCTTGAGCACGGGTTTGCCCATGCAGCTATGGTGCGCGCCCTTACGATGTTATCCGCTGTTCTTCAGCCCGACCAACCGGCCGCGCAGCCCGCGGGTGCTGCTTCTGTGAACCTTGTCCTGCACTCCGCGGCAGGGGTCGGGGCAGCGGCAGGGACGCAGTGTCCGTGAGGTCCCAGGCCTGGAGGGCCTGCAGGCTCATGCCCCGCGGGCCGGTACGCCGGGTGAGTCCGCGGATCAGCATCAGTTCGGTGCCGAAGAGCAGCGGGCCGGTTTTTTCCTGGGCTTCGGTGAAGAAGGTGCAGTCCACGCAGCCGGTTCCGTCGTCGAGGCTGATAAACACAACCCGGCGGCCGCCCCGCATTGGCGGAGTCTGTGTTGCTACCCGAATGCCGGCTACCAGCACTTCTGATCCGTTGCGTAGCTGCAGCAGTGATTCTGCTTTAGTGACGCCCAGGGTGGCGAGCAGCGGTTCATAGCTGTCCACCAGGTGTGCACTGACGTCGACGGCGAGCAGGTCCAGTTCGGTGCGGACCCGTTCGGGCAGCGTGGGTTCAGGCAGCTGGGGCACAAGGTTGGCCAGTTCCGTGTCTCCGAGCGGAAGTGCCAGCTGGCCCGGGATCGGATCGTATTTCCGGGTCCCGGTTTTGCCCGCGGCCTCAGCCAGGTGCTGCAGCAGATCGGCACGGCTGCCGCGGGAGCCGGTCTCCCTGGACAGTGAATCGAAGGCACCCAGCTGGGCCAGCCGCTGGAGCGAGGGCTTGGAGAGCCTGGCCCTGGCGCGCAGGTCAGCCAGGGAGTCAAAAGGCTGTCCGGCGGCGATGCGGCGGACTTCAGCCGCTGAGAGCCCGTAAATGCCGGCAAAGCTGAGCCGGATGCCCAGCCGCGGCGGTCGCGCCTCTTGGCCCGGACCTGCCGGAACAGCAGGGATCCGCTCCACCCGGTATTGCTCACCGCTGCGGTTGATGTCCAGCGGCAGGATGGGAATGCCCATCCTGCGGGCTTCGGCCACCAGCAGACGGCGGGGGTACATGCCGGGATCATGTTCGAAGATCCCGGCGAGGAACGCTTCGGGATGGTGTGCCTTCAGCCAGGCTGACTGGTAGGTGGGTACGGCGAAGGCAGCGCCGTGGGCCTTGCAGAAACCGAAGCTGCCGAAGGCTTTCAGCGTGCCCCAGACGTTGTCGATGGTCTGCGGGTCGTAGCCGCGCTTTTCCGCTGCCTGCCGGAAGAAGTCCTCTACTCCCTGTTCGGCAGCAGGGTTGCCCAGCAGCCGGCGCAGCTCATCGGCCTTTGCCAGCCCGCAGCCGGTGAACACGTCGAAGGTCCGCAGCACCTGCTCATGGAAGACCGTCACCCCGTGGGTCTCGGCCAGCACCGGGCGCAGCGATTCGTGCGGGTAGACCGCCGGGGCCCAGCCGTGGCGGTGTTCCAGGAAGGGCCGAACCATGTCCGATTTCATCGGCCCGGGCCGGAAGAGGGAAATATCGATGATCAGGTCGTTGAAGTCCCGCGGTGCCATCTTGCCCACCAGCTCGCGCTGCCCCGGTGACTCGATCTGGAAGCAGCCCAGCGTGTGGGTGCTGCGGATCAGCTCAAAGGTGGGTTCGTCATCCAGCGGGACGGCATCCAAGTCGATCCGCCCGTCTTCGGCTATCCACTCCGGGCGCGCTTCGGGTTCCTGGACGTGTCCGCCTGCCCGGGCGACGTCGTCGCCGCCGGAATGGACCCGGACCACCTCATTCAGGGCGAAAGCCATGGCGGACTGCATCCGCACGCCCAGCACGTCCAGCTTGAGCATGCCCATGGGATCCATGTCGTGCTTGTCGAACTGGGACATTGGCAGGCCCAGGCCGCTGGGCTGCACGGGCGTGCGGTCCAGCAGGGAGGTGTCCCCCAGGATTACCCCGCACGGATGCATCGAAATATGCCGGGGCAGCCGGTCCAGCCGTTCGGTGAGGTCCACCAGCAGGTCCAGCTGACGGTTCTGCTGCACGGCTTCGGCAACGCCGCGCAGTTCGGGTTTCTCGGCGAGCGCCTCACGGAAATGGCTCGCCGAGAAGCGCCACAGCGCCTTGGCCACGGCGCCGACCTCCTCATCGGGCAATCCCAGGGCCAGGCCGGCGTCGCGCACCGCTCCGCGCGCCCGGTAACCGTTCTGCATGCTCATGAGGGTGACCCGCTGGGCGCCGAAGCGTTCAAAGATGCGGTGGTACACGTTGTGCCGTTCGGCGCTTTCAACGTCAATGTCGATGTCCGGCAGCGTGGAGCGGTCCCGGGAGAGGAAGCGTTCAAAGATGAGGTCGTGTGCCAGTGGGTTCACGTGGCTGATGCCCAGCAGGTAGTTCACCAGCGAGGACGCCCCTGATCCACGTGCCGCCGCGCGCACTCCCATGTCCCGGATCATGGTGGAGACTTCCGCGACAGTGAGGAAGTAGGCAGCGAAGCCCAGCCGCTCGATAATCCCCAGCTCATGTTCCAGCCGGTTGCGCATTGCGGCTTCCGCTGCACCGCCCAGGTGCCCGAAGCGCCTGCCAATCCCGGCTTCGCAGCGTCCGCGCAGTTCCAGCACCGGTTCCGTGTCGATCCCTATGACCCCGGCTTCCGGGACCACTGGCTGCTTCCATCCCATGTCTGCGGCCGGGTCGATCCGGCAGGCATCGGCGAGCGCCTCGGTTCCGGCCAGCAGCTTTGCTGCCCCGGACCTCCCGTAGCCTGCTTCCCCGCTGATCTCTGCTGCAAGCGCGGCCATCTGCTTTCCCGGCTTCAGCCAGCCCTGCCCGTTGGGCTGCAGGTCCTGCAGCTGCGCCATGGACGTCAGGGCCCGGGCGGCGTCGAGCACGTCCGCGGTGGCGGCGCCGTCTTCATCCACGTAGCGCACCGCGTTGGTCAGTACGGCGGGAATGTTCATTTCGTCTGCCAGCCGGTACATCCGCACGGCATGGGCCAGGCTCAGGTTGGTGCCCGGGGCGCTGAGGTGCGTGACCACCTCCACGGCGAGCGCCGCACGCGGCATAACTCCCAGCCAGCGCCGGAACAGGGTACGGGCGACGGCGTAGCTGCGGCTGCGCATGGCGCGTCCGACGTCGGTGTGCGGGCCTACCAGCACACTCAGTACCGGCTCCCCGTCCCTGCCCGGCACCCGGGCGGCAAGCTGCTCCAGGGTGACGCCGGGCGGACGCCCTGCACGTCCCCGGGAGGGCGAGGTTCCCGCATGGGCATCTGAGATGAGCCGGCAGAGCGCGTGATAGCCCGCTCCCCCGTTATGCCCATGGGCAAGGATGACCGCGCGTCCGGTCACTTCCGCGTCTCTGCCTTCCCCGTCCAGGATTGCCAGGTCCACGCCGATAATCGGGTCTATGCCGGCGTCCATGCAGGCACGCAGGTGCTTGACCGTGCCGTACAGGCCGTCGCGGTCGGTGCAGGCGAGCGCATCGGCGCCGTCCGCTGCGGCGGCCTGGGCCAGCTCTTCGGGCCAGGAGGTGCCGTAGTGGGCGGAAAATGCCGTGGCGGCGTGGAGATGGGTAAAACTCATGGCACGGTACTCATGACACGGCACTAAGCGCTTTCCCGGAGGGCATCATGAATCCGGATCAGCCGCCAGGTGTTTGAGGCAGCCTGCCGGGAAATGTCCAGCGTGCGCAGCGGCGATCGCGGGCTCAGGCGGGCCTGGACCCGCCAGATCTCCGAATCCACCAGCCCGGGGCCGTGTCCGCGTTCTGCCCGGGGTTCTTCGTCCCACCAGCTGCGCCGTTCGTACCAGCGCACGGGATTAGCTGCGACCTTGTACGTCCTTCCCTGCCAGACAAGGCGCAGCGGTATGCCTGCGGGTGAGCACACCACCTCTACCGCTTCACTGAAAAGTCCCATGGCTGCCCCTCGCTGTGCCTGAAATTGGTATCCGGCCGGTGCCCGGAACCGATGCGTGCATCCTTTTCATGCATCCTTTTCATACATCGGTTCAGGCAAAACCTGATTCGAACATATATTCGAATCTCCAGTGTACGACTGCTCTCTGACAATCGGCACGGTGCCCCCTAGGAAGCCGGTGGGAGTTCTGGTTTACTCAGCCGCCGCCTCCACCCGGGACTGCGTCGAGAGCGGAACCTCGCGGATGAACAGGCACAGCACACCCCCTGCTGCCACCAGCGGGATGCTGAGCAGGAAGATTGGCGGCAGTGCCGTGCCAAAGGCCGCACCGATTTCCTGCTGCACCGGGCCGGGCAGGGCCTGCAGGACCGCCGGCGTGAGCGAATTGATGCCTTCCGCCGGCAGCGTCCCCGCGGTGCCGGCGGGGGCTTCGGCAAGCTGGTCGGTCAGGCGCTGGATGAAGATGGATCCGAAGGCAGCAATTCCGAAGGAAGCGCCGATCTGGCGGAAATAGTTCGCGGCGGAGATGGCGGTGCCCATGTTCTTGGGCGGCACGCTGTTCTGCACGATCAGCACCAGGTTCTGCAGCAGCGCGCCGATGCCCAGGCCCAGCACCGCCATCCCGATTGCCGTGAACCAGTACGGGGTCTCCTGGGAGATCCGGGAGAGCAGTACCAGTCCGGTAATGACCATGGCGCAGCCGGCAACGGGATAGACCTTGTACCGTCCGGTGCGGGCGATCAGCTGCCCTGTCCCTATGGAAGTCAGCAGCAGGCCGGCCATCATCGGCAGCATCATCAGACCCGATTCGGTGGCGCTGGCCCCGTTGACCATCTGCAGGAACGTGGGCAGGTAGGAAATGGTGGAGAACATCGCTATTCCGACGGCGATGCCCGCCAGCACCGGGATCAGGAAATTCCGCAGCCGGAACAGGCCCAGCGGCAGAATGGGTTCACTCGCGCGGCGTTCCGCCCAGACAAACGCCGCTCCGGCCAGGAGGGCAGCCGCGGACAGGCCGAGGATCTGCGGGCTTCCCCAGTCATAGGTGGTTCCTCCCCAGCTGGTCACCAGGATCAGGGCCGTTGAGGCAACGGCAAGCAGCCCGGCACCGGCATAGTCCAGCCGCGGCCGGGACGTGGCCACCTTGGGCAGGTGCAGGGAGGTAATGACGACGGCGAGCGCGGCAGCTCCGATGGGCACGTTGATGTAGAACACCCAGCGCCAGGACCACGAGTCAGTGATCCAGCCGCCCAGCAGCGGCCCGCCGACGGACGCCAGGCCGAAGGAAGCTCCGATCAGCCCCATGTAGCGTCCGCGTTCGCGCGGTGAGACCAGGTCACCGATGATCGCCTGCGCTCCGATCATCAGGCCGCCGCCGCCGATGCCCTGGATTGCCCGGAAGGCAATCAGCTGGCCCATACTCTGCGACAGGCCGGAGAGGACGGATCCGAGGAGGAAAACTGCAATGGCGAAGATGAAGATGTTCTTGCGGCCAAAGAGGTCTCCAAGCTTGCCGTAAATGGGCAGGCCGATGGTCGCGGCCAGGATGTAGGCGGTCACTACCCAGGACAGATGTTCCAGCCCGTTCAGGTCTCCCACGATGGTGGGCAGGGCCGTGGCGACGATGGTCTGGTCCAGCGCCGCCAGCAGGACGGAGAGGACCAGCCCGGTGAATACCAGCACCCGCCCGCGCCGCGCGCCGTCGTCCTGCGCGCTCGCTGCAGCGTCCGGGACTGCCGGGACTGCCGCATGTGCACCTGAGGCCATCAGCGCTGCGCCTCGCCTTCCAGCTGAACGTTGGCTGTCTTCGCCAGCGGTATCTCTCGAATAAAGAGCGTCAGCACGAAGGCCGCGCCCAGCGCCGGGATTCCGAGCAGGAAGATCGGGGGAAGCGCGGTGCCAAACGCGTCGGCAATGAAGTCTCGTGCCGGAGCCGGCAGCGCCTTGAGCTGGGACGGGCTAATGGAGTTCACCCCCTGGCTGGTCACCCCGCGCACGGCTTCAGGGGCATTGGCCACCTGGTCGTTGAGCCGGGAGATAAACACCGAGCCGTAGACCGCGATTCCAAGCGTTCCGCCTATTTGCCGGAAGTAGTTCGCCGAGGAGACCCCTGTGCCCATGTTTTGGGGCGGAACACTGTTCTGCACGATCAGCACGACGTTCTGCATCAGCGCCCCGATTCCCAGGCCGAGTACGAACATGCCCAGCGCCGTGAACAAGTACGGAGTTTCTGCGGAGATGCGCGAGAGCAGCAGCAGCCCCAGGATCATCACCAGCGACCCCAGGATCGGATAGATCTTGTACCTGCCGGTGCGGGAAATGAGCTGTCCGGTTCCGATGGAGCTGAGCAGCAGCCCTGCGGTCATGGGCAGCATCATCAGCCCCGAGTCGGTGGCGCTGGCACCGTTGACCATCTGCAGGAAAGTCGGCAGGTAGGAAATGCTGCCGAACATCGCCAGCCCGACGGCGAGCCCCACCAGTGAGCAGACAACAAAGTTGCGGATCCTGAACAGCCGCAGCGGAAGGATTGGTTCCGGTGCCCGCAGCTCCACGGGAATGAACACCGCGATGGCCACCAGGGCTGCCGCACCAAGCCCAAGGATGGTCGGGGACGTCCAGGCATACGTGGTTCCGCCCCAGCTGGTGATGCCCACCAGTGCTGCGCTCGCAAACGCAAGCAGGATGGCGCCGGGATAGTCCAGTTTGATTCCGGCAGCGCTGCGCTTGGGCAGGTGCAGGGAGGTGATGATCAGTGCCAGGGCAATCGCCCCGAGCGGCAGGTTGATGTAGAACACCCAGCGCCAGGACCAGTATTCAGTCAGGTAGCCGCCCAGCAGGGGTCCGCTGACGGAAGCAACTCCGAAGGCTGCGCCGATCAGCCCCATGTACTTGCCGCGGTCGCGTGCCGAAACGATGTCCCCGATGATCGCCTGCGCGCCGATGATCAGCCCGCCGCCGCCAACGCCCTGCAGCGCCCGGTAGGCAATCAGCTCGCCCATACTGTGGGCCTGGCCCGATAGCGCTGATCCCAGCAGGAAGACCGCAATCGCAAAGATGAAGATGTTCTTGCGTCCCAGCAGGTCACCGAGCTTGCCGTAAATAGGCAGCCCGATGGTGGACGTCAGCAGGTAGGCGGTAATAACCCAGGACAGGTGCTCGAGTCCGCGCAGGTCGCCCACGATCGTGGGCAGTGCAGTGGAGACGATTGTCTGGTCCAACGCTGAGATCAGCACTGCCATGATCAGTCCGCTGAAGACCAGCGCCAGCTGGCGGCGGCTATGCGGTGCCGGGGCTCCCGGCCCGTGCCCGGGCGGCGGTGCCGGGGATGCGGGCGCGGGTACCGTCTGGGAGGTCGACGCCGGTGACCCCAGGTCTGTGGCGGTCCGGGCCACCGGATGGATGGCTTCGGCTCCGTGGGCAGTGAATCGAGCGGCCAATGACGCCTCCTAGGGAAGTCATCCATGGATGGTCTGGAACCAAAACCCACTACCCATTCGACGCCCGCCGTCCGGCCAAGTCAACGGTCCGCAGCGGCCGATGGGAGCGGCCGCACCGGGAAGGGCAGGCGCCGCGGCGGCGGGTGTGAAGTTCCGTTGCCGGGATCTGCGCCCCGCCATGTGGGCATTGTTCCGCGGGTGGGCCGGGCGCAGACTTGCACTAAACCGCGGACCGGCCAGAGCGCCGGCGCACAGGATCCCTGAGTCCTTCCGGAGCACACCATGAACTGGACGATGAGCGTCATCTTTCGCGCCATACCCCTCCTGATGGGAGCGCTCTGCCTGTCCTACGGGCTGTACATCCTTGCCGGGCCCGGCGATCCCGGTCATTTTGTTGCCGGACACGTCAACGTGGGACTGACCGCCATCTGTTATGCGCTGTTCACTACGGCGGCCACCATCATCCGGCAGCTCATCGGCCGCTACGGGCGCGGCTGGAGTATCGCCCTGCCGCTCACCGGCTACGTGGCTGCTGCCGCAGCCGTCGTCTGGGGCATCATCCTGGCCAATCGGGGCAACACCCCGCAGAACCTCACCGCAGGCTTCGTGGTCATCGGCGTCGGCCTGGTCGCAGCGTGCGTAAGCACGGTGGCGGCCGCGTCCACGAAATTCACGCTGATCCAGTCGGCACAGCTTCTCGAGCCTTTGGGCGGCCCTCCGGAAGGTGCGCATTCCCGGGCTGCCGGCGCCGTGCTGATCGCAGTACCGGCTGCGGCCGCGGTCACCGGTTTCTCCCTCGCAACCGGCCTGCTGCTGCGCGGAGACGCTCCCGGGTTCGTAGCCGGTCACGTCCTGCTCGGCCTCTCAGCGATCTGCACGTCGCTCATCGCCCTGGTGGCCAGCATTGTGCGCCAGGTACGCAACGTCTTCAGCGACGGTGAGCGTTTCGCCTGGGCCTGGCTCGTCGCTGCCGCGGGCACAGCCAACCTCTTGCTCGGGATCTTCGTACTGTTCAGCTCGGACGAGTCCTACCGGCTGGCCCCGGGATGCGTGCTGCTCGGCCTGGGGCTGATCTGCTTCAGCATCCTGTCAAAAGTGCTGCTGCTCGCGCTCGTCTGGCGCCGCACGTTTGCCCTGGCCAACCGCATCCCGCTCATGCCCATCGGAACGGCTCTCACCTGCTTGTTCTTCGCCGCTTTCCTCTTTGAAGCCGCAGGCACAGATCCGGCGTTCTTTGTCGGAGCGCACGTACTGGTTGGACTCGGAGCTGTCTGCTTTACGCTCTTCTCAATCGTGTCCATCCTCGAAGAGGGAACGTCGTAGCGCCGGCACGGGAAAACTGCTCCTCAGCCGGCAAACTCCATGCCGGGGGCCGGGCGCGGCCTGCTGAGCCAGTAGCTGGAACCGTCCGGGCTGCGCTGCACGATTCCTTCATCCACCATCGCCCGCCGGAACATCGCCGGGTCCTGGGTGAAGGAAGCCAGCCGGACGGTGACCTCGGCTTCCGTCAACCGGGCAGGACTGGCGGCGGGATCCCCGGCACCGGCGTCCAGTACCCCGTGCCGGGAAAAGACCTCACCGGCCAGATAGTGCAGGACTTCAAGGCGGTCGGCCCGTTTGGATGGAAGGCTGCCGGAGCTCCCGGGACCCAGGTGCCGCAGCGGGGACTCATCCCGGGGTGCCCGGTCTGCGGCGAGCAGGCGGGAAAAGACCTCCGGAACCGGGTGCAGACCGTCCTCCCCTTCCCGGACCAGGCCGGCCTTGAGGAGCGCGGCCAGGGATTTGCTTCCGGCACGGTCCAGTTCCCGGACGGAGAGCGGTTCGCCCTGCCCGGCAGCGGCAATAACCCGTCCATACACCTCCAGCCTGCGGGAATCTGCGAGCGCGGCGGCCACCGCTTTCCAGTTGGGGCTGCCTGCCGTGCCGGGGGTGTTCAACGATCGTGCCTTTCATGCCTGGTTTTTCTGCGGCCTTGGCCCTGTCCGGGCTCCGTTCCGTGACGTAGCCTACTGCAACAGGAATCCGGACCCGAGGGGAGCTGCCGCATGGAGTCGTGCTACCCCGTGCGCTCCTTCGCGGCCGCTTCCATTGCTGCTGCGGGCAGCGCGGTTGCGGAACTTGCGTCCCGGCTCTCCGGAGCCCCGGTGCAGGCTGAAGCCGATCCGGATCTTGCCCGTGCCTGGTTTGGCGGCTCCTTCCGGCCTGCCGGCTGGGAGATTCCGCCGCCCTGGGACCCGCTTTCCCGGGACTACCCGTGTACTGACGGCTGGATACGCCTGCATACCAACGCCCCGCACCACCGCCGGGCTGCGCTCGCCGTTCTGGGCCTGCCCGCAGATACCGGCCCTGAGACAGCGGCCGTGGCAGTCAGGGCGTGGAAAGGCGGGGAGCTGGAAGAAGCTGTGGTGGACGCCGGCGGCTGTGCGGCGCAGCTGCGGACAGCGGAACAATGGCAGCTGCACCCGCAGGGACAGGCCGTCCGGGCCGAACCCCTGATTGGCTGGTCCCGGCGCGCGGCCCGGCTCCCCGCGGAAACCTCCGGGACCCCTGAACGGCCGCTGGACGGCGTCCGGGTACTGGACCTCACCCGCGTCATCGCCGGCCCGGTGGCTACCCGTTTCCTTGCCGGGTTTGGAGCAAGGGTCCTCCGCATTGATCCGCCGGGCTGGCAGGAACCGGCGCTGGAAGCTGAAATGACGGTGGGCAAGAGCTGCACCCGTCTGGACCTGCGCACGCCCGACGGCACGGCGAAGGTACGCGAACTGGTCTCCACGGCAGACCTGGTGGTACACGGCTACCGTCCCGGCGCCCTTGCCGGACTGGGACTGGACGAACACCGTCTCCAGCAGCTGCGCCCCGGCGTCGTGACTGTGGCGCTCAATGCCTGGGGATGGACCGGGCCTTGGCGCGGCCGCCGCGGGTTTGATTCGCTGGTACAGACAGCGTCGGGAATTGCCGACGCCGGTATGGCGTGGGCTGCAGCGGATGCACCGCTGCCGCTGCCTGTCCAGGCGCTGGACCACGCCACCGGATACCTGGCCGCTGCGGCCGCCGTCCGGGCCTGGACCCGCCGGCTGGACGGTGAGGTCAATGCCGCGCGGCTTTCCCTGGCCCGGACCGCGGTGGAACTGCAGCGGGCCGCGGACGCCCGCGGGCCGGTGCCTCCGCGCTGGGAGTCACCGCCCGATCCGGCGCCGCCTTCCCTGCCCCGGACTGCGGAACAGACCTGGTGGGGGCCGGGCGAGCGGCTGGTGCCTCCGCTGGGCTTTCGCTCTGACGGACCGGTTCCTTCGATGGTGTGGGACCGGCCCGCGGCACCGCTGGGATCAGCTCCCGCAGCCTGGTAGCTGGTGAGCCGGGCTAACTGCGGCTGAAAGCGTCCAGCCGTGCCTGCACTTCGTCCTCGTGCCGGGTGCGCAGTTCATAGTCGATGAACGCGTCGATCATGGCCCGGTAGGTTTTTTCCACCACTGTGGAGTCCTGCTCCTGAGCCTTGGCGGCGTCCCGCACGTGGTTGATGACTTCCTCAACCCGGTCCCGGGCGCGGACCTGGGCGTCGTCGTCCTTCAGTCCACCCGCCAGCCGGACCAGGCGTTCGCGGCGCCAGATCAGCGCAACTATTTCTTCGTCTATCTCGTCAATGGCCGTGCGTACGGCCCCAAGCTGTTCGGTGGTCGGGTCTGTTTCCACTGTTTCTCCCATGGGTTCCAGTTTACCGGGACCGTGCTTCGGACTTTTCCGGCTGGGCGGCCCGGCCCAGTTTCGAGGGCCACCAGATCCGCGGGCCAATGTCATAGGACAGCGCCGGAACCAGCAGCGAGCGCACCACCAGGGTGTCCAGCAGCACGCCAAAAGCCACGATGAACGCCAGCTGGGCCAGGAACAGCACGGGGATTACCCCCAGCGCCGCGAAGGTCGCAGCGAGCACGATTCCGGCGGAGGTGATCACGCCGCCGGTGATCATCAGTCCCCGGACGATCCCGTCCCGTGTGCCCAGGACAAGGCTCTCCTCCCGCACACGGGTCATCAGGAAGATGTTGTAGTCCACGCCCAGCGCCACCAGGAAGATGAACCCGTACAGCGGCACCGCCGGATCCGCCCCCGGGAAGTCCAGCACGTAGTTGAACAGCAGCGCGGAGATGCCCAGCGTCGCACCGAAGGACAGCATGACGGTCAGGATCAGCAGGAACGGCGCCAGCACCGCCCGCAGCAGGAGCATCAGCAGGATGAAGATCACCACCAGCACCACCGGGATGATCAGGTTGCGGTCGTGCTCCGCGGCGTCGTTGGTGTCTACCGTCGTGGCCGTTGTGCCGCCCACCAGGACCTCCGGCTTATCCGCCAGTTTCTCCCGTAGTTCGCGGACCGTGTCCTCCGCTGCCGACGAGTCTGCGTTCTCCGTCAGGGTGGCCTGCAGCAGCACCTGACCGTCCACGGTCTTGGGGGAAGCGTTCTCCGAACCGGGGATCGGGGGAACCTGCACTCCGGCGTCGGTGACGGGCAGGGAACCTGCCGGGGTGCCCTGCGCCACCACGGTGACGTCGGAGAACCCGCTGGTACCCAGCACCGTGTCCGCGACGGACTGCAGCTCCGTTTCAGGGGCCACGATCAGCACCGGGCTGCCGGACCCGGAGGGGAAATGCTCGCCCAGGGCCGCCTGGCCTTCCTTGGCTTCGGTCTGGCCCAGCACAAAATCACTCTGCGGCACGCCGGAAGCACGGAAGTCCACCACGGCCACCGCGGCGGCGGCCAGCACGACGGCGCAGATCAGCCAGGTGCGCCGGGAGTGGTTCCGCACGGTGCGGGCCACCGCGGGCCAAAAACCCCGCGCCTGGTGGTCGCGGTCCGGGTGCGGGGAGCCGAACGCCGGGCGGCGGGGCCAGAACGCGGCACGGCCAAAGACGAAGAGCAGCGACGGCAGCAGCGTCATGGCGGCCAGATAGGAACAGACAATCCCCAGGGAGGCCACCGGTGCAAGGGCCTTGTTTGAGTTCAGGTCACTGAGCAGCAGGCACAGCAGCCCCGCCACCACGGTGCCGGCGGAGGCGGTCACGGGTTCCAGCGTGCCCCGCAGCGCAGCCCGCGTTGCCCCCCAGCGGTCCGCATGGTCCCGCAGCGCTTCGCGGTAACGGGAGACATAGAGCAGGGAGTAGTCCGTGGCTGCGCCGATGCCGAGGATGAAAAGGATCCCCTGCACCTGCCCGTTCAGCGTTACTGCACCGGCTTTGGCCAGCCAGTACACGGCCAGGATCGCGGCGGAGAGCGCCAGGATGGAGGTGAGCAGCACCAGGATGGGCAGCAGCGGAGAGCGGTAGACAATCACCAGGATCACCAGCACGGCGATCACGGCAACGATCAGCAGGGCCCCGTCAATGCCGCCGAACGCCTGGGAGATATCCGCCAGCTGTCCGGCCGGTCCGGTCACATACGCGCTGAGCCCGTCCGGCAGTCCGTCCTTGGCCACGGTGCTGAGGTTCTCCACGTTGTCGGCAGCGGCGTCGTCATCCGTCACCGGCACAAAGATCTCCGCAGCCTTTCCGTCTTCTGAGAACTGGGCCGGGGACACGCCGCCGCTGACCCCCGGGGCGTCCGCGAAGGCCTTCTCCCGGTCCTGGATGAAGGTGCGGTCCGCGTCCGTCAGCCCGGCGTCGTTGACGTAAAGCACGACCGCGGGAATCGACTCGCTGTCCGTGAACTCGGACTGGAGTTCACTGACCTTCGTGGACGCGGAGCTGGCCGGGAGGTAGGAGGCCTGGTCATTCTGCTGCACTTCGCTGATCTTGCCGAAGTACGGTCCGCCGACCCCGCCCAGGCCGAACCAAACGACGATCAGCAGCACCGGGATCACGATCCGCAGCCAGGCCGGCGGCCCTGCATTGCGCCCGGTTTCCCGCGGCGGTCCGCTTCCGTCCGGAGGAGCAGGGGTTGCGCTGGCCGCGGAGGGCCTCGAAGGACCGGAGTCCGGGGGGATTGCTGTGCTCATGGGCCTCGTCGCATTCTCGCGAGAGCGCGGGCTGACCCTGACCGGCCTTCACCCCGCCCGTGGACGTGCACTGCCGCCTTCCATGAGAGCCCTCCGCGGCAGGCCGCGTCAACGGCGTTCGGGAAAGACCGGTCCGGCACGGCGCGAAAATCCTGTAGGTTCACGTTCTGGGTTTGCCGGGTGTTCGGTGGCAAGATTCATTTATGCAGCCCCAGTTGAGCGTCGTCACCCTAGGCGTGCGCGATGTCGAAGTGTCCCATGCCTTCTACCGCCGGCTGGGCTGGGAGCCGCTGCAGTATGTGCCCGGCGAAGTCGTGTTTTTCCAGGTAGGCCACGGCCTGCTGCTCTCGTTCTTCCGCAATGACCACCTCGCTGCCGAGTCCGGCGCCACCGGTGCAGCCAGCCTGGCCCCGTTTACCCTCGCCCACAACGTCGCCACCCCGCCGGAGGTCGATGCGATCCTCCACGACGCAGCTGCCGCCGGCGGTTCCATCGCCGCGCCGGGGATGCAGATGAGCTGGGGCGGATACTCCGGCTACTTCACCGATCCCGACGGGTTCCGCTGGGAGGTCTGCCATAATCCGGGCCTGCACGTGGCGGAAGACGGGACCGTGACCCTGGAGGTGCTGGATCCGGGAAACCCCGGCGGCGCTGCACCGGCCCCCGCCGCAGAAGAATCCCCGGCTCCGCTTGAGCAGCAGCCTGCAGGTTCCTAGGCAAATATTCCCTTTAGGCGAAACCGCACGGGTCAGAACAGCGCCGGCACTACCCCCGGCGCGGCTGTGCCGCCCGGCCCGGTTTCCGGGTCCAGCAGCCAGGGACCGTCGCAGCGGACATTGCCGACGGCTGGATTCGCCGGTTCAACCCTGAGTCCTTCAGCGGTTTTCCAGGCATTCCCGAGCACCCTGCCCAAAAGCGCCAGTGCCTCTGTGGCCCCCAGGTTCCCCGGTGCTAGCCACTGCTCCAGATCCGGTCCCGCCAGGGGAAGCGGCATCCGGTGGTGCAGCTCCGCCAGCGGGCGCAGTGCCGGCTCACTGGTCTCCGGATCCGGGGCGGCAAGCGTAATGACGGAGGCGGAGAGCAGCCAGCGGCCCGGCTCACCCGCCTGCACAGCCGGGTCCGCCCACCACTCGTAAAGTCCGGCAAACCAGCTGAGCTTTTTATCTGAGCGACTCACGAAGTACGGTTCGCGGGTATTTCCGGGACCGGTTTTCCATTCGTAGTACCCGTCCATGGGAACGGCGCAGCGACGGGCCAGGACGGCCTCACGGAACGTGGGCTTCTCCAGGAGTGTCTCGCTGCGGGCATTAAAGGCACGCACGCCGGACGCAATGTCCCTGGCCCAGGAAGGGACCAGTCCCCACCTGGCCACATGCACCTGCCGGACCGGTTTGCCGTCAATCAGCCGTTCCAGGGCCACCGGTACATCCGCGGTGGGAGCTATGTTCCAGGACTGCCTGAGTTCCAGGTTCGCGTCCGCCTCCGCCTCCGCTTCGGCCACCAGGTCTCCTACTGCCCGCGCCATAACGTATCTGCCGCACATGCCATCAGTCTGCCTGACCAGTTGCCGGAGCGGTGAATCTCCGGACGGGCCCGGGGAATGAAACCGGCCCGGGACGGTGTTCTCCTGACAGCAGAAGCCCAAGCAACCCATGTGAAGGAACTCCCATGACCGCCACTGCCGAATCGTTTACTCCCGATGCCGGGACCATCACCATGTTCTCCACAAGCTGGTGCGGCTACTGCCGCCGGCTGAAGTCCCAGCTGGATTCTGCCGGAATCGGCTACACCGAGGTGAACATAGAGAACACTGAGGGCACCGCCGAGCTGGTGGAGTCCCTCAACGGCGGCAACCAGACCGTGCCCACCGTGATCTTCCCGGACGGTTCCACCGCCACCAATCCCTCGGCAGCCGAGGTGAAGGCCCGCCTGGGCCTCTGACCGGGAGTCCTGCGGGGCAGCGGCCGGCAGCGCAAAAGTGACTCCCCGCCTGCTGCTTCATAGGATGGAGGGGTGCCTCCGGTTTGCGGAGGTGCCCCTGAGAAATCTCCCGAGAGGCAGCCCTCCCCCATGGTTCACAAGGTCCAAGCTGTAGTAGTCAAGGAAAAGAATGCACCGGTGTCCCTGGAAACGATCCTGGTTCCGGATCCCGGGCCGGGCGAAGCCCTGGTAGACATCCTCACCTGCGGCGTCTGCCACACCGACCTGCACTACAAGCAGGGCGGGATCAGCGACGACTACCCGTTCCTGCTCGGCCACGAAGCAACCGGCGTGGTTTCCGCCGTCGGACCGGACGTCACTGAAGTAGCGCCCGGAGACCGCGTGATCCTGAACTGGCGTGCCGTGTGCGGCGAGTGCCGTGCCTGCCGCAAGGGCCAGCCGCAGTACTGCTTCAACACCCACAACGCCACCCAGAAGATGACGCTGGAAGACGGCACGGAGCTCTCCCCCGCACTGGGCATCGGCGCGTTCGCCGAGAAGACGCTCGTTGCCGCCGGGCAGTGCACCAAGGTAGACGACGACGTCGATCCCGCCGCGGTGGGCCTGCTCGGCTGCGGCGTAATGGCCGGCATCGGCGCCGCAATCAACACCGGCGAAGTCAAGCGCGGGGAATCCGTAGCCGTGATCGGCTGCGGCGGCGTGGGCATCGCTGCCATCGCCGGTGCCAAGCTGGCCGGGGCCACCACGATCATCGCGGTGGACATCGACCAGGCGAAGGTTGACCTGGCCCTGGCCAACGGCGCTACGCACGGCATCAACTCCCGCGAAGAGGATCCGGTGGAAGCCATCCGCGCCCTCACCGGGGGCAATGGCGCCGACGTCGTCATTGAAGCCGTGGGACGCCCGGAAACCTACAAGCAGGCCTTCTACGCCCGCGACCTCGCCGGCCGTGTGGTGCTGGTGGGCGTTCCGACGCCGGAGATGCAGATTGAGCTGCCGCTGGCTGATGTCTTTGGCCGCGGCGGGTCGCTGAAGTCCTCCTGGTACGGCGACTGCCTGCCCTCCCGCGACTTCCCGATGCTGGTGGAGCAGTACAAGCTCGGCCGGCTGGACCTGGATGCCTTCGTCTCCGAGCGGATCGGCCTGGGCGACATAGAGGAAGCCTTCACCAAGATGCATGACGGCAAGGTCCTGCGCTCGGTGGTGGAACTCTGATGGCAGCACGCATCGACAAGGTAGTCACCTCGGGAACGTTCAGCCTGGACGGCGGCACCTGGGACGTGGACAACAACGTGTGGATCGTCGGCGACGACGCGCAGGTCATCATCATTGACCCTGCCCACGACGTGGATGCCATTGAGGAAGCCGTAGGCGACCGCGAGGTCATGGGCATCCTTCTGACGCACGGCCACGACGACCATATCCGGGCCGTAACCGCTGCACAGGACCGTTTCAGTGCACCGGTATTCCTGCACGCTGCGGACCGGATGCTCTGGGACGCCGTCTTCCCCGATGAGGAACCGGATGACGTCATCGAGGACGGGGATACCTTCGAAATCGCAGGCGTGACGCTGGAAACCCTGCACACCCCGGGCCACTCCCCCGGATCGGTGTGCTTCTACGCTCCTGAGCTGGGAACGCTCTTCTCCGGGGACACCCTCTTCAGCGGCGGCCCCGGAGCCACGGGACGTTCCTACAGCGACTTCGGCACCATCATCGACTCCATCCGCGAACGGCTGCTCACGCTGCCGGCGGAGACGGTGGTGAACACCGGCCACGGGGATTCGACGTCGATCGGCGCTGAAGCTCCGCACCTCCAGGAGTGGATCGACCGGGGCCACTAACCACGCTCCTTCACCGCCCGCCTCATCGAGACAACAGAAACTGCCCGTTTCACGCCTGATTCGGGCAGTTTCTGCTATCTCGATGAGCTACGGAACAGCCGTTGCCTGGACCTGCCAGCCGTGGCGGCCGGGAACGGCTGTCCACGTGGCGGGTTCACCTGCCGGTGCCAGGACATCATTCAGCCACCAGGTCTCGGCCGGAGCCCAGCCGGCAAGCATCGTTTTCATCCCGGCAGCGTCCAGCACACTGCCGGCTGTCAGCAGGTACCCGGCCACACTGAGGTGCACGCCGTCATAATCCCTTGCCACCGCCTGCCAGTCCGGGATTGCCCAGAGCCAGGTGTCGGCCTGCGGATCCCCGGAGCTAACCGCCCAGCTGCCCGCGTGAGCGCGTGACTTCCAGCGGATAGGCCGTGACCAGGTCCTGCCAGCTGCGCGGATCCCGAATCTCATAGATCCGGGCGCCTTTGGCCGCCTGCAGCGGGTAGGTCCGGGCCGTGGTCCATTCCAGCGGGTTCTCTACCATGACCAGTCCGGCCGGTCCGTTGCCGGGGATCGCCGGCGTAGTCGCCGGCACATCCGAGAGCGCCGGGATGGACCACCACCGGCCGGTCCAGTTGGCGACCAGGGGTGTATGGCCCTCCTCGGCAGCAATCGATTCACGCCAGCGCCGCAGTCCGGCAGCGCTGCCGGTCAGGATGGGAGGCCCGGTGCCGGGAACAGTGGTACTGGCAATCCACTGGACGTAGTACTGGGTAACTGCACCGGGGTCCCGCCACCATCCCGGGCCGGAACGTACAACGGCGACGGCCACCGGCAGGAGCAGGTCCCGGGGCACGGGCTCAGCCAGCAGGCGGGCGGTGTCCGACGGCGGCTGCCAGTAGGCGGCACCTTTCACGACGCGGTCCAGGCTTTGGAGCACCTGGGCCACCGTTACCTCGGGCCGGTGCGGCAGGGCTTCAAGCAGCTGCAGGACCCTGCTGGATTCCTGCGACATCCCCGGGGGCAGCATTGCGCTGCTCCCACAGGAGAACACCTGTCCTTCGGCAACCAGGGACCGGGCAAGGTCAAGGCAGAGTTCCCGTCCACGGGGCCCGGCCAGCAGCTGCTGGGCGGCCGGAAGATCTTCCATCCATCCAACGTACCAGCGGACCCGCTGCCCAGGGCCCGGGTCCTGCAGAGATAGCCCTAGCGCTTCCCCAGACGGGTGGCTGAGCGGATGACTGCCCGGTCACGGACGGCCACCATGGCCCGCCGCACCGATGCCAGGTCAACGGCGTCGAGCGGCACGGCAGCGAGGGCGCCGGGATGGCGCAGCCCGTACTGAAACCGTGCCCGTACCACCAGACGGGTCTGGTTGTGGCGCACCGGCTGCAGCAGCCACAGCCACGTGGAGCGTCCGTCGCCGCCGGCCCAGAGCATCCACTCACTGGGCTGGACCTCCTTGATCCGCAGCCGGTGTCCGGTCGCGGTGGTCAGCAGGTCGCCGATGTCCAGTTCGCGCAGCTGCGGCGCTGCCCGGTCGGCCTGTTGCTGGTCCGGCAGGCCAACCCGGTCAAAGACGTACCAGCCGGCGCGTCCGTGCCCGATCCGGTTCAGGAAGGACCACACATCTGCGGCCGGCGCAGGGATGAGGACGCTGCGTGTGACCTGCAGCGCCGGTCCGGTAAGGACGGCGTCACCGGGGAGCCGGTGCACCGGTCCGTTATCAAGCTGGCGGAGCAGGCGCACAAGCCGGAGATATACACCGGCTGCCGACCCGGCAGCGGCAGCAGCGGCAAGCGCACGGAGATAGGGCCTGCCCGCCGGACCAAAGGAACCGCGCCGTCCTGCCACGAAACGCGCTAGTCCTGTTCCAGGATCGAGAGAATGTTCCCGGACGGGTCCCGGAACCAGGCCATGGCCGTATCCCCGCGCCGGAAGATCCCGTCACCGCCGGCGTCATCCAGGGGCTCGAAGACCACTCCCCTGCCGCTGAGTTCGTGTACTGCTGCCTGGACGTCCCGGACCGGGAAATTCAGCACGGTGTACGCAGCCGGCGCGTGGTCTGCCTTCTCATAGACCAGCACATGGGTGTGCGGCGCGAGTTCGAGCCGCAGCTGTCCCGGGGCCTGTGTGCAGGGAAGCTGGAGGGTGGTGCCGTAGAACCGGCGGGCGGAAGCCACGTCATCCACCGCAAATCCGCTGAACGCATTGCCGTACTCAAACATGGGCACTCCTTCGCGTTGCCGTGCCCTCGATAATAGTCCCAGGGAAGGGCCTGCGGCACCGGTAGCGGGGTGCCGGAGGGCCCGGAAACCGAGCCTGGCGGTTCCGGTGCCGTGGCCTCAGAAACCGTCGGGCTTGGTAATCACTGTGTGCGTTGCATGGTCGTAGAGGAAAGTCACGGACCCGCCGGAGTGCTCCAGCCGGTAGTTCGCGCCGTCAAAGTGGGCGTTCTGTCCGTAGTTCTCAGCCCAGGTGCGGTTCAGCGCCGCCTTGTACTCGTAGTTCCCCGCCGGCAGGTCGACGGTGAGTTTCCAAAGTTCGTCGCTGCGGTCGAATCCCAGCTGAACGGTGTCCGCTGCAGGATCCCAGTCCGCACCGCCAAGCGCTGCGGCAAATGTACCGGCAACCGCGACGGCGTCGGGCTGGGGGAAGGACGGCCCGGCGTAGCGCTCCTCCGCGTGGGAGCCGTGGACCTGGGCTTCCGGTTCGGCCGCGGCACCGGATTCCACCAGCGCTGCTTCGAGCACGGCTTCACTCTGTGTTTCCGCACTGGTCAGCGCGGTGACCGAGTGCTTGCTCCCGCTCAGCGCTTCATTCAGGTGATGCACGTCAGGGAACTCGGTCAGTGCCGAGCGCCCCTCGGGGGTGATGCTCCAGCCTGCCCGCCCTTCCTTCAGGATCCAGCCGGCCTTGACGAGCTTGGTGCTGGCAGTGATCAGTGCCCGCTCTCCGCGGGCGACGCCGCTGGCCAGCAGTTCGGCCTCGGTGCCTTCCAGCGGCACCTGTTCCAGTGCCTGCCGCAGCACCTCGGCCCTGCCGGTCCCTGCACCGGCTGAGGGGTCCTGGGCTGCCAGGACTTCAAGGATGGCTTTGAGCCGGAGGGCAGTGTTTTCGAGGGTCTTCCTGGGCAATGTGCGGATCCTTTGCTTGAGGGTTCCAAGGCGAAGCCAAACGCCTGCTTCCGCTGCCCGAGCCTAACGGGATTGGGCTGTGGTTGGAAGGACCGTGCCCGGACCGTCGGCAACTATCTGCAGCAGCCGGGAGGGATCGCCGTGCTCCAGGGGCGCATACCTGCCGTAGGCCGCAAGCAGGGCATCTTCCGCCTCAGACACCCGAAGCCCGGGGCGCAGGTCCTCTGCCGCTCCGGCCGTGGAAGGGTCCCAGTCCAGCCCCAGCGCCTTGTAGACCGCGGAGAGCACTTCCCGCAGCGGTGCGGAATCCTCGATGACCACAACTGACGAGAAGAGCCAGGCGCCGGAGACTACCCGCTGCGCTGTTCCCACGAGCTTGATCCGGGCACCGGTGCCGCCGTGCACGCTGTATTCACCCGGGCAGTACTCCCCCGGGATCTCCCCGACGCCTGCCGGAACTCCGGCGTCCTGCAGTGCGCCGGCCAGCAGCTCCGCGAAGCCGGCAAAGCGTGCCAGGGAATGGGCGACGGCGTTGGGCTCGGGTTCAATATGGTCCAGGATCAAACAGCCCCCGTGATAGGCAGCTGCCCGCCCTCCGGCTTTGCGGACCAGGGGTTCGAACCCTAAATCACGGCAGGCGGCTGCCGCGTCCGGGAAACCGGGAAGGCGCGCGTCGCGCTGTCCGAAGGCAACCGTGGGCTGCGGGCGGTAAACCCGCAGGCTGGGACCCAGCGTTCCGCGGCGCGCAGCGTCCAGCAGATCCAGGGCATGCTGCAGGTCCTCGGCGGCGCCGAAGGACTCCTGCTGGCGGTAGACCTGAAGGGCACGTGCAGCATCCACTGGATCAGTTCCTGCCCAGCGGGCGGACGGTGAGAATCTGCTCGCTGCGGCCAAACGGACCGGACTCGTCGTGGAGCACAGAAGAGGTGAGCCCGATTCCGTCCGTGCCGAAGCTCACCCGTGTGTCCAGGCCCAGCCAGCGTCCCTCGGGGCGGCGGTGGAGATGGATCTGCAGGTCCACGTTGGGGAACATCCAGCTGTCCCCGCCCGGGGGTACCCGGGCGGCAATTCCGTTGGCGGCGTCGACCAGGCCCAGCAGGCCCACTGTCGGGGACGTCGCGGCGCCGTCGAGCATTTCAAACGGCGAGCGCACCCACACCTGGCCGCGGCCGGGACGCAGGCCGGGAACCGCCCGGAATTCCAGGGTGTTGATGAAGTCACCGGGCCAGGCAGTCATACCGTCAAATCCCTCTGCGTCCTCCGGGCCCGGCATGCGCTCGTCCTCCACTGCAGCGACTTCGCTGGTGTCCCCGGTGGCCAGCCGCCAGGCGGTGGCACGCACCGCCGTGCGGCCGGCTGCGGTGAGCTCGGCTTCGAGGAGTTCGATGGTGCGTCCGGCGCGGATGACCTTCGTGGTGACGTCAAAGACTCCCTGCGGGATGACGCCCAGGATTTCATAGCTGACCCGGGCCAGCCGCATTCCGGGACGGGGTTCTGCCTCTTCCAGGCAGTGGACCAGCAGGCCGGCGACGGGCGCCATGTGCTGTTCGTCCTCGTTCCAGGCTCCCTGCGTATGGCGGGTTGATTCAAAAGTCCCCTCACCCAGTGAGCGGTAGTACGACTCGGCCACTTATCCTCCTGGCACGTCCCAACAATGCGGTCTCAGGCTATCCTGCTTTGCCGGCTCCGCGGGGTCCGTTTCCCCTTCCCCGGGCTGCTGCTGCGGTGTTGAATGGCCGGGGCGGCCGTGTGGCTGCAGCGGCTGCGTGCACCGGCCGCCTGGATTCACCCGCCCCACAGCGGACTCTCACAGAAGAAACCGAGGACAGCATGAAGTACACCCATCTGGGCCGCGCCGGCCTGCAGGTCTCCCGGCTTTGCCTGGGCACCATGAATTTCGGCCCCAAGACACCCGAAGGCGACGCCCACGCGATCATGGACTCTGCCCGGGAATCAGGAATCAACTTCTTCGACACGGCAAACGTGTACGGGTGGGAGAACAAAGGCCTGACCGAGGAGATCATTGGCCGGTGGTTCGCCCAGGGCGGCGGACGGCGCGAATCCACCGTGATTGCCACGAAGCTCTACGGTTCCATGGGGCCCGGACCGAACCAGACCTATCTCTCGGCGCTCAACATCCGCCAGGCACTCGATGCCAGCCTCAAACGGCTGCAGACGGATTATGTGGACCTTTACCAGTTCCACCACATTGACCGGAACACGCCGTGGGACGAGATCTGGCAGGCCATGGAAACTGCCGTAGCCCAGGGAAAAGTTATCTATAACGGGTCCAGCAACTTTGCCGGCTGGCACATTGCCGAAGCCCAGGAGAGCGCGCGGAGGCGGCAGTACGCCGGTCTCATCTCCGAACAGAGCATTTACAATCTGGTCAACCGCTCCGTGGAACTGGAAGTAATCCCTGCTGCACAGAAGTACGGGCTGGGACTCATTCCGTGGTCCCCGCTCCAGGGCGGACTGCTGGGCGGCATCCTGAAAGCGCAGGACGACGGCGGGCGCCGGGCGGAGGGACGGGTCCAGGATCTGCTCTCCAGGCACCGTGACCAGATCCAGGCGTATGAGGACCTGGCGGCGGAAATCGAGGTTGAACCGGGAATCCTTGCGCTGGCCTGGCTGCTGCACCAGCCTGCGGTGAGCGCACCGATAGTTGGCCCGAGGGTTCAGGGGCAGCTGGATGACGCGCTCGCGGCGCTCGAGGTTGAGCTCGACAAAGCCACGCTGGAGAAACTGGACGGCATATTCCCGGGCCACCGCCCGGCGCCGGAAGACTACGCCTGGTAACGGACTACCTGTCCTGGGCCGGTTCGATCAGCTGCGGGCCGTTGTTGCGCACGGAGTTGACCTCGCTGGAAACCACGCGGGGGCTCAGGACCGGCTCCGGGATGGAGTCCAGGAGGGAAGCAATGGCCTCGGCATCGGTCAGGCCCGGGTCCAGCCACTCTGAGTAAAGGTCCGGCGGAACCACCAGCGGCGTGCGGTCATGGATGTGCCCCAGTTCATCGGTGGCCTCGGTGGTGATGATGGTGACGCTCAGCAGCCACTTGTGCTCGTGGTCCTCCGGGAGGTTCGGGTCCGGCCAGAACTCATACAGCCCGGCGAAGGCGATGGGGTCCGGGACGGTTGGATGCAGGTAGGTGGGAATCTTTCCCTCCTCGGTTTTCTCCCACTCGTAGTAACCGTCTGCCGGAACCAGGGCCCGCCGCTTCACAGCTGCTTTCCGGAAGGCGGGCTTCTCCAGGATGGTCTCCCGGCGGGCATTGATCAGCCGCGCGCCGATCTTCGTGTCCTTGGCCCACACCGGCACGAGTCCCCACTTCGCTGTGGCCAGGCGCCGCACGTTCCCGTCGGGGCCTTTCCGTTCCGTGATGATGCGCACGTCATCGGTGGGAGCAACATTCCACGACGGTTCAACGTCCTCGCCCACCACCTGGTCCGCCGAGAAAGCAGAAACCAGGTCTGACGTCGCCCTGGCCATGACATATCGTCCGCACATGGACAGCATTGTGCCCTAAGCACGTCCGGGATCACAGTGCCGAAAGAGCCGGGACCCTTCCGATGGTCATTCGAACATATGTTCTACTTAAGTCATGGATCCTCAGGCGGCGGCGCGGCTGGCGGCCAGGTATGCCAGGCGCGCGGAACCCATCGGGTTAACCCCCGAAGAACTTGATTTTGACCACTTTCCGGCAACGACCTCCATGCCTGCCATTCCCATCTGGGCCTGGATCCGTTTCCCAGGCAGCGCCGAACACGTGGCGGCCGAGACCTGCACCTGGTCAGCGAAAGCAGTGCAGATTCTATGGGAAGACGCAGGTATTCGCCGCTCAACCTGGGTCTGGGCATCCGCCGTTTCCCGGCGTTCGTCCGGCCGGACCCGCACCACCCTCGGCGAGAGGACACCCGCGCAGCGGAGTAAAAATGGAAGAACCAGCTAAGTCCGGTTTTCCAGCAGAAAGGTCCCGCGCACGTGAACGCACCGTGCACCTGCATCCGCTGTACCGATCCCGCAACCGGCCGGATCGGCGTCGCCGTCTATGACCCCTTTTGCCGCCAGCGCATGCACCGCATCAGCGGCTCCACCCTGCGCGAACCCAGTTACGGTTCCCAGCGTTAGCCCCGGCATCCGGGACCCGGCACAAGCAGCTCGAGCGCGTTCAGCCCTGGTTCATCGCCGCGATCTGCAGGAGGTTTCCGCAGGTGTCGGAGAAGACTGCGGTTGTCACCGGCCCCATCGACGCGGGCGGCTGGGAGAATTCGACGCCGAGCGCCAGCATCCGCTCATACTCCTTCTGGACATCGTCAACACCGAATGAGTTGTACGGAATCCCGTCACGCACCAGTGCTTCCTTGAAGGGCGCCACGGCAGGGTGAGAGCTGGGTTCCAGCAGCAGTTCGACGCCGCCTTCCTCGCCCGGATTTCCCACCGTCAGCCAGCGCGCGCCGCCCGCCGGCTGGTCCTGCCGTTTCTCGAACCCTAGAACCCGGGTATAAAAATCCAGGGCTTTCTCCTGGTCATCGACGAAGATACTCGCTGTCACAATCTTCATGGCTCTTGTCCTTCCGCTTCATTCTGTCCGGGTGGTTGCGGCGGCAGCCCATCGGCCAGTCCGGCAATCCAGCCGGCTACGCCTGACGTCAGTGGTTCCAGGCAAAGGTGGTGGCGACGGAAGCGCCCGTCTGCCTCCACCCTGATCAGCCCGGCTTCTTCCAGAACCGACAGATGCTTTGAAACTCCCTGCCGCGAAATGCCAACTGCGTGGTTCGTGATCAGGCGGACACACAACTCGTACAGTGTCTGGCCGCCCTGGGACGCGAGTTCATCGAGCAGGATTCGGCGGACCGGATCTGCCATTGCCCGAAAGACTGCGTCCATGCGGCCACAATAGGCAACCGACGGGTTGCATGGAAGGGTGCGGAGGAAAAACCCCGGCGATGCCTCAGCTAGGACTGGACATGGTTGCGGCGGTTGCGGTGCTCAAGCAGCAGCCGGGCTCCGTTGAGGATCAAAGTCTCCACCGGAACTTCCTGTTCCGCGGCCAGCTCTTCCAACTCCCGGCCCAGCTTGGGCGGGATGTGCACCTCAACGTTCATGCGGTTAACGGTATCGCCGCAGCACGCTCCGTCCGAACTGTCCCGCTCCCCTGACCCCGTCCGGTCATTGCGCGCAGGCCCGGAAGCCGAACGGAAACCGGGCCATTAACCGGCCGGAGGCATTTCATCCGCGCTGCCCCAGAGGACCCGCGGGGCCTGGTAATCATTGTTGTCCACCACTATTTCCGCGGCAGAGCGCGGATCACAGGTCGAGAGGTAGATCTTCTGGCCCAGGACATACCGGCGGTTTGACCGCGCCTGCGGATCAGGATCGGAGCCGTCGCGCAGCGCCATCCGCCCGCAGGATGTCTCCAACGACACATCCAGGAAAACTGAGCAGTCCCACACCCCGGCCAGCTCCGGACGATGCAGGAAGAGCCCGTCCACCAGCACCGTAGCCAGTTCGGGGGCCGTAAACTTCGGACCTGCCAGCGGAAGGTCTGAGTCCAGGTCATGGCTGGAGCAGCTGTAGGCGCCCGTGCCGCCCGGACGCAGCGGTTCCACCACCAGCCGGAGGAAAGCTCCGTAGTCATAGGAGTCTTCCCAGAAACCGCGCGGCGAATCCCGCCCCTGCCGGTAGCGCTCGCGGCGAGGCAGGTGGAATCCGTCGATCGAAACGCGGACTACGGGGCCCTGGAGGCTGGCCGCGAGCGCATCGGCAAACGTGGTTTTGCCCGAGCCGTCAACGCCGTCGATCCCGACGAACACGCGCCTTCCGGCCGCCGCCGGACTGGGCAGCATGGCGGCCACCCTGCGCAATGTGTCGCCCGCCCCGGGCGCCGGTCCATTTTCGGCTTCCACAGCAGCGCACTCTACCCTCCCCGCGGACGCGGAGTGCTAGTCTTAGTCAATCGAAAGTATGTTCTAAAACCCGTGCGGAGGAGGCAGGCCAGTGCCCGTATTTTCGGGGAATGTTCCCGGCACTTCTTCCCGGTCCCAGGCCCAGCCGGACCCGGATGCCGCCTCCGGCTTTCCCAGCCCGTCCCGCGATTATTTCGACGGGCGGATCGACCTCAACCGGCACCTCATTAGGGACGTCACTTCCACCTACGTTGTTCGGGTCTCCGGGGACTCCATGTCCGGCACCGGAATCAGCGACGGAGACGAACTGATTGTGGACCGCTCCCTCACTCCACGTGACGGGTCAGTGGTTGTCGCCGTCCTCGACGGAGAGTTAACCGTGCGCCGGCTCCGGCTCACCGGCCGCGGAATCGTTCTGTCCGCTGAGAACCCCGGCTATGCGGACGTGAACGTTCCGGACCCGGCGGCGCTGACCATCTGGGGCGTCGTAACCCGCTGCCTCCACCATGTCTGAAGGTCCGGTGCCCCCGTCTGGTACCACCGCCGGGGCCCGCTCCCCCGCAGGAGGACTGCACCGGATCGCGCTGGTGGACGTCAACAGTTTCTATGTCTCCTGCGAGCGCGCTTTCGACCCGCGGCTGGAAGGCGTGCCCGTCGTCGTGCTTTCCAACAATGACGGTTGTGTGGTGGCGCGCTCTGATGAGGCGAAAGCCCTCGGCATCAAGACCGGGGAACCCTGGTTCAAGCTGGCTGAAGCCGCGCCGCACCTCGGCCTGATCCAGCGTTCAAGCAACTACGAACTCTATGGCGACCTGAGTTCCCGGGTCATGGAGCTGCTGGGCCGGTACGCCCTGTGGCAGGAGGTCTACTCCATTGACGAGTCGTTCCTGGGCCTGACCGGTACGGCACAGGAACTGGATACGCAGGGCACACGGATCCGCGCCGCAGTGGCCCGCCATACCGGGCTGCCGGTATGCGTGGGGATCGGCACCACCAAGACGCTGGCCAAGTTCGCCAACCGGATCGCCAAGCAGAACGGGCACCTGGGCGGGGTCTGCAACCTGGACACCATGGACCCCGGTGCCGTGGCGACGATTATGTCCCGGGTACCGGTCACCGGGCTCTGGGGCGTAGGAGCCAAACTGGGCAAGCGGCTCGAGGCCTTGGGTATCCGGACCGTCGCCGACCTCAAGGCAGCCGATCCTGCAGTAATTCGCAGCCGCTTCTCCGTGACCCTGCAGCGGACTGTCCTGGAACTCAACGGCACACCGTGCCTGCCGCTGGAAGAAGAACGTGCTGACCGGCAGCAGCTGATCTTCTCCCGCAGTTTCTCGGTGCCGGTAACGACGGCGGCCGAGATGAGGCAGGTGATGAGCATCTACGCCCAGCAGGCGGCTTCCCGCCTGCAGCGGGAACACCAGCAGGCACGCGTGCTCACCGCGTATGCCGGGACTTCGCACTTCAGCCACAAAGCGGCGTCGTTTCCTTCCATCACGGTCAAGCTCCAGAGCCCCACGTCCGATCCGGTGGTGCTGACCCGCGCTGCGGTGGGGGCGCTCGAAGACCAGATTGTGGAAGGCATCCCCTACACCAAGGCGGGGGTAATGCTCAGCGGCCTCTCCGACGCGGGGGCCCAGCCGGTCTTTGACGCCTTCGTCCCGGACCAGGAACACCGCAACCTCGGGGAGCTGCTGGGCAAAGTGGCTGACAAATACGGATCGGCCAGCATTGGGCTGGGCGTGGCCGGGATGCCCAGCGCCCGCCCTGAATGGACCATGTCCCGCAAGTTCTCCTCGCCGCGTTACACCACCGTTTGGGACGAGCTTCCGGTGGTAAAAGCGCGCTGAGTCCAGGAGCCGCCGGTTTGTCCACATGGGCAGTTCTCCCCATGGACACTCCTTGACCGCTGCCCTAGGTTTTCGCTTATGGGGGCAAACCAGTGGGACATCCAAGTGCAGGGAGTACTTTCCCTGCTGCACGACGCCGAAAACCTGATCCTGGAATGCGAACCTGCCAAAGACTCTGCGCTGGAAGCACTCAACGCCCTGGAAACGGCGCTGGCGGACTGCCCTGAACTCGCCGACGCCGTCGACCGGCTGCGCTTCGAGGTAATCGCCAATGACATGACGGACATCATGGTTCGCTGCAACAACGCCGTTGAGGGCACCCGGGAGAGTGTGCAGGCCTACGTAGACGGCGACCGGGAAATGGCAGACACGGCAGGCAAGGCCGCCTCACTGTCCTACCCGGCAGCATCCGGCTTCAGCGGCGGGACCCGGCGCTGGATGGTGCAGTAGATGGGATACCTCAACGTTGACCTCTCGGCTCTCGAGAAGCTGCCCCCGCCGGGAACCCTGCGGGTCCAAGCCTCGCTGCTGGCTGCGGCCGGAATGGGCTTCGCTGAATCCGTCAAGGATACGGCCGGGAAATGGCAGGCCCTCGAGGGACTCTACGAAACTCCCCACAAGCACCTAGTCCTCAATGCCCTCGCGGCACCGGCGCACCAGGCCACCGGGCTGGCCGAGAGCACGGACTCCGTCGCCGCGGCCATCCGGAGCTTCGCGGATGCAGTGGACACCATACGGGCCGCAACGAATTCGCTGCGCAGCGACATAGCGGCCGCGGACCGTCAGCTGGGCGCCATCTTGGAGGAGCCGGTGCCGGGGATCGGCGATGATTTCTCGAATTCCCTGATCCGCTACCAGTGGGATTTCGAGGACCGTGCAAGCAAGCTGGCCTCCGATTACCAAGAGGCACGGGACGTATGCCTGAAGGCCCTGTCTGCGGTGGGAAGAGCCAGCACGGACGTGAATTCCTACTATGGCTCGAACCGGCTCGACCTGCTCAGCCACGAAGCCGAGCGCCTGCACCGGCTGGCGCTGTCCCCGGATGCGGCGCCGGAGGACGTCCAGGCGTACTACAACCAGCTGGCCGGCATGGACGCCGGCCGGTACCGGGAGTTCGCCGCGGATTATCCGGAAGCGGCGGTTCTTCCGCCCCGGGTGGGTCTGGCCGCAGAGCACCAGGCCGCCTTCTGGCATTCCCTGAGTCCTGAGCAGCAGGCTGCGCTCGCAGAATCCCTGCCCGCCGTCGCAGGCAATACCGAGGGAGTGCCCTACACCGTGCGGGCTGCAGCCAACACTGCCGTCCTGGCACTGGTGATGAAACCCGCCTGGCGGGCGACCGAAGAGCAGCGGCGGTCATATGCGGCGATCGAAGAGTCCCTTGAGAAGACAGGCTCCAAGGCTGCGGACCGCAGCCTGATTTCCTTCGACCCGGCCGAGCCTCCCCTGGCCGCCGTCGCCATCGGAAATATGGATACGGCCACCAGCATCACCGCCAACATCTCCGGCATGGGCAGCTCCACCCAGGACATGGGGGGCGCCGTACGGGTAGCTGAAAACCTCTACAACGAACAGCGGCGGCTGGGAGCCGATCCCGCGGTCCTAGCCTGGATTGGCTATGACGCTCCGGACATGCCCCCGTCCACCGAAGTGCTGTTCTCCGACAAGGCGCGGACCGGCGGCGCGAAACTGGCCACCGTCATTGACGGCTTCTACTACACCCGGGGCGCGGAGAACCCTCCGTTCATCAGCGTGACCGCCCATTCCTACGGCACCACAACCGCTGCCTACGCTCTCAGCCAGACCGAAAACACCATCGATTCGCTGGTTTTCTATGGTTCGGCCGGTATTGACCCTGAGGCAGCAGAAAGCGCCGCTGACCTGAAGGTGCGCAGCGGCGAGGTCTACGCCACCCTGGGCCGCGCAGACAAAGTGGCTCCGGCCGGGCAACTCGGGTCCAACTTCGGCGACCCGCGGGTCACCCCCACATCAGAGACCTGGGGCGCAAAGGTGTTCAGTTCGGAGCCGGCCGTTGTTGACGGTAGGGAACTCCTCGGCAACGGAGGCCACGGCGGGGAAGGATCCACGGTCGGAGCAGGTATTACGGAGACCGAGAAAGGCCGGGGATACCTGGATCCGGACACGGCGAGCCTTCGCCACATTGCGGCGGCTTCTTCCGGCAGCGGGGAGCGCATCGGCCTGATCCCGGAAGCAGAAACCGATGCAGCCCTTGGCCGGCTCGCCGACCGGGGCAGCGCCGTCTATTACGCTCCGGGACGGGCCGTGGACTCCGTGCAGGACGGAGCAGCGGCGTTCGCCGACGCCGCCCAGGCGTCAGTGAACAGGGCCGCAGACGCTGTCCAGGGGGGTCTGATGTTCGCCACGGACACGCTGCAGGAACAGCACCTGAGGGACGTCAGTCCCTTCCGGAACCCGCTGAACCCGCTGGTCGACGGTTTGCAGGGAATAGCCCTCGAGAAAACGGATGCGCTGCAGGAACAGTTCAATAACGCAATGGACGGGGCCCAGAGTACCGTTGACACAATTATCGATGCCCACCAGAAAGCAGCAGATGAATACTTCAAGAGGAAGTGGCGCGCGTTTGAGTTCGTGGCGGGGAAGCTCGTTGCGCTTCAGGGCTCTGACTAGTGCCGGGCTGTTTGCTGTCCTAACCCTGACTTCGTGCGCCCAAGGAGCTTCTGTGCCGGATAACTCTGCCGCCTCGCCCACCGAAAGTACCGGGAACCCTTCCTCAGCGTCCGGCCGTCCCGCTCCGGAGGTTTTCGCCGGGTTTATGGCCATGGCCAGCGGGGCCGTGGATGCCACGAAGACCGGCGGCTGGATTCATGAAGACGGATCCCCCTGGGATCCTGAGGCGCCTGACCTGGTTTTCTATCCGCATCGCTGCCCGGAATCCAAGGGAGGGCCGAACGCCCGCGACCTTCAGCTTGCGCTTGAGGGACCGGCACCTGCCGATCCCCGTGCAGCACGGGACCAGATGCGCGACTATCTTGTGGCCAGCGGATTCACCCTCACGTCAATGATTGATCCTTCGGAAGGTGATGAATCCGATATGCCGTACAGTGTGGGAGCCAAGGGGCAGGAAGGCGAGCTAATCGTGTACTCGGCCAGCCCGGTGCTGGCATTCCTGACCCTCGAGAGCGAGTGTTCAGACCATCCCTCGCTCGAGCATGAGGTCAGCGCCGCGACGCGTTAGCAGCAGGGCATCGTTCCGCACTGAAGGCCGTGGAGTGCGCCGGCGCCCCGGGGTTCCTCACTCATCGCGGTCCGGCTGCGTGAGGCGCAGTTCCTCCACATCAAGCCGGGTTTCGAGCAGCCGGAGCACACGGTCATCAATGGTGCGTTCGTCGCGCAGCGCCAGGATCACCGTGCGCTTGCGGTCCAGGAGCGCCAGCCGCAGCTCGGTCTCCTGCTGCCAGCGCTCCAGCGCCGGTGCCGGCTCGCCCGCTGACTGGACTTCGCCGTCGGCCCGCAGCACCTCCAGGTGATGCCGGTACTCATGGACCAGCCGTTCCACCACCCGGCCGTCCGTTCCAAGTCGCGCTCCGAGTTCCGGCAGGGAAGACAGTCCGTCCTCGGCGGAGCGTATCTCCGCCAGGCGGCGCTCCTCCTCCAGCCGGTTGTCCTCCGGCAGCTTCGCCCAGCGGACGATTACCGGAAGCAGCGGCCCCTGGACGGTCAGCGTCACCAGTATCACCCCCGCCGTGACGAAGATGATCTGACCCCGGTCCGGGAAGGGCGTACCGGCCGCTGTCAGGGCCGGGACACCCAGCGCTGCTGCGAGGGACACCGCACCGCGGAAGCCTGCCATGCCGCTGAGGATGCGGGAGCGGTTGCTGACCCGGCGCAGCTTCTGTGACGGCCGCCGGTCGATCAGCCGGATCAGGTAGGTCGTGGAGAACAGGAAGGCGATGCGCACCAGCACCAGGACCACGGACACTGCGGCCACCGCCACCAGCCCGACGGTGATCTGCGGTCCGTCGAGCAACCGCACTGCAACGTGCAGTTCAATCCCAATCAGCACGAACAGGGCGGCATTGAGCATATACGTGGAGAAGGACCAGAAAGCCTGCGACTGGCGGCGGGCCAGTGCCGCCGTCACGCGCGGACCGGCCTGGCTCATGATCAGGCCCACGACGACGACGGCGAGCACACCCGATCCGCCGGTTTCTTCCGCGAGCAGGAAAGCCGCGAATGGCGTGATGAAGGTGGCGACGTTGCTCAGCATGGGGTCCTGGATCCGTTTGCGCACCCAGATGCCTGCCCATGCCAGAAGAAGACCGGCAACTATTCCTCCGCCGTAGGACAGCGCGAGGATCCCTGTGATGGACAGCGGCGTGTACCCGCCGTCTCCGGCTACGATGCCCACCGCCACGGCATAGATCACCAGCGCTGTGCCGTCGTTAATAAGGCTTTCAGCACGCAGCACGGTGACGTTCCGGTGGGGCAGGCTGCGGGCCAGCGCCGCCACCGCAGTGGCATCTGTTGGTGCCAGTGCGGCGCCGAGGACCCAGGCCGGGCCCCAGGGCATCCCCAGCGCGTGGGCCGTGAACGCAACAGCGGCAGCGGTGACAACAACCAGCCCCGTCCCGGTCAGGACGATTCCGCGCAGGTTGCTGCGGATTTCACGGAGGGACGTAGTGAGGCTTTCCCAGTAAAGCAGGGCCGGCAGGAAGAGCAGAAGGACCACCTCAGAGGGCAGTTCAACTTTTCGGAAGGCCGGTACGAATCCCAGAAGCACACCGCTGACCAGCAGCAGCAGCGGAGCAGCAATCCGCAGCCGCTCCGCACCCAGCGAGGCCGCCAGTATCGCCACGCCCAGGGCCACCACCAGTTCCAAACCAAGCACGGGCAACCTTCCGTCGGGCACCCTCCGGTCGGGCGGCCTACTTAAGTGTGCCGAGCCTGGCCAGCGCCGTCGAGGGTCGGGACGGGATGTCCGCCCTGCCGTTCCCGGCGCTGCAGCGGGCTCTCCGACGCTGCCTGTCTACCCGCCTGGCCCGCGCAGCATGGACCACACCAGCGGACCGCCGTCGGGCATTTCAGACACCGCCCAGACACCGAACCCAAACCGGCGGTAGAACGCCACGTTGGATTCTGCGGACGTTTCCAGGGCAATGGCCCGGTCCGGGCAGGCTGCCAGGATGGCCTCCATGAGCTGTGTGCCCAGCCCGTTTCCCTGTGCCGCCGGGGCGACGCCGATGGTCGCCAGTGTCCAGGCTCCTGCCGGTGCCTGGGGAAGCGGGTAGTGCAGGTTCCGGGCGGAATCTCCGTGCAGGGACGCCAGTTTGTCCTGCAGCCCTGCGGTCAGGGGCGCCGGATCCAGTACTGCCAGGTGCGGCGGAAGCAGGACCGCGACGGCGGTCCTCACCTCGTCGGCCCATACCTCCCCGTGCGGCAGGCCGAGGTGTTCCAGGTAGAGGCGCTGGATGGCGCTGATCCGCGCTTCCCGGCGCTCGCTGTCCACTGTCCAGCGGGTCCAGGCGTAGTCCGCGAAGGCTTCCCCCAGGACTGCCGACAGGCGTGCAATGTCGGCGGGCGAAGCGTGTTCCAGCCGTGTGATCCCCATGTTGCGGTGCCCTTTCTGCCGGTCTGTTCCCGTGGCGGAACCAGTCTGCCGGAATCCCGGGCCCGGTCCCCCTCGTACGCGGCTCCCCTACTGGGGGCGTTTCCAGACCCGCCTCCACCAGGGGCGCGGCGGCTGTGGAGCGGGTTCCTCCGGCGTCCGGTCTGACCTGCGGTTCCGCCAGCGCTGGATCTCCGCGTCGACGTCGCGCAGTTTGGTGATCACCGGTGGTCCACCCAGCAGCTGCCGTCGGGCTTCAATAATGCGCCGGTTGAAGTCCTCCACGGTCTCGCGGACCAGCGCTTCGGACGGTTTGCTGTCCAGGAGGGCGTCGAGCTGCTCATCCTCTACTCTCAGCAGCAGTGCCGGAGGCCCCAGGCCGCTGATGTTCTCCCGCTGCAGCAGCCCCTTCACCCACCAGTCGGGATCGTTGGCCTCGCCCAGATTGGGAATGGGCTTGCCGGCATACTTCAGGTTGTCGAACTCCCCGCGCATCATTGCATCCCGGATCAGATATTCAGCTTTATCTGCCGGATCAACCTGTTCCTTCCGCCGGCGCAGTTCGGCTTCCTCAGCAGACTCCTCCGGCTCGGCGTTCTCGAGAGTTCCGGCCGCGCGGAGCCTCGCCGCGCGTTCCATCCGACGCCGGTAAGCATCGGCACCGCGGTTCCCCATTGCTGCATTTCCTCCCGGCCCCGCCGGCTAGCGGTCGATCGTCTTCTCCAGTTCTTCAGGGTAACGGGCGCCTTCAATCGGAATGCGGGCGACGGCGTCGTCCAGGTTCGCGAGGTCCTCAGGTGTCAGGGTTACACCGGCAGCGCCGAGATTCTCCTCCAGCCGCTCCAGTTTCCGAGTTCCCGGGATGGGCACAATCCACGGCTTCTGTGCCAGCAGCCAGGCCAGGGCGATCTGGGCCGGCGTCGCGTCCTTGGTCCGGCCCAGCGTATCCAGGAGGTCGACCACTGCCTGGTTGGCTTTTCGTGCTTCCGGGGTGAAGCGTGGCAGCCGCCCGCGCATGTCTCCCGGGGCGAACTCTGTCCCGGCGGAGATTTTTCCGGTCAGGAAGCCCCGCCCCAGCGGGCTGAAGGGAACAAAACCGATACCCAGTTCTCCGCAGGCAGGCAGCACCTTCTTTTCGGGTTCGCGCCACCAGAGGGAGTATTCACTCTGCACAGCGGTTACCGGCTGGACGGCGTTGGCGGCGCGGATGGTTCCGGCCGAGGCCTCCGACAGGCCAAAATGCTTCACCTTGCCCTCGGTAATCAGGTCCCGAACCGTGCCTGCCACATCTTCAATGGGTACTTCGGGATCCACACGGTGCTGGTACAGCAGGTCTATATGTCCCGTTCCAAGCCGCCGCAGTGACCCGTCTACCGCTTCCCGGATGTGCTCCGGACGGCTGTCCAGTCCAATCTGGCGGCCGTCACGGTTGATTTTGAAGCCAAATTTGGTGGCGACAACCACCCTGTCCCGAAATGGCGCCACCGCTTCACCAACCAGCTCCTCATTGGTGAACGGTCCGTAGACTTCCGCAGTGTCAAAGAGCCGGATGCCCCGGTCAAAGGCGGTCCGGATCAGGCTGATGGCGTCTTCCCTGGTTCCCGCCGGCCCGTAACCCTGGCTGAACCCCATACAGCCAAGCCCCAGCTCGGACACCTTCAGGCCCGCCGTCCCCAACTCACGCGTCTTCATCCGTCTACTCCCCTCTTCAGTGCCGGCCCACAGGCACGACGCCGGGTGGCGGGCTGAGCTGCCGCCGCTTCAGTTTGCCTTCCACCCTGCGCCCGGTCGCCGGCGCCGTCAACAGGTGCCCGGGCGCTGCCGGAGGCTCAGTCCACCTGTTCCACCGTGCCGGCGGTGATTCGGACCAGCTCCGCCAAATCGGTGCGAAAGACCGTGTACGGGGTTCCGGCTGCGACCCACACATCCGAATAGGCACCAAGATCCCGGTCTACAACGGTTTCCACGGGTGCCGGGTGGCCGACGGGAGCCACTCCTCCAATCACCTGTCCGGTTGCCTGCCGGACCTCTTCCGGCGAAGCCCGCTTGATTTTCTGCTTGCCGAGCCGTCCGGCGAGCGCTGCCGTATCAACGCGGTGCGCGCCGCTGGTAATGACCAGCAGCGCCGCGCCGTCGGCCATAAATACCAGGCTGTTCCCAATCGCACCGACCTCGCAGCCAAGGGTCTGCGCTGCTTCGACGGCCGTACGCGCCGAGCCATCCGTCACGATGACCTGCGCCGCTGACCCCCGCTCTGCCAGTTCCTGCTGGACGCGGGCTGCCGCCGGTGCCAACTGTGTGTTCTCCATGCCCGCGACACTAACAAAGCCGCGCCCCGCGGTGTCGTCATATTGCGGCACGGACGCGGGGTTCAGCTCAGCCCAGCTCAGCTGCGCGCGATCGTGTCCGGATCCGGTCCGGAACGGATTCCTGTATCCAGGGCACTAATGTCCGAAAGCTCGGCGGCACTGAGGGAGAAGTCGAACAGGTCAATGTTCTCCGCGATCCGTTTGGGCGTCACCGATTTGGGAATCACGCAGATACCCAGCTGGATCTCCCACCGCAGAATCACCTGGGCAGGGGTCTTGTGATGCGCGGCAGCAATCGCGACGATTGCCGGGTCGTGAAGCGGATCCTTCGGTCCTGCTCCGGGACCATGGTCCCAGTACCGGGTGACGCCGCCAATGGGAGACCAGGCCTCGGTCAGGATGCCGTTCTGGAGGTTGAAGGCGCGCAGGGCGGGTTCGCTGAAATAGGGGTGCACCTGGATCTGGTTCACGGCAGGGACGACGTCGGTGCCCGCCATCAGTTCGCTTAACTCCCGGACGCTGAAGTTGCTGACGCCGATGGCCCTGACCCGCCCCTGCTCGTACAGGGTCTGCAGCGCCTGGTAGGAAGCAATCGTCGCCTCGAAGTCCGACGGCAGGGGCTGGTGCAGCAGGTACAGGTCCAGCACGTCCAGTCCCAGCCGGGCCATGCTGGCGTCGAAGGCCCGCAGTGCCGAGTCGTAGCCGTAGTCGTCAACCCAGAGTTTGGTGGTGATGAAGAGTTCTGCGCGGTCGACGCCGGACTGGGCCAGGGCCGCCCCCACTTCGGTTTCATTGCGGTAGGCCGCGGCCGTATCGATGAGCCGGTAGCCGTTGGCCAGCGCGGTCTCCACTGCAACGGTGGTTTGGGCAGGCGGGTTCCGGTACACCCCGAAGCCCACGGCATCCAGGACTACACCGTTGTTCAAGGTCAGCTTCGGCATGATGGCATTCATCGCAGCTCCTAGCGTGCAACAGCTCGTAGCTTCCAGAATCCCGCACTCTGCCTTCCGAGCACAGACTGCAGTGCCGGCGCGGGGACCTGCTGCCCCATGCAGGGCTAGCTGTGTGCTGCCCGGTGGCGGCGGACCGCTGCCCGGTTGCCGCACCGGACGGAGCAGAAACGCTGGCGGCCGTTGCGGGTGATGTCCACAACCACGTTCCGGCACGGATCACCCGGGGCAACACCTGCTTCACAGCGCCGCAGCCGGGTCATGCCGCGTGTGGTCAGGTGCAGCGCCGTCCCGACGCTGAAGACCGCCAGCAGGACTTCGGCCAGCGACTGTCCGCCGTCGCGGTAGTGCAGATGCCAGCCTTCCTGGTCATGGTCGGTCAGCCGCGGGTACGCCGCGGCGTCCTTCATCATCTCGTTCAGCAGTTCGGCCCGCCGGGCCGGGTCCGTCGCGTCGACTACCGCCAGCCACCGGTCAACCACCGTCCGCACCTCGGTATGGTCACCGGGCGCCTGGGGAAAGGCCATCGTCATGCCGTGCTCGCGGGCCCTGGCGACTATGCCGCCGCGTGAGTCCGGCCAGTCATTGGCCAGCGAGGCGGCAAACAGGACGGCGTACTCGCCGTAAGGGTTGAGATGCATAACGGCATTACAGCATGCTCGTGACATGAACACATATCCGAACCGGCAACTGATACAGGCACCGGCGCACTTCGGCTGCGAGCACGGGTGGGCAGTCACCTCCAGGCACCGGACCTCCCAAGGCCACGTGGTGTACGTGGAGTGTGTCCGTTGTCCGGCCAGGCGCGTGGAACTCGAGGAGGCCGGCACGCTGATGCCGGCACGTCCACTCAGCAGGGTTTATCCGGGCCCACCTTTATCTCCAGAACCTTCCCCATATCCCGCGAAGCGGCCGGACGCGCCTCCGAGCCGTTGCCGCCCGTCCCCGGCCGGAGAACACTGGAAAGGAACCCAACGGGAATGGAGCAGGCCATGTCAACGGATGTACTCGTAATAATCGGAACCGGGGGTATGGGGCTGGCAGTCCTGCGCCGGAGCGGGGCCGGACGAAAGGTCCTGCTCGCCGACTTCAACGAAACCCTGTTGGAACACGCGGTGGATACCGCGGTGTCGGAGGGATACGACGTCGCTTCGCAGGGAGTGGACGTCTCGTCACGGAATTCGGTTGCGGCGCTCGCGGCCACTGCCCGGGAGCTGGGCCGGGTCACCGGCGTCGTCCACACCGCAGGCCTCTCCCCTGCCCAGGCACCGGCAGAGGCGATCTGGAAGGTGGACCTCTATGGCGTTGCACTGGTGCTGGAAGAGTTCGAGAAGGTGATTGCTCCCGGAGGCTCCGGAGTGGTGGTCTCTTCCATGTCCGCCTACATGGCAGGGGGCAACATCCCGGCTGATGCGCTCGCCGAGCTGGCTGCCAAACCGGCGGACGATCTGCTGGGGCTGCCGTTTGTCACAGGAATCGACCATCCGGGTTTCGCCTACAGCGCTGCCAAGCGCGCGAACCAGGTCCGGGTCCAGGCGGCCAGCCTGCGCTGGGGTGCCCGGGGCGCCCGGGTGAACAGCATCAGCCCGGGGGTGATTTCGACGCCGATGGGCCAGCAGGAGCTGTCGAGCGAGTCGGGCGCGCAAATGCGGGCAATGATCGAGGGATCGGGAACCGGGCGGGTAGGCACTCCCGGGGATATCGCCAACGCGGCGGCGTTCCTGCTCAGCGCCGATGCATCCTTTGTGACCGGAGTGGATCTGCTGGTCGACGGAGGCGTGGTGGCGGCACTGGATACAGGGCAGCGGGCCAAGTCTGCCGGTTAAACCCCGGTTAAACACTGCATCGCCGAACCGGTGCCGTTGCTCTGGGCAGGCGGGCACTGGGGCGGGGCGGAACGCCGGAACGGCGGCAACGAAAATCGGGCGCCCGCAGGGCTCGCTTGAATCTTTTCGGCTCTTTTTGCCGGTTCCGTGTGTCCATGGCGTAGCAGGAATGGATCCCTCGTTCTATTCTCGAACTTTCCGCAAAGGCCATCGGTTGAGAGGAAGTTCAATGATGAATTCCGGCACTAATACCATGGTTGACCTTGCCGTTGCGGATCTGACGGCTTGCCAAGGCGAGCTGGAAGCGGCCCGACGAGCGATCGAGCTGGCGATTGGTGCCCGGATTTCAGACGACGGCCTGAATTACCACCTGATAAAAAGCCGGGTGAAATCGGTGGAATCAGTCCGCGGAAAACTGGGAAAACTCAAACCGAATGGCCTCCCCAAGTACTCGAACGGGCTCTCCGACCTGGACGACCTCATTGGGATGCGAGTCATCACCCATATCAAACCCGACGTATCGCGTGTGGTGACAGCCCTGACAGGGCAGTTCAACGTGATTAAGGATGAGGACAAATCAGAGGTACATCTCCGTGAAGGAACCATCGGCTACGCCGCCCACCACCTCATCCTCGAGGTAGGTGATGATTACCCTGCCGGGTGCGGCCAGCACATTGGACAGCGATTCGAGGTTCAGGTGAAAACCGTCCTGCAGCATGCCTGGGCGGAATTCGAGCACGACATCAGGTACAAATCCTCAGGCGACGTGAATCCTGCAATTAATCGTGCCTTTACGCTGGCGTCCGGGCTGATTGAATTGGCAGACGATCAGTTTGTGACGATTCATACCGAAATGAGCCGGGAGAGCCAGTCGACGGCCCCGGTGAACACCCTGGTGCATGGAAGCGAAGAACTCACGGCGAAGGAACTCACCAGTATGCTCGTCACCGAACTTCCTGAAAATCCCCGAAGCCGCCGTGAGCACTACCAGTGGCTGGTGGAGTTGATGGCCGCAGTGGGGATCACAACAGTGGATGAGGCAAACAGGCTGCTCACCGAAGCCGATTGGGACGCCCTCACAGAGCGAATGGGATACCGGTTCATTGCTGGTCACGTCCGTATCCTGGACGATCTGCTGCTCAGCAAATTCGGCCAGGACTATATAGACAAGACAGCTTCCCTCAGCGATGCGAGCCGCGAAGGAAAGCTGAAGTACCGGCTCAACAAGCTCTGTCCCGCAGACGGGTAGTTTCCAGGGCAAGGGAAAGACCAGTCCCGTGGGCTTGAGGCCCGGCACTGCCCGTGAGGCTCAGTAGGAGGGAGCCGGAGGAAACCCGGCGAATTCTTCCAGGGTTTGGCCGGTCTCGTGAAGCTCGGCAGCAAGTTCCGTACCAACGAAACGCAGGTGCCACGGCTCGTAGGCGAATCCGGTGATCGTAGTGGCACCGGCCGGATACCTGATCACAAAGCCGTACCTGTGGGCGTTGGCGGCAGCCCAGGCACCGGCCGGCGTAGTTTCAAAGCAGGGCTCCAGCGCACAGGATCCGTCCGCGTTGCCAATGTCTACGGCCAACCCGGTCTGGTGTTCACTGTGTCCGGCCCGGGCCGAGATGCCGTCCGCAGTTGGGGCACCGTAGCTGGCGGAGTACGACTCATGGATGTGCGCCTGGTCCGCAGCGGTTCGGTAACCGCTGACAGCCGTTATCCCAACACCGGCAGCAGCGGCCTCAGCGCTTAACTGACCGAAGGCGCCAGCTGCCTCGGGGCGCAAAAGCACACCGCCGGCGTCGTGCAGTTCCGCTGGAATATACGCAGGATCCGCCAGCGGCCGGGTTTTGTTGACGACGACGGCGAGGCTGTCCGGGGAATCAAAGTCCAGCCGCGCCGTTTGTGCGGATGCCTGCTGCGCCTGTGACTCGAACCAGGAGAGATATCCCAGCAGGCAAAGGCAGACACAGCCTATGAGGGCAATGTGTGTCTTGACGAGCTGGCGCGGCATTTGTTCCTCCCCTGCAACTTTCCCACAGTCCCGCAGCGCACAGCAGTACCGACGCGAAACGTGCAGTATGCAGGAGAGGCCGCCTACGAGTCCGTTCCGCCGATCTGCACCCAGACTCCGCCAAGCTCCTCGGCCAGGGACTGGACGTCGGCCGGGTCAGCCGCTTCTGGACGGGGCAGCTCGAAAGCGTGCCAGTTCTCTCCTTCAGCGAATCCGTCGGGGGAATTCTCCCCACCCTGCACTATTCGTTCGTGGACTTTCTCGCGGTCGGTCCAGCTTTGGTACAGCACTAGCTGAAGCGAGTCGGTGCACATCGCGTACTCAGGGGTATAGATGTCGAACGTGAATTCAACCGATTCGGCGGTTATCCCCTCCCCGCAGCCGACGGCGGCGTCTGCGGCGTCGTACAGGTCCCCGATTGAGCTGAACTCCGACAGTTCAATGATGGAAGCAAAGTTCGTGACGCCTTCACTTTCGTCCGCCGGATCCCCGGAGTAACCGCAGGCCGCAGTCAGAGCGGCGGCTGCCGCAACTCCGGCGGCCAGCATTCGTGTTTGCCACTGCGTTCGCATTTGTCCCCCCGTCGGAGGGCACTCATGTGCCCGTCCGCCCCATCCTTACATACCGCAGCGGTGCCGGCCCGGAGCGGTCATCGGCAGTCCCTAAAGGACACCCTCCGTCGAGAGCGATGAGTACGGAATCTCCGCACCGAGAATCCGTTCTGCGGCACGGTGCCCCGAGCAGAGGGCAGCGTTGACGGTGGCAGGATCATCCTCCCAGGTCACTTCCCCGGCGAGATGCAGCACCCCGTCGATGGGCGTAGCAATCCGGCTGTGGTCCTCACCGGTGCATCCCTTCATCATGTACGCGTATGCCCCGCCCGCCCAAACATCACCCTGCCAGTCGGTGATCCTCGCATGAACCGGATCGAGCGTCCGGGAACCGTAGATGTCCCGGAGCGATGCCATGACCGAGTCCACCACGCGTTCATCAGACCACTCCCGTATTTCCTGCGCGCACTCCCCTGCCGCGAAAGTCAGCAGCGTCGGCTCCCCGTGAAGGTCCGTGAGGTCATACCAGGAATGCCACCACTTCGCGGCTTCTCCCTGGCGGCGGATCGCATACACGTCTGCGTCCCAGAAGCGCTCGGCAAAGCGCAGGAAGACCTTTTCGAAGGCGTTCATCCGAAAACGGGAAATCGCGCCGGTGACCAGCTCTGGCAGCGGCGGATCAAACGTGATCAGGTCCGACTGCAGGACACCGATCGGGACGGTGACTACTGCCTGGGCCGCGGTGAATACGCCCTGATCCGTCTCCACGACGACGCCGCGCTCCACTCCGGCGGCCCCGATCCGGTTGACGCGGGTCACCGCGTGTTCAAGCCGCACATCGATCCCCGCTGCCAGTTTGGATGCCAGCTCGTCATAGCCCCGGGGAAAGACCACCTCATCCCCGCTGATCACTTCATCCTCGAGTCCGTGTGCGTCGAGCAGGCGGGAATCGGCACCGTACTGCTCCTCGCTGCGGTGGTCGAGGTACTCCACAACGCGTTCGGCGCGTTCGGCGTCCCAGCCTTCCGCTGCCGCCACCTCTCCGACCGCGGTCCGCGCCGCTTCCGCATAGCTGGCACCTGGTGCCATGGCCTCAATGACCTTGACCAGCCGCACCTCTACCAGTGCTGCGTCGGCGACAAAGCGCTCCACAGCGCCGTCGGGCAGGCGTGTTCCATCCGGACCGTAGTAGGCGATGGGCCGTCCGCCGGCCTGGTAGCTTCCCACGGTGAACTCAACATCCGGCATGTCAAAGGAACGGGTCAGCGAGTGCAGCGGTCCGCCGTCGACCCCGTGGATCCAGGAGGCACCGAGGTCTGTGACCCGGCCGTCGAGGCGCTCGGTATGAAGGCGCCCGCCGATGCGGTCGCGTGCTTCCAGCACCACGACCCGCTGACCGCTGGCTGCCAGCGCCCGGGCGGCACTGAGGCCCGACACTCCTGCGCCCACCACAATGGTGTCGAAATCCTCCGTGAAGATATCCACTGTCCTAGCTCCCCTTTTCAGATCGCGGAAAACCTTTTCGATTCACAGTAATGGGACGCCCTTGAACCCCTTGTCTTACCGAGTAATCTCGGGAACATTCGTCTTCACACAGCACTTCCACCATGTCTATAAGGGCCTGGAAGCCAACGGAGGGAGCACATAGTCATGACCGACCTGCAGCACATTCGTGCGACGCTGGATCCATGGACTTACTGGTATCGCCTGCACTGACGATCCCCGCAGCCGAACTTGAGTGGCGGTTCTCCCGTTCGTCCGGCCCGGGTGGCCAGCACGTCAACACCACGGACAGCCGTGTAGCCCTGACCTGGAACGTTGCCGACTCGGCGGCGCTGTCCGAAGAGCAGCGGGCGAGACTCATGCACCGGTTGAAACACCGCCTGATTGCCGGAGCACTTGTTGTCACGGCTTCCGAACAGCGTTCCCAGCTGCGCAACCGGGAGACAGCCCTGGCCAAGCTCGCCGAGATGGTGGCCGACGGACTCGCACCCGGCCCTGCGACACGCCGCCGGACCAAACCCACCCGCGGTTCGAACTATCGGCGCCTTGATGCAAAAAAGCAGCGATCAGCAACAAAACAGCAGCGGCAGAAGCCCCCGAGGGACTAATGTCCTCTGGCCCACCGCAGGTTAAACAAGAGACGCCGCAGCAGGCTCCCAAGCCTGCTGCGGCGTCTCTTGAAAGAACGAGTCCGGGTACTAGAAGTCCCAGTCCTCGTCTTCGGTGTTCACGGCCTTGCCGATCACGTAGCTCGAGCCCGAGCCGGAGAAGAAGTCGTGGTTCTCATCCGCGTTCGGGGACAGCGCCGAAAGGATGGCCGGGTTCACGTCCGTCAGGGTGGACGGGAACATGGCCTCGTAGCCCAGGTTCATCAGGGCCTTGTTGGCGTTGTAGTGCAGGAACTTCTTGACGTCCTCAGCCAGCCCGACGCCGTCGTACAGGTCGTGCGTGTACTGGACTTCGTTTTCGTACAGCTCGTACATGAGCTCGTACGTGTAGTCCTTCAGCTCCTGGCGGCGCTCCTCGGAAACAGTTTCCAGCCCGCGCTGGAACTTGTAGCCGATGTAGTAGCCGTGCACAGCCTCATCACGGATGATCAGGCGGATCAGGTCGGCCGTGTTTGTGAGCTTGGCCCGGGAAGACCAGTACATCGGCAGGTAGAAACCGGAGTAGAAGAGGAAGGACTCCAGCAGTGTGGAGGCTACCTTGCGCTTCAGGGGATCATCGCCGCGGTAGTAGTCCGTGACGATGTGGGCCTTGCGCTGGAGGTTCTCGTTCTCCGTGGACCAGCGGAACGCCTCGTCAATCTCCTTGGTGGAAGCCAGGGTGGAGAAGATCGATGAGTAGCTCTTGGCGTGCACGGACTCCATGAACGCAATGTTCGTGTAGACCGCTTCCTCGTGCGGGGTGAGCGCATCGGGGATCAGGGAGACGGCACCAACGGTAGCCTGCACGGTGTCCAGCAGGGTCAGGCCCGTGAACACGCGCATGGTCAGCTGCTGCTCTTCGGGAGTCAGCGTGTTCCACGACTGGACGTCGTTGGACAGGGGCACCTTCTCAGGCAGCCAGAAGTTGTTCACCAGGCGGTTCCAGACTTCTACGTCCTTGTCGTCCTGGATGCGGTTCCAGTTGATCGCCTGCACTTGGTCGATCAGCTTAAGCTTCTCGGTCATTGTTTTCCTTGTCTTGAAGAAGTTGAAGATGGACGGCGGCTACAGCATGCAGCTGACGCAGCCCTCAACTTCGGTGCCTTCCAGGGCGAGCTGGCGCAGGCGGATGTAGTAGATGGTCTTGATGCCCTTGCGCCATGCGTAGATCTGCGCCTTGTTGATGTCACGCGTGGTGGCGGTGTCCTTGAAGAACAGGGTCAGGGACAGGCCCTGGTCCACGTGCTGCGTGGCAGCGGCGTAGGTGTCGATGATCTTCTCGTAGCCGATTTCGTACGCATCCTGGTAGTACTCCAGGTTGTCGTTGGTCAGGTACGGAGCCGGGTAGTAGACGCGCCCCAGCTTGCCTTCCTTTCGGATCTCAATCTTCGACGCCACCGGGTGAATGGAGGAGGTGGAGTTGTTGATGTAAGAGATCGAGCCGGTCGGCGGCACAGCCTGCAGGTTCTGGTTGTAGATGCCGTGCTCCATGACGGAGGCACGCAGCGCAGCCCAGTCTGCCTGGGTGGGGATGTGCACGTTCTCGAACAGTTCCCGCACACGCTCGGTCTGCGGAACCCATTCGCCGTTCACGTACTTCTCGAAGAACTCGCCCGAGGCGTACTTGGACTTCTCGAAGCCGGCGAACGTACGGCCCGTTTCAATAGCCAGCAGGTTCGAGGCACGCACGGCGTGGTAAACGACCGTGTAGAAGTAGATGTTCGTGAAGTCAATGCCCTCAACGGATCCGTAGTGGACCCGCTCACGGGCCAGGTAACCGTGCAGGTTCATCTGGCCCAGGCCAATGGCGTGCGACTGGTCGTTGCCCTTGGCGATGGACGGAACCGAGCCGATGTGGCTCATGTCCGAGACAGCGGTCAGGGCGCGGATTGCGGTTTCGATGGTGCGGCCGAAGTCCGGGGAATCCATGGTCTTCGCAATGTTCAGCGAACCCAGGTTGCAGGAGATGTCCTTGCCGGTCTGGTCGTAGGAAAGGTCATCGTTGTACGTGGTGGGCTGGGAAACCTGGAGGATCTCCGAGCACAGGTTGGACATGATGATCTTGCCGTCGATCGGGTTTTCCCGGTTCACCGTGTCTTCGAACATGATGTACGGGTAGCCGGATTCGAACTGAATCTCGGCGAGGGTCTGGAAGAACTCGCGGGCCTTGATCTTGGTCTTCTTGATCCGGGAATCATCGACCATCTCGTAGTACTTCTCGGTGACCGAGACATCGGAGAACGGCATGCCGTAGACCTTTTCGACGTCGTACGGGGAGAAAAGGTACATGTCCTCATCCCGCTTGGCCAGCTCGAACGTGATGTCCGGGATGACGACGCCGAGGGAGAGGGTCTTGATACGGATCTTTTCGTCCGCGTTCTCGCGCTTGGTGTCCAGGAACCGGTTGATGTCCGGGTGGTGGGCGTGCAGGTACACGGCACCTGCGCCCTGGCGGGCACCGAGCTGGTTGGCGTAGGAGAAGGAATCTTCAAGAAGCTTCATCACGGGGATGACGCCGGAGGACTGGTTCTCGATCTGCTTGATCGGGGCACCGACCTCGCGGATGTTGGTCAGCGCGAAGGCGACGCCGCCGCCGCGCTTGGAGAGCTGCAGTGCGGAGTTGATGGAACGGCCGATCGACTCCATGTTGTCTTCGATGCGCAGCAGGAAGCAGGAGACCAGCTCGCCGCGCTGCTTCTTGCCGGCGTTCAGGAAGGTGGGGGTCGCCGGCTGGAAGCGGCCCTCGATGATTTCGTCCACCATCTGCTCTGCCAGCTGCTCGTTGCCGCGGGCCAGGTGCAGGGCAACCATGCACACACGGTCCTCGTAGCGCTCCAGGTAACGCTTGCCGTCGAAGGTCTTCAGCGTGTAGGAGGTGTAGAACTTGAAGGCGCCAAGGAAGGTCTCGAAGCGGAACTTCTTCTTGTACGCACGCTGGTACAGCTCACGGATGAAGTTCATGGAGTACTGGTCGAGGGTTTCCCGCTCGTAGTACTCGTTCTTGACCAGGTATTCCAGCTTCTCTTCCAGGTCGTGGAAGAACACGGTGTTGTTGTTAACGTGCTGAAGGAAGTACTGGCGTGCAGCCGCACGGTCGGCGTCGAACTGGATCTCACCGTTCTTGCCGTAGAGGTTCAGCATGGCGTTGAGCTCGTGATAGCCCAGGCCCTTGTAGGCTTCCGGCAGCTCCTTGGAGTCCGTCATGCCGGCTTCTGCGACTGATGTGTCCAAAACTCTTCCAATCCTTGGTTTACCTTGGCAACGTCCTCCGACGTGCCCATGAGTTCAAATCTGTAGAGAACGGGGACCTTGCATTTGACGGCAATAATGTCTGCCGCCAGGCAGTAGTTCTCCCCGAAGTTTGTATTGCCCGCTCCGATGACGCCGCGGATCAATGCCCGGTTGGCCTCAACGTTCAGGAACTTGATGACCTGCTTGGGTACTGCACCCTTCGCTGCCGCACCGGGCTGGGCCGCTGTCCCTCCGTAAGTCGGGAGCAGCAGCACGTAAGGCCGCTGCGCCAGGAGGGTGGGAGCGGAGGTCAGCAGGGGAATCCGGCTGGCCGGCCGTTCAAGTTTGTCAGCGAATTTTCCGGTGTATCCGGATGCGGAGGTGAAGTACACCAGGTCGTCATTCGTGACAGGGTTGCCGGGAGTCTGCAGTGCGCCGGTGCCTGTAGCGGCTCCGGCTTCTGTAATCACGGATCCCAATGTCATGGCGTCCTGCTTCTTTGACAGCGGTTCTGGCTGTGTCTTCGTTTTACTGCGTCTTCTTTGCTGCGTTTGGTTCTGGTGGACGCACCTGCGTTTGGTGCGCCGTTCTGCTATAGGTCCCGGGTCCCGTTAAGAGAAGCGGCGGAACCGGATCTGTGGGTCCAGCCGGGAAGCCCGGCCGGCCCTTCCAGCTTTATTCAGGCTAGGCGACGGAGGTGACGCTGGCCTGTGCGAGTTCCTCGATCTTGTCCGGGCGGAAGCCGGACCAGGAGTCCTGCTCGGTGATGACTACGGGAGCCTGCATGTAGCCCAGCGCGCGGACCCGCTCAAGGGCCTCAGGGTCCTGGGACATGTCCACGCTCTGGTAGGCGATGCCCTTCTTGTCGAGCGCGCGGTAGGTGGCGTTGCACTGAACGCACGAAGGCTTGGTGTAAACCGTAACGGTCATGGTGGTCTCCCCTAGGTAATGCTGAAGTCTGTCCATTGATACTACATCCAGCCACTACATCTAGTGCGACACCGGATGCCCTACCCCAAGATGATGTATTACAAGTATGTCATTCGACACGTGCGTCGTCCACAGTTTCTGCACAGGCAGAGCCGTGTATTTTCGTGGATTTCCGCAGGGAAGAGCCCGGTTCTCCACAGCCTGTGGAGGCGGGATGCACAGCCTGTGGGGCTGGCTGAATGATCGCGTGTCGCACCCATTGGGCGTGTCGCGCGTAGTACCTGGCACCACTAGATATTGTGGTCGACGTCGATTCAGGGCACCAAGGATGGGAAAGGGGCGCCGCGATGGTCAATCCGATCCACCTCAAAACCCTGCTGGAAGTAATCCGCTGCGGCTCCTTTGCGGCGGCCGCCGTGCACCTGGGGTACACGGCCTCCGCCGTCTCACAGCAGATGTCCGCCCTTGAACGGGAAACCGGCACAACCCTCTTCGAGCGGTCGGCGCGTGCCGCCGTACCCACGGAAGCCGCCGTCGTGATGTCCCGCCATGCCGCCAAGGTACTAACGGACATGGATGCCCTGCTGGCAGCAGCGGCCCGCGCCGAGGCGGGCACCGGCCACGAGCTGCGGCTCGGCATCTTCCCCAGCCTTGCAACGTTCGCGCTGCCCCGGCTGGTGAACTCGCCGGACTGGAAAGACCTGGGCATCGACCTGAAGATTTTCGTGGCCGAACCCGGACAGACCATTCAGGGCCTGCGCGCCGGCGGGGAGCTCGACGTCGCGCTGGTGTTCCAGGTGGGGCAGGGAGGTCTGGCGTGGCCGGCCACGGTCAGCAGGCAGTGGCTCGGCGATGACAACTTCCGCGTCGTCCTGCCCGAGCGCTGGGGAATCCGCCCCGGCGCCAAAGTAAGCGCCGAACAGCTCTCGGACATGCCCTGGATCATGCACCACCCCGGCACACCGGACGCACTGGTGATTGAGCGGCTCTTCGCCAGCTGCAGCCTGCATCCGCGGGTCGCGGCCTACTGCGACGACTTCAACGCCAGCCTGGAGATGGCCTCGGCAGGCATTGGCGCCGCACTGGTCCCGGAACTGGCGATGCTGAACCACAGCCAGGGAGTCGTTGTACTGGACGTCCCTGAAATCCGGCTCGCCCGCAGTATCTTCGCCCTGCTGATCAACGAGCGGCAGGGCCCGCGGACGCGGGTCTTCCTGGACAGGCTGGCCGAGGTGCTGGAGGGCATCAGCATCTCCCCTGGTTCCTCCCGCCGCTGATCCACCGACGGGGCCCCGTCTCCCCTTTGGGCAGCCTTGTCACTATTGAGACCCGCAAGACCCTTCAGAGTGGCCCAGCCCGCAGAAATCGACGCCCCCGCCGGCCAGCAGGCATACTTGCGAGCATGGCTCTCCGAGGCAAGTCCCTGCCCAAACCGTCCATGGCGGCGGTCTCCAACCGGCTCACCGGCATGCTGCGCTACACCCGGTTCCAGCTGGCGGTGAAAGCGGCTGTAGCTGTCGGTATCGCCTGGACTCTCGCCCCGCTGGTGCCCGGGGTTGCCGCGGAGTACCCCTACTATGCTCCGCTGGGTGCCCTGGTCTGCATGTATCCCACGGTGGCTGGAACTGCGCGCGCCGGAATCCAGACCCTGATCGGTCTGGCCATCGGAATCGGGCTGGCGCTGATTGCGCTGCTCTTCGGCGGGCCAACCGTGTGGACGATTGCCCTAATCGTGGGGTTGGGCGTCCTGCTGGCAGGTATCCCCAATCTTGGTGCCGGCCGTGACTACCTCCCGGTGGCTGCACTGTTCGTGCTGGTCCTGGGCGGGGATGACGCTGACGGCTACTCCTACGGCTATGCCGTGCAGATGCTCGTCGGTGTGGTGGTGGGCCTGACGGTGAACGCTGTGCTCTATCCCCCGCTGCACCTCAACGGCGCCGTGGACGGGCTCGCCTCGCTGCGACTGACCCTTGCCCGGCAGCTGAGGGAAATGGGAATGGCGGTTGGCGAATCCTGGCCGCCGGAGCACGAGGACTGGTCCAACCGGCGAACAGAGCTGATTTCCTTCAGCCGAGAGGTCCGGGAGGCAGTACAGCTGGCAGACTCCAGCCGGCACGGGAACCTGCGCCGCAGGCGGCACCAGCGTGATCTCAACGCTGATTTCCGGGCGCTCCGCGCCATGGAACGCGTCACCCTTTATGTGGAGGACATGACCGAGGTGCTGGCCACTGCCATCTGGACTTCTCCAGAGGAGACCCCCGTGCCCGGGACCGTGTCCGAGGCCCTGGAACGGGCCATGCTTGCTTCGGCCGAGGCAGTGGAAACCTGGGATGCGGACACTGAGGAATACGCCGAAGCGGTCCAGGCAGTGCAGGAACTGGTGACCACCATGAACGGGAACGCTTCCCCGGACACTCCGATGGATGCCACGGCTTCGCTCGCCATGAGCCTGCGGCGGATCATGCGCACCATCCGCACGGAAGAAGACCAGCCCTAGCGGACGCCGCTATCCGGCGTCGGGCAGCAGACCCCTGTCCGTCAGCTGCCGTGCCATACCGGCGCCGTCGGGAGCATAGATCCAGGGAATATCCTGCGGTGTGGTTCCGCGCCCCGCGGACCGGCCGCCAGCCAGCACCGCCTCGCTTGGGGAGAGTTCACGGATGGCCACAGCCCTGACATTCTGCGGGTGTTTGCGGCTGAAATCGGAATAGATCGCTTCATCGTGCTGCCCGTTGTCCCCGATCAGCAGCCAGCTGATGTCCGGAAACTCCTTCGCCAGGCGTTCCAGCTGGGTGCGCTTGTGCTCGGGGCCGCTGCGGAACCAGCGGTCGCGGGTAGGGCCCCAGTCCGTGAGCAGCAGCGGACCAGCCGGATACAGGTTCCGGGTGATGAACCGGGTGAGCGTCGCGGCGACGTTCCACGCCCCGGTGGACAGGTAGAAGACTGGAGAGCCTTCGTTCTCCCGCACCAGGCGGTCCATCAGCACAGCCATGCCCGGGGTGGGTGTCCGGGCATGCTCGTCGAGCACAAACGTATTCCAGGCGGCCAGCAGCGGACGCGGCAGGGCGGTAACCATGATGGTGTCGTCAATATCCGAAATGACGCCGGTTCGTGCTGCCGGATCCACGATGTAGACAGGTGACAGCACCGGCTCAGCGTCGGGTTCAGCTTCCGGAAGCAGGCTCACCGTCTGCCACCCCGGTGCCAGCGAGGCAGGAAGTACGACGTCGACGACTCCCCCGCGGTCCGCGGTCACCAGGTGTTTCTCGGAGCCGATCCGGACGCACACCACGGCATCATTGACCGGCGGGCTGATGAAGTTGCGCCATCCGCGCACACCGTCGCGCAGTGCCTGGACGGATCCGCTTGCGGGTGCTGACAGTTTTCCCGGCTTGGCCAGAACCACGCGGCCCAGGACACGTACCCAGGAATCGGATCCGTAGCCGGTAAACGGGAGAACTGTCTGCACTCCCCCGCGCTTGCTCGCAGCATTCATGCGGTACGAGTGGAACCGGTCCTCCAGCCGGGCGCCAATATGAATCGCCTGGTCCTTGGTCCGTTTCATTGCGGGCAGTCCGGGTACGGGTGTCGAAGGCATGCCCCCAGTCTCGCAGACACGGAGGAACTTGTGATCCACCCCTCTTTCCCGGCTTCCGGACGCAGCAGCAGACACGGCCGGCCCGGGCGGCAAAGGCGAAGGACGGCTCCCTGTCCAGGGAGCCGTCCTTCGATCGTGCTGCAGTCTTAGCTGTACTGGCCTGCCTGTACTGGTCTACCTGTACTGAGCGCGGACGGGGCAATCAAACGGATCGCGGGCCGAGAGACCAACGCGGTTGAGGTAACGCACCACAATCGCGTAGGACTCGGTCAGGGAAGCCTCGGTGTACGGAATCTTGTGCTTGGCACAGTGTTCCTTGACGATCTCGCTGGCACGGGCCAGGTGGGGACGCGGCATGCTGGGGAACAGGTGGTGTTCAACCTGGTAGTTCAGGCCACCCATAAAGGTGTTCATGCCCCGGCCGCGGATGTTGCGCGAGGTCAGGACCTGGCGGCTGAGGAAATCAATCTTCGAGTCCCGCGGAATCAGCGGCATGCCCTTGTGGTTGGGTGCGAAGGAGGCACCCATGTACACACCAAAGACGCCGAGCTGGACGCCAAGGAACGCGAAGGCCATGCCAACTGGCAGGAAGAAGAACACCGCGGCCACGTAGAGACCCAGCCGGAGGAAGACCATGGTGATCTCCGTGTAGCGGCCCTTGACCTTGTTCTTGGAGAACAGGTGCCTAATGGACGTGGCATGCAGGTTGATGCCTTCGAGTAGCAGCAGGGGGAAGAACAGCCAGCCCTGGCGGCGGGTCAGCCATGCCATGAGGCCCTTGCGGGTCTCGGCCTGTTCAACCTGGAAAGAGATGGTATCCATCTCGATGTCCGGGTCTTTGCCCACAGTATTGGGGTTGGCGTGGTGCCTGCTGTGCTTGTTCATCCACCACTGGTAGCTAATGCCAACAACGGCGTTGGCGAGGAAACGGCCGGCCCGGTCATTCGCGGGACCGGATTCGAAAACCTGGCGGTGGGAAGCTTCGTGGGAAATAAAGGCAAGCTGCGTGAACAGGATGCCCAGTGCGGCGGCGATCAGGAGCTGGAACCAGCTCTCACCGATCAGGAAGAAGCCGGTGCCGGCAGCGATAAGGCCGGCACAGAGGAACACAAAGGTAGTGATGTAGAAAGCACGGCGCCGCTTGAGCAGCCCTTCGTCGCGGATGATCTTCAGCAGCGTTGAATAACTGCTGGTAACGGCATTCTCGCGGTTCCTGGTGGTACGTGGTTGTGCAGCAATGCTCATAAGCGCCTCTGGCCGGTCTATTCGACTTCCCAGCCGCGAAGGTAGAGCAAATGCTCAGTAGATGTGACAATCCTAACCCGATTTTCTGGCAATACGCCGTGACCTTGCCGTAACAATGGGTTCTGCCCATCTCCGGACCGGTTCATCCGCCCCTGGTTGACCCGCTCTGCACCGCCAACGAGCATTGCACCAGGTACCGGTCCAATCCGCCGAGCAAACGGGAGCCGCAGTGATCAAAGTCCTGTCAATTGACGGCGGAGGCATCCGCGGGATCCTTCCCGCTACCTGGCTCATGAAGCTTGAGGAACTCACCGGCCGGCCCGCTGCCGAACTCTTCGATGTGGTGGTCGGGACTTCCACCGGCGGCATCCTGGCGCTCGGTCTGACGTGCCCCGCCGCCGGCGGAAAGGGCTACAGCGCAGAGGAGCTCCGAAACCTCTATGTGGACCACGGATCGGAAATATTCTCCGGCTCGCCCTCAGCAGACGCCGGGTCCAGGGCGAGGTACTCCTCGGAGCCGCTGCGTGGATACCTTCAGCAGTACTTCGGCGACCGGGCGCTCTCCGCGGCACTGAAACCGGTGGCGGTGGTTACCGTGGACCTGGCGCATTTCACCGGTCTGCTCTTCAGCGGCGGCGGTCTGGACCAGGATCCCCTTGGCGACGCCCCGATGGCACTTGCTGCCCTGGCGACGTCGTCCGCTCCCACTTATTTCGAGCCGGTTCCCTACACGGAACCGGACGGGACCCGGCGGACACTGGTGGACGGCGGACTGGCAGCCAACGATCCCGCTTTCGTCGGGTTGACCATTGCCCTGGTGCAGCAGCGGACCATCAGGCAGGGGGAAGAGATCCTGCTGGTCTCTTTGGGTACGGGGGAACAGTCCGGCGGAGGCTCGCTGGAGCCAAGCGCCCTGTCCCAGCTCGCCCATCCCGACCAGCTGGCCGTTCTTGAACCGGTGATCGAATCGCTTTACGGCGCGCCGGGCAGGCTCGCCCGCCAGCTGCTCAGCCTTAGTCTGGGCGAGAGGTACCAGCGCCTGCAAACGGAACTGCTTCCCGGAGTGGACCACGCCCTGGACAACGCCACGCCGGCGAACATCGCCGGCCTGCTCCGGACTGCTGAAGCGTTCCTTGCAGCTGAGAGCGGCCGGCTGGAGGATCTGGCAGCCAAACTCACCAGTTGACATTGACGCAGCGTCAACCCGTAGCGTGAAAGACATGAGAAGCACTGAGTCCCGGGAACAGCACCGGGAATTCTCTGTCCAGGACGTTGCCCGGCTCGCCGGCGTCTCCAGCAGGACCCTGCGCCACTATGACGCAATCGGCCTGCTGAAGCCATCCCGCACCGGCGCCAACGGCTACCGCTATTACGGCAGCCGTTCCCTGGTTCGGCTGCAGCGCATCCTGCTCCTGCGGCAGCTGGGCCTGGGACTGCCGGAGATCGCGGAGGTCCTGGAGCGCGGGGACAACCCGGCCGAAGCGCTGCGGACCCATTTGGTCTGGCTGGAAAAGGAACAGGACCGCCTGGGCCGGCAGCTCGCCTCGGTGCGGCGCACAATTACTGCTTTGGAGAAAGGGCAGGACATCATGGCTGAGAACACCTTCGACGGATTCGACCACACCCAATACCGGGAAGAGGTTGAGCAGAAGTGGGGCAAAGAGGCATACACACGTTCAGATGAATGGTGGAAGGGCATGGACGACGGCGAGCGCGCTGCCTGGCAGAAGGAAACAGCCGAGCTGGGCCGGGCCTGGGCGGAAGCTGCAGCCCAGGGCACGGATCCCACCGGCCCCGCTGCCCAGGGGCTTGCTGCCCGGCACGTGGACTGGCTGCGGAGCGTGCCCGGCGCGCCGACCGGCCCGGAGAGCCTGCCAGGGTACGTGAAGAGCCTGGCCGAAATGTACGTGGCTGATCCGCGTTTCGCTGCCAACTACGGCGGGGCGGACGGTGCGGCCTTTGTACGTGAGGCACTGCTGGCCTATGCGGACGGAAAGCTGGCCGGCTAGTTCCCGCCCACGAAAGCCACACCCCGCTCTCCTCCGCCGGGTAACGGCTGCAGCCCGAGGTCTGTGGCTAGTATCCATGCATGAGGCATACCGACCGTTCCCGTGAAGAGTCCGGCAGTCCGGGAGATCGCGCTGTTGTCCTGGATCTTGGAGTGCCTGCCCGTGGCACGGCATGGCGGAGCCCCGGGGAGTACTGGGAAGGGCTGGGGCGCGCAGCCGCCCAGCTGCCGGCTCCCGCCGCGGTGCTGGACCTGGACGCGCTGCGGTGGAATACACAGGACATGGTGCGCAGGGCCGGGGGTGTTCCGCTGCGTGTCGCGAGCAAATCCATCCGGGTGCGGGCCGTACTGGAGGCTCTCCTGCGGGTTCCCGGCTTTGCCGGGGTCTTTGCGTTCACGCTTCCGGAGGCGCTTTGGCTCGCAGACCGCTGCAGCGACGTCGTGGTGGGATACCCAAGTGTTGACCGGCGCGCCCTGGCGCGGCTGCTGAACGACGACGCCCTGGCCGCCAGGATCACCCTCATGATCGACGACGCGTCACAGCTGGACCTGATCGACTCGATTGTCCCGGCGGACCGCCGTCTACCGTTGCGCGTCTGCCTGGACGCCGACGCTTCCTGGCAGGCGCCGCTGCTGGGATTCATCGGAACGCGCCGTTCTCCCCTGCACAGCCTCCAAGACGCACTCATGCTGGGCCGGCACATAGCTGCCCGTCCGGGATTCCGGCTGGTAGGCCTGATGATGTACGAAGGCCAGGTTGCCGGTGTTGGAGACAACGTTCCCGGCGCAGGGCCGATGAACCGGGTCATGCGCTGGGTACAGCGCCGCTCCATGGCCGAACTCACCGAACGCCGCGGTGCCATTGTGCATGGTCTGCGCGAAGCAACAGACCTGGAATTCGTCAATGGCGGCGGGACCGGTTCAATTGAGGCAACAGCAGCTGACCCCGCGGTCACCGAGATTACGGCAGGCTCCGGTTTGTTTGCCGGGCACCTCTTCGATAACTACCGGGCCTTCTCCCCCGCTCCGGCGGCTGCCGTCGCACTGGATGTTGTCCGCCGGCCGGCGCCTGGAATTGCAACTGCTCTGGGAGGGGGCTGGATTGCCTCCGGCCCGCCCGGGCATAGCCGGGAGCCGCAGGTGGCATGGCCGCCCGGGCTCCGCCTGCTGCCCAGGGAAGGGGCCGGTGAGGTCCAGACCCCGCTGGCGGGAGCAGCCGCAGCAGCACTGCGTCCCGGAGACAGAGTCTGGCTTCGCCATGCCAAGAGCGGGGAGCTCTCCGAGAGAGTCAACGAATTCCACGTGGTGAACGGCGGCGCTGTGACCGCCACGGTGCCGACCTACCGCGGTGAGGGAAAGGCATTCCTGTGAAGGCCCAGCCGGCACGCCAGGCGTCCATCGACCGGCACGGCTGGCAGAACTGGGCGCGGACAGTCCGCGTCCGTCCCTTTCAGGTCCACGCCCCGGCGTCCGTTGCCGACCTGCAGCGCGCTGTGGCCGACGCCGCTGCGGCGGGTCTGCGGGTCAAGGCCGTGGGTGCAGGGCACTCATTCACTGCCATAGCCGAAGCCCCGGAAGTGCTTTTGGACCTCAGCCGGCTGCAGGGCCTGCTGCGGGCGGATCCGGCCACGGGGCAGGCCACGTTTCTGGCCGGCACCCGCCTCCATGCGGTTCCCGGCCTGCTCGCGCCGTACGGGCTTGCGATGGCAAACCTGGGCGACATTGACCGCCAATCCATTGCCGGCGCCATCTCCACCGGCACCCACGGCACCGGTGCAGGCTACGGCGGCCTCTCGGCGCAGGTTGCCGGGCTGGTGCTTATCCAGCCCGACGGCGGCAGGCTCACGCTGGACAGCGGGGATCCGCTGCTTGCCGCTGCTGCCCTTGGACTGGGCGCACTCGGCGTCATCGCGGAGGTCACGCTCCAATGCGTACCGGCCTTCCTGCTGCGGGCCGAGGAACGTTCCGAACCGCTGGAAACCGTACTCGCGGACCTGGCTGACCGGGTAAAGGCTGCCGACCACTTTGAGTTCTACTGGTTTCCCCACACCGGGCGGGCAGCGACAAAGACCAACACCAGACTTCCGTGGACCTCGACTAGAGCACCGTTGCCGCCGCTGCGGCGATGGGTCGATGAGTCCCTGCTCTCCAACACGGTGTTCCGGGCAACCTGCGCGGCGGGTACTGTCATTCCGGCTCTGGTCCCGGCAGTGAACCGCGCCGCCGCAGCTGCCCTGGGCGGCCGCGAATACACGGATGAATCCCCGCGGGTCTTTACCCAGCGGCGCACGGTGCGCTTCCGGGAAATGGAATATTCAGTACCCGCCGGCTCACTCGAGCGCGCTTTCGGCGCCCTGCAGGAGGTCTTGGCAGAAAACCCGGGCTGGCGTGTGTCTTTCCCCGTGGAAGTCCGCTGGGCACCGGCAGACGACCGTTGGCTCTCCACTGCCTACGGCCGTGACTGCGCCTACATAGCGGTCCACCGCTACTACCGCGAAGACCCGGCAGACTATTTCGCCGCCGTCGAGCAGGTGATGCTGGCGCACGGCGGGCGCCCCCACTGGGGCAAGGAACACAGTCTGGAGGCAGACACCCTGGCCGAACGTTATCCGCGTTTTGCCGATTTCCAGGCCGTGCGCAACCAACTGGACCCGGACCGGGTCTTTACCAACGCTTACCTGGACCGGGTGCTCGGAGCCTGAACCCTGAGCGGACGAGCACTGCAGTTCCTTAGTGCGGTGCCGGTGATTCCGCGGGCGCCCCGGCTGCATCCAGTGCGGGACGGCGGACCAGGAAGGACACTGCAAGCGCGCCCAGGGATACTACCGCTCCCCAGAAGAAGGCCGTGTGCACTCCCGCCGCAGCCGCAGGCACCGCCGCCGCACCTTCACTGAGCGCCGAAGCAGTTCCAGTGGTCATGAGCGTGATGAACACTGCCGTTCCGGCAGCTCCGGCGAGCTGCTGCAGGGTGTTGAGGATCGCACTTCCGTGGGAGTACAGGGAACGGTGCAGGGATCCAAGGGAAGAGGTGAACAGCGGCGTGAAGATGAAGCCGAGTCCGGCATTGAGCAGGCAGTGCAGGGCAATCACGAGGGCCACCGGTGTGTCCTGGTCCAGCAGGGTCATGCCCCAGAGGGCGGTGCTGAGCACCAGTGCGCCTGGAACCACCAGGGGACGCGGGCCCACACGGTCGTAGAGCCTTCCCACGATCGGAGAGAGAATGGCCATCACGACGCCGCCGGGCAGCAGCAGCAGACCCGTATTCAGCGCGCTGAGTCCCAGGACGTTCTGCAGGTACAGCGGCAGCACAATGAGGCAGCCGAACAGTGCCATCATGCTGATCAGCACCATGATGATCGCTACGACAAAGGGCCTGCTGGCAAAGGTCCGCAGATCCATCAGCGCCCGGTCGGTTCGCTGCAGGAACAGCTGCCGGGCCACAAACGCCGCCAGGGCTGCTGCACCAACGGCCAGCGGGATCCATACCGGCATGGGCGCCTCGCCTGCGGCGGCCTCGCCAATGCTGCTGAGTCCGAAGATCAGGCCGCCGAAAGCAAGCGTGGACAGCAGGATGGAAAGGATGTCGAAGGGCGTCCGCCGGGTCTCAGTGAGGTTCTGCACCTTCAGCGCTCCCAGAACCAGCGCGAGCAGTGCGATGGGCAGGACCAGCCAGAACATCCACCGCCAGTCCAGCACGCTGAGGATCAGCCCGGACACGGTGGGCCCAATCGCCGGCGCCACGGCAATGACAATCGAGATGGTGCCCATGATGCTGCCGCGCCGGTGTGCCGGGACCGTGTTCAGCACCGTCGTCATCAGCAGCGGAATCATGATCGCTGTTCCGCTGGCCTGGATGATGCGGCCGGCGAGAAGAGGCTCAAAGCCGGGAGCGAGTGCAGCGACGAGCGTGCCGGTGCTGAACAGGGACATGGCGGCGAGGAACAGTGCGCGCATGCTGAACCGCTGGAGCAGGAATCCGGTAGCCGGAATGACCACAGCCATCGTCAGCATAAAGCCGGTGGTGAGCCACTGGGCGGTGGCTGCGCTGATATCCAGGTCCGCCATCAGGCGCGGCAGGGCCACACTCATAATGGTCTCGTTCAGGATCACCACGAAGGAAGAGACCAGCAAAAGCCCGATCACTGTCTTGGTCCGTGCATCCAGGCGGTCCGGGGCGGGCCTGTCCGCCGCCGGCGTGAGCGGCGTCGGTACAGGGCGGGCTTCAGTACTCAAGGTGGGGAATTCCTCTTCAAGGGTCGTCGTCGCTGGCGGGCGCTGCCCGGGGCAGCGTCAGGAAGGTGGAGCGCAGAAGCCGGCAGTCGCCGGACCGTTCTGGTCGATGCTCCTCATCGGTAACGCCCGTACCACCGTGTTTCATTCCTGACCCACCCCGTACCTGCAAATGCGGGTTTGTGCGGGTCGGCGCAGGTGGGAGCTGCATTAGCCATAGGATGCTCAGAAACCGACCAAGGAGAAGCTGTGTCCACTGCGCCTGCCCATCACCGGGTTTCGATCCTTCCACGCGACTGGTGGTGGGGTTTCGTCCCGTTTACTGCGCTGTCCGTGGTGCACGTGGCAGCGCGGGCGGTGGAGGCAGACTGGCTTGCCGCGCCCACGAAGCTGACGCTCATGCCGCTGCTGGCGGTGGCTGCCCTCTGGGGAATGCGGAAACTCCGGTTCGGTGCCCCCGCAGCACTGATCCTGGCGGCACTCTTCTTCTCCTGGATCGGCGACGGCGCTGCGACGTTCCTGCCGCAGCTGCCGGAGCTGCCGGTGATGCTGGGAAGCTTCGGCATTGCACATCTGTGCTACATCCGGCTGTTCTGGAAATACGCCGCGCTGGGCCGTTTCCCGCGCTGGGCGCTCGTCTTCCCGGTCTGGTGGGTACTTATGCTGGTGCTCCTGTGGCCTGCGCTGGGCAGCCTGGCAATCGCCGTCGCGCTGTACGGCCTGGTCCTCGGCGGGACCGCCGCCACCGCGGCACGCTGCAACCCGGTGATCGCTGCCGGAGGTGTCTTGTTCCTGGCTTCGGACACCATCCTGGCGTTCCGTATTTTCATGCCCGAATCGATGCCGGATATCACCAGCGCCCTGGTTATGCTGACCTACTGCGCCGGACAGGGGCTGATCATCGCCGGATATTTGCGCGGGAGCGTCCCGGGGAAGCCCGTGTCCAGGGGCTAGTTCTCCAGCAGGGCGCGGAACGTCCCGGAGCCGAGCACCGACGCTCCGGCCCGCAGGCAGCGGTTGGTGAGTTCCTGGTCGCTGGTCGCGACCGTTACCCGGCGGCCCCGGCCCAGGAGCTCCTGCGCTTCGGCCAGGACGGCGTCGTCGCCCGAACCGTCGGCACGGATGATCCGCAGCGAAGCCGGATGCTCCCCCGGATCAGCCGAACGTGCCTGGCCTTCCAGGACCGCGGCAATCTCCGGATACCAGCAGTCCGCAGGCAAGCCCAGGACCCCGGCGGGAACCCCGGTAAGGCTGAGCCGTCCCATGGCAGCGAGCAGGCGGCCGGCAGCACCGGCCCGGTCTTTCCACCAGCCGTCGGGGACGACTCCCAGGACATTGGCGGTATCAACCACCAGCGCAGGGCGCGTATCCAGCAGCGGCCGCAGGCGCTGCCAGGCATCCGCAAACGCCGGGTGCAGCGGCAGCCGTTCCACCTCAGCCGGCGCCACCCAAGCGAGTTCGTTGCTTTCCTCGTCGCTGATCACGGGGGTGAAGGGTGCCGTGACATCTGCGATGACCGTCGCGTAAGACCAGATCTCCAGGTCAAGGATGCTTATAAACCGTGGCCGGACTGACTTCGGCGGGACGCCTGCTTCCTCAGCAGATTCGCGGAGCGCTGCACTCATGGCCGACTCACCCTCGTGGCGGGCCCCGCCCGGCAGGGCCCAGGTGCCCCCGTGGTGGCTCCACGAAACGCGGTGCTGGAGCAGGATCCCGCGCCCTGGATCATAGGCGAGCAGGCCTGCGGCGCCGAAACGGCCCCAGTACCGCTGGCCGTCCGGTGCAACCACCCAGGCGTCACCGGGATCGCGCGGTCCATGCGGGCGTCGTGGCTCTCCGGGAGCCGGCGGTTCAATCCTCACGTCCCCTACCATGCCATATCCACTCGCAGGCCCCGGGAACCAGTGCCGTCCCGGCGCCTGGCTGCAGCCGCCGGGCTAGACTGCGCGGAAGCGGCTTTGCCCTCCAAACCGGGTGCCCGCAGAAAAAGGAGGCAGCGATGACGTCCAGAATCGTAGTGTTTGGTGCTACCGGGTATACCGGCAGACTCGTCGTCGAGTCCCTGCTGGCAAAAGGCCAGCGCCCCCTGCTTGCCGGCCGCAGCCACACCGGCCTGCAGGCCCTGGCTGACCCGCACGGCCTCCCGTTCCAGACTGCCGACGTCACGGACCCGTCCACCGTACGGGCGCTGGTGGACCCCGGCGACGTGCTGGTGTCCACGGTGGGTCCGTTCAGCCGCTTTGGCCATGCCGCGGCCGCAGCTGCCGCTGAGGTTGGGGCGCACTACCTGGATTCCACGGGTGAAGTCGACTTTGTCCAGGAGGTGCGCCGGCGTTATTCGGCACAGGCTGCCGGCAATGGTGCCACCATGGTCCCCGCCTTCGGATACGACTACGTTCCCGGCACCCTGGCGGGGGCCGTCGCTGCCGAGCGTGCCGGTACTGCGGCCGGGAGGCTGAGCATCGGCTATTTCACGGTTGGTTCCCTGCGCCGGGGCATTAGCGGCGGAACGCGGGCGACGCTCGCTGAAGGCCTGGCACTGCCGGCGGCTGTCTGGCGCGCCGGTTCCCTCCAGTACACAAGGATGGCCAGCCGGACACATGCCTTCCGTATCCACGGCCGGGTGAGGCGGGCCTTCCTCGCAACCGGCACCGAAGTGCTGTTCCTGCCCGAGGCCTTCGCGGATCTTGGGGCCGTCGAGGTATATAACGGCTGGTTCCCCGCCCTGAGCCGCATTGCCGGTCCCCTCACCTGGGTGACCCAGAAGCTGGAACGTGTGCCTGCTGGAAAGAGAATCCTCGCCGCTGCTGCCAAACAGGCAGGCGGCTCAGGCGGCGGACCGGACGCGCAGGAACGTTCCAAATCCCTGAGCCACGCGGTAGCAGAGCTCGACGGACAGGACGGCAGGCCTGCCGTTGAGGTTCATGTCCAGGGGCCGAACGTCTATACGCTGACCGGTGAACTGCTGGCAGAGGGGGCAATGGCGCTGCAGCAGGGGAAGGCAGTCGGCAGCGGTGTCCTGGGCCCGGTCCAGGCCTTCGGGCTCGAAGGCCTCACGACTCTCTGTGCCTCAGCCGGACTCACGCTGGCCAGCGACTAGAGGTGGCCATTAACAAGAAATACCCCGGTCTGCAGACCGGGGTATTTCTGGAATTGGTGGAGCTGAGGGGACTCGAACCCCTGACCCCCTGCATGCCATGCAGGTGCGCTACCAGCTGCGCCACAGCCCCAATTCAGTTTGATTTCCACCGGGGAACAAAATCCCGGCCCTGGACACCGGCTGCCCGGTAAAGTCCATCGGTGGAGCTGAGGGGACTCGAACCCCTGACCCCCTGCATGCCATGCAGGTGCGCTACCAGCTGCGCCACAGCCCCGAATTGCCCGCAATAAAGTACATCACAGGAAGTAAATCGGATGTGTTCTTCGTTCCGGTTTTTCCCTCCGGGGCGAAGCAACTCCTCTACTTTAGTACAGATGCCGCACAGTGCAAAATCAAACTACAGCAGTGGAATTCAGGCGGTGCGGAGCAGTTCCAGGGCGCTGCCCCGCACCTCAGGAGCTAGTCCTGCCCGGCTGCAGCTTCCCCTTCGGGGAGCTGGAGATCCACCGCGGGGCAGTCCTTCCAGAGCCGTTCCAGGGCGTAGAAGACACGGTCTTCCTCGTGCTGGACGTGCACCACAACGTTGGCGTAGTCCAGCAGCACCCAGCGGCCTTCGCTGCGGCCTTCCCGGCGGACCGGCTTCAGCCCTTCCTTGGCCAGTTCTTCCTCCACGCCGTCCACAATGGCGTTGACCTGGCGTTCGTTGGAGGCAGACGCGATGAGGAAAACGTCCGTGATCGCCAGCCGCTCGCTCACGTCGATGGCGACGATGTCATCCGCCAGCTTGGCCGACGCCGCTTTGGCAGCGGTCCGGGCGATATTCATGGATGATTCGGTGGCGCTCACATGTCTCCTTGTTTGGTATCAGCTGCCAAGGCCGCCGACGATCATTAATACTCCGAGGGTGAGGGCCAGAAGGCCCACGCCCACAATTCCCAAGGATACAAACCGTATCCGCCGGGTGCGGCCGAGGCCTGCAGTCATAACATCCAGGGGATCCAGTCCGAAGGCGCTGCGCGCGCCCACCGGCTTGGCCCCCTGATCCGCTTCAAGCGGTGCGTTTACCAGGGCATCAGCCCTGGCCAGAATCTTTGAGTGGCGCACTTCAGCGGCCGCGGCGGGTGCCTTCTCCGGTGTCCATCCGGGGCGACGATCAGCCCCGGACTGGCGGACCGAGGGCATCCGTCCCGTTGCCGGTGCCTTGCGGGCAGCCGGGTTCGACGACGTTACCACCGGCACGTGGGAAGTGGGCGGGGGCTTCATGACCGGGCGGTCGAGCCCGGGTACTTCCACGAACTCCAGCGGCGTGACCATCGCCAGGTTGTGGGCGGCGGTGGGATCCGACTGAGTGGACGACCTGCGCTGTTCGTTCTCCTGTGCCAGTCGCTGGATGTTCTGGGTGCGCCGGTTGAGCACTGCAGCGCGCTCGGCCAGCGCCCGCTGCTGCGCCAGCAGCTCCAGATCCACGGCGTTTGGGTCAGTCTGCTGAAGCGCCTCCATGGCGGCCACCTGGTTGCGTGCCTGGTGTTTCAGAGCTTCACGGGCTGCCAGGGCCTGTTCAACCGTCATGTTCGCTACATCGGCGTTCGGCTCAGCCGGCGCCTGCTTAGCTGCATCCGGCGAAGGTGCGGATGCTGTCTGCTTCTGCACCCCTGGATCCTGAGCCACGGGCTTGTTCCCGGATGCAGGCTTCTCCTGGATGGAGGGAGCGTGCCCGGGTGCAGGTGTAACAGGACTGACGACCTGTCCCGCTGCTGCCCGTGCCTGCCCCGGAGCTGCTTCCGGGCCTGCCTCTTCGGCCGCCCTGCGGCGGCGTTCGCGGCGGGTAGCCGGAGCTGCGGGGACCGGAGGGGCCGACTGCGCGGGAGCCGCAGCAGTGCTCCGCACGTTGGCCGCGTGCGCACCGCCGTGAACCGCATCCGCCGCTTCCGGCGCTGCCGCCGCTGCGGGACTGGCAGGTGCAGTGTCGCGCTGCTGCGCAGCCTGCTGTGCGGCCTGCTGCGCGAGCCGAAGCTGCCGCCGGGTAGGCGGATTGGCATCCGAAGTTTCGCGGCGGGGCTGGTTGTCGGTCAGTGCCTTGTAGGCCCTGAGCGCCTCGCGGTCCCTGGCCCGCTGCTGGGACTCCCGTTCCTGCGCTCCGGCAGCTGCCCCTGATTCAGCCGCACGGCGGCTGCGTCGGGGTGCGTCTGCGGACTCTGGACCGTTCGTCATTTCCTACCCATCCGGTGTTGATCGCTCAGGCTACTGGCTCAGTAGTGGCGGGTCTCGCCTGCTGCTGAACCGGGGTGTACAGATTGTGCTTGGCGATGTACTGCACCACGCCGTCCGGCACCAGGTACCAGACCGGCTCCGATGCCGCGACGCGCGCGCGGCAATCCGTTGAAGAGATGGCCATCGCCGGGACCTCCAGGAGACTGACGTCATCCCTGCCCATGTTCTGCAGTTCGTGGCCGGGCCTGGTCACTCCGACGAAGTGCGCCAGTGACCACAGCTCCTGGACGTCCTTCCAGGAAAGGATCTGCGCCATCGCGTCCGCGCCCGTAATGAAGAACAATTCAGCATCCGGACGCGCACTGCGAAGGTCGCGGAGCGTATCGATCGTATACGTCGGGCCGGGCCGGTCGATGTCCACGCGGCTGACCTTGAAGCGTGGATTCGAAGCCGTGGCGATTACCGTCATCAAATAACGGTGCTCCGCCGGAGTAACCTCCTGGGCGGACTTGTGCCACGGTTCACCGGTGGGCACAAAGACCACTTCGTCGAGGTCGAAAACAGAGGCCACTTCGCTTGCGGCCACGAGGTGGCCGTGGTGGATGGGATCAAACGTCCCGCCCATCACGCCCAGCCGGTAGGGACGGCTGGTTTCAGCCGTGTCCTTCTGTGCACTATTCATGGTCCCAACCGGTCCGCCCGCAGGGCTGTCCTATTCGGGGATGCCCTGGCCGTGGTCGTGCTTGTTCGGGAACTGACGCTGCGGATCCACGTGCTCCGGCACGGCCTCGTGGCGGTGGCCAAGGCTGGTGAAAGCCATGGTGGCGAACATAAGCACCATGAAAATTCCGAAGATGACCCCGCCGTATACGAACGGTGACGTTCCTGCGTGTTCTTCGGCAACTTCGGCCGCCATCAGCGCAGCACTTGAAAGCTGGATCAGCATGAATCTCCCTAAATCAACCGCCGGGCGTCCCGGCAGAGCATCGTTTCTAGATCAATGGTACGCGTCCGCGGCGAGAACGCCGCAGTCCGCATCCGGTCCGGGCTCCTAGCCGCGTACCTGGCCGTCGCCCTGGATGATCCACTTGGTGGTGGTCAGTTCCTTGAGACCCATGGGCCCGCGGGCATGCATCTTCTGGGTGGAGATGCCAACTTCCGCGCCAAGGCCCAGTTCGCCGCCGTCGGTGAAGCGGGTGGAAGCGTTGACGATCACCGCGGCGGAATCGATCTCGGCGATGAAACGCTCGGCATTGGCCAGGTCATTGGTAATGATGGCTTCGGTGTGCCCGGTGGACCAGGTCCGGATGTGCAAAAGGGCTTCATCCATGGAGTCGACCATGGCAACCGCCAGGTCAAGGTCCATGTACTCACGTCCCCAGTCTTCTTCCGTGGCCTCGCTGGCAGTGGCGCCTTCGGGCAGGATCGAGCGGATCCGGTCGTCGGCGTGCAGCCGGACACCGGCAGACGCCAGCACAGCCAGCACTTCCCGGGCGGCAGCGGAGTTGCTGTGCACCAGGAGGGTTTCCACGGTGTTGCAGACGCTGGGCCTCTGGGTCTTTGCGTTGAGGAGGATGTCCACTGCCATTTCTTCCGGGGCGGATTCATCCAGGTAGATGTGGACGTTGCCTTCACCCGTTTCGATCACGGGAACAGCGGCGTTGGTGACCACGTTCTGGATCAGTTCCCGGCCGCCGCGCGGAATCAGGACGTCCACCCGTCCGCGCGCCTTCATCAGGAAGTTCGCGCCGGGGCGTCCGTACTGATCGATCGTCTGCACTGCGTCCGAGGGCAGTCCCACGGTATCGAGTGCATCGCGGATGAGGTTGACCAGCACGGTGTTGGTCTCCGCAGCGGCACTGCCGCCGCGCAGGATCACTGCGTTGCCGCTCTTCAGCGCCAGCCCTGCGATGTCCAGCGTGACATTCGGCCGGGCCTCGTAAATCGCCCCGACAACACCCAGGGGCACATGGACCTGGCGCATCCGCAGGCCGTTGGGCAGGGTCTGGCCCCGCGCCACCGATCCCACGGGATCAGGCAGGCCGGCCAGGTTCCGCAGGGCGGCTGCCAGGCCGTCAATGCGTTCGACGGTGAGGGTCAGCCGGTCCAGGAGTGCTTCGGAGGTGCCGTTCTCCCGGCCGCGTTCCACGTCCCTGGCATTGGCAGCCAGAACGACGTCGCGGCGCGCCACTACATCCTGGGCAATCTGCTCGAGTGCCAGATCCTTCCAGGCGCGGTTAGCCCGGGCCATGCGGCGCGAGGCGGCACGTGCCCGGTCCGCGATCCGGTGGACTCCGGCTTCCACTTCCTCCGGCGAGGGCGCGGCGGAAGCAGTGCGGTTCTCGGGCACGGAAGAGGTGTCTTGGACGGTCATGATCCCAGTGTAGCGGCGGTGCCGTCGGCCTGCGGGGTCCGTGACGCGGCTGCCTGGACCGCCGAGGACCCGTGCGGCTGGAGGATCACCAGGTCATTAACGTGCACGACGGAACGCTCGTAGCCCCTGCCCAGTTCCTTCGCCAGTTCCCGGGTTGAACGGCCAAGCATCCGCGGGAGCTCGTCCGAGGCGTAGTTCGTCAGGCCATGGGCCAGCACCCGTCCCGAGGTATCGCGCAGTGCCACCGGGTCGCCGGGTTCGAAATGGCCCTCGACGGCGACGATTCCGGCGGGCAGGAGCGAACGGCGCCGCTCCCCCACAGCCCGGGCAGCGCCGTCGTCCAGCACCAGTGTTCCCTGGATGCGGGCCAGGTGGGCCAGCCACAGAAGGCGGATGGGCTGGCGGACACCGCGTGTGGTGAACCAGGTGCCAACATCTTCCCCGGCCAGCGCCGCTGCGGCGTTGTCGGTGGACGTAACCAGCGCCGGAATCCCGGACTGTGCCGCGATGGTGGCGGCTTCGACCTTTGTGACCATGCCGCCGGTTCCCACGCCGGCTTTGCCGACCTTGCCGATCCGGACGTCTTCGAGGTCTTTCAGGCCTGTGACCTCCGGAATGCGGCGGGCGCCTGCGGACGGCGGGCCGTCGTAGAGCGCGTCGACGTCGGAGAGCAGGATCAGGGCATCGGCCTTCACCAGGTGGGCTACCAGGGCAGCCAGGCGGTCGTTGTCGCCGAAGCGGATCTCGTGGCTCGCCACGGTGTCGTTCTCATTGACGATAGGCACGACGCCGAAGTTCAGCAGCCGCTCCAGCGCCCGGTGGGCGTTGGCGTGATGGGTGCGCCGCATGAGGTCTTCGATGGTGAGCAGCACCTGGCTCACGGTGACGCCATGGCGCCCAAACGCTTCGGTGTAACGCGCCATCAGCAGGCCCTGGCCGACGCTTGCTGCAGCCTGCTGGGTGGAGAGCTGGGACGGGCGCTTGGACAGGCCCAGCGGGGCCAGGCCTGCCGAAATCGCACCGGAGGACACCAGGATGATCTCAGTGCCCTGCCCCCGCCGGGCCGCGAGGACGTCCGCAAGGGACGTCAGCGCTTCGTCGGAAATACCGCCGGCGACCGAGGTCAGGGAGGACGAACCTACCTTGACGACGATCCGGCGGGCACGGGCGAGCCCTGCCCTTGATTTGAGCGGGCGCCTGGGTGTGGCAATGGTCTTTGCTTCAGCTGTTTCTTCAGTCATGACCGAACCAGCCTATGCCCAAGCCCGCCCGGGCTCCGTGTCTGTGAAGCGATTAGTCGTCATCGCCTGCCGTGGGACGGGAGTGCTTGTAGTTCACCGACTCGGTCCAGATTCCAGCCTTGCGCTCGGCTTCCAGCTCGGCACGGGCTGCCGCGCGGGCATCCTTGCGCTGCTGGTGGTCCTCGCGCTTTTCATTGCGGGTGGGGCGGGAGAAATCTTCGATGCGGATGTCCGAGCCGCGCGGGGATGCAGCCAGGAGCTCGGCCCCGCCGATCATGGTCGGCTCCCAGTCGAAGACGACGCCGTCGCCCTCGCCGATGACCACAGCATCGCCGGGCTTGGCGCCTGCCTTGAAGAGCTGGTCTTCGATGCCCAGCTTCGCCAGGCGGTCGGCGAGGTAACCCACAGCTTCGTCGTTGGTGAAGTCGGTCTGCTGGACCCAGCGGACCGGCTTTTCGCCCAGGACGCGGAACAGCGGCTCCAGGTTCCGCTCTTCGCGCCGGATGGTGAATCCGCCCTTGGCGTTGACGGAACGCGGGCGGACAACGGGCGCTGCGATGCGCGGCGGAGCCGTCTCAACGGTCTTGCGGGCCTCGGCAACGATGGCAGCCATCGCGAAGCCAAGTTCGCGCAGGCCTTCGTGGCTGGCAGCGGAGACTTCGAACACGCGGTAGCCGCGCTTTTCGAGTTCAGGGCGGACAAACTCGGCCATGTCCCGTCCATCGGGGACATCCACCTTGTTCAGCGCCACCAGACGGGGACGCTGGTTCAGGGGAACGACGTCGCCGTCTGCCCCTGCGTAGCTCATATCGACTTCGTACTTCTCGAGTTCGGCCTCGATGACGTCCAGGTCGCTGAGCGGATCACGGTCAGCTTCGAGGGCAGCGCAGTCCAGCACATGGACCAGCGCAGCGCAGCGCTCTACGTGGCGCAGGAAGTGGTGTCCCAGGCCCTTGCCTTCCGAGGCGCCTTCAATCAGGCCCGGAACGTCGGCAACGGTGAAACGGACGTCGCCGGCCTGGACCACGCCCAGGTTCGGGATGAGGGTGGTGAACGGGTAGTCCGCAATCTTGGGCCGTGCAGCGGACATCGCTGCGATGAGCGAGGACTTGCCCGCGGACGGGAAACCAACCAGGGCAATGTCGGCGATCGACTTGAGTTCCAGGACGATGTCCCGTTCATCACCCGGGGTACCAAGCAGGGCAAAGCCGGGGGCCTTGCGCTTCTGTGAGGAAAGCGAGGAGTTGCCCAGGCCGCCCTGGCCGCCGGCAGCTGCGATGTACTCGGCACCCATGCCCACCAGGTCGGCGAGGACCTTGCCGTCCTTGGACTTAACGACGGTGCCTTCGGGAACCGAGAGCACCAGGGTCTCCCCCGTCTTGCCGGCCCGCCAGTCACCCATGCCAGGTCCGCCGTTGCCGGCGTGGCGGTGCGGTGCGTGGTGGTAGTCCAGCAGCGTGGTGGTCTGGCCGTCAACGCGCAGGATGACGTCGCCGCCGTCGCCGCCGTTTCCGCCGTCGGGCCCGCCCAGAGGCTTGAACTTCTCTCGCTTTACGGACACGCAACCATGGCCGCCGGCACCGCCTGAAACATGCAGTACAACACGGTCTACAAAGCTGGCCATGGTTCTCCTTGTTGAAAATTTTTGGATCAAGCCAAGTCTACTCGGCTTAAAAAAGAAGTGGGGCGGGCCATCTGGCCCGCCCCACCGGAAAAGCTATGTGCCGAAATTACTCGGCTGCTGCGACGATGTTCACGACGCGGCGGCCACGACGGCTGCCGAACTCAACAGCGCCTGCCTCCAGGGCGAACAGCGTGTCGTCTCCACCGCGGCCAACGCCTGCGCCGGGGTGGAAGTGGGTGCCACGCTGGCGAACGATGATCTCGCCGGCCTTGACGACCTGGCCGCCGAAGCGCTTCACGCCCAGGAACTGAGCGTTGGAGTCGCGGCCGTTGCGAGTAGAGCTCGCACCTTTCTTATGTGCCATTTTCTAATCCTGCCTTTGCTATGACTGACTTTGATGCCTAGGTGCGGGCACAACTCCCGCGATCCGGAACCACGTGGTCCCGGACGTTAGGAATCAGGAGTTGATGGAGGTGACCTTGACCTTGGTCAGCGAGGAGCGGTAGCCCTGACGCTTCTTGTAACCGGTCTTGTTCTTGAACTTCTGGATAACAATCTTCGGACCCCGGAAGTTTTCGATAACTTCTGCCGTAACCGTAACCTTGGCCAGGTCCTTGGCGGCAGAGGTGACCTTGTCGCCATCAACCAAAAGCAGGGCAGGCAGCTCAAAAGTGCTACCGGCTCCACCGGGGACGCGGTCCAGGGTTACGAGGTCTCCGACGGAAACCTTTTCTTGGCGGCCGCCAGCGCGGACAATCGCGTACACCACTTGGGAACTCACTTCTCTCGACGTTTAATACTTGGATGCGCACTTCCCCGGACCTTCAAATGTGTCCGGTTTGCGCCATGCAGTCACGCCCTGTACCGAATAACGGCTTAGAAGGCGTTCGCACCGAAGTTCAAGGCTACGCTAAGGGACCTATATGCCGCAAATGCACGGCTGACCCCGGCGTGCCATCCTCCGGCCGTACTGGGGACGTCACTGCGCTTACTACCATTCTATAGCACTGGCGGACCGGCCCCAACCGCAGAGGATCAGCACACAGCACAGCTCCCGCCCGGAGTCCGGACGGGAGCTGTGCTGTGTGCTGCTGAGGGACGCTTAGAGGTCCGAGGCGGGAACCCCGACCCCAAGGATTACCGGTGCGGCAGCCTCGGCCCGCGGAGCAGCCGGCGCGGCGGCGACCGCAGTTGTGCTGCTGCCTTGGGCGCCGGAGGCATCCCGCTCCTGAATGATCTGTGCGTCAGCAGATCCCTGCGGGCTGCGTGCTGCACGGCGGCGGCGAGGGCGGCGGGCAGGCTCAGCAGCTTCCGGAGCCGCTTCACGCACGGGCTCGCCGGTTCCCCGGCCGTTGCCCTTTTCCGTGCCGGCCGAAGCCTGCTCATCCTTCGCCGGCTGCGGTTCCCGGCCGGAGACCGGAGAAACCTCATTGAACGCCTCGGTAAGGCTTTCCAGCGTCAGCTGGACGTCCTGGCGTACCGGCCGGCGCCGTTCCCTGCGGGGAACCACCACAGTTTCTCCCTGGATCCGCAGGATAGCCCCGGCTTCTGCCGGAACGTCGTCGTGCGGTTCCTTGATCAGCGGCTTCTCACCGGCCTCCGCAGCTGCATCCGTCCGGGACGCATTCTCCTCGGCGGGAGCCTCGGTACCGGCGTCGTGCGCCGCTGCCGTGGCGGCAGCGATCGTAGCCAGGGCAGCGCGGGCCGCCTCGGCCTTTGCGGCGCGCTCGGCGTCGTCGGTCTGCGGTTCTTCCACCTTGGGCTGCTCAACCGGCGCTGCGGGCTGCTGCTGGTTCTGGTTCTGTCCGCCCCGGCTGCGGCGCTTGCGCTCTCCGCGGGTCTGCTTTTCCTGCTTCAGGTGCGCGGAGTGGTTGTCCTCGGACACTGCGTGGCTGGTGTGGCTGGTGCTGCGCCGGTGTTCCACGGGGATGTCGTGCGTGATGACACCGCGGCCTGCGCAGTGCTGGCATTCTTCGCCGAAGACTTCCAGCAGGCCGGTGCCCATCCGCTTGCGCGTCATCTGTACCAGGCCCAGCGAGGTGACCTCGGCAACCTGGTGCTTGGTCCGGTCACGGCCCAGGCACTCGACCAGACGGCGCAGCACAAGGTCACGGTTGGCTTCCAGGACCATGTCGATGAAGTCAATGACGATGATGCCGCCAATGTCCCGCAGCCGCAGCTGGCGGACAACTTCCTCGGCCGCTTCCAGGTTGTTCTTGGTGACTGTCTCTTCGAGGTTGCCCCCGCTGCCGGTGAACTTGCCGGTGTTGACGTCCACTACGGTCATGGCTTCGGTGCGGTCGATTACCAGCGACCCGCCCGAAGGCAGGAACACCTTGCGGTCCAGGGCCTTCGCGATCTGCTCATCGATGCGGCTGGCCGCGAAGATGTCTTCGTCCTTGGTCCACTTTTCCAGCCGTCCCACCAGATCCGGGGCTACGTAGGTCACGTAGGCCTCGATGGTGTCCCAGGCTTCCTCACCGGAAACGATCAGCTTGGAGAAGTCCTCGTTGAAGACGTCACGGACAACCTTGATGGTCAGGTCCGGTTCGCCGTAGAGCAGCTCCGGGGGAAGGGTCTTGGTGGACTTTGCCTTCGCCTCGATGTTCTCCCACTGTGCACGCAGGCGGTTGATGTCATTCATCAGCTCCTCTTCGGAAGCACCTTCGGCCGCCGTGCGGACAATGACGCCGGCGTTCTGCGGAAGGTGGTCCTTGAGGATCTTCTTGAGCCGGTTGCGCTCGACGTCGGGCAGCTTGCGGGAGATGCCGGTCATGGAGCCGCCCGGGACGTATACCAGGTAGCGGCCGGGCAGGGAGATCTGGCTGGTCAGGCGGGCACCCTTGTGGCCCACCGGGTCCTTGGTGACCTGGACCAGGACGGAATCCCCGGACTTCAGTGCAAGTTCAATGCGGCGCGGCTGGCCGTCCAGGCCTGCGGCATCCCAGTTGACCTCACCGGCATAGAGCACGGCGTTGCGGCCGCGGCCAATGTCGACGAAGGCAGCTTCCATGCTGGGCAGCACGTTCTGGACCTTGCCGACGTAGACGTTGCCGATCAGGGAATCCTGCTGCGTGTTGGAAACGAAGTGCTCAGCCAGGACGCCGTCTTCGAGGACGCCAATCTGGATCCTGTCGTCGCGCTGCCGGACGATCATCTGCCGGTCCACGGATTCGCGGCGCGCCAGGAACTCAGCCTCGGTGATGACGTGGCGGCGGCGGCCGGACTCACGGGATTCGCGCCGGCGCTGCTTCTTGGCTTCCAGGCGGGTGGAACCCTTTACGGACGTGACGCGGTCGCTCACCGGAGCGTCCGCGTGGGCCCGGGGCGCACGCACGCGGGTCACCGTGTTGGGCGGATCGTCGTCGGATCCTCCGGTCAGTTCCAGGTCCGCGTCACCGCGGCGGCGGCGACGGCGGCGCCGTGAGGTGACGCCCTCGGCGTTTTCCTCGGCGGGAGCTGCATCGCTGCCGTCAGCGCCTTCGCTGTCGGTACCTGCCTCGCCCTCAGTGCGTGACCGGCCCCGGCTGCGGCGGCGGCTGCGGCGTGAACGGTTGGACTCCCGGGATTCTTCATCGGATTCGTCCTCGTCGCTGCCCTCGGCTGAGGCAGCGGCAGCGGCCAGGGCCTGGACCGCGGTGAGGTCGGGAGCGTGGAAAAGGACGGAAGTCGGTGATTCCGGGATGGCGAAGGGATCAAGGACCGCAGCGGCAGCCGCAGGCTTGCTCTCTTCTTCCTTGGCGCCCTTGGCCTTCGGCGCTTCTTCAGCCGGCGTTACGGCATCAGCAGGAGCTGCGTCGGCGGGAGCTTCGACCTGTTCCTTGTCTGCGGGGGCCTCGTCTGCAGGAACCTTGTCCGAGGGAGCCGCGGCCTCGGCGGCAGGACCTGCCTTGGCGGTTGCGCGGCGCCTGGTACGTGTCCGGGGTGCCGGTGCCGTTTCGACGGGCGCTTCGGGCTCCCCGGCACCGCTGACAGCCTGTTCTGCATCATCGGGAACTGCCTCGGCGGCTTTCTTGGCCGGGGCACGGCGACGGCGAACGGTCTTGGCGGGTGCTTCGGCGGCGGGTGCGGGGGCTTCGGTATCTGCGGTAGCCGGCTCTTCGCCAGCACCCGGGGCGGCGGGGGTTTCCTCTGCCGCCGCAGCCGGCTTGCGGCGCGGGGCTCGGGTCCGCTTTGGCTTCGCGGCGGGCTCGGCCTCGTCCACGGCAGGCGCCGCAGAGGCCTGCTCGGCGGGGGATTCAGTCAGTGCGGGTTCCTCCCGCTCCGCTGCCGGCGCAGCGGCCGTCTTGCGGCGTGCCCGCGGGGCTCGCTTAGCCGGTGTTTTGACAGCTTCGTCAGCCGGCGAATCCGTTTCCGTCATCGGGGGAACGGCCGGGGCCGTCTCAGCGGGTTCAACTGCTTCTTCTGTTGTGCGGTCAATATTCATATAAAGCTATGCTCCGGCCCCCGCGGCACTGGCCACATTCCAATGCCCGGAGGGCAATGTATCGGCTGTGCGGGGGCATCAAAGCCAGCGCCAGCCGGAAGTCGTCTAAATGTCATCCGAGGTCGCACCATCGTGAGGGCGCGGCATCACTCGCAAGACCAGCGGCGCTTTTCCTGCTACCTGCTCGGAACGGCTAGGCGTTTGGGCTGGGTAGGGCTGTTCGGCGGATTCCCCTGCCCCATCCGGATTGATGGGCATTCTTGCCTTGGGAAGCATCGCCGACAGCACCGGAAGCCTGTCGCTGGACCGATAACGGAATGTGGTTCCGCTATCAGCCACAGCCATTATCTCACACGGAGGTCAAATAGGCTCTAGCAACCACATAGAATCGGACCACCGACACCCGGCTAAAGGAGCAGCACGTGCCTTCCCGTTCCATCAGCACCACCCCCGCCGCGGCCCCGGACGGGAGCGCCGGCGAAGCCGGGATCGTCCGCTCCGTGCAGCAAAAACCGTTCGCGTGGCTGGTCCTCATCACCTCGGTTATCGGCTGGCTGGGTTCCGGAATCCTGGTTATCGAGCGCCTCCGCGTCTACGCGGATTCCACCTACATTACGAGCTGCGACATCAGCCCCTGGGTCTCCTGCGGAACGGTCTTCCAGACCTGGCAGGCAGCACTGTTCGGCTTCCCGAACCCGCTGATCGGCATAGTGGCATTCGCGGTGATGATCACGGTCGCCATGTCCATGCTGGCAGGCGGCCGGTTTGCCCGCTGGTACTGGGCTGCCGTCCAGGCCGGCGTGACGCTCGGCATGGTCTTCGTCGTGTGGCTCTGGAGCCAGGCCCTCTTCGACATCTATGTCCTGTGCATCTACTGCATTGTTGTCTGGACCGCCATGATTCCGCTGTTCGTCTTCACTACTGTCCGCAACCTCGCCCACGGTGTAATTCCGGCACCGGCCGCGCTGGTTCGTTTTGTGTCGGAATGGGCCTGGGTCATCACCGCACTGCTGTGGGTGGCAACAGCTGCCTCAATCTTCTTCCGCTTTATGAACTCGTTCCTGGGCAGCTGATCCACTGGCAGGGCACTGCCGGTCCCGGCGGGACCGGCAGTGCCGCACCGGGCTCCTAGCCGAGCGGGAAGGCCCATCCGAGTACAGCGGGCTCGCGCTGGCCGTCCCACACTCCCACGAGCGACGGCGGCGGTGCAGCCCGCCCGCCCAGGTCAAGAAGCCGGACCAGGGAGAGCTCCCAGTGCTCTTTCTGCATTCTGGTCACGGTCCACCCCGCAGGTTCCCGCTCCGGTGCCTCCACCAGTTCCTCGCCGTCGGGCATGCCGCTGGTTTCAAGCGTCATGGTCTGCGGGAGTTCGCGGCGGACGCCGTTTTCCTCGGTGTAAAGCGAAGCCTGGCCAACGCCGTCGATCACTGCCGCGGCGAAGGCGTCCACATATACCGGGTCCCCGCACGCGTCGTACACCCAGCGCCGGCCCAGCACCGAGTGCTCCATTGTTCCCACCAAAAAAGCTTCGGCGCCCTGCAGCGGTCCTGGCCGATAGGTCAGCGGAACCTGGACGGTCTGCGTGCCGGCACGCACAATGTGCGTCTCCATGCCCACTTCGCCCTTCGGGTCATCGAAACGGTAGGCGGCAAGGGGCTCGGCCTGGATCCCGGATCCGGCCTCCTCCGGCGGGAACCACGGCGCCGTGGGGAGCCAGCCGGAGATCAATTCCATTTTCGTAGGGTGCAGGTCAGCCTGGTAGATGATTGCCATGCGCCCCAGCCTAGCCATGGCTGCCCTGAATATGCAGCAGGCCGGCACCCCGTAACGGGGGCCGGCCTGCTGCCAGTCAATCCGGAAAAGCTGTTACTTGCCGAACCAGATGCCGATCTCGCGTTCTGCGGACTCAACAGAATCCGAGCCGTGGACCAGGTTCTGCTGCACCTTGGTTCCCCAGTCCCGGCCAAAGTCGCCGCGGATTGTTCCCGGCGCAGCCGTGGTCGGTTCGGTGGTGCCCGCCAGTGAACGGAAGCCTTCGATGACGCGCTGGCCTTCGAAGACAGCCGCCACGATCGGACCGCTGAGCATGAATTCGACCAGCGGCTCGAAGAACGGCTTGCCAACGTGCTCGGCGTAGTGCTCCTCGAGCAGTTCCCGGGTAGCGTCCATCTTCTTGAGTTCGACCATGGTGTAACCCTTGGCTTCAATGCGGGCCAGAATGGCGCCGGTCAGGTTCCGCTTGACGCCGTCGGGCTTGATCAGGACGAGTGTGCGCTCGGTGCTCACGCTTGGTATCTCCTTGGAGGTTGGGGTAGCTGGTTCTAAGCCTAACTGCTGGCTTCGCCGGTTTCCGTCGAATGGGTGGCTTCCCACTGCGCCTGTTCCGCATCCCGCTGCCGGTTTTCCCGGTCAAGGCGGGCGCCGGCACGCAGCGCATACCACCAGGTCCCCGCGAAGAGAGCACCTACCAGGAACATCATGGGTTCCAGGAAACCCGTGGCGATGATGCACAGCTGCAGGATCCAGCCGATCCAGGGACCTGCGGGCTTGGAGAGGAACGCGCAGGCGACGATCAGCGCGACCGCGAGAAGAATTCCCCCGGCAAGGATCACCAGCGGTTCCACCCGGTCCCGCTGCAGTCCAAAAATGGCCAGGGTTCCGAACAGCACCACGAACGCTTCCAGGCTCAGGACAGTGGATGCAAACATCACCCGGATGGAGCGGCGCTTTTTGGGCATGCCCGGGCGCCATTCGCGCTGGGCCTTGGTCATACGTGCCATGTGCTTACTTTCCGAGAAGGGTGCGCGCTTCCGCGACCACCGTGATGGAACCGATGACGAGCACTCCCCCGGCGAGGTCGTTGTTTTCCTCCGCCTTGGCCACAGCCCACTCGATCGCATTGTCCAGGCCCTGTTCAACCTGGATGTCCTCGTCGGCAAATCCGGCGTCCACGGCGTCCTGAACAAGTTCATCCGCCGGGATGGCCCGCGGCGAGCTGGACTGGGTGAGGCAGATGCCGGTGACGATGTCCCCGAGTACCTCATGCAGTTCGGCAAGGATCCCGACGGCGTCCTTTTCTGCCAGGATGCCCACCACCAGTACCAGCGAAGACAGGTTGAAGGACTCAAGCACTGCCTGGGCACTCACCTTGGCGCCGGCCGGGTTGTGCGCAGCATCCACAATGATCGTCGGTGCTGTGCGGACAACCTCCAGCCGGCCCGGAGATGTCACCGTCTGGAAACCGGTACGCAGCAGTTCGACGTCGAGTTCCTTGTTCCCGCCGCCAATGAACGCCTCCAGCGCGGCGACGGCAACTGCGGCGTTCTGCGCCTGGTGCTCGCCATGCAGCGGCACCAGCAGGTCCTCGTAGCGTCCGGCCAGCCCGTTGACTGTCACCATCTGGCCGCCAACGGCCATGGTGCGGGACTCAACGCCGAACTCGATTCCTTCGAACCGGAACGGGACTCCTGCCTCAGTGGCCTTCTCCAACAGGACCTGCGCAGCTTCAACCGGCTGGGCGGCACTGACCAGGAAGCCGTTTTCCTTGATGATCCCGGCCTTCTCCAGGGCGATGTCCGCGACGTCGTCACCGAGCAGCTCGGTGTGGTCCAGCGAAATAGGGGTCACCACGGAAACGGCGCCGTCGCCCACGTTCGTGGCATCGGTGATGCCGCCCAGGCCAACCTCGATCACGGCCACGTCCACCGGTTCGTCCGCGAAGACCGCGAACGCCAGGATCGTGACGCACTCGAAATAGGTGAGCCGGGGTTCCCCCGCGGCGTCCAGTTCGGCGTCGACCATCTGCAGGTATGGATGGATCTCGTCCCAGATCCGGACGAAGGTCTCGTCCGCCACCGGTTCACCGTCGATGCTGATGCGCTCGGTGACCTTGGTCAGGTGCGGGCTGGTGTAGCGGCCGGTGCGCAGCCCGTAGGCGCGCAGGCCGCCCTCGATCAGCCGCGCCGTCGAGGTCTTGCCGTTGGTCCCCGTGATGTGGATGATCGGGAACGCCTTGTTCGGCGCGCCCAGGATTTCCATGGCCCGGAAAAGCGGAGCCATGCGCGGCTCCATCTTGTTTTCCGGGGCGCGGCTGAGCAGCTCAGCGTAGACGCTTTCCACGGAGAAACCGTCAATGGAGCCTGACGGGGTGTCTTCAGTGCTCATCAGATCTTCTCCACGGTCACGATGTACTTGTCGGTGTCCTTGTCGTTGTCCTTGACCGCCAGGTCGCCGACAACAATCAGCTCCGCCGTAAGCGTCTCGGCCTTGATGAGGCTGACGTTGGCTTCCAGCGCGGCCGCGTCGGCCTCCGTTGTGGAGATGGTAGTGCGGATCCGGTCGCTGATGTGCAGGTCTGCGTCGCGGCGGGCCTGCTGGATGGCGCGGATGGCATCGCGTGCGGTGCCCTCGGCGGCCAGCTCAGGGGTGACCTCCGTGTCCAGGACCAGGAAGCCCCCTCCGGGCAGCACTGCAACTGCCTTTGAGGATTCGCCCTCTCCGGACTCCACGACGGTTTCCAGTGTGTACTCGTGCTCCTGGAGTTCCAGGCCGCCGGCAGTCACCGTGCCGTCTTCCGCTACGGACCAGTCCCCTGACTTCGAGGCCTTGATGGCCGTCTGGACGTTCTTGCCCAGGCGCGGACCCGCTGCGCGGGCGTTGACGACGAGCTTCTGCGTGATGCCGAACTCCGCGGGATCCGCGGCACCTGCATCAACAAGACGGACGGACTTGAGGTTCAGTTCATCGGCGATGATTGCCGCGAAGTGGCCTTCGAGCGCCTCTGCGTCCGGTGCCACCACGGTCATGCCTGCGAGCGGCAGCCGCACGCGGAGGTTGGCGGCCTTGCGAAGCGAGGAACCGACGGAGGCGATCTTCCGGGTCAGGTCCATCCGGGCCACCAGGTCCGGATCCCGCGGGAAGGCACCGGCTTCGGGCCAGTCAGTCAGGTGCACGGAGCGCCCGCCGGTCAGGCCGCGCCAGATCTCCTCGGAGACCAGGGGAAGCAGCGGTGCTGCCACCCTGCAGAGCGCTTCGAGGCAGGTGTAGAGCACATCAAAGGCCTGGGTGTCTTCGTCGAAGAACCGGGTGCGGCTGCGGCGGACGTACCAGTTGGTGAGCGTGTCCATGTAGGCACGCAGCATTTCGCAGGCGACGGACACGTCATAGGTGTCCAGCGCCGTCGTCATGTCCCGGATGAGGTCCCCGGTGGCGGCCAGCATGTAGGTGTCCAGCGGCTCGGTGGACTCGTGGCGCAGTGTTGCCTCATAGCCGGCGCCGTTGTTGGCGGCGTTGGTGTAGAGGGTGAAGAAGTGCCACACGTTCCACAGCGGCAGGATGACCTGGCGGACGCCGTCGCGGATGCCCTGTTCGGTGACAACCAGGTTGCCGCCGCGCAGGATCGGGGAAGCCATCAGGAACCAGCGCATGGCGTCGGAACCGTCGCGGTCCAGGACCTCGGAAACGTCCGGGTAGTTCCGCAGGGACTTGGACATCTTCTGCCCGTCCGAGCCAAGCACGATGCCGTGGCTGATGACGTTGCGGAATGCCGGGCGGTCAAAGAGAGCCGTGGCCAGGATGTGCAGCGTGTAGAACCAGCCGCGGGTCTGGCCGATGTACTCCACAATGAAGTCGCCCGGGTTGTGGTGCTCGAACCAGTCGGCGTTCTCATGCGGGTAGTGCACCTGGGCGTACGGCATCGAACCGGAGTCGAACCATACGTCCAGCACGTCCTCGACCCGGCGCATGGTGGACTTGCCGGTGGGATCGTCCGGGTTGGGGCGCGTCAGTTCATCGATGAACGGACGGTGCAGGTCCGGCTGGCCTTCCTTGTTCAGCGGCAGGCGGCCGAAGTCGGCTTCCATCTCCGCGAGGGAACCGTAGACGTCGGTGCGCGGGTAGTTGGGGTCGTCCGAAACCCACACCGGGATGGGACTGCCCCAGTACCGGTTGCGGCTGATCGACCAGTCGCGGGCATTTTCGAGCCACTTGCCGAACTGCCCGTCCTTGACGTTCTCCGGGATCCAGTTGATCTCCTGGTTCAGCTCGATCATGCGGTCCTTGATCTTGGTGACCTCCACGAACCAGGAGGACACTGCCTTGTAGATCAGCGGGTTCCGGCAGCGCCAGCAGTGCGGGTAGGAGTGCTCGTAGCTGGCCTGGCGCAGCAGGCGGCCTTCGGACTTGAGCTCGCGGGTGATCGGCTTGTTCGCCTCGAAGACCTGCAGGCCGGCGATTTCGGACAGCGGCCCTTCGCCGAACATGGGCAGGAACTTGCCGCCTTCATCGACGGAGAGGATGACGGGGATGCCGTTGGCTTCGCAGACCTTCTGGTCATCTTCACCGTAGGCCGGAGCCTGGTGGACAATGCCGGTGCCGTCGGTCGTGGTGACGTAGTCGGCCACAACGAACTTCCAGGCGTTGGACGTGCCCCACTTTTCGGCGTCGGCGTAGTAGTCCCAGAGCGGCGTGTAGCGCAGGCCTTCGAGTTCCTTGCCCGTGTGCACGGAGGTGACGGCGGCACGGGCCGCATCGGCGTCGTCGTACCCCAAATCCTTGGCGTAGGAAGCGACGAGGTCTTCGGCCAGCAGGAAGCGGCCTTCACCGGCTGTTCCCTGATCCACCAGGGTGCCGTTGGGGCCGGCGGGCACGACGGCGTAACGAACGTCCGGCCCGACGGCGAGGGCCAGGTTGGTGGGCAGCGTCCACGGCGTGGTGGTCCAGGCGATGGCGTTGACGCCCTCGAGCTCGGCGGAGAGCACGTTGTCCCCGGCGATGATCGGGAACGTCACGGTGACGGTCTGGTCCTGGCGCATCTTGTAGACGTCGTCATCCATGCGCAGCTCATGGTTGGACAGCGGAGTCTCGTCCTTCCAGCAGTACGGGAGCACCCGGAAACCGCTGTAGGTCAGGCCCTTTTCATGCAGGGTCTTGAAGGCCCAGATGACCGACTCCATGTACTCGACGTTGAGCGTCTTGTAGTCGTTCTCGAAGTCCACCCAGCGAGCCTGGCGGGTGACGTAGTCCTGCCATTCACCGGCGTACTTCATGACCGAGGCGCGGCAGGCATCGTTGAACTTGTCGATGCCCATCTTCTCGATCTGGACCTTGTCACTCATGCCGAGCTGCTTCATGGCTTCCAGTTCAGCGGGCAGCCCGTGGGTGTCCCAGCCGAAGCGGCGCTCAACGCGGTGTCCGCGCTGGGTCTGGTAGCGGGCCACCAGATCCTTGACGTAGCCGGTGAGCAGGTGGCCGTAGTGCGGCAGGCCGTTGGCGAAGGGAGGGCCGTCGTAGAAGACAAACTCGTTGGAGCCATCTTCGCCGGCGGGCCGGGCGTCGATGGAGGCCTGGAAGGTGCCGTCCTCGTCCCAGTACTTCAGGACCCGTTCTTCGATCTCGGGGAACCTGGGAGAGGAGGCTGCTGCTTCGGCGGATTCGCCGGTGGAGGCCTTGGGGTAGATCTGTGGCATGTTCGTCATCCTGGTAGCGGCAAATGAATCTGGCTGTGAAACAGGATGCGAGGGCGAACTTGTCTTCCCGGCGCGAACGCCGGGGATAAGCCGCGGTACCACCTCGCTTGCCGCCGTCGTACGCCCAATCCTGATGGGTGCGCGCCGGCTGCCGCTCGTTGACTGCTGTGACGGGCTTACCCGTCCGGTTCTACTAGGCGCATTCAGTTCTGCTTGAGTTCTGCACTGTTCTTCCGGAAGCTCACCGGTGATGGCCGGGTCAAAGCTGCTTGGGCCAGTTTAGGCCACGGCCGGGGCTGATGTCGAAGCCCCGGCCTGCGGGAGGCTAGCGGCGGATCACCTTGTGCTGCGCAGCCTGGGCCACGGGACGGATGACCACCTGGTCGAGGTTGACGTGGTGCGGCGCGTTCAGGGCGTAGGCCATGACGTCTGCAACGTCCTCTGCCGTGAGGGGCTTTTCGACGCCGGCGTAGATTTTCTCCGCGGCTGCTGCGTCGCCGAGCCGGTTCAGGGAGAACTCCTCCGTCTTCACCATGCCCGGCAGGATCTCGATGACGCGCACGTTGTGTTCGGCTTCCTCCAGCCGCAGTGCCTGGGTCATCGCCTGTTCCCCGGCCTTGGCTGCACAGTATCCGGCTCCGCCTTCGTAGGCTGCGAGCGCGGCGGTTGAGGTGAGCATCAGGATGGAGCCGTGCCCGTTGTCCCGCAGTGCCGGAAGGAAGGCCTGGGTCACGTTGAGCGCGCCAAGCACGTTGACGTTGTACATGTTTACCCAGTCTTCGGGCTTGCCTGCCGCTACCGGGTCCATGCCGAAAGCGCCTCCGGCGTTGTTGACGATGGCGTCCACTCCCCCGTCTGCCAGCACCTCGCGGGCCATTGCATCCACGGACTGGCGGTCGGTGACGTCGCAGGCAACGATCCGGGCGCCGGTTTCCTCTGCCAGTTCCTGCAGGCGTTCCCGGCGGCGGGCGACGGCGATGACGTCCCAACCTGTCTTCCGCAGGGCACGGACTGCTGCCGCACCGATTCCCGAGCTTGCTCCGGTTACAACCACGCGCTTGTTCGTCATGGGAGCAACCCTAGCGAACTTGTGTTGCCTGCGGCCCGGTGCGGGTCGTGCTGTGTCGCGGCGGTGGGCTGTCTCGCTGCGTCGCGGCGGCCAGGCTACGCGGGTGACGGGGCTGCGTGCTCAGCAGGCTCGTGGCGCCCTGGGCGGCGCAGTTTCCCAGCCCTCGTTACCGGTGTTACCCGTGAGGTCCCACTGGCTGCCGTATACAACGACGGCTGGGAATCCGTGCGTCTCCGCCCGTAGTTTCCGGGGAACTGCTGGGGCCGAAACCCCACCTCATTTGCAGCACCAAGCCGGAGCCGATGACCGGACCGGAGCGTCCATTTCAGGCTCTAGCAGCCGCTGCTCGGACTAGCCGGACGAACTCCTCCGGGTTCCGAAGGATCATCTCGGCAGTGATGCGCAGGGTAATGAATCCCTGAGCCGTGGCACGGTTCCATCGATCCCGATCCTTACGGTACTCATTCCGGCCGCTGTGAAACTCATAGCCGTCTATTTCCACGATGAGCCGTTCGCCAACCAGAAAGTCCACGCGCCCCACACCCGCAACCATCACTTCCCGCTGAACCGGAAGCCCTGCTGCCCATAAGTGGTAGCGGGCGCAGACCTCCAGCGGTGAGGCCGTCTTCCGGCTCGTTCCTTCCAGAAGTGCACGGACGCGCCAGTCCTGCGGCCGATTGAAGGCACGGATAAGCGCCGACTTTGAGACGGCATTGCGGGCAACAGCTGATTCGGCAATCAGCAGCGCATCAAGTTGCGGAAGACACCGGAATGCGTCCAGGACTATGGCCGACGGCGAACACACCAGCCTCGCCGCTGACCTCCTGCCCCGGTGGAGATGGATTCCGGGGCCATGGACCGACTTGTCAGCACGCAAATGCAGCCCGTCGGGCCGATTCAGTACCCACCACCCCTGCACATCAGCCGCAGACACGCATGTCAGGGACATCCCCAGCGAAGCGGCGGCAACCAGCTCTGCGGGCGCACCCTCCAAGCGGTAGTAGCCCCGGCCCGCACGCTGCAGCAGTCCACTGCGTTCAGCGGCCGCTACCTTGGAGCGGCCAAACCCATTGGCGGCGAGCGCTCCGGTGCTGATCACTCCGTAATGGATTTGGCAGACTGCCTCGATAGCATGCACAGATCCAGACTGCCGCCCGCGCTGGGTCCGTATGCTGTCCACGGATGCATAGGTGGAAAGAGAATCGTTCGAGGAGCGGTTCGGCCGGCTGTGCAGGGACGGACGACGCCGGTGGACGGCTCCGTGCGCACGGATTCCCACCGCCCGTTACCCACAACCACCTGCGGGACCACACAAGCAACACCCGCAACGACGACTGGGAAACCATGCACGGCCAACCCCTCCGCCGACCGCCCCGGCAGTATCGGTCCGGGGCAGACGTTATGCGAAGCTGGAAGCATGCCGCGCACTGACAGAATCCCCGCCTGGGTCCGCCGCACGGGCATTGAAGTGGCCGGCTGGACCCTGATTGCGCTCGGAGCTGTCGCCCTGGTGCTTCCCGGTCCGGGCCTGCTCATGCTGGTCGCCGGCCTGGCAATCCTGTCCCTTCGCTACCACTGGGCCAGCCGCTGGCTGCATCCCGTGAAAGTCCAGGCCTTCCGCGCGGCCGAACAGGGGGTGCAGTCCTGGGGCCGGATTGCCGTTGCCCTGACCAGTGCCCTGACGCTAATCGCTGCCGGTATCACCTGGGGACTGTGGCGCAGGGTGCCCTCGTGGTGGCCGCTGGAGGACACGTGGTGGCTTCCGGGCGGCTGGACCACGGGAACGGCACTTATTCTCTCCGGCTGCATTGCCATCGCCCTGGTGGTGTACAGCTACGTGAAGTTCCGGCCCAGCAAGTAGTCCCGCAGCACCACCGCCTCGTTCTCCTGCTCGTTCCGCGTGCCGTACAGCAGCACCGTGTCCGGCCGGGAAGCGCAGGCGGCCGCGAAGTCAGCTACGGCGTCGTTATCCTCCAGCTCCTGCGTGTAGCGCTCCACGAAGCCCTGCCACCTCTCCGGCTGGTGCCCAAACCACTCCCGCAGCTCTGTACTGGGTGCTCCTTCCTTGAACCACTCGTCCAGGTCAGCCCGCGCCTTGGAGACCCCGCGCGGCCAGAGCCGGTCCACCAGCACCCGGAAACCGCCGTCGGGCTCTGCATAAATGCGCCGCACGCGCACCTGGGACGGATACATTTCAGCCATGTACCGGATGCTAGGCCGCTGCAGGTGCCCCCGGAAGGGGCCTGCGGCAACGGGAGTTCGCAGACCACGACACAGATGACGAGGGCACCGGCACCCGTGGGAGAATGGCACCATGGCTGACAATATCCCGGGCACAGACACGCCCGCTGCGACCGTTTCCGTTCCTGACAAACCCGCCCTGGAAGGGCTGGAAGAGACCCTTAGCCGCCGCTGGCGCGAGGAGGGCACGTACGCCTTTGATCCCGACACGGTCCGGGATGAGGTCTACTCGATTGACACTCCCCCGCCGACTGCTTCAGGTTCCCTGCACGTAGGACACATGTTCTCCTACACGCAGACTGATGTCCTGGCCCGCTACCAGCGGATGAAGGGCAAGAACGTCTTTTACCCGATGGGCTGGGACGACAACGGCCTTCCCACCGAACGCCGGGTGCAGAACTACTACGGCGTCCGCTGCGATCCGACCAGGCCGTACGATCCCGATTACCGTCCGCCGGCAACGGCCCCAAAGAACCAGCGCGACTTCGACGTCATCTCCCGCCGCAACTTCATCGAACTCTGCGAAGAGCTGGCTGTGGAGGACGAAAAGGTCTTCGAGAACCTCTTCAGCACCCTTGGCCTGTCCGTCGACTGGACCCGCACTTACCGGACCATTGACGACCACTCCCGCGCCGTCAGCCAGCGAGCCTTCCTGGAGAACCTGAAGGCCGGCGACGCCTACATGGCCGAAGCCCCCACCCTCTGGGATGTCACCTTCCGCACCGCTGTAGCCCAGGCCGAGCTTGAGGACCGCGAGCAGCCCGGCGCGTACCACAGGGTCAGCTTCCACGCCCCGGACGGCGAAAAGATCTACATCGAGACCACCCGCCCGGAACTGCTCCCCGCCTGCGTGGCGCTGGTGGCACACCCCGACGACGAGCGCTACCAGCGTCTGTTCGGCACCACGGTGAAGTCCCCGCTTTTCGACGTTGAGGTTGAAGTCAAGGCGCACCCGCTGGCCAAGCCGGACAAGGGCTCGGGCATTGCGATGATCTGTACCTTCGGCGACCTCACTGACGTCACCTGGTGGCGTGAACTGAACCTGCCCACCCGCGCCGTGATCGGCCGCGACGGCCGCATCCTTGCGGACACCCCGGAATGGATTCAGACTGACGCGGCCCGGGAAAACTACGCCGCCGTTGCCGGCAAGACAGTCTTCAGCGCCAAGGAAGCCGTCGTGGAGATGCTCCGCGAAAGCGGCGACCTGGACGGCGAACCGAAGAAGATCACCCACCCGGTGAACTTCTTCGAAAAGGGTGACAAGCCGCTTGAGGTTGTCACCAGCCGCCAGTGGTACATCCGCAACGGCGGACGCGACGCGGACCGCCGCGAGGCCCTGATCGCCCGCGGCAAGGAAATCGACTTCCACCCGGCGTTCATGCGCTCCCGCTACGAGAATTGGATCGAAGGCCTGAACGGTGACTGGCTGGTGTCCCGCCAGCGCTTCTTCGGTGTGCCGGTTCCGGTCTGGTACCCGCTGGATAACTCCGGCAACCCGGACTACGACAACCCAATCCTGCCTGCCTTCGAGGCACTCCCGGCTGATCCGGCTGCCGACCCGGCGCCGGGCTACGAGGAGTCGCAGCGCAACCAGCCCGGCGGCTTCATCGGCGACGCCGATGTGCTGGACACCTGGGCAACCTCGTCGCTCACCCCGCAGATCGTGGGCGGCTGGGGTGTGGACGAGGACCTGTTCTCCAAGGTCTTCCCGTTCGACCTGCGCCCGCAGGGCCACGACATCATCCGTACCTGGCTGTTCTCCTCCGTGGTCCGCGCCGACGCGCTGCAGCACGCTGCCCCGTGGAGGCACGCCGCCATCTCCGGCTGGATCCTGGACCCGGACCGCAAGAAGATGTCCAAGTCCAAGGGCAACGTGGTGGTCCCCACCGATGTGCTCAATGAATACGGGTCCGACGCCGTCCGCTACTGGGCTGCCTCGGCCCGCCTTGGCGCGGATACCGCTTACGAGATCGCACAGATGAAGATCGGCCGCCGGCTGGCCATCAAGCTTCTGAACGCCTCAAAGTTCGTGCTGAACCTCGGAGCCACAGAGGCGAATGTGGTCAAAGATGATGCCTCGGCTATCACCAACCCGCTGGACCAGTCCCTGCTGGTGCAGCTGGTGGACGTGGTGAACAACGCGACCAAGGCGTTCGACAGCTACGACTACGCCCGGGCGCTGCAGATCACCGAGTCCTTCTTCTGGTCCTTCACGGACGATTACGTGGAGCTGATCAAGGACCGCGCCTACGGTGCCGCAGGCGACGCGGAGCAGGCCTCCGTGCTGGCCACCCTGGCCACCACCCTGGATTCGCTGCTTCGCCTGTTCGCCCCGTTCCTGCCCTTCGCCACCGAAGAGGTCTGGAGCTGGTGGCGCGCCGGATCCGTCCACCGTGCTTCCTGGCCGGAGGTTCAGGGTCTGTCCGCCGGTGTCACCGGAGCCGACGCCGCAATCCTGGGAACCGTTGCCCAGGCACTGGGCGGCATCCGCAAGGCCAAGTCCGAAGCCAAGGTCAAGCAGCGCACCGAGGTCCTCAATGCCACGGTAACCGCCCCGGCTGCCCTGGTTGAGCGGCTGCGTGCCGGCCTGCCTGATCTGCTGGCAGCAGGCAACGTCCGGAACCTTGAGCTGAAAGCCGCCGACGCCGAGCTGACGGTAAGCGACGTCGAACTGGCGCCCGCAGAGTAGGCAGCAAAAACACAAAGTGCCCGGCCGGATCATTCCGGCCGGGCACTTTATGTTTAGCGGCTCTTAGCCGAACTGCGGGTTCTCGGTGCGGCTGCGCTTGATTTCGAAGAAGTGCGGGTTCGAGGCCAGCGCGAGTGCGCCGTCGAACATCTTTCCTGCCTCTTCCCCGCGCGGGATTCGGGTCAGGACGGGACCGAAGAAGGCGGTGCCGTTGAAAGCGACCACGGGGGTGCCGACGTCGTCGCCCACCTTGTCGATTGCTTCCTGGTGCGAGGCACGCAGCTGGGTGTCGAACTTGTCTGTAGCGGCGACGTCGGCCAGTTCAGCCGGCAGTCCAACTTCGGCCAGAGCCTCTGCGATTACTGCGTCGTAATCCTTCATGCCCTGCACGTGGATGCGGGTGCCCATGGCGTCGTAGAGCTTCTTGATGTTCTCCTGGCCGTGCAGTTCTGCTGCGGCGATGATGACGCGGACCGGACCCCAGGCCTTGTCGATGCGGGCGCGGTAGTCCTCGGGAAGGTCCCGTCCTTCGTTGAGGACGGAGAGGGACATGACGTGCCATTCGGTGCGGACGTCGCGTACCTGCTCGACTTCACCCATCCAGCGCGAGGTCACCCAGGCGAACGGGCAGGTGGGATCGAACCAGAAATCGGCAACAGCAGTATTCTCGGGCACAGGCTTACTCCTCGTTAAGAATTGGTGCGGACGGAATCATGTCCCACGTGCGCCAGCGCGCAATCAGGCTGACTTATTCCGCCGCTTCGCGATGACGTCGTGGGAAATGAGCGTTGGTTCAGCCTTCTCCGTCACGGCTTCCCGGGTGATAACCACGCGGGCAATGTCCTCGCGGCTGGGAAGATCGAACATGACCGGCAGCAGCACTTCCTCCAGGATGGCGCGCAGTCCGCGTGCACCGGTGCCCCGGCCCAGAGCCTGATCGGCGATGGCGTCCAGCGCCTCGGGTTCAAAGACCAGTTCGACGCCGTCGAGCTGGAACATCTTCTGGAACTGCTTGACCAGCGCGTTCTTCGGCTCGGTGAGGATCTGGATCAGCGCTGAGCGGTCAAGGTTGGAAACGGTGGTGATGACCGGCAGGCGCCCGATGAATTCGGGGATCAGACCGAACTTCAGCAGGTCCTCGGGCATAACGTCCGCGTAGGAGTCGGTGTCCTTGTTGGTTTCGTTCAGCGGCGCACCGAAACCGATGCCCTTGCGGCCTGAGCGGGAACCGATAATCTCCTCCAGGCCTGCGAACGCACCGGCCACGATGAAGAGGACATTCGTGGTGTCGATCTGGATGAATTCCTGGTGCGGGTGCTTCCTTCCGCCCTGGGGCGGAACGGAGGCCACGGTGCCTTCAAGGATCTTCAGCAGTGCCTGCTGGACGCCCTCACCCGAGACGTCGCGGGTGATGGAGGGGTTCTCGCTCTTCCGGGAGATCTTGTCGATCTCGTCGATGTAGATGATGCCCTGCTCGGCCTTCTTCACGTCGTAGTCAGCGGCCTGGATGAGCTTGAGGAGGATGTTCTCAACGTCCTCGCCCACGTAGCCGGCCTCGGTCAGCGCGGTGGCGTCAGCGACGGCGAAGGGCACGTTGAGCCGGCGGGCAAGGGTCTGCGCCAGATAGGTCTTGCCGCAGCCGGTGGGGCCGATCAGCAGGATGTTGGACTTGCCGATCTCGACGTCCTCGGTGCCTACGGCGTCCGCCAGGTTTCCGGTGCCGCGGGAGGCGTGGCCGGCCTGGATGCGCTTGTAGTGGTTGTAGACAGCCACTGCGAGGGAACGCTTTGCCGGTTCCTGGCCAATAACGTATTCCTGCAGGGAGTCGAAGATCTCGCGGGGCTTGGGGAGGACGAAGGAATCGCCTTCGCTGGTCTCCGAAAGTTCCTCTTCGATGATCTCGTTGCAGAGTTCGATGCACTCGTCGCAAATGTAGACGCCGGGGCCGGCGATAAGCTTGCGCACCTGCTTCTGGCTCTTTCCACAGAAAGAGCACTTAAGCAGATCTGTGCTCTCACCAATGCGAGCCATAATTCAGTCCCCTTTAGATGGTCCCCGACGGCGGTAGCCGTGCCGAGGAAAAAACGTGCCGGAAGGAAAACCATGCCAGTCAACCATGATCCACTCTAGGACACTTGGTTGGGGTAATCAGCAATTCCGAAGCCGTGGTGCGCCCTTTTTACGAGCCTCAGGCCATCCGGCGCGTTTGGTGAAACAGCAGCCGTCCCCGCCCAATGACGGGCAGGGACGGCGCAGTGTTGGTTCTAGCTCTTGTTGATGGCCGGGGTCTTGATCTTCCGGGAATCAAGAACCTGGTCAATCAGGCCGTATTCAAGTGCTCCAGCGGCGGTCAGGATCTTGTCCCGCTCGATGTCCCGGTTGACTTCCTCAGACGTCTTGTTCGAGTGCAGGGCCAGGGTGTCCTCCAGCCAGGTACGCATCCGCATAACCTCAGCTGCCTGGATTTCCAGGTCAGAGGCCTGTCCGCGCTCTCCGCCGCCAAGCGCAGGCTGGTGGATCAGCACGCGGGCGTTCGGCAGGGCCAGCCGCTTGCCGGGGGTACCGGCAGCGAGCAGCACGGCCGCAGCGCTGGCGGCCTGGCCAAGGCAGACGGTCTGGATCTCGGGGCGGATGTACTGCATGGTGTCGTAAATGGCCGTCATGGCCGTGAACGAGCCGCCGGGAGAGTTGATGTACAGCGTGATGTCACGGTCCGGGTCAGTGGATTCAAGGACCAGCAGCTGGGCCATGACGTCATCTGCCGAAGCGTCGTCCACCTGCACGCCGAGGAAGATGATGCGGTCCTCGAAGAGCTTGGTGTACGGGTCCTGGCGCTTGAAGCCGTAAGGCGTGCGCTCTTCGAACTGCGGCAGTACGTAACGGCTGGTCGGCATCTGCGGTGCCGCGCTGCCCGGTGTTCCAAAATTGTGGTTCATTGCTTTTACTCCTGAAGTCTGTGGTGCGCTGGCCGGTTGGCGGCTGGGTTAGCCCTGCTCGCCGTCCTGGTCCTGGTTGGTTCCGCCGCCGCCGGTGACGCCGCCGGCGTGGGCAGAGATCTTGTCGAAGAACCCGTAGGCCAGGCCTTCTTCTGCGGTGAACCACTTGTCGCGGTCGTTGTCCTTCAGGATCTGCTCAACAGTCTGTCCGGTCTGCTCAGCGGTGAGCTCGGCCATGACCTGCTTCATGTGCAGGATCAGTTCGGCCTGGATCCGGATGTCCGAAGCCGTGCCGCCGATGCCGCCGGAAGGCTGGTGCATCAGGATACGTGCGTGCGGGGTGGCGTAGCGCTTGCCCTTTGTTCCCGAGGACAGCAGGAACTGCCCCATGGAAGCTGCGAGGCCGGTGGCAACGGTGACGACGTCGTTCGGAATGAACTGCATGGTGTCGTAGATCGCCATGCCGGCCGTCACGGAACCGCCGGGAGAGTTGATGTAAAGGAAGATGTCCTTTTCCGGATCCTCAGCCGAGAGGAGCAGGAGCTGGGAGCAAATCGCGTTGGCGTTGTCGTCCCGGACTTCCGAGCCGAGCCAGATGATCCGTTCCTTCAGCAGCCGGTTGTAGATGTAGTCATCCCGGCTGGCCGGGTCCACAGTAGCCATAGTGGGTGTGCTGGGTGCATTTGCCATACTGAGTGACCTCTCGCTCTGGCGGAAATTCCGGGCCGGGTGCATTTTGATGCACCGCGTCTGGCTACCGCCGTTTATCTCTTCTTGGACACTAACCGTTCCCGCTGCCCTTTTGCTCCCGTTACGCGCACTGTTCGCTGACGGCGCACGGTGCGAGACGGCATGCCAGCACCTGCAACGCCCCTTGTCGCCTGCGGCTTAAACGCAGGAAGCACCGCAGCATAGTGCTGCGGTGCTTCCTGCATACGGACCGGAGGTGACCGGTCCGGTAAAGACTAAGCCTTCTCTTCGCCTGCTTCTTCGGCAGCCTCGGTCTCAGCGGCTGCTTCTTCACCCTCGGGGCGGACAAAAGCGGTCAGGTCGACCTCGGCACCGGCGGTATCGGTTACCTTGGCCAGTTCCAGGACCTTGGCGAGGGCCTTGCGGCGGCGGACTTCGCCAACCATCATCGGAACCTGGCCACCCTGGTCAATCAGCTGGGCGAACTGGTTCGGGTCCATGCCGTACTGGCCGGCCATGGAGACGATGTAGTCGATGAGTTCGTTCTGGTTGACGCCGACTTCTTCCTTGTCCGCGACAGCGTCCAGGATGATTTCGTTCTTGAACGCCTGTGCGGTGTTCTCACGGATTTCTGCACGGTGCTCTTCGGTGTCGTGGTCTTCACCGGCGGCGTGCGCAGAGTCGGAGTTGAAGTGCTGGTCCAGCTGCTCTTCAATGACGGACTCCGGAACCGGAACCTCGATCATTTCGAGGAGCTTCTCGAGCACCTTGTCGCGGGCCTCGACACCCTGCTCCATGACCTTGGCTTCGGCGGCGCGCTTGGCCAGGTCTTCGCGCAGTTCAGCGATGGTGTCGAATTCGCTCGCCAGCTGGGCGAAGTCATCGTTGGCCTCGGGCAGCTCGCGCTCCTTGACGGCCTTCACGGTAACGGTGACCTCGGCGTCGGCACCTGCGTGCTCACCGCCGGCCAGCTTCGTGGTGAAGGTGGCGGACTCGTCCACGGACAGACCGGTGACGGCCTCATCCATGCCTTCGAGCATGGTGCCTGCGCCGACCTGGTAGGAAAGGTCGGAAGCGGAGTCGACCTCTTCGCCGTCAACCTTGGCAACGAGGTCCATGGTCAGGAAGTCGTTTTCGGCGGCGGGGCGGTCAACGCTCTTCAGCGTGCCGAAGCGGCCGCGAAGTTCGTCCATTGCCTTCTCGATGTCGGCATCGCCTGCTTCTGCGGGCTCAACCGTGACCTCGATGCCGGCGTAGTCCGGGAGTTCGACCTCGGGACGGATGTCCAGTTCGACGTTGAAGACCAGCTGGCCTTCGTCGGACGTGGGATCGGGAACTTCGCTGATCTCGACCTCGGGACGGCTCAGCGGACGGATGCCGGTTTCCTGCACTGCAGCCTGGTAGAAGCCGTTCAGGCCTTCGTTGATGGCGGTTTCCAGGACGTAGCCGCGGCCAACGCGCTGATCGATGAGCTTGTTGGGGACCTTGCCCTTGCGGAAGCCCGGGACCTGCACCTGGGTGGCGATGGTCTTGTAGGCCTCGTCGATGCTCGGCTTCAATTCCTCAAGCGGAACTTCTACGTTGAGCTTTACCCGCGTGGGTGTGAGGTTTTCTACAGCGCTCTTCACAGCGTTAGTTCTCCTGAGGGTTCTTGGGTTGGTCTGCACCGTCGTTTATACAGAGTCGGGGTGACAGGATTTGAACCTGCGACTTCCTGCTCCCAAAGCAGGCGCTCTTCCAAGCTGAGCTACACCCCGTCAGTGCACCTGACAGCCTACCGGCATTGACTGGCACATGCACAATTCCGGGACGCACCGACCTTGCCTGAGGACGGGAAGCCGCCGATTGTTCATCCGCCGAATTACCGTGCTAAGGTAAATCCTGCCTTACGGCGCCGGGGATGTAGCTCAATGGTAGAGCCTCAGTCTTCCAAACTGATTACGCGGGTTCGATTCCCGTCATCCCCTCGGACAAACAAACTCAAAAGGCCCCTGGTTTCCAGGGGCCTTTTTTGTTGTCCGCTGCAGTTTGGCTCCTACTCAGCCTGGCAGGAAGGGCACCAGTAGAGTTTCCGTGCAGCAAGTTCCGTCAGAGCCACCGCCGTGCCGCAGATCCTGCAGGGCAGTCCCTGCCGCCGGTAGACGTAATGCGCCTCGGATACCGGCACCGGAAGGCGGGGGTCCTCCCGGTGTTCCGGCCTGGTGGTGATTATCCGTCCGTCTGCAACGCCGTCCGTCATGACGGACACGACATCGTCCCAGAGCCCCTGAGCCTGTTCCGGGCGGATCTGTGTACCCGTGTGCCACGGCGAAATCCGCTGGCGGAAAAGCACTTCGGCCCGGTAGACGTTTCCGACGCCGGCCAACACCTCCTGGTTCATCAGCAGCGCAGCCACCGGTGTCCGCCGGCGGAGCAGCCTGCTCTGGAACTCCAGTGCACTGTCCTCCCCTGCATTCAGGGGGTCCGGCCCAAGCCTGGCCAGCACGGCACGGCGTTCGGGATCGGTAATAACGTCACAGGCCGTGGGGCCGCGCAGGTCTGCCCAGCCATGGTCCGAGACCAGCCGCACCCTGACCGCACCCTTGGGCGGCGGCGGGCCCGCGTAGGGGGAGGCATCGCCGTCGTCCGCCGTCTCCTGCTCCCCCACCCGGCGGGGTGCGCCGATACTGGAGGCTCCACGGAAGGTGTCGTCCCCGCCGAAGTCGAAGGCACCGTAAAGGCCTAGGTGGATACGCAGGAACAAGTCATTCCCGAACTCCAGGAACAGTTGCTTCCCGTGCGCCTGGGCCCCGGTCAGGACCTGTCCGTCGAGCTTCGCCGCGCCGGCGGCAAACCTGCCCTGCGGGCTGGAGACCGCCAGCCGCTGGCCGGCAAACACCGAGGTGAACTGCCGGGCCAGCCGGTGGATTGAGTGACCTTCAGGCATTAGCGGGCCGTGATGGCGCCGTTTGCCTCGTACTCGGCAATCTGTGCAATGCGGCGCACGTGGCGCTCGGCTCCGCTGAAGGGTTCGGCGAGGAAGGCATCGATAATCTCGGTTGCCTCAGCCAGGGTGTGCTGGCGGCCGCCGACGGCGACGACGTTGGCGTTGTTGTGCTGGCGTGCCAGGCGGGCCGTGTCCAGGTTCCAAGCCAGGGCAGCCCGGATTCCACGGACCTTGTTCGCGGCGATCTGCTCTCCGTTCCCGGAACCGCCGAGAACTATACCGAGCGCATCCAGGCCGGCTTCCTGGTCTGCTGCTACTGCCTTGGCTGCGTCAATGCAGAACCCGGGGTAGTCGTCTTCGGCGTCATATTCCTGCGGCCCGTGGTCCACCACTTCGTATCCTGAAGCCGTGAGGTGTTCCTGCAGGTGGGAGCTGAGTTCCAGCCCGGCATGGTCTGTTGCAATGTGGACGCGCATGATTTCCGTTCATTGATGATGGGTGGCGGAACTGCCAGACACCAGCTTAACTTTTGCGGGATTCGGTCCCAAACAGGTAACACGGAGCTCATCTGTGCCGATAGCAGCACAGGCAAGTGGTTTCGCTGGGAACGTCTCGTCCGTCGGCAGGTCCGGCATTGGAGTGTTCCCGGCGGAACCACGTCCACACGCCAGTACCGCCGTAAACGCTATGCAAGGATTCACCATTGAAAATCGGAAAACTCGCTCTTCTTGCAACCTTGACGGCGGCGCTTGCCTTCGGAGGCCTTCCGGCTGCGAACGCCGTGGCGACGGCGCCTGCAATCCCGCCGGAAGTCCAGAATCCCCTGGTTCCTTCGGCAACTGGTGAGGCAACCCCGGAGGGGACGGAGCTACCTGACGAGGAGGCGTCTGAGGCGCCTGCTCCGGAGACTCTCGATCCCGCACCCGTCCCTGCGCCCAGCGAAGCGGTTGCCCCTGTCCCGGAGCCCCACCCGGCAACGGAATCGGAGACAGCCGGTGCGGAGGATGACGGATACGTTTATGTCCCCGTCGGCGAAGGGCATGTTGTTCCGGGACCTGACACCCCGCTGGTCACGGAGGAAGACGGCAGCATCCGCTCGGTAGTCGAGTCAGAGCACGAACACGTCGAACCCATGCTGGCTCGTGGCGGTGCCGCAAGCATGCTCGCGGCACCGTCAAGGGCCGGGAACATCAAGGTGACCCTGGTGCGGGCAACCGTGCGCGGCAACGGGAACCTGATCAGCCTGCCGTCCGCAAGAAATTCCATTACCAGCGCCAACAACTACTGGCGTTCCATGTCCAACGGGCGCCTGTCCATGTCCATCGCTTCCGAACGCGTCCACTACAGTTCCACCGCGAACGCCAATGACGACTACGCGGTGATGATGAACAAGATCGCCAAGGAACTGAAATGGGTCGACAACCCCTACACAGCCCTGGTGGTCTTTGTGCCGACGGCAGACCTGAAATCCGGCGGCTACGGCGGTATCCTGGGCGGCGGCTGGACCGTCGGCGGAACCGCCGGACGTATCTTGATGCCCGCCCCGTCGTCCTTCACCAACAACGTTGTCACCCACGAAGTCGGCCATGTTCTTGGTCTGCTGCACGCCAACAGCCTCCAATGCACAAACGGACACCAGGACGTGGGAAGCGGAAACGGCGGCCGCTGGACCGACGGCGCGTGCAGCAGCCGCGAGTACGGGGACACAACGGACCTGATGGGATCCGCCCAGTACAACCAGCCGGTAATCAACTCCTATTTCTGGGACGCCGGCAGCTTTGGCCGCGGAAACGAAATCGCTGACGCCGGGCGGGCGGGAACCCCGCGCACCTATACCCTGCGTCCCTGGGGCGGCACTGCCGCCAACCGGGCGGTGAAGTTCACCGATCCACAGTCCGGAGACACCTACTACATAGAACTTCGCCAGCCGGCCGGTTATGACCAGTACCTGCAGTCAGGGCCATCCGGGAACCGCGGCGTGAAGATCGTTAAGGCGGACAAGGCCAACTCCTGGGCGGTGAACTCGCTGATCATCCCGCCCTCCACCCGGCCATTCGCGGGTTACTACAACGGCAATCATGCCTGGCAAGCGGGTCAGACCTTCACAACGCATACCGGAACAACGGTAAAGATCAACTCCGTCTCGGCGTCGTCTGCGTCAATTACTGTCGCCGCCAAGTCAGCTGAATGGCACCTGCGCAACAGCGGCGCATCGGCCATCCCCTTCGGCAGCAGATCCGAAGAAGTACTGAGCTGTGACTGGAATGGTGACGGAGTTGCAAGTCCTGCATCGTTCCGCGCAGGTAAGTGGACTGTTAGGAGCAACAACTCTTCATCCGCAGGCACGTCCGTGTTCTATTTCGGTGACACCGGTGACCAGCCAATATGCGGTGACTGGGACGGGGATGGAAAGGACACGCCCGGCGTCTACCGGCAGGGCAAGGTATTTCTGAGGAATTCGAACAGCAGCGGCCCCGTAGATGGCACCTTCTACTTTGGACAGCGGGGGGACATCGCAATTACCGGTGACTGGGATGGGGATGGATGTGACACCTTGGGCGTAACCCGCCCCGAGGGCCGGAGCAACCGCTTCTATCTCACCAACAGCAATATACGGCCTGCCACGCACGGCACATTCATATACGGCAACGCCGGCGACGTTCCCGTCGCCGGCGACTGGAACGGAGATGGGTTCTCCTCCGTAGGGGTGCACCGGGGAAACAGATGGTACTTGAGTGACAGTAATCTGCGTCCCGTGGCGCATCATGAGTTCGCGTACGGCAATCCCGGCGATCGGCCCGTCACCGGTATCTGGAAACGCGGGCAGGGAACGGGAGTCGGGATAGTCCGCTAACGGCGTTCTTTCCCGCGCCACTTGGCAGAACCGCCCTCAGTAAGAGATTGTTGCAATTGTTACTTTTGACGCCGGGGCTGACTCACTGACAGCCCCGGCGATATCTCTCCACTTCGAAAGGCTCTTCCTTGCCAGGTATGAATCTCACCCGTGCTGAAGCGCGTGAACGGGCGGAACTGATTAATGTCGAGTCCTACGACATCAATCTGGATCTGACCCGCGGCGACGAGGTCTTTGGCAGCACCACGGTGGTGCGCTTCGGCGCACAGCCCGGAGCCTCCACCTTCATTGACGCCGTCACTTCCAAGGTCCACCGGATCACGCTCAACGGCGTGTCCCTGGATCCGCAGGAAGTCTCCGACGGCGTGCGTATCCAGCTTCCCAACCTTGCCGCGAGCAACGAACTGGTGGTTGAAGCGGACGCCTTCTACATGAACACCGGCGAAGGCCTGCACCGTTTCGTGGACCCGGTGGACAACGAGGTCTACCTCTACTCACAGTTCGAGGTACCGGACTCGCGCCGCATGTTCGCTGTGTTTGAGCAGCCGGACCTAAAGGCAACCTTCCGGTTCACGGTGAAGGCCCCGGAGCACTGGGACGTCATCTCCAACTCCCCCACCCCGGAACCGGTCCATGCCAGTGCCGAGGACTCCGGCAGCCCAAGTGCCACCTGGTCCTTCGAGCCGACGCCGCGGATCTCGTCCTACATCACAGCCCTGATCGCAGGCCCGTACCAGTCCGTCCGTTCCGAGCTGACCAGTTCCGACGGCCGCACCATTCCACTGGGCGTCTTCGCCCGCAAATCCTTGATGGAATACCTCGACGCCGAGAACATCTTCGAGCTCACCCGGCAGGGCTTCGAGTTCTACGAGTCCCAGTTCGGCACCCCGTACCCGTTCGAGAAGTACGACCAGCTCTTTGTGCCCGAGTTCAACGCCGGAGCCATGGAGAACGCCGGAGCCGTCACCTTCCTGGAAAGCTACGTCTTCCGCGGGCGTGTGCCCGATGCAACTGTTGAGCGCCGTGCCATCACCGTCCTCCACGAGCTGGCCCACATGTGGTTCGGCGACCTGGTCACCATGCGCTGGTGGAACGACCTGTGGCTGAACGAGTCCTTCGCGGAGTTCATGTCTGCCCTGGCCGCTGCAGAGGCCACCGAGTTCAAGCAGGCATGGACCACGTTCGCTTCGATGGAAAAGGCCTGGGCCTACCGCCAGGACCAGCTTCCGACGACACACCCCATCGTCGCCGAGATCCGTGACCTCGAAGACGTACAGGTCAACTTCGACGGCATCACCTACGCCAAGGGCGCCTCCGTCCTCAAGCAGCTGGTGGCGTGGGTTGGCCAGGACAAGTTCATGCAGGGCGTCCGCGAGTACTTCGGCAAGCACTCGTGGGGCAACACTGAGCTCTCCGATCTGCTTTCGGAACTTGAAACCGCCAGCGGCCGGGACCTCAGCGACTGGTCCGCCAAGTGGCTTGAAACAGCAGGCGTGAACACTCTGCGCCCGGTCATTGAGGCGGACGACGACGGCGTAATCACCTCCTTCGCTGTCGCGCAGACTGCGATCACTGAGTACCCGACGCTTCGCCCGCACCGGCTGGCCGTTGGTTTCTACAACACTGCCGAGGACGGCAAGCTGCGTCGCACCCACCGCGTTGAACTGGACGTCGACGGTGAACTCACCGAAGTTCCGGATCTGGCCGGCCTTAAGCGCCCGGACCTGATCCTGCTTAATGACGACGACCTTGCCTATGCCAAGATCCGCCTGGATGACGCTTCCTGGCACCTGGCCACCCGCCGTCTGAGGGACATCGCCGAATCGCTTCCGCGCACTCTCGTTTGGGCCTCGGCCTGGGATGCAACGCGTGACGGGGAAATCCCGGCCCGCAACTACGTTGAACTCGTCCTGCAGAACATCGCTTCGGAGTCCGACTCATCGGTCGTGCAGGTCCTGCTGCGCCAGCTGGCCACGACGCTGACGTTCTACGTGGCACCGCAGGACCGCGAACCCATGAGCGCGGCGGCAGCCGACAGCCTATGGGAACTGGCACGCGGTGCAGCACCCGGCTCTGACTCGCAGCTTCAGTTCGTCAAGGCCTTCGCTTCCCATGCCCAGACCCCGGAGCAGCTGGACGAGGTAGCAGCCCTGCTTTCCGGCGACCTGGTCCTGGACGGCCTGGAGGTTGGCTCGGACCTGCGCTGGGAACTGCTCACCGCACTCGTTGCCGGGGGCCGGATGGGCGAGGCGGAAATCGCCGCCGAGCTGGAACGGGATGCTACGGCAACCGGCCAGCTGGCCGCAGCCGGTGCCCGTGCAGCCCTGCCCTCAGCAGAAGCCAAGGCTGCCGCCTGGGATGCCATCGTGGTTCGCTCGGATCTGCCCAACGCCGCCCAGCGGGCAGCGATCGGCGGCTTCAGCCGGGTCCACGACACCGGTCTCCTGGAACCGTACGCCGAACGCTATTTCGACTCGCTGCGCGATGTGTGGGCCACCCGCACCCATGAGATCGCCCAGCAGATCGTTGTGGGCCTTTACCCGGCCCGCCTGACGACCCAGGAGACCGTGGACCGGACAGACGCCTTCCTGGACTCGCTAGGGGATGAAGCACCGGCCCTGCGCCGTCTGCTGCTCGAAAACCGCGACGGCGTGGTCCGTGCCCTCAAGGCACAGGCCGCCGACCACTAACGCAGCCAGCCGCCGTCGTGCGGGATCCCGTCCGATCCGCCGGACCGGGGTCCCGCACGGTAGCTTAAAGCTGTGAACCTCTCAGAACACCGCTACGGCGTCAGCCTTGAATGGACCGGGAACCGCGGCACCGGTACGCAGACGTACCGCGGCTACGGCCGTGACCATGTGCTCCGCTCCCCCGGCCTGCCGGATCTGCCCGGCACGGCTGATCCCACGTTCCATGGCGACCGGGACCGTTGGAATCCGGAACAGCTCCTGCTCTCCGCCCTCACCCAATGCCATATGCTGTCCTACCTTCATGTGGCGGTGAGGAACGGCATCAGCGTCACCTCCTATGAGGACAATGCCGAGGGCACGCTGAGGCTCAACCGCGACGGCAGCGGAGAGTTCACCTCCGTCCTGCTGCGTCCCAGGGTCCGCATTGGCACCGGCGACCCCGTTCTGGCTTCCTCACTGCATGATGAAGCACACCGGCTATGCTTCATCGCCCGCAGCGTGAACTTCCCGGTGGAACACGCGGCCCTCACGCTGGACTGAGGTCCCTTCCACAGATCCTGCTGCAGGTTCCTCCCGCAGTACCCTTGGAGTACCCTTCCCCCCAACTTCGAAGGACGGCCAGCACCTGTGCAGCTTCCGGCAACAACTGACACTCCCCCCATTAAGATGAGCTTCGACGTCAGCGGACTTCTCGAAGGCGGGATAATCATCCTGGCCGCCATGATTGTCTGGCTCATCGCGCGTTTCCTGATTTCCAAGGTGGTGGCGCGCGCCCAGAAGGGGTCTGCACTGCTGCGGACCCAGGGGCTGCGCTGGGCCCAACCGGTAATGCGGAATCTGGACAACAAGCGCCGTGCCCAGCGGGCGGACACCATCGGTGCCCTGCTGCGCAGCTCCGTCACCGTCGCCATCTGGACCGTCGCGGTCATCATGGTCCTGGATGCTGTGGGCATCAACATTGCTCCGCTGTTGGCCAGCGTGGGTATTGTCGGCATCGCCCTTGGTTTCGGTGCCCGGGAAGTCATCCGGGATGCCCTTGCCGGATTGTTCATCACCATGGAAGACCAGTACGGCATCGGGGACGTAATCGAGGTCGGTGACACCACCGGGACGGTTCAGTCGGTCGGCATCCGCATCACCCGTCTGGTGGATGAGCGCGGCGTTATCTGGTACATCCGCAACGGAGAGTTCGCCAAAGTGGGCAACCGTTCCCAGGGCCAATTTGTCCCGCCCGCCGATGAACCCGGGGCCGCAGCCGGTTCCGCAGCATTACAGGAAGAAGAGCGTAAATGACTGATCAGCCCCGTCCCGCTTCACTGCCGCTCACGGCGTCGAATCCCGGTACCGGTTTCACCGCGCCCGCCTACAACTTCTATGAGGCAGTCGGCGGCCACGAGACGTTCGTGAAGCTCGTTGACGTCTTTTACGACGGCGTCGCAGACGACCCGCTGATGCGGCCGATGTATCCCGAGGAGGACCTTGGGCCTGCGAAGGAACGGCTCCTGATGTTCCTCGAACAGTACTGGGGCGGGCCAAAGACCTATGGCGAGCTGCGCGGCCATCCGCGTCTGCGGATGCGCCACATGCCCTTCCAGGTTACCCCCGCAGCCCGCGACGCCTGGCTGCGCCACATGCGCACCGCCGTCGACTCCCTGGACCTGGCGCCCCTGCATGAAGCCACGCTCTGGGACTATCTGGAGCGCGCAGCCCATTCAATGGTCAACTCCGCCTAGAACAGGACGGAAGGCGGGCGCACCAGTACATGGCCCGTGCTGGTGCTAAGCCGCAGCCACCGTCCGTTACTGAACAGCGACGCCGTTCCGGACTTTGGCAGGAAACCCAGTGTGAGCGCCGCGAAGGCTGCCCCTGCCGGAAGCTCTGCTGCCAGTCCGGCGATCGGCTCGCTCCAGATCGGCACGCGCACATTGTTGACCATCGCCGCTCCCGGGTTTCCCGGGATCCGGGCAGCAACTTCCTTGATGCCCCGATGGGCCGCCTGCTCCAGCAGGGAAACTTCCACCTCTGCTTCATGCTGCCACCCCGCACGCGGAGCAGCGATTCCAGCCCAGCTCTCCGAAACCGTCATGGGCGGAACTGGAAGCTCTGTGTCTCCGGAGTCCAGCCGCGCCAGCCGGTCGGCCACGGCCGAGAGCTGGACCGTGGTGTCGAGCTCAGCAGGAACCCCCAGCGGCATTGCACGCATCCCGATCACCGTGGGCATGGCCTCACCCAGAACCCTCGGCCTCAGTACACACACATAGGCCGCCAGCACTTCCCCGACCGCCTGCAGGCGCACCGCTCCGTCGTCGGCGCTGCGGGCCCGGGACACGAAGTTCCTGAGGTCGGCTGTGACCTGCGGGTCTGCCAGCCGAAGACTCTGCGCCTGCGTCACTTTGCTGCTCCGGCAGCTTCCCGGCGGAAGGGAACCCGTCCGCCTGCCCAGCTGCCGAGGATGGCGCGCTGCCGATCGGTCAGCTGCTCCGGACGGCCGGATTCACGCCCCACCATCACCATCGCAGCTTCTGCCACGGCGTATACCGTTCCCGCATCCTCGTCCATGATGCGGAAACCGTATGAGAAGCTCGACCCGCCGAGTGCACTTACCCAGATTTCAATCCAGACCGGGTCCTGGCGGTAGGTAAGCGGCGTCAGATACTCGATCTCCTGCCGGGCGACCACGGTGCTTCCCGCCTGCCTCGTCACCGAGCGGAACGTCTCTGCCTCAGCGGCGGACTCCTGGCTGCCGGCCGGCTCCAGCGGCAGCAGTGAGAGCCTTACGCGGGCTTCCTCCAGGAACTGCACGTAGCGGACGTTGTTGACGTGGCCGTTTGAATCCTCGTCGCCGAAGCGCAGCTGGATGGGAAAGCGATGGATAGGCATGCTGTCCATCTTCTCAGGAGTCTGCCGCGGCGTCGAAAACGCGTCCGGCGGAGAACAGCCGGCGCAGCAGCCCCACTGCTTCCTGCCGGCGGCCGGTGGAGCCGGACGGTGTCCCGGCCAGCACAAATGTTGGGTGTTACCTGCGGATACGTCTAATCTCGAAACAGGCCCTCCGTGACGTATTCTGCGGCGGGCTTGATGAACACCGCCCGCTAGGAGACACACCCACATGGCACCAGCCGAAGACTTTGATCCGACCGCAGCACTGATCGACCTCCTGGATCTCAGCGATGCCGGCGGGGCGAAGACCGACGAGGATATTTTCGTCGGCGGGTCGCAGCACGAGCCGCGCAAGCGTGTCTTCGGCGGGCAGGTACTCGGCCAGTCGCTGGTGGCGGCGGCGCGCACAGTGCCCGGGGACCGGCATATGCACTCAATGCACGGGTACTTCCTGCGTCCCGGAGACACTGAAGTGCCGATTACTTTCGGTGTGGAGCGGCTGCGCGACGGCCGCTCGTTTTCCGCGCGCCGCACGCACGCCTATCAAAACGGTGTGCCGATCCTGTCCCTGATTGCGTCTTTCCAAATTCCCGATGAAGGTCTGGACCACCAGGAGCCAATGCCCGAAGGCATCCCGGATCCTGAGTCGCTTCCCACCACCGCCGATCTTTTGGCTCAGTTCAACCACCCCGTAGCCAAGGCCTGGTCTTATTACCGGCCCATGGATATCCGGCATGTGTCCCAGCCTGTTTACTTCGAAGCTGATCCGGAACGGACGGCACGCAATGCCGTTTGGATGAAGACATTCGGGCCCATGCCGGATGACCAGAACCTGCACCGGGCTGCTTTGGCCTATGCCACTGACTACACCATCCTGGAACCGGTGCTGCGGCGGCACGGCATCTCCTGGGCGTCCCGGGGAATGTCCGTGGCAAGCCTGGACCATGCCATGTGGTGGCACCGGCCGCTGCGCGTGGACGAATGGCTTCTCTACGTGCAGGAATCCCCGAGTGCCTCAGGAGCCCGGGGCCTCTCCACCGGACGGATCTTCAACCGCGATGGCCAGCTGGTGGCAACCATCGCGCAGGAAGGCATGCTGCGCCTGCCGGATTATCCTGCCTCGCAGTAGTTTCCCTGGCCGGACATACAAAAGCGCCCTGCCGGCTGGCAGGGCGCTTTTGTATTTGTTCGAATGGCGGTGACTAGTCGCGCGTCAGCCGGCGGTGCGTAACGCGGTGCGGCTTGGCAGCGTCCGGGCCGAGCCGTTCAATCTTGTTCTGCTCGTAGGACTCGAAGTTGCCCTCGAACCAGTACCAGTCAGCGGGGTTCTCGTCAGTGCCTTCCCACGCCAGGATGTGCGTGGCAACGCGGTCCAGGAACCAGCGGTCGTGGGAGACCACAACGGCACAGCCGGGGAACTCGAGCAGGGCGTTCTCCAGGCTGGAGAGCGTTTCGACGTCAAGGTCGTTAGTCGGCTCATCGAGCAGCAGCAGGTTTCCGCCCTGCTTAAGGGTCATCGCCAGGTTCAGCCGGTTGCGCTCACCGCCGGAAAGCACACCCGCCTTCTTCTGCTGGTCCGGTCCCTTGAATCCGAACGCGGACACGTAGGCGCGGGAAGGCATTTCAACCTGCCCCACCTGGATGAAGTCGTGTCCTTCGGATACAACCTCCCACAGCGTCTTGTTGGGATCGATGCCGCCACGGGACTGGTCAACGTAGGAGATCTTGACGGACTCGCCGATCTTCAGGTCGCCGCCGTCCAGCGGTTCAAGTCCAACGATGGTCTTGAACAGTGTGGACTTGCCGACGCCGTTCGGCCCGATGACGCCGACGATGCCGTTGCGGGGCAGCGAGAAGGACAGCCCGTCGATCAGCTTGCGGTCACCGAAGCCCTTCTGCAGGTCCTTGGCTTCCAAAACCAGGGAACCAAGGCGCGGTCCCGGCGGAATCTGGATTTCTTCGAAGTCAAGCTTCCGTGTGCGCTCGGCTTCGGCTGCCATTTCCTCGTAGCGGGCCAGACGTGCCTTCGACTTGGTCTGGCGGCCCTTGGCGTTGGAACGGACCCAGTCCAGTTCGTCTGCCAGGCGCTTGGCCAGCTTCTGGTCCTTTTTGCCCTGGACTTCAAGGCGGGCACGCTTCTTCTCGAGGTAGGTCGAGTAGTTGCCTTCGTACGGGTAGAGGTGTCCGCGGTCGACCTCTGCGATCCACTCGGCAACGTGGTCGAGGAAGTAGCGGTCGTGGGTCACGGCCAGGACAGCGCCATGGTACGAGGAGAGGTGCTGTTCCAGCCACAGGACGCTCTCGGCGTCGAGGTGGTTAGTGGGCTCATCGAGCAGCAGGAGATCCGGCTTCTGCAGCAGGAGCTTGCAGAGCGCGACACGGCGCCGCTCACCACCGGAGAGTACGGTGACATCCGAGTCCGGCGGCGGGCACCGCAGTGCGTCCATCGCCTGTTCGAGCTGGGAATCAATGTCCCATGCATCAGCGGCGTCGATGGCTTCCTGCAGCTTGCCCATCTCTTCGAGCAGCGAGTCGAAGTCAGCGTCCGGCTGGGCCATCTCTTCGGAGATCTCGTTAAAGCGCTGGATCTTCGAGTAGATTTCCCCGACGCCTTCCTGGACGTTGCCCAGGACAGTCTTCTCTTCGTTCAGGGGCGGTTCCTGCAGGAGGATACCCACGGTGTAGCCGGGGCTGAGCCTGGCTTCGCCGTTGGACGGGGTGTCCAGGCCCGCCATGATCTTCAGGATGGTGGACTTACCCGCACCGTTCGGCCCAACCACGCCGATCTTGGCGCCGGGATAGAAGGACATACTTACGTCGTCGAGGATAACCTTGTCGCCAACGGCCTTTCGGGCCTTGGTCATTGTGTAGATAAATTCCGCCATGCTCTCAGGCTAGTGGGTTGAAGCCACTAAGTGCCATTTGCGGCACTCGCGCCAGAGGCCATTCGCCCCGGGGAGGGAGCGTTCTAGCGGTCATCTCCCAGAAGGCAGTCACCGTTGGACAACACCGGAATGGTGGTGATGCTCAGGCTCCCGCCGCGGATCTCGCCGACGATGCAGTCGCTGCCTTCCGGCGCGGCAGAGACGATCGAGTCCACACCGAGGCCAGTCGGCGTGCCGTCCTGGGAAACCTCCACCGCATCCGGGCTGAAACCGGCACTGACATAGGCCTCCCGCACCGCTTCACGCGACGGGGAAGGACTGGCGGCCAGCAGCTCGGTCAGTGCGGCTTCAACCGCCTGGACTTGCGCCGACAGCTCAGGGGCGGCTTCGGCGGGAGCAGGACTGCCCTCCGTGGCTGCTGACGAGGATTCTGATGCGGACGGAACCGCCGGCTGCGGGGCAGGACTGCAGCCGGAGAGTGCCAGCGCCAGAACGGCCGGGACGGCAGCCGCGGCGCCAATCCGGAAACGGAACCTGTTGACCTGCTTGGCTGCCTTCACCCTGACATTCTGCCACGCAGCTGCCCAGTCAGTAGGCGGCGGGCTCGGGTTCGGCGTCGTGAGGCAGGCTCTGCGTCTCAAACCCCGCCAGGTTATCCAGGCCGCCCGTAGAGTCCGTTTCCCCGCCGGAGCCGAGCAGTTCCCCCGTTACCGGATCAACGTCCCCCTCAAATGCGTTGCCGCCCTGCGTCTCCCCGTCCTCCCCTGCAGCCGCAGTGCGCAGGGACGCCTTCTCGCCGATGTTCCGCCGGAAGTTGGCGGTGCCCCACATGAGGTCGTGCCCCACGGCGTCGGCATCGATATCCACCGAGGTCCCGCTGCGGCCGCCGTCGGTTGCCCACTGCCGCACGCGCAGCCTGCCGGTTACGATCACCCGGTCTCCCTTGTGGATGCTCACCCCGGCGTTTGTGGCGAGCTGGCGGAACATCGAGACCGAGTACCAGTTCGTATGGCCGTCCACCCACAACCCGGAATCACGGTCGAACCGCCGTTCGGTGGTGCACATCCTGAATCCGGCGATGGCCAGTCCGCTGTCCGCCGTTGTCGTCCGGACCTCCGTCGCAACGTAGCCCCGGAGGGTAATGGTGTCAGTCATCAATCTGCCCTTCTCCTGCGGTTCAGTGCCGGCGGTTGGCCGGTCCAGCCAGTCTGGCCGGTATCGCGTATGCGAAAACCGCGCCGGTCAGCCATGTGGATGATTCGAAGTCATCGGTTGGCATACGCGGGGGTGTGGAGGGGAAGTGCCTGCGGAAGGATCGGAAGCGGAAAAGGGTGAAACCTCCAGCGCACTGCAGGGCTCTGGAGGCTTCAGGGATGGTGCCCCCGGCGCGACTCGAACGCGCAACCTACGGATTAGAAGGCCGTTGCTCTATCCATTGAGCTACGGGGGCAGACCAAACGATGATACTACGCACCCGGACAGGTCCCCGGCAGCGAAACGGCTGGCAGCGTGCCATACGGAGGCACGCGCGGGCGTGGAAAAGTTTTCGAAAAACTTTTCATACTTCTGCATCCAAACCCGCCGCCCCACCGGTAAAGGAGGTGTAGGCCACAAAGGAGCCGGGCAACACGGCCGGCAAAACACATTAGGAGAAGCCATGCGCAGGACCACCACAATTTTTGCAGCAGCCGGCCTGGCAGCCGCAGCAGGCCTGGCAGCCGCACCCGCAGCCTCGGCAGCAGATGAGGCCCAGCTCTCAGTTTTCCACGCCGTCCCGGACACCACCGTGGATGTCTACGTCAATGGTGAGCTGACCCTTGATGACTTCACGCCCGGCAGTATGGCCGGGCCGCTGTCCCTGCCCGCAGGCAGCTACGAACTCGCCATTACCGCTCCGGATGCAGCTGACGCTTCCGCTCCGATCATCGGTCCGGTAACCGCAGACCTCACCGCCGGCGGCAACTTCACGGCGGTGGCAAACCTTGCCGAGGACGGCACCCCGACCGCCAACCTCTACACCAATGACATGTCCACCATCGAGGCCGGGAAGGCGCACCTCACGGTTCGCCACGTGGCCGCCGCTCCCGCTGTAGATGTGCTCGCCAACGGCACACCGGTGATCACGAACCTGGCGAATCCCGATGAGAAGACACTTCCCGTGGACGCCGGAACCATCTCGGCCTCCGTGGCGGCAGCAGGCACGACTGAGCCTGTCATTGGCCCGGCCGATCTGACCCTGCCTGAAGGTGTCCACACCATCGTCTACGCATGGGGCTCCCTGGAAGACGGCAACCTCGCCCTCGCAACCCAGACCGTCGAAGGCATGGAAAGCGCGCCCAACGCAGTGCCGGGTGCCCTGCCCGCAGCCCAGGACAACTCCGGCGTCATGCTTGCCGCCGCCGGTGGCCTGACGCTGATGGCACTGGCCGGCACCGCAGTGGTGGCCCGCCGCCGCAGCACCGTGGACGCAACCTCCGCGGAGTAGTCCGCGGGCGTGCAGCGCCCTCCAATCCGAAGGTGCAGTGCAGCCGGCGTGACGGCTGCACTGCACCTTCTCCCATATCACGAAGTTCCCCGATAACCACCCTGAAAGGCTCCTTACATGCACCACCCCGGAAGCTCCCGCCGATACCTCGCTGCAGCCTGGCTGACCGCCGGAGCTCTGGCGCTGGGAGCGTGCGCCGGCGGGCCTGCAGCACAGGAACCGGCAGCCAGCTCCGCTTCGCCGCAGACTCAGCAGTCCGCGCCATCATCCCCCACTGCGTCATCTCCCGCAGCAGGCATTCCAATCCGGCAGGCTTCCCCCGAAGCGGAGGAAGCCATCCCCGCCCCGGTCCGGGTCCAGGTGGAAGGTACGGGCATCGACCTGGAGGTAGTGCCGGTCGGAGTGGAGGACAACGGCGCAATGACCATTCCCGACAACCACGTCCAGGCCGGGTGGTACCGCTACGGACCGGCACCAGGTGCCGACGCCGGGTCTTCGGTCCTGGCCGCACATGTGGACTCACAAACGGAGGTGCTGCCCATCGCCGGCCTGAAGGACGTAGCACCAGGAACCAAAGTCACTGTGACAAGGGAAGACGGCTCCACCGTCGTGTACCGGACACAGCAGGTAGAGAACATCGCCAAGCGATCCCTTGACGGACACCGCCTCTTCGACCGGACGGGGGATCATCTGCTGAAGCTGGTCACCTGCGGCGGCCAGTGGCTCGACACGGAGAACGACTATGAAGATAACGTTGTGCTCACGGCAACACCGGTATCATAGGGAAAATCCGCACGCGGGCTACCCCCCGCGCCGCACGTCAGCAGGCCAACGGCAGGAGTACTCCCCCGATGTCATCCGGTGCCCCCGAGCGGGACGACGGCCTCGACCAGGCTTTCGCCGCAGGTGAGGAGGCAGCCCTTGCCGAGGCATACCGCCGCTTCGCTCCGCTGGTCCGGACGATGTCGCTGCGGCGCCTCATAGATCCCGGGGCTGCAGACGACGCCGTGCAGGAAGTTTTTATCCGTGCCTGGCGGTACCGCGAGACCTATTCGCCGGAGCGTTCAACCCTCGCAGCATGGCTGGTGGGCATCGCTCGGAACGTTGCTTCAACAATGACCTCGTCCCGGATCCGTGAGGAAGACGTCCTCGAAGGCGCCGCCGCACGAAGCGAGCGGGACGAAACACGGGGACCTGACCAGGAAGGCGTGGCAGACAAAGTGGTTCTGGATGCGGAGCTCACCCGCCTGGGCGAACCTCAGCATTCGATTCTCCGCCTGGCCTTCCATGAGGACATGACCCACCAGCAGATATCGGAACAGCTGAGCCTGCCGCTGGGAACGGTCAAGAGCCACATCCGCCGGGGACTTATTCAACTGAGGCAAAGATTGGAGGTAAGCGATGCAGCACCTGCACGATGATGCATTGGCTCTCCTGGCCCTCGGTGAGGAACCTGCCGCCGAAGAATCGGCGCACCTTGAGTCATGTGAACAGTGCCGCAGTGAAATCAGTGCCTATGGCCGGGTTGTACGGGCCGGCCGCAGCAGCGCTCCGGAGGGGTCAGTTCCTCCCCCCGCGGTCTGGGCCGGGATCCATCAAGCACTCAACCTTGACCCTGCGCTGCGACGCGATCCGCTGGAAAACGCACGGGGACAGGAACCGGCTGCGGGCGCGGGTCCGAGGGCCTCTTCCACTGATACGTCGCAGCCCGTTTCCCTCGCAGATGAACGGCGCCGCCGCCGCAGCGGAGCAAAATGGCTCGCCGCGGCAGCCGCAGCAGCCGTTGTCGCGGGAGCAGCGACCTGGGGTGTTGTGCGCAATTTGGAGCCCGCACCGGAGGTCATTGCTTCGGTTCCGCTGGCTCCCCTGCCCTCCTACAGCGACGAGGGTACCGCCACCGTGGACCTCCTGCCCGACGGCGAACGCGAACTCGTCATCACCTCCAGCAGTGCCGATGCAGAGGGCTACCGGGAAGTCTGGCTGATCTCACCGGATATCACGTCCATGGTGAGCCTCGGCGAGATGGACGGCACCGAGGCGCGCCTGAGAATCCCGGACGGGTTAGACCTCAGCGCTTACCCAATCGTGGATATTTCCGACGAACCACACGACGGCAACCCCGAGCACTCAGGAAATTCGATCCTGAGGGGTCAGCTGGACCTTTGACCTGGGCTGTCAGCTTCTGGGACAGGATCACGTCCGGATTCAGCCGCACCGGTGGCCTGGAGGCAGACCCCTGGCTGCTGGTGGCTGTTACGGCTGCCGCGGTGCTGCTGGCGGTGCCCCGGCAAACATGGCGGTGGTTTGGACTTTTCGTCACGTTTGTCCACGAACTCGGACATGCCTTCGCCGCACTGCTGGTCGGCCATCGAATTTCAGGCATTGAACTGCGGTTCGACCACTCGGGGCAGATGAAAAGCCTCGGGCGTGGCGGGTTCGGCGCCCTCTGGGCCGGGTTCTGGGGCTATCCCGTTCCGGCCCTGACTGGCTTGGTGCTTATTTGGGCAGCCCAGACCGGCTGGGCGTCTGCCGCCCTCTCAGGGGGTGTACTTGTCCTGGCGGCAGCGCTGGTGTTCATCCGGAATCTACAGGGGGCGGCGATAGCAGGCGGCTGCGCAGTAACAGCGGTGCTGCTGCTCTGGTTTGTTCCGGCCACCTTTGCGGCCTCCGTCGTTGCTTCCCTTGGAATCGCCCTGCTGGTCGGTGCTGTCCGGGACTGGCTCAACGTGGTCACCGTCCACACCCGGCGCCGCAGATCGCTGCAGTCTTCGGATGCCTGGATCCTGGCCCAGCGCTCGGGCGTGCCGTCTGTCGTGTGGCTCGGGCTGTTCGCCGGGGTGATAGGTGCATGCACTGCCACTGCGTTCCGGTTGCTCGCTCCGGCATTTTCCCTGCCGGGCTGGCTGGCAGGCTAGCGGGAGCCGGCTTCCTGTCCGCCGACAGGCTGCTCCGTCCCGGAACCATCCTGTTCCGCCGTATTCTGTGGGAAGGACACCCGCAGCTCAACGCGGTGCTGCCCGTCTTCGGTCTGGGAGAAGATCGCCGCGCCGGAGATTCCCGTGAGTCCTCCGGTTCCCGAGCCCGGAATGATGTGGCCGGACGACGCCGTAGCCTCCCCTTCCGCGAGGCCCCAGTGCTGTATCACCATGGTCCCCTCACGTCCTTCAACGCTGCCTGCGAAGACCTCGCTGCCGACGTAGCCGGCCCCTGTTGCGTTGCCGGCCAGGAGGAGGTCGGAAATGCTCGTGCCCGTGACGGGACCTTCGAAGATCTTGACCGCACGAACGGTGGAGAGCTCGCTGTTGGTCCCCTCCACTACATAAGGGGTCGGCTCCCAGGAGGAAACTTCAAAATCGGCAGTGATCGAGTGCTCTGTTCCGTCGGCCATGCCACCAGTATTCCGTGTTCGGCCTCCGATTGCATGCCGGAGTTGCGCCACAGGTACCCTTATCGCTGGGGTGCGGCGGCCTGCGCATCCAGAATCCGCTGTTAAGGAGTACTACCTCGCATGTCGTCCTCACCGGTTGCTGCCGAGCCCCGCTACATGCAAACAAAGGCTCTGTGGCTGGCCTTCGCCGGCGTTCACCTGCTTTTTTTCGGACTCCTCTCACCCCTGATTTTCACCGGCGAGGTTCTCAGCGATATCCAGTTCTACCGTCAGTGGGCCTTCGAAGGAATCCGGGACGGAGCGTGGCAGGGCATCAGCAGTGACTGGGTCTACCCGATCGGCGCGCTGGTGCCCATGCTGCTGGCATCCGCATTCGGCTACGGCGCCTACCAGTTCGCCTGGTTCCTGATCTTCACGGCTTTGAATGCTGCAGGCTTTGCCGTCCTGACGGCCCCGCGAACCCGCCAGCGCTGCGTCGCCGCCTACTGGTGGCTCGGCATCACCGCCCTGCTCGGGCCGGTCGCCGTCGGCCGCATTGACGGACTCACCGTCCCGCTGGTGATCATGGGTCTGCTCCTGCTTGCATCCCGCCCGGTGGTTGCTTCCCTGCTGCTCTCCGCTGCCACGTGGATGAAGGTTTGGCCGGCGGCAGTAATCCTTGCGGTCCTCGCAGTTTCAAAGCGCCGCCTGACCATGCTCATCACCGGTGCGGCACTTTCCGCAGTTATTGCCGCAGTCGTGACCGCCGCCGGAGGCCTTCGGCACCTGCTGAGCTTCGTCGGAGCGCAGGGAGACCGAGGCATGCAGCTGGAAGCCCCGTTCACCACTCCCGGCCTGTGGCAGGCAATCCTGGGACGTTCAGATGCGCACATCTTTGAAGACACCGTGATTAATACGCGCGAGGTCCGCGGTGCCCTGGGCGAGCCGGTGGCGGCCCTCATGACGCCGCTCCTTGCACTGGCCGCCGTCGCCGTCGTGGCCCTGCTGATTTGGGCCTTGCGCCGGGGCGCGGACACCGGTGCCCTGCTGGCCACCGGCTCCCTGGCCCTCGTTGCAGCCTTCATCGTGTTCAACAAGGTCGGCTCGCCGCAGTTTATGCTCTGGCTTGGCGCTGTGGTTGCCGTTGGCATTGCCTGGGAAGGGCGCGCCTGGCGGCTGCCCGCGGCCATGATGATAGCCGTGGCGGCCCTCACGACCCTGGTCTACCCAATGTTCTACGAGGCCCTTTATGACGACCTGAACATCGGGGTCGCACTGCTGCTGACCGTGCGCAACCTGCTGCTCATGGCCCTCTTCGTCTGGGCGGTCGGCAAGATCGTGGGTCTGGCCCGGGCAGGTGCCCTCAGCGAATCCGCAGTTCGCCCGGGACAGGTTCCGTAAGCTTCTTGCGGAAGAGCACCTTGGTCTTGGGGTCAAGGAAAATCAGGTAGAGGGCGAACGCGACGGCGGTAACCGCGGCAATCTGCCGCGCTGCACTGAGGCTGAACTCGAAGTACGGCCAGATGTCCAGCTGGTCGCTGATCGCGTAAACCATAAAGAAGGACACGAACAGGTACAGCGTCTTGACCTGCCAGTCGTTGCGGATGCCGGTGACTGCGAAGAGCGGGATCAGCCACACCACGTACCAGGACTGGATCATGGGCGCCAGCATGACGATCGCGGCGAAGGCCAGTGCCAGCCGGCGAACAAGCCGGGAGTAGTCCCCCACGAACATCAGCCAGGCAACGACTGCGAGGGACGCCAGCCGCCCAATAGTGTGCACGAAGTCCGCGAAGGACCAGCCGGGCAACCCCAGCGAATTTCCCAGGGTCGCCACGATAAGTCCAAGGAAGCCAACAGGGGCGTACCAGATCCACACGCTTCCCGGAGTGCTCAGAGCGCCGACCCAGCCAAATCCGAGTCCGTTGACGACGCCGAGAATGGCGAGGAACCCGAGGGATATCCCTGCCGTGAGGAACCAGAACAGGAACTTGCGCGGCCAGGAAGCACCCTTGCCTGCCCACATAAGACCGATGAACGGCAGGAAGATCAGCGTGATGGGCTTGATCCCCACGGACAGCGTGACCAGCAGGATTCCCAGTACACCGCGCTTGGTTGCAGCATAGTAGAGTCCCGCGAGGGCCAGCCCGATCATCAGCGCGTCGTTGTGGATGCTGGCAATGAAGTTGGTCAGGAAGAGCGGGTTGGCTGCAGTGAGCCAGAGCGCCCGGTTGGGATTGATCCCGTGAAGTTCGGCCAGCTTGGGCACGTAGTAAACGCACATTGCCACGCCGATCAGCGCGATCAGCCGGAACAGCAGGATTGAAAACTCGGTCTGGCCGCCCGTAATCCGAACCACGATCTCTTCGAGCCAGAGGAAGATCGGGCCGTAGGGCGTGGGGCTTTGTGCCCAAAGATCATCAGCACCCAGCTGCAGGTAGTTTGAAATCTGGGAATAGCCGTCCTTGTACGGGTTCAGCCCGCTCACCATGACCAGGCCCTGCGCAATGTAAGCGAAGACATCTCGGCTGAAGAGCGGAAGGGTCAGGCACATAGGTCCGCCCCAGGCCAGGATCGCCTTGAGCACATACGGCCTGGAATGCGGCCCCCAGTCCCCGATCCGCTGACCGAAGCGCAGCCAGGAGCGCACAAGGAGCATCCCGCCCAGGGCGAGCAGCAGAACTGAAATGACCGCACCCGCGGGTTCAAAACGCAGCCACATGATGAATTCGACACGGCGGAGTTCGAAAGAGGAAAGAGAGAGCCATCCCACGCCGAGCGAACCGGCCAGCATCATCACCGAACCGATGAAACCCTGGATGATCGCGACGTTCGGATGGTCGGTTTTCGTGCTCTCCGATTCGGGAGACGAAGGCTCGGTCGCAGGGACCTGGGCGGTCATCGTGGGTCGTTCCAATCTTTGGTTCGTGCGGCGGTCCCAACGAACCGGCGCCGGGCACATAGGCATGCGCCCGGATGAGCGCGCGCAATGCCTGCACCCGCAATCGAAATCCGCGCGCAGCTCTCCGGCGGCGGATCCACAACGGCGGCTTCGTCAGTAGGCCAAATATTAGCATCGAGACATGGACACGCTCCGGGACGCCGCGGCGTGCTGCACCGGCACTGCGTTGCGGCTCACATAGACTGGTCCGGTTGGGTCGGACAAGGCAAGGCGGTATGGGCTGTGGGGCGCCACCGGGCAGAACCAGAAGTCAGGCGGCGCGAAGAACGCGCCGCGAAGCAGGCAGGACGTGCGCAGCGCAATCCGGAGCTGCTGGGCTGGGGTGTTTTCCTGACCGGCATCACCGCGCTTTGCCTCCTCTGGGCCGGGATACCCGTTTCATTTACAGCCGGTACCTCCGGACTCCTCCTGACGGCCTTTGTCAGCGCCTGGTATGCCTCCCGCAGTGCAGCGCCGGAAGCAGCGGTCGCCTCCCCGGCTCCGTCCTCGGAGCCCGCGGCAGAAGCTGGCGGCACACACCGCCTCCTTCCGGATCCTCAGCCGGACACGAACGCGAAACAACATGCCGAAGTCCCGCCCATTCCGCTGGCACCAGACGCCGCACAGGAATTCCTTACCGGACGCCGGACTGAGTCCGCTGTCCCCGGAAGCCGCTGGACCCGCACTTTTGGCCCGCCTGAAACCGGTTCGCTCCCGGTGCAGCCATACGTTCCTGCCCTCCGTGCATCGGTTCAGACTGCGGATCCGGATCGCCAGGACCGCCGCCAGCGCAGCCACTCCAAGCTCTGAACCGGCGGCGCCCGACCGGTGAGGGGTACATTTGTCTCGTGCCAATAACTAACGAACGCATTGTCTGGATCGACTGCGAAATGACCGGACTGGATATCAGCGCTGATGCCCTCATTGAGGTCGCAGTGCTGGTGACAGACTCCGAATTGAACATCCTCGGTGACGGCGTCGACGTCGTCATCAAGCCCGAAGACGCCGCACTGGAACAGATGGGCGACTTCGTCCGCCAGATGCACACCACTTCCAAGCTCCTTGATGAACTGCCCGGCGGCATGACGCTGGCAGAAGCCGAAGCAGAGGTGATCGAGTACATCACCAAGTGGGTTCCCGAACCGAAGAAGGCCCAGCTGGCCGGCAATTCAGTGGGGACAGACCGGATGTTCCTGGCTCGCGACATGCCTGAAGTCATTGACTACCTGCACTACCGGATCATCGACGTTTCAACCATCAAGGAACTCGCACGGCGCTGGTACCCCCGTGCGTACTTCCAGGCACCGGCCAAGAACGGCGGCCACCGTGCGCTGGGTGATATCCAGGACTCAATCAACGAGCTGCGCTACTACCGTGCCGCCATCTTTGTACCCGCCCCCGGACCCGATTCCGCCGAGGCAAAAAAGATCGCAGCCCGGATCAGCAGCCCAGCCTCGGACAGTTAGCTGCATCACATTTGGGGGCCTAAGGCACCAGAGTGTCAGAAGCACTCCAAAAACCGTGTAAGCTTGTATCCGCTGCCTCAGATAAATGAGTTCGCGAAGACCACTCGCCTGGACTTCGCAAACAAATAATCTGAGTGCACATGGTGGGTATAGCTCAGTTGGCAGAGCGCCTGGTTGTGGTCCAGGAGGTCGCGGGTTCAACCCCCGTTACTCACCCGGAAGAGGCTGGTTAACAGCTTCAAGGAAGGCCGCCTCGGATTTGTCCGGGGCGGCCTTTTACGTGTCCCCGCGAAACGCCGGCAGGAAAGAACCTAGGCAAGAACAAGGAGGCGGCGCGTTGGAACGCACGCTTTTCGAAGAAGACCACGAACTGTTCCGCGACCTGGCACGCGAGTTCAACAGCCGTGAAGTTGCTCCGGGGTACCCCACCTGGGAAACCGAGCACATGATGCCGCGCCGTCTCTGGAAGGCCGCCGGAGAACAAGGGCTGCTGGGCCTGGCCGTCCCCGAAGAGTTCGGTGGTGCAGGCATGCCCGACTACCGGTACCGCGTTGTCCTGGACGAGGAGTTCGCCCGCGCAAACCACCTTGCAGTGGGGCTCGCGTTCCATCTCCATGACGATATGGTCCTCCCCCACCTGCTCGCCTACGGGTCAGCTGAGCTAAAGGAACGCTGGCTGCCGCAGATGGTCAGCGGGGACAAAGTAACCTCCGTGGCCTGGACTGAGCCCGGGGCCGGCAGCGACCTGCGCGGCATCCGTACCAGGGCGGTCCGCAGCGCTGACGGGAACTGGATCCTTAACGGCCAGAAGACATTCATCGGCAACGGCATCAGCGGCGACGCAGCACTGGTACTTGCACGGACCGACGGCGGCACCGGACGAGGCGGACCAAAGTCCTTCAGCATGTTCATGGTGGAGAAAACCGCGGGCTACACCACCGGCCGCCAGCTGGACAAAATGGGACTCAAGGCCTCGGACACCGCCGAACTGTACTTCGACGATGTGCTGGTGCCGGAGGTGAATCTCGTGGGCGAGGAGGGCCGTGGGCTCGAATATGCCGCCGGACAACTGCCACAGGGCCGCCTGGCTATTGCCGTTGCGTCCTCTGCTGTGGCACGGACCGTCTATGAGGCCACCGCAGCCTATACAGCAGAGCGCGGCGCATTCGGAGCGAGGATCAGCGACTTCCAGAACACGCGTTTCGCACTGGCGGACATCCTCACGGAAGTTGAAGTCACCGAATCCTACGTTGATTCTGCGGTGCAGGCCTTCAACTCCGGGGCACTGGACGCGGTCTCCGCCGCCAAGGTGAAACTTTGGGCGAGCGAACGGGCCAAGTCAGTAACCGACCGGTGCCTGCAGCTGCACGGCGGCTACGGTTACATCATGGAGTACCCCGTGGCACAGGCTTTCCTGGCTGCCCGTCTGCTGACCATCTTTGGCGGGACCTCTGAAATCATGCGTGAAGTAATAGGCCGCAGCATTACCCGGCCCGCCACCCAGGAAGGAAAGCAGAACCCATGACCGTCCGCCCAATCGTTATATACGGTGAGCCCGTACTGCACCGCCGTGCCGCTGAGGTAACCGCATTCGACGGTTCGCTGCGCACCCTGGTGGCAGATATGTACGAAACGATGGACGTCGCCAACGGAGTGGGGCTTGCCGCTCCCCAGGTTGGTGTGAGCCTGCGCATCTTTACCTTCGACTTTGCCAACGACGACGACGCGCCGGACCGCGGCGTCGTCGTCAATCCTGTGCTGCTGACCACCAAGGTTCCCGGGTCTGCGCCGGATCCGGATGAAGACACCGAGGGCTGCCTTTCAGTTCCCGGCGAGAACTTCCCGCTGACCCGCGCGGACTGGGCACGGGTATCCGGTTTCGACGAGAACGGTGTTCCGGTGCAGTTCGAGGCAACCGGCTGGTTTGCCCGCGTGCTCCAGCACGAATACGACCATTTGGACGGGAAACTCTACGTGGACCGGCTGAACGACCGGTGGGGCCGCAAGGCACGCAAAACACTCAAGTCCAACGGCTGGAACGTTCCGGGACTGAGCTGGATGCCGGGTGTGGACCCGGATCCGTTCGGCCACTAGGAACGCCGGTCCAAAAAAAAGTGCCCCGCCCGGGTTTCCGGGGCGGGGCACTTTTTCGCTGCTGCCGGCTGGCTAGAGGCTGGCGACCAGTTCTTCAGCGCGCGGGAAGGCGGGCGGATTCACGTGCGCCATTTCTTCCAGCACCCGGATGACCTGGCAGCTGTAGCCGTACTCGTTGTCGTACCAGACATAGAGAATGGCGTTCCTGCCGTTGGAAATCGTTGCCAGGCCGTCAACAATACCGGCGCGCTTGGAGCCGACGAAGTCCGTGGAAACAACTTCCGGAGAATCGATGTAGTCGATCTGCTTGTGCAGCTCGGAGTTCAGCGAGGTCTCGCGGAGGAAGGTGTTCAGCTCTTCCTTGGTGGTCTCAGTTTCAAGGTTCACGTTCAGGATGGCCATTGAAACATCGGGGGTGGGAACACGGATCGCGTTGCCGCTGAGCTTTCCGGCCAGTTCGGGAAGTGCCTTGGCAACGGCCTTTGCAGCACCGGTCTCGGTGATGACCATGTTCAGCGCAGCGGAGCGCCCGCGGCGGTCGCCCTTGTGGAAGTTGTCGATCAGGTTCTGGTCGTTGGTGAAGGAGTGGACGGTCTCCACGTGTCCGTTCACAATGCCGAACTTGTCATTGAGGACCTTCAGCACCGGCGTGATGGCATTCGTGGTGCAGGACGCTGCCGAGAGGATCTTGTCCTCATCCGTGATGGCCTGGTGGTTGATGCCGTGCACGATGTTCTTCAGGTCGCCCTTGCCCGGAGCAGTCAGCAGGACGCGCGAAGCGCCCTTCGCCTGCAGATGCTGGGCCAGCCCGTCCTTATCGCGCCAGCGGCCGGTGTTATCCACGACGATCGCGTCATGGATGCCGTAAGCCGTGTAGTCGACGGTGCTCGGATCGTTGGAGTAGATCACCTGGATCAGCGTGCCGTTGGCGAGGATGGTGTTGTTCTCCTCATCCACGGTGATGGTGCCGGGGAACGCACCGTGGACGGAGTCGCGCCGCAGCAGGCTCGCCCGCTTCACGAGGTCGTTTTCTGCACCCTTGCGGACCACGATGGCCCGAAGCCGCAGTCCGTGGCCGCCGCCTTCGTGGTCAATGAGGATACGCGCCAGGAGGCGGCCGATCCGGCCGAAACCGTACAGGACCACATCCGTGCTGGTGCGCTCGTCTGCACCGTGCTTGCCGGCGACGTCGGCCAGTTCGGCACGCAGGAAGTCCACCAGGGGTGCGCCGTTGCCTTCACGCTGGTACTTGGCGTTCATGCGGGCCACGTCTACGGACGCTGCACCAAGTTCGAGTTCGGTAAGGGCCTGGAGAATCGGCAGGGTCTCGGCGACCGGGAGCTCAACGTCGTCAATCTGCCGGGCGAAACGGTGCGCCTTCAAGATGTCGATGACGGAGCGGTTGACCAGCGGACGGCCGTGAACCGAGGTGACCACACTGTTCTCCCGGTAGAGCCGGCCAATGAGCGGGATCATGGCTTCTGCCATCGCTTCCCTGTCCATCCACGCATCCAGGCAGGTATCGGACTTCTGGCTCACAGATCTTCACATCCTTTGTCTCAGCCGGCACTGCTTTGTGACCGGTTGGTAAGTCCCCCGGCGCCAGCCGGAGCAAGCCCGCAGAGGGGCTGGGTCTTGTGATCCGCGCAGACGGTACGCCGACGGACCACTTACAAGTGTATTAGGCCACAAAGACAGCTTCGCACGGGGCTGGGAGATGTTCGTCACAGCCCGCCGGCGGGTTTCGGCCGTGCCGGCTAAGCCGCGCGCTCAGGCTCGGGTGCGGCAGGTTCGAGGTCTTCCAGGTGCTGTACGCCTTTGAGCGGACCCATCGACGCCACCACCGGCGCCAGGACTGCGATGGCAATCCCGAGGATTATCCCGCCTCGAACGCCAACCGTGGTGGCCAGTACACCGGCTACCAGGGACGCAACAGCCAGCATTCCCCAGCTGACCATGCGGGTCGCAGAGCCCAGGCGCCCCATCATCTCCGGCGGACAGACCCGCTGGCGGAAACTGGTGGAGACGACGATGTTCATGGAAATGGCCAGTCCCGTCAGGAACATACCGAAGAAACCGGGCAGCATCCCCCACCCGGGAGTCATCAGCAGAAGTGTGCAGTACCCCAGTGCAGCCGGGAACATTGAATACCGCCACACGACTCCGGACCCGAACCGGTCGGCGAGGCGCTTGACGGTGAGCCCGCCCACGGTGCCCCCTACTGCGGTGGCCGCCATCAGGAAACCCAGCCAGGTGCCGTTTTCGCCAAGCGTCCGTACCACCAGGAGAACAATCAGGGACACAACGATGTTGCCGCCGAGATTCCAGAGCGCAGCCACCAGGAGCAGGACACGCAGCGGCGTGGTGCTTAGTGTGTAGCGGAGCCCTGAATTCATTTCCCGCCAGATGTGGGGCTTTTCGCTGCTCACCGGGAGTGTCTCCTGGACCTTCAAACCCAGGATGGCAACAAATGAGGCGATTGAGGCGACAACCTGCACGAGCAGCGAGTTGGAAGCACCAACTGCCTGCGTCATCCAGCCGCCCAGTCCCCGGCCAACTGCGTCTGCCGATGCGCCGGATCCGGTCATCAGACCATTGCCTTCGACCAGTTCATCCTTGGAGACGGCCCGTGGAATCAGTGCTGCTTCCGCGAGCGTGAAGTAGACCGCAGCGAGTCCTGCGAGGAATGAGACCACAAAAAGCTGCGCCGTGGTCAGGACACCGAGCCAATACGCCACTGGAAGGGTTGCCAGCAGCACGACCCGGGCCACCAGCGAAACCAGAATGACGGGTCGGCGCCTGCGGCGGTCCACTACGACGCCGACCGGCAGCCCGAACAGAAGCCAGGGGAGAAAAACCATTCCAGAGAGGGCAGCAACGGCGAAGTCGCTCGCACCGAGCTCAACAGCTGCAATGACCGGCAGCACCACTGCCGTCACCGAGCCACCCAGGATGCCCATGGTCGACGATACCCAAAGCGCCCGGAAGTTGGCGTTGCGCAGCACGAGGTGCCTGCGGGGTGCGGAGAGCGTGACCATCGACACAGAATAGCCGAGGTTCATGCAGACACATGACGCACCGTACCGGTAAAACTAAGTCACCCTAAATTCCCTCAGAACGTTTAGGTGTGCTTGTATCTGCCGACTCGGGTGTACATAATGCACGGTCGGTTTCCGGCATGGTGACCATACGGGTGAAGTGGGACGGGCTGGCCGATAAGCCGGGTTTTGTACCTGCGCTCCGTTGCCGGAACAGCAGGTGGCAATCATCCATCTGGGGGAACCGTTGCCGGGTCCCTCTAGCGGCCTACCCGGATGCTCGGGCGGGCAGCCCTCAAACGCATCCTGTATGGCCTTGCTCCGGGTGGGGTTTACCTAGCTGCCCCGGTCACCCGGGGCACTGGTGGTCTCTTACACCACCGTTTCACCCTTACCCACACGAGTGCGGGCGGTCTTTTCTCTGTGGCACTGGCCTGCGGGTTTCCCCGAGTGGGCGTTACCCACCACCCTGCCCTTCGGAGCCCGGACTTTCCTCGGCAGGTCCGGTCCGAAAACCGTCCTGACGCGATTGCCTGGCCAACCCGTCCCGCGGTCAATCCTACCTGCCGCCGGACCTTAGGATTAATTGGTGCTGATCCTCCTGCCGCCCTCCGAGGGCAAAACACGCCCCCAGTCCGGTCCCGCCCTGAATCCGGACCTGCTGCGTTTTCCCGAACTGGCCGCTGCCCGCAAGGAAGTGCTCTCGGCCCTGATGGACGCGAGTGCCGCACAGGACGCACACACGGTGCTGGGCGTGGGCGCGTCCCTGGCTTCCGAAGTCCAGCGGAACACTGTCCTGGAAGGCGAGCCCTGCGCTCCGGCCCATCAGGTCTACTCCGGCGTCCTGTATGACGCGCTTGGCTACGATTCGCTGACGCCCGGCCAGCAGGCCGCCGCGGATGAAGCAGTCGTTGTCATTTCGGCCCTCTGGGGGGCAATCGGCTTCGGAGATGCCATCCCGGCCTACCGGTTGTCGATGGGTACCAAGCTCCCGGGCATAGGCCGCCTGGCTGCGTTCTGGAAAGCAGCGCTCACGGAACCGTTGAACAGGCACGCCGAAGAACAGCTTGTTGTTGACTGCCGCTCCAGCACCTATGCCGCAGCGTGGCAGCCGGCGCCGGAGCGGACCGCTGCAGTGAACGTCTTCCAGGTACGGAACGGCCAGCGCAAGGTGGTCTCCCACTTTGCCAAGCACACGCGCGGGGAACTTGCCCGGCACCTGCTTGCCCGGGATTCAAAGGCGCCGGCAACCGCGGAGGAACTGCTGGCCGCCGCGGCGGAAAAGTGGGAAGCTGAGCTCCTCGCGCCCGCGGGGCGCAAGCCGTACCAGCTGAACCTGATCCTGCCCGGGGAGCATTAGGCAGGAGAGCAGTTCCTAGCTGCGGTCGGCCACCAGCTCCACTTCGAAACCGTCCGCGTTCTCAAGGTACGCCGCGTAGTGCCCGGCTCCCCCTGCGTGCGGGTGCTTGTCCGCGAACAGCAGGGACCATCCGTGGCTCGCTGCGCGGCGTGCCAGCAGGTCGACGTCGGCAGGAGAACCGGCGCCGAAAGCCAGATGGTTCATGCCCGGCCGGGTCCGTTCGTGGCGCTCCCCTGCGACGTCGGTGCCGGCTTCGATGACAATGTAGCCTGCGGCGCCCATCCAGCTGGCTCCGGAGGACCAGGAGTCCCTGCGGACATACCCCAGCCGTTCAAGGAGCCAGCCAAGGCTCGCTTCGGCCCGGGGGAAGTCCGGCACCCAAATCTCCAGGTGGTGCAGCCGACCGGTGGGAACAGGATCAGCGGGTGCAGCCGCGGCGGCCTTTCCGTTTTCCTCTGTATCAGTGCCGGAAGCACCAGGCAGGACCCGGCCCTTCCACGGCACGCCGGCAATTCCGGCATCCATGGCTTCATTGGAGAGACGGTCTGCATCCTTGTTGATTTCCCGCGGAATCCACTGGTACTTCACGCGCCGCGGGTTGACCACTGACCGGGCCTTCGCCGCGAGCCGCTGCATGTCCTCGTGCTTGATCTTCCAGCGGCCGCTCATCTGCTCAACAACGAGCTTGGAGTCCATCTTCGCCAGGATCCACGCGTCAGGGTCAATCTCATGTGCCAGTTCCAGCGCAGCAATAAGCCCGGAGTACTCGGCCACGTTGTTGGAGACGATGCCCAGGTACTCCGCCTTTTCCATCAGGATGGCATTGGTCTCCGGATCCCGGACCAACGCGCCGTAGCCGGCGTGGCCGGGATTACCGCGGGACCCGCCGTCGGCTTCAACTATCAGGACGCGCCGGGAAGGCGCGGGTGAGGCATGGACTTCAGAGTCCGAGGGGTCGAACAGGGTCACCGCTTAGCTGCCCCATTCCGAGGAACGGACCAGGATGCACCCGGAGTCCGGGCAGAACACAATGTCGTCGTCCGCGGCCTTCCGGATATCCGCAAGGTCACCGGGGCTCAGCTGCATGCCTGAACCCTCGGATGTTCCGTGGAAGAGACGGGCAGCACCAATACCGTGGCGGGCCAGGGTCCGTTCGTAGACAGCCAGCAGGTCTGGAGCGAAACGGCCTGCGAGTTCGGTGCGCTGCCGCATGGTTTCGGCGCGTTCGGCTTCGATTTCGGCCAGCTCGGCGTCACGCTTGGCTTCCAGCTCAGCCATTTCGGTCTCAGCGGATGCTGCTTCTGCCCGGCGCTCGGCTTCGACTCCGCGAACAGATTCAAGCCGCTCCATGACTTCGAGCTCGGTGTCTTCAAGGTCGGACCGTCGGCGGGTAAGTGACTCAATTTCGCTCTGCAGGGCCGTCAGTTCCTTGGACCCGCCGGCTCCGCTGTCCAAATGCTTCCGGTCCCGCTCCAGGCGGGACGTGACGGATGCGACGTCGGCCTCGGCGCGGGCAAGTTCGCGCTCGATGTCGGCACTTTGGGTGGCTGCTGCGCCCAGCGCGGAGCGTGCCGCCGCTGCCTTGGCTGCCAGGGCCTTGAGATCGGGATTCTCCCGAACGCTGCGTGCCCGGGAATCCAGCTGCCTCATCTTGGAATCCAACGCCTGCAGGTCGAGCAGCCGGAGCTGCTCTGCCGATGATGCTTTTGCCACCAAATACCTCCACATAATCCGCTTGCCTGACTGGTGCGGCCCTCCTAGCCTATGCCACCGGCGGGCAGGCGTGGCTAGCCCGGCGTCAGCACAAAGTCCCACGGATCGGTGTTGCGGGAACTGACCCTTATCTCGACGTCGAATCCCTGGTCCGCCAGCACGTTCCCAAGGGCACCGGCAGCGGGGGTCAGCCACAGCCACTCACTCCCGAAATGGGAAACATCAATGAGGTACGGGCGGCCGTTCACCGCCGCTTCCCTGGCCTCGGAAGCAGGATGGTGCCGAAGGTCCGCAGTGACATATACATCGGCCTGCTGTGCCCGGACGGCGTCGAACAGGCTGTCCCCTGCCCCGCCGCAGACGGCGACCCGCCGAATGAGCCCCTGCGGGTCCCCTGCCGCGCGCACCCCGCCCGCGACGGCAGGCATGATGCTGAACACAAGTTCCGCAAATTCCCCCAGCGTGGTGACGTCGGGCAGGTTGCCCACCCTGCCGATGCCTTCCTCCGGCAGCCCGTTGGCGGCAGGTACCAAGGGAACGGTCTCCTGCAGGCCGAAAGCATCGGCCAGTACGTCGGAGACTCCCCCAACCGCGCTGTCGCCGTTGGTATGCGCCGTGACCAGTGCACAGCCGCCCTCGATGAGGCGGTGCACGGCGTCGCCCTTGAAACCTGTTCCGGCCACGGAATGGACGGCCTTGAGCAGCAGCGGGTGATGCGTGATGAGCAGGTCTGCGCCCCATTCAAGGGCTTCGTCGATGACCTCGTGGGTGGGGTCGACCGCGAACAGGATCCGCTCCACCGTCCGCTCGGGCCTGCCAACCACCAGCCCAACTGCGTCCCAGTCCTCGGCAAGGGATTCAGGCCAAAGTTCCTCTACCGCCAGGAGCACGTCACCGAGACTTGGCTGTGTGCGTGAGTCCGGTGACGGCCCGCCCTCTTCAGGTAGCTCGTCGCTGCTTCCCTCGGGTTCGCCGTTGCGTGGGGTTTCCATAGGTATAAGTTCTACCGCACACGCCGCGCCGCCGGGGCGGAGAACACGGCAGCGGTCTTTCCCCGGGCACAACCAATGGCGGAATGACGGGTGTGGAAGGGAATCTTTGGCCCCCTGGGACGCTTATACGTAAGCATGAAGACCTATGTCCTTGGCGGAGGCTGCTTTTGGTGCCTTGACGCCATTTACCAGAAAACCCGCGGCGTGCAGAGCGTCGTCTCCGGATACACCGGCGGTTTTACTGCCCATCCGGACTACGAGAGCGTGTGCTCCGGCACCACCGGACACGCGGAAGTCGTTGAGGTGACCTTCGATGAGAAGGTTATTCCGGCGGAAGTCATCCTGGACATGTTCTTCATCTCCCACGATCCGACTACCCTGAACCGCCAGGGCTACGACGTGGGCACCCAGTACCGCTCCTCGATGTTCTACCGCACCGAGGAAGAGCGGGAAGAGATGGAGAAGGCGCGCCAGCGTGCCCAGGCCCTGTGGAGCGACCCGATCGTGACGGAAATTACCCGGCTGCCCGTTTTCCACCGGGCTGAGGAGTACCACCAGGACTTTTACGCCAAGCATCCGGAGCAGGGCTACTGCCAGGTAATCATCAATCCGAAGCTGGCGAAGGCCAGGAAATATTACGCCGAATGGCTTGACAACTGAGCCTTTGAATGGGCAGGGATACGCTTGAAGCAACAAGCGTTCCGCTTCCCGGTTCACCGGCTTTCGAACAGAGGACAAAAAACATGGCACGAATTTACGACGACGTCACTCAGCTGGTAGGCGGTACCCCGCTGGTCCGCTTGAACCGCCTCACCGAAGGCCTGCCCGGGGATGTCGCGGTCAAGCTTGAGTTCTACAACCCCGCCAACTCGGTCAAGGACCGCATCGGCGTGGCCATCGTCGACGCCGCTGAGAAGGCCGGTGCGCTGCGTCCGGGCGGGACCATCGTCGAAGGCACCTCCGGCAACACAGGCATCGCCTTGGCCATGGTGGGCGCTGCCCGCGGCTACAAGGTCATTCTGACCATGCCGGAAACCATGTCCACCGAGCGCCGCGTCATGCTGCGCGCCTTCGGGGCAGAGATTGTCCTGACTCCGGGAGCTGACGGCATGCGCGGAGCCGTCGAGAAGGCCAAGGAGATCGTCGCCACCACCGACAATGCAATCTGGGCCCAGCAGTTCGCCAACGCGGCCAACGCCGAGATCCACCGCACCACAACTGCCGAGGAGATCTGGGCCGACACCGACGGCCAGGTAGACATCTTCGTAGCCGGCGTAGGCACCGGCGGCACCGTGACCGGTGTGGGCCAGGTCCTGAAGGAGCGCAAGCCCGGCGTGCAGATTGTTGCCGTGGAACCCAAGGACTCGGCAATCCTCAACGGCGGTTCCCCGGGCCCGCACAAGATCCAGGGCATTGGCGCCAACTTCATCCCCGAGATCCTCGACACTGAAATCTACGATGAGGTCTTCGACGCCTCCATCGAGGACTCCGTGTCCACCGCGCGTGCCCTGGGAACCCAGGAAGGTATCCTGGGCGGCATTTCCTCCGGCGCAATCGTCTGGGCAGCCCTCGAGCTCGCGAAGCGCCCGGAAAACGCCGGTAAGCTGATCGTGGCCGTTGTCTGCGACTTCGGAGAACGCTACATCTCCACCGTCCTCTACGACGACATCCGCGGCTAGCCAGCCGAGCCCGCATAGGCGGGTACCCCGAAGCAGAAAGTCACCCGTGAGTTTCCTGTCCCGCCTGCGCGAAGACCTCACCGCTGCCGCATCCCATGATCCGGCGGCGCGTGGATCCTTCGAGAACCTCGTTGTCTACTCAGGGCTTCATGCCATTTGGATCCACCGCCTGACCCACAGGATGTGGGCGAACCCGGCACTGCGTTTCCCCGCACGGGCCCTCTCGCAGTTCGCGCGTTTTGCCACCGGAATCGAAATCCATCCGGGTGCCACAATCGGCCGGCGGTTTTTCATTGACCACGGCATGGGCGTGGTCATCGGGGAAACAGCGGAGATCGGTGACGACGTTATGCTCTACCACGGCGTGACGCTGGGCGGACGGTCCCTGGCCAAGGTCAAGCGGCATCCCACCCTGTGCAACGGCGTCGTCGTAGGCGCCGGCGCGAAGATCCTGGGCCCGGTCACTATCGGTGCAAACAGCGCCGTGGGGGCCAACGCCGTCGTGGTTAAGGACGCGCCGGCGGACTCGATCATCACCGGTATCCCGGCGACGTGGCGCCACCGGGATCCGAAGATGAACCAGCCCGCCGTTGATCCGGCGGAGTACGTGGATCCGGCGATCTACATCTAGGTACATTTCGAACAGAACAAGCAAAAGGCCGGTTCCATCCCTGCGGGGATGGAACCGGCCTTTTGCTGTTCGGGTGCTAGTGGGTATCCACTGCCTCAACCTCGGAGTGGTCTCCGCCCCACAGGGTGTGGAAGGTGCCTTCGGCGTCCACCCGGTTGTAGGTGTGCGCACCGAAGAGGTCACGCAGGCCCTGGGTCAGTGCTGCAGGCAGCCGCTTGCGCCGCAGGCCGTCGTAATAGGCCAGTGAGGATGAGAACACCGGTACGGGGATTCCCAGCTGCACGGCTACGGAGACAACACGGCGCCAGGCCGGGACAGCGGCCGCAATGGACTCGGCGAACGCAGGAGCCAGCAGCAGGTTTGCCGGAGCCTTGCCGTCAGCGTAGGCCTTCATGATGTCGTCCAGCAGCTCGGCGCGGATGATGCAGCCGGCACGCCAGAGCGAGGCAATCTCATCCAGCTTCAGGTCCCAGCCGTAGGTCTTCGCTGCCCCGGTGAGCATGTCCATGCCCTGGGCGTAGCTGACCAGCTTGGAGGCGTACAGTGCCTGCCGCACATCCTCGACGAACGTCTCGGGGAGCTCGACGGCGGTTTCCTCGCCGGCGAGGATGCCCTGGGCTTCCTCGCGCTGGCCGCGCTGGGAGGAAAGGGCGCGGGCAAAGACGGACTCGGCGATAGCGGACACCGGTGAACCGAGGTCCAGGCCGGACACGACGGTCCAGCGGCCGGTGCCCTTTTGGCCGGCGGAATCCACCACGACGTCGACGAACGGCTTGCCGGTCCGTGCGTCTTTATGCGCCAGGACTTCTGCCGTGATTTCAATCAGGAAGGAGCTCAGCTGGCCCTTGTTCCACTCGGTGAAAATCTCGGCCTGCTCGGCCGGCTCAATTCCCGCCGCGGAACGGAGCAGGTCGTAGGCCTCACCGATAACCTGCATGTCTGCGTACTCGATGCCGTTGTGGACCATCTTCACGAAGTGTCCGGCGCCGTCAGTGCCAATCCAGGTGCAGCAGGGCTCACCGTTGTACTTGGCTGAGATCTTCTCCAGCATCGGGCCGAGCGAATCGTAGGACTCGCGGGAGCCTCCGGGCATGATGGACGGGCCCAGGAGGGCGCCTTCTTCGCCGCCGGAAACCCCTACGCCAACAAAGTGGAGATCCTTTTCGGCAAGCGCTGCTTCCCGGCGGCGGGTGTCCTCGTAATGCGAGTTGCCGGCGTCGATCACAATGTCGCCCGGTTCCAGCAGCGGGACCAGCTGGTCGATGACGGAGTCCACGGGACCTCCGGCCTTGACCATGATCAGTACGCGGCGCGGCTTCTCCAGCGAGTCAACCAGCTCCTGGAGGGACTCGGTGCGGATGAAGTCACCTTCGTCTCCGTGCGCCTCCAGCAGGGCGTCAGTCTTTTCGATCGAGCGGTTGTGCAGGGCCACTGTGTAGCCGTTCCGGGCCAGGTTGCGGGCGAGGTTGGCCCCCATCACGGCCAGGCCGGTCACACCGATTTGTGCGCTCAAGTTCACTCCAAGGATTCTTCAGGTGCCGCTGACGGCAGCACGGACTCGGCGTGTGTATACGCCGTCTTCAGCCTCCAGCCTATTCTCCCGGCGGAGCTGCCGCCACACGGCGCGGCGCGGAGGCCCGGCCCCGGAGCCCGCAGCGCATCCCGCACCGGCCTGTTCCGGCCGCTACACGCCTTCCACCGCGCTCAGCCGACCGGACCGCACAGCTTCGGCAAAGGCCTGGTAATCACGTTCATTCTGGTCCGCGTAACGTTCGCAGAATGCAGCAGCCGCCTCATCAAATTTCGTGCCCCGGCCAAGATAGGCTGCCATTGCCACCGGATCCCCCGTTCTTGCGTGGGCCCGCGCCAGCGTCCAGCCGCACAACTGTGCATAGAACTCCATGCCAAGGGGCCGCATCGCTTCCACCGCCGCGGCACCTTTCATGTCCCGCAGCTGCCGCCAGTACATGAACCGGTTGGCCTGCACTCCTTTGGTCCAGCCCAGGAACGGGTCGCTCGCAGCCTGCATGCTGCGCTGGCCCTGGACAATGCGTTCGCCCGGCTGCCGGTACTGGCTGCCGGGAAGGTGGTCTTCCAGCACGGACGGGGTCGCCTCCTTGACCTGCAGGAAGAGCGGGTCACGCGAATCGCGGCCCTGCAGCAGGACAATGAAGGAGCGGGTGCCGACGCTGCCTACCCCCACCACCTTGCGTGCTGCATCGACGAATTCGAAACGTTCCAGGAGCTGTCTTCGGTCGTCCTGGAGCGTGTCCCGATATGACCTGAGCTGCTCGTGGACGGCCCGCCGAAGCTCGCCGGCCGACATCCCGAAGGAAGCATGAGCGTCCCGCGCCGGAATGACGATGGGTGGCTGGCTGACTATGCGGTACTTCCCGTCCACCAGTTCCGCCAGTTTGGACAGAGCCTGCAGGCTGTCCCTGGAGCGCGCCTTGAGAACAGTCTTTTCTGCCATGAGACCGGCCTGTTTGGCAGCTTTCTTCCGGCCGCTTCCCTTGCTGCTGCCCACTGCCAGCTGGATGGCTTTGAGTACATCCTGTTCCTCCAGCCGGGCATACCAGATTTCCAGGATGCCCATCGTCGCAAAGCGGAGCATCGCTTCGCGGTAGGACCGAAGGGCCGCCGTGGTTATCAGGTGTGCCTGTCCGGGGCTGAAAAGATTGTTCCTGGCTGCGATCGTGAAGCTCGCTCCCATCCGCAGTACGTCGTATTCGAAAGGCCCCGGAAGGGTCTCGTCGAAATCGTTGAGGTCAAACAGCATGCGCCGTTCAGGCGAGGCGAACACCCCAAAGTTGGACAGGTGCGCGTCCCCGCAGAGCTGGACGCTCAGCCCGCTCCTGGGAATGTCTTTGAGGTCGGAGGCCATGATCTTGGCCGCTCCGCGGTAGAAGGTCAGGGCTGAGGCGATCATGCGGCCGTGCCGGACCGGCACCAGGTCCGGTTCCCGGGTAAGGTTTTGTTCCTCCAAAAGCGCCACCGGGTCCCGCCTTCGGGGAGCAGGGACCCAGTTTCCATGAACTGACCGCGGCGTTTTTTCCCGCCGTGTCCGGCCATTGTCCGTACGCGCTCCGACGCTCAGATGACTGGTTCTGGTCCTGACCATGATCGGCGACCTCTCGCAGGCTTGTGGTGCTGTCCGGGCCGAAGGCCGGCGGCGCTGCCGCACCGCAAACAGCCCCCACAGAATACCGCCCTGATCCAGTCTGCGGGAGACCCTGCGGAACCAGCGGCATCCGGCAGGAAGGCAACCTCTCCCCCGCCTGTGCACGGCGGAACCCTATACGGGCCGGGCACGGTCTCGTAGCTTGGGTGCCAGAACAGTTTCCGCGGGGCCGCACGACCGCGAGGAACTGCAGGCACGGGAGGAACAGCATGATTGCGTTACTGCTCGGTTCCGCAGCCCTGATCCTGCTCAGTGCCTTTTCCGGCCCGCTGGGCCGCCGGGGCGTGACATCAGCCATTGCATTCGTTGTATCCGGGCTCATCCTTGGGCTGGCGCTTGGCGATCAGCTGGGGATATCGCTGGAAACCCACTCTGTTCTGCGGGTAGCAGAGCTGGCGCTGGTATTCCTGCTGTTCAACGACGCCGCACGCCTGGATCTGGGGGCGCTTCGCCGCAGCCCGGGCTGGCCCGCCCGCCTGCTGGGGCTGGGGCTCCCGCTGACGCTGCTGCTCGGCTTCGCCGCCGGGGCGGTCCTGCTCCCCTCCCTTTCCCTCTCGAGCGTCTTTCTTCTCTCGGCCATGCTGTGCGCCACCGACGCCGCCCTGGGCCACCGGGTAGTGGAAGATCCCTCAGTCCCGGTTCCGGTGCGGCGGGCACTGAACGTGGAAAGCGGATTGAACGACGGCATCGCGGTACCGTTTTTCCTGGTCTCCCTGGACATCACAATGTCCGTGCTGGATGACAGCGTGCCCTCCGCAATTGCTGCCGCGCTGGCCCAGCAAATCGGCTGGGGACTGGCCGCAGGGGTGCTTATCGGCTGCACCGGCGGGTACCTGCAGCGTGCGGCTGCCAGGCGCGGATGGTTCGAAACCCGCTGGCGCCAGCCATGCACGCTGGCCGTGGCCCTGGCCGCCTACGCTGCGGCAGTAACCCTGGGCGGGAGTGCTTTCCTGGCGGCCTTTGTGGCGGGGCTGGCCTTCCGGCTGGCGCACGGCACCGGTGACGGCGAAGCCACCAGGTTCACGGAAGAAACGGGTGGCATTCTTGCGGCGGCGACGTGGATGATCTTCGGTGCCGCTGCCATTCCCGCTGCCCTGCCCCACATCACCTGGCAGATTGTCGTCTACGCAGTGCTCAGCCTGACGGCAGTGCGGATGCTGTCGGTCGGAACGGCTATGGCCGGAACCGGGGCGCCGTGGCAAACGCTGGCGTTCCTGGGCTGGTTCGGTCCCCGCGGACTTGCCTCTGTGGTGTTCGCAATCCTCGCCTTTGAACGCGGCACCCCCGCTGCCGAGACGCTGCTGACCGCAGTGGTTGTCACTGTGGGGCTTAGTGTGTTCGCCCACGGGTTCTCAGCCAGGCCGCTGGTTGCGGCATACCACCGGTGGACTGAATCCGGTCCCGCCGACCGGAGGCCGTCTGCGCGGAGCGAGTGAGCTAGCCTCCTGCTCCCAGTTCCCAGCGGTTCACAATCGCCGCAGCCCCCTCCAGCACGGTGATGCCCTGATCCAGTGTCTCTGTGCCCGCTGTAAGCACAACGATGCTGTACTCCGAGCCTGCCCCGACCACAAAGCCCGAGCTGGAAACGTTCCAGGCCAGGAAATCGTCCTGCAGCCAGCCGTTCTTCAGCCCAACTTGGGCCAGCGGGTCCAGGATGCCGGCGCTGATCCCCCATGCCTGCTCCGGAACGACGCTTTCCAGCAGCTGGACGGCGTAATCCTGCAGCCCTGCGCTGATCCAGTCCACCCCGCGGGCCACCGCCGTAGTGATCCTCAGCTGGTCCTCCACGGTGGTTTCATTGGCTCCCCAGACCTCGCTGGCCTCTGTGCCGCTCACACCCAGCAGACCGTAGGTCCGCTGCAGTTCCCCGGCCCCGCCCGTCCGCGCATACAGCTCATCGGTAGCCGCGTTGTCACTCTGGCAGATCATCAGTTCAGCCAGCTCCATCTCCTCGGCCGTCAGTTCGCGGTCCTCTTCCGTGGCCTGGCGAAGCAGGGTGAGGAGAATCGGGACCTTAACCAGGCTCGCTTCGAGGTATCTGCCGTCCGGCTGGTAGGACCAGGCGCGGTTAGACCCGTACTCGTAAATGGCGACGGAAAAATCGGCGCCGGTCTCCGCCGCATAGCGGTCCAGTTCCATGCGCAGCGCCAGTTCCGGTTCAGAGCTGGCCGACGGCGTTGCCGGGCTGCCCGGCACCGTAACGGACTGCGGTGCGGGCTGGCCCGTGCATCCGGTGATGGCAGTGGAGAGCAGCCCTGCACTGAGCAGGAGAGCTGCCGCAGGTTTGAGGAGGTCAGTGCGCAAAGTGCCTTAATCTTTCAGCTGCTGTTGGTCAGCGGTGTGAAAGCCACACCCTTTTCCTTGATAGCACCGGAATCTTTGAGTTCGGTGTGCGGCCGCTTGGCACACCTGGGAGTCTGTCCAAACGCGTGCCGGGCACGAAAAAACCCGCCTGCGGATTTCTCCGGAGGCGGGTTTTGCCGGTGGGTCCTACCGGGATCGAACCGATGACATCCACGGTGTAAACGTGGCGCTCTACCAGCTGAGCTAAAGACCCAAAGTGACCCGTTATGCCAGCGGGGACAAACCCGGCCAGCGCCGCATCACGAGGAATTACATTACCGGATCATTCCCCCGTTCGCCTAATCAGTGTCTCTGGCGTGGTTTTCGGACCGCGGGCCGGGATCGGGCAGGTTCCGTGCAAGGTACTGCAGGGCCGTGCCTACGCCCATGTCGATCTTCAGATCGGCCAGGTCGTCCCCGCGCGTCTGCCCGCGGTTAATAATGACCACCGGCTTGCCTTCCTTCGATGCATGGCGGACAAACCGGAGCCCGCTCATCACCGTCAGCGAGGATCCGGCCACCAGGAGGGCACCGGCGTCGTCCACGGCGGCATAGGCCAGCCGGACGCGTTCCTTGGGGACGTTCTCACCGAAGTACACGAAGTCCGGCTTCAGCATGCCTTCGCACACGGGACAGTCCGCGACGGTGAAACCTTCGGTGTCCGTGATCTCCGCATCGGCGTCAGGTGCTATGTCGCCCTCCGCCGCAACTCTTTCCAAATACCCGGGGTTTAGCCGTTCCAGCAGCCTGGCCAGGCCCTCCCGGGTGTAGACCGATCCGCAGGAAAGACAGACCACACGGTCGAACCGTCCGTGCAGGTCAATGACCCTGATGCTGCCCGCGTCGCTGTGCAGGCGGTCCACGTTCTGCGTAATGACGCCGGTCAGCAGTCCGCGTTCTTCCAGATGGACCACCGCTTCATGCCCTGCGTTGGGCACGGCATGCCGGAGATGGTGCCAGCCCACGTGGTTCCGGGCCCAGTACCGCTGGCGCATCACCGGATCCCCGACGAACTGCTGATAGGTCATGGGGTTGCGCGGCGGGGCGTCCGGTCCGCGGTAGTCGGGAATCCCTGAGTCGGTGCTCAGGCCGGCACCGGTCAGCAGTGCGATCCGGCGGCCGGAGAGGAGGCCGACGGCGGCATCGAGCTGGCGGCGCTCGGCTGCGCTGGGTTCCGCGGAGGCCTCGGACGCTTCACGCGTGACGAATCCGGTCAGCCCCGTTCCACGGGATACAGGCTCAGCCATCTCAGCTCCGTTCCACGGAGGACAGATCCGCGAGTGCCCGGACATAGTCGCCGGGGCTGCGCGGCATGTCCAGGTCCGAACGCAGGATCTCCTTCACCGTGTTGTCTACTCCGATGATGAAGCTGGCCCGCGCCGCCATCCCCCGGTCTTCCTGGAATACGCCGTAGCTGCGTGCAGCCGCGCCGTGCGGCCAGAAATCCGAGAGCAGGTCAAAGTCCCAGCCCTGCTCGGCGGCCCATGCCCGCAGGGAGTACTTGGGGTCACAGGAGACTGCAAGGAGCCGTGCTCCTGCGGTCCGGAACTGCGGCTGCAGGGCGGCAAGCTCATCCAGCTCGCCCAGGCAGACGCGGGAAAAGGCAAACGGATAGAAGACCAGCACCGCCGGGGCGCCGGCCAGGTCCCCGGACCTTACCGTTTCCCCGTACTGGTTGGGGAGCTCGAAAGCCGGAGCCGGGTCCCCAATGCGCGGAACCCCTGCTGCAGCAGATACCAAGCCGGCTACTTCTTCCTGCGGCTGACCAGTCGGGTGGCTGCCCAGTCCTGGCTGACGCCGGGAGAGGTGGTCACGTGCAGCCCGGCCGTCGGTGCCGCTTCTTCGATGTCTGCCGGCGGAACATATCCGTCCCGGCCGGACTTGGGGGTCAGTACCCACACAACGCCGCCGTCGTCGAGCGTGGTCAGGGAATCTACCAGCGCATCCACGAGGTCGCCGTCATCGGACCGCCACCACAGGATCACTCCGTCAACAACCTCATGGTCGTCCTCGGTAAGGAGCTCACCGCCGGACAGCTCTTCGAGGTCCTCACGGAGATCGAAGTCCACGTCCTCGTCGTAGCCGAATTCCTGAATCAGGTCGCCGTCTTTGAAACCCATTCTTTCCGCCACGTTTTTCTCTGTGACGGCATCGGCCTCGCTCACTTCACTCCTCCTGGTTGACTGCATAAATACAAGGGAATCACATCTTGGCCCGAACTGCCCTTTTCCTGACTCAAGGGAACACCTTTAACCGGCAAGCTTCAAGGGTTCCACGGACCGGGAACGGCCTTCGCCGGGAAGGCTACGCAAGCCGCGGCTGCCGGTCTACAGTGGCTAAAAGGACACGCACGGCGGGTACCCGCGGCGCGTATGTCCCCGGCATCCGGCCGACCGCGGAAACGTCCCCGCAGGCAAAGGACCCCCGCAGCGGCAGGTTCCAGGCACCACCTGTGCATAGGAGAGTTTCGTGGCCGCAGAAGACAAGACGGATATCCTCAGCGGGCTCACCGGCCAGCTGCCCGACAATGATCCCGAAGAGACCTCCGAATGGGTCCAGTCCCTGGATGACCTGATCCGCACCGAGGGAACCGAACGGGCCCAGTTCATCATGCGCACGCTCCTGCAGCGGGCCGGTGCGCATTCCGTAGGCGTTCCCATGGTGACCACCACGGACTACGTGAACACCATTCCGGTGGACCAGGAACCCGATTTTCCCGGCGACGAGGAGATTGAACGGAGGTTCCGGGCCTGGATGCGCTGGAACGCTGCAATCATGGTGCACCGGGCGCAGCGCCCGGGCATCGGCGTCGGCGGCCATATCTCCACTTTCGCGGGTGCTGCCACCCTCTATGAAGTGGGCATGAACCACTTCTTCCGCGGCAAGGATGCCCCCGGCGGAGGCGACCAGGTCTTCTTCCAGGGGCACGCTGCGCCGGGAATGTATGCCCGCGCCTTCCTCGAAGGACGGCTGACTGAAGAGGACCTGAACGGGTTCCGTCAGGAGAAGTCCCGCGAAGGCCACGGCCTTTCGTCCTATCCGCACCCGCGGAACATGCCGGACTTCTGGGAGTTCCCCACCGTTTCCATGGGCATTGGTCCCATGAACGCGATCTACCAGGCACAGCTGAACCGCTACATGGACAACCGCGGCATGAAGGACACCTCCAACCAGCACGTCTGGGCGTTCCTGGGTGACGGTGAGATGGATGAGCCGGAATCACGCGGCCTGCTCCATGTGGCGGCCAACGACAAGCTGGACAACCTCACCTTCGTAGTGAACGCAAACCTGCAGCGGCTGGATGGTCCGGTGCGCGGCAACGGCAAGATTGTCCAGGAACTCGAGGCGTTCTTCCGCGGTGCCGGCTGGAACGTCATCAAAGTTCTCTGGGGCCGCGAGTGGGACCCGCTGCTCGCCGCCGACGACGACGGCGCGCTGGTGGACATCATGAATTCGACGGTCGACGGCGACTACCAGACCTACAAGGGCGAGTCCGGCGGGTTTATCCGCGACCACTTCTTTGGGAAGAGCCCGCAGACCAAGGCCATGGTGTCCGGTCTTTCCGATGACGACATCTGGAACCTGAAGCGCGGCGGGCACGACTACCGGAAGGTTTACGCGGCCTATAAGGCGGCGCTGGAGTTCAAGGGAAAGCCCACCGTCATCCTGGCCCATACGGTCAAGGGCTACGGCCTCGGTCCGCACTTCGAAGCGCGCAACGCCACGCACCAGATGAAGAAGCTCACCCTGGATGACCTCAAGCTGTTCCGGGACTCACTCCGAATCCCGATCACCGACGAGCAGCTCGAAGCGGACCCGTACCAGCCGCCGTACTACAACCCGGGGCCGCAGGCACCGGAGATCAGGTACATGCTGGACCGGCGCCGTGAACTCGGCGGGTTCCTCCCGGAACGCCGCACGGACTACAAGCCGATCCATCTCCCCGGAGAGAAGTCCTACGAGGTTGCGAACCGCGGCTCCGGCAAGCAGCTGGCGGCCAGCACCATGGCGTTTGTGCGGCTGCTCAAGGACCTGATGCGGGACAAGGAGTTCGGTATGAGGATTGTGCCGATCATCCCGGATGAAGCCCGGACGTTCGGCATGGACTCGTTCTTCCCGACGGCGAAGATCTACAACCCCCAGGGCCAGAACTATCTTTCCGTGGACCGGGACCTGGTGCTGGCGTACAAGGAATCACCCCAGGGCCAGATTGTGCATGTTGGCATCAACGAGGCCGGGTCAATAGCGGCCTTCACCGCCGCGGGCACCTCATACGCAACGCAGGGCGTGCCGCTGATTCCGGTCTACATCTTCTACTCGATGTTCGGGTTCCAGCGCACGGGGGACTTCATCTGGGCAGCAGCTGACCAGATGGCCCGCGGATTTATGGTCTCCGCAACTGCCGGCCGCACCACCCTTACCGGCGAAGGCCTGCAGCACGCCGACGGCCACTCCCCGATCCTGGCCTCCACCAACCCCGCGGTGAAGACCTACGATCCGGCCTATGGCTACGAGATCGGCCACATTGTGCGCCAGGGCCTGGATGACATGTACGGTCCGGATTCCAAGGACCCGAACGTCATTTACAACATCATGGCGTACAACGAACCGATCCTTCAGCCCAAGGCACCGGAGGATCTGGACGTTGAAGGTGTGATCCGGGGTATCTACCTGCTCTCCCCCGCGTCGATTGACGGGCCGCGCACCCAGCTGCTCGCCTCCGGTGTCGGCGTGCCGTGGGCGCTGGAAGCCCAGCGGCTCCTGGCCGAGGACTGGAAGGTTTCGGCGGATGTGTGGTCGGTGACTTCGTGGAACGAACTGCGCCGCGATGGCCTGGCTGCTGAGGAAGAAGCCTTCCTGCACCCCGATGAGGAACCCAGGGTGCCGTTCGTAACCCAGCAGATGGCCGGTGCGACCGGTCCGGTGGTGGCAACTTCGGACTACATGAAAGCCGTTCCGGACCAGATTCGCCAGTTCCTGCCAAACGAGTTCGCGTCCCTGGGCGCTGACGGGTTCGGCTTCGCCGACACACGGGCTGCAGCCAGGCGTTTCTTCAAGATCGACAGCCACTCCGTGGTGGTCCGTGCCCTGGAAATGCTCGCCCGCCGCGGCGAAGTCGATTCCAAGGCACCCTCCGAAGCGATCAGCCGGTACCACCTGCTGGATGTCACCAAGGGCACCAGCGGCAACGCCGGGGGTGACGCCTAGGCCCGACGGCGGCAGGGCGGGAGACTCACAGTTGTAGCCTTCACACAAAATGGAGGTTGGAGACCGAAGGCCGTAAGCTTCGAGGATGCCAGTGACCCGCAGTACGCCACAGGAAACAAAGGCGCCGCAAAGCGGTGCCGATCCACTGATCCTGGAGCGGCTCAAAGCCAACATCGGCAAGCTCTCCACCGCCACCCTCAAACAGCTCGATGTCTCCCTCCCCTGGTACCGGGGACTGCGGCCGGATGAGCGCTCTGCGCTGGGAATGGTGGCCCAGAAGGGCATTGCCTCCTTCGTCAACTGGTACGAACGTCCCGCCTCCCCGGCATGGGTCCTCAGCGATGTCTTTGGCACCGCCCCCACCGAACTGACCCGCGCCATCAGCCTGCAAAAGGCGCTGGCACTGATCCGTGTGGTCGTGCAGGTAGTGGAAGACCGCGTGCCCGAGCTGGCCGCCGGTTCCGTGCAGGGACCGCTGCGCGAAGCAGTTCTCCGCTATTCACGGGAGGTGGCCTTCGCAGCAGCGGACGTCTACGCCCGCGCCGCAGAAACGCGCGGCGCCTGGGATACCCGGCTGGAAGCCCTTGTAGTGGATGCAATTCTCCGCGGGGAAAGCTCGGATGCCCTTCGCTCCCGCATCGCCGCCGTCGGCTGGACTTCCACCGCCGGAGTGACCGTCATTGTTGGCAGCTCGCCAGCGGATCCCAGCCCCTCCTTCGTCAACGAACTGCGGCGGGTGGCAGGACGCCTGGCCGAAGACACCCTCGTGGGCATCCAGGGAGACAGGCTGATCCTGGTGCTGGGCGGCATGAGCGAAAAGTCCGGCGCCCTGTCCCGGCTGGCAGATCTGTTCGGCCCCGGCCCGGTTGTTTACGGGCCCCCTGCGGAATCACTCGTTGAAGCGGGCCCGTCCGCCCAGGCGGCATTTGCCGGCCTGACTGCTGCCCGGGCCTGGCCCGCGGCGCCCCGCCCGGTGGCCGCCGACGACCTCTGGCCGGAGCGGGTCATGTCCGGTGATGACACGGCACGCAAGGCGCTGGTCCGCAGCATCTACCGGCCCCTGCTGGCCGCCTCCAACGGCTTGGCTGAAACACTCTCCGCCTACCTCTCCCTCGGGCACTCCCTGGAGGCCACGGCCCGCGAACTGTTCGTGCACGCCAACACTGTCCGCTACCGGCTTCGCCGCGTCTGCGATATCACCGGATGGGATCCCATGCTGCCCCGCGAAGCCTTCGTACTGCAGACCGCCCTCGTCGTCGGGCGGCTTTCACCGGCGGGCAAGGCCGTTCCCGAACGGCAGGCAGCCCGCTCCTAAACGCACTTGCCCACCTGCGCACCACTTGTAGACTTCCTACAACGCGCCTCGGTGAGCTTGGTTCACCTAAACACCCGGCAAACCTGTCCCTCTTTGGAAAGCTTGATACGTGCTTGCAATCGTCTGCCCCGGCCAGGGGTCACAAACGCCAGGCTTCCTCGCTCCGTGGCTGGAACTGCCCGGAGTGCGGGAGCACCTCGAAGCGCTCTCGGACACCGCGGGCCTTGACCTCGTTGCCCACGGCACCGTCTCGGATGAAGAAACGATCAAGGACACCGCCGTCGCCCAGCCGCTGATCGTGGCGGCGGGACTGATCGCAGCCAGGCAGCTGCTGGACACCGGCGCTCTGACCGCAGCAACCGTCGTCGCCGGTCACTCCGTTGGTGAAATCACCGCTTCCGCCGTAGCAGGCGCCCTGACCGAACAGGACGCGCTGCTCTTTGTCCGGGAGCGCGCCAATGCAATGGCCCGCGCAGCTGCCGAGGTTCCCACCGGCATGTCCGCCATACTCGGCGGTGACCCCGAGGACGTCGCCAGGGTCCTGGACGGACTCGGCCTCACCGCTGCCAATGCCAACGGCGGCGGGCAGACCGTGGCAGCAGGAACACTCGAACAGCTCCAGGAGCTGTCCGCGAACCCGCCGGCGAAGGCGCGGGTCATTCCGCTCAAGGTGGCCGGGGCCTTCCACACCACCCACATGGAACCGGCGCTGAGCGTGCTCGAAGCCCTGCGCCCCTCGCTCTCCCCCGCCCAGCCCCTGCCGACCCTGCTGTCCAACTACGACGGCGCCGCGGTAGTGAGCGGTGAAGCCAACCTGGACAGCCTCATCGCCCAGGTTTCACGCCCGGTTCGCTGGGACGCCTGCATGGAGACCATGACAGCCATGGGCGTCACCGGGATACTGGAACTTCCGCCGGCCGGTACCCTTACCGGGCTCGCCAGGCGCGGTATGCGCGGCGTCCCCTCCCTGGCCCTGAAATCCCCCGAAGACCTCGCCGCTGCCCGTGCCTTTGTGGCCGAGCATTCCGGCGCGGCAGCAGTTACAACCCAAGAAGGTAACGCGTGAGCACGCCCACCCTGAAGCAGTCCCCGGTCAACGAATTCAGCCGTATCCACGGCATTGGGGCTTTCCGGCCCGACGTGATCGTCAGCAATGACGATGTGTGCCAGTGGATCGAGTCCTCCGACGAGTGGATCCGCCAGCGCACCGGCATCGTCACCCGGCACCGGGCAGACAAGGGCACCTCCGTAGTAGACATGGCTGAGATGGCCGGACGCGACGCCCTGGCCCACGCCGGGATCGACGGATCGGCCCTTGATGCAGTGATCGTCTCCACCGTCACGCATCCCTTCGCCACCCCGTCGGCGGCCGCACAGATAGCGGACCGGCTGGGTGCCACTCCCGCACCGGCGTATGACGTTTCCGCAGCCTGTGCCGGCTACTGCTACGGCATTGCCCAGGCAGATGCCCTTGTCCGGTCGGGCGCAGCCAAGTACGTACTGGTTGTTGGTGTCGAAAAGCTTTCGGACTTCATCGACAACACCGAGCGCACCATCTCCTTCCTGCTGGGCGACGGCGCCGGCGCTGTTGTCATCGGCCCGTCAGACACTCCGGGCATCGGTCCGTCGGTATGGGGCTCGGACGGCAGCAAGTCCGGAGCCATCGGCATGACGCATTCAATGCTGGAGATCCGCGAACTGTCCCTGGCCGCCGAGGCCGAAGGAACACTGCCTGCCTCCGTGCTGGCTGAACGCGAAACCAAGCTCTGGCCCACCCTCCGCCAGGACGGCCAGACGGTATTCCGCTGGGCTGTATGGGAAATGGCAAAGTCCGCGCAGCAGGCACTCGACGCCGCCGGTATCACTGCCGAGGACCTCGGTGCCTTTGTTCCCCACCAGGCCAACATGCGGATCATCGACGAAATGGCCAAGCAGCTGAAGCTCCCCGAGTCCGTTGTCATTGCCCGGGACATCGCCGACGCCGGCAACACCTCCGCAGCATCCATCCCGCTTGCCACCCACCGCCTGCTCAGCGAGCACCCCGAACTCAGCGGGAAGCTCTCGCTGCAGATCGGCTTTGGCGCCGGCCTGGTCTTCGGCGCCCAGGTTGTTGTCCTCCCCTAGTTTCCAAGCCACACCGTCTCGGCGGTTGGAAAACCCACGCCGGTCCAGCACCGGTACCAACGAAAAAAGGAGCCCCCATGGCTAGCAATGAAGAAATCCTGGCCGGTCTCGCAGAGATCGTGAACGAGGAAACCGGCCTGGCCCCCGAGGCCGTTGAGCTGGACAAGTCCTTCACGGATGACCTGGACATCGACTCGATCTCGATGATGACCATCGTGGTCAACGCTGAAGAGAAGTTCGGCGTGCGCATCCCCGACGAAGAGGTCAAGAACCTGAAGACCGTTGGCGACGCCGTCGACTTCATCTCCAACGCCCAGGCGTAGTTCGTGAGGGGCGGCCGCTGCCGGTGCGGCGGCCGCCCTTTGCAGCACCACCCGCTGCACCCGTTCAAGGGTGCGCCCCCAATTTTCCGAGAGAGTGAATCATGGCCCGCAAAGTAGTCATTACCGGCCTCGGCGCAACCACGCCGATCGGCGGAGATGTCCCGACCATGTGGAAGAACGCCCTGAAGGGCGTCTCCGGTGCACGCACCCTGGAAGACGACTGGGTTGAGAAGTACTCCCTCCCGGTCACCTTCGCGGCCCGCGTTTCCACGCCGGCCACTGATGTCCTCTCCCGCGTAGAAGCTAAGCGGATGGATCCTTCCACCCAGTTCGCCGTCGTCGCGTCCCGTGAAGCCTGGGCCGATTCCGGCCTGGCGGAAACCGACGTCGACCACGACCGGCTGGCGGTTTCCTTCGCCACCGGAATCGGCGGGGTGTGGACCCTGCTGGATGCCTGGGACACCCTGCGCGAAAAGGGTCCCCGGCGTGTCCTTCCGATGACTGTTCCCATGCTGATGCCGAACGGCCCTGCAGCTGCCGTGAGCCTGGACCTCGGCGCCCGGGCCGGCGCCCACACACCGGTGTCCGCTTGCGCATCCGGCACCGAGTCCCTGCACCAGGGCCTGGAACTGATCCGGTCCGGCAAAGCGGACGTTGTGGTCTGCGGCGGCGCTGAAGCTGCCATCCACCCGATGCCGCTGGCGTCCTTTGCTTCCATGCAGGCACTCTCACGCCGCAACGACGACCCTGAGCGTGCATCCCGCCCGTACGACAAGGACCGCGATGGCTTTGTGATGGGCGAGGGCGCAGGCGCAATCGTCCTGGAAGCCGAAGAGCACGCCGTCGCGCGCGGTGCCCGTATCTACGCCGAACTCGCCGGCACGGCAGTCACGGCAGATGCCTACCACATCACCGCTCCGGATCCCGAGGGCCTTGGCGCCACCCGCGCCCTGAAGGCTGCCCTCTATGATGCGCGTGCCCAGGCCGAAGACGTGGTGCACGTGAATGCCCACGCCACCTCGACTCCGGTTGGTGACAAGCCTGAGTACACCGCTCTCAAGACGGCCCTGGGTGCGCACGTGGACAACGTAGCCGTCTCAGCGACCAAGTCCCAGACCGGCCACCTGCTGGGTGCGTCAGGTGCTGTTGAAGCTGTGATGACCGCGATGGCCGTGTATACCCGGCAGGCACCGGCGACCATCAATCTGGATAACCAGGATCCGGAGATTCCGCTGGACGTAGTTACCTCCGCCCGCAATCTTCCCTCCGGCGACATCGTGGCCCTGAACAACTCCTTTGGGTTCGGCGGACACAACGCTGTTGTGGCGCTGCGCAGCCACTAGGATCCTGCAGCGCAAAAGGCCGGGCCCCCTCACGGGGGTCCCGGCCTTTTTGGCTGCGGAGTAAGTTGTTGAACTGGCGCCTAATTAACCGACCTGGTGGAGCCAGCGGACGGGAGCGCCGTCTGCCGCGTGGCGGAACGGCTCAAGTTCATCGTCCCACGCTTCGCCGAGTGCCAGCGAGAGTTCGTGGTAGACGGCGGCCGGATCTCCGGCTCCGTTTTCGTAGGCATACCGGATCCGGTCCTCAGAGACCATGATATTTCCGTGCACGTCCGTGGTGGCGTGGAAAATCCCGAGCTCCGGAGTGTGCGACCAGCGGCTTCCGTCGGATCCGGCGCTGGGGTCTTCGGTGACTTCATAGCGCAGGTGGGCCCAGCCGCGCAGCGCTGAAGCCAACAGCGAGCCGGTACCCTGCGGGCCGGCCCAGGCGAGTTCCGCCCGGACCATTCCGGGAGCGGCCGGCTGCGGGGTCCACTCAAAGTCCGTGCGCTTTTCAACGACGGATTCGATGGCCCATTCGATATGCGGGCACAACGCAGAAGGGGCTGAGTGCACGAACAATACGCCGTGCGCCATCACAACAGTCATTCCATCCTCCGTAGCTGTAGGTGCGTCTTCCCCAACGACCTGCACTGCACGGTATGGAAGTTCTGAGCCCGTAATACTCTCGCAATCTGCAGAAAGCATAGGCTGCAGACGTGAGACCTAGCATCATTGTGCCGCATGTTACGCAATTACGCCAATGAAACTACTTGGTTGTAAGTGAATCGGGTTGCGCGCAGTGCCGCGGCGTCTCTCAGGCCCGCGGGTGTGCCTGCTGGTAGCTTTTGCGCAGACGGTCCACGGAGACATGTGTGTACAGCTGGGTGGTGGCGAGACTGCTGTGCCCCAGGATTTCCTGCACGCTGCGAAGGTCCGCACCGCCGTCCAGGAGGTGGGTGGCAGCGCTGTGCCTCAGGGCGTGGGGGCCTGTTGCCGAGGTGTCCCCGAGAGCGGCAAACAAAGCGGCCGTCACCGACCGGACCTGCCGCTGGTCGATCCGGCGTCCGCGCTGTCCGAGGAACAGCGCGTACCCGCTGCCGTCCCCGGCCAGTGCGGGCCGGCCGCGGCGGAGCCAGTCGTCGACGGCGAGTGCCGCTGGAAGTCCGTAGGGGACGGTTCTTTCCTTGTTGCCTTTTCCGACTACGCGCAGTGTCCTGCGGTCCTGGTCCAGGTCATCAACGTCCAGGCTGGCCAGTTCGCCTACCCGGATTCCGGTGGCGTACAGCAGTTCCACCACGGCCCGGTCCCGGAGCGCTACCGGGCCTCCCTCCGCGGCGGCCTCAGCCAAAGCCTCGAACAGGGATTCGACCTGGGCCGGACGCAGGACACCTGGAAGGGTTTTTGTCCGTTTGGGAGCTTTGAGCCGCAAAGCGGGATCCGCCGCAATCAGTTCCTCCCGCATGGCCCAGCCGGTAAAGGAACGTACGGTTGCTGCCCTCCGGGCAATCGTCGCGCGCGCCAGGCCGCTGTCGCTCAGCGTGCCGAGCCAGCTTCGCAGGACGTGCAGGTCTATGTCAGCAAGGGTCGTCAGACCGAGGCCGGCGGCATAGTCCAGCAACCCGGCGACGTCACCTTCATAGGCCCGGACGGTATGCTCGGAGCGGCCGCGTTCCGAGGTGAGGTAGCTGCAGAAGGACTCCAGCGCCCGGGCGTACTCTGCCGGCCTGGTTTTAGGCGTACCGGCTGGAGGATCGGGCTTGCTGGTATTGCTCACTGTCCCACCTTCGCCGCTTTCCGCGGCAGCTTCAAGCAGGCACACCGGCCCCGGAGCACTGCTGTCGAAGCACTTCATTCCCCGGAGCCGCCTCCAGCTCCAGCAGTGCCCGTTTCGCGTCCACTCCCCCGGAGTAGCCGGTGAGCGCTCCTTTGCTGCCGACGACCCGGTGGGTCGGCACCACAATGTCCAGGGTGCTGCGTGACAGGGCGGCACCCACGCCACGCGCTTTGGATGAGTCCCCCAACGCGAGGGCCAGCTGCTTGTAGGTGCGTGTCTGTCCGTATGGGATGGCTTTCACAGCTTCCCAGACCCGTTCCTGGAACGGCGTTCCCGTCTGCAGTACCTGCAGGTCGAAGCAGCACCGGCGCCCTGCGAAGTACTCCTCGAACTGGCGTTCGGCGGCCTCGAATCCGTTCTCGGCTGCAAGGCCCAAACGGGCTGTGTCCGGCAGTTCCCCTCCCATAGGTGCTGTCTCGACCGCAATGAGTGCCCCGTCCTCCGCGATGAGGGTGAGGATGCCAAGCGGCGAGTAGATCACTTTGTGTGTGCGCATTTCAGTCTCCGTTATGTTCTGTGCTGGCTGTCCCTGTGTTTTCCTGCTGTTTGTGGCGGTGAGACCGCTGCCATAGTCCGGCCCCCGTCCTGCGCGCCAGGCCGGCGATTTCTAGTCTCGCCAGCCCTGCACGCACGGCCGGCGGGTCCAGTCCTGCGACGACGGCAAGTTTCTGGGGCAGTGCGCCCTTTCGCAGCGGCAGGGCGTCGAGAAGGAGAATGTCTGGCGGGGAGAGTCCGTCATGAACGGCTGGAAGGACAGCGCTTTCCTTGCCTGAGTCCGGGCTGGCCGGCAGCAGGGTGAAAGGATCGGCCAGCTCCAGGATCTCGGCCGGGTCGGTGACGCAGACAGCGCTCCCCTCACGCAGCAGCCGATGGCATCCGGCGGAGTTCGCCGAGTAGACGGACCCCGGTACTACTCCGAGCCCCCTGCCCAGTGCCGCGGCGTGATGTGCAGTGTTCAGGGCACCGGACCGCCATCTGGCTTCAACCACCACCGTGGCCGCACTCAGCGCTGCAATCAGGCGGTTCCGCTGAAGGAACCGCCAGCGCGTGGGTGCCGAGCCAGGCGGTACCTCGCTGAGAACCAACCCCGTGTCCGCTACAGCACGCAGCAGGTCCTCATTCCCGGCCGGGTAAAACCTGTCGATGCCGCCGGCCATCACAGCTATGGTTGGCGGCGCATCAGCGGCTTCAGGTACGGTGCTGCCCGCTTCGGCCGAACGGTCGCCGCCGCGGGCAGCACGTGTTGTGGCCGTAGTCCCTCCGGCTGCTGCCAGCGCCGAGCGGTGAGCCTGCGCGTCGATCCCGTAGGCACCACCGGAGATAACCGTCTTACCGCGAAGCACCAGCCCGGCGGCGAGGTCTCCCGTGATCGCGAGGCCGTAGGAGGTCGCATCCCGTGAGCCGACGAGTGCCAGGCAGTTTCCGGCTGGCGGCACCGTGCCTCCACCACGGCTCCAGAGACAGAACGGCATGGCCTGTCCAAGGTCTGCCAGCGCTGCGGGCCAGCCTTCCTGCTCCGGGACCAGCACGCGTCCGCCGAAGCGGGAGGCCGTCTGCAGGTCCCGCTGGGGTGCCAGATCGGCGGCGCGCGGATGCCATCGCTGAAGTGCTTCGTCAAATGCACGTCCGGTGGCAGGTATCCCGCGTTCATCCAGCAGTGCGGCGGTGGCACGGCGGAGGGCGGAACCGGCCTGTTGGTGGCCCGCGGCAACGCGGGCCGCAGTCACCGGGCCCGCCGCTGCTACGAGGGCCTGGCCAATGGTGTCGGAGGGTTCGATGAGCCTGGACAGGGCCGCCCGCGCGAGAAGGATCGGCTCCAGGTCGTTCATGCGGCCACCGCCTGCTGCCGGAAGCCCAGTGCCTGGCCGATGTCGTCTGCGTCCGGACTGTCATGGCCGGCCAGGTCCGCAACTGACCATGCGACCCGCAGCACCCGGTCATACCCGCGTGCTGTGAGGGTCTGGCGGTCCATTGCACGGTCCAGGGCCGCAGTACTGCTTCGGGCCGGCCTCAGGGCTCCCCGGAGAACAGTGCCTGGCACCTCGGAATTGGTTTCGCAGCCCAGCTGCCCAAGCCGGTCCGCCTGCCGTTCCCTGGCCTGTGCCACCCGGCCTGCCACCGCTTCACTTGGTTCTGCGGTACCGGCGGCTGCGAAGTCCTGAAGTGAGATCCGGCGGATTTCCAGCTGCAGGTCGACCCGGTCCAGGAGCGGCCCCGAAAGCCTGCTGAAGTATCGCCTCCGCTGCTGCGGTGTGCAGGTGCACTCAGTCCCCTTTCCGCTGGCCAGCCCACAGGGACACGGATTGGCGGCCAGGACCAGCTGGAATCGGGCCGGATAGACCGCAGTTCCGGCGGCCCGGTGCAGGACAAGCTGACCGTTCTCCAGCGGCTGGCGGAGTGCATCCAGCACCCGCCCTTCGAATTCCGGCGCTTCATCGAGGAAGAGCACGCCGCGGTGGGCACGCGACGCTGCGCCCGGCCGGGGTATGCCGTTCCCTCCGCCGATTACCGCTGCCGCAGTGGCTGTATGGTGCGGACTTTCGAAGGGCGGGCGCCGGATCAGGCTCGTGCAGGACGCTCCCCTGCCGCCGAGTGAGTGGACTGCCGTCACTTCCATTGCCGGAGTATCGGCGAGGTCCGGCAGCAGGCCGGGCAGCCGCTCAGCCAGCATGGTCTTCCCTGCTCCCGGCGGGCCTGTCATCAGAAGGTGGTGCGCCCCGGCAGCGGCCACTTCAAGGGCGAACCTGGCCTCGTCCTGCCCGGCGATGTCGGCAAGGTCGGGGACGGCAGCAGCTGAGGGGGACTCCGGGATGTCCGTGTCCCCTGCATCATCCGCCGGGGGAAAGACCAGCTGGTCCGCCCGCGCCCCGTACGCCAGCGCAACCGCAGCAAGCGAACCAAAAGCGCGTACCCGGGCACCCGGCACCAGCGCCGCTTCGGAGGCGTTGGGTTCGGCTACGGCAACGTCCGGAAATCCGGCGTCGACGGCGGCCATGACGGCAGGCAGCACGCCACGCAGGGGACGCAGCCTGCCATCCAGCCCCAATTCAGCCAGGAAGACAGTCCTGCCGGTGCCCCGGACATCTCCGGCCGCGGCAAGTGCTGCCATAACGATCGCCAGGTCAAACCCTGATCCGCGTTTGTGGACATCTGCCGGCATCAGGTTCACGGTAATCTTGCGCCGGCTCAGCGGCAGTCCCGCGTTCTTTGCCGCTGACTTGACCCGGTCGCGGGACTCGTTCAGGGAGGCATCCGGCAGCCCCAGGAGGATGAAGGCCGGGAGTGACTGGCCAATGTCCGCCTCAACTTCCACGATCCGACCCTCCAGTCCAATGAGTCCTATGCCGTAGGTCCTGCCCAGACTCATCAGCCAATTCCCTTCAGGTGTTCGATCACAGGTTCCTGCTCGGCACGTGGCAGCAGCACGGACACTGCGTCCACCCGCCAGCGGCTGCATTCGGCTGGATGTTCCCTGATCCAGGCAGCCGCAAGCAGGTAGAGGCGGCTGAGCTTGGCCGCGGTCACCGCTTCAAATGGATGTCCGTAGTCCAGGGACGACCTTGTTTTTACCTCGGTGATAACCAGGGTGTTCCCATCCCTGGCGACCACGTCGATTTCTCCCTGCGGACACCGCCAGTTGCGTTCAAGGACGTCATAGCCGGCGGCAGACAGATACTCCGCGGCGAACTCCTCGCCGGCCCTGCCCAGCTGGTCTTTGGCTTTCATGCCCCGAGTCTGTGCGGTCCGGGCTCCTCCCGGACCGGCCGCGGAGGCATGTGTGGACAGAACGAGCTGGCGCACACGCGGAAGGACTGCCTGTGCAGGATAGGAAGAGTCCGGAAAACTCAGGCGCGGTACAGCACCGGCAGGGGCCGCAGCCGGAAGGGCCCGCCGTCTGGAGCCGGCAGAGGCGGAGCGTCAGGGCCGGCCCCGGGAAAACCATGAAGGATGCTGATGTGCGGCCGCAGCACTGAGGAAAACTCAAGTGCCGGATCCTGTGCTGTGTAAGCTGCCGGATCGGGTACCCCGCAGCGGTCCAGAAACAGAAGCAGCAGCCCGTAAAGCGCCTCGTGCACGGCCCGAAGATCCGGTGTGGGATCGAACTCCAGCGCCAGCGTTGAACCGGTGCGCCCAAAGCCGGCCAAACCACGGGGAAAGAGGACAAAATCCTGTGCCGGCAGTGCTGCCTCGGATTCGTCCAGATAATCGGCAAGTGCCAGCACGAAGACCTCTCTGGAGACCCCGGTGGCCTTCGCGAGCCGGTCATAGGCCTCGTCGGCCTTCCCGAAGTGGATCAGGGTCAGGTGCACCCTGCCGGAGCTGACAGGCCGGGCCCGCGGGGCCCTTTCCCGCACGGCGGACTGGAGACGCAGCAGCCTGTCCAGCCCCGCGCCGTCGGGCTTAAGCTGCGCATAGATGCGCACCCCTGAAAGCACACCGGACAAATCCCGGTTGTGCCGGGGAAGCGGATCAGGCGTGGATGCAGCCATCTAGGCAGTCTAAGATGCCGGCAGCCAAGGGCGGCGCGGTACCTTTGGGAAATGGTGCTTGGGATCCCAATGCTGCAGGATGAGTCGCTGTTGCTGCGGCCTCATCTGCAGTCCGATGCGGATGCCGTGGTGGAACGCTCACGGGATCCGCTGACCATTGCCTGGACCACCGTGCCGCTGGATTACACGCGTGAGATGGCGCTGAACTACATCGCCGCCGTCGGGGTTCCGCAGCAGGACATTGTGTCCTGGGCACTGGAAGAAAACGGAGAGTATGCCGGCAGTATCGACCTGCGCCGGCAGGGCGCGGGCACCGGAAGCCTCGGGTTCGTGACGTCGCCGCGGTTTCGCGGCAAGGGGCTGATGAGCCGGGCTGTCCGGCTGGCCGTCTCCTACGCATTCGACACGCTGGGCTGGGAGAGCCTGAACTGGACCGCCAACGTGGGGAATCTGGGGAGTTACAAAGCAGTGTGGCGCAACGGGTTTCCATTGCCCGTAACAGTTCCGCGGCTGCTGGCCCATCGCGGAGAAATGGTGGACGGCTGGTTTTCGGAGCTGGAATCGGACGCCCCGCGCGTCCCCCGGATCCTGTGGAGCGACTGCCTGGCCCTGCTGCCCAGCGTTCCGCAGGCGCCGGCTGGACCCGGCAGGCCCCTGACGGACGACTAGCCGAGTTCCTCCGCCTTGGGCAGGGTGAGGTCGTCGTTGCGGGTGAGCTCCTCAACGTTGACGTCCTTGAAGGTGATGACCCGGACGCTTTTAACGAACCGCGCGGACCGGTAGACATCCCAGACCCAGGCATCCTGCAGTGTCAGGTCGAAGTAGATTTCGCCGTCGGCGCTGCGTGCCTGCAGGTCTACGTGGTTGGCCAGGTAGAAGCGCCGTTCCGTTTCCACCACGTAGCTGAACAGCCCCACAACGTCGCGGTATTCGCGGTAGAGCTGCAGCTCCATATCTGTTTCGTAATTCTCAAGATCCTCTGCGCTCATTGCACCATCATCCCCCAACCGGGCCCGGCGCGGGCCCATCTTCGTCTGTTCGTCCTGTTCCCAGCCGCCAGGACAGGCGGTGCAGCGGTGAAGGTCCGAGTGTATCGATGGCTGCGCGGTGTGCTTCGGTGGCGTATCCCTTATTGACGTCCCAGCCGTATTCCGGGTGCAGGGAGGAGTACTCCACCATCATGGCGTCCCGCTCCACCTTCGCCAGGACAGAGGCTGCCGCAACGCTGAGGCAGGTCATGTCCGCTTTGATCCGCGTGTGCACCGGTGCAGTGCAGGCGGCGTCGTCATCATCAGACGGCTCGTCAAACAGGCTCGCCTGCATTTCGGGGGAAAGCCAGTTGTGGTTGCCGTCCAGGAGGACGACGTCGGGTGTGAGGGTTTCGCAGACCTGGGTCCAGGCACGCGTGCCGGCCAGCCGCAGGGCCCCCATCAGACCCAGGAGATCGATTTCCGCCGCGCTGGCGTGTCCAACTCCCCAGGCCGGGCACCATTTCTTGATGAGCGGAACCAGGGTCTGCCGGTCTGCGGGAGTCAGCAGCTTGCTGTCCCGGACGCCTTTGAGCGCGCGGACGGACTCGAGCTGCACAGCAACCAGGCCTACGCTTACCGGACCGGCGAGGGCTCCCCTGCCCACCTCATCGCAGCCGGCCAGCACCCGGTGCCCCATCGCGGCAAAGGTCCGCTCAAAGCGCAGTGTCGGGCCCTTGGCTGCGGCACTCCGGGCACGCCGGGGACGGGGTGCTCCTGCTGCGGTGGCCCCCGAAGGTGCCCGCAGGGCGGGATCTGCCTGGCTGGTCACTTGGACGCCGTTTCCGCCCCGGACGGATCAGGTACGTTTTCGAAGACCTCGGGGTAGCTGCCAATGAAGCCTGCCCGGCCCAGCGGCCAGGCGATGACAGCCGCCTTGCCCTCAATGTCCTCGATGTTGATGAAACCGCCGCCCGGTCCGTTCTGGTGTTCGCGGGAGTCCGCCGACGCGTTGCGGTGGTCGCCCATGACCCAGACCTTGCCTTCCGGCACCACCACATCGAACGGGATCTCGGACGGCTGCGCACCGGGATACAGGTAGGGCTCATCGAGGGGCTCGCCGTTGACGGTCACCTTCCCGTCAGCATTGCAGCACACAACATGGTCCCCCGGCATACCAATGATCCGCTTGACCAGGTGCTGCTCGGATTCGTCCGGCAGCAGCCCCACGAAAGTCAGGGCATCGGCCAGGATGTTGCCGCCGTCGTCCTGCTGGGTGGCAGGCAGCCAGGCCTGGGTGTCCTTGAAGACAACGACGTCGCCGCGCGCCAAGTCGAAAGGCTCCGGGACCAGCAGGTTCACGAAGATCCGGTCATCGATCTCCAGTGTTTCCTCCATGGAGCCGGAGGGGATGAAGAACGCGCGGAAAAGGAAGGTCTTGATCAGGAAGGACAGCAGCAGCGCGATGGCAACAATGATGACGACTTCGCGCAGCCAGGCGCCGAAGCCTCTGTTCTTGCCGTCCTTGCCCTTGGCGTGGGCGGCTTGGGAGCGCGCTTCACCGGAGTCTGCGGTCCCGCCGGTGGGATCGTCCGGGAAGTCCTGCGCCATGTGTTGTCCTCTTATTCCGCTGAATGCCATACGGTGTCCAACTCTAGTCGCTCAATCTCGGTACTTCTTTCGAAAGGCCAGAGGATTCGCTGTGCGCGGCCGATCACACGCTCTTCGGGAATCAGCCCGCCGCCCGGGGCGCCGAGCAGGCTGCGCGAATCTGCTGAATCAGAGCGGTGGTCGCCGAGCAGCCACAGCCGCCCTTCGGGTACAACGACGTCGAACGGCGTTTCGCTCCCGGTGTCGCCGGGGAAGAGATAAGGCTCACGAATTGGCTGCCCATTCACGGTCAGCATGCCGTCGGTGCAGCACGCCACGCGGTCGCCGGGAACCCCGATGACCCGCTTGATGTACACGGTGTCGCTGCCCGCCAGGCCCAGCCACTGGGCAGTTGAATCCAGTGCCTGTTTCAGGACGGGGTCGGAGCTGTGCAGCGGGGCCAGGGATCCGCGGCCGTCGAAAACTACGACGTCGCCGCGCTGGATCCCGGATCCGCGGTACTCAGTGCGGGAGACGAGTACCCGGTCCCCCGGCTCCAGCAGAGGCTGCATGGATTCGGAGGGGATGTAGTAAACGTCCAGGAGGAAGGCACGGACCAGCCCGGCCAGTACGACGGCGCCAGCCAGGGCCCAGAGCACGAAACGCCAGCCCGCAATGGACTGGCGTTTCGTGTGCTTCCGGGGGCCAGCCCCGTCCGCGGATGTCTGCGACAAGAAAATTACTTGGCGGGACGGAAGTCGCGCTTTTCCTTGATCTTGGCAGCCTTGCCGCGCAGGTCGCGCATGTAGTACAGCTTTGCGCGGCGGACGTCACCGCGGGAGACGACCTCGATCTTGTCGATAACCGGGGAGTGCACCGGGAAGGTACGCTCCACGCCAACACCGAAGCTGACCTTGCGGACCGTGAAGGTCTCGCGCAGGCCGTCGCCCTGGCGCTTCATGACGAAGCCCTGGAAGACCTGAACACGGGTGTTCTTGCCTTCAACGATGTTCACGTGAACCTTGACCGTGTCACCGGCGCGGAACTCGGGGATGTCCGAACGCAGCGAAGCTGCATCAAGAGAATCTAGGATGTGCATTGTTACTCACTCCTGGTGGACGCCACAGGTCATCCACTTTGGTAACGGCGGCAAGGATGTACCCGAAGGTGCACAGATGCTGCCGAAGCTATATAACCGGCGTTCCGGGAATCGGTTGCCGGTGTGTCTTGCTGTTGGCCTCACTCCCCCTGTGGCAGGTGCGGACCCAGATGACACAACTCTCTATTCTGCCACAGCTGGGCAGGCCCCACCAACCGGCAGGCTCAGGCCTGCGGCAGGACGGCGCCTTCAGTGACAGTCCAGCCCAGTGCAGCCAGAGTGGCCCGGTCTGCCTTGTCCAGGCTGGCCGGGTCCAGTTTGGCAATCAGGTCCGGCCGGCGCTCGGAAGTACGGCGGAGCTGCTCATCGCGCCGGAACCGGGCAATCTTTGCGTGGTTGCCGCTCAGCAGCACCTCCGGAATTGCCCGCTCACGCCACTGCGAGGGTTTGGTGTACACGGGGTACTCCAGCAGGCCGTCCGAATGCGATTCCTCCACCAGGGATTCAGGATTGCCGACGACGCCGGGCACCAGGCGTCCGACCGCTTCAACCATGGCCAGCACGGCAACTTCGCCGCCGTTCAGGACATAGTCGCCCAGGCTCATCGGGCGGACGGTGAAGTGCTCCCCTGCCCATTCCAGCACGCGTTCGTCGATGCCTTCGTAACGGCCGCAGGCAAAGACCAGGTGCTCCGCGGCGGCAAGTTCGTACGCCGTCTGCTGCGTGAAGACCTCTCCTGCCGGTGACGGAACGATCAGCGTGGGCTTCACGCCCGGCTCCGGGGCGCCGTCGAGCGCGGTCGCGAGGGCCTGTGCCCACGGCTCGGGCTTCATAACCATGCCTGCGCCGCCGCCGTAGGGGGTGTCGTCAACGGTGCGGTGCCGGTCAGTGGTGAAATCACGAAGGTCCTGGACGCGTACGTCCAGCAGCCCGTCCTGCCGGGCCTTGCCGATCAGGGAAAGATCCAGGGCGGCAAGGTACTCCGGGAAGATGGAGAAAACATCAATGCGCACTTAGCGTTCGGCCCCGTCCTTGCCGGCTTCGGGCAGGTTCAGTTCAAAAAGGCCCGGCGGAGGAGTCAGCAGGACGTACCCCTCTTCGGTGTTGACCTCAGGAACAATTGCCTCGACGAACGGCACCAGGATCTCCTGCCCCTTGGTGTCTTCGACAATCAGCAGGTCCTGGACGGTAAGTGTCCGCAGTGCCGTGACGGTACCAACGACGTCGCTGCCAACCTTGGCTTTCAGGCCCACGAGCTCGTGCTCGTACCAGCCCTCTGCGTCGTCGTCCTCTTCCGCTTCTTCGGTATCAATGAACAGCTTGGCGCCGCGGATTTCCTCGGCGCCGTTGCGGTCAACGATTTCCTCAAAGCCCAGCAGGAGAATGTCCTTGTTCCAGCGGGCGCTGAGGACCGTCAGCGGTCCCTTGGCTGCCGGTTCAACGGTAAGGACTGCCCCCGGCGCGAAGCGGTCTTCAGGGGCATCGGTCAGCACCTGCACGGTCACCTCGCCACGGATGCCGTGGGGCTTGCCGATGCGTGCCACCTGTAACTGCATGGATTCTCCTAGGGTCGTTGGGCGCGGCCAAAAAGCCGGAGCCGAAAAAAACATCCGGCCCCTTCACCATTATCTGGTGCCGGGGCCGGATGTTTGGAACTGCTTGGAATTGCTGGTGCGTCAGCGGCGGCGGTCGGTGTCGACGACGTCGACGCGGACCTGGTCGCTGCCGGCCAGGGCAGAAATCACCGTGCGCAGTGCGCGGGCGGTGCGTCCCTGGCGGCCGATAACCCGGCCAAGATCGTCCTGGTGAACACGGACCTCGAGGGTTTCCCCGCGGCGGTTGTTCTTGGCGGAAACCTTGACGTCCTCAGGGGAGTCAACGATTCCGCGCACGAGGTGCTCCAGCGCTTCGGCCAGCAATCTACTCAGCCTCAGCCTCAGTGGAAGCGGCTTCTGCCTCTTCCTTCTTGGCCTTCGGGGTGATTGCTTCGGGAACGATCACGGACTTCTTCTCGGGGGCCACGAAGGGCTCCTTCGGAGCCTTGGTACGCAGGGTACCTTCCTGGCCGTCGATGTTCTTGAACTTCTGCCAGTCACCGGTGATCTTCAGCAGTGCTGCGACCTGCTCGGTCGGCTGGGCGCCGACGCCGAGCCAGTACTGCGCACGGTCGGACTTGATGTCGATGTACGACGGCTCCTCGGTCGGACGGTACAGTCCGATTTCTTCGATGGCACGGCCATCGCGCTTGGCACGGGAATCCATGACAACAACGCGGTAGTGTGCTGAGAACTTCTTGCCGAGGCGCTTAAGGCGAATCTTTACGGCCACTTTTGTGGTCACTCCTGATCTGAAATGGGGCGAACCCGAACTTCTGCTCCCGTGGGGCGGGCCATAACGTTTGGGGTTCAAAAGGACAAGATGCTGCACGGAGAGAGGGGCCACGCAGATCGAGTACCTGTCCATTGTGCCAGATGACTCCGCCTTTTGCGACTCGCACTGCTGCGGTGGCCCAGCACCCCCCGGTGTGGGGTGCCGCGCGACCAGCATTCATCCACTTTGCAAAACCGGCGGCGCCGGCCACCCAAGGGGACCTCAGGAGGCGGCGACGCGAATGCGGTTGCGCCAGGGATCTTCGAAACGCAGTTCGGAACCGGTGTGGTGGCTGGCAATGCCGGCGGACTTCAGCCGGTCAGCCAGGGATCCGACGTCGTCCTGCCCCGGAACGCTGATCAGCACCTCACCAAGGCCGAGGGTGTCCCGGCGCGGGCCTGCTCCGCGGCTGTTCCATACATTCATGGCCATGTGGTGGTGGTATCCGCCGGCGGAGACAAAAAGAGCCTGCCCGTGGAAGTCGGCAGTCCGTTCGAATCCGAGGGTGTCCACATAGAAGGCGGCAGCAGTATCCGTGTCGCCAACCTGCAGGTGAACGTGGCCGACGCCGGCTGCGGCCTCCGGTGTGCGGGCCAGGGCGTCTTCACTCAGGTGCGTTCGGAAGTACTGCTGGGGCGGCAGCGCCAGGGAAGCCATGCGGACAGTGCGCCCCTGCGGCGTGTCGTCCCAGTCCCAGGCTTCGCGGGGACGGTCCCAGTACAGCTCAATTCCGTTGCCTTCCGGATCGGTGAAGTAGAACGCTTCACTGACGAGGTGGTCGGCACTGCCGACGTAAGCCGAGGGGTCGAACTGTGCCGCGAGGGCCACTGTAGCGGCCAGGTCCGCCTGGGTTTCGAAGAGGATGGCGGTGTGGAACAGGCCGGCTTCCCCGCGGGATGGAACCTGCAGCCCGGCAGCGGGCGCCAAATGCACCAGCGGCACAGTGCCGCGGCCAAGGTACATGCCACCGTCAGCCTCGGCTACAACCTGCAGGCCAAGCGCCTGCCGGTAGTAGCCGGAGACTTTCTCCATGTCCCCCACTTTGAGCATCACGGTCCCCATAGCAAGGTTCGCGGGCAGCAGGTCCTGGGCATTTACTTGAAGGTTCATGTTTTATACATTACTTGAAGCTTCAGCTAATTTCCAGCAGCTGCTGCGGCCCCCCGCGGAACCCAGTTCAAGGCGCATGGCAACGCGTTCCCCAATGCTGTCCAAACCCAGTTCCGCCTCATGCCGCCGCACCTCTGCCAGCTCGCCGGCCGGTTCAACTTCGCTGAATCCGCAGCTGCGGTAGAAGGGCGCGTTGAACGGGACCCGGGCAAACGTGCACAGCGTCAGCGCCGGGTACCCTTCGTTCCGCGCCCACTGCACGGCAGCCGCCACAAGGGCACGTCCCAGTCCTGCCCCTGCTGCGTCGGGATGAACGGAGAGCTGCTCCAGGTGTGCACAGCCGCCCACCTCCTCGAGCCGGGCGAAGCCGGCCGGCGGGCTGCCGGCGACCAGCAGGTGCCGGGACCCCGCAAGGTCCCGGGGTGACGCAGGCGGCGGAAGGGTACCGAGGAGCCCGGTGTGGATTTCGGGCCGGGACGCGAGAAGGGTGTCCGACGCCGCTTCAAGGGCAGGCAGCAGCACCACGTCCGCAGGCCGGGCCGGCCGGATTTCAGGCACAGTCAACGGCAACAGGCGCTGCAGCAGTACGGGCAATGAATTCCGCTATTGCTTCCCGTCCTGCCGGGGTGTCCTGCGGACGGTGGTTGCCGCCCACGGGGCGGTGTTCGGCACCGGTAGAGGCAAGGAATGCTGCGACTTCTTCATACAGCGGCTCCCACTCCCCCGTGAGCACAAGGGTGGGAACTCCGGGAACGATGTCCAGGGGCGCGTCCCAGGGCGGGGCCTGCAGGCGCTGGCGTGCAGCAGCATGGGGATCGTTGCCGGGGTCTGGTGCAGATTCGGCGGAGAAAACCAGGCGCGCGTGTTCGCGGCCGTACTCTTCGTCAGTGAGTCCTGCGGCGGCCCGGAAGAGCGGATCCAGCAGGGCACGCCGGGCGGCAGTTGCCGGCAGGTCCCGGGTGAGCGAAAAGACGGCAGGCTCACACAGGAGAAGGGAATGCACGCGGGCCGGGTCGCTGACAGCCGCCATCATCGCGGACACTGCACCTTCAGCGTGCGCCACCACGTGGCCGCCCTGGCCCAGTGCCTGAAGGATAGCCGCAGTGTCGGCGGCATGGTCCGTAGGGGCTGGCGGAACGTTGAGGCCGTAACCGGCGCGGCGGAGAAAGAGGCAGTCGTAACTGCGCGCCAGGGCGTGCTGGCCCGGCCAGGCCGCAGCACCGAAGCGGCCCGCACCGTGCACAAAGACAATCCGTTGCTGAGCCATCAAACCAGCCTAGTCTCCCGGCGGACGCGCACGGCCGGCCCGGGAAGACCCGGACCGGCCGCGCGTATGTATGTGTGTTACTTGCCGAGGAACTTCTCGAAGCCCTTGGGCAGGTTCAGCGATGACGGGTCAAAGTCCCCGCCCTGCTGTCCGAAAGCGGAACCGGTCGGCAGCGCGCTGCGGGCACCTGCCCGCCGTGCCTCGGCTTCAGCGCGTTCCTGCGCTGCCTTGGCCGGGTTGCCGGAGCGGGCCTTCTTCTTGCCCTTGGCAGCCTGCTGCTTCTTACGCGAGCCGCCGCCGAAGCCGCCGGGTCCTGCCATGCCGGGCATACCGGGGATGCCGCCGCCGGCGGCCATCTTCTTCATCATCTTCTGTGCCTGCGTGAAGCGCTCCAGCAGGGCGTTGACCTCGGAGACGTGCACACCGGAACCACGCGCAATGCGGGCACGGCGGGAGCCGTTGATGATCTTCGGAGCAACACGCTCGTGCGGGGTCATGGAGCGGACCATGGCCTCAACGCGGTCGATCTCCCGCTCGTCAAAATTTTCCAGCTGCTCGCGCATCCCGGCGGCACCGGGCATCATCATGAGCATCTTCTTCATGGAGCCCATGTTGCGCAGCTGCTGCATCTGGGCCAGGAAGTCTTCAAAGGTGAAGTCTTCCTGGTCGACGAACTTCTTGGCCATGCGGGCCGCTTCGTCCTTGTCCCAGGACTTCTCTGCCTGCTCAATGAGCGTCAGGATGTCGCCCATGTCCAGGATGCGGCTGGCCATGCGGTCCGGGTGGAAGACCTCAAAGTCCTTCAGGCCTTCACCGGTGGATGCGAACATCACCGGCTTGCCGGTCACCGAGGCGACGGAGAGTGCGGCGCCGCCGCGGGCATCGCCGTCGAGCTTGGTCAGCACGACGCCGGTGAAGTTCACGCCTTCGTTGAACGCCTGGGCCGTGGCAACGGCGTCCTGGCCGATCATGGCGTCGATCACGAAAAGGACTTCATCCGGGGTGATGGCGGCTCGGATGTCTGCGGCCTGCTGCATCAGTTCCGCGTCAACGCCAAGGCGGCCGGCGGTGTCCACAATGACGATGTCGTGCAGCTTGGCGCGCGCTTCTTCCACGCCCTGGCGGGCGACGGCTACCGGGTCGCCGGTTGCAGCTTCGAATTCGGAGCTGACACCGGGGTGCGGAGCGTAAACCGGCACGCCGGCGCGTTCACCGTTCACCTGCAGCTGCTTGACGGCGTTCGGGCGCTGGAGATCTGCGGCGACCAGCAGCGGGCTGTGGCCCTGATCCTTGAGGTAACGGGAGAGCTTGCCGGCGAGGGTGGTCTTACCGGCACCCTGCAGACCGGCCAGCATAATGACCGTGGGCGGGTTCTTGGCCAGGTTCAGCCGGCGGGTCTGGCCGCCGAGGATGCCAACAAGTTCCTCGTTGACGATCTTGACGACCTGCTGGCCCGGGTTCAGCGCCTGCGAAACCTCGGACCCGAGGGCGCGCTCCTTGACGGAGGCGGTGAAGGCACGGACCACGGGAACTGCGACGTCGGCGTCGAGCAGGGCACGGCGGATTTCCCGCACTGTGGCGTCGACGTCGGCTTCGCTCAGCCGTCCCTTGCCACGCAGGTTCTTGAACGTGGAAGTCAACCGGTCAGACAGTGAATTGAACACGCGCTGCGCACTTCTTTCATCGGGTAGTTCGCCATGTTTGCCAGGCCCAGCTGTTAAGGGTACCAAGCGCGGATGGGTATTGGCCGCATGAACCTTATGCGGATGGGCCCGCGGTGGCACGCTGGAATCATGGCTGCCAACGCAACGCCGTCGTCCCGCGTGAAGACGCTGCTGATTCTGGGCGGAACCGGAGACCTCTCGCACCGGCTGCTGCTGCCCGGGCTTGCCCGGCTGATAGCCCGCGGGCGCGCGCCGGGGCTGGTGGTTGTCGGTTCAGGGTCTCGGGACTGGAGCCAGGACGAGTGGAAGCAGCGGGTTAGGGATTCATTTTCCTCCGAGTATGAGGCAGCCTCCGCGGACGCACGCAGGGAGCTCGACGCCGCGGTGCAGCGCAGCTCCTACCTCCAGCTGGATCTGGCCAGCCCAAGCGGGCTTGGACCCGATTTGCTGGAGCTTGAGCCGCCGCTGGCCGTGTACTTCGCCCTACCTCCGAAACTCACGCTGCAAACAGTGGAAGGCCTCTCACCCCGGGACCTTCCGCCGGAAACGCTGCTGGTCCTGGAAAAACCGTTTGGCTCAGACCAGGCATCGGCTCGGGATCTGAACCGCAGGCTGGTTTCCCTGGTTCCGGAGGAAAGAATCTTCCGGGTGGACCATTTCCTCGGCATGACAACGGTCATGAACATTGTTGGAATGCGTTTTTCGAACCGGCTGCTGGAACCGATCTGGAACTCGCTGCACATCGAGAAGATGGAGATCGTCTTTGACGAGCAGCTGGCCCTCGAAGGGCGGGCGAAGTACTACGACGCGTCCGGGGCACTGGAGGACATGATCCAGAGCCATCTGCTGCACACCATGGCGTTTATGGCCATCGGCCCGCCTGCTTCCCTGGCTGAGCGGGATTTGCGGGATCTGGTGGCAGCCACCCTGCGCGCGTCCTCGGTCAGCGGGGACTTCAGCAGGTCCACGCGCCGCGCCCGCTATACCGCCGGCGTGATCGACGGGAAGGAAGTCGAGGGATACGCCGACTCCCCCGGGGTGGATCCGGCGCGGAACACTGAGACCCTGGCGGAGATTGAGATTGCCATCGACAACGACCGCTGGGCGGGTGTGCCGTTCATCCTGCGCTCGGGCAAGGCCCAGGCGCGGACCCGGAAGGAAGCAGTGGTCACGTTCCGCCCCGTGAACCATCTGCCGGAAGGCTTCACCGGGTCAACCACCCTGCCGTCCCGGCTCCGCATCTCGTTCAACCCCGCCTACTTGGAGCTGGAGCTGAACGTCAACGGACCTGCTGACATCTTCAGGCTTGACCGCAGCACTCTCTCCTCGAAGCTGCACACCTCCCAGCTCACACCGTACGGAGAGGTGCTGGAAGCGGTGCTCGAGGGAAACCGGCTGCTGTCAGTCCGCGGGGATATTGCGGAGGAATGCTGGCGGATTGTGGACCCGGTGCTCGCCGCCTGGCGTTCGAATGAGGTTCCGATGGGAACGTACGCCGCGGGTACGCAGGGGCCTTCCGGCTGGGAGTCCAGCCGCGGAAGCCTCTGACCGCTCCGCTGACGCTCAGAAGCCGCCCGGTCTTTCGACCGGGCGGCTTCTTAGGAGATGCCCTGTGGTTGCCTGCTGGTTACGGTGGCTGCCTACAGCGCGGAATCGCCCCGTTCGCCGGTGCGGACCCGCAGCGCTTCCTCCACGTTCGTCACCCATACCTTGCCGTCACCTGCGCGGCCGGTATTCGCGGTGGAAACAAGCACGTCCACGATGTCACTGACCCACTCGTTGGCGGCCAGTACTTCCACCCGCAGCTTCGGCAGCAGGTCCACCGTGTATTCAGCACCGCGGTAGACCTCGGTGTGGCCGCGCTGGCGGCCGTAGCCGCTGGCCTGGCTGACGGTGAGGCCCTGGACGCCGTAGCTCTCAAGGGCGCCGCGGATGGCGTCGAACTTTTCCGGCCGGACGATTGCGGTTACGAGTTTCATGAGTTGACGCTCTCCTTGATGGGCGCGGTGGTGGACTCGGCTACCGGGCGGAAGGACCCGCCTACGCCGATTCCGCCAAGTTCATAGGCGGTCTCAGCGTGTTCGCTGAGGTCTACACCGTTGATTTCCTGCTCCTCGGTGACCCGGAAGCCCATGGTCTTGTGGATGGCCAGGCCGATGATGAGGGTCATCACCGCTGAGAAGACGATTGCAACGACGGTGGCCACGATCTGCGCACCGAGCTGGGCGAAGCCGCCGCCGTAGAAGAGGCCGCCGCCTTCACCGTCAACCGGAAGGGCGATGAAACCGATTGCCACAGTGCCGACCAGTCCGGCGACCAGGTGCACGCCGACGACGTCGAGGGAGTCGTCATAGCCGAGCTTGTACTTCAGCCCGACGGCGAGCGCGGCGAGGATACCGGCGACCAGGCCCAGTCCCAGTGCCCCGATCGGGGAGACGCTGGCGCAGGCCGGCGTGATGGCCACCAGACCGGCCACGATGCCCGAAGCTGCGCCCAGGGAGGTGGGCCGGCCGTCACGGACGCGCTCGGTGATCAGCCAGCCGACCATGGCGGCCGCGGGAGCGGCGAGGGTGTTGACCCAGATGAGGCCTGCTTCCTCAGCAGTGCCGGCAGCGCCGCCGTTGAACCCGAACCAGCCGAACCAGAGCATTGCGGCACCGAGCATCACGAAAGGAATGTTGTGCGGGCGGTGGCTCGGGTCGGAGCCGAAGCCGCGGCGCTTGCCGATGATAAGTGCCAGGACCAGGGCTGCCACACCGGCGTTGATGTGGACCACGGTTCCGCCGGCGAAGTCGATGGCTTCACCGACTACGGACCCGATGGCACCTTCTTCACCCAGCAGGCCGCCGCCCCAGACCATAAAGGCCAGCGGGCAGTAGACCAGGGTGACCCAGACCGGCACGAAGACGGCCCAGGCGCTGAACTTGGCGCGGTCAGCAATAGCGCCGCTGATCAGGGCCACGGTGATGATGGCGAAGGTAGCTCCGAAGCCGGCGCCGATCATGTCTTCAGTACCGATCAGGTCTTCCAAGCCGAAGGACGCGAAGGGATTTCCGAAGAGCCCTGCTACGCCGTCGCCGCCGCTCATGGAGAAGCCCCAGAGGACCCAGACCACCCCAACGAGTCCGATTGAAACGAAGCTCATCATCATCATGTTCAGGGCTGCCTTGGCCCTGGTCATGCCGCCGTAAAAGAATGCCAGTCCGGGGGTCATGAGCAGCACCAGCGCCGCCGATACCATCACCCAGACGTGACCTGCAGTCAGATCCATCTTCATGTCCTTCCACGTTCTGCGGGCATCTCCCGCGCTACGAAGAACATTGCCGGGGCGAAGTTTCGGTATTCAGCCGGGGGTATTGCCGGGACATTACAAACTTCGGCGCCGGGTAAAAGTGCCGTGTCAGCCGCGTTTCGGGCAGGTTACCTGCAACTGTGGACCCGCTGTGGGTATTGCCCGGAGGCAACTGGAGGCACAGCTAGGATGTTCCTGAGTCTCTATTACCTCCCGGAGGAACAACCCCTTATGCCCGAGAACACCCCTGTGCCCGGACCAGATCCGCACGCCGGCAGCCGCGGAGCGGACTCCGTCCGTCCCCGGGACCGGAGGAAGCCCCGCCGGAAGTGGATCGCGGGGACCGCCGCTGCGGCCGTGGTGATCGCCGCGGGCATTACCGTACCCCTGGTTCTCAACAACGACGACAGCGACCCTGCCGACGCAGCCGGCGTCACGGTCATTGAGGACCGGCCCGATCCGCTGCCGTCCGCTCCCGAGTTCACCTATTACAACCAGATTGGCCCCCCTCCCGGATCACCGCTAAATGCCGTTGAACCGCTTTCCCTGAAGATTGATGCGGAAACCAGCGGCACTAGCCTCCCGGAAGGACTGGTTGGTTTGTCCCTGGAGGCCACTGACCTGGCGGATCCTGCGTTGTCCGGCGACAATCCGGAAATGGTCCAGTCGCTCACCGGGCTGGGCAAGCCCCTGCTGCGGTTCGGCGGCAACGCTGTGGACCGCCGCTTCTTTTGGACCTCAGCCGGCGAGCCCTTGCCCGGAAACCTGAAGGGCGATAAGGCCCACCCGGTAAGGGCCGTGACGCCTGCTGATCTGGAACGGGTGGCCACGCTGCTCGAAGCCGTTGACGGGACCATCAACCTCACGGTGGACTTGGGCAATTACGACCCCGCGCGCGCTGCGGACATGGCGGCCCATGCCTCCCGAATCTTCGGCGGCCGGCTGGCCGGCATCACAGTGGGCAACGAGCCCAACGGGTACCCCACCAACGGACTACGCGATCCCTCATGGACCTCGGATGACTACCTCAAAGAGCTGAAGGCCTACGCCGACGCGATCTATGCGGCCGCCCCCGAGGTGAAGATCATCGGCCCCGGTGTCTACACCCAGCCCTGGTGGGAGCCGTTCACCAAGGTGGACCTTCCCCAGGAAAAGGTCTTCTCCTTCCACCACTATCCGCTCTCCGTCTGTGACGGAAAGGCAGACCCCTACGGCGAACCCACCATGGAGAACCTCGTCTCACAGCGGATCCACGACCACGGCAACGGATACCGCGAAGCTGCGCTGGAGCCCGCGAACGCAGCAGGATTGGAAACCTGGATCACCGAAGCAGGTGTCTCTGCCTGCCCCGGGTCGAACGAAACCACGAAGACCCATGCATCCGCTCTGTGGGCTGCCGACTATGCGCTGAGCGGGGCGGAAATGGGTATTAGCCGCCTCAGTTACCACTCTTCCCTGATCACCTGCCAGGGTGGTCCGCCCATGTCCGCGATTTGCACGGGAGGCGAATACCTCCAGCCAGACGGAACTGTCGACGAACGGGCGAACTACTTCGGCCTGTCAATGGTCGCCGAAATGGCCCCGGGACAATTCCTCCAGCGCGAGGAAAACGGTGGCGGCCTTAGCCACACGTACGCGGTCCACCACGAGGATGGAAGCGTCAGTGTAGTCATCATCAACGCCAATAACCCCGAGACGGATGCCCAGATGGAGGTAACCCTGGAACTGCCGGCCCGGCCGCTGACCGCGGCCATGTCCCAGATGACCGGGCCCTCCTACACTTCCGAGGACGGCACGATGATTGACGGCGGGCGCGGCGAAGCAGTGCCCGTCGCCGAACGGCTCACCCTCCCGGGCTTTGAGTACGGTTCCACCACCCAGAAGTTCTCGTTGACGGCGGGCACGGTTACGGTTCTGAACTTTACGTTCCAGCCTTAGTCCTCCACCAACAGCAAAAAGGGCTCCCGCACCTACGTGCGGGAGCCCTTTTGCGTTTGGGTTCGGCAGTGCGCTAGGACAGCAGGGCGTCCACAAAGCCTTCGGCGTCGAACGGAGCCAGGTCGTCGGGGCCTTCGCCCAGGCCAACCAGCTTCACCGGCACACCGAGGGTGCGCTGGATCGCGACGACGATTCCGCCCTTGGCGGTTCCGTCCAACTTGGTCAGGACGATGCCGGTGATGTTCACGACCTCGGCGAAGACCTTCGCCTGGGTGAGGCCGTTCTGGCCGGTGGTCGCATCGAGCACCAGCAGGACTTCGTCAACCTCCGCCTGCTTCTCGATGACCCGCTTGACCTTGCCGAGTTCGTCCATCAGGCCCACCTTGTTCTGCAGGCGGCCGGCGGTGTCGATAAGCACGGTGTCCACTTCGCCGTCGATGCCTGCCTTCACGGCCTCGAACGCGACCGACGCCGGATCGGCGCCGTCCACTTCCGAACGCACGGTGGGCACGCCCACGCGCTGGCCCCACGTGGCCAGCTGCTCAGCGGCAGCGGCACGGAACGTGTCTGCCGCGCCCAGCAGCACGTCTTTGTCCTCTGCCACCAGGACGCGCGCCAGCTTGCCCACGGTGGTGGTCTTGCCGACACCGTTGACGCCAACGACCATAACGACGGCGGGTTTGTCCGCATGCCGCTCCACGGCCAGTGAACGGTCCATCGAGGGGTCAACCAGCTTGATCAGTTCCTCGCGCAGCATCGCGTGGACTTCCTGCGGGTCACGGCTGCCGGAGATCCGGACCCGCTCGCGCAGCGCGTCAACGAGTTCCATGGTGGGTTCCGTGCCGAGGTCTGCCAGCAGCAGGGTTTCCTCAATCTCGTCCCAGACGTCCTCGTCGATCTTGTCGCTGGAGAGCAGTGCCAGCAGCGCCTTGCCCAGCGCGTTGTTGGACTTCGCCAGCCGGGCACGCAGCCGCGCAAGCCTGCCCTGAACCGGTTCAGGGGTTTCCAGGGCCGGCGCGGCGGGCTCTGCGGGAGCTTCTTCAAGGTCCCGCAGGTCATCCGGCACCGTGACCGTTGGTTCGGCTTCCGGCGCGGCAGTGCCGGGGCGGTCCAGGACGGAGGTTGCGCCGCTGCCGCCGGGCAGGTCGTCAGCGTCGCGCTTCGTCGGGTACATCCCCTTGGGCGTGCGGCGCGTGCGGACCAGCAGGGCTGCCAGCGAACCGACAACAGCCAGCCCAATGACCACATAGATCACAATTGAAAGAGTCTCATTCACGCTTCCCAGCATGTCATACGGGGGCGCCGGCGGGCACCCGTAAGGCAGCCTGCGGCGGGCACCCGTCCCTGGCCCCAATCGCGGTTGAGTCTGCGAGAATCGAAGCATCATGGTGAGCACTCCCCGGATTCCGATCCCCCGCGAAATTAAAGTCCTTATTGCTGCTGCGTTCCTGATCGCCCTCGGTTTCGGGCTGGTGGCACCGGTGCTGCCGCAGTTCGCGCAGAGTTTCAACGTGGGCGTTGCTGCGTCCTCCGTGGTGGTCAGTGCCTTCGCCTTCACCCGGCTGATCTTCGCTCCGGCAGGCGGTGCACTGCTGGAAAAGCTCGGCGAGCGCCCCGTGTACGTGATGGGCCTGCTGATCGTGGCCCTGTCCACCGCCGCGTGTGCCTTCGCCGGGAACTACTGGCAGCTGCTGATCTTCCGCGGCCTGGGCGGCATCGGCTCCACCATGTTCACCATTTCAGCGATGGCGCTGATCATCCGTCTTGCTCCGCCGGCAATCCGCGGCCGGATATCCGGGGCCTACGCTTCCTCGTTCCTGCTGGGCAATATCGGCGGGCCGCTTCTTGGCGGCCTGCTGGCCGGCTTCGGCCTGCGCGTCCCGTTCCTGGTTTACGCCGCCGCCCTGCTCGTCGCCGCCGTCGTAGTCGCCTACCTGCTGCGCGAGGCACGCGGGGGCACCGGACCCAAGGAGAAGGATGGGGAACGGGTACATGTCTCGGTCCGGGAAGCACTGTCTGACTCCGCCTACCGCGCCGCGATGGTCTCTTCCTTCGCCAACGGATGGTCCTCCTTCGGAGTGCGGAACTCGCTGCTTCCGTTGTTCGCGGCCGCCGTGCTTTCCGCAGGACCGGAGATCGCCGGAATCTCCCTGACTGCGTTCGCTGCCGGAACCGCACTGGCGCTCACCTTCTCCGGCCGCCTCGCGGACTCCTGGGGACGAAAACCCCTGGTCATCACCGGGCTGGCCGTCAACGCAGCAGCAACGGCCGCGATCGGATTCTCCGGCAGCGTCACGATGTTCCTGGTCGTCTCCGCCATTGCGGGTCTGGGCACCGGCCTGCTTAATCCCGCACAGCAGGCTGCAGTGGCCGACGTCGTCGGTTCCGGCCGGAGCGGCGGCAAGGTACTGGCTGCTTTCCAGATGTCTGCGGACACCGGGGCGATCATCGGTCCGATCCTCGCCGGGGTGCTCGCGGATACCCTCGGCTACACCTGGGCGTTCGCCGTGACCGGTGCAACTGCGCTGGTGGCACTGCTGATCTGGCTCACTGCCCGGGAAACCCTGGCACCTGAGATGCGGATGGCTCGAATGCGTTCCAGCCGCACTACCATCGAGGAATGAAGCCCTTCCTGCTCCTGGCCACACGTGCCGAAGACGGTGCCGCCGAGGAGGAGTATGAGTCCTACCTGCACTTCGGGGACCTGACCCCGCCGCAGCTGCACCGCGTACGGATGGAGGCAGCTCCCCTGCCTGCAATCGACCTCGCGGACTACAGCGGAATCATTGTTGGCGGCAGCCCGTTCAACTCCTCCGACCCAGAAGATACCAAGTCGGACCTTCAGCTGCGGGTGGAGAAAGAACTCTCGGCCCTGCTGGACACATTGGTGGAACGGGACTTTCCGTTCCTCGGTGCCTGTTATGGGGTCGGCACGCTGGGCCGGCACCAGGGCGCCGTCGTCAACCGCACCTACGGAGAACCAATCGGTGCCGTGCCGGTCACGCTGACTCCCCAGGGCCGGCAGGACCCCCTGCTGGAAGGGCTGCCTGACACCTTTGATGCGTTCGTGGGCCACAAGGAAGCCGTGTTCCGGCTTCCGGAACACGCCGTAAACCTGGCCGGCTCCCCCACCTGCCCGGTGCAGATGTTCCGGGTGCGGCAAAACCTCTATGCCACACAATTCCACCCCGAGCTCGACGTCGCCGGATTGCTGACCCGTATCTCGGTCTACCGCAATGCGGGATACTTTCCGCCGGAGGAAGCTGACACGGTGATGGATTCCGTCCGAACGGCACAGGTCACCGCCCCGCCGCTGATCCTGCGCAACTTCACTGCCCGCTACGCCCGCTAGCGGCGGCCAGCCGCTGGCTGATCACGGCTGAGACGCCGTCTCCGCGCATGGAGACCCCGTACAGGGCATCGGCCACCTCCATGGTCCGCTTCTGGTGCGTGATGACAATAAGCTGGCTGGATTCGCGGAGCTCCTCGAAAATGGTGATCAGCCGGCCGAGGTTCGTGTCGTCCAGTGCGGCCTCCACCTCGTCCATCACGTAGAACGGCGAGGGGCGTGCCTTGAAAATCGCCACCAGCAGCGCAACGGCGGTCAGTGACCGCTCCCCGCCTGACAGCAGCGAGAGGCGCTTGATCTTCTTTCCCGCAGGGCGTGCTTCCACCTCAATGCCGGTGGTGAGCATGTCCTGGGGGTCTGTGAGGACCAGACGCCCCTCCCCGCCGGGGAAGAGCCGCGCAAAGACACGTTCGAACTGCACGGCGGTGTCCTGGAACGCAGAGGTGAAGACTTCCTCCACCCGCTGGTCTACTTCACGGATGATGTCCAGCAGGTCCTTGCGGGTAGCTTTGAGATCCTCCAGCTGGGTGCTCAGGAACTGGTGGCGTTCCTCGAGGGCCGCGAATTCCTCCAGCGCCAGCGGATTCACCTTCCCGAGTGCAGAAAGGTCCCGCTGGGCCCGCTTGAGCCGCTTCTCCTGCTCGGCCCGGTTGTAGGGAACACCCTCCGTAACGGGGTTCCCGTCATCGTCCACCGGCACGTGCAGGGCAGCCCATTTCCCGGCACCCTCCGCAGTCTCGGCAGGCACCGGCACCAGTTTGTCCGGACCGTACTCCGCCACCAGGTTGTCCGCTGTGATGCCCAGTTCCTCCACGGCACGCGTTTCGAGGGCTTCGATCCGCAGCCTCTTCTCGGCGCGGAGCAGCTCATCACGGTGCACCGAGTCGGTGAGTTTGGCCAGTTCAGCCACGGCCTCGGCGTTGGCCGCCCGGACCGTGGTCAGCTCCGCGTCGAACTCAGCGCGGACGGCCTCGGCCTTGTCACGTTCGGCCGCGGCCGCTTCCAGCGACACGTCTGCCCAGCGTCCGGCCAGCAAGGCAGCCTGCGCCACTGCCTGTGCCCGTGCCGCCTGTGCGGCTCGCACCCGGGCCCGCTGTGCTGCGGCAGCCCGCGCGCGGCGTTCGGCCGCGGCTGCCCGCTCCAGTGATTCAGCGCGTCCGGAGACGGCGGCCAGCTGCTCCTGGGCAGAGCGAAGGGAGAGCCGCGCATCCATTTCGGCCTGGCGTGCCTGGGCGGCAGCGAGCGCCAGCGCATCGCGGCGGTCCGTGGAGGGTTCGGCCGTGTCCGCTGAACTGTCCTGTGCTGCGGCGAGGCGGCCGGTGACTTCGGCGAGTTTCTCCTGTTCACGTGCCAGGTTCTCCTGCGCCGCCTCCGCGAGCCGGGTGAGCCGTTCAGCTTCCCCGGCGGCCGAACGCAGGGCCGAGCCCAGCGCGCCCAGCCGTTCCCCTACCGCAGCCAGCCGGGCGTCGGATTCATGCAGTACCGCCAGAGCAGCGTCTGCCCGGGCCTGGGCAGCGTCACGCTCTGCCCGGGCTGCGGAGATCGCGAAGCGTGCCGCCTCTGCCCGGGACACGGCCTCTGTTAGCCGGTTCTGCGTTTCCTCGACGGCGGCCTGGATCTCAATCAGTCCGGGAGCCGTGGTGGAACCGCCGGCAGCGGTGAACGTGGTCAGCACATCGCCGTCCGCTGTGACCACCCTCAGGCCCGGACCGGCGGCCAGCACACCGGCGGCGCGTTCCAGCGAATCCACGACGACGGCGCGGCGCAGGAGGGTGCGCACGGCTGCTGCCGCTTCCGGGACTGCCTGGACCAGATCCGTTGCGTAAACGCACCCGTCAGGCAGCCCGGGCAGCTCCTCGTTGTCTCCGGGACCGCGCACTCCGGCGAGAACCAGGCTTACCTGCCCCGAACCGGTGTCCTTGAGCAGCTTGAGCGCCTGGAGAGCTGTGTCGAGTTCGCGCACCGCGAGGGCCTCGGCTGCCGTCCCGAGAGCGGCGGTGACGGCGCGCTCATAACCCGGGGTCACAGTCACCAGGTCGGCCAGGGGTGCGAGCACTCCTTCCAGTCCGGCGTCCAGCACCGCGCGGGAGCCGTCACGGCGGTCCAGGCCCACGGCAAGGGCGTCACGGCGCGCAGTGAGGGTTTCCCGGTCGCGGACTGCCTGCCGTTCTTCCTCCAGCAGCCCGGCCAGCCGGGTTTCGGCGGCTTCCAGGGCGTCTGTGGCTTCCTCGTACTCGGCGTCGAGCCCTTCCTCACCGGACTCTGCTCCGGCGGCTTCCTGTTCCAGGGCTGCGAAATCCCCTTCGGCGGTGCGCCGGCGTTCCTCGGCCTGCGCAATCGAGGCGCGCAGGCGCCCGAGCTCTGCCTCAGCGGCCTCAACCCGGGAGCGGGCAGCGGAGACGGATCCGGAGAGCCGGGCCATGCCTTCCCTGCGGTCCGCGGCGGCACGCAGCAGGGACGCCAGCCGGCGTTCCTCCGCCGCGGCTTCCTCCTCGGCGGCAGCCCGCACCTCCACGGCGTCTTCCAGCATGCCTTCACGCTCAGTTGCTTCCGCTTCCAGGGCCTGCATTTCGGCCCGGACGCGTTCGGCCTGTGCCTGCAGTTTCTCCGGGTCCCGGCCAGGGTCGGCGGCCGGTTCCGCCGAGCCGAGCAGGCGGCGCCGTTCCTCGGCCAGCGCGGCCAGGGACCGCAGCCGTTCCCGCGCGGAGGAGAGCGCATACCAGGCGTCCCGGGCGGCGTTGACCCGCGGCGTTGCCTGCGCGGCCAGGCGTTCAAGTTCCGCCAGCCTGGCTCCCTGCGCCTCCGCTTCCTGTTCCACCTGCTGCCGGCGCACGCGCAGTGCGTTCTCCGCTGCGGTGTCCTGTTCAACGGCAGCGGCGAGGGTCACGATGTCGTCGGCCAGCAGCCGGGCACGGGCATCCCGCACGTCCAGCTGGACCTGCTTGGCCCGGCGTGCCACGGCAGCCTGCTTTCCCAGCGGCCCCAGCTGGCGGCGCAGTTCTGCGGTGAGATCCGTCAGGCGCGCCAGGTTGGCCTGCATTGCATCGAGCTTGCGGACCGTTTTCTCGCGGCGTCTGCGGTGCTTGAGGATTCCGGCAGCCTCCTCGATGAAGCCCCGGCGGTCCTCCGGTGAGGCGTGCAGGACCTTGTCCAGCTGGCCCTGCCCCACAATCACGTGCATTTCCCGGCCCAGTCCGGAGTCGGAGAGCAGCTCCTGGATATCCAGGAGGCGGCACGGGGCGCCGTTGATGGCGTATTCGGAACCGCCGGCGCGGAAAAGCGTGCGGGAGATGGTGACTTCGGAGTAGTCGATGGGCAGGGCGCCGTCGGAGTTGTCGATGGTGAGGGATACCTGTGCCCGGCCCAGCGGCGGCCGGCCGGAGGTGCCCGCAAAAATGACATCCTCCATTTTTCCGCCCCGCAGGGTCTTAGCGCCCTGCTCCCCCATGACCCAGGCCAGGGCATCCACTACGTTGGACTTGCCCGAACCGTTGGGGCCGACGACGGCGGTCACTCCCGGTTCGAACTCGAACGTTGTGGCCGATGCGAAGGATTTGAAGCCCCGCATCGTCAGGGTCTTTAAGTGCACTGGCCTCAGTCTCTCGTTTGTGGAAGATTCACTAAAGCCGGGTGATGCCCCACACTTAAGCGCAGTACTCGCAGAGCGTAATCCGGGATTTCGCGCCGTCCGGGCCGGGCAGGAAAGTAGGCTTCTAGGAGAATCATATGGTTCGACGGCGCCGTTACGGGTCACGACCGGGCCCGGACCGCGATCTTTTTGGCAGCAGACAAGGCAGGCATTTTGAGCGGGAACTTCAACTTCCACCACACCAACACGGCACTCCTCAGCGTCAAGAGCGTAGAGGCACCCGTTGTTGTAAGCTCGCAGGATTTCGATGAACGGCTCTCCCCTTCCTTGAAACGGCTGCGGCTCTCCAAGGGTCTCCTGAAACGGGTGGCCGGCGTCGAGGAACGCCGATGGTGGGCTCCGGGCACAACGTTTGAGGACGGTGCCATCGAAGCGGGCGCCAAGGCGATGGCCGAGGCCGGCGTCGAACCCTCGCAGATCGGCCTGCTGATCAACACTTCCGTTACCCGGAAGAACCTGGAGCCGTCCGTCGCGGTCAAGATCCACCACAATCTGGGCCTGCCGTCCTCCGCCCTGAACTTTGACCTGGCCAACGCGTGCCTGGGATTCGTCAACGGCATCACCATGGCCTCGAACATGATCGAGTCCGGGCAGATCGACTACGCGCTGATCGTTGCCGGAGAAGACTCGCAGGTCGTCCAGGAAACCACCTTCGGGCGCCTGAACCGGGAAGATTCCACCCGCGAGGACTACCTGCGGGAATTCGCCACCCTGACGCTGGGCAGCGGCGCAGCGGCTGCCGTCATCGGCCGGGCGGCAGACCACCCCGGATCACACCGGATCCTGGGCGGGGTCTCCCGCGCAGGGACAGAGCACCACGAACTGTGTGTGGGCGGCGAAGGCGGCATGTACACGGACACCAAGGGCCTGCTGGACGGCGGCCTGGACCTTGTTGTGACGGCGTGGCATGAAGCCCATGAAAACGGCTGGGACTGGACCTCCATGGACCGCTACGTGACCCACCAGGTGTCCAACTCCTACACCAACGCCATCATCAAGGCCGTGGACCTGGACCGGACCAAAGTGCCCATCACGTTCCCGCGCTGGGGCAATGTGGGTCCGGCTTCGCTGCCGATGACCCTGGCCCAGGAAGCACGCACTCTGGTTCCCGGTGACCGGGTGCTGTGCATGGGTGTGGGCTCGGGCCTGAACACCACCATGATGGAGATCGCGTGGTAGCAGAGCTCTGGCCCGGTGTTCCGGCCGCGTGGTCCCGCTATGTCCAGGTTCCTTCCTCTGCTGCTGTGGACCAGCCCGGCACCGTCCACAAATGGCATCTGCTGGACAACAGCCCGGATCTTGAAGCCCGCGGCGCCGAACCGGCGGGAACGCTGCTGTGCGTGCACGGTAATCCCACCTGGTCCTACCTCTGGCGGACACTCGCAGCCGCCGGCAGCACGGCGGAGCGTCCCTGGCGTGTCATCGCCGTGGACCAGCTGGATATGGGCTTCTCCGCCCGGACCGGCACTTTCCGCCGGCTCGCGGATCGCATTTCCGATCTTGGCGACCTCACCGACGCCCTGGGGATCACCGGACCCGTGGTTACCGTGGGCCATGACTGGGGCGGCATCATTTCCCTGGGCTGGGCACTGGCACACCGCAGCCAGCTCGCCGGAGTCGTCCTGACCAACACCGCCGTGCACCCTGCCGGGTTCTCCCTGCCCCCGGCACTGAAGCTGGCACTGCACCCGGCCGTCCACGGATGGGGCACCAAACGCACCGATGCCTTCCTCCGCGTCACGCATTCCCTGGCCCAGCCGGCACTGCAGCCTGAGATCCGCGCCGCTTACGCAGCGCCGTACCGCGGTGCCTCACGCCGTGAGGGCGTGGGCAATTTCGTGGCCGACATCCCGGGTGACGAAACACATCCGAGCTTCCGTGCGCTCACGCGGGTTGCCGAAGGCATCCGCAAACTCACCGTCCCGGTCCTGGCACTGTGGGGCCCCAAGGACCCGGTTTTCTCCGACCGCTACCTGCGGGACCTGCTGAAGCGGCTGCCGCAGGCGGACGTCCACCGCTTTGAAGGAGCCGGCCATCTGGTGGCCGAGGACCGTGACATCGCCGCACCGGTCTTTGACTGGCTGGGCGCCCTGCACGCCAAGGAAACGCCCTCCGCCTCCCGGCCCGCTGATACCTCCGGCACCGCAGGGTTCCGTCCCATGCCCGCAGAACTCGATGATCGGGCCACTGACGTCTCCCCCGCCGTCGTGGACATGGCGCCGGCATCATCCGGGGAAGCCCCGGCCGTCCTTTCCTGGGCCGAGCTGGATACCCGCGTCAATGCCCTGGCGGCAGGCCTGGCAGACATTGGGGTTCGTCCGGGGAACCGGGTGAACCTGCTGGTGCCGCCGGGCATAGAGCTCACAACCCTGATCTATGCCTGCCTGAAGCTCGGCGCAGTCGTGGTCGTTGCCGACGCCGGACTGGGCACCAAGGGCCTCAGCCGTGCCATCAAGGGGGCAGGCCCGGATTTCATCGTCGGAATAGAGCGCGGCCTCGCCGGAGCCCGGCTCTTCGGCTGGCCGGGAACCCGCATCCTGGCCGGCGAAGCCTCACCGGCCCGGCTGCGCCTGCTCGGCGCGGCGCATACGGTGGCTGAACTGACGGCTGCCGGAACAGGCCGGCCGGCTCCGGACTGGAAGACCGATCCGGACGCCGATGCCGCCGTGCTGTTCACCTCCGGCTCCACGGGCCCGGCAAAGGGCGCCGTCTACACCCACCGCCGGCTTGCGGCCATGAGGGACACCCTCCGCGAGACGTACAACCTCAAGGCCGGCTCATCGCTGGTAGCAGGTTTTGCGCCGTTTGCCCTGCTGGGACCGGCGCTCGGCGCTACCTCGGTGACACCGGACATGGACGTCACTGCGCCGCGCACCCTGACCGCTGCCGCCCTGGCCAATGCCGCTGCGGCTGTCCAGGCCACCACAGTATTCGCGTCCCCTGCAGCGCTGGCCAACGTGCTGGCAACCGCACCGGATCTGAACCCGGACCAGCGCCAGGCACTGGCAAAGGTGGAGCTCCTGCTTTCCGCCGGTGCCCCGATCCCGGAGGCACTGCTGACCAGGGTGCAGGAACTGGTCCCGGCCGCCGAGCTGCACACCCCCTATGGCATGACCGAGGCCCTGCCGGTCACGGACATCAGCCTGGAACAGATCCGCAAGGCAGGAATCGGCAACGGCGTCTGCGTCGGAACCGCGGTTGCCGGCGCCCGGGTTGCCCTGGCGCCGCTGGCCGCAGACGGAACCGCCGGAGTCGAGATCACCGAAGACGCCGGCGTTACCGGGGAAATCCTGGTGAGCGCCCCGCACGTCAAGGACCGGTATGACCGGCTGTGGATCACCGAACAGCACAGCAGTTCGCTGCCGGGCTGGCACCGGACCGGGGACGTAGGCCATTTCGACGCCGACGGCCGCCTCTGGGTCGAAGGCAGGCTGGGGCATGTCCTCACCACCCCCGGCGGCGCGGTGACCCCTGTCGCCGCGGAACAGGCCGCCGAGTCGGTGCCGGAAGTGCGCCTTGCCGCCCTGGTAGGTGTGGGACCGGCCGGCACGCAGGTCCCCGTCGCCGTGGTGGAGACCGTGAACGGCGCGCGCCGTCCCGGACCGGCCGACGCGTCCCTGTCCACTGCCGTGCGTACCGCCGTTGCTGAACGCTGCGGGCTGGATTTGGCCGCGGTACTGGTTCTGCCGCAGATGCCCACCGACATCCGGCACAACTCCAAGATTGACCGTTCAGCCCTTGGGACCTGGGCCGCAGAGGTCCTGGCCGGAGGCCGGGTTTCCGCGCCGGGAGCACGCCGATGAGCCGGCGGATCCTGGTTACGGGGGCCAGCGGCCTCCTCGGGGGTGCCGTAGCCGGCGTCCTCGCCGGACAGGGACACTATGTGCGGACCCTGCAGCGTCGCCCGGCGTCCGATCCGGGCCTGGAGTCAGTGGCCGGGTCCATCACGGACCGCACGGCTGTGGACGCCGCGATGGCGGGGATCGACGCCGTCGTCCACCTGGCTGCCAAGGTTTCCTTTACCGGTGCGTGGGCTGAGTTCCAGGCAACCAACATCGACGGTACCCGGAACATCCTGGACGCGGCCCGGGCTGCAGGAGTACGCGACGTCGTGTTTGTCTCCTCCCCCTCTGTGGCCCACTTTGGCGAGCCGATTGCCGGCGCCGGCGCCGGCACCGCGGATCCGGAACGGGCCCGCGGCCACTATGCCCGTTCCAAGGCCGCCGCTGAACTGCTTGCACTGGCGGAAGACTCGGCGGATTTCCGGGTCGCCGCCATCCGGCCGCACATCGTGTGGGGACCCGGCGACACCCAGCTCGTGGAACGGGTCATGGACCGGGCACGATCCGGCAGGCTGCCCCTGCTGGACGAAGGCGCGGCGCTGATCGACACCACCTACGTGGACAACGCTGCATCCGCCATTGCCCGCGCGCTGGACCGGATGGAACAGGCGCACGGCCAGGCGCTGGTGGTCACCAACGGCCAGCCGCGCATGGTCCGGGAAATGATCTCCGGCATCTGTGCCGCTGCCGGGATCCCGGCGCCGTCACTGAGTGTGCCCGGCTGGCTGGCCCGAGGGGCCGGAAGCGTGATTGAAAAGGCGTGGCTGGCCGCCGGGGCCCGCGGGCTGGTGCAGGATGAACCTCCCATGACCCGGTTCCTGGCCGAGCAGCTCTCCACCTCGCACTGGTTCGACCAGCGGAAGACCCGGCAGGTCCTGGCCTGGGAGCCGGAGGTCTCGGTCGAGGATGGCATGGCCCGGCTGGCGAAGCACTACGCCGCATAGGATGGCAGGGATGAAGACTCTCGAACAGACCCAGTCCTGGCCCGCAGAAAACGTTTCCGCCGCCGTCATTGCGGCCGACGGTACCGTCCTCGGAACCGCCGGCGACCAGCAGAAACGGTTTCCGCTGGCCTCTGTCACCAAACTGCTGAGTGCCTACGCCTACCAGGTTGCCCTGGAAGAGGAAGCCCTGTCCCTGGACGATCCTGCGGGACCGGAAAACTCCACTGTCCGGCATCTCCTGGCCCACACCGGCGGCTATGACTTCGGGGACCGCACCGTCCGCTACGAACCCGGAACCCGGCGCCTGTACTCCAACGCCGGCTTTGAGGTCCTGGGCGAAACCCTGGAACACGCCACGGGCATCCCCTTCGCGGACTACCTGCAGGAAGCAGTTCTGGCTCCGCTGGGCATGAAGGACTCTTCTCTGGAGGGCTCACCGGCTGCCGGTGCGGTCTCAACGGCAGCGGATCTCAGCAGGTTCGCTGCGGAGCTGCAGAACCCAACTTTGATCTCGGCGGATTCGCTGGCCGCTGCCACTTCCGTGGTGTTCCCCGGTCTGGCCGGAGTACTGCCCGGCTTCGGCCGGCAGAAGGAGAACGACTGGGGCCTGGGATTCGAAATCCGCAACGGAAAGTCCCCGCACTGGACCGGGCAGGACAACTCTCCGAAGACCTTTGGGCACTTCGGACAGTCCGGGACGTTCCTGTGGGTGGACCCGGAGCTGAAAACCGCTGCGGTAGCCCTCACCAACCGGGACTTTGGTCCCTGGGCAGCGGAAGCCTGGCCACTCTACAACGATGCACTGGTGGCAGAGCTGCGCAGCAGCTAGCCACCAGCCGGGCAGGAGCTACCACCGGCCGTTGCGCGGGCGCTTCTGGCAGACCGGACAGCTGTACGACGAGCGGTTCATGAACGAATCACGGCGGATCAGTGTGGGAAGTCCTGCCACCTCGCACCGCGGACACGGCTCTCCCTCACGCCCGTAGGCATTCAGGGAACGGGCAAAGTAGCCGGATGCGCCGTTGACGTTGACGTACAGCGAATCAAAGCTGGTCCCGCCGGCTTCCAGGGCGCGGAGCATCACGTCACGCGCCGCTTCCACCAGCCGCAGGGCGTCTGCCCGGCGCATCGTGTCGGTGGGCCTGGCGAAGTGCAGCTTCGCTGCCCACAGCGCTTCGTCCGCATAGATGTTCCCGACGCCGGAGACCAGCCCCTGGTCCAGCAGCGCCCGTTTGATCCCGGTGCGGCGGGCCCTGAGCCGGCGGTAGAAGGTGTCAAAGGAGAATGCCGGGTCCAGCGGGTCACGCGCAATATGGGCGGCCTCGGACGGCACCAGCGGCAGGCCTGTTTCGGACAATCCGCCGGGCTCTCCGTCCGGAGTGGGCAACAGGTCCGCGAGGAAGACTCCGCCGAAGATCCGCTGGTCCACGAAGCGCAGTTCCTGGGGCATGACGGTCCCGTCCGCATCCACAGCCGGACTGAGCGTAAAGCGGACTTTCAGATGCTTCTCGTCCGGCAGTGACGGATCTTCCATGAGCAGCTGCCCGCTCATACCCAGATGGGCCATCAGCGCAAACGGGGGTTCGGCGTCGGGCGCTGAAGCCTCGGCCACCGGCATCCACAGGAACTTGCCGCGCCGGACTACGTCCAGCACACGCGCACCCTCAAGATTGCCGCGCAGGTCCTCAGGCCCGGGCGCATGCCGGCGGATGGAGCGGGTATCCAGGACCTCGACGCCGGTGATGGTGCGGCCGCGCACCCAGCGGGCAAGACCGCGGCGGACTACCTCGACTTCGGGGAGTTCAGGCATGGCACAGCTACGTGCCGGAAGGTGCCGCCGGAGCGGGGAGCGTTTCCCGGAGCTGCCGGCAGGTGTCAGCGGCTGCTTCCTGTTCGGCGTCCTTCTTGGAACGGCCGGTGCCCGTGCCAAACGCACGCCCGCCTATGTGCAGCACTGCAACGAAGCTGCGGGAATGGTCGGGGCCGGATCCGGTGACGCGGTATTCGATGTCGCCCATTTTCCGGGCGGCAGCGATTTCCTGGATGGAGGTCTTCCAGTCGGTGCCGGCACCAAGGGCGTCGGCATCATGGAGAAGCGGCCCGATGAGGCGCATGACCATTGAACGCGCGGTCTCAATGCCGTGGCAGAGGTACACCGCGCCGATGAGGGCTTCAGTGGTGTCGGCCAGGATGGAGGACTTGTCTTTGCCGTTGGTGAGTTTTTCGCCCTGGCCAAGCAGGATGAAATCGCCAAGCTTCAGCTGGCGGGCAACGGATGCGAGGGCCTTGGTGCTGACAACGGCGGAACGCCGCTTGGCCAGCTCACCCTCGGAAAGATCGGGATTGTCCCGGTAGAGCGCGTCCGTCACGGAGAACCCGAGAATCGAATCCCCCAGGAATTCAAGGCGTTCGTTCGTGGGGATGCCGCCGTGCTCGTACGCGTAGGAGCGGTGTGTGAGCGCAAGTTGAAGCGTCCCGGCATCGATATCGACGCCGAGACGCTTCAGAAGCTCTTCAGTATTTTTCACTTGCTGATTTTGCCCCGAAAAGCAGTGCGCCCCTTCAGCGGCTGCCGTGGAAGGCAGACGGTAAAGGGGACGGTCACTGGTCTTAGACGTCCGCGACCTTGCGGCCCTTGTATTCAAGGAACAGCGCGGTACCTGCGGAGTCGGTTACGACCTTGGCCTGGTGGGGCAGGCTGTAGGTAACGCGGCCGTTCTCAACGGTCTTTACCAGGTTGGGCGCAGTTGCCTTCCACTGGGACCGGCGTGCACGCGTATTCGAGCGGGACATTTTCCGCTTGGGAACAGCCACGACTAACTCTCTTCTCTCTCGTCTGACTCTGTACTTGTTGCCGCATCTTCAGCGGCGGTGCCAGCCAACCCGGCAAGGGCTGCCCAGCGAGGATCCACGACTTCATGGTGGTGACCCGGATCCTCCTCAAGGCGCACCCCGCATTCGGGGCAAAGGCCTTCGCAGTCCTCCCGGCACACCGGCTGGAACGGCAGGGAAGTTACCACTGCGTCCCGCAAAACCGGTTCAAGATCGATTACATCTCGCTCGATCCGGCGTTGCTCTTCTTCCTCTTCTTCTTCAAAGGACTCTGTGTCCTCGTAGTAGAAGAGTTCCTGCACATCGACGTCCTCGTTGTACTCGATGGGAACCAGGCACCGTCCACACTCCCCCTTGACGGGGACGAGTGCGGAACCCGAAACCAGGATCCCCTCGTGTACAGCCTCGAACCTCAGATCGAGCTCGATGTCCGATCCGAACGGCACGCCAATAAGCGCAACACCGAAGTCTTTCGGTGCCGGCACATGCTCATGCATTGTCCGCATTGTTCCCGGGCTGCGCCCGAGATCCTTGACATTAATCGCCAAGGGGGAACTCGGTTGTGACCGCGATGAAACGCTAATGAGAACTCCTGTAGAACATAGACCGACATATCATCTTAGCCCGACGAGGTGGAATCTCTCAAACCGGGGTTCCGGGCAGGGTGCTTGAAGCGCGCCCGGTTTCCGTCGTCCTTCCAAGTCTACCGCCTGGCAACGGGTCCGCGGTGCGGGTGAATGCCTGCCGTCCTGCCGCACTCCTCTACGCTTACACTGTGCTTTCTTCCCTTTCCCGCCGCCGGTTCCTCCGGACCGCCGCCGGATGCGCTGCCGCGGCAGTTTCCGTGCTGCTGGTCTGGCTGCTGGTGGCGGTGAACCTCTTTTACTATCCGCAGGCAACCCGCGAGCCCAGCAAGGCGGACGCCGTCGTTGTGCTTGCCGGCGCTGCGGCGGAACGCCTTCCCGTTGGCCGGGAATTGATGAAGCAGGAAAGCGCGCCCGTGCTGGTGCTCTCCACGACCGACACTCCGGGCAATACCAACATGGATATTGTCTGCAAGTATTCCCGTGACCCGGCTATCCGGTGCTTTGAGCCGTCACCGCTGTCCACCCGCGCCGAAGCCCGGGCTATCGCCAGGCTGGCGGCAGACAATGGCTGGGAGAACATCATCGTGGTGACTTCCAAGTACCACCTGGTCCGCGCCCGGGCCAACATTGAACAGTGCTCCAACGCGCATGTGCAGATGGTGGCCGCTGAACCCGACCTCGGACCTGCTCAGTGGGCCGGCAGGTTCGTCGAAGAAACCGGCGGAGTGCTGGCGGCGTTCCTCCGGCCGGCCTGCAGTTCCCCGATCGGTTAGACCATCCGCTTCAGCACAGTACTGGGAACGAAGTCCGTGATGTCCCCGCCCAGCGCAGCCACTTCCTTGATCAGGCTAGAGGACAGATGAGTGTAGGAATTCTCCGCGGCCAGGAACACGGTTTCGACACCTGTCAGCTGCCGGTTCATTACCGCCATGGGGAGCTCGTACTGATAATCCTGGACTGAGCGCAGGCCCTTTACGATGGCGCTGGCACCGTGCTCCCGGCAGAAATCCGCCAACAGCCCCTGCCCCATGGGAAGCACTGAGATCCCGGCCAGCGATCCCAGTGTCTCCGCGGCGATTTCCAGCCGCTCCTCTTCGGAGAAGCGGTACTTCTTGGCGTAATTGGTGGAGACGGCCACAATGACTTCATCGAACAGGTTCGCAGCGCGGGCAATCACTTCAAGGTGTCCGTTGTGAATAGGGTCAAAGGATCCGGGGCATACAGCGCGTCGCATATCTCGAATCTACCCGGTGAACTGCCCGGCGCCGCTGCAGGCACGGCGGAAGGGAAAACTCTCCAGCACAAGCCCTACGTCCACCGTGGTCTCGGGCAGGGACGCCCGGGCGGCGATCTCAGTCAGGAGCGGCTGTGTCAGCGAGCGCGCAGGAAGGTTACAGGCGCTCACCGCTGCGGCTTCGAGCGTTGTGAAGAAGTCCTCAAACTTGAATGTGTCTCCGCTGATCAGGAGGTCACTGATCCGCAGCCAGACCCAGGGCACACCGTAAGCCTGCGCAACGATGATGCCGTGCAGGGAACTGGAGATGCACACCTGCGCCCCGGCGATCTGCGCAACCACCGCTTCCACGCCTTCCCGTACGTCCACCAGCTGCACTCCGGGACCTGCCAGGTGCGCCAGGACGCTCCGATGGTCAAGGTGGGGAACGACGGCGACGGGCGGGCTGCTGTGCCGGTCCGCTGCGCTGAACTGTTCCGCAGGAAGGAACTGGCCTGCGGGAAGAAACTGGGGCAGCAGCAGGGCCGGATCGCCGAAGACTTCGGGAACCTCCCACCCGGCTTTGCCCATGAGCTCTTCCCGGGTGTGCCGGCCACGCACGGCGTGGACGCGTATGTCCCGCAGGCCCCTGAGGCGTTCCAGAGACTCCGCTCCCAGGGGTCCCATCAGCCCTGAGCCCCAGATCCGGGAACCATCCTGCTCCAGCCAACCGGCTATTGAGCCAACGGAGGCCAGTGGAGGTGAACCCAGCTGCCTGCCCCTGCCATTCACCGGGGTGAGCCCGCTCAGCCGGGCTGCCAGCCAGGGACCCGCTGCGTCTCCGAAGTTGGGCCGCTCATCCCACCAAAGCAGGTTCAGGAACTCCGGCGGAACGTCCCCGCCCGGCCGGACGGCACCAAGCATGTCATTGACCAGCCGGGAAACGTGTCCAATCCATCCGGCCGCCGAAGCCAGCAGGGCAGACGGAGAGGAGTCCTTGACCCGCCTCTCCAGTACGTGGCGTTCACCCCCGCTGCACACCAGGGCGAACCTGCCCACCAGCGCGTTCCGGAGGATGCGCCGCGCTTCGTCGGTGGGAGCCGTAACAGACAAGGCCACACCGCTGCCCGTCTCCACCAGCTCCAGCGTGAAGCTGCTTCCCCCGGCTTTGAAGTCAAAGGCCAGGCTGTCCGGCCCATGACGGCGCGTTCGGGTCCACACCGGTTCCGGCTGGGCAGCGGCCTTCTTTGCCGTGAGGGCCGCCAAGACGGCTGACGTCATCTTTCCTGCCTCCCGGTCCGGGCCAATGCCGGGCCGGCGTGCCTTCGTAAACGCCAGACACTATACCTGCCGCCCGTTTCCGCCCGGCCTGGGGTAATACTTGAAGGCATGACTTCAACACCCCGCATGCCCGCGCTTCGAGACTCTTTGGACGGGTCCCCCGCCCCCTGGCAGCGGACGGCAGCCGGCGCGAACCTCCTCGGAGCCGACGGCAACCTGGGCATCACCATCTTCGAGGAAATCACGGCCCTGGCCGGGACACACGGTGCCATCAACCTGGGGCAGGGCTTCCCGGACGAGGACGGCCCCGCAGAGATCCGGAACGCCGCACGCAAGGCGATCCTTGCCGGAATGAACCAGTACGCGCCCGGCCAGGGACTGCCGGTGCTCCGTGAGGCCATCGCCGAGCACCAGGAACGCTTTTACGGCCTGCAGCTGGACCCGGCAACGCAGGTACTGGTCAGCACCGGTGCAACGGAAGCCATCGCGTCGACCCTGCTCGCCCTTACGGGTCCGGGAGACGAGGTCCTGACCTTCGAACCCTTCTATGACTCCTACGGCGCAATCATTGGACTCAGCGGTGCCGCGCACACCACCGCTCCCCTGCTGGCACCGGACTTCCTGCCGGACCTGGACGCTTTGGAAGCGGCATTCACGGACCGGACCCGGGTGGTGCTGGTAAACAATCCGCACAACCCCACTGGAGCCGTTTTCCCCGCGGAGGTACTGCAGCGGATCGTGGATCTGGCAGTCAGGCACAATACCGTGATTGTCACGGACGAGGTTTACGAACACCTCACCTTCGGTCCGCGCCATATTCCGGTGGCTACGCTGCCCGGAGCGGCTGACCGGACCATCACCATTTCCTCAGCAGGGAAAACGTTCTCCCTCACCGGATGGAAGATCGGCTGGCTGAGCGGGCCGGCAGACCTGGTCGCAGCCATCCGGACCATCAAGACGTTCCTGACTTATTCCTCCGGCACACCGTTCCAGGCAGCGATTGCCGGTGGCCTGCGCATGGATGATTCCTTCTTCACGGACATCGCCGGAACCCTTCGCGCCAAGCGCAACGTTCTCTCAGCCGGCCTGCAGGCGGCGGGCCTGGACGTGTTCCAGCCGCAGGGAACGTATTTCGTGAACGCCGACGTCGCTCCCCTGGGCATCACTGATGCCACCGATCTGGCCCGCCGCCTGCCCGGGCTGGTGGGCGTTGCGGCAATTCCAGTGGCCATGTTCTGCCATCCGGAGGGTGCCGAACGCACGCGGACCCTGCTGCGGTTCGCGTTCTGCAAGAGGTTCGATGTGCTCCAGGAAGCCGCTGAGCGGATCTCCCGCCTCGGCGAGGTGCTCTGAGATGGCACGCCGTCCGCCGTCCCGGCTCCTGCGCGGAATCGGTGCCCACGCCGAACTCGATGAGGACGCGTTCACTGACGGTGCCTGGATCCTCAGCATTGGCGGCGCTCAGCAGTCCCACGTGAACCTGGCCCGTCCTGATGAGATCTTCTATGAGTATCTTCGCCGCATAGGCAATGTCCTGGATCTGGCCGCGCCGCCCGGAGCTCCGCTGCGGGTCCTGCATCTGGGCGCCGGTGCCCTGACACTGGCCCGCTATGTACAGGCCACCCGGCCGGGATCGGACCAGGTGGCAGTGGAGCTGGAACGCGAGCTCCTCGACTACGTCCTCGCCTACCTCCCGCTCCCGGAAGGCACCGTCCTGCAGACGGTCATTGGGGATGCCCGTGCGGAACTCGAGCGTTTCGATGCGGGCTCGTTCGACGCCGTCGTGCTGGATGTCTTTGCCGGGGCCGACGCCCCGGAGCATCTGGCGTCGGAAGAGTATTACGCGGAACTGCTGGCCCTGCTGTCAGAGCGCGGCGTGCTGCTGGTCAACGTTGGCGACGATCCGCCGCTGGCCTTCGCGCGCGCTCAGACCGCGGCACTGCAGCGCGTCTTCGGAGCGGCGGGCGGAGAAGTGGCAGCCCTGGGCGATTCCAGCATGTTTACCGGGCGGCACCCCGGGAACATTGTCCTGGCCGCAGTGCCTTTCCGCTGGCCTGCGGAGTGGACGCAGTCCCTTCTCCAGGCAGGTCCCCATCCGGCTGCAGTCCTTACCGGTGCAGACCTGGATGCCTTCGCAGGCGGGCGCTAGCCTTCTTCCGCCCCGGCCGGTTCCGCGAACCAGAGTGTGGTTTCCCCGTATGCCTTTTCACTGAAGCGTTCCATTCCGGCCGGCCAGACCGGTTCCGGTGAGCGGGTGGACCGTTCCACCACTACGACGGCGCCGGGAGCCAGCCGGGGGCTCAGGGACTGCAGGACGGCGGCAAGGCCGTCTTCATCCAGGGGGTAGGGCGGGTCAAGGAAGACCAGGTCCCATACCAGTCCGGGCGGCACACGCTGGAGGTAGGACTCCGCCTTTGTCCGATGGACGCGCACCCGTTCCGAGCCCAGGATCCGGTTGACCATGGCTGCGTTGGCCCGGCAGACGCCGGCTGGTTTTTCCGCCAGCTCCACCAGGTCCACCCGGGCGGCTCCGCGGCTGGCGCTTTCAACGCCGAGCGAGCCGGAACCGGCGAAAAGGTCCAGCACGTAGGCCCCGTCGAGGATGCCGTAGGACTCCAAACGGGAGAAGAGCGCTTCCTTGACCCGGTCCGTAGTAGGACGGGTGCCCGATCCGGGGACGCTGGACAGGGTGGATCCGCCGGCAACCCCGGCAATGATGCGGCTCATGGTTCCACTCTAGCCAGCACGCGCCGTCCTCCCGGCATCGCAGAAAGCCCGCGCGGACTCAGCCCCGGTCCAGGAATGCTTCCTTCTCGGGATTGAGGTAAGCCTCAATGGCCTCGTTCAGGGCCGGGTGCTCCAGCAGATCCGGGTCTTCCTGGATCAGGGCCTGGGCATCGGCGCGCGCGCGTTCAATGACCTTTTCGTCCTGGATGGCGCGCAGCAGTTTGAGCGTGGAACGGCCACCGGACTGGGATGCCCCCAGGATGTCCCCTTCGCGGCGCAGTTCAAGGTCCCGGCGGGAGAGCTCAAAGCCGTCAGTAGTCGCTGCAACAGCGTCCAGGCGTTCCCGGCTTGGGTGCCCGTTTTCAAGGTTCGTGACAAGCAGGCAGGTCCCGGGCAGGCCTCCGCGCCCTACCCGGCCGCGCAGCTGGTGGAGCTGGGAGATGCCGAACCGCTCGGCGTCGAGAATCACCATCATGGTGGCGTTGTGCACGTCAACGCCCACTTCGATCACGGTGGTGGAGACCAGCAGGTCGATCTCACCGCGGTTGAAGGCTTCCATGGTGGCTGACTTTTCCGACGGCTCCATCCTGCCGTGCAGCATACCCAGCCGGATGCCGGCCAGCGCCGGGAGCTCCTGCAGCCTCTCGACTGTTTCCAGTACGGATGCCAGCGGCCGCTGGTTGCGCTGGGCCGTACTCTGCGGCAGGTCCTCCAGCAGCGCCGGCTCTGTTCCCGGTTCCTCTTCCTTGTCCCCGATCTTGGGGCAGACCACGTAAACCTGGCGTCCGGCGTCGATCTCTTCCCGGGCCCGCGCCCAGATCCGCGGCCCCCAGGCCGGCTTGTCGGCCAGCGGCGCCAGATAGGTGGAGATCGGTGCCCGGCCGGCGGGCAGTTCCGTCAAAGTCGAAACGTCCAGGTCACCAAACACGGTCATGGCTACGGTGCGCGGAATCGGGGTTGCCGTCATGACCAGCAGGTGCGGAGTGCTGTCGCGTCCCTTCGTCCGCAGCACGTCCCGCTGCTCCACCCCAAACCGGTGCTGTTCATCCACTACCACCAGGCCCAGGTCCGCGAACTGGACGTGTTCGGAGAGCAGGGCGTGTGTGCCGATCACGATCCCTGCAGAACCTGATGCTGCCTCCAGCAGCGCTGCCTTGCGCTGCGCTGCGGACATGGATCCGGTGAGCAGGGTGATGCGGGTGGCGTTCTCGCTGCCGCCGAGCATTCCGCCCTGGCCAAGCGGGCCCAGTGTGCGGGTGATCGAGGCATAGTGCTGGGCCGCCAGGACCTCGGTGGGCGCCAGCAGGGCAGCCTGTCCCCCGGCGTCGACCACCTGGAGCATGGCACGCAGTGCCACCAGCGTCTTGCCGGAACCCACCTCGCCCTGCAGCAGCCGGTTCATGGGGTGTGGCTTCGCGAGGTCTGCGGCCAGTTCCCCGCCGATGCTTGCCTGTCCGGCGGTCAGGGTAAAGGGCAGGGAGGCATCAAAGGCATCCAGTAGCCCGCCCTGGACCGGCGGGCGCGCAGTGGCGTGCTGCTGGGCGGTGTAGGCATGCCTGCGGGCAAGCGCCGTCTGGAGCACCAGTGCTTCCTCATACCGGAAGCGGTGCCGGGCCTTGTACGCGTCTTCGATCACGGAGGGGCGGTGGATGGCTTCGAAGGCAGCAGCGATGCCCATCAGGTGTTCGCGGGCCCGGATGGCAGGCGGAATTGGATCCTGCAGCCGTTCGGTCTGCAGGGAGTCAAGCAGCACATCGATCGTGGTCTTGATTTCCCAGCTGGTGAGCTTCGCAGTGGCCGGGTAGACCGGGATGGGACGTTTGGCCTCTTCCTCGTCGTCGGCCTCGTCGCTGAGCAGTACGTAGTTCGGGTTGGTCAGCGTCAGCTGGCCCTTGTAAACGCCTACTTTCCCGGAGAACATGGCGCGGGTTCCCGCCTGCAGGTCCTTCAGGGCGTTGTAGCCGTTGAAAAAGGTCAGGTGCAGCATGCCCAGGGCGCCGGCGTCGTCGTCATCGGTGACCGTGACTTCCACGATCATGCCCTTCCGGGTCTGCATCCGGCGGGAGTTTATGCTCTGCACCCGGGCCACCAGGGTGACGTCCTCATCGAAGGGGAGCTCCAATATCCGGGTGAGTTCTCCACGCTCCATGTAACGCCGCGGAACATGGAGCAGCAGCTGCCCCACGGTGGTGATCCCCAGCTGCTTCTCGATCTTGTCCGCAGACTTCTTCCCGATCCGGCGGTTTAGCTCAAAGTCGAGTTCGCCGGGAATCCTGTCCTGCATGGGCCTCTAAGCTTCGCGGGCAAAATCGCCGACGGCGGACTGGCCGCGCGGCGGGACCTGCGGGATTTCGGTGGTCTGGTGTCCGTTGGCTGCAAGTTCAGTGATGGACACGTTGGTGGGTTCCCCCACCGCATGGAGGGCATCCATGGCGGCTCCGGCGTCGGGAGTGTGTACATGGACGCGCCAGCGGTAGCCGTCCCCCACCGGGCTGACTGCGCTCATGATCACCGAGTCGCCAAGTTCGTCCAGCTGCAGCCGCAGGGTGGCAGCATCGAGCGGACTGAGCGTGATGGTGCACATGACTTCCACGCCTTCGAGCTGCGGCTGGGTGCCGTGAATGTGCGGATCCTGCACATCGTACCCATGCAGGCCGTCCAGCAGTTCGCCCTGCAGTTCTTCTCCCAGGGCTGCAGCCCGCATGGCATCCAGTACCAGCAGGAAGCCGACTCCCCCGGCGTCCACGACGCCGGCGTCGGAAAGGGTTTCCAGCTGTTCCTCGGTGCGTACCACCGCAGCGAGGGCAGACGTCATCATCGCACGGAGGGTCTCCGCCAGTCCGGCATTGCTGTCGTCGCCGGTCTGTGCAGCTTCAACCTGGGCTGCGCCGCGCGCTGCCTCTTCCAGGACGGAAAGCATGGTTCCCGGCACCGGATCACTGAGGACCGACCAGGAGCGCAGCTGCGCCCGTTCCAGCGAGCGGGCAAGCAGCGGTGCGGACAAACGGGTATTTCCCTGGAGCGGTTCGGCCATTGAGGTGAGGAAGACAGACAGGAGGGTACCGGAGTTGCCCTTGGCCTGTTCCATGGCTGCACGGCCTGCTGCGGAGAGCAGTTCACCGATGTCCTGGGTGTCCAGGTCTGCTGCGGCCGCTGAAGCGGCCCGCATGGTCAGATAAAGGTTGGTCCCGGTATCGCCGTCGGCGACGGGGAAGATGTTGATTGCGTTCAGCCGGTCGCTGTGGTTTCCCAGGGACACTTCAGCCTTGCTCAACCATCGCTTCAGCGCCTGCGCGTTGGCGGTGATCTTAGTCTGCAAAGTAATCCCGTTCCGTGCTGCTGCTCATGCTTCTCCTCCGGATTATCTTCCGTAACGTCGTTGTCCGGAACCGGTTCGGTCAGTACGAAGCCTACCGCAGGGCTCCGACACGGGCCGATAAGCCTGCTGGTTTTATGCAAAGCTGGTCTCATGGGAAAACGGCTACACATGGAAGCTGCCGCCGCTCGCCACATGAGATCGGGGGCCAAGACCGCAGTACTCGACGAGGCTGCGGCTGCTGCTCCGTTCACGGCTCAGTCTGCTTCCCGTTCCGATCCCCGCGCTGACCGGTCCTACCGGCGCAAGCGCGCCATTGCCTGGACGCTGACGGTTTTGGTGGTGGCTGCCGTTCCAACGCTCATCACCCTCTTGGTGCTGTTCGGCTAAAACCGGGTAGAAACACCTGTAACACCCGCAACGCTGTTCCGTTACTCTCCCGTCCACTACGCTCGCCATCGCAGCCATGTGGGGTACCGCCTTGCCGCTTGTTATGCCCATCTACGGGACACGGCCCGAAGCCATCAAGATGGCTCCCCTTGTCGCGGAACTGCGCCGGTCTCCCGGCCTGGATTGTTTTGTGACCGTGACCGGCCAGCACCGTTCCATGCTGGACCAGGTCAACCGCCTCTTCGGCATCGTCCCCGACCATGACCTGAACATTTTTTCCCCGGGCCAGACCCTAAGCGGAATTCTCACCCGCACCATCGACGGTCTGGACAAGCTCTTCAGCGTCAACCAGCCAGATGCCGTCGTTGTCCAGGGCGACACCACCACCTCCACCGCAGCTGCAATTGCTGCCTTCAACCGCCGCATACCGGTGGTGCATCTGGAAGGCGGACTCCGCAGCGGGAACCTTCTTTCGCCGTTTCCGGAAGAGGCCAACCGCAGGATGACCTCGCAAATCGCAAGTCTGCATCTGGCTCCCACAGCTACCAGCAGGGACAACCTGGTCAGGGAGAGTGTCCCCGCCGAGAACATTGTGGTGACAGGCAACACGGTAATTGACGCTCTCCTGGCCACCGTCGGGAAGCAGGTGCCGTTCACTGACCCCGCACTGGAGAAAGTGGCTGTTTCGGGGATGCCTATTCTGCTGGCCACGACCCACCGCAGGGAAAACCAGGGCGGAGCCATGAGGGGAATAGGCAGGGCCCTTGCACGGATTGCGGATGCGGAGCCGGGGCTGGCCGTGGTTGTCCCGCTGCATAAGAATCCAGCGGTACGTGAAGCGCTCCTCCCTGCACTGGAAGGCAAGAGGAACGTCTTTGTGTCTGAACCGCTGGACTACGGAGAATTCTGCCGGCTGATGGCCATATCCCACCTCATTCTCACGGATTCCGGCGGCATTCAGGAAGAAGCGCCCACCCTCGGCAATCCGGTGCTGCTGATGCGTGGGAACACGGAACGCCCGGAAGCTGTTCTTTCCGGCGCAGTCAAGCTGATCGGGACGGACGAGGACCGGATCGTCTCTGAGGTGCAGCACTTGCTGCACGACGGCGCGGCCTACCGTTCCATGGCCGAATTGCCCAACCCGTACGGCGACGGTACCGCTGCCCGGCAGAGCGTTGCGGCAATCCGCCGCCTGCTGGGAAGAACGCATCAGAGACAAGACAACTAGCGAACTCAGTTCGGAACACACTCCATTCCCTGGGGGAATGGGCAAGGGGGAAAATTGATCGGCTGGCAGGTTCCGTTCCGGGCAGCCCGGAAACTAGAGCAGCGGCAAAACTGGCCGGCCGCCGCCCGGATATACCGGGCCATTCTGAGAAACGGTGAAGGGGAAAACCCGCGGGTCAATTTCCAGCTCGGCAATGCACTTTTCAGGGCCAACGATTTGGGTGAAGCCGAACGCTTCCTGTCCCGAGCCGTGGAGCTGAAACCGGGCACGGCCGCCTGGCATTATCGGCTGGGTTTTGTCCTCGAACGGCAGGCCCGGCCGGAACTGGCCATTAGGCACTACCAGTCGGCACTGGAAGTCCAGCCCGAGAATCCCTCATGGCACTACCGCCTCTACAGGTGCCACACCGCGGTGGGAAACAGGCAGGATGCCTATGACCATCTGGCTAAAGCCCTAAACGGCGACCAGGAAAACCCGAAGTACCACGATTTGGTGGCGGCTGAGCTTCGGAGCCGGGGCCCGCGCTGGCAGGAGGCACAGGCACTTGAGCGCGGCCAGCCCTACCACGAGGCCGATCCTTCCTGGCATCTGCGGATGGCGGAAAGCTACGCGTCCCTGAGCCGGCATCGGCAGTCCGCTGAGAGCTACCGCCGGGCCAACGCACTGAAACCGGCGGTCGCCGAGAACCTGTTCAAGGAAGCTGAACAGTGGGAACGCGCAGGCCGGACCAGTGAAGCCTCGGCGGCCTTTTCAGCTGGAGTTGCCTTGAAACCAGACGGCGAGGAATCCCGGTTCGGCCCCGGCGCCTACTATCAGCTCAAAGGCAACTGGGACATGGCCTCCAAGGCCTACGACCTTCGCAAGCGAGCCCGGCTGCTGGACGCCGAACTCCACTACCGGGCAGGACTGGCTCATGACCGCTGCTTCCGGTGGAAGGAAGCTGCTGCGAGTTACCTGTCTGCCGTTTCCCTCGAACCAAGTCAGCCTTATTGGCACTACAAGCTCGGGTTTGCCCACGAGCGGATGCAGGCCTGGCCGGAAGCCGTCGATGCCTACGAATACGCTGCTTCCCTGCGTCCCTCAAACCGCTACTGGTGGTACCGGGCGGGCTACGCGGGAGTAAAGGCCGGAGACTTGGAGCGGGCCTGCCTTTCCTTCCTCCGAGCGGCACCAGCGGATTTCCAGCCGGTTGAGCCGGGCACACAGCCTGTGTCTCCCAAGGGCGGCTATCTCTCGCAGCTTGCGTCACAACGGCTGGTGCTGAGGGACATAGCCAAGGACCCTGACCTCCAGTGCACTATTGCTGACGGCTTCGCGGCTGCAGGAGACTGGGCATCGGCCGCAGAGGGGTACGAGAAAGCGATCTACTGCTCGAACCGCCACGAGCCCCGGTTCTACTTCCTCTGGGGTCATGCATTGATGCAGACGGGTAACCTCTGCGGCGCCGCCGATGCATTCCTGCAGACCCGCATCTTCATGACGCCGGACGGCATAGACGTTCCGAAGTACCTGAAGAACACGGCGCAAAAACATTCAATGCAGTACCTCGAGTATTACGAGACCGTAGCGCTGCGGCCGAAGACAATTCTCTGGGAAAGCAATCACGGTGCGACGGTGGGCTGCCATCCCCTGGCGCTCTTCCGCCACCTCGCCGATTTGCCCGAATTCAGCGGCTACCGCCATGTTTGGGCGGTCAATGATCCTGCGGTCGTGCCCGACGATGTCCGGGACCGGGGTAATGTGTTTTTCGCCGTTCCCCACTCAGATTTGTATCTGCGGGTGCTGGCAACGGCATCACACTTGGTCAACAACGTCTCTTTCCCGCCCTATTTCATGCGCAGGGTGGGGCAGCGATACCTCAACACCTGGCATGGAACGCCTCTGAAGACCCTCGGTAGGGACATGCGGGGGCCAGCCATGGAACACAGCAACCTCGCTCGGAACTTTCTGCACAGCTCTCACATCATGTCCCCAAATGCCCATACGTCCTGGGCACTGATTGAGCGTCATGACCTCGAAGGACTTTTCCGGGGCAAGATCCGGGTGACGGGCTCACCCCGGCTGGACCGCATGGTGACCGGGGGCGGCCCGTTAAGGAACCACATTCGGAAGACCCTGAACGTCCCCGAGGACCTCCCGGTGGTGTTGTACGCACCGACCTGGCGGGGTTCCACCACCGACCGTGTCCTGGACAGGGACGCACTCCTGGCAGACCTGGAGGCGCTGGCCAGCACCCGGCACCAACTCGTCTTCCGTGCGCACAGGCTTACCGAGAAACTCCTCGCGGGCCTGGACCTCGGCGTCACCATCGTTCCACCGGAAATAGACACGAGCGACCTGCTCAGCGCCGTCGACGTCCTCGTCACGGACTACTCAAGCGTCGCCTTCGATTTCCTGCCGACGAAACGTCCAATCGTCTACTACGCCTATGACTACGAGCAGTATTCAGCAGAACGCGGCCTGTACCTGGACCTTGGGGAAATGCCGGGCGAGGTTTGCCTCACCAGGGAGGAACTCGGACCGCTGGTCAGTGACGCTCTTTCCGGCGGGCACACTGCATTCCAGGACCAGTATGCCGCGGGCGCCGAACAGTTTGCTCCCTATGAAGATGGCGGAGCCTGCGCGCGGGTTACTGACTTTTTCTTCCACGATTCCGATTCCGATTCCGATTCCGATTCCGGGACCGGGATCGGCATCGAGCCTGCGGCAGAACCGCCGGCTGCGCTCTTTCACCACAGCCTGATTCCAAACGGCATCTCCAGCTCGTTCCGGAATCTGGCAGGCAGCCTGAGCGGGGAAATCCGGAAAGTCCTGGTAGTCGAACCGCATGTGCTGAATAAGGACCCGGGGCGCCTCTCCCAGTTTCAGCTTCTCCCCGAGGACGTTCAGCTCGTTGGAAGAGTGGGTATCCATGCCTTTCGCCCTGAGGAACGCTGGCTCCATGACAGGTTCAACCGAAGCCACAGGCTTGATTCGCCGGAACAGCAGAAGATCCATTCGGCAGCGATGAAACGTGAGTTCTATCGAATCTTTGGTTCCTCGGTCTTCCAATCCCTGGTGGAATTCGACGGGTACTCGCCTTTCTGGACGGCCCTGCTGGCAGCCGGCGGGCGCGAAACCAAACGCACCATCTACCTGCATAACGACATGCTGAACGAATGGAAGATGAAGTTCGCCAACCTGGAGGCGGTGTTCCGCCTCTACCCGGAGTTTGACCGGCTGCTCTCCGTGTCAGAAAGCCTGGGGCACGAAAACGCCCGGAATGTGGGGAGCGCCTTCAACATTGACCGGGACCTCTTTGGCTACTGCAACAACCAGATCGATGCCGAAGCCGTAATGCAGAGGTCGGGCGCCTCGCTTGACCCCGACCTCGCAGAGTGGTTTGCGGCCGGCGAGCAGAACGTGCTGGCGATCGGCAGGCTCTCACCGGAGAAGGATCATGCCAAGCTCATCAGCGCTTTCATCCGGTACAGGGAGAACAACCCCGATGCGAACCTGACCATCATTGGTGACGGCCCGTTGCGGGCCGACCTTGAGCAGCAGATCCATAACTCCGGCGCCGGGGAATACATTCTGCTAGCCGGACAACGGGAGAATCCGTATCCGGCGCTTGCCCTCGCCTCGGCCCTGGTCCTCAGCTCACTGCACGAAGGACAGCCCATGGTGCTCTTCGAGGCGATGATTCTTCAGCGCCCCATTATCTGCACCAACCTTCCCGGGCCGCGCGACATCCTCCAGGACCGCTACGGGCTCATCGTGGAGAACTCCGAGGACGGAATTCACGGCGGGCTGATGCGGCTGGCGGACGGGAACCTGCCCAGGGAAACTTTCGATCCCGCTGCTTACGCCAAGGAGGCTGGATACCAATTCCTCACTGCTGTTCTTTGAACTGTTCTTTGAATCAGGCACCTTTCCGAATTGTCCAGCGCAATCCCAAGGTCCAGGAGGCGTAGCGTGCGTTCAGTTTGTTTTTCAATGGTCAAAAACGAAGAAGACATCATAGAAGCGTTCGTCCGTCACACACTAAGCCAAGTAGACCATCTCTACGTTGCGGATAACCTGTCCACGGATGGAACGAGGGACATCCTCGACGCGCTCGTGGCCGAAGGGCTCCCGTTGACGGTCTCCCTCGACCCTGCCCAGGCGATGGAACAAAACGTCAAAATGACATCCATGTACCGGCGATATGCTGCAGCCGACAACTTCGATTTCGCCTTTTTCCTGGACGCCGACGAGTTCCTCCGGCTGGACAAAGACCTTATGGTGGCCGTTCCACGACGGGCTGGCAAGGGCATGGCCTTCTATGTTCCCAGGCTGAATTATGTGTACACGGGAGAACCGAAAGCCGGAGATGCCCTTTCCGTTTTCGATACGATGATCACCTTGGACACGATGAAGCTGTCACCGAAATCGATGATTTTTCATGACAAGGCCGGGTGCCGCCGCTACCACATCGGTAACGGGAACCATCATGTACGTGACTGGGCGCAGGGCGGACAAACAGTCTCAGAAGAACAACCGCAGCCCTTTGCTACCATGCTGCACTTTCCCATTCGGTCCGTCGAACAGTACCTGAGTAAAAGTCTGCTCGGTTGGCTCGCGATGCAGCTGAGGGCGGAAGGGGTCAACGATGCAGATCAGACCATTGGCAAGCATTGGCGCACACAGTATCGGCTGATCCTGCAGGAAAATGCAGACGTGACGGAAGAACTGGTCAAGAAGAACCTCTACGGCTCAGCGCCGGAAAACAGGCGTGGAGAGGAAAGGCCATTCCGACCAGATTTCCCCATCCGCTATGCGAATCTCATGCGGCATGAATCCGTGATGGTCCAGTTGGTGAAAATGTACTCGCGGACCATCGACGCCCTGTGGCAGGAGCGTGCTGAATGGGAGCAGCGTCTTGAAGGTCTGAAGACGCAGGCCACAGAGCCCGAGGCCAGTGTCCCCTGACAGTCAGAGCGTCAACTGTGCTGATCGGTGCATCTCGTCATTCGCACGGTCAAGGTCCTCGGCAAAGTCGACTTCAACGGCGTAGTAGCGGCTGATGTCGACCGGGAGATAGGCCACGCCGTCGTGCCTGATCGTTCCGACAATCCCTCCCTCGAAGTACTCCTGGTCATCAACCTCAGCCAGACGGTTGAGCAGGTTTTTCTTGTCTGCCGCTGAGATGTAGTTGATACCAACGGCTTCTCCCAAAGCATTCCTCACCGCCTTGGACAACTGGTCGATGTGGCCGTGCCCGTCAACCGTGTACTTAACCTCTTCATCAGAGACCGCGGAGGTGTCAACGGCGACAAAGGACTGGTCGGCTTCGATGTAGGGCCTCAATTCCTCAAACATCGCCGGATCGAAAACCACGTCACCGTTCATCCAGAGCACACCGCCCTGGTAGGAGTTCCTGAGGGCTTTCAGCAGGCTCTTGGACGTGTTGGTCTGGTCAAAGGCTTCGTTGTAGACGAACGAAGCATCGGGCATATGCTCCATGATTTGTTCGAGCTTGTATCCCACCACGATTGTGAGGTGCAGCTCTTCCCCGAACGCGGAGCGGAGATTGCCCACCTGCTGTTCCATGATGGTCCGGCCGTCGTTTAGCTGGGTCATCGATTTAGGGTGTGGACTGGCAAGCCTGGTACCCATGCCGGCGGCGAGAATGACGGCTTGTACTGTCATGACTATGCTCCTGACACTCGGCAATCCGGCAGGTACGAATAGACCCTGATTTACACTCTGGATTGATTCGAAGACCTAGGAACTACCAGACAGGATGCATTGCCACAACAGTGCTTTTAATCGTCTCCAAAAACGGCCCGGCAAACACGGAGGGCCGCACCGCCGTCGTCCAGCGGAGCGTATGTCTCCACGAAAGTCCGGTACTTTCCTGTCCACCGCCCCGGCTCATAAGTACGTATTTGCTCGAACAGTTCCTCACTGTTTTCCGCTACGGGTCCGGGGGCTTCCTCTTCCAAATCGAAATAGAATCCACGGGTCCTGTCGCGGTACTGCGCAAAATCCGGTGCCAGGAAGAACATCGGCTTACCGGTGACCGCAAAATCGAACATGATGGACGAGTAGTCAGTGACTAGAACATCCGCGGCCAGGCAGAGGCCGGAAACGTGAGGATAGCCCGTCACGTCCGTCATGCCCCTGACCGAATTCCCCTGGCGGCCGGACACCTTGTGGTGGCCGCGGTAGAGCATCGAGTATCCGGGACCCAGCTGTGCAACGGCCTCGGGCCCGTTGAGATAGTTGACTGCCTGCACTCTTCCGCTGTGGTCAACGGCAGTGTCACGCCATGTTGGGGCGTACAGCACCACCGTGTTTTGCGGAGGGATCCCCAGCCGCTCCCGCACCGAAGCGCGAACGGAGGACGCCGCTGGACTGCTCAGCGGATCATTTCGGGGATATCCCAGCACAGCGACCCGGCCGCTGTAGCGGAACGCCGCGGCGAGCCGCTCACCGGCGATCGGACTCTGTGCCAGCAGCATGTCCCATTCCCCCGGTTCCCGCTCAAGCGTGCGCAGGTAGGAGGGCGTCAGCCGTTGGTGCGGGGTGTCCAGCCCCACGCGCTTCAGCGGTGTGCCGTGCCAGGTCTGCACGTAAACCTGTCCTTCGCGTTTGCGGAAGAACACGGGAAAATCGTTGTTGTTGACCAGATACTTTGCGTTCCCCAGGACCCGGAACCAATCAGTGCTGAATCTCTGCAGCGGCACGCATCCCTCCGGAACGGGCGTTGAGGCGTCCGCGACGCTCCAGAACCTCTTGAGCTCCGGCCGGTATCCGGCGAGCGCCTGGGAGATGGCCAGTCCGCTGTCCGACGCCGTGATACCGCCAAAGGTCTCGAACAGCACCGCGCTCTCGTCCAAGGGACTGGAGCTTCCCCAATAGGTTTCAATCAGGCGGCGTCGGTTATATCCGCCCCGTTCCCCGCTTTTCAAAGAGGACAGCAGCCGCAGCTGGAACGCCTGCCCATGGCTCCGAGCTGGTGACACAATCCGAAGGCGGGCCATGTCTGCCTCTGCCCGTACACCGGCGAGCGCCCCCGTCACGACTACCGGATCCGTGCGCCCGCGTCCGCTCCCCCGCGACACCAGACGGTAATGGCCGAACCCGGGAAAAGATGCTCCCGCACCCCAGCGGTCCCTGGAGAGTTCGAACACAGCCTCAGTCTGCCCGTTCACACCGGCCCGCAGGGCGTCAGCGACAACAGTCTCCGGGCCTGCCAATGCCAGGTCGCCCGGCTGCTGCAGCGAACCCGCACTCCCATGAAGAACAACCACGACGGCGCTGCCCTCGGTCCGCCAGCCGCTTACCGTGATCCGGGCAGGACCCAGCGTTAGCGTGAGGAATCCGAACCCGGTTGCCGCCGCGCGGATCCGCTCGCCCGGCCCGGCCAGCGGCTCCAGTTCCCCGGTTCCGGCCGCTGTCCCCACGTGCTGGAGAGAGCCCGGTTTCCCTGCACGGATCTGGCCGGTCAGCTCACCGCCGGAAAGGCTCGGTGTTGCTTCGGGGGGAACGGACAGGGTGAAGGTGGCCGGGTCAGAGGGCTCAGCCTCAAATGGAAGGCAAGCCACTCCGGGCACGTCCAGCACGACGCCGTCAGGCGCCTCGCCGCGGAAGGTAACGGACACGGTGGTGTCGTTCACAGTCGGCGGGTCCGCCAGGTACCGGTAGCTGACCGCGGTAAACCGCAGTCCGAGGACTCCGTCGAAGAGAGCACAGAGCCTGCGGCTGCCGACGACGGGACCAATCGGTAACCGGGAAGGCACACGGTCCGCATCCCGCGAGGCCAGCCTGTCACGGACAACCATGCCCAGGGCGGACAGTTCCAGCTCCAGATACCACTCATTGGTCCGTGTTCCCTCCATTGCTGCCAGCACGGTGGGCGCGTCCAGCTCTGCAGAGAAACCGGCGCCGGCATAGGAGTTCAGCTGGTCACCCGAGGCCTCGTCGATGGCAGAGCGGTGGTGCCTCACAACAGGAAGCGGCAGACGGGTGCCGGTACTTGGTTCCACCAGCCACAGGTTCAGCTTCACCGGCTCCTTCTCGGCGTCCAGGCCCTCCACGTAGGCGAACCCGCCCAGCTGAAGGGTTTCTCCCTTCCAGCCAAAAAGGCTGACGCTGCTTCGGACCGTAGGTTCCCCGCGCAGCCGCAGCAGCCCTGCGGGCAATGGCAGGCTGACCAGGGGAAGATAGCCGGGGATTTCGTCCACGGATCCGCCGGAGTTTGTACCCAGCCGATACCCGGTTCCGCAGTCCTGCAGTTCTGCCAGCACAGTCCTCAAGTCCTCCAGGGATCCGCCGGCAGCGAGGAACACAAGGATGCGTGAGTGAACGGGAAACCGGTCCAGCGCTCCCGGTGTACGGCTCATGTGAGCAGCGACCGCCACCACAAGTTTCCAGTAGGACTCCTCCTGGCGGGGAACCTCTTTCGAGAAGCGGAGCCACTCAGTCCCGAGAGCTGCGCCGAACCAGGCGCTAACCGCTTCTTCTCGGCCTTCTTCGCAGACCAGGTCAGTTACTCTACTCGCCCTCTCAGCTAGCTGGAGGAGCTCCTCATGAACGGTCACCGCTCCGGGCATGTCAGGAGGCGTCCCTGTGGGAGTGACCACGTAGTCGAACCTGCCGGCCTGCAGGTATCCCCGCAGCGCGAGTGACTCCGTATCCTCTCCGGACGCGTCCCCGATAATCGGTTCCACGAATGCCCTGCGGTAAAGCTTCGTCCACGTCTCGGTGTCGGCGAGCGCGTCCGGACGGGTGAGCAGAGTGAACCCTTCCCGTTGCGTTTCCAGCAGCCGGGCTATGCTCCTGCCGGCAGGAGACGACGCCGTAGCTGGTACCGCTGCCACGAAATCGGCTGCTGATTTGTCCAGGGCTGCGGCGAGCCGCCGGTGTAGTCCGGGATCAGGCACCGCACCCGGCTCAACGAACGCGAGAAATGCTCCGGCCGACGCGTTTACGGCGTCCTCCAGGCGCCCGGTTCCAGGCAACAGGAAAAGCCGCTGATCCTCGCCCTCCATTGCGACCAGCGCAGGGGGCGCAGCACCGTGTGGAACCATCACGATGATTTCCAGGTCATGCTCATCCTGGGCCAGGAGTGCGGCCACTGTCCGCAGCAGCGCGTCTTCATCGTGCTGCGCCAACAGCACCAAACTAAGAAGTCTGCTCCGGGCAGCGGCAGCTGGCTTGGGGCCGACTGCCCTTTCCGTGATCTTCCGGGCCCTGATGCGGATCCGGCGCAGCACGGCCCGCGAACCTGGGAGCGTCATTCAGGCCAGCCGGTCGTTTGGGTCCGGAGTGACAGGGCGTCCGAGATCCTCGATCGCTGCGGTAATACGTTCGCAGCTGCGCGAGTCCCAGTGCAGGAACGTACGCCTTATCCGTTCACGGTAGGGGGCATGCAGTTTGTCGGGGTCGGGATGGGTGAGCAGCTCAACGGCCTCGTCGACGTCAGCCGCCACGGGTCCCAGTCCGTCCCTGGTGTAGTCGAAGTAACCCTTTCGGTAGACGTGTCCTCCCCCGAAAATCTCTTCGCTGTCCGGCTGCAGGTAGAGAATGCGGGAGCCCGCGTACGCGCCGTCGAACGCGAGGGATGAATGGTCCGTCACCAGAGTGTGCGACTGCACCAGTTCTTTCTGAACTGATATCTCCGAAAACGCCGCGGAGTGAACGTGTCCGGGCAGCTGGAGCAGAGGCACCATGAGTTCCAGTTCCGGGTGAGGCAGGAACAGGACCCGCTGCCCGTGCCGCAGGCAATGGGCCTCCAGCCGGGGAGAGCGCAGCAGCTCGAGCCAGGCACGTCCGTACTCGCTGTTTTCGAAGATCGCCACGCGTGCTGCGTCACAGGAGGCGGCGCTCAGCTCCTTGCCGAGATATTGGCGCCAGGTGGGTGCCACCAGTATGGTGCGGCGGTCTTCCAGCGCGGAGTGAATCGCAGCGTGGTAGAGGGAGTCGTGCCGGGCTAATCCGGTGGGTTTCACTTCGAAGGGAGTCAGGCTGTAGTTGTTGCCGTCGCCCGCAATCGACTCGTGTTCTGCCACCGAGGCCGTAGCCATCAGCGCGATGTCCTTTGAGTTCAGCCACAGGGACATGTCGTCCTTGATCACCCCGTGCTGCAGGTATACGAACCGGGCCTTTCCGCTGCCGAATCTGCGCCGGCTGACCGGAAACTCAATATTGACATTTGCGTGGGATGAAACCTTGTAAACGGCGTTGAGGTACAGCAGCACTGCTTCGTCGGAACCGTAAGCTGCCAGTTTGAAACCCTCGGCGCGCAGCCGCTCCCAGTCCCTGCTCTTCGGATCGAGCAGGAACCAGGCGTTGACGTCGGGCCGGTTGCGCAGCAAGTGGCGGTAGAGGTGTTCGGCGTTGTCGTCGGCCCGTCCAATGCGGTCCATGAGAATCCATGCGTCCCGGTACTGCGAGGCGGCGGGCTCTCGGTGCGCGAGCGCGATGAGCCTGCGGTCAGCGGCTGCACGACGGCGGGACTTGAGGTTCCGTGTCAGCCGGTTCACGTAGCGGCGGGCGCTCGCCAGCACTTCTTCGAATGCTCCGCCGCCGGTCAGGGAACGGCGTACAAGGCGGTTTTCCCGCATTTTCCGCAGCGGGTCGGTGGCCAGTTTTGCCTGTCCTCGTACCGCCTCCGCAGGCACAGCCGGCGGATGGAGCTCAAACCCGGCGAGCTTCTCGGGAACACGTCCGGGCTGCAGTGGCACCCTGCGGTCGGTGGTGACTTCGGCACGGATGCCGTTCAGCGTGAGCTCGGGGGTACACGCGGCGGGCAGAATCAGCACCCGTTCCCGAATCAGCGTTTTGCCGAGGACCTGATGGTCCCGGGTCTTGGCCGCCGCCGGGGCTGAAGGGACACCGTCAAGGTAGATCTTCTCCTCAGGCAGGCTGTCCTGGAACAGATACGCGTACCGCACCGTGCCGCGCTGCCCATCCCGGCGGATTTGCTGGACCACGGGCGGGTGCAGCGCCTGCCCCTTGTAGTAGCTGCGCAGGATGTTGTGGAAGACCCAGCCCTGGCTGACAACACTGAACGTGTCGATGACTTCCACGTCGATAAATGCCATGATCTCTTCGAGCAGCGCATGCATGGACGCCCGCTGAGACGGGGATGCACCGGCCGTCTGGCTGTGCATCCGCTTGTCGTCGATGTAGAACCACACCAGGTCGTAGAGCACCATGTACTGCGCCCAGTGCGGAACGCGTCCAAGCCGGGTCTGAACGGCTCGGAGCATCCCCAGGTACCCGTAGCGCGGGAGCTCGTCATAGGCCCGCGGATCGGCCCAGGTTCCGGCAACCAGCGACGCCCCATGCCTCCGGTTGCGCCGGTATAGATAGCGCGCGTCCGCAACAATTCCCAGGACCGGCTTGCCTGCCGCTGCCAGGTAGCGGCCTATCAGGTTGGAGTCCTCAAACTTGGGGCGGATCCTGCTGTCGAACTCAAGGTTGTTCTCAGCCAGGACCGCCCTGCGCAGGAAGGCGGTTGGGCCATGGAGCTGGATGTACTCCGGATTTGAGTCCAGGCTCACCAGCGCGTTGCCCAGCCGGAACTTCTTCCCGAGCGGATGCGTGTGGCGCATCTCGGTGGTTCCGTCGTTGAACTGCACCAGTCTGGTGGCCAGCAGCTGCGCTTTTCCATGGACATCTCCGGCAAGGAAATTTGCAACCTCACGGAAATAGGCCGGGTGGAAAACATCATCGGGGTCGCAGAACGTTATCCACGCATTTTCTACCAGGTGAAGCCCCGCATTTCGTGCTGCCCCCGGTCCGGCGTTGTCCTGGCGCACCAGCTTCAACCCGGGATGGTGGTCCTTTGCCCAGCGCTCAATGATGGCCGCCGAACCATCCGTTGAGCCGTCGTCGACCACCACGATCTCCAGATCCCGTACCGGGTAGCTTTGGGTCCGCAGGGATTCAAGGAACGCCGGTACATACTCAGCCACGTTGTAGAGGGCCACCACCAATGCGAACTGTCCCTTAGCCACGGATGCCTTCCTTGGTTCCGTCGCTTCGGGATGGGCTGCCAACCGCGGTCAGCAGGGCTTGAGCGGCGGCAGCAGCCGCTGCACCGGCTTCCCTTCCGGCAAACGTGTCTGCGAACGCCTCCACCTTCGAATTGCTGGTCCACGGATTCTTTGCAATTGCAGCCACCAGTTCCGCGGTGTTTGCCGCCGCGACTCCGGGGACGGTCTCCACGTAGTCGAGGTACAGTCCGCGGGCAGCCTGGTAGGCCGCGAGGTCCGGCGCAAGGAAGAACATGGGGCGCCGCAGCACAGCGAAGTCGAACATGGCGGACGAGTAATCCGTCACCAGCGCATCCGCTGCCAGATACAAATCGTTGATGTCCGGGTAATCAGTCACGTCAAGGATGTTGGGGGACGCTGCAACGCGGCGCTGAGCCGCAACGTTGTGGTGTGCGCGGATCAGGAACGTGTATCCGGGGCCCAGGGCACGTGAGGCCAGCTTCATGTCCAGATGCCCCACCCAATCGGGGCGGCCGGCACCGTTGCTGGCAACGTCACGCCACGTGGGGGCATACAGGATCACTTTCTGGCCGGCTCCGATGCCCAGCCTGTCCCGGACGGCGTCGCCCTTTCTTCCTTCCCGAACCAGCGCATCGTTCCTGGGATAACCGGAGGTGAGGATTTCGCCCGTATAGCCCAGCGCTGCAGGAAGGGTTCGCGCTGCAAACTCATTCTGTGCAAGAAGCAGGTCCCACCACTGCGCTTCCCGTTTCATCAGGTCCCGGTATGACAACGAGAGAGTACGGGGCGGGATATCCAGCCCAAGCTTCTTCAACGGTGTTCCGTGCCAGGTCTGCAGGTAGAACTGCCCTGGCGATTTGCGAAAGTACCAGGGGAAATTGTTGTTGTTTACGAGGGCCCGGGTTGTTGCCAGCTTCTCGTACCATTCAGCGGACCCCTGCAGCAGCGGTACCGCGTAGGGCGGTGTGTCCACGGATCTGTCGGCCACCGACCAGTACAGGGGCTCATCGAACCCGGCGGATGCCAGGTAATCCGAGATGGCGCGGGGGCTGTCAGTGCAGTTCTTGCCTCCGAAGCTCTCAAAAAAGATCCCCGGCTGCAGGGACGGTTCCCTTCCGGGAGCAAAGCAGGTGCGGCGCAGTCTATACTGGTGGAAGTCCCCGGCTTCGGAATCAGCCAGCGGAGCCGTGATGCTCACGGCCATTGCTCCGGACGAAGTCCTGAACCCCCTGACGCGGACGGCCGGGGTGAGGAATGAACGGAACGAACGTGAGACTCCCTCCTGGACGGCGACTGGAACATCCCCCGCACCGGCTCCGCTCCCCTTGGCACTCCAGCGCAGCGTGTAGGCGCCCGACGGCGGTGCAGGCGCTTCCTGCCCCCAGGACCGGAAGGCCAGTGGGAAGCTCAGCAGCACTCCATCCTGTACCGCATCGGTTTCCGCCGGTATCCGGTGGCGGGCGGTGACGAGGGCATAGGAAGCTCCCGGGGCTCCCCCTGAAACCTTGATCTGCAAACTCCCGTGGGGACCTGCGGCCAGGGATTCCGCGGCGGGGGTACCTGTCCTTCTGGCGCTCGCTGCCGATGGGGCAGGAACGGCCACGGCGCGTTCCAGCAAATGTCCGCCCACTTCGAGCCGCACAGTGAGTTCCGCCGTCGGGCCGGGCAGCTCAACGGCGAAGGCGGCGTCCGCGTGGCTGCAGTTGCGGTCGCCTGAGATCAGGTCCAGATGCGGATTATGCATCCGCTGGACAGGCAGCGCCTTGAATCCATCCGTTCCCGTCGTGCCCACGGCGAGCACTGCTTCGGTACCCGCCAGCTCGGCGTTGCGAAAGTAGGCATACCCCTCAACCCGGAACAAACCGTTCTCCTGTTCCTGCGGCGGGTCGGCGGAAACCACAAGTTCAAGGATGGACGGATCGACGTGAAGCAAGCTGGCTGGAACCGGCGCGTCCAGGCTGGCGAGGAACGCCGGGCGGGCTGTGATGGTCCTCCCGTCGAACACCAGGGGCGTGGCTGTTCCGTTGTTGATCCTGTCGACGAGTGCCAGTGTCAGCTCGTCCCGGCGGCCGGCTGATGCCAGGTACGCCAGGACACGGGCCTGCGGGTCTATTCGGTCCAGCTCCTGCCGGCTTCCCTGCAGCAGATTGGTTGCGCCTTCGCTCAGCATCGCCCAATACTCATTAGAGGCATCTGCTGCCTGTTCCAGATACGGAATTAGGTCCGCACCTGCCACCCGCCGCTGCCAGGCCGCCACGGCAGCCTCCGGCGCTCCTTCGGACAGGAGTTCCCGGACGCGTTCGGTGACGAGCAGACGGTCGCGCAGATCCTCGATCAGGTGCTTCTCCTGGGTCAGGGAGGAACCGTCTTCCCGTATTCGCCACGAGTAAACCGTGTCCGCCAGGACGTCGAAGGAAGCTGCCTGCAGATAGGCCCGTGCCGTGGTCTCCTGGTCCTCATAGCGGGTCTGTTCGGGGATGCTGCCCACCTCGCGGTCCCAGAACGGGCGCTGGAACATCTTGTTCCAAAGAAACACGTCATCAATGATCTCCGGGAGGTCCCGGAGGGTGGCCCCTGTGCGCCGCTCCTGATGCAGCCGGTCCGCGAGCTGCACCGACGTGCGGTGGTTGCCCCGGATACGTCCGTAGGAGCCGACGCAGAAGTCAGATTTAGTCTGTGCCAGGCTGGCGGCCATGCTCTCGTACGCATGGAACGGAACGACGTCGTCCGCGTCAGCAAATGCGAGCAGGCTTCCGCGGGAAGCCCTGATGCCGATGTTCCTCGCGCAGCCGGGTCCGGCATTGCGGCCGCGAATGAGTTTGATGCGGCGGTCATAGCGTGCGTAGCCTGCCGCGATGCGGGCACTCGGGTCAGTTGAGCCGTCATCCACCAGAATGATTTCCAGCCGGGAATAGGATTGGCCCACCAGGCTGCGGAGACAGCGGTCCAGATACGGCGCCACGTTGTGGAACGGGACGATGACGCTCACCAGCCCATAGTCGGGTTCCCGGAAGCGGATGCTGAGATGTCTTGCCCGTTTTAGGCGGGCGCGCAGGGCGGGGTGGAGCGAGGAAGCGAGCCACTCCCATATCTGACCAGTGCGGCCCACCGACCGCATCCTGCTCGACAGCTCCCCCACGCCGCTCCCCCGGTAACCGACGGATTCAGTTCCAGATACGCCCGTGCGCTTCCACCGAACCCGATCCTCGTTGAGGGCCGAAATTAGGGGAGAAATTAGGCCTCGTAAATAAGTAATTTGCTCCGGGTTTGCTCGTCTTTTACCCCTGGAGGCCTTCTGCACCAAAGTGGTGCCGCGGCGAGGGTATCACTCACAGAAATCGACGAAGCACAAGAGTAATGCCGGATCAGCTAGAATTGGCGGACACTCAACCAGTCGCACTTTTATGGGGTACCGCTTTGCCACTCGTTATGCCTATCTACGGAACACGTCCCGAAGCCATCAAAATGGCGCCTATCGTCGCCGCTCTTCAGGACTCGGCATCGCTGGACCACTTCACCGCGGTTACTGGCCAGCACCGCTCCATGCTGGATCAGGTGAACAGCCTCTTTGGGATCGTGCCCGACCACGATCTGAACATTTTCTCTCCCGGTCAAACGCTCAACGGCATCCTGACCAAGACCATCGAGGGCCTCGATAAGCTCTTCAGTGTGAACCGGCCCGACGCCGTAGTTGTGCAGGGCGACACCACCACGTCAACAGCCGGTGCCATCGCTGCGTTCTACCACAGCATCCCCGTGGTCCACGCAGAAGCGGGCCTGCGCAGCGGCGACCTTTTCTCGCCGTTCCCGGAGGAAGCAAACCGCAAAATCACGTCCCAGATCGCCAGCCTTCATTTGGCGCCCACCAGCACCAGCCGCGCAAATCTCCTGAAGGAAAACATCCCTTCAGCGGACATCGTCGTCACCGGAAACACGGTCATCGACGCCCTCTTTATGACCGTTGACAAGAAGGTACCTTTCACGGATCCGGCGCTCGAGGAGCTCGCTGCCAAGGGCGAAAAGATTCTCCTGGTCACCACCCACCGCCGGGAGAACCAGGGCGAGGCCATGCGCGGCGTCGGACGTGCTCTGGCCCGCATTGCGGACGCAGAACCCGATCTGATGATCGTGGTACCGCTCCACAAGAATCCGGTGGTCCGTGCAGCAGTCATGCCTGCGATTGAAGGCAAAAAGAACATCCTGGTGGTTGAGCCGCTGCCCTACGGCGAATTCACCCGCATGCTCTCCATGTCCCACCTGGTCCTCACCGATTCAGGCGGAGTCCAGGAAGAAGCCCCCAGCCTCGGCAAGCCCGTCCTGGTGATGCGGGAAAACACCGAGCGGCCCGAGGCTGTTGTCGCCGGCACCGTCAAGCTCATCGGCACGGACGAGGACCGTATCGTGAGCGAGGTGGACCAGCTGCTCAATGACCAGGCGCACTTCGATTCGATGGCCAACGCTGTTAACCCCTACGGCGACGGCAAGGCGGCAGCCCGGACTGTGGCCGCCATCGAGCAGATGCTGGGAGTTGGGTCGCGGATCGCTGACTTCGGGGATGCCTAAAATCCGGGTTCTGGTTTACGGCAGCGAGGCTGCCGTAAACCTCCTCGCTACTTATAGTGACAACGCGGTCCGTGCGGGATACGTAGCTCGCCAGTCGTTGATTAGCGCCATGAACGGTGCCAGCAGCGTTGACCTCACTGCCCTGCCAAGCCTGACCTCTGCTGCTTCACGTGTCTTGATGGATGACGCGCGATCCTCCTTGACCGACGAACTCGTAGTCAAGTCAGGGCAATTGGACTGTGTGCTGTGGGACTTGGCAGATGAACGATTCGGTGTCTACCGGCTCACTGACGGAACCTATCTGACCGCGTCGCCGCACCTAGCCAAGACCTCCGTGCGGGGCGCCCAGATCACCCGTCACGTCAGGTTTGGTACGCGGGAGCACTTAGCGCTGTGGAAAACCGCCGCTGACGGGTTGATAGCCCTGTTGGGGACGCTTGGGTTGCACTCTAGGACGTTCACCTTGAAGCTGCCTCCGGCGGCCCACTCTCAGAAAGCCCCTGGAGCCAGTCAGCGCCTGCACGGGCGTGCCCGCGCCATCGCTTATGCACCCTACTATCGACACCTGCGGCGGCGCGGAATTGCGGTTCTCGATGCCAAACCGAACATAGCGATGACCAAAGGAGCCCGCGGCGAGCCCGCGCCCAGCATAGGGGACCAGCATTATCACGACCTCGCCGCGCAGCTCGCGGCCGCTTTGAAAAACCGCAGCTCTGAAAAGCCCAGGCATTGGAACTGGGATGCCCAGCATCAGGCACCAGTGCTCTGCTGGAGTGATCCTGATCAGTTGGATGTCCGTATTGAGGGACGTACAGAACACGTTATCGTTCCCCGGCCGGGGACTGGGGAGAAGTATCCAATTCGCTTCCTGGTGCAGAATACAGGCGCCGATACCCTGCTGGTCGTTAGTCACGGGGCACTTGCACGCGCGAAATATGAGGTTCCCCGATTCGAGTTCCTGTCTACATTGCAGTCCAGGGGCGAGAATCTTCTTTTTCTTTCCGACGGCGCGCTGGAGGCCTACCCGGAACTCGAGCTGGCCTGGTTCACAGGAGATGCGGAAGATGATCTCACTGCGCGCTACAGTTCAACGGTCAGAGCCGTGGCAGAGCAGTTGGACGCCAAGAAGATTCTGTTTGTTGGCGGGTCAGGCGGGGGTTTCGCCTCTGTCAACCTCGCGGCCTCCGTCGAAGGATCCCGCACCCTGGCTTTTAACCCACAGACAGATATCCGTAAATACTGGGCTAAATCCGTTCTCACGTACCAGCGCACTCTTTTTCCGGAGATGAACTCCCCCGAAGAGCTAAGCCATCTCCAAGAGCGCGTTAGTCTGGTTCACAGAGTCTCCACCAGTGCGCCAGGGACCTATCAGGTAATCTACGTCCAGAATGACGATGATGCATTTCATATCGAAAAGCATCTCAAGCCTTTTGCCAAACAACTGGGGATGACCCCCACAACGTCTGTCTCAGCGAATGGGAACGTGCAACTCATTGTTGAGCCATTTGCCGTCGGCCACAACATGCCGTACCGAAGTGTTCTCAACCCACTGATTGACTACGCTTTGCATGATTGGGGAGAAAAACTCAACCCCTGGAACAAGCAGCAATACGAGCGCTTAGATCTTTCTGCACAATGACGGGAAAACTTCCAGTATGAGCTCCAAGCAGCCCCGGCTATTACTCTGGGCAGACATGATTTTTTGTGATGCGGAGACGGATCAGGAGATCATAAAAGCATATTTGAACCGCTTTAGCAGAACGTTGGCCTCCATAGGCGAACAATCGCCGCTATCCGACGGCACTGACATGCAGATAGTCATCCACGTCTCTAGGGACAAGAGTGCTTATCTTCCGGCCCTCGAACTGTCAATCAACCGCATGGACTCCTTGACACGGGCAATCACCCGCATCCATCTTTATGACCACCCGAGCGGCGGATACGACGCTCCGCCTACTTCCCACGTTGACAAACTGAAGAACCCAAATAAACAGCCAGGAAGAAGGGAGGCCCTTTTCGCGTCGGCTTCTAAGTATCTGCGTCTCGATCAATACGATGCCTTAATCCGAGTATCTATGGACGACGACGACCTGCTGCACCCAGACCACTTTGAGCAAATCAATCTAATCGCCCGTAAAGTTCTCTGCAGTACCCCGCAGTCAGTCAGCGCCGTCGGCATGTACCGCCAGTTTCTGGCCTATGTCCGACCAGAAGGTGTAACACTCGAAAACGTATCATTCAGACGGTGCATACCCGGGAACAAGTTCTTTGTGATTCCCCGCGCCCACTATGAGACGCTCGAAGCCTACAGCCCTTGGGGAATTCCGGAGTTCATTGACCAAGAAGCGGAAGATCTGTTCAGCCAGCGAGGCATAGTCTTAACTTTAGTCCGCAACAATGAGCCAACCTTCGTATATATGAGACGTGGGTCCAACCTGTCGCAGGACAATAAGTCAGCCTATATAGACAACCTCGAGGGGAGACTGCAGTTTCAGGACGAAGATGAATTACATGATTTCGTAGCCAACCAGTCGAATGACCTGACGTACTCGCCGGATCTCGCCCCACTGGCGCGTGAATTCCGCTTGACAGTCAGCCGCTCCCCAGGCGGCAGGGCCGTAGTGGCCGCCAACCTCGAGAAAATGTTCGGCCAAGATGCGATGATCGCCTACTATCTGGTGAAGGGGGCTGAACGGCTTGAGACCCTTTGGTACTCCCGCGAAGAGGTGGTTGTCTTCAAAGATGTTCCCCCTGGCTGCTCCGTCCGGGCGTTCGTCCGTTTGGGGGACGAGATCATCCATAGGAAAGCCGTTCGAATCTGGGGATAAGCAGTTCCCAGCACCCCGAAGATGGTCGTTTCAGTTGTCCCGGGGTGCGAGAATCCTCGTATCGAAGGTACGAAGGCCGCCGGAACCATCTGAGGCCCTGCGTGTAACCGTCGCCCAAACGCTCTGTCCGTCCGGAACCTCAGTCCGGAAGTACGTCGGAGTGTGCGAGGACATCAGGGGCAAGGCACCTTGTTCGGTCTTGAAAACCGCGGAGACAACCTCACCCGGCGGTACCCAGACCTTAAGCTGGACTTCATTGCCCGCTGCCCCATTCCGCCATTCAAACTGGTAAGGAATGAGAGACCTTCGCCTGGCGGGATCGTCGCCGGAGCGAAGCACGTCGCCCACATAGGGCGAGAATGCCCGGCCAATGTCCTGATGAGTGAGATCTTTAACCACCAGCACGGTGGCATCCAGGTTCTCCCGCTCGGCAAATTCCATGAAGGGACGGACATGGATCTTAAGATGGCTGTCATTTTCACCAACCAGGATGGAGACTGATGTGTCACGGCTGGATTCTCCCAGCGATTCAGGGATCAGCCGGTCAAGCCAAGCTACCGACTCTTGGTCATCAGCTCCTGCGATGAACGAGAGGATATGGGGCGCCGCACCCTTGAGGTAGGAACCGGGCAGGTACTGGGGCGCTCCAGCAACAACGCGGCCGGCGCCGAGCCTGAGCCCATGGGCGATTGCGGCCGTCCCTCCTTTGGAGGTCCCCAACATGGTGATATCCATGCGATCCACGCCGAGCTGCCGGGCTGTTTCCGCAATAAACTCCTGCACAGCGTTGAATATCGTCCGGTCCCGGTGATCCGCAAAATAGTACGAGCCCTGGGACCCGAAGTTGTCGAGAATATACAGCCGATAGGCGTCCACGTTCTTTAGGGATGAGCGGTAGTTATAGGTGAAGTCGTACGGAGCGCCTATCGCCGAAAACGCTACACATAATTTGGAGCGTCCCGCTCCCGAGACAGGCTCTTCCAGCAAATACGTGAGGTGACGCTCCCCCTGCCATACCGCCCAACCTGCAGCCGGGCTCGAGACACCGCGGGGTACGAGAAGACCTTCCTTGTTTTGAACATGCAGTCTTAGATCGGTGCACGCAGTCAACGTGACTCTTTGCTGCTGCCTCAGAACACGAGATGACCGGTTGCCTGGCCGGTCCCCTGCGAGCGTTGCGGGCCCGTCCGCCTCTATTCGTATTTCGCCAAGGTGTGCCCTTTTCCTGTCCAGGAGGACGAATGAATGTCCGTGCACTTCGACATCATAGGGCTTGGGAATAGTCCAGGAGAGACTGAAGGATCTGCCTTCGGTGGTTGCCCTGACCGTGTAGCCGGCGTCGGTTTGATTCGCACTCCAACCATCATCGGGATTAGACCTCCCGGTTAAAGGACGGGTCAAGATACGCCGGGCGGCCATTTCCCCGAGCGCCCCAAATGTTGCCTGCGCGATGCCCCGGACCCTCATGCCTGGTGGTCACCCAAGATGACGCTGGTTAGCGCAGGCAGCACCTTCTTTGAAGACAAGTGCTCGCTGACCCACGAACTCGCCTCAGCACCGTGGCGCTTCCATTCCTCGGTGGTTCTGGTCGCCCTAAGTATGTACGCCGCCATTTCGGGCACGGATGGGAACAGCCACGAGTCGGGGTAGATCTGGTCCGAGCCAGGCCAAGCCAAGCTCACAGGTGCGGCGCCGCTGGCTCCCCCGTCAGCAAGGGTCATATGAAAAGACTCGAATTCGCTGACTGAGAGGACCACACCGATATCGCGGTACCATCGGCTCATGTCAGGGCCATGCCCGTCAAAGGTGACGGCTCCGCGGAGCAAGGCATCGGCTTCGATGCGCTGGTACTGGGACTCGTAATACGCCATTTCGTCGGGCCTTGCACTCATCCAGGTGTAGTCTTCGGGCCGTTTGCCCTTGATGCGGAGCCGGTAACGCGGATCGACGGCACGAAGCGCTGCCAGCAGATCCAGAGCCCTGTCCAAACCTTTCTGGGCCGGCACTATCCCCACTAGGCCCAAAGTGAACCGCGCGTCATCATCCTTGGGCACGGCCAATTCCAGTGCCTCCACCGGGTTAGGCAGAACAATCGACTTCGCCAGGGATATACCCAAATCCCTTACGGCGATGTTCTTCACGTGCTCCCCAACAAAGATGAACTTCTCGACCCGGTCCGTGTTTATCATCTTTGGATAATCAGTGAAAAGTTCTTGGGAATGGAACCGCGACACCAGGCGCTGATGCTCGTGCAGGTTCTTGGAATACCAAACCGCGTTTCCCAGCGTCCACTCTGTGAATACAACATCAGCCTTGGACAGCTTTTGTCTGCTGAGCTCCTCATCATGCTGATTGTGCCCCTGCCACGAATCCAGGATTACCGTATGTCCCTCGGACTCAAGGGACCGGATGATACCGCTGGTGAACTTCAGGTCATGACCGGCTATGAGAATGGTCGTGTCTGGTCGCTGCCTGACGGAAACCCGCGGCTGCGCAGCAGGGAGTGTATCTATCGCCGGATACCGGCGAAATACAACCTTCCCGTTTATCCGGTCCACTCCATGAACCGTTGATGACAGCTTGGGGGAGCCCTCAGGAGCGGTTCCATAGCGCAACAGGCCTTCGCCGACACCGCTGCCGTTTTCGGCGGAAATCCCGATCTCGGACCATTCGCCGAAAGTTGTCGCCGTCAGAAGATCTTCGAAAACTGTTCTGTCCGTTCCCTCCCCCGGCATCTCGCCTATCCATCGGATGCCCTGGCGTTCGAGCATTGCGGGGGTCGCTTCCGACTCCGTAAGGAAGTCCAGGCCGCTTCCTTCCAGCGCGTAGTGGTCAGGGATGATTACCACTGTCGGCCTAATTGTCTGAGCAGCCAAAAGACGCAGCGCGTCCGGACTCGGGTCATTGAGCCGTACCGCATACCGTGGCGGTTCCGGTGCACGGACCACCATACCGGCGCAGCGAAGCATATAGGCCAGGCGATGGGCAGCGGTGTGCCCACGATGGATTAGCCGGTAACCAAGCCAGGCGTCACGCAGTCTCACTGTTTCGTTCTTCATCCAGCGGCTGAGGACAGCGTGTGCTTCCTCCGAATTGGCGACGGTATGGACCAGACCGGCCATGACGTTCGTGACGCCTTCGCCTTTTCCACTGAGGACAACGGAACCCGAAGCGGCAATCTCCGCGACCCGGCGGGAGAACATTGTCGGAGAGGCGTCCACGGAATTGACGTTCACGTGGACCGGGTGTGCCTTGTATGCCTTTACCATTTCCAGATAAGGCAGCCCTCCTCGAACAAACGGTCCCAGACTGGACGGAAAGCGATAAGGGCTGTCTTCGTTGAGATGCTGTCGATCATAGATGGCCAGCCCAAACGGCTTGGCTGCTGACAGGATTGCTGCCAGCTCCGCGGAGCGAGCTGGGTACCGATCGCCATAATACGAACCGGCATAGGCGACAGTGTGTTCGTACGGGTAGTCGGTGGGGAGAGGGTTGTGGAGTTTTGGCTGGGAGTAGAACGGAAGCGAAGCAACCGTTCGGTTGCGGCTGCTGGACTCGGCGTACCGTGCGATGCATCCAGAGTCTGTGGTGAATACATGGTCGAAGATTTCGGCCGTCCGCTTGAACCGGTTGAAGTGGACGGGATCTTCCTTGTTCCAGAAGATCGTTGGGATGGACTGCTCGTTACAGAAGGCGATTATCCCGCGGAGGTCGCTGAAGCGCTCCTCATCGTAGTAGCCGACCTTCTGCTTCCACTTCCCGTCTACCCCTTCCCAGGCAGATTCAACAAGCAGCACGTCAATTGGGCTTTGCGTGAGCTGGTCCCGCCAGGCACCGGGCAGCAGTTCGGTCAGCTGCACTTCGGGGCGGAGTCCCTCAGTGGTAAAGGAGTCGGCTATGACCCCGACAGAGATCTGCTTCAGGTCTCTTTGATCGGGCAGCGCAGGCTGTTCGCCATGAAGAAGCGGCAAAAGCGAATCACTCATGGTCCGGGCTATGTCGCCCCACTGGCGTGACCGGACGACCCAAAGCCTCGCTCGTTTCCCCAGTTCCTCGCGAAGAGCCTTGTTAGTCAGAAGCTTGGCAAGCTGATCGGCCAGCGGTACCGGGTTGGCCGGCTCAGCCAGCAACGCCCGCCCCTGGTCCGCGCCCGCAAACTCACGGAGGGGTGCAAGGTCGGTCAGCACCATGGCTTTCCCTGCGGCCATGGCTTCCAATGGTTTCAAAGGTGAAACCAGTTCGGTAACCGGAAGACGAAGACGGGGACACGGCATGACGTCGAAAACGCTTACGTAATCAGGTACTTTGGTGGCCTCAACCCTGCCCGTGAAGGTAACTCTGTCCCCCAGTCCCAGACTGTCAGTGCGGGCCACGAGGTGCGGCAATTCTGGCCCGTCTCCCACGATGACTGCATGGAAATCAATGCCCCGGTCCCGAAGCAGGGCAACCGCGCCCAATAGATCAGAGAGTCCTTCGTAATGGACCAAACTCCCTGCATATCCAATGACCGGAACACCGGTTGGCAGACCAAGGTCGAGGCGGAGTTCGTCCGACGCCGGCATCGGAGTAAACCGGTCAGTGTCCACGCCATTTGGCAACAGCTGGATTTTTTCCCGTTCGACCCCACGGCGAACCAGCTCTTCCCGGACCTGCTCCGTGATCGCAAAGACAATGTCAGCGTTGGACGCTACAAGGGTCTCTAGCCTCTTTGCCAACTGGAAACGTTCGGACTTTTCCCAGCCCGGTTTCTCGGAGGCCTCAGTAATTTCCCACAGCCCCCGTACCTCATAGGAGAACGGCAGACCAAGGCGACGGGCTGCCAGCAACGCCGGCAGGGCTGTCACATGGTTCGAAGCCGAGTGAATAGCGGCGACTCTTGCCCGCTGGGCTTCCCGCACGTACACGTCAGCAGCTTCCAGCCAATAACGGTCCAGCGGCTGGTTGCTCCAGGAAGGTCCAGGGGTGAAAACGTGCTCCACGCCAAGGACGTCCCTCGTAAAACGCGTCACGGGCGGTTTTGGTTGGTCCACCGGCACGTCCCAGGGGTAGCCGGGACGGGCAACCACCCGAACATCGACACCCTGCTTCAGGAAACCCTGGACGAGCTCAGCAGTTCTCGTCGAGTAGCCGTTGCTGTTGAAGTGCCCGGTGCTGTGGGCACAGTACATGACCCGCCCACGTTCAATTAGGTACCCGGCGTTGGGCTGTCTGGGAGCGATGTCCGGTTCTCTGCGCCACAACCGCTCCTGGCCGAGCACTGCTTCCACAGTCCTCCGGCCAGGAGCATCCAGTGATTCGAGAGCATCCGCATGTTCCCGGATAAGCGCAGCTGGTGCCTGAATCTCTCCGAGAACATAGTAGTAATGCGCGACGGCACGGAGGATATTGGCCGCGGACGGTTCCTTCCGCACATCGGACAGCAACTCCTCCAACCGGATTTCCCGCTCCATGCGCTGCTCTCCGGGCCATCCCGGTTCGGAAGGCCCCGGTGCTTGTGCCAACGTGCGTCCTTCCGCGTTTTGCGGGACCGGGTGCTTCAGCGACTGTGCCTGACCAGCCGGGCGGACCTTCCGGATCGGCGCAAGCATCGCCTTTCCGAGACGCAGACTCGCAGAGCGGCGCAGCTTGGTCAGCTCGGTCTTCAGCCGCTGGACCTCGCTTCTGGCAGTTTGCAGTTCGGAACGCAGCTGATCCGATTCGGCACGCACCTCGAGGAACTCCCGTTGTAGCGTGCGGAGCGCCAAAGCGTCCTCCTGGCCGCGTGCAACCGTCTCCTCATACAGAGCCAGGAGGCCATCCATATCCGAGGGGTAATTCTGGCGCCGGGCCAACGCGGCAGCCGAGAAGGACTGCCGTTCATCTGCGTACTTCATTGTGTCCTAATGCTGGAGCTCGACTCGTTACCGCTGGTTGGCTAGCGCCATACTCCACGCGTATCAATGACCTTCTTGCCAGCCAGAAGGGCCCTGTCCAGTTCCTTGAAGGCTGTGTGATCGACCAGCAAAAGGACCACATCTGCCTGCTCGATGGCATCCTTCGTGGCGGTTAGACAGACGTTGCTGCGACCCGTGAGGGCTCGGGGCAAATCTTCCACGTGAGGCTCCACTACGGAGAAGCGGACCTCGGGGAGCTGCTCACTCAGCGATGCAACAATTGAGATAGCAGGAGACTCACGCAGGTCATCAATGTCTGCTTTGAACGCCAAACCCAAGGCAGCCACCGTTGCGTTTGTGCGGCCGGCAACCAATTCCTTGACCTTTGCGATAACCCACTCCGGCTTCGCATCGTTCGTTTCGCGGGCCTGGCGGATGAGTTTGGCGTCCTCGGGAGCCGCCGCGACGATAAACCAGGGATCAACTGCAATGCAGTGGCCGCCGACGCCGGGGCCGGGCTGCAGGATGTTCACCCGCGGATGGTGGTTGGCGAGTTCGATGAGCTCCCAGACGTCGATCCCCAAGCGGGAGCTGATGACCGACAGTTCATTGGCGAAGGCAATATTCACGTCGCGGTAGGAGTTTTCCACCAATTTCGCCATTTCAGCGGTCTTGGCATCCGTGACGTGCATTTCCCCTTCGCAAAAAACGCTGTAAAGGTCGCGTGCCATTTCTGCAGCCTCGCGGGTGAGTCCACCAACAATCCGGTCGTTGGAGACAAGCTCGATCATGACCCGGCCGGGCAGCACACGCTCGGGACAATGTGCAACGTGGAGCACAGGCTTTCCTGATTGGGTGTCCAGCGACAGGTCAGGGCGGAGCTCAACGAGGTAGTCGCCTAGGTGCTGCGTAGCGCCGGGAGGAGAGGTCGACTCCAGAATGACCAGCTCATCCCCCGTCAGCTGGGGGGCGATGCTCCGCGCTGCTGCCTCTATGTATGAGAGGTCGGCAGTCCGGTCAGCGTTGAACGGAGTCGGAACGGCGACGATGTAGGCGTCGGCCACTGGTGTGTCCGTTGTGGCTTTAAGAGTACCGGCTGACACAGCCTTGGACACTGCTTCGCCCAAGTCGGGCTCGACAAACGGAACCTCTCCCCGGTTGATGGCTTCGACTGAGGATTCCTTGACGTCAACGCCGATGACGTTAAGTCCTTTGCCCGCCAGTACGGCCGCCGTAGGCAGGCCGATATAACCCAGGCCGATAACGGCTACGCTCTTGAATTCTTTCATGTTTCCCCTAAAGTGTTACGTGTTCTTCGGGCGAGCCGAAAAACTGTATATCTCCCGATGTCAGGAGTTCTGCATCGGAAACCTTCCATGCGTGGTTCACGCTTCCACGAAACTGGAAATAGTTGTATTTGTCGGCGGAGTATATGGTCCCTCCGCGCGCAATGACATCGTTGAGGAACGTACTGTCCTCACCAGTGCGGAGACTCTGGAATGGAATGTCGCCAAACACGTCCTTCCGTGCAGCGATTGTGGGGCCCATCACCATGTTAGTAAACCTGTGCTCACGCTCCGCAAATCGAAGAAGCGCAGCGTTGCGTTCCGCGAGGTACATATAATGGGCTTGTTTCCCCACTACGTCAGCCCGTGAGTACCCGAGTGCGTTAACCAGGTCGAGCAAATAGTTCGGCCCGTAGTAATCGTCGTCATCCATCTTCGACAGGACATCGCCGCTTGCCGCTTTGACGCAGTGGTTCAGGCACTCGCCCAACGACAGATCCTCACTTTGGTGAAGGAGGACGAGGTTGGGGACGGAGTATTTCTCCTGCCACTGCGCGATCTTCTCTTTCCCAACATCAAAACCGTGCGTAAGCAACACCAGCTCAGCGGCTGGGCCCACTAATCCGCCAACGGTCCTGAAAACGTGTTCCAGCTGGTGGGGCCGGTTGGAGGACACAAGCAGGGACACACTGGGTAACCTCACTGCCTGGGCTTTTTCCGGCACGGCCAGGCGAAGAACCGTCTCCGCCCGATGGGCATACGTGTGCTCTGCCCAAATCCGCCGCTGCGCCAGATGCAGTTGTCTGGAGGACAACTCCGGATTACGCATCAGGGCGCTTAGGGTTTGAGCAGCTTCTGCACGGTCGGACACGATGAACTGTTCATCGTTGTCCCACAGCTGGGTCAGTGCCGCACTTGGAGTACTGACCACGCTGGTACCCGACGCAGTGATTTCAAAGATCCGCCGAGCACACATGCTCGGAGAGTCCACCACCGAGTTGACATTGAGGAACGCTTTATACGCCTTATACGCCGTAAGCATGCGGTCATAGGGCAGGCTCCCGACCACCCGCCCATCGTACGGAGCTGGAAACTTATAGTTGTCGTCTGCCTCAGCGTGCCGGGAGAAGATTTCCAGGCCAATTGGCAACTGCGCGCTGATCTGTTCCGCTGCTCCCAGGAGGACGTCCATCTGTTCGCGCCGCTGAGGGTATTTGTGGGCAAAGTACATGCCGGCAAAAGCGATGTCACGCAGGTGCCACCCATAACGTGGCCTAGCCGGATTGTGGATGACCGGCTGGGCGGCGAACTGGAGAACAGCTACCCGGTCGTGGCCAAGGTCCCTCCGGTATGAAACCAGCCGGTTCGAATCACTGGTGAAGACGTGATCGAACAGCTTTGCTGTTTCCAGGAAATCGTCGTAGTGCGGAGGGTCCTCTTTGTTCCAAAACACGGTAGGGATATCGCGGCTGCGGCACTCCTCAACCAAGGCGCGGAGGTTTGCAGAAGGCCTTTTGGTGCCCGTCAGCTGGTGCTTCCACTCACCCTTGTTTCCGGACCAGGCCGACTCTACAAAGAGCAGATCAGGCTGCTTGGCAGCAATCTGATCTGCCCACCCGTCTCTGGACAGTACCGTCTGGTGCCACTCGTAGCCGAAGGCCAGGAGGGAAAAATCATCCAATATCACGGCAGCCGAGACCCCAGTCCTGGGTTCAGGTGTGTCCACGACCATCGGATTGAATGAAATGCGACGACGGCGGCCGGTCTGGAACGCGAGGGCACCATCAGCCGATCCCCGATAAATCCCACGCTCAGCCCTGTCCCGTCGGATCTTGGTCTGCAATCCGCTCCAGCCTGACTTCCTCAGATGCCAGAGTGAGCGGCGAAGTTCAGACATGTCCGTGATCATGCCCTCACAGACCTCCGGCGCCCGGGTTGCAGCGGCTCAATGGAGACAGTGTCGAGTGTGTTCTGCATCCGGCGGCGGATCTTCGCCGCAGCAAAACGGTCCCCTCCGGCGAGCTCTTTCGTATATTTGCGGTACCACCCCAGCGCAGTTTCCGTGTCCCCGTCGAAAAGCAGGTCTCCTTTGTCGATCCAAATGACCCGGGTGCACAAGTCCTGGATCGTCTTTAGACTGTGGCTCACAAGGAAGACGCACCCAGCCTGCTCTCGCAGTTGGTCCATTCTCTGCTTTGTCCGTCCCCGGAACTCGTCGTCACCAGTATTCAGCGCCTCGTCAATGATGAGGATCTCCGGATCGATGGCGGCCGCAATCGCAAAGCGAAGTCGCGAAGCCATGCCGGCTGAATAAGACCGCATGGGCAGGTTGATGGAACTGCCCAGGCCCGCCAGTTCCATGATGGCTTCGTGCCGATCGGCGATTTGCGCCTTGGTCAGGCCCATTGCCAAACAACCAAGGATCACGTTGTGCGCTCCCGACAGGTCAGGAACAAGAGCTGCTGAAACTCCTAGCATTATGGGAGTCGAAGAAGCATATATGGCGCCAGTGGTCGGCTGAATCTTGCCGCAAATCAGGTTCATGAGCGTACTCTTGCCTGAGCCGTTTAGTCCTATAACTCCGATCGCTTCACCCTGGTACGCGACCAGTGACAGCTCCTTGAGTGCATTAATCTTGACAGTGGACTCCCGACCTGAGATTTTGCGCATAACCCGTCCAAGAGCGCTTCCTGGGGACGAGCGTTTCTCATCTGAATTGACCGTATAGGTCATAGAAGCTCGGTCTATCACCACCGCAGGTGTTTGTGGCAGGAGCAAGTCAGTCGTCTCGGCCATAGCTCTCCTCCCCCTTCCAGAAAATGAGCATGCCGACCATCAGTGTGCCCAGGGCCCAGGCTGCCAATCCGGCCCAGCTCTGCCATCCCGGCGTCTGCGCGTAGAGGACACTGCTGCGGACAATATCGAGGACCAGATAAAGCGGGTTCGCCTCTACGATCGCCTTGATAACAGGAACGCTGTTATACCGGTCAATTGGAAACATGACGCAGGAGGCGAACATCCAGAACCGCATGGCGAAGGAAACGACATGGACGACGTCGTTTATTTTGGCCACCAGCGGCGCCAGCAGGAGCCCCGCCCCCAGATTGAAGATGAACTGCAGCCCTACTGCCGGCCCAAGAAGCAGCCAACGCCAGGTGATCTCTTCAGCAGGCGCGATGACCAGGATCATCAGGAGCATCATGATGATTACCGGGATGTTGGCAAGGAGTTCACGGATGTTTACTGCGACCGTCAGCGTTGCCCGCGGAAAGTTGAAGGCTTGGATAACATTGCGGTTTGAAGGGATAACACGGGCCCCGCTAACTACGGCCCTCGAACTCATTTGAAAGAGGAAGACACCGAGGATCAGGAACCCGATGAAGTTCTCCACCCCTCGGCTGGCTCCCAGGAGCAGCCCAAAGATGAGAAAGTAACCGATACCGTTGAGCAGCGGATCGAGGAGGAGCCAGGCGCTCCCCAATCGATCCCGCTTATTACCGCTCTGGACCCGTGCCCGTGCGTCGTAGACCATAAAGTGGCGGTAGTTCCAAAGGGAAATCAAGTAGTCGATCAGCCCCGGTTTTGCACCGACCCTCGCGAGTACCCTCAAATCCACTCTGACGGGCACATTCTTGGCGCCCATCTCGATCTTGGTTTCCTGACTCATAAGCTGGATCCCAATTCCATGTACCTCTTTATCGTTGTCTCGGCCAGTAATGACCAGGTTCGTGTGGCTACCGTGTGCTGACGTCCTGCATTTCCCATCAATGCCCGGGCCGCATCGTCTTCGAGGACCTCCTGCAGAATCCTGGCAAGGCTCGCGGGGTTCTCCGGAGGGGCTGCGCGTCCGTCAACTCCGGCCCTCACGACTTCGTGAAGCGCCGGAAGATCGCTGAAGACCACGGGACGTGCCGATGCCAGCGCTTCGACAGGTTTCAGAGGAGTAACAGCCCGTGTCACGGGCAGATCTTTGCGCGGCACCACGAAAACATCCATCGCCTGATGGTACAGATGGGCTTTCTCCCTCGGAACACGGCCAGTAAAGACGACTCTTTCCGCGATTCCAAGTCCGGAGGCCAGCCGTTTCAGGCCCGGTGCAGCGGCTCCATCACCCACAATCAAACACGTGGCATTAGGGACCTGAGGCGCCAGGACAGCGAAGGCACGCAGTAGATCATCCAACCCTTCGTACTCGACCAGGCTGCTGACCGTTCCGATGAACTGCCCTCCTACGGGCAGGCCGAGGCGTTCCCGGGCAGCGGCCTGCTCGAGTGGTTCAGCAAGATAGTCTTCGCCGACCGCGTTCGGCAGGAGAAAGATGTCTTCCTGCGGTACCCCTGCGGCGACAACACCGCTCTGCATAGCCTGCCCGAGCGTTGCCACCGCTCCGGCAGCACGCATTGTCTCGGCTTCCCGGGCAATGAACTTTCGGTAACGCTCACTCCGCCGCGCTTCCTCGCCCCGTGCTGACGCCCAGGTATCAGCCAGTTGCCCACGCACCTCGTATACCCATGGAATGTTCAGCGCTTCGGCGACCGTCTGCGCCACGAGTCCGTTCACAAAGTGTGTGGTGGTATGCAGCACTGCGGGCTTCACTTCCAGTGCCAGTCGCAGGACCGCCTCCGTCTGCAGCTGCAACCGGGCGGCCATGCCGTTGGGCAACCTGCTAGGCAGCAGGCGGTGGTAGGTGACGCCGTCGAGCACCTCAAGAGCAGGTGCCCAGACGCTGCCCACCTGAACCGGGTAACCGAGCCGGGTGACTGCATGGACCTTCCAGCCGCGCTTATGTTGTGCGTGCAACAATGACTGCGACCGCTGGGCATAGCCGCTGCCGGTTGCCGGCAGCGAGTTTGTTAGCAGATGCAGGACTGATTTCGGCTCTGAACTGAACCCCTGGACTTTGGCAAGTGTGGGGGCCCAGCCATCGAAAACACTCAGTTCGCTCGCGAGACGGGATCGGAGTCGGCGCTCGGAGCGCGTTCCGGTTCCCTGGTCCAGGACCGAAAGTGCGCCCGACATGTCGCCTTGGTACCAGCAGAGTCTTGCCTCAACTGCGGGCCGGCCCTTAACCCGCATAGGGGTCTCAGCCAGAATCTTCTCTGCGAGTTCCGGCAGGCCAGCCGCCACCGCCACGTCTGCGAGCCGCACAGCCAGACGGTGCGAAGGCACCGCTGCTGCCGCCCCAGTCAGCCTGGCTTCGAGGTCGTTCTTCCGTCCACGGATCAAGTCTACCAATGCCGGCAGGAAGACACCCGGCGCTGCCGCGGCAGCCGCCGCTACCGGCCGCACCGAGCGAGCCGGCAGACGCCGCGAGAGCTGCAGCGCAAGCATGGCCGGGTCATCTCCAAGGTGTTCGACAACCGTGGATGCGGCGAGTGACAAGTTGTTCAAGATCCTGGTGGAGTTCATTTGGTGCTGCGGTTCCCCGAGACAACGGATGTCAGGAGCTCAACATAAGCCCGGCCCAAGCTCTCGACATTGGCGTTGGCCTCCACCCAGTCCCGACCGGAGGACCCAGTGAGCAGGCGGCTGCGATCCTGGGCAAGTTCTTTCCAGAGTGCTGCTATATCAGCTGGGTCGGACCGCACGACGTCTCCAGCCTTCGACTCTTCAATGATCTCCCGGGCTTCTCCCAGCACAATGCCGGTGACGTGCCGTCCGACAGCCAGCACCTCGTAGGTCTTGGAAGGAATCGTCGTCTCAAAGGACTTCCAGTCATCCCGCAGTGAGATGACACAGGTGTCCGCCCTGCGGTAATAGCTCATAACTGCGTCTATGCCTCGGACTGGTTCGTGGAATTCGACTGGCGCTCCCAGCGCTTCAGCGAGTGCCTTGAGCTTTCGACGGTGCACACCCTGCCCGACCATGGTCAGCCGGACGGTGTCGTCTGCCTGCGCAGCGGCCCTGATGACTGTCTCCAGCCGCTGGCTTTCGCCGTGATTGCCCAGATATAGCACTTGCAGGCGGTCCGCTTCCGCGGGAGGAGGCGGCAGCAGTTCCCTGCTCGCGGTGTCGATGCCGTTGCTTATGGTTGCCACATTCTTCAGTCCGCGGTCCCGCAGTGTCTGGGCAAAACCATAGGTCACGGTGACAATAAGTTCAGCTCGCTGCTGGATGGCAACGATCGCTCTTTCAGCAAGGCTCTTGGCGCTGCCCTGCACCAGCCGGGCGTCACGGGCAATGTCCGGCCACGCATCCCGCATATCGGCAACAAAGGGGACGCCTCGCAGCTTTGCCACGGCAAATCCAGCGCCGAGAATAGGCAGTGAAGGTACGGTGGCTATCACGACGTCGGGCTTAGGGCCCATGAGTGCTGCTAGCACGCTGCAGGTGGCCGAAAAGCACTGGTCGGCGAACCGCCCCAGGCGGGTGGTGCGGTGATAAAGGTACGGGGCCCGGCGGATGGTCTCCCCATGACGTCCCCTATCCTTGCGAAACGCACGGCCCGCTTCCTTCCTCGGAAGGGTCCGCCGCCCGGACGAATGTGCAACGGGGGCGATGACTTCTACGTCCCATCCAAGTTCCCGGAACGTGCGGATGAGCTGGGTCCAGCGGCGTTGCGGCGGACTGTTCTCCGGCAAATATGAATGCGTCAGCAGCTGTGCACGCATGTCGTCCCCCAGAATCCGAGGGCGCGTAAGACGCCGCCCCCTATCAAACAGAGGTAAGTCTACCTAACGATTTGACCCTAGTCGGTTTTGCCTATGCCGGGAGTGCCCTTTTGAAGCTTGATGTAATAAAGAACACCTGCACCTGCCAGAAGCAGGAACATTAACGTCCGAGTTAGCCAGTGGGTGCTCCAGTTCGTTTCGGCGGCGGAGCTGGCACGGTCAGCAGCCGTAACTGCTTCTGAAGGACTTGCGGACGGGGAGAGCGAAGCCGCTTTCGTGGCTGTGAACGACGCCCTACCCGATGGCACTACGGCTGGGCCAGCAGATTCAGTGGGTGACGGGCTGGGCACCGCGCTCCCCTGCCCGGCGTCGAAAACATTGCTCACGGTGTCCGTTACGGGATCCCACCTGAGGTCTGTGTAGAGCCCGGTATTGGCGTCGACCAGGTTGTTGGTTCCGGGCTCGATCAAATACCCGGTGCCGGGGTGGACTTCATAACCCGCAAATGGGTCGCGCTGGATCGTTGTCTGAGTCGGGCCGGGGGCAGGAGCAGGAGCGGGGGCAGGCACAGCTGAAGTTCCCGGTGCGGGCACAACCGGTTCGGGATTCGGTGCCGGATCAGCGGGAGTGGTCTCGTCAACGGGAGTCTCCGGTACAGGCTCCACGACAGCCGGCGGCTGTTCTCCTTCGACGGCGAACGCCGGTACCGCACTCGATCCGGCTATTAGCACGGCAGCTACCGCGGCACTGCGCAGGCGTCGGCTCCTGGAGCTGCTCATCCTAGTTATTCTCCATTCAGACCGGCGGCATACTGAGCCACAGTATCGGTTTTCAGTGCCTCGGCAAGTTCCCCGGCCGCGGTTGCATCGGGCAATACGATCGACTGGCCATCCGCAGAGGTACCCACTCCAGCGTTGGGGAGGGTGAACATCTCGATGTCGCCGGAGCGTACGCTGCGCAGTTCCAGCGCCAGCGTTCCTACCCGGAGGCCGGTCAGCCCCTCGTCGACGCTCAGGTACGGCGAGATGGACGCGATTGCCCCGTGCAGCTTGACGGGGTCACCAAGGGTCTCAGTGGAGATGAGCTTCGACAGAAGCCCGTGCAGGAAAGCCTGCTGGTTCCGCACCCGCTGGTAATCCCCGTCATCAAAAGCATAGCGTTCGCGGACGTACTCGAGCGCCGGCGCGCCCTCCACCGTCACGGTCCCCGCAGGAAAGTACGCTGCGCCTTCTCCTGTCGCTTGGAAAGCGACAGGGTTCTGAATGCTCACCCCGCCCAGCGCGGTGGTGAGGTCCTTGAACCCCTCAAAGTCGATGACGGCCGCATGGTCGATCGGCACTCCGAACATGTCCTGGACAGTATCTACAACCAATGGGACCCCGCCCAGGGCCATGGCGGCGTTGATCTTGTACTCGCCGTGGCCCGGAATGGTGGTCCAGGTATCCCGCATTATGGATACGGCGTAGATACCCTGCCGGTCGCCCGGAATGTGCAGCAGCATCAGGGCATCCGATCTGGCGGCTGCCCCGGGCTCCCTGCTGTCACTGCCCAGGACCAGGATGTTCACAGTGTCTTCGGCATCCGAGGTTTTTGGCGGAGCGTTACCGCTGGAGAGCGGAATAGTTGCCGCCCCCGAGTCGAAAGTGCGCGCCAGGCTGTACAGATAACCGCCGGCGGCCAGGCCCGCGATCAGGACGATTGTGGCCATAACCAAGACCGTCTTGAGCACTGGACGGCGCTTCCGCTCGGCGTGCTCTCGGTTCTCCGAAAAGAGATCTGTCAAGGCTTTCCTCTCATTCCGGCCCCCCGTGCTGAGAAGTTTACTAGGACATCCTTCCGTTCCCGTACAACCTCTCCCCCGCTATCCACGGCCGCTGATTCCGTGGGCACCTGCCCCTCCGGATACCCTTGAAACATGAAATTCTTCCCGGCAGCCGTTTCCGCCGGCGCCCTGGTCCTCGCCGCAGTCTTGACCGGCTGCACTCCTGCAGCTGATGTGGAAGCCGCGCCTGATGCCGCTAACCCGGATTGTGCCCCTGTGATGGTGGCGCTGCCGGAAAACCTTGCAGGTGCAGACCAGCGTGAGACCACCAGCCAGGCTACTTCCGCCTGGGGCAGTCCTGCGGAGATCATTGTGCGCTGCGGTGTCCCGGTTCCCGGACCAACCACCGATGCCTGCGCAACAGTAAACGGTGTGGATTGGGTACTGCGTGAAGAGGGCAACCTCTGGACGGCCACGACCTATGGCCGTGACCCCGCCGTAGAAGTCCTGATCGACACCGAAAAGGTGGCGTCCTCCACGGTGCTCGTGGAACTCGAAAACGCCGTCTCGCGGATTGACCAGACCCGCGAGTGTGTAAGCACCAACGACGTCGACCTGCCGGGCTGACCGAGCAGCCGCTTTGCCTTAGCGCAGGCCCGTGGGACGTTCGAGCGCCAGGGAAATGAGTTCGTCGATCAGCTCGGTGTACGGCAGCCCGGACTTGGCCCACATCTGCGGGTACATGCTGATCGGAGTGAACCCGGGCATGGTGTTGATCTCGTTGATGATCAGGCTGCCGTCCGGTGTGTAGAAGAAGTCCACTCGGGACAGACCTTCGGCACCCACTGCTTCAAAGGCCACGGCGGCCAGTTCGCGCACCCGGGTGGTGATGTCGTCGGGCAGGTCTGCCGGGCAGCTCAGTTCCGCAGCAGCACCGTCAACATACTTCGCCTCGAAGTCGTACCATTCGTGGCCATTGTGGGTTACGGCGATCTCACCGGGCTGGCTGGTGCGCGGATCGTCGTGTCCTCGGCCCTGCAGCACGGCTACCTCGATTTCACGGCCGATAATGCCTGCTTCAATGATCACCTTGGGATCGTGCTGCCGTGCAGTTTCGACGGCGGCGCGCAGGCCCGTGGGGTCGGCCACCCGGGTAATGCCTATGGAAGAGCCGGCACGCGCCGGCTTGACGAACAGCGGGAACGCCAGCCGGGAACCACGTTCCAGGCAGGTGTCGGGATCCTGGTTCCACTGCCGGTCGGTAATAACCTCGTAGGGCCCCACAGCCAGGCCGGCGGACTCGAAGACCACCTTCATGTAGTGCTTGTCCATCCCTACTGCTGATGCCAGCACACCGGCTCCGACGTAGCGGATGTCTGCCATCTCCAGCAGCCCCTGAAGAGTGCCGTCCTCGCCGAACGGGCCGTGCAGCAGCGGCAGCACGACGTCGATTCGCCCCAGGGAGCGCGGCATCGCATCGGGTGCATGGGAGACGAGCTCCTGGGAGGCACCATCGCTGGAGATAACGACCGACTCCGGTCCGGCGGTAATTTCAGGCAGGGCTTCAGAGCGCAGGGACCACTGCTCCGGGTCCACGGAGGCAAGGGACCACTGGCCGTTGCGGGCAATGCCGATGGGAACGACGTCGTACTTGCTGTGGTCGATCGCCTCCAGCACTCCGGCTGCGGTCACGCAGCTGACCGAATGTTCGCTGGACCGTCCGCCGAAAAGAACGGCTACGCGCGGCTTGGAGCCGCCGTCGGGGGAAACGGGCTGGACGCTCATGATGCGTGTACACCTTCGGGTTTGAGTTCGCGGGCCAGCAGGCGCGGGCCCAGTTCGTCTACCGAAATGGCGCCCTGCAGCACTGCAACGACGTTCTCGGTAATGGGCATGTAGACGCCCAGCTGGGTGGCACGGTCCAGTACCGCCTGGGCGGACTTGATGCCTTCCGCTGTCTGGGCCATGGTCTCGGTTACTTCATCCAGGGTCAGCCCCTGGGCCAGGAGCCGGCCCGCGGTGTGGTTCCGCGAGAGAGAAGAGGAGCACGTGGCGATCAAGTCGCCCATACCGGAAAGCCCAAAGAGAGTCTCGGTCTTTCCGCCCAGTGCCACCGCCAGGCGGGTAGTCTCGGCCAGCCCGCGGGTCATCACTGAGGCCTTGGTGTTGTCCCCCATCTGCTTGCCTTCGCAGATGCCCACGGCCAGGGCGATCACGTTCTTGACGATTCCACCGATCTCCGTACCGATCACATCCGTGTTCGTGTACGGACGGAAGTACGGGGCTGTGCAGGCTGCAGCGATCCATCCGGCAACCCCGATGTCCGAGCACGCCACTACTGAGGCAGTTGGTTCTTCCCTCGCGATTTCCATGGCAAGGTTCGGACCGGAGAGCACGGCAATCCGTTCCTGCGGCCAGTCCAGTTCCTCGGCGATAACCGTGCTCATCCGGGCGTCAGTGCCTACTTCCAGCCCCTTCATCAGGGACAGGATGACTGCGTCTTTTGGAAAGAGGTCCTTGAATTCGCGCAGCCTCTGCCGCAGGGTCTGCGCCGGAACGGCCAGGACAACAAGCTGCGCTCCGTCGAGAACTTCTGCGGCGTCTGCGGAGGCCCGCAGGTTCGCGGGCAGGACGGTTTCCTTGAGGTACCTGGTGTTACGGCGGGACTCGTTGATTTCCTCGGCTGCCTCGGGCCGGCGGGCCCAGATGAGCACGTCCGTCTTTCGGGCTGCCCCGGAGTCCGCAGCGATCTTGGCAAACGTTGTACCCCAGCTGCCGGCTCCAAGAACGGCTACCTTTGCCGGAAGCGCTGCGGCTGTCACTTTTTCTTCTCCGTTTCCGGGTCGTAACCCCGTCCAACTGACTTCTGCCCCTTACGGGCCGGATCCCAGCGCTCGGCAGGGGCAGTTTCCCCGCGCAGCGACGCTACCAGGGACGTCAGCTCGGCCATGATCCGTTCCGTGGCCTCTTCCAGCACTGTTTTGGTGAGCGGAACTCCGCGCAGGTCAGATAGGTCCACCGGTTTGCCCACCAGGACGCGAACGCGCTTGCGGGGAAACAGGTGCAGCATCTTGCCGTATCTCGGAAGCAGGTCCTGGGCACCCCAGTGGGCCACCGGTATCACCGGCGCTCCCGTCTGGAGGGCCAGCCGTGCAGCACCGGTTCGTCCCTTCATGGGCCACAGATCAGGATCGCGGGTAAGCGTTCCCTCGGGATACACAATCAGCGCGCCGCCCGCGTCGATTACTGCCTGCGCTCCGTCCAGCGAGGCAGCCGCTCCTGCCCCGCCGCGCTGAACGGGCACCTGGTTAGTGGCGCGGAGCGCCGGGCCCAGAACAGGCACCTTAAAGAGGGAGGCCTTTGCCAGGTACCGGGGCAGCATGCCCTGGTTGTAGAAGAAGTGGCCGACTACCAGCGGATCGATCTCAGTCACGTGGTTGGGGCAGGCGATGAACCCAGTGTCCTTGGGCAGGTTCTCCATCCCTTCCCAGCGACGCCCCAGCATGAGGTTCATGGCCGGACGGACCACGGCCGCCAGGATGGTGAACGTGGTCCGTGACTTTCTCGATTCGCTCATGGGCGGAAGCTTACTTCCCGTCCGTGACGTCGAAGTCCGCACCCAGGCCCGCGAGTTTGTCCAGGAAATGTTCGTAGCCGCGGTTGATCAGTTCGACGCCGGTGACCCGGGACGTACCCTCGGCTGCGAGGGCAGCAATAAGGTGGCTGAACCCTCCACGCAGGTCCGGAATGTCCACGTCCGCTCCCTTGAGCTGTACCGGCCCGGAGATCACGGCGGAATGCAGGAAGTTACGCTGGCCAAAGCGGCAGGGAATGCTGCCCAGGCACTCACGGTGCACCTGGATGTTAGCTCCCATCCGGATCAGGGCATCAGTAAAGCCGAAACGGTTCTCGTAGACCGTCTCGTGCACGATCGAAACGCCCTCGGCCTGGGTCAGGGCGACGACGAGGGGCTGCTGCCAGTCGGTCATGAAGCCCGGATGTACATCGGTTTCCAAGACCAGCGGATTCAGCTTGCCGCCGGGGTGGTAGAAGCGGATGCCGTCGTCGTCGACGTCGAATGCGCCGCCGATCTTGCGGTAGATATTCAGGAACGCCGTGAGGTCCTGCTGGTTGGCGCCCTCCACATAGATGTCGCCCTTGGTGACCAGGGCAGCGGAAGCCCACGAGGCGGCTTCATTGCGGTCCGGCAGCGCCCGGTGGTTATAGCCGGTGAGCTCAGGAACGCCTTCAATACGGATCACGCGGTCCGTCTGGACGGTGATGATCGCACCCATCTTCTGCAGGACAGCGATGAGGTCCAGGATTTCGGGTTCGACTGCAGCACCGCTCAGCTCTGTGATGCCTTCGGCACGGACGGCGGTGAGCAGGACCTGCTCGGTGGCACCGACGGAGGGGTACGGCAGCTCGAGCTTGGCACCCTTGAGACCCTTGGGCGCGGAGATGGAAATACCGCCGGGACGCTTCTCCACCAGGGCACCAAAGTTCCGCAGCATCTGCAGGTGGTAGTCAATCGGCCGGTCGCCGATCTTGCAGCCGCCCAGGTCCGGGATAAAAGCCTCGCCAATACTGTGCATCAGGGGTCCGCACAGCAGGATCGGGATGCGGGAGTCACCGGCGTGGGCATCAATGTCCCGTGACGCAGCCGTTTTCGCGTTCTGCGGATCCATGAGCAGATCACCGGTAACGGGATCTTTCGTGACCTCTACGCCGTGGAGCCTCAGGAGTGACGTGACAACGTCTACGTCCTTGATTTCCGGGACGTTGCGCAGCAGGGAAGGAGTGTTCCCCAGCAGTGCGGCAACCATGGCTTTGGGAACCAGGTTCTTCGCCCCGCGGACCGGTACTTTGCCTGTGAGGGGTACACCACCACGGATGGTTAGAACGCTGCCCATGAACACCTGTTTCTTTCGTTTTATATTGCCCCCGAGGCCATAAGAGACTGCATCCCAAGCATAGGAGCAAGCCTGCCTATCCCGAAATAACGGGGCCGCCGGCACGGCGCTTGAAAAGGCACAGCCCGGCCTCGGGAGCGGGAAAACTGATGGGCCTCCCCTGAACGGGAAGGCCCATCAATACTACTGCGGTAGCTGCCCCTGGCAGAAACCGGAGGGTGCCTAGGTCCGCGCCGGAAGCGTAGTGGGCTTGAAGGCAGGCCGGCGCGCTTCGAAAGCTGTGATTTCTTCCTCATGCCGCAGGGTCAGCCCAATGTCGTCCAGGCCTTCCAGCAGGCGCCAGCGGGTGTAGTCGTCAATCTGGAACGGGGCCGTCACCGTGCCGCAAATCACGGTACGGGCTTGCAGATCGACGGTGACTTCAGTGCCCGGGGATTCTTCGAGCACCTTCCAGATGAGCTCGATGTCGTCCTGGGCAACCTGGGCTGCCACCAGGCCCTGCTTGCCGGAGTTGCCGCGGAAGATGTCTGCGAACCGGGAGGAGAGCACAGCCCGGAAGCCGTAGTCCTTCAGTGCCCAGACAGCATGCTCACGGGAAGACCCGGTACCGAAGTCCGGTCCTGCGACCAGTACGGAACCGGCGTTGAACGGCTCCTGGTTCAGGATGAACTCGGGGTTCTTGCGCCAGCCGGCGAACAGGGCATCTTCGAAACCTGTGCGGGTGATGCGCTTGAGGTACACGGCGGGGATGATCTGGTCCGTGTCCACGTTGCTCTGCCGCAGTGGAACGCCGATTCCGGTATGGGTGGTGATCTTTTCCATGATTCTCTCCTAGGCGGCAGCGGTAGCGGTGGAACCGGCGGCTGCACCGGGCAGGGGGTCAAGGTCCGACGGCGAGCTCAGGGTGCCGCGCACAGCGGTGGCTGCTGCCACTACCGGGGACACCAGGTGCGTGCGTCCGCCCTTTCCCTGCCGGCCTTCAAAGTTGCGGTTGGAGGTCGAGGCGCAGCGCTCCCCCGGTTCCAGCTGGTCCGGGTTCATGCCCAGGCACATCGAGCAGCCGGCAAAGCGCCATTCCGCTCCGAACTCCTTGAAGACCCGGTCCAGGCCCTCGGCTTCGGCTTCCAGACGGACCCGGGCGGAGCCGGGAACCACCATCATCCGCACGTTCGGATCCTTCTGCCGCCCGCGGATGATGTCCGCCGCGATGCGCAGGTCCTCGATTCGGCTGTTGGTACAGGAGCCCAGGAACACGGTGTCCACCCGGATGTCCTTCATGGGCGTTCCGGCGGCCAGGTCCATGTACTCCAGTGCGCGCTCAGCGGCTGCCTTGGCGTTCTCGTCACCGAAGTCCTCCGGCGAGGGAACGGATTCAGAGAGGGAAACACCCTGGCCGGGGTTGGTGCCCCAGGTGACAAAGGGCTCAAGTTCGTTGGCGTCGAGGAATACCTCTTCGTCGAACACGGCGTCCTCGTCGGTCACCAGGGACTTCCAGTGCTCGACGGCGGCATCCCAGTCCGCGCCCTGCGGCGCGTGCGGCTTGTCCTTGAGGTAGGCGAACGTCGTCTCGTCAGGAGCGACCATGCCCGCGCGCGCACCGGCTTCAATGGACATGTTGCAGATGGTCATGCGTGCTTCCATGGACAGCGAGCGGATGGCCGATCCGCGGTACTCCAGGACGTACCCCTGGCCGCCGCCGGTACCGATCTTGGCGATGACTGCCAGAATGATGTCCTTGGACGTTACGCCCGGTTTCAGCGTGCCCTCAACGTTGATGGCCATGGTCTTGAACGGCTTCAGTGACAACGTCTGGGTCGCCATCACATGCTCCACCTCGGAGGTGCCAATGCCCATGGCCAGCGCTCCGAACGCACCGTGGGTGGAGGTGTGGGAATCGCCGCAGACAACGGTCAGTCCGGGCTGGGTCAGGCCCAGCTGCGGGCCCACCACGTGCACAATGCCCTGCTCGGCGTCGCCCAGCGGGTGCAGCCGCACCCCAAACTCGGCGCAGTTGGCTCGCAGCGTCTCAATCTGCGTGCGGCTGACTGGGTCCGCGATGGGCTTGTCGATCGCCAGGGTGGGGGTGTTGTGGTCTTCCGTGGCAATGGTCAGGTCCGGCCGGCGCAGCTTGCGTCCGGCCAGCCGCAGTCCCTCGAATGCCTGCGGAGAGGTGACCTCATGAACCAGGTGAAGGTCAATATAGAGCAGATCGGGCGCACCGTCGGTGCCCTTGGAAACTACGTGCTCGTCCCACACCTTCTCCGCGAGCGTCCTGCCCGCTGTGTGTTCTGCCATGCCATCTGCTCCTCGCCCGGCGCAGTCCCCGGCATGGTGCCGGCTCCTGCGGAATTCTGATGTTTTTAAGACAACCAGCATTGACCGCAGCCCCGCCAGTTTTTCAGCTTGCATCTCAGATATTGAGACGGCAATATCATTCTATGGACAATTCAAGCGGCGTGGGAGTCATCGACAAGGCGGCAATGGTGCTGGACGCACTGGAAGCCGGCCCCACTACCCTGGCCCAGCTGGTGGCTGCCACCGGGCTGGCCCGGCCCACCGTGCACCGGCTGGCCCTGGCCCTGATGCACCACAGGCTGGTGGGACGGGATATTCAGGGGCGGTTCGTCCTGGGCAGCAGGCTGGTGGAGCTGGCGTCTGCTGCCGGAGAGGACCGCCTCATCGCCTCCGCCGGCCCGGTGCTGCTGGCCCTGCGGGATGCTACCGGCGAAAGTTCGCAGGTTTTCCGGCGCCAGGGAGAGTGGCGGGTATGCGTTGCCTCCGCTGAGCGGCCGATAGGCCTGCGGGACACCATTCCGGTTGGAACCCAGCTGTCCATGAAGGCTGGTTCCGCAGCCCAGGTACTTCTGGCCTGGGAAGACCACGACCGGTTGCTCGAAGGCCTGCAGAATGCCCGGTTTACACCCACTGTGCTTGCCGGCGTTCGGCGGCGCGGCTGGGCCCAAAGCCTGGGCGAGCGGGAACCGGGCGTAGCGTCAGTCTCGGCACCGGTCCGCGGACCCTCGGGCCGTGTGATTGCAGCCGTGTCCATCTCCGGACCAATCGAACGACTGACCCGCCAGCCCGGACGCATCCACGCAGAAGTGGTTTCCAAAGCTGCCCAGCAGCTCACCGAAGCACTGCGAACCAATACCGACTGAGCCGCCGTCGGCCTATCGTGGGAAGCCCGGGCTCAAAGGAGCGGCCATGAAACGGTTGCGCGTCCTCTGGAACATCATCCGCGTCACTGGCGCTGACGTCATTTTCTACGGCTTCCTCGCCGTCTACGCTTGCGCAGCCCTGCTGCTGCCGCTGTTCGAACCCGCAATCCCCCGTGTTGGCGACGCGTTCTGGTACCTGTTCGTTTCGTTCACCACCATCGGCTTCGGGGATTTTGTGGCTGTGAGCGTTGTGGGACGGCTGATCACCGTGGTGGTCTCCCTCTACGGCATCCTGGTCGTGGCCCTGGCCACCGGCGTGATCGTCGGGTTCTACAACGCCCTGCTGCGTACTCGGGCGAAAGAGAGCCTTCGGGAGTTCGTCAGCGAGCTGGAGCGCCTGCCGGACCTGAGCCGTGAGCAGCTGGTAACGCTTGCCCGCAAGGTGCGGGAACGGCATCTGCTGGAGTAAGTCTCAGCCGGCGAAGTGATCCCAGCCGGCGGCGGAGGGCGGCTCTCCGCCTATTGTGACCATCCCCTGCTCTTCCAACCTTGGCAGCACCGTACCCACACGCCGGAATCCCCGGGGAAGCACCCGTTCCGGAGCGAATGCTGCCAGGAGCCCGTGGTCCTCTCCCCCGCCCAGTACCCATTGCAAAGGGTCAGTACCCAGTTTCGCCGCTGTGTCCGCGAGCGGAGCACCTTCCTGCTTCAGTACATCCGCATCCAGGTCAACGCGAACCCCGGAGGCGTCGCACAAGCGTCCGGCGTCGCGGACCAGCCCGTCGGAAATGTCCATCATGGCGTGGGCACCCGCTTTGGCTGCTGCCGGCCCGGCAGCCAACGGCGGGCAGGGACGGGACTGCGCTGCGGTGAGAGCCCGTTCCCAACCGCTCAGCTCTGCGTACACCAACGAACTTTCCAGCAGCGCCAACCCCGCTGCGGCTTCTCCCAGCACACCGCTCACAGCCAGGACATCCCCGGGCTGGGCACCCAAGCGGAGCACAGGATCCCGGCCCTCCAGGTCTCCGGTGACAGCAGCTGTAACCACAAGCTGGTTGCCCCGGCCAAGGTCGCCGCCTGCCACGGAACATTGCTCGGCGCCGAGCGCCCGCAGGGCAGCGGAAAGGCCGTCGGCCAGGTCCTCGACCCAGCTCACCGGTGTATCTGCTGGCAGGGTCAGGCTGACCACCAATGACGTGGGCACGGCGCCCATTGCGTTGATGTCGGAAAGATTCTGCGCGGCGCACTTCCAGCCGACGTCGTAGCCCGTGGTGCTGTAGCCGCCCGGCCACTGCAGCCGGAAGTCCTGGTCCTGAACCAGGGTGTCTATGGAAATCACAGTCCGTCCGTCAGGAGCTGCCAGCACCGCTGCGTCGTCCCCGGGGCCTAGCGGCATCCGGGCGCCGCCCAAGCGGGGAAAGATTCGTGAAAGCAATTCCCCTTCGCCGAGTTCCGCTACTTGTTGAGGGTGCTTTGCCACGAACCTGTTTCCTTTGCCCTGTTAGTGCCCGGAATTCAATTATGCTGCACGGCGGCTGCGGGCCGGAGTACCCTCGGCGCATGAACGTTTTACCAACCAGGTATGCAGTGCTGCTGCGGGGTGTCAACGTGGGCGGTGTAACTATGAAAATGGCAGACCTTCGGGCCACCTTGGAACAGACAGGACTGCGCGACGTAAGGACTTTGCTAGCGAGCGGGAATGCCGTCGTAACTGCAGCCAAGGAGCCGACAGAGGTCAAAGGCATGGTGGAAACGGTGCTGCGGCGTGAATTCGGCTATGACGCCTGGGTCATTGTGCTGACTGTGGACCGCCTCGCCGAGCTCTCGGCCGCGGTGCCCTATCCCGCAGACGATCCCGGCGTGCACGCTTACGTGACGTTCTGCACTGATTCGGACATCTTGGAAGAGCTGTTTGCCCTAGGGGCTGCCGCCGGGCAGGAGCAGGTCCGCCTAGGTCCCGAGGCAGTCGCATGGACCGCTCTCAAAGGTGCAACGCTGGAATCTGAACTATCCCGTGCCACCGCAAAGCCACGCTACAAATCCAGCACAACTACACGCAATTTAAGGACCCTGGACAAAATAGTTGCTGCGGGATAATGCCTGCGCAAAAAGAAAAGGTCCCGGACATTTCTGTCCGGGACCTTACCTAAGACGCAGAATCTATCAGTCAACAAATAACCAAGACAAGAATACTCACTGCATTCGCCTACCGAACGGCCACGCACCGACATCGCCGCGAAGGGGCGGGAAGGGAGATCCCGTCCATTTGACACTCTCCAGCCCGATTTCGAGACACCACGCCTAGAGACAGCGGGTCTTGGCACACACGATTTTGACGCAACGTCACACAATCACCCACAAACCACCAATGCGAGACTTCAAAAGCAGGGTTCAGACCTTATTCTACGCGGTCACCGCGATATTGGCCCTCGAACAACAGGAACTCAAATCGCGACTGGAACTGATGAATCACGAAGCTCATGCTCGGCATCACCGGAAAACAAAGAGCTACAATACTCTCAGCGCACTGCGAGTCTGCTTATAAAAGTCCGCTACATAATGAAACGGGGACGTACCCCATTTATGGCCCGAATCTCCAACGATATGCTCTTTCTCATAAGAAATGAATCTAATCCCATCAAATGTACCAGCTATATCGTAAAGCCGATCGAGAATTCTATTATTTAAGTCGACTAGTCGCGCCTCTTCCAAAGGATTGCCACGATCATCGCCTTCCGCCCAGTAAGCTCGACTCACGCAGATTTTCGTCGGATCCACGATTTCGAGCAGCGCCTCGAATCCTCTTTCGAATAAAGCGAAATAATCTTCCGACCCCGCAGTCACAACGCTATCCTGCTGAGGAGCAAAGCCACATCTCTGCACTTCTGGAGAGTAGGTAATATAAGTCCCATTTACCCGAACAAGGGGTAATCTCTCATCAATAAAGTCTAGCAGGAGTAGATCGAAGGCCTCTTCTTTTAACCGGTTGGTAAGCGACTTCTCGAGATCGTACTTCACCATCCGGCGCTGGAAAGAACTCGGATTTCGCATAATGTCGATACTCGGAATACTACCAGGTGGGCGAGAAAATGCGCTCCCCATTGCGGAGCGCGAAACGTAATCCGCCAGTTCCAGTCCATCAAAATCACCGAAGGCATCACGAGAAACGCAGCTTCCATAAACGAAGACCCGAGATTTACGGCTACTTTCGTGACCTACCGTAATATCATCGGTCCTCACGGTAAGACTACCCAACGGATGCCCGAACCCGTCATGAAAGTCCACTTTGACCGCATCGAATTCGACCCAATCGAAAACACGAACTATCTCCCCTGATCTGCCACTGACCGCTACTCGTGCTCCGCCCTTAAGAAGTGAAACCGTTAGGGTGACGCCACCAAAACCCTCGACCATATTTGTCAAAGAAATTTTCACGGTTTGTTTAGCCGCATCTGTTTCAGCCGTAACTGACGCTGGCAAGCATTTGCCCCAAGATTCGCGAAGGTCCAGGGGAAGCCGACTGAACTCGGAAGGAAGGGTGCCGGTGGCGATCAGCTCATTATAAATGACGCGAACACTGCGGTGAGGGTTGAGCATTTCTTTGAGAACAGTCAGAATAATTTCTTTGTTAGGCACGGCATGACCTTCACCAAAGGCAGACACTACTACTGCTTGATTCTGGGCATTGGAATATAGGCCGTTACCTCTATAGATCAGACCAGAGTTTTCAAGAAACGGGCCAAGATGCGATCTGACATGCCAGTCATTATAATTCTGAAGATAGAGCAGCCTATGGCCGCGAAACCTGTCATTCTTCGAAGAAATACCAATCTCTGTCAACTTCGCTTCATTGACGAATGCGTCAGAGTCGAACTCAAAACCCGGCACGGCTACCGCAAAATAACTGCGAACAGATTCCGGAGCATAATGGCTGATGGATGTCTGAGGGTTCCATACAAAGGTAGAGGCCGCCTTCCCAAGCCTGTCCCCATAATACATAGCAGCGAATCCTCCACCGGACCCCCCTGCAAGAAGAAGGTGAGTCCCGACATTCCTAGTGAACGTGCTCAGGAGTTGGTAAATGGAATCTTGGACATCACCTCCTTCATAGCCCGCGTACCAGGCGAGCCCGAGCTCATCAGAGAGATTGAGGGTTGGGTCCGAAACCGCCATGTAAGGGACACCCAGTTGGCTTCCAAGGTTGGCCCCGGAAAAATAGGGCGGAAATGTTCCCTCCCGGTGTGTTAAAGCCCCGGAAAAGAACACAGGCAATGTGTGTCCAGCTAACACATTCGCACCCATGTTGGTACTCAGATATATGTCCAGGACATTGGCGTCACTGAGAATTATCGAATGGATCCCAGCCGACCACTCTGTGCTTTCCGCAAAGCTCTGCAGCGAAGACCACTTATGCGTGAGTGAACCCCACCGATCGTAGTTCCGTGCCACCATTTGCCGGCGGACTCCGGAAGTCACCTTACTGGCCCTTCTGGATTGAAATCGTTAATGAGCCTGATCTCAGCACCAATCGTCCGGTCGAATCCGGACTGTCGTCGAACCCGCTCTGCCGCTTGTCTAGACATCCTCATAAACTTCTCAGGGTCGTCCCAGAGGCCCATAATTCCAATGGCCATAGCTTCAGCATCTTCTCCGGGTGCCAATATACCTGACGACTCATCCACGAACTCCGGGATTGCAGTGACAGCGTTGGTTACAGGCACCAGACCTGACGACATAGCTTCGTCTCGGGAGACTCCCTGTGAGTCCATGCGAGTAGGAGTCAGGAATATGCCGTGTTCCTTGTGTACCGACGCAATTGAATCTTGGCTGAGAAAGCCTCGCTCGATACTCACGTTACCTAGTTCCTTCAGAGGTGCAAGCACGGATTCGAACAGAGGTCCGTCACCAATAATCGTGAACTCGGCCATCTCAAACAATGGATGTTCGCGAAGTATTCTAATTGCCTCCACGGTAAGATCGTTCGCATATTTCCTCGAAGCGAACGGCCGAATGCTGAGAAGCCTAAACCGCAAGTCCTTATCTTTTGGATGATAGTCGAATATATCCGTATCAATAACATTATGGATGACCGAGTACGCTCTCTCAGGCAGAACTATACCTATGTCTTCCATGACCTCGGCGGCGAAGTACTCCGAGACAAAAACAAAGTGGAGGTGCGGATGCAAGGAGGAGAAAACGGTACGCCAAAATAGCATACGACGCGCACTTATGACCTGGGCCTCAGCCCGTTGCTCATCATTCTCGTAGTTGAAGTCTCTCCGATGCCAAGGCTGGATCTCCGCTCCGTGGACCCACACTATAACGGGTACTTGCGGAATCTTAGCCTGCAGCACTTTCCACATCGACTCATCCAGAAAATGCACAAGAATCGCAGCAAATTCGTTGCATGCTATCGCGGCAGCTAGGTCGCTATCGTCACCAACAATAACGTCTACGCCTTCGAACTCGTAACTCGTGCGAGTCCCTCGAGAATTGAGACAAAAGATAACGGGCTCAATGCCGGCGGCTTGGTAGCTGCGGACCCTGCTATGGACGAACCCGTTTCGGTAAAGGTCGTCATGGGACGGATAGACGTTTGTCAGAACAAGATGACGGCCCAAGACTTTAACGGGCGTTGCTCGTTGGGCGGGGTCCATTCGTTCAAAGGAGAAGCCATGGATCTCCATAGATCCACTTCCTTGAACCCTGAGGCCTAGGTGCACCTTACGAGCAGTAGGAGGAACCTCTATTTCGTTGTTGATATTGACCGGAAGAATTTTACTACCAATGCGAGTACCGTTCTCGTCCAAAAACAAAACGACAACGGAACTCATTGCACCTACGCCAACAAGGGCGTTAATAGTCAGACGTGCATCAGCTGCGCTAAATCGTTCGATCTCAAGCGGCCGTTTTGCGTATAGGTATGCATGCTTGTCGGAGTCCATCGAAGACTGGATCATAACCCCGTTTGCGGAGTGCTTCAACGAAACAGACTCCGTAACTTCACGACATGGGAATTCAGCAAGGAGTTCTTCAGCGACGATACCAACCGAAACATCCAGAACACGCCCATGAACGGGAACATTCTCTGCGGCCTGCAGCAGTGAATCGATGCTGATTCCGACACTAATGTTTTTGTCCCATGACGAGGTATCAAAGAGTTGCTGCCCTGGCTCGGCATAGTCGAAGGACGGCACCGCCAAGATCGATCCCGCCACGATCCGCTGGCGGCTCAACTCCTCGATATCGACTATTACGTGTCCGAATTCGTCGGTGCGTAGTACGCTCGAAATAAGGTGTGAAGACGAAATGTCTGTGAATGCCTTTTTGAGACCTAATGGGTCAGCTCGATCACTACCATCCCGCGATACACAAGAAACACCAAGCTGCATTAGGTATAGAGCGTCCGCAAGATAATTCGGTCCGTAGCTCCCATCAGGCGTCCAGAATGCGGTAAAGTCTGTTTTGCTTATCTCATCGATGGAAAGCTCCGCCGCCCCCACGCTTATATAACGGATATGCTTGGATTTGCGGCACGACCTGAGATCGGTATCGGCGGGAGTCAATACCACCAATTCTTTTCTTTCCCAGACTTGATCGTCAAACTGACTAATGAGGCGTTTCACTTCGGTTACGCTGCTGGCCAAACCGATTACGGTGACGTCCCCCAGATCCCTTTGTGGGCCATCTGGCCAGACCTTGCGCGCCATGTATTCTAGACGCGAAGTGGTCGTGTGCTCGGTCAATACTTTACGAAGGGCGAGATGACGCACGTATGCCGCAAAGGGGTTTTCACGAACGCTTCCGGTCTCTCCGACTAGACGCTGAACACCTTTTTCAATAGTCCCTGAATTATCAGAGGAGATAACGAGGTCGCCGAACATCAGTCGCAGTCCTCGCGAATAGTTGCTAACAACGTGAGTATTACAAAGCATAAGATCGAACACACGACGAGCGAACATGGTCTGTGACTCTTTGACAGAGTTTAAGTTGATACCGAAATCGTAGCCCTTATAAGACCTGTCAATATCTGCGTATGGCAAACCGCCCTTGATCATTGCACGGTACTTTTCTGGATAGCTAAACGCAGGGTCATCGCTTCCGAAGTTCCGGTCAAATATTGCAACGTCGCCCAGAGAGGCGACTCCGCTCATGATCGAGTCGAAATCTCGCTGACGTTCAGGATAACGAGCATAGTATGCTCCCGCGAAGCTGGCTGCCGGAAGTCTCTTCTCTACCTGAACCGGAGAGTGAAGCAAAGGTTCGCAGAAAAAGGGCATGAGGTAGACATGCTCATGATTGAGCATGGATTTGTATCTTTCTACTGAGTCCAGGTCAGTGGTGAAAACGTAATCAAAGAGCGAAGCGGTTGATATGAACGAACCGTAATGAACGGGGTCTTCCTTGTTCCAGAAAACTGTTGGCAACCCAGCATTCTTGAACCATTCGATCAGAGAGAGAAGATCTGGTGACACGCGGTGAACCTTGTCGGTCCATTGCCCCAGGTTGCCCTTCCACGCAGATTCGACCAAGAGAACGTCAGGTTTGAACCGCTCAAGCTCGCTTTCCCAGTCAGCGAGGGAGAACCGCAACAGTTCACAGGCTTTACCAAAAGCGGTCCCGCTGAACTCGTCCATGATTCCTGCCACCCGCAGGCTGCTTACATTCTTGTTAGGAGACTTGCCGAACTTTGACAACGAAAGAATGGGCTTGTGATCCGCGTTTCCAGCCGACTTGCGCAAGGCGGCTAGGGTCCCCATGAATGCCCTGGATTCTTCACGCAACATCTGGTTTTCTACTCGAAGTAGCGCCAGGTCAGCATCGTGCACTGCTTCTTGTGACCCGATAATTTGAGCCGCTGTGTCGAGCTTCCCCTGAAGATCATGCAACTCAGCAAGGAGAACTGCGTTCCGTTCCGAGGCCGCCAGCTCCGCTCCAACCTGCTCAATAGTCATGTCTTTACTTTTGTTATCCAAGTCATTCTCCCCCGAGCGCTAGCCGTTTCTTTATATTCCGTAAGACATTACGAGGGACAAGCAACCATCTATAGAGCGGCGCTTGCGCCTTCTTGTTGGCATCAGCACGCAACTTCACATTCTCTGCCCGCTGATGCTCAAGAGCCCTCGACATGTCCAACAGTTGCTTATTGAGGCGTCTGTTTTGACGCCCAAATTCGCCCCTCGACACCGTCAACGTCCGCATCTGCTCGGTGAACTGCTTTTCATTCTGGGCCGCGGCTTCGACAGCTGATTTCATGAGACGGTTTTCCGATTGAAGGTTTTTTACGATTTCAGCAGCATTCTGTATTGGCTGTCCGATTTCATTTAGAAAACTTTTCATCAAGTTATCTAGGTCGCCGCTTGTAGCGGACATCTCCAGATTCCGCCAATCCGTCATTCTTTGACTTCTTGTCGAAAGATCTTGTTCAAATCGCTGTGCACGGCATGCAACCTCATTGAATCTTTCAGTGAGTTTCTTGAACGCAGTGCGCTCAGACCCAAGAGTTGCCTCCAAGTTATGCAGACGCCGTTCCAGTGCTGCTGCGTTTCCCTCCGAGGCACGAGCATTCGTGGTCTCTGAGCCTGCAGGCGTCTCTCCTTCGTCAATCTGCTTCATGATTCGCGCATAAGTCTCAGTTGAGAGCCTTTCTGCGTAACGACCGACCTGGCGAAGCGTTGCCTCCTGCGAACGCTGTAACACTTGTTGATTAGCCGCTGAAAGTCCAAGAAAGCGAATGGCCCGCCGCACCTGTTCGGTTGTTCGCATGGGTAGAAAAACGTAGGTGGGGGTGGCATTGTACTGTCCGACAATTGAGTACCCGAGAGGCGCTAGAAAATCATCAATCTCATTGAGTGCTTGGTCCGTCATGGCTTCGATAACTATGGCCGGCATATCATTTTCGATAATTTCACGTGCGCCCAGCAAGACCTGATAATCCATGCCCTCTGCGTCGATCTTTATCAAATCTACGGTTTCTGAAATTAGAGTGTCCAGTTGTGTAACCTGGATATCGCCGTTCTCGCCTACTCGGAGTGTCGTTCCTCCATAATTTGCCGCATCGAACATCTCTATTTCCGCTCGACCTTCAGAGGCACCCAGGGCTAACTGGTGAACAGCAACACTATTTAACAAGCCGTTATTGGCGACATTGCGCCTAAGAATATCCGCTATAATTGGAATGGGCTCGACGGCAATTACTTTGCAGCGAAGCACACCAGCGAAGTAGACTGTGTGGTTTCCAATGTTCGCTCCTACATCGACTACGACATCCTCAGCACCAACCAATCTCCGCAGCGCCTTGAGCAACTCGCTCTCGTAGAAGCTACCAGTCGATAAAAGGTGCTTACCGATATGGTCCCCTGCCGAGGGTACGCTCAGACAATATGAAATCGATTCTTCCGTCACGATTGCCACTGGTAAATAGTCAGGCACGGCTGACGTTATTGGCGCGTCCAATTTGGCCCCCAAGTACGCTTAGAGAAAGTCAAGCTCGGCGCCATGACACAACTGTGCGTCATAGGGCTTCGCCGGACTGTGATTCGTTTTTCTCAAATTCTACTGGACGTACAGCGTCCCAGACCGCCAATATACGGGAAGCTAGTTGGTAGCCAATACTTGGAGTCCGCATGCTCTCGTCTAAGCGTTGCTCCAATCCCGACGGAATCAGGTCTCGTGTACTCTGATCCATTCGCCTAAGCTGCCCAAGCGCCGTTTTGGCCTCTCTCGCTACGTATTCCGTCAGCGCTGGCCAGGCCATACGCTGCTTGCGGCCGGCACGTCTGCTTTGAATCTTTGAAGCAGCCGCCTGCTGGGCCGCCTCCCACTCTCCGGTTGATTCATCCGTTACCGCTCTGCGATACTCCGTTCGGTGCGCATGGAAGGGATCGTCAACACCGTCGAAACGAAAAGATAAAAGTTTCGGGTCGAGACCCTTAAGAACGTCATAAATCACCCGATTGCTCGCACGTTCTGTGTAGTCCAAAGACCGAGAAGCCGCTAATAGATCAGCGGATAGTAACGGATACCACGTCAGCCTGTCGTGATAGAAGGTAAATCCACGAAGCCCACAATGGGACCGATTCCGGTTGAACATATAGTGGTCTTCTATTTTTTCATGTATAGACTTCGAAGGATATGACTCAAGCTCGTCTGTAAGTGCAGTCACCAATCTATTTAACTGTTCGACGGTGTATCTTCCACTGACCGCTATGGACGATATGAAAGTCTTGACGAATTCCTCAGAGCTTTGTCCCTTCTCAAGGTACCTGTCCACTACAGTGGTCCAGAACGAGCGATAAATTTCCCCATTCGCCCCGCCAACCTGAATGCTGCTCCGATTCTTCCCCTGGTTGCTCCAGGCCCCTGCCGCCATGCGATGGTACTCGCCAAAAAAATAACTTCGCCAGAATCGTAGATTATCCTCCAGGGTTAGTGGATACTGTTCCACTGTATCGCCATCAAAGTATGACGCCCCATAAGCGCTCACTATCCCGGCTGCAATTTCAACGTCTTCGGAATTGGGAACACGAGCAGTGTTCACGCGGGCTTTTTGGTCCCATCCAGGAACGCGGGTTATAGCGCCAAAGGCAAGTCGGCTATCCTTGCCACCCGATAAGTCAACAACGGCTGTCTGAAACAATGTAGTCTCTGCAATGCCCTTGGCATTGTAAACTATTTTCCTAACGCCTGCCTCTATAAGATCCTTATAGGACTTTCCCATTGGGTTCATAGCCCATGAAAAAAGCGGTTTCTCGGGGTAAGAGATTGTGGCATCTCTTATTTCCACGTCGACGGATACGGGCACCAGTCGGACACCGTCTATCAGCGTACAACTAAGTGCAGATTGTTGCGTAAAGAAGCCATGCTCGCTGAAGAAACTTCCCACCACAGCGGCGGCGTTTGGCCGGATATCTATGGAGAATGCCGCCATCACGATTTTGTGTAGATGCAGCCTGTTGCTCGCGATAGCTAGGCCCGGGTGTTGTGAGGCGAAGCTGTGTCCATAACCGAACAGATCAGTTTTGACTAGGGACAGGCCCGGCCTGACATCGAATGTCGTATAGGAACCAGTTTCGGGATCAAGTTCCTCCAGCGACTCTCTTGAGATTCCGTCCCAAGGAACTACGATTCGGCCCTCTTGCATGCCGATTCCAGACATACCAAAGATTCCGATGTTGTCACGGTTCACACCCTGACCGGACGCCGCCACAAAGACCGTACGGCCGGTGGTCTTGTCACCTACAACCTGACAATGAAATCCGTATCTCTCTAGACTGCTAAGCGACCGGTGGGGATCTGGCTCTTCATTGCCTAAGGATATGACCGCAAAATCAACATACGGAGCGGGCAATTTGAAAAAATCGGTCAAGAGACAACTCCTGGTTCAAAGCATGTAATACATTCACCGTACAGAGTGTCATGATACAGAGTACCGAGTCGTAAACATATTCGTTGTATTTAAGACATGCAAAAGGGTCCTAAACGTTTCCGTCTAGGACCCTTCCCTGTGACCCCAGCGGGATTCGAACCCGCGTTATCGCCGTGAGAGGGCGACGTACTAGGCCGCTATACGATGGGGCCGTGTACAGTACTCGGATATGTATTGCCTCCGGTACTTCCTTGTCGATTCAATGAATCAACTCGAAAAGTATTTCATACTCTTCTGCTTCATATCAACTTCGCATTCCGCGTAGGCTGATTAGCGCTGGGATACCAGGACTCGAACCTAGAATGACGGTACCAGAAACCGTTGTGTTGCCAATTACACCATATCCCAATGTGCTCATCCGGGCCGTTCCAGAAGGTTCAACTTCCGGCTTCAACCCCTCAGCACGAGTTATTACTATACACGGGTTCCGGCCAGCGTGCAAAACGGCCGCGGTCCCTTCTCCGCCTAGCCAGGCGCAGGCGAGGACTGACCCACCATTGCCGGCACAGCAGCAAGGCTCCCGGATACCGGTAGGTCCGGGTGGGCGGCGCGAAGCTCTCTGCTCCCGCTGCGCTCTACCCACAATGCCTGCAGTCCGGCAGCTAATGCCCCACGTCCATCCACTACGGGGTTATCCCCGACATAGAGCGTCCTGACCGGATCGGTACCGAGCAGGCGCACGCCCTCCAGGAAGATCGCAGGATCCGGCTTGGCAGCACCCACAGCGTCAATACCCACCAGGATCTGGATGCGTTCCAGCCCGGCAGCGTCGAGCTTGGCGCGCTGGTAGTCATGGACGTTGTTGCTGACAGCGCCGTAGGGAATCTCCAGGGCGTCCAGCTGGTCCAGGACGGGCACAACGTCGTCGAACGGTTTGAAGTGCCCCGGGAGCACCTCGTCGTAGGCTGCGTTCCAGGCTTCCTCGGCATCGCCGTCGAACGCCGGCAGACCGTGGGCCTGCTGGGCGTGGGCTACCCGGAGCAGCCGCTGGCGGGTGAAGCTGAGTTCACCGGCAAGATAGCGGTCGTAGTAGCCCTGCGGGTCCGCTGTGTAGAGGCGCTGGTAGGCAGCCCAGTCCTCTTCGGTGAAGTGCGCCAGATCCCGTGCGCTGATTTCGCGCAGCGTGTTGCCCATGGCGGTGCGGAGGTCCACGAGGGTCTCGTCGATATCAAAGAGCACCCCCGTGGGCCTGCCGCTCCGCAGTTCACTCATGGATTGCTTACGCCTCCGCGGCGCGGAAGGAGCGGATACGTGCCAGGGAGGACTCGCGGCCCAGGATCACCATGGATTCGAAGAGCGGCGGCGAGATCCGGCGCCCGGAGACAGCGGTACGGACCGGGCCGAAGGCATGGCGCGGCTTGATGCCCATGTCCTCGACCAGGGCCTGGCGCAGGGCGGCCTGGATGTTCTCAGCTGTCCACTCCTGAACCGGCTCGAGGGCGGTCAAAGTGGCGTCCAGCACCTCGGTGAGGTTGGCGGGCAGACCCTTGCGGGCGTCGTCGGCAACGTCAATGGCGTCGTCGGCCTTGAACAGGAAGCCGAGCATGTCCGGAGCTTCGCCCAGCAGGGTGATGCGCTCCTGGACCAGGGGCGCTGCCTCGGTGAGGATCTCTTCTTCGCGTTCAGTCAGCTGCTCCCCTACCAGGCCGGCATGCTGCAGGTACGGGACCAGACGGTTACGGAAATCGGCAGGCTCCAGCATCCGCACGTGCGTGCCGTTGATGGCCTCAGCCTTCTTGATATCGAATCGTGCCGGGTTGGAGAGCACATCGTGGATGTCGAAGTTCTCCACGAGCTGGTCCACAGTGAAAATGTCCTCGTCGGCGGAGAGCGACCAGCCGAGCAGGGACAGGTAGTTCAGCAGGCCCTCGGGAATGAACCCGCGTTCGCGGTGCAGGAACAGGCTCGATTCCGGATCACGCTTGGAGAGCTTCTTGTTCCCCGCTCCCATAACGTACGGCAGGTGGCCAAAGAGCGGCATGTACTGAGCCACTCCGACGTCGATCAGTGCGCGGTAGAGGGCGATCTGGCGCGGTGTGGAGGAGAGCAGGTCTTCGCCGCGGAGCACGTGGGTGATGCCCATGAGGGCGTCGTCAACCGGGTTTACCAGGGTGTAAAGCGGGGCGCCGTTTGCGCGCACCACGACGAAGTCCGGAACAGTGCCGGCCTTGAACGTGATTTCGCCGCGGACCAGGTCATTGAACGTGATGTCTTCATCCGGCATGCGCACGCGCAGCACCGGCTCGCGGCCCTCAGCCTTGAACGCTGCGATCTGCTCTTCGGTGAGGTTCCGGTCGTAATTGTCGTAGCCTAGCTTGATGTCACGGCCGGCAGCACGGTGACGGGCTTCGATTTCCTCCGGCGTGGAGTAGGACTCGTACAGGTGCCCGGCGTCCTTGAGCTTGGCAATGACGTCCTGGTAGATCTCGCCGCGCTGGGACTGGCGGTACGGCTCGTGCGGGCCACCCACGTTGACACCTTCATCCCAGGTGATTCCAAGCCAGTCGAGCGCGTCAAGAAGCTGCAGGAAGCTCTCCTCGCTGTCCCGGGCCGAGTCGGTGTCTTCGATGCGGAAGATCATCTTGCCGCCGGTGTGCTTGGCGTAGGCCCAGTTGAAAAGGGCTGTACGGATCAGGCCGACATGGGGCGTGCCGGTGGGAGACGGGCAGAAACGGACCCGCACCGGAGTGTTGTCGTCGACGGTGGGCAGATCAGCGAAGGAAGTGGGCTCAGTAGTCATGATTAACCCAGTTTAGTCGCTGCTGCCAATCCCCTTACGCTGGCAGGCCCTGCAGCAGCGTAAACAGTCCTCCACCCACCGCGGCGCCCGCCGCGGCTGACCCCAATACCAGCTGCCAGCGGGTGCGAGGCTGCGGAACCAGCAAAAGACACAGCAGGAGCGCGGCAGCCACTGGCAGGGCGAACCCACCAGTCAGGGCAGACAGCAAAAACGGAATAACGACGACGGCGGCTCCCGTACTTACGGACGGCCAGTCCAGCTTCACCGCCCGGGCCAGAACCAGGACGACCGCATACGAAGCGAGCATCGCGAAGACCGCCGCCGCCAGGACCCGCGGACCGTCCAGCCAGAGAATCAGCCGCAGCAGGATGAAGCACAGAGCTCCTGCGCCCAGGATTACGGGCGTCACAGGCGCCCGTGCAATGGAGGAACGCAGGTCTCCCCTGCTGTCGAGGGTACGGACGAGCACCCAGGGGAAGACGAGCAGCAGCACTACAGTCCCGGCGCCCCAGGCCCAGGCCGCCGGCGTCGTAATTCCGCTGCTGAAGGCGGCCAGGACAAAGGCGCCGCCCCACAGCACACCCGGCAGGAAATCCGCGACGCGCAGTTTTTGCGTTCCCCCCGTCAACGCCTTCTGCTTCCTAGCCGCGGGCGATGTTAGCCAGCGTACCGATGCCCTCAACCTGGACTTCGATCCGCTGCCCGTCGGTGATCTGTCCGACGCCGGCCGGGGTCCCGGTGAGGATGATGTCACCGGGAAGGAGGGTAAACGCCTGCGAAACGTAGGAGACAAGTTCCTTCACTCCCCAGATCATCTCTGAGGTGTTGCCGTCCTGGACCAGGTCGCCGTCCAGATACGCACGGATCGCGAGGCTGTCCGTGTCCAGATCGGTTTCGATCCAGGGGCCGACGGGGCAGGACGTGTCGAAACCCTTGGCGCGGGCCCACTGGTTGTCCGTGCGCTGCGCGTCCCGTGCCGTGAGGTCGTTGGCGCAGGTATACCCGAAGACAACTTCGTCCACGCGCTCCAGCGGAACGTCCTTGCAGATCCGTCCAATAACCACGGCGAGCTCGGCTTCGTAGGAGACTTCCTCGGAGAAGGACGGCAGCACAATTGGGTCATTCGGACCGATCACAGACGTATTCGGTTTGAAGAACATCAGCGGGGCAGGAGGGACTTCCCCTCCCATTTCAGCGGCATGGTCGGCGTAGTTCTTGCCGATGCCGACGACCTTGCTGCGAGGGATGATCGGAGCCAGGAGGCGCATGTCCTCCAGCTTGTGCCGCTCCCCCGTGAGCTGGACGCCGGAAAAGAACGGGTCGCCCTTGATCACGACGATTTCTTCATGGCCTTCTTCACCGTCGACGACGCCGAAGGCAGGGTCACTGTCCTGGATAAACCTAGCAATACGCATGGACTCAAGCCTAGTCGAGATTCGGGCGTTCCATGCAGCCGGCAGCACCGGCGCTCAGAGGCCTGCCAAGATCCCCAGTCCCACGGGTAGGACCAGAACCAGCGCCGCAAAGATGATGACCGTTGCGCGGCCGCGGGTGTTTCCGACGTTTATGGTCATGCCGGTTCCCGTGCCTTTCCTTTTGGGCACCAGCACGTGGGGTTCATCGGGATCGTTGCGGAGTATACCCGCCACCCATTTGGCGTCTTCTGCCAGTTCTGCTTTCGACGGGTAAACCCCCTGCCGAGCAGCCTCCCGGCGCGCCCGGCGGCTGGCCGCAGAACAGCGGTGCTTCCCGAAGCGACTATCAACGGTAGGAAAACCGTGCCTACGGACATCTCTTCCCCTGTATCCGGTTCCCAGGCCCTGGGAACGGTGGGGTAGCCAGGCCGGGGTGTCGATGCGCCGGGTCGGGGATGAGGTGCCGGTCCCAAGAGGCCGGCTTGGGGGCTGGTAAGGCTACGTTCTGGCCGTGGTTCCCACGCCCTGGTGCGGCTGTTACCCGGTGTGGTCCCACGAGTGAACAGCTGTCACAGAAGGTGGGAATGCCGGCCACGGTGTCCTGGCCCGAGGCGAGGAACCAGGGGTTAAACAGAGCAGGGCCCGCACACGTGGTGCGGGCCCTGCAGCCCCCCGGTGTTCCCGGGGAAGCGGGC
>NZ_LKIU01000005.1:767199-854289 GCF_001307035.1 Arthrobacter sp. Edens01 | reverse complement strand
CCACGGGGTGGGCAGGACAGCCAATTCAACCAATCAATAAATAATCGGTATCAATAAACTTGGCACACTATTGAGTTCTCAAACAACAGGCACATCCGGCACCGGGAGAGCTGTGATTCCGTGGAATCTTGTGCTCTCCGTCGCTCCGGAGCAACTTTTCTAGCTTAGTACCTCTCGGCAGTCGGTGTCAAACCGGCCGTTTTCGCGATACTCGCTGCGGATCTTGCGATCCTCCGCGCTTCCCGGTTCCCCGTTCTGCGCGGATATAAACTCTAGCACGGTTTTGGGGAGGCTGCGAACGCCTCCCCAAAACCGCCGAAGAGCGGTACGTCCGCGCCTACTTCCGCGGCGTCAGGTACAGGATGCCCAGGGGCGGAAGCCGCAGCGCGGCAGATGCCGGCTGGCCTTCGAACCCGCCTTCTTCCGCGACCACCACGCCCATGTTCCCCACCCCGGAGCCGCCGTACTCGGTGGCGTCGGTGTTCAGCCTCTCGATCCACTCCCCTGCCCAGGGCAGGCCCACCCGTATTCCCTCGTGCGGGGCGCCGGAGAAATTGGCGATGCAGACCAGCGGATTGCCCTGGCTGTCCCAGCGGATGAAGGAGAGAACGTTGTGCGCGCCGTCGTTCTCGTTGATCCACTGGAATCCGGACGGATCGTTGTCCCGCGCGTAGAGCGCCGGGGTCTCCCGGTAGATATCGTTCAGCTCACGGACGAGCAGCTGCACACCGCTGTGCTGCGGGGTTTCCGTGAGGTACCAGTCCAGACCGTACTGTTCGGACCATTCGGCTTCCTGGCCGAACTCCGTGCCCATGAAGATCAGCTGCTTGCCCGGGTGTGCCCACTGGAACGCGAGGTACGCGCGGACGTTCGCCAGCTGCTGCCACCTGTCCCCGGGCATCTTGCGCAGGAGCGATCCCTTGCCGTGCACCACTTCGTCATGGGAAATCGGGAGCAGGAAATTCTCGGTGAAGGCGTACACCAGCGAGAACGTGAGCTTGGAGTGGTGGTACATCCGGTTGACCGGGTCTTCGGACATGTACTCGAGGGTGTCGTTCATCCAGCCCATGTTCCACTTCAGGCCGAATCCGAGTCCGCCGGAACTGGTGGGAGAGGTAACCCCCGGGAAGGCCGTCGACTCTTCGGCGACCATGACGATTCCCGGGACCCGCCGGTATGCAGTGGCGTTGACTTCCTGCAGGAAGGATATGGCTTCCAGGTTCTCCCGGCCGCCGAACTGGTTTGGCCGCCACTGGCCCTCTGGGCGGGAGTAGTCCAGATAGAGCATGGAAGCGACGGCGTCGACCCGGAGCCCGTCGATGTGGAACTCCTCCAGCCAATAGATGGCGTTGGCCACCAGGAAGTTCCGTACCTCCCGCCTGCCGTAGTCGAAGATCAGGGTTCCCCAGTCGGGCTGTTCACCGCGCATCGGATCAGGGTGCTCATAGAGCGGCTGACCGTCGAAGTTCGCCAGCGCCCAGGAGTCCTTCGGGAAGTGGCCCGGGACCCAGTCCAGGATGACGCCGATGCCGGCCTGGTGCAGGGTGTCCACCAGGTACCGGAAGTCATCCGGATGGCCGAACCGTGCGGTGGGAGCGAAGTAGCTGGTGATCTGGTAACCCCAGGAACCACCGAAAGGGTGCTCCGCAACAGGCATGAACTCAACGTGGGTGAAGCCCTGCCACGTCACGTATTCGGCCAGCTGTTTTGCCAGTTCCCGGTAGTCCAGGCCCAGCCGCCATGACCCAAGGTGGACTTCATAGACGCTCATCGGCGAATTGTGCGGGTCCCGTTCCGCACGGGCCGTCATCCAGTCCGCGTCTTCGAACCGGTAGGTGGATTCGACCACCCGGGAACCGGTCAGCGGCGGTGCTTCAGTTCCCTTGGCCAGCGGGTCGGCCTTCTCCCGCCACACCCCGTCCTGCCCGAGGATCTCAAACTTGTAGCGGGAGCCGGGCTCGACGTCGGGGATGAAGATTTCCCAGACCCCGGAGCTTCCCAGGGACCGCATCGCGTGGATGCGTCCGTCCCAGGCGTTGAAATCGCCCTCGACCCGGACGGCCTGCGCATTCGGCGCCCACACCGCGAAGCTGACTCCGTCCACTTCGCCGAGAACCGAGTTGTAGTGGTGCGGATTGGCACCGAGCACCGTCCAGAGCTTTTCATGCCGGCCTTCACCGATCAGGTGCAGGTCCATTTCGCCCAGGCTGGGCAGGAACCGGTAGGGATCATCAAACGTTGCCGGCGGCACGCCGTCGTACGAAACTTCCAGCCGGTAGTCCGGCACCTGTCCGGCCGTCTGGGCAGGGAGGGTGCCCACCCAGATTCCGTTGTGCTCGTGGTGAAGGGGCACCCGGCCCTCAGTCGTAACCGCAGTAACCTCCCGTGCCAGCGGGCGGAGCGTGCGGATGGTGACCGTCCCGTGGTCGTCCAGGTGCGCGCCCAGGACGGCATGGGGCTGGTAATAGCTGCCGTTTGAGACAGCATCCAGGACGTCCTGTGCCACCGGGAGCGGGTTGCCGCCTACCGGAGCCGGGGCCGAGGCCGGTGAGGAGTCTGTGCCGGAAGCATCCGGCACAGCAGTGGCAGTGCCCGACGCCGCGGCGGCCGCATGCCGGGGGTTTGCCGCTGGATCCGTCCTGGCGTCCTTGGGCTGGTTTGATTTGGAATTCGGGGTCTTGTTCACGGGGCTCACTTCCTGGCCATTCGGCGGATCCTGCTGCAGGCTGAGTTCTTCAAGTACCTGCCGGGCGGCCGTTGCGGGCACTTCAATCCAGGCCGGTCGATTACGGATCTCGTAGACAACTTCGTACAGGGCCTTGTCCAGCCACAGGGCGATGTAAAGCGGGTCGGCGCGGTTGATGTGCGTCCCGGTTTCCTTCTCATAGCCGCGCAGGAAGGCATCGGCGGCGCTCTGTGCCCAGGCCATGGCCCGCGCCTTGCGCCCGGCGTTTTCCACCAGGTCTTCGGGGCCGGCACCGGAAGAGCCGATAATCGCCACGGCGGCGGCATAGTCAATGGAGCGCAGCATGCCCACCACGTCCCGCAGCGCGACGTCAGGAACGCTTCGTTCGGCCGCGGGGCGAAGCGGTTCACCTTCAAAGTCCAGCACAGTCCATCCCCGGGACGGCGAGTGCAGCACCTGTCCCAGATGGTAGTCGGCGTGGATGCGCTGCAGGTTCGGCAGAGCCGGGAGCTCCTCGACTGTGGCCAGCAGCTGGTCAACTACCTGGTCGTATGGCCCAACATAGCTTCGGGCTTCCTCCCATTCCCACTTCAGCCGGCGGACCAGAGAGGACAGGAACTCTGCCTGTTCAGCGGGCGTGGGCTGGTGTGCCCCAAAAGCTGCTTCCAGCTGGGAGTGGATCCGCCCGGTGACGGCGCCCAGTTCCTCGGCTTCCGCGGTGAAGTCCCGGCCGGAGACAGCAGCAGAGGAGGCGGTGCGCCAGGCGTCCTCGCTGTTGGGGACGAACTCGCGCAGCACGCTGACGTCACCGCTCACCCAGGTGCCGGAACCGGCGTCGTCATAGACGTCCTGCCAGCTCCCGGTGACCCAGCCGAACGTGGCAGGCACGTCCTGGGACCCGCCTTCGGTCAGTTTGGCGCTGACCAGGACGTCCGGGCTTTCCCCGGCCGCCAGCACACGGTAGAACTTCACGATCACCGGCGCCCGCTCGGTGGCGGCAATTACCGAGGTGTTGGACTGTTCGCCCTTCAGGACACGGATCGGAAGGATCTCCTCGAAGGGATCCCAGTCGGCGAATCCGTCCAGGGCATAGCCGTGCGTGCGTCCGTCCAGGGAACTGGCCTGCGCGCGCATGGTCTCAAGCCACGCAGTGACGAACACCGGGTCGGCGGTCGCGTCGTAAAACCACTGCCGGCCCTTTTCTTCGTGCTCCACCACACCCATCAGCGCGCCGTCGAGTTCCTCAACCGGCGCAGGTCGGGCGCTGACCGGAACGCTGATGATGTCCACCCGCCGCCCGGATTCAACCGAGACGAAGTGCACGTTCATCTGCACGGCACCGCGTGGATCAGCGAGCTTTATCCCCCCGACCCGGCGAAGGACCACATCCTTTCCCTTGGCCGGAAACCATCGCTGCCGGGGCAGCCAGGCAGTGAGAATTTCGGGCAGGGTCGGGATGGTGTCTGTCATTTCGACGTGGCCTCCGAGGCGAGTATCAGCGGGATTGCTTCGGTCTGTGGAGAGCTTGGGTTGGATCTCGCCGAGCGCAGCCGCAGCCAGTAGAAGTCGTGGCTGCCCAGGGTCAGGGTGAGCGAACCGTCCTCACTGAACGTGGGGAACGGCGTGCCTCCGAAGGCATCCCTGAGACCGCGGCTGGCGAACTCGGGCAGGTTCACCGTGGCTGCGACCGGGTGCTGGGAGAGGTTGAAAATGCAGAACATGGTCTCCCCGACCTCCCCTTCCGGGTTGTCCTCCGGCAGCTCGCGCAGGAATGCCAGCACCGCTTCGCTGTCCGTGGGGACATTGCGGTAGGAGCCCAGTCCAAACGCCGGATGGGTCCGGCGGACCATGATCATCTGGCGCATCCAGTGCAGGAGCGAGCTTGAGCTCGCCAGCTGCGCTTCAACATTCACGTGGTTGTAGTGGTACACCAGCGACTGGACCACGGGCAGGTAGACCTTGCCCGGATCAGCGGTGGAGAAACCGGCGTTGCGGTCCGGGTTCCACTGCATGGGTGTGCGGGAGGAGTCACGGTCCTCAAGCCAGATGTTGTCGCCCATCCCGATCTCATCCCCGTAATAGAGGAACGGGCTGCCGGGGAGGGAGAGCAGGAGCGCGTGGATCAACTCAATCTCGGACCTGGAGTTGTCCAGCAGCGGCGCCAGCCGGCGCCGGATGCCGATGTTGGCCCGCATCCGGGAATCCGGTGCGTACCAGCCCAGCATCGCCTGGCGCTCTTCGTTGGTGACCATCTCCAGCGTCAGCTCATCGTGGTTGCGCAGGAACGTGCCCCACTGGCTGCCCGCCGGGATATCCGGTGTTTCCTCCATGGTCTGGATGATGGGAGCGGCTTTTTGGTCCCGCAGCGCATAGAAGAGCCGGGGCATGATCGGGAAGTGGAAGCACATATGGCATTCCGGCCCGGTTTCGTCGCCGAAGTACTCAACGACTTCATGCGGCATCTGGTTGGCTTCCGCGACGATCACGCGTCCGGGGTAGTTCTCGTCCACCATGGTCCGCAGGTCCTTCAGGAACCGGTGGGTGGCAGGCAGGTTCTCGCAGTTGGTGCCGTCCTCTTCGAAGAGGTAGGGGATGGCATCCGCACGGAACCCGTCAATCCCCTGGTCCAGCCAGAAGCGGACGACGTCGAACACCGCCTCGACGACCTTGGGATTTTCGAAGTTCAGGTCCGGCTGGTGGCTGAAGAACCGGTGCCAGTAGAACTGGCGCCGCACCGGGTCGAAGGCCCAGTTCGATTCCTCGGTGTCCACGAAGATGATCCGGGCGTCTTCGTACTTCTGGTCAGTGTCGGACCAGACGTAGAAGTCCCCGTATGGACCGTCGGGATCATTGCGGGATTCCTCGAACCAGGGATGCTTATCCGATGTGTGGTTCAGCGGCAGGTCGATGATGACGCGGAGGCCGCGGGCGTGGGCCTCGGCAACCAGCCGCTTGAAGTCGCTGATCGTTCCGAACTCGCTGAGCACGTCGTAGTAATCGGAGATGTCATACCCGCCGTCACGCAGCGGTGACTTGAAGAACGGCGGCAGCCAGAGGCAGTCAACGCCGAGCCACTGCAGGTAATCCAGCTGGGAGATCAGGCCCGTGAAATCGCCGTTGCCGTCGCCGTTGGAGTCACGGAATCCGCGGACCAGCACCTCGTAGAAAACAGCCTTTCGGTACCAGTTCGGGTCGTTCGTCAGTCCCGGTGCGTGCAGCTGAAAAGGATTTACCACTGGGCTCCCCTCCGTACTGCGAGAACATGCGCCGGTTCATAGTGCGCGTCCAGGCGTACGTAGTTGTACTGGCCCCAGCGGTAGCTGGCACCGCTGATCAGGTCGTCAACCCAGAACGTTCCGTCCTCGTTGAAGTCCTGCGGCGCAAGGTGCAGGGCGTCCAGGTCCAGTGTCACGGTGCACTCGCGTGCACTGTGCGGGTCAGTGTTCACCACAATGATGAGCGTGTCCTTACTGCTTGCATCGGTTAGGTCGATTTGCTTGTGCTTGGAATAGACGACCGTTGCCTCATCCGTGCTGGAATGCACGGTGAGGTTCTGCAGGTCCCCCAGTGCCGGGTGGTCGTGGCGGATCTTGTTCAGCCGGGTGATGTACGGAGCCAGGCTGCGGTTTTCCGCTTCAGCTGCGGCAAAGTCGCGCTGCTTGTACTCGAACTTCTCGTTGTCTATGTATTCCTCGGCCCCGGGGCGGGCAACGTGCTCATAGAGTTCGTAGCCGGCGTACATGCCCCACAGCGGGCTGGCGGTTGACGCCAGGACCGCACGGATCTTGAAGGCGGGCGGACCGCCGTACTGCAGGAATTCGGTGAGGATGTCCGGAGTGTTGACGAAGAAATTGGGACGGAAGAACGCGGCGGTTTCCTTCGAGACCTCGGTGAAGTACTCCTCGATTTCCTGCCGCGTGTTCCGCCAGGTGAAGTAGGTGTAGGACTGCTGGAACCCGGCCATGCCCAGGGCATGCATCATCGGGGGACGGGTGAAGGCTTCGGCGAGGAAGACTACGTCCGGGTGCTCCCGGTTCACCGTGGTGATCAGCCATTCCCAGAACCGCAGCGGCTTGGTGTGCGGGTTGTCCACGCGGAAGATCTTCACGCCGTGGCTGATCCACATCAGCACAATCCGCAGGATCTCCTGCGACAGGCCCTCGTAGTCGTTGTCGAAGTTCAGGGGATAGATGTCCTGGTACTTCTTCGGCGGGTTCTCAGCGTAGGCAATAGTGCCGTCTACCCGGGTGGTGAACCACTCGGGATGCTCGGTGACCCAGGGGTGGTCCGGGGATGCCTGCAGGGCAAGGTCGATGGCCACTTCCAGCCCAAACCCCTCCGCTGCCTGGACAAAGAAATCAAAGTCGTCGAAGGTTCCGAGGTCCGGATGGATCGCGTCGTGGCCACCCTCAGCGGAGCCGATCGCCCACGGAGAACCCGGATCCTGCGGACCCGCAACCAGTGTGTTGTTCGGCCCCTTGCGGAACGTGGTGCCAATGGGATGTATCGGCGGAAGGTAAATGACGTCAAAACCCATCGCGGCCACCCGGTCCAGGCTGCGTGCAGCGCTCCGGAACGTTCCGGAAGTCCAGGATGCTGTTGCCGGGTCGAAGGAAGCCCCTTCAGAACGGGGGAAGAACTCGTACCATGCTCCGCGTCCGGCGCGGTCCCTTTCCACCTTCACCGGGAACCGCTGGGACGGGGTCACAAGGTCGCGGATGGGTTCCCGCTCCAGGACTTCGGCAAGTTCGGGGCGGCCGGCCGCAGCGAACCGCATTCCCGGATCAAGTGCTGTGTCCTCCAGGACACGGGCAGTTTCGCGCAGAACGGCGGCGTCCGCTTCGTTCCGCCCGGCTGCAGCAGCACTGAAAAGCGCGGCGCCTTCTGCGAGCATCAGCTCGACGTCGATTCCGGCCGCTATCTTCACGTCGGCATTGTGGTGCCAGGTACCGAAGAGATCGGCCCAGCCTTCAACCGTAAATGTGTAGTCGCCGGTCGTTTCAGGACGCAGCTGGCCCTCCCAGCGGTCCAGGCCCTGGCCAACCGGGTGCATGCGCCGGCGCTGGACTTCCTGGCCCTGGGGGTCATAGAGCACGGCAGAGACCCCCACCAGGTCATGGCCTTCGCGGAAGACCGTCGCCCCGATTACTAGGTCTTCACCGGGGACCGCCTTGGCGGCAAAACGGCCGCACTGGATCACCGGAGACACGTTGAGAACAGGAATCCGGCCGAACCGGAGTTCCGTGGCGGGCTGGACATTAGATGGCAACGCGCTGGATGAGGTCACAGACTAGACGTTAGCGACAATCAGGGCAGATTGCTAAGGGCACGTACTTTTTGCAGTATCGATACTGGTCAGAGCACCCTCCGGAGAAATCACCGCAGGTGGGAGCGGGGTGGAAAGAATCCCGGTTAAATCCCTGTTGCTTTTGCGTGACACACACCACCTCCCGGAGGAACTGCGCTAGCCTAACGGGGGTGAAGGCAATCCGAAGGTTTACCGTCCGCACCGTCCTCCCCGACAGCATTGCGCCGCTTGCCAGGCTGGCCGGCAACCTGCGCTGGAGCTGGCATCAGCCCACCCGGGACCTCTTCAAGGACCTGGACCCCCGGATCTGGGCCGAGAGCGGCCACGACCCCATCCGGGCCCTGGGCATGGTCAGCCGCCAGACCCTGGAACGAATCTCGGGCGATCCCGCCCTGGTGGAGCAGATCCGCTCCCTGGACGAGAACCTGGAGCACTACCTCACCGCCCCTCGCTGGTATCAGTCGCTCGGCGAAGACGCTCCGCGTTCGATCGCCTATTTCTCCCCCGAGTACGGCATTTCCGCCGTACTCCCGCAATACTCAGGCGGCCTGGGCATCCTGGCCGGCGACCATCTCAAGTCGGCGTCCGACCTGGGCGTGCCGCTGGTCGGCGTTGGTCTGCTCTACCAGGCGGGCTATTTCAAGCAGTCCCTTTCCCGTGACGGGTGGCAGCAGGAGACCTACCCGGTCCTTGACCCCAACGGCCTGCCGCTGACCCTGCTGCGCGAAGAAGACGGAACTCCCGCCCGCATCAGCCTGCCGCTGCCGAACGGGCGGCACCTGATGGCGCAGATCTGGCGCGCCGACGTCGGGCGCGTTCCCCTGCTGCTGCTGGATGCGGATGTACGCGGCAACGACGACGCCGCCCGCGGCATTACGGACCGTCTTTACGGCGGCAGCGGGGACCACCGGCTGCAGCAGGAGCTTCTGCTGGGCATGGGCGGGGTGAAGGCACTGCGTGTCTTCGAACGTCTCACCGGTGCTCCTGCCCCGGAGGTCTTCCATACGAATGAGGGCCATGCGGGCTTCCTTGGCGTGGAGCGCATCCGGGAGCTGATGGACACGGGCATGCACTGGGAAGAGGCACTGACCGCTGCCCGTGCCTCCACGATCTTCACCACGCACACTCCCGTGCCGGCCGGAATCGACCGCTTCGACGTCGGCGAAGTGCGGCACTTCCTTAATGCCGGACTGGCCCAGTCGGTTCCAACCAACAAGGTGCTTGCCCTGGGTGCCGAGGATTACGAGGGCGGGGATCCGAACGTCTTCAACATGGCGGTCATGGGCCTGCGCCTGGCCCAGCGCGCCAACGGTGTCGCAAAGCTGCACGGGCAGGTCTCCCGTGAGATGTTCTCCGGTCTCTGGCCGGGCTTTGACGTCTCAGAAATCCCCATCACCTCCGTCACGAACGGAGTACACGTTCCTACCTGGGTGGATCCGGAACTGACCGCCCTCGCCCAGGACCAGTTCGGAGTGGCCACCGTCCACGACCGCGACTGGACACGGGCGTACGAAGTCGACGACGAGGTCCTGTGGGACCTGCGGCGCAGGCTGCGCATGAAGCTGATCGAGGACGTCCGGCACCGGGTACGGTCAGCCTGGCGCAAGCGCGGCGCCCCGGACGCTTCGCTGGGCTGGACCGACGACGTACTGGACCCCGACATCCTGACCATAGGCTTCGCCCGCCGGGTGCCGACGTACAAGCGGCTGACGCTCATGCTCAGGGACCCGGCCAGGCTGAAGGCCCTGCTGCTCCATCCGGACCATCCGGTGCAGCTCGTGGTGGCAGGCAAGTCCCACCCTGCTGACGAGCAGGGAAAGCGGATGATCCAGGATCTGGTCCAGTTCACCGACGACCCGGAGGTCCGGCACCGGATCGTCTTCCTGCCGAACTACGACATCGCCATGGCGCGCACCCTGTTCCCGGGCTGTGACGTCTGGCTGAACAATCCCATCCGTCCGCTTGAGGCTTCGGGCACGTCGGGCATGAAGTCCGCCATCAACGGCGGGCTAAACCTGTCCGTGCTGGATGGCTGGTGGGACGAAATGTACGACGGCGAGAACGGCTGGGCTATCCCGTCCGCCAACCCGCGCGAAGGAACCCATACCCGGGAGCTCTACACCGCCGACCAGCGGGACGACATTGAAGCTGCCGCCCTGTATGACCTGCTGGAGAACACTGTGGCTCCGATGTTCTACGGCCAGGAACCCTCGGCAGACGCTGGTGCGGCCGGCCCCTCGGAGGCTCCCGCCGATTCCCTGCCCCACGAATGGCTGGAGATGGTCAAGCACACGCTGGCTGAGCTTGGCCCGAAGGTCTCCGCCAACCGAATGCTGCGTGACTACGTCAATAACCTTTACCGGCCCGCCTGCCAGTCCGGCCGGGCGGCTGCAGCCGACCAGTACCAGGCGGCACGGGAACTGGCTGCCTGGATTATGCGGGTCCGCGATGCCTGGGGCGGAGTCAACGTTGAGCACGTGGATTCGATTGGCATCTCGGACGCCCCTCAGATCGGGGACACTCTCACAGTCCAGGCTTACGTGAGCCTGGGTTCGCTGAAACCGGCAGACGTAGTGGTGGAAGCCGCCTACGGGAAGGTCTCCGGCGCTGACAAGCTCAGCGACCACCAGCTTCTTGACCTCTCCGTCGCCGAAGACCTCGGCTCCGGCAGGTTCCTGTACTCGGGAGAAATGCCAATCGAGCTGGCCGGACCCTTCGGATACACGGTGCGGGTGCTCCCGTACCATTCCGGGCTGGCGTCCAAGGCAGAACTGGGGCTGGTCGCGAACGCCTAAGCACCCCCACACAGCAGCACGCCGGCACCCGTGACGGGTGCCGGCGTGCTGCTTTTCCGGTCTGGGTGCGCCGGTGGCGCGGGCGGCTAGATACGGTAGACGCTGATCGAGTTTCCTTCGATGTGGTCTTTTTCCCCGGGCGCAAGGCGTGCGCCGGTGCGGCGTTCTTCCGGATCAGCTGTGGCGAACACGAGTTCGTACAAATGGCCTTCGTTTGCCGTGACTCCTGCATCGTCCAGGGTGGCACGGCTCGGCAGCACAATCTGTTCTGTTTCCTGTCCGCCGTTGATTACCATAAGCCCGGCACGCTCGCCCTGGCCGGAGCCGATGAGCAGCTGAAGCACACGGCAGCCAGGATCGTGCCACGCAGCGTCAGTCATGGGCTGTCCGGAAGCATCAAACCAGAGCAGGAACGCGTCCCGCGGATCAGCGGGGAAGGCATAGGGCTGGCGTGCAAGGAACTCCCTTCGCAGGCGGACCAGCGCCGCGGTGGCAGCAAACATGCGCCGCGCGTCGTCGTCGTCCTGCCAGGACAGCCAGGCAGTCTTGTTGTCCTGGCAGTAGGCGTTGTTGTTCCCGTGCTGGGTGCGGCCGACTTCATCACCGGACGTGATCATGGGAACGCCCACGGAGAGCAGCAGGGTAGCCATGAGGTTTCGCGCCGTCTGCCGGCGGTGCGGAAGGATCCGCGGGTTGTCAGTCGGGCCTTCAATGCCGTGGTTCCAGCTGCGGTTGTGGCTTGAACCGTCCCGGTTGTCTTCGCCGTTGGCCTGGTTGTGCTTGTGGTTGTAGGTGGTGAGGTCCGCCAGCGTAAAGCCGTCATGCGCTGTCACCAGGTTTACGGAGGAAAGCGGGGTCCGTTCCGAACGGGCAAAGAGTTCTGCCGATCCTGCCAGAGCAGTGCCAAGACGGGCCAGGGACCCTGCCGGCTCTCCAGCTGCCAGGGCAGCCTGGTCAGCCAGCCAAAAGTCCCGGACCGTGTCCCGGAAATGGTCGTTCCAGTCTGCCCAGCCCGGCGGGAAATTGCCGGTCTGCCAGCCGTCCGGGCCCAGGTCCCACGGCTCCGCAATCAGCTTGATCCCGTGCATGACCGGGTCCGTGGCCAGCGCCACCAGCAGCGGATGCCGCCGGTCGAAGCGGTTCTCCGCATCCCTGGCCATGGTCGGTGCCAGGTCGAAGCGGAAGCCGTCCACGTGGTACTCGCGCACCCAGTAGCGCAGCGAATCAAGCGTCATCTGGATGACGCGGGGTTCGCTGAAGTCCAGGCTGTTGCCGCAGCCGGTGGTGTCGATGTACCGGCCGTCTGAGTCATGCCGGTAGTAGGTCTCTTCCCCCAGGCCCCGCCAGGACAGAGCAGGCAGGTCCTTCCCGCCTTCGGCAGTGTGGTTGTACACGACGTCGAGGATCACCTCGATGCCCGCGGCATGGAGGTTCTTCACCATGGTCTTGAACTCATCCTGTACCGCCTGCGGGCCGGCGGCCTGGGCGGTGGGGGTGGCATAGTCCGTGTGCGGGGCAAAGTAGCCCAGGGTGTTGTAGCCCCAGTAGTTGGAGAGCCCGAGTTCCTGGAGGTGCGGCTCGTCGATGTGGAAGTGGACCGGAAGCAGTTCCACGGCCGTGATCCCCAGGTCCTGCAGGTACCCGATGGTGGCCGGGTGGCCCATCCCCGCGTAGGTGCCCCGAAGGTCTTCCGGCAGCGCCGGGTTGAGCTTGGTCATACCCCGGACATGGGCTTCATAGATGACGGAATCGCGCCACCGTGTGTGCGGGGGTTCATCGTTCCCCCAGTCAAAGTCCGGGGTGGTGGCCACTGAGAACCACAACGGTTCCCTGTCCTCACGCTGGACCGTGTCGATTCCCCGCCCGTACGGGTCAAGGAGCAGCTGGAAAGAACCCGGTTCGGCCGGCAGGTGCGCGCCGTGGCCCCAGAATCCGTAGCGGATCCCCGGGCGCAGGCCTTCCACCCGGCCGTGGTGCACGCCTGCCGAACGCCGCTCGAGCAGGGCCGAAGCCCATTGCCCGGGCCGCGGTTCGAACCAGACATCCACAGCTTCGAGACCGGGGGCAAAAACGGACACGTTGACGGCGCCCGGAACATCCGGGACGCCCGCCACGCTGCGGTGGACTCCCAGGGGGAAAGCCCGGGAGATTCGCTGTGTCTGCCTATCTCCAGTTACGACGTGTGCCATGAATGCCTCTCCGGCGCTCCGCGAAGGTCAGGCTGATCGCTGACGCGAAACTTCGTAAAGGGTGATCCCGACGGCCATGGAGGCGTTGAGGGATTCCATGGCGGAGTCGATCGGGATTGAAACAATCTGGTCGCAGTTTTCCCGGACCAGGCGGGACAGGCCCTTGCCCTCGGAACCCACCACAATGCAGACCGGGTCCTTGGCCAGGGCGAGGTCCGGAAGGGAAACGTCGCCGTCGCCGTCCAGGCCCAGCACGAAGATTCCCATCTTCTTGAAGGTCTTCAGCGTGTTGTTCAGGTTGCCGGCGCGTGCCACCGGAACGCGGACGGCAGCACCCGCGCTGGTCTTCCATGCTGAGGCGGTGACGCCGACCGAGCGGCGTTCGGGGACTACAACACCGTGGGCGCTGAAAGCTGACGCCGAGCGGATAATCGCACCAAGGTTGCGGGGATCGGTGATTCCGTCCAGGGCAACGAAGAGCGGCGCGTTGGCGATGTGGCCCTTCTTCCAGGACGCGATTGTCTCCTCGGCGAGGTCGATCGGGTCTGCGTACTCATAGGGCGGGATCTGCAGCACCAGGCCCTGGTGGACGGCCTCGTTGGTCATCCGGTCCAGCTCGGGCTTGTGCGTTTCCATCACAGGCAGGCCGCGCTCGGCTGCCATCTTCAGGGATTCGCGGACGCGGTCGTCCATGTCGATGCGGACGGCAACGTGCAGCGCCTTCGCCGGAATGCCGGCGCGCAGGGCTTCCACCACCGAGTTCCGGCCGGTAACGACTTCTTCAGCCACTTTGCCGCGGGCAGGGGCGTTGCGGCCGCCGGGGCGCTGGCCGCCGTGCTTGGCGGCAGAGCGCTCGGAGAGCTGCTTGCTCTTATATGCCTTGTGGTAGGGGCGGTCTTCAGCCTTGGGCGTCGGTCCTTTGCCTTCGAGGGCCTTGCGCCCGAGGCCGCCGGTCCCCTGGCTGGGGCCCTTTTTGGCTTTGCGCACTGCGCCGGGTCGTCCGTGATTGGCCATGGGTATACACCTTAAGTAGAAGAAAGCACTACTCCTAGTTTACGCAGGCTGTCCCAAACCCGTGAGCCGCAGCCAAACCAGTTAGCCCAGAGCTAACGCCTACCCTTGTTCCAGGGACCAGAGTGCCCCGTCGGCAGTGTCTTCCACGACCACCCCGGCGGCTGCGAGCGAGTCCCGGATCGCGTCGGCCCGGGCCCAGTCCTTCGCTGCGCGGGCTTCGCTGCGCTCCCGGAGCCGGTCCTGGATCAGGCTGTCCAGCGCTGTGTGTTCAGGACCTGCCGCAGCACCGGAGGACTGGACGGCGTCCAGTCCCAGGACTGTTGTCATGGCCCGGACCTGCGCCAGGGCGGTCCGCACGGTATCCAGGTCCGACGCCGCGAGGGCGGTGTTGCCGGTTCGCACGGTTTCGTGCAGCACGGCAAGGGCCTGCGGGACGTTGAGGTCGTCATCCATGGCGGCGCCGAATGCTTCCGGGACATCCGCCGGGTTTGGCGCCTCGTTCTCTCCCACCTTGGCGGCGGCCTTGGCGATGAAACCGTCGATCCGCTCTACTGCCGCCGCGGCTTCCTGCAGGGAGGTGGGCCGGTAGTCCAGCACGGAGCGGTAGTGTGCCTGGCCGAGGTAGTACCGGACGACGCGCGGGGACGCCTCAGCGAGCATCTGCGAGGGGCTGATGGTGTTGCCGATGGACTTGGACATCTTCTCGCCCTCGAAGGTGACCATGCCGTTGTGCATCCAGAAGTTGGCAAACCCGTCTCCGGCAGCCTGGGACTGTGCCATTTCGTTTTCGTGGTGCGGGAACCGCAGATCCAGTCCCCCGCCGTGGATGTCGAAGCGCGGACCGAGGTACTTGGTGACCATGGCGGAGCATTCCAGGTGCCAGCCGGGCCGGCCGCGGCCCCACGGGCTGTCCCAGGCTGCCGTTTCGGGATCCGTGTCCTTGTGCCCCTTCCACAGCGCGAAGTCCCGCGGATCGCGCTTGCCCCGCGGATCGGCGTCGGGGGCTGCCTGCATGTCATCAATGTTCTGCCGGGTGAGCGAGCCGTAGGCGGGCCAGGACCGGACGTCGAAGTACACGTCTCCCGAGTCGTCCAGGGCGGGATAGGCATGTCCGGCCTCGATCAGGCGCTGGATGAGCGCGTGCATTTCCGGAATGTGGCCGGTTGCGCGGGGTTCGTAGGTGGGCCGCTGCACGCCCAGTGCGTCGTAGGCGCGGGAGAATTCCTGCTCGAAGCGGTAGGCCAGCGCCCACCACTCTTCGTCGGGCACGACGCCGTCCGCCGGCTCTGCGCCAACGGATGCGGCAGCCTTGGCCAGGATCTTGTCATCAATGTCAGTGACGTTGCGGACGGTGGTAACCCTGAAGCCGCGGGCCTGGAGCCAGCGGGTGAGCTGATCGAACGCGATGGCCGAGCGGATGTGCCCCACGTGCGGCAGCCCCTGCACCGTGGCACCGCAGTAGTACAGACTGACCTGCCCGGGGATCAGGGGCTCGAAGTCCCGGATGCTGGCTGTCGCTGTGTCATAGAATCTCAGGCTCACTGCTCTAGGCTACCGCGTGGCACCTGCCCCGCCCGCAGGGAGGTTACGCCTCTACCCGGCGACGACGACGGCGGTGGCCACGGCGGCGATTCCCTCGCCGCGGCCGGTGAAGCCCAGGCCGTCAGTCGTGGTGGCTGAGACACTCACGGGTGCGCCCGCTGCCTTGGTGAGGACAGCTTCGGCTTCGGCGCGCCGGGGGCTGAACTTGGGGCGGTTGCCGATCAGCTGCACGGACACGTTCCCGATGCGGAAACCGGCCTCGCGGACCAGCCGTGCCGCTTCCGCCAGGAGAACGGTGCCCGCGGCTCCGGCGTACTCCGGCCGGTCGGTGCCGAAGTGCGATCCAAGATCTCCGATACCGGCAGCAGAGAACAGCGCGTCCGCAGCGGCGTGCGCCACGACGTCGCCGTCGGAATGCCCTGCGAGGCCCCGCTCTCCCTCCCAGAGAAGGCCCGCGACCCACAGCGGGCGCGGAACGTCGTCGGGAGCGAAAGCGTGTACGTCCGTACCGATTCCGGTGCGGGGCAGGTTCTCCATGCGGCCTAGTCCTCCTGCATGCTTGAACCGCCGCCAAGGACTGCTTCGGCCAGAAGCAGGTCAAGCGGCGTGGTGATTTTCAGGGACATGGCGGAGCCTTCAACGACGTGGACCGTCTCCCCCAGGCTTTCGGCCAGCATCGCGTCGTCTGTGATCGCTGCGGCCCGCTGCTCATCGAAGTCCGACGCCGCGGCGTGGGCGCGGCGCAGGAGGCCTGCGTCGAACCCCTGCGGTGTCTGGACCGCCCGGAGGCTTGCCCGGTCCGGTGTCCCGGTGACGCGGGCGGGGGCGGGATCATTCTCCGCGCCTGCTGCCAATTCAACGGCTTTGACGGTGTCCACCACAGGTACTGCCGGAATCACCGCGCCGGCACCTGCAGCCAGGGCCGCCGTGACCCGGTGAAAGACCTGGACCGGCGTCAGCGCGCGTGCCGCGTCGTGGACCAGGACGGCGTCGAGGTCCTCCGGCAGGGCCCTGAGCGCAGCACGGACCGAGTCGGAACGGGTCGCTCCGCCGTCCACTACCTCGATCGGGCAGCTAAGGGGGGTGGCAGCACAGAGTGCGCGGAGTGCCGTGTCCGCGGCCGGGACTGCTACTGCGATGTACGAGGCAACACCCGAGGCCTCAACACCCCTCAGCGCGTGGGACAGGAGCATTTCCCCGGCGAGGGGAACCTGGGCTTTCGGCATTCCGTAGCCAAGGCGCTGGCCGGACCCGCCGGCCACAAGGATGACGCCCACACGGAAGGGGCCGGGAGTGGATTCAGACACAGACCAAGCCTAGTGCCATGACGCCGCGGCGGCCGTCGAGGGGGTAAAACCGGTGCTTAAACCAGTGCTGCCGGCCCGCTAAGCGGACCGGCAGCTGGAATCAGGGCCTAGCTGGAAAGGACTTCGTCCAGTACAGCGGCAGCCTGGTCCTCGTCTGTCTTTTCGGCCAGGGCAAGCTCCGAAATGAGGATCTGGCGTGCCTTTGCGAGCATGCGCTTCTCGCCCGCGGAAAGACCGCGGTCGTGGTCGCGGCGCCACAGGTCGCGGACGACCTCAGCAACCTTGACTACGTCGCCCGAAGCGAGCTTCTCCAGATTTGCCTTGTAACGGCGGGACCAGTTGGTGGGTTCCTCAGTCAGTTCTGCACGGAGGACATCGAAGACGTGCTCGAGGCCTTCCTTGCCAACGACGTCGCGAACCCCAACAAGGTCAACGTTTTCAGCCGGTACTTCAATGGTCAGATCACCCTGTGCCACCTTGAGCTTGAGATACATTTTCTCTTCGCCCTTGATGGTCCGCATCTTGATTTCTTCAATCTTCGCGGCACCGTGGTGAGGGTAAACTACTGTCTCGCCAACCTCAAAAACCATGTGGACTTTCCCCTTTCCCGACCCCTAGTCTAACATGCTGGCGACACGCCGAGAAGAGTTTGCGCAGGTCAGGGGCCTGAGCCCAAAAACTGAGTATGATTCAGCCCTTCACCCGTAGCCTGCTGAGTAGTTTTAACAGGCTCCCTGACGTAGCGAAATCCATGTTTTCGGGGGTTTGCCGATAGGCTAGGTGCAAACATCCCTCGGTCCTTGGACCGCCACCCTTCAGGAGTTTGTGCTGTGATTTTCACATCCAGGAACCGGGCGCGGAACGCTGCCGCCGCCGGTGTTATTGCGCTGTCGCTGCTGGGCGCCACCGGTTGCAGTGCCGTGAACGATCAGGCAACCACCATGGAGTACTCCCCGTCCGACGGCATCGTCCAGGACCTGGGCGACCTGCAGCTGCGCAACATCCTGGTGGTCAGCGAGGGTGACGGTGAGCCCGGACGCCTGATGGGCACCGTGATCAACGACTCTGCCGACCCGATCAACTTTGAACTCTCCGTTGGCGGTTCCAACCTGTCCTGGAACATCCCCGGCGGCGGCAAGGTTGTCTACGACGACGCCCCGCAGGCTGAGGTCCTCGTAGAGGCCGTCAACGTCCTTCCGGGCACCGGCATCCGTGCCGAAGCCAAGGACGGCTCTGAAACGGCAACCCTGAACCTCCCCGTCGTGGACGGCCAGGTTTCCTACTACGAGGATTACCTGCCCACCCCGGAGCCCACTCCTTCCGAAGAGCCTGCAGCCGAGGCCACGGAGACCCCTGCCCCGTAGCGGCAGCCGCGCCTTCGGCGCCAGAGCTCCACACCTAAAACATAAAGAAGGTCCGCCCGGTTCTACCGGGCGGACCTTCCTTATGTGCGCTCTGCCCGGGCGTCAGGCTTCGAATTTGTAGCCGAGACCGCGCACAGTGACAAGGTGCGCCGGCGCCGAGGGGTCCGGCTCGATCTTGGCGCGAAGCCGCTTCACGTGCACGTCCAGGGTTTTTGTGTCCCCGACATAGTCCGCTCCCCAGACCCGTTCGATCAGCTGGCCCCGGGTCATGACCCGCCCGGAGTTCCGCAGCAGCATTTCCAGCAGCTCGAATTCCTTCAGGGGCATGGGTATGTTTTGCCCGCTGACACTCACCACATGCCGGTCTACGTCCATGCGCACCGGCCCCGCCTGGACCGTGGCTCCGCCCAGGTCTCCGGAGTCGCTGCGGCGCCGCAGCACAGCCCGAACCCGCGCCAGCAGCTCCCTTGAGGAGTACGGCTTGGTGACGTAGTCATCTGCGCCGAGTTCCAGACCCACCACCTTGTCGATTTCGGCGTCCCGGGCGGTGAGCATAATGACGGGAACGTCCGAGCGCTGACGAAGCTGCCGGCAGACCTCGGTCCCGGATTGCCCGGGGAGCATCAGGTCAAGCAGCACCAGGTCCGCCCCGGACCGGTCAAACTCGGCAACGGCGTCCAGACCGTTGTCCACCACTGCGACCTCGAAGCCTTCACGTTCAAGAAGGTAGGACAACGGGTCGCTGAAGGACTCTTCGTCCTCCACAATCAGGATCCTGCTCAACTCACTCCTTGCCGGCCGGCGCAGCAGCGCCGTCTGTCCGCGGCGGGGAATCCGCCATTTCCTCTGAATCCGCGGCATCCATTTCGGGGAGCCGCACGGTGAAAGTGGAACCCTGCCCCGGCTGGGACCAGAGATTCACCTCTCCGCCGTGGTTTGAAACCACATGCTTGACGATGCTCAGGCCCAGGCCGGTGCCGCCGGTATTGCGTGACCGTGCCGAGTCGATCCGGTAGAACCTTTCGAAGACACGTTCCTGGTCGTCCGGGGCGATCCCGGGCCCGCGGTCGGTAACCGTGACCTGTGCCAGGCCGTCGCGTGAGCGGATGCCCACACCCACCTGGCTGCCTTCGGGCGAATAGCGGATGGCATTGTCAATCAGGTTGCGGAAGGCCGTGGTGAGCATCGGTCCGTCGGCATACACCGGGTTATCAGCACTGCCGCCCATCACCACCGTGATGTTCCGCTTTTCCGCCGGAAGCCGGTTGGCCTCGACGGCGTCGGACACCAGCTCGTTGATGTCCACAGGCTCCGCGTGGTCCACCATGTCGGTGCCCTGGAGGCGGGAAAGCTCAATGATGTCCTGTACCAGCGCGGAAAGACGCACTGTTTCCTTGTGCATCCGCTTCGCGAACCGGCGCACCGCTTCTTCGTCAGCCGCGGCGTCGTCGATGGCTTCCGCAAGGAGCGAGATTGCCCCCACCGGGGTCTTCAGTTCGTGGGAGGCGTTGGCAACGAAGTCGTTGCGCATTTCCTCGGTCCTGGTTGCCTCAGTACGGTCATCGGCCAGGATGAGGATGTACTCCTCGGCAATCGGGGCGACGCGCAGCTGCAGGATCAGGCTGGCTTCCCCCAGCAGGCCGCGGTTCAGTTCCACGTTCCGTTCCTCGATCACGCCGTCCCTGCGGACCCTCGCAGTCAGCGCCAGGACTTCTTCCTGCATCAGCGTGTGCCCGCGCACCAGCCCAAAGGCGTACGCACCGGGACTGGCCCGGACAACGCCGTCGATCCCGTCAACAACGATGTAGGCGCGGCCAAGGACGCCAAGGATCTCCGCGGCACCCTCGGAGAGCGCCGGTTCATCCACTTCCGCCAGATTGCGGCGGTGCCGCTGGCTGGAGACATAGGCGACGACGCCGAAGACACCAACGGCCAGGCCGAGGATGCCTGAGAGCAGGCCCAGCAGTACAGGATTCACAGTCCTAGCTTAGGCTGAGCGACTCATACCGGTTGGCTCTCCAGTGGCATTCGACCAACCGTTAAACTAACGTTCACTTCAAGAGGGTCGAGAGTTAACCGGATGCTGGCAGCATGATTGGAGCCGCAGGGCCGGTTGCCGGCCCTGTAAGAGTTGATCGAAAGGACGCATTAAGTGCGCAAGGTTTTCCAGGCCGAGCTTCACCAGATCGGTGAGGAGCTGACCCAGATTTCCCAGCTCGTCACCGAGGCGATGAAGAAGGCGACGCAGGCGTTCGAGACGGCCGACACCGAACTGGCACAGGACGTCATCGCCGCGGACGCCCGCATCGACTTCCTGCAGAACGACCTCGACGAGCGTGCCATCGACATCCTGGCCCTCCAGGGCCCGGTAGCCAGTGACCTCCGCATGATCGTCGGCTCGCTGCGAATGAGCGCCTCGCTTGAGCGGATGGGCGATCTGGCACGGCACATCGCCCAGCTGGCCCGCCTGCGCTACCCGGCCAACGTTGTGCCGGAGAACATGGTGGAGACGTTCAAGGAAATGGCACGCCTGGACATCGCCATTTCCGAGCTCCTCACCGAGCTGCTTGAGACCCGCAACCTGGATCTCAGCAAGGAGATTTACGCGCACAACACGCGGATCAACGAACTGCATGCCGGTGTGTTCAAGGCCGTTGCTTCCACCGACTGGAACAACTCCCCCGTGACCACCGTGGACCTGACCCTGGCAAGCCGGTACTTCGAACGGTTCGCCGACCACGGAGTTTCCGTCACCCGGAAGGTCAACTACCTCGTGACCGGTGAGTGGCAGCCCATCTCCGAGAGCGCCGTCTAGGACGCCCGACCACACCAGACAAAGAAGGTGCCCTTCCCCGCGGGGAAGGGCACCTTCTTTGCAGTCCGGGACTACTTCTTCTGCTTGCCCTGGTTGGCAACGGCCTGGATGGATGCCGCGGCGGCTTCCGGATCCAGGTAGGTGCCGCCGGCCTTGACCGGCTTGAGGTCTTCGTCGAGTTCGTACACCAGCGGGATGCCCGTGGGAATGTTGACGGCCGCGATGTCGGCGTCGGAAATCCCGTCAAGGTGCTTGACCAGGGCGCGCAGCGAGTTGCCGTGCGCAGCGATCATCACCGTCTTGCCGGAGCGGATGTCCTGGGAGATGTCGCTTTCCCAGTACGGGAGGAAGCGCTCCAGCACGTCCTTCAGGCACTCGGTGCGCGGCTTTTCCTCGTCGCTGAGGTCGGCGTAGCGTGCGTCGTGCGCCTGGGAGAAGTCGCTGTCGTCCGGCAGGGGCGGCGGCGGGGTGTCGTAGGAACGGCGCCAGAGCATGAACTGCTCCTCGCCGTATTCGGCCAGCGTCTGGGCCTTGTCCTTGCCCTGAAGCGCCCCGTAGTGGCGTTCGTTCAACCGCCAGCTGCGCTTGACATCGATCCAGATGCGGTCGGCTTCGCCAAGCGCGATGTTGGCCGTGTTGATGGCCCGCTGCAGCCGCGACGTGTAGAGGATATCCGGGAGGATGTTGTTCTCCACCAGCAGTTCGCCGGCTCGGAGAGCCTCGGCCCGGCCCAGGTCCGTGAGATCCACATCCACCCAGCCGGTGAAGAGGTTCTTTTCATTCCATTCACTCTGCCCGTGGCGCAGAAGGATCACTTTGTAGGTCATAAAAGCATCGTAGCGGCACAGTGACGGCGCTGGCAGGGCGGTCCGTAACCAACGTGCCTTGTTGGAGTGCATTGGGGTACGGGGTTCCGCGGCGGCGCCGTCCGGTCATGAGCATCCACCGCCGGCCGGTAACATTGTTTGGTGAAAATCCCTTCAAAACCCGTGGGAAATGTGACCCGGGGCACTACAAACCCGAATCGACTGCGAAGGGTGGACCGCTGGCTCTCCGGTCCTGAAGGGTGGCGGCTGCGCCGTGCGGCGGACCCCCTGGTCATCGATCTGGGCTACGGCGCCGCACCGGTAACAGCCGTGGAACTGCATTCGCGGATCAGCGGAGTGCGGGCAGACGTCAGCGTGGTCGGGATTGAGATCGATCCGGAGCGCGTCCGTGCCGCCAAACCGCTTGAGCGGGACGGACTTCGGTTCGTCCAGGGCGGGTTCGAGCTGCCGCTGAACGGACGCCGGCCGGTAATGGTCCGGGCATTCAACGTGCTGCGGCAGTACAGCGAGGAGGAGTATTCCGCACACTGGGATATGGTGTGCAGCCGGCTGGCTGACGGCGGCATCTTCATTGACGGAACCTGCGACGAGATTGGGCGCCGTTCAACCTGGGTTGTCCTGGAGCAGGCAGGCCCGGTGTCGCTGAGCATCTCGCTGCGGTTCGGAGCCTTCAGCCTGCCCTCCGATGTAGCGGAACGGCTGCCCAAAGCCCTGATCCACCGGAACGTACCGGGTGAGAAGGTGCATGCCTTCCTGCAGGCCATGGACAAGGCCTGGACTGAGGCTGCCCCCATGGCGTCCTACGGGAACCGGCAGCGCTGGATTGCCATGTGCCGTTCGCTGCGGGCGGCAGGCTGGCCGCTGCTTACCGGGCCGAGCCGGTGGAGGCTGGGGGAAATAACCGTGGCGTGGGACGCCGTAGCGCCCGCTGCGGACCAGGTCTGAGGACCGCTACCAGGAGCCGTAGGCTCCGCCGCGGCCCTTGGACTCGTTGAGGGCCGGCCGGACATCCGCGAGGTAGACGGATGCGGCCACCACGGCGGCCAGCTCAAAGAGCAGCAGCGCCAGCGGACCGAACAGCAGAACGGACAGCAGCCCGACTGCGGCGGCACCGCCGGTCAGGCCCATCCAGAAGCCCTTGGTGCGCTTGTAGGCGCGCTCAAAATCGGCAGGCTTGCGCCTGGCGCAGTCGGCGAACGCCCACAGCTCGATGACGAGCGCAACGATGCCCAGGACCAGGTAGATGAGGTTCTGCAGTATAAGAACGAGTGCCACGGGTCCACCCTACCGTGGAAGAGCCTGATCGAGGTCGTTCCAGAGGTCCTCAACGTTTTCGATTCCTACGGACAGCCTGAGCAGGTTCTCCGGAACGGAGACGGGTTCCTCGGGTTGCCGGCGGCGGCGTTCAATCAGCGACTCGACGCCTCCGAGCGACGTGGCCGGAAGCCAGAGTTCCACCTTCTCCGTTACGGCGTCAGCGGCTTCGGCACCGCCGGCAACCTCGATGCAGAGAATCGAGCCGAATCCGTCCATCTGGGCGGCTGCCCGGCTATGGCCGGGGTCCTGGGGCAGCCCGGGATAGCGCACGGCTTCCACACCGGGATGGGTTGCCAGCCTCCCGGCCAGTTCCATGGCCGTTTCCATCGAGCGCTGCACCCGAAGGGCGAGGGTACGCAGGCCCCGCAGCGCCAGCCACACCTCGAACGGGCCGCCCACGGCTCCGTGCAGCGACCGGTAGGTGAGCAGCCGCGAGCGCAGCTCGGGATCGGAGGTTACGGTGGCGCCCAGCACGACGTCGGAATGCCCGGATAGGTACTTCGTCACCGAGTGCACAACGACGTCGGCCCCCAGGTCCAGCGGCCTGGTCACCAGGGGCGTGGAGAACGTGTTGTCCACAACCACCAGGGCACCGGCGGCGTGGGCCGCATCGGCCAGCACAGCCAGCTCGGCGACCTCAAGCATCGGGTTAGTGGGGCTCTCAAGCCAAAGCATGGCCGCGCCGTCGAGGGCGGCGATGACTTCGTCCGTGTTCGCAATGTCCACGGTACGCACGGTGATACGGCCGTCGCGGGCGTCCCCCGCGGCCAGCAGCAATGACCCCTGGTAACTGTGGCGGGGCATCACCAGCGTGCCGCCCGCAGGGATCAGGGACATTGCCGCAATGACTGCAGCGAGCCCGGAAGAGTAGACCAGGGCGGGAAGTTCGGCGTTTTCAAGGGTTCCGAGGGCTTCTTCAAACGGGTCCCACGTGGGGTTTGAATACCGGCCGTAAATCCGGTCCCCCTCCCGGGTGGCCCGTGTGCCGTGGAACGTGGAGCTGAGGACGATCGGAGGGTTCACGGCGGAATCCGCGGTCCGCTCCGGACGGCCGGCTGCGACGACTGTGGTTTCCGGTGAAAACTGTGCGGCGGTGTGCCCGTGCCCGGTTGCTGTGCTCATGGGATTTAGCGTAGACCGCACGTCTGCGCCGGTGCTTCAAGGGCACCGGCGCAGGCGTCATGTTCCGACACGCGGCTACGCGGCTAGACGAACTGTCCTCCGGGAGTGGGATCCGGATCTGACGGCTGCCGCAGTGCGGTGATGGCCAGCGCCAGGCTGAGGACGGCCGCATCAGCTCTCGACGCCTGTTGAACCACACGGCACAGCTCGACGAGATCCTGCGGCTGCTCGCCGGGCAGCGGGGGCACGCCGCCGACAGCTCATTCCCAGCCTGACTGGGTAGGCTAGGCGGGTGAGTATTTCTGAATCCCGTGCCGGTCTTTTCATCGCCTTCGAAGGCGGGGACGGCGCGGGCAAGTCGACACAGGCGTCGCTGCTCACCCAGGCACTGCAGGACGCCGGACGGAGCGTGGTCCGCACCCGCGAACCCGGGGGCACGCCGGTGGGCGAGAAACTGCGCTCGCTGGTCCTGGAACACGGCCACGGCCAGATCGATGCCCGCACCGAAGCCCTCATTTTCGCCGCCTCGCGCGCTGCCCATGTGGACCAGGTGATCCGGCCCGCCCTGGACCGCGGCGACGTCGTAGTCTGTGACCGCTACATCGATTCCTCCGTGGCCTACCAGGGCGCCGGGCGGAATCTGGGTACGGACGCCGTCCGCTCCATCAACGAATGGGCCACCGAAGGCCTGGTTCCGGACCTCACTGTCCTGCTTGACGTGGATCCCGAATCCGGCCGCAGCCGCCGCACGGCCTCCGATGCAGCCGAAGACCGGCTGGAATCGGAACCAGACAGTTTCCACGGCAGTATCCGCCAGGCGTTCCTTGCCCTGGCTGAAGCATCCCCCGGCAGGTACCTGGTCCTGGATGCATCGGCACCCGTGGCGGATCTGGCACAGAAAATCCTGGCGCGGATCGGAGGCCTGCTGCCGTGAGCGTCTGGGATGACCTGCAGGGCCAGGCACCGGTAGTGGAGCAGCTGCGCCGCGCGGCTGCCGAAGAACGCCCGACCCACGCCTGGCTGTTCACCGGTCCGCCCGGTTCCGGCCGTTCCAACGCTGCCCGTGCCTTCGCCGCTGCCCTGTTGTGCGAGGAGCCTGACCCTGCCCTCCGCGGGTGCGGGACGTGCCACTCCTGCCGGACAGCGATGGCCGGTTCCCACGCGGACGTTTCATCCGTGACCACGGAAAAGGTCACCATCAGCATCGAAGAGGCCCGGGAACTGGTGAAGAAGGCCCAGGACAAGCCTTCCACCGGACGCTGGCGTGTGCTGATTGTCGAAGACGCCGACCGTATGCAGGAACGCAGCACAAACGTATTGCTCAAGGCCATCGAAGAACCGCCGCCGCGCACCATCTGGCTGCTGTGTGCCCCCAGCCCCGGGGATGTGCTGGTCACTATCCGGTCCCGCTGCCGCCCGGTGGGGCTGCGCCTTCCGCCGGTTGCCGACGTCGCCGAGCTCCTGGTGCGCCGGGACGGGATTGATCCCCAGGTGGCGCAGGACGCTGCCCGTTCGGCGCAGAGCCATGTAGGAGTTGCCAAACGCCTCGCCACCGACGAAGGGGCACGGCAGCGCCGGGAGAAGATCGTCCGGCTCCCGCTTTCCCTGCGCAGTGTTTCCGGCGCCATGAAGGCCGCGGCGGATTTGGTGGCGCTGGCCGAGGCGGAAGCCGCCAGCTCCTTCGAAGCGCGCGACGCCGAGGAGAAGGCCGCGCTGCTGGCTTCCCTGGGCGCCCCTGAATCAGGAACGCTGCCTCCCTCCATGCGCAGCCAGGTCAAACGCCTGGAAGAGGACCAGGTGCGGCGGGCCAAGCGGTCCAAGAATGACTACTTCGACCGCGCCCTCACTGACCTTCTCTCCTTCTACCGCGACGCCCTGGTGCTCGCGATGGACTCCGGCACCGACCTGGTCAATGAATCCCTTCGGCCGGAGCTCGAAGCCTTCGCCGGGCAGACCACTCCCGAAGCGATCCTGGGCCGGATGGAAGAGATCAACGCGGTGCGGCGCCGGCTGGTCACCACCAACGTCGCCCCGCTGCTGGCCATCGAGGCCATGGCCGTCAGCCTTTTGTGAAGCACCGCACCACCAAGACCACCACCCCGGATCCAGGAGCCGCCGCAATGACCCATGAACGACGCCCTCCCCGGGGCCTGTCCCGCACGCTGCGCCGTGCAGCGGCGGCCGGCACAGCCGCCGTCGTACTGGCTGGCCTGGTGGCCTGCACCCCCGGCGATTCGGAGGCACCCCGGGAGGGAACACAGTCCGCTGCCCCCGAAGTAGTCGGTGAGGTGCCCGAAGACCTCCAGGACTTTTACTCCCAGAAAGTGGTGTGGGAGTCCTGCGAGGACGATTCATTCCTGTGCGCCACGGTGGAAGTACCGCTTGATTACGAAGATCCCGGCAGGCAAAGCATTGAACTCAGCGTGATTCTGGCCGAAGCCGGGGGCACCCCCGAGGGAACAGTACTGGTAAACCCGGGCGGCCCCGGCGGATCCGGCTACGCCACGGTCCGCGATTCGCTGGAAGGAATCACCACCGCCCGGCTGCGCGGCGAGTTCAACATCATGGGCTTCGATCCCCGCGGAGTCGGCAGGTCCACTCCCGTGGACTGCCTCAGCGACAAGGAGGTGGACGAGGCACGCGCCGAAATGACAGACCCGTCCACTCCCGCCGGACTTGAAGAAGCCCGGGCCAGCGCCGCTGAATACGCCGCTGCCTGCGCCGAAACGTCCGGGGAACTCCTCGGCTTCGTGGACACCGAGAGTGCTGCCAGGGACATGGATATCCTGCGCGCCGTGGCCGGGGACCCCAAGCTGAACTACCTCGGTTTCTCCTACGGCACGTACCTCGGAGCCACCTACGCTGAGCTGTTCCCGGAGAAGGTGGGGCGGCTGGTGCTCGACGGCGCCATTGACCCCGCTGCGAGCAACGAAGAGATCACCCTTGGACAGGCGCGTGCGTTTGAACAGGCAATCCGGGCCTACGTGGAAGACTGCCAGACTTCCTCCAACTGCCCGCTGGACGGCACCGTGGACGACGGCGTGCAAACCATCCGTGACCTCATCGCCTCAGTGGAGGCCAGCCCCCTCAGTGCTGCCGACGGCCGCCTGGTCACCGCTGCCACCTTCGTCAGCGGATTCATCCTGCCGCTGTATAACGATGCCAACTGGCCCGCCCTGACGCAGGCGCTCGGATCCGCTCTGCGCGGGGACCCGACTACCATGCTGATGCTGGCGGATCTGGGCGCCGAACGGAACCCCGACGGCACCTACGAGTCCAACTCCTATGAGGTTTTCAGCGCAGTGAACTGCCTGGATTACCCGATGGAAAGCGACCCGGAGCAGATGGCTGCTGACGCCGCCGAACTCGAGGCCGCTTCCCCCACCCTGGGACGGTTCCTCGCCTACGGCGGGCTGACCTGCGAAGCGTGGGCCTACGAGCCGGTGAATGAGCCCCGCCCGCTGACAGCTGAGGGCGCGGCGCCGATCCTCGTGATCGGCACCACCGGAGACCCCGCCACACCGTACGAATGGTCGCAGGCGCTGGCCGGCCAGCTGGACTCCGCTGTCCTGGTCACCTGGGAAGCCGAGGGGCACACCGCCTACGGCCGCGGCAACCAGTGCATTGCCGACGCCGTCGAGGACTACTTCATAGACGGCACCGTCCCCGAGGACGGGCTGGTTTGTTCCTAGGAAGTACAGCCGCGCTGCGGCACCCGGTGCATGCACGGGTGCCGCAGCTTTGCCTCGCTTTTGACCCGGCTGCCTGCGCCGTATAAAGTTATTCCTTGTGGATTCTGGCCGTTACCGGTTAGAGGAAGCCCGCCTCCTTAGCTCAGTTGGTAGAGCGTCTCACTCGTAATGAGAAGGTCGCCAGTTCGATTCTGGCAGGAGGCTCCACCGCAAAGCCCCCGGCACCACCACTGGTCCCGGGGGCTTTGCTGCAGCAGAACCAAGAACTTCCGGGAGCCAAAATCACTACCTTTCGCAAAGCGCTCCGGAAGCACTCCCCCGCCATGCAGACGGCCGGCTACGCCCTCCACGTATTCTTCGGCGTCTGCATCTTCGCCTTCGTTGACGATCCCGTGGCACGCATCATTGCCATCATGCCCGTCGTCTTCGGGCTGATGGGACTCATTCGTGCACTGCGCCGGTTCCTGCTGCGGCGTCGCCCCCGCTGAATGTTCCTCGGGAATTGGGTCCTGCCCCTTCCGGGAACGGCATAAAAGACGAAAAAAGCGGCAGTTGCCCGAGGGCAGCTGCCGCTTTTTCCATTACCAAAGACAGGCCCGCGAAGCTCAAGATTGGCTCAACTAATTCTTCAGGAAACATTGCGCGTCATGCGGGCCGAACTTGAGCGTTTGTTTTGGAGAGCAGCTATATCGTCATACCCATCAGCAAAACAGCAAGCCACGCGGGACATCAGGACCGCAAACTTTTGGGGGTAGAACGTGAACGCATGGAACGCCGGTACCGATGTGTTGGTCAAGCGCTACACGGATGCCCAGCGGGACAGCCACGTTGCAGCCCTCTGCGCTGAATGCGGCCGCCGTCTGGTTCCGGACTGGGCCGATGACAAGCGTCCCTCGGACAAGACCGGTTACTGGGTAATCCGCGGCTACCGCTACCCCGGAGTGCGCTGCTCCACTCACGAGCGCCGGGTCCTTCAGGACTACTACGGCACCCGCTCCGACAAAGGCCAGGTCGTCCGCCAGGTCGCCGGCTCCCGCACGCGGATGTCCGCACCCGCCCGCCGCACCATTCGTCTCTTCGGCACCAAGGTACGGTCCGGAAGCTAGAACTTTCCCCAAAACCGCAGTATCCCCAAGTAATTACTGCACCCAATCGAGCCGCACAGTTGCATGTGTCCGCTCTGACCGCCCGTCCGCGGAAAGAGCCTGGCTCGCCGCCCCGGCTGCCACCCCAATGGTTGCCGGGGCTCGGCTTTTAACGGACGGCAGCCACCGGCTGGAGTTACGGATGGGCGGGACACGTTGTCCCGGAGGAAGAAGGCTTGCTAGTCGGCCTGCGGCCGGCGCAGTTCCAGGAGCGCTTTGATTCGCTCTTCGCCGTCGGGGGAAGGCGTGGCTGCCGCAACGTTGGCTTCTTCGACAGCGCGGACAACTTCATTGCGCTGGATTTTCATTCCGCGGGGTGCATCAATGCCAATTCGGACACCGTCGCCCCGCGAATCGAGCACGGTAATGACAATGTCATCACCGATCAGGATCTGCTCTCCTGATTTCCGCGTTAGCACGAGCATTTAGTCACTCTATCGCAAGCATGCACGGCATTATCGATGCGGCACAGATACTGCACCCGGGATGTCACAGGATTGGCGCGGGCGCAGCGGCGCCGTCGAGCCAGCCAACAGGCAGGCCCAGCGTATTTACCGTCTGCGGCGTCGAAGTACCTTCCAGCCCTTCGACAGCGACTGCGTGGACGAGAGCCGCCGCCCGGACCGCACCTACCCAGGCCGCGGTGTCCTCAGTCTTGCGCCCGGCGTCAACTGCGACCCACAGCTGGTCTGGAGACAACGCCGAGATCAGGGTGGTGTGGCGTGCGATTTCGCTGACGCCGCGGCCGATGCCGTAAGCAAGGAAAATGGGGTGGCCGGCCAGCACCCCGGCCGCGCGGGCAGTGGCCACGGAGCGGCGGTCACCGGCCCGCCCCACACCGCCGCCGTCCACTGCACCGGCCGCGCGAAGCGCCTGGGCACTGAATCCGGCAGCCGCGGCCATGGACTCGCAGACCAGCATGGGGTCCTGCCCCAGCCCTACTACGATCACCAGGTCGCCCGCACCCGCCAGGGGCGAAGGGACCTCCTGCCGCTGGACGGCGTCCCCGGGACCGGGGGAGGAAATTTGCGGGAACTCCACCGGTTCAAGAATCCGGGCCGGTTCAGGTGCGCGGGCAGGTTCAGGTGCGCGGGCAGGCGCGCCGGTGTTCTGTGACAGGTCGGCGATGAGGTCCGCGAAGGCGCTGGTGGCGGTGGAAACGTCCGGCAACGGCGGCGTCCTGGGACTGAGTTTGCTTTCGGCCTCTTCCGCGCTGGCCAGCAGCGCCCCGATGCCGGCCCGGCTGGGCAGGTCCGCCTCCACAGGTGCAGCGCGGCGGCCGCGGGGCGGCAGCTCTACCGTCACCTCGTAGTGGTGGCGGGCGAGGAACCCTCCGATACCTCCGACGGTGACCTTCTCTGCCCCGATGATCCGCGCCCGGGGTCCGTGTTCTGCGAGGACCTTGGCTTTCAGGGCGTCAATGGACGGACCCTCAAGCTGAAATCGTCTCGGTTCCACGGAGCACTCCTACTGTCTCAATGTTCACGTTTGCAGCGGTGGCCTCCTGGTAGGAGAGCACGGGCAGCCCGTTGGTCTGCGCTGCCACGAGGCGCCGGATGGCCGGCCGGAGCGCGGGTGCGCAGACGAGCACCGCCGTGTGGCCCGCGTTCTCCACTGTGGCCACAGTGGACTTAAGTGATCCTATGATGCTTTCGATCCGGGTCGGGTCAAGCAGGATCTGGGTGCCCTGGTCTGAGGGACGCAGGTTCTCGAGCATGGACTGCTCCAGCGAGGGATCGATCATGATCACCCTCAGCACCCCGGAGTTGACGTACTGGGCGGCCAGCGCCGGCCCAAGGGCCTGCCTGGCTGCCTCAACGAGCCCTTCCGGGTCCGGCGAGGCCTTCGCCTTGAGCAGCAGGGATTCGTAGATCCGGGGAAGGTCATTAATTGGAATCTGCTCCGCCAGCAGGCCCTGGAGAACCCGCTGGACCTCAGCCAGCGAGAGCACACCGGGGATGAGTTCATCCACGGCGGAGGGGCTGACCTGTTTGACGCCTTCGGTCAGCACCCGCACGTCCTCACGGGTGAGCAGCCGCGCGGCGTTGGCCGTGATGATTGCCGAAAGGTGGGTGACGAGCACCGAGACCCGGTCGATCACGGTGGCGCCGGCCATTTCCGCGGCATGCCGCATTTCGGTGGGCACCCACTTGCCGGCGAGTCCGAAGACCGGTTCGACGGTCGCGGTGCCGGGCAGGCCGTCCAGGAAGTCGCCCAGTGCCAGGACTTTCCCGGCGGGGGCTTCGCCGCGGCCGGCTTCCACTCCGGCAATACGGATCACGTAGGTGGAGGCCGGAAGGTCAACACTGTCCCGGGTCCGCACCGGGGGTACGACGATGCCCAGTTCCAGGGCGATCTTCCGCCGCAGGGCCCGGACCCGGGCCAGCAGGTCGTCCGAGCCGCCGGTGACAATGTCCACGAGGTCCGGGGAGAGCATCACCTCCAGTGCGTGCACGCGCATCTGTTCGATCAGGTCTTCCGTGGTGTCTGCCGCCGGGGCCGCGGTGAGCTGGGCAACGGGGTCCGCAGCAGCGGCCTCCTCGGCGGCCTGGCGTGCCTTGACGCGCTGGCTGGCGAAGATCAGCAGTGCGCCGATCACGATGAACGGGATCTTCGGCATACCCGGGATCAGTGCCATGACAATCGCTGCTGCGCCGGCGATCATCAGCGCGTTGCGGGACTGGCTCAGCTCGGCGGAAGCAGTGGATGCCATGTCCGATTCGGCATTGGACCGGGTAACGATCATGCCCGTGGAGACTGCCATCAGCAGAGCAGGAATCTGCGTGACCAGACCGTCGCCGATGGTCAGCAGGGTGTAGGTGTTGATCGCTTCCCCGGCGGACATCCCGCGCTGCAGCATGCCGATCGCGATGCCGCCGATGACGTTGATGATGATGATGATCAGGCCGGCGATCGCGTCGCCCTTGACGAACTTTGAGGCGCCGTCCATGGCCCCGTAGAAGTCTGCTTCAGCGGAGACCTCGGCGCGGCGTTCACGGGCCTGGATGTCCGTGATCAGTCCGGCGTTCAGATCCGCGTCAATGGCCATCTGCTTACCCGGCATGGCATCCAGGGTGAACCGTGCCCCGACTTCGGCGACGCGTTCTGCACCCTTGGTGACAACCACGAACTGGATGACAACCAGGATCAGGAAGATTACGGCACCGATGATCAGGGAGCCGCCCACTGCAACGTGTCCAAAGGCCTCGATGACCTGGCCTGCATACCCTTCGCCGAGCACCAGGCGGGTGGACGCGACGTTCAGGCCAAGCCGGAACAGGGTCGCTACCAGCAGCATGGACGGGAAGACGGAGAAGTCCAGGGGCTTCTTCACGAACATGGTGGTCAGCAGGATCACCAGCGCGAGCAGGATGTTGATGATGATCAGCACGTCCAGCATGCCCGCGGGGATGGGGACCACCAACAGCAGGATAATGCCGATCACGCCCACGGGAATGGTGAGCTTCAGGAGGTTGCGGTTCACAGCGGGGCCTTACGGTGTTGTGGGGCGGGGACAGTGGAAGCGGGGTCGGGTGCCATGGTGTGCACCCCGGCGGCGGCGCCGCGGTTCTTCAGGGCCATGACGAAGGCCAGGACCCGGGCGACTGCGTTGTACAGCTCGACCGGTATTTCCTGGCCCAGCTCGCAGGCCGAATGCAGGGCCCGCGCCAGGGGGATGTCGCGGACCATGGGCACGCCCTTGGTCTCGGCTTCTTCACGGATGCGCGCGGCGATCGTGCCGGCACCTTTCGCCGTGACACGCGGTGCGGACTTTCCGGGTTCGTACTTCAGCGCCACGGCCACGTGGGTCGGGTTGAGGAGCACGACGTCGGCGTCCGCTACCGCAGCCATCATGCGGTTTCGGCTCATCGCCAGCTGGCGGGAACGGCGCTGTGACTTGATCAGCGGATCGCCGTCGGTGTTCTTGTTCTCATCCTTGACCTCTTTTTTGGTCATCCGGGTCCTTTTACGGTTCCGGCGCATCACCATCAGGATGTCCGCGCCGGCCAGGGCCAGTCCCGCAGCGACGGCAAACTGAAGCAGCGTGGCCACTCCCCCGCCCGCCTCGGCGATCAGCGCGCTGATGGACATGCCGCCGGCCGTCATCAGCACCGGCATCAGGTTCTGGATGACTGCGTACAGAACGAGCCCGACGACGGCAGTCTTCAGCAGGGCCTTCACGCCGTTCCAGATGGCCTGCCCGCCGAAAACCCGTTTCATGCCCTTGACCACGTCAAACTGTTCGTACTTGCCCTTGAACTTCTTGAAGTGGATGCCGCCCTGCAGTGCTGCAGTGGCCAGCACGGCAACCACCACCACCGAGAGCATGGGCCCAAGGACGTAGGTCAGGCCGCCCAGTCCGTCCTGGAACATCCGCAGTGCGGCCTGCGGGCTGGGGTCAGCCATCAGCGAGTCGACCCGCATGAGGCTTTCAGCGCCTTTGTCTGCGCCGCGGCCAATGGTCGTCGGCATCATGGCTGCCGCCGCACCCACGCCCACCCAGGCGGTGAGGTCATCGGAGCGGGAAAGCTGGCCCTTTTCCCGGACTTCCTTCATCCGTTTTGGGGTGGCGGCTTCTGACCGCTCTCCGGAGTCCTGTTCCGGCATTTATCCCACCCCCGCCAGCGTGCGCACAATCTGGTCCACAAGCACCGAAACCACGCGGGGCAGGGCAACGAACACCACGGATACCAGGGTCAGGGTCAGCAAGATCTTCAGCGGGAAGCCCAGGGCAAAGGCGTTCAACGCCGGCGCAACACGGGTCAGCAGGCCAAGCCCTGCATCCGCCAGGAAGAGCACCACCAGCAGCGGTCCGGCGATCTGCACTGCGGCGATGAACATCTGGGTCACTGCGGTAATCATCGCCTGCGCCGGGTCGGAGAGGTCTATTCCGCCGGCCAGCGGCAGGGCTGAGAAGCTGCGGGCCAGTCCGGAGATGATCATCTGGTACCCGTCGGAGGCAAAGAGCAGGGCCAGCGCCGTGATCTGGAACAGGCGGGTGAACTGGGCACCGTTGACCATTGACTGCGGGTCGAATCCCTGGGCCAGGGAAAAGCCGCCAAAGAGGTCGATCAGCTGACCGGCCGACTGCACTGCCGAAAACACGATGAGGACCAGGAAGCCCAGCACTGCACCAACAACGAATTCAAGGACAAGCCCGGTGATAAAAGCCGCCGTCCCGAGGTTCGAGTAGCCCTCGGAGACCTGCGGGGCCACGGCCAGCGCCAGCCCGATGGCGAGCATCGCCTTTACCCTGCCCGGAAAAGCGTTGTAGGAGAACGGCGGGGCGATGACCAGGAACGCAACCATCCGCACACCGGCCAGCATTACCGCTTCCAGCCAGGCCTGGTCGATGGTGATGGACATGTCATCCTCCGCCGAGCAGCGACGGGATCTTCTCGAACAGCTGCTGCGTGAAGGTGATCATTTCCGTGATCATCCAGTGGCCGCAGACCAGCAGTGCGATGCACACCGCGATCGCCTTCGGCACGAAGGAGAGCGTGATTTCCTGGATCTGCGTGATGGACTGCAGCAGGGAGATCGAGAAACCGACCACCAGGGCGGTCAGCAGCACCGGTGCGGCCAGCTTCGCCGCTACCCAGAGTCCCTGGAGCCCAATGTCCAGGACAGCACTGGTATCCATCAGCCACCGCCCTGGTAGCTGTTCACCAGCGACGTGATAATCAGGCCCCAGCCGTCAACGAGCACAAAAAGCAGGATCTTGAACGGCAGGGAGATCATGACCGGCGGAAGCATCATCATGCCCATGGACATCAGCGCTGCGGAAACCACCAGGTCGATGACCAGGAACGGGATGAAGATAACGAAACCGATAATGAACGCTGCCCGCAGCTCCGAGATCATGAATGCCGGAATCAGTGTCAGCAGCGGCACGGTCTCCGGGCTCTCCGGGTTTGGCTGGCCCGCAGCACGGGTCATCAGTGCAATGTCCTCTTCCCGTGTGTGGGCCAGCATGAACTGCTGCAGCGGCCCGGAACCGGCCCCGAGCGCGTCATTAAAGGTGAACTCGCCGTTGAGGTAGGGCTGGACTGCCAGGTTGTTAATCTCCGTGAGCACCGGCGACATGATGAACAGGGAAAGGAACAGTGCCAGCCCGGCCAGCACCTGGTTCGGCGGAATGGAGGGCAGGGACAGCGCATTGCGGGTCATGGCCAGTACCACGAAAATCTTCGTGAAGGAGGTCATCATCAGCAGCAGGGCCGGAGCGACCGAAAGCAGTGTGATGCCGATGAGGGTGACGACGGCAGTGGACGGGGTCCCGTCAACACCGTTGATGTCTACCGAGAATCCACCGGTCTCCTCCGGATCCCCGGGCTGCGTCGGAGCAGCGGGATCAGCCGGCGCTACCGGATCGAAAGTCGTGGCGTGTCCGGCGGCAGCGCCGGCGAGAAGCAGCACCAGCGTGGCTGCAAGCACGAACAGTGCCGTGAGCAGGTAACGGCGGGGACCGCCGGACGCCTTCGAGGCTGCAGAGCCGCAAAAGGGCTCGGTAATAGCGGGACCTGTCGCGGGCATTACTCGGTCCGTCCGCGGCGGAGGAAGGCTGCGCCCTGCCGCCAGGTATCAGGAGAGAGAATCGAACCGTTCAGCATGGAGGCTGCGCCCTCCGGGGCGGCGCGCCGCGTATCGCGGCGGCGCGGCAGCCCGCCGTCGTCCGTTCCCGGAACAGGCACGCCGGAGGCGTCCTGGAGCGAGGCGGCAAACCCGGCGTCGGGCGCAGGCGGAGCCTCGGAGGTGTGGAGAACGTTCACGTTGGCCTCGGTGACTCCGAGGAGGAAGCGCTGGCCGCCGGTTTCCAGAACCACGACTGAAGCCTTGGGACTGATGGCCTGCCGGCTCAGCACCCGGACGGGCGCTTCGACGCCGGAGGAGGCACGTCCCCGAACCAGCCGGCGCTGGAGCCACCACAGGAGCCCCAGGACCACACCGAGCGATACCAGGACCCGCAGCGCCATGACTGCGGAATCATCCATTTAGCCCAGGCCCTCAGCTACATCCAGGATCTTGGTGATGCGGACGGCGTAGTCCTGGTCGACGACGACGATCTCGCCGTTGGCGATCAGCCGGCCGTTGAGCAGGATGTCTGCCGGAGCGCCGGCGGAACGGTCAAGTTCCACTACGCGGCCCGGTTCGAGGTTCAGGACGTCACGCACCGCCATGCGGGTGCGGCCGATTTCGACGGTCAGCGCCATTTCGACGTTGTTGATACGGCCAAGCTTGCCGACCACGGACTGGGCGGCCGTGCTGCCGTTTTCACCGGAGCGCACGCGCACCGCGAACCAGCCGGCGGTGCCTTCGGGCCCGCGCAGCTCAAATACGGAGGCGTCCATGTGGCTGAACAGGGCAGAGGCATCCTCCGTCCGGGCGTCACCGAGCACACCGGCGCCCAAAGTGGCGCTGGCTGCTTCCAGTGCAGGGCGCAGCACGTCGGCTGCGGAAACCACGGGGGAATCGGTTCCGGCGACGTCAGAGACGCTGCCCGCTGCGGACAGCAGTACAACGGCCAGGTCAGCGGAGACAGATCCGACGAAGGAGGCAGTGACGGCCTGCGTCATCGCTTCCAGCGGAAGACCCAGCGAAGAGTGCGGGGCGGGCTGGAGCGGAGCCGGGGTGGGCAGCAGGCCAACCAGGGCTGCTGCGGCTTCGGCGTGCTGGGCCAGGGTGGTGCTCATTAGATGTTCTCCTCGGTGCTTACGATCACTCCGGCCAGACGGGAGCCGCTGGCCCCCACCGCGGCTTGGGCCAGCGTCTGGCCGTCGACTGTGACATTCAGGGGTCGGTGCTGCGGATGTTCAAGGCTTAGGACGTCCCCCACGGAGAGCTCCAGCACCTTGCTGGGCTTCACCATTACGGGGTTCAGCTGCAGGGAGACGTCCACCGGCAGGTTGGCCAGCTGCTCGGTAATGAGTTCGGCCGGGGTCGCGTCCGAAAGGTTCGGACGGACAGGACCCAGCTGGGGCAGGATCGCTTCGGCGGGCAGGGCGACGGTGGCGGGAGCGACGGCGTCGCCCACCACCATCTCGAAACGGGCCACGATCATCGGCACTGTGGAGCCTGCTGCCTGGGCAAACTGCGAGTTGTACTGGATCGAAGACGGGGAGAGCGGAGCGGCCAGGAGGCTGCCGAGCGCGTAGTGGAGGTCTTCCAGTGCCTCGTCCATGATCCGGCCCAGGAGCGCCTGCTCAATGTGGGTCAGCTTCCGCTCCGGGGCGGGCTGGTTGCCGCTGCCGCCGAGCATGTGCCGGACCCAGGACAGCGCTGCAGCCATCGGGAACTGGATGACGGCCTTCGCGGAGATGTTCGGCATTGAAAAAAGAACCATGCCGGTGTTCTCGGGAAGTGTCGCAACGTACTCGTCGTACGTCATGGTCTGTACCTGCTCGGAGGTGACCTGGGACAGGACCCTCACCTTGGCTGTCAGCTGGGTGCCCCACTGGCGTCCGAAGGTATCGAAAGCCAGCTCCAGGACCCGGGCATGCTCGCGGGCAAGCGTCGTGGGCCGGCGGAAGTCATAGACTTCCACCTGCCGGGGGGATTTGGGGGGCATGCCAAGGGGTACATCTTGCTGGACCGTCACGCAGGGAACTATCGGTTACGGCCACCGCTTGGTTAGTGGTTGGACGCGGGCAAGATTTCCTGCCCGGCATCCTCTCCGCCACCTGGCGCAGAGGGCTCAGCAGGGAACACAATCTCCCCGTTGACGACCCCGGGCATCAGCTGCCGCACTGCCTCGGACTGTCCCGAGAGCACCACGATGTCCACCCGGCGGTTCTGCGCCAGTTCCGCCGCGGTGCCGCCGGCAGTGAGTGGCCGCGATTCTCCGTAGCCAACAGCCTTGATCCGGCTGTAGTCGATTCCGCCGGACTCCATCAGGTACCGGAGCACGTTGACGGAACGTGAAGATGAAAGCTCCCAGTCCAGTGCGGAGTCCGTGAACTGCCGCACCTGGGCGGTGTGGCCTTCCACCGAAAGGTCATAGCTGGTGGGCTGCAGGATGGGGCCAATAACGTTCAGGACGTCCAGCGCCTGCGGCGTGAGGTCGGACAGATCCGGCTCGAAGAACATCTCAGAGCTGACCAGGCGGATGGTCAGGCCGCGTTCATCGATTTCAAAACGGACATCGTCCTGGAGCCCCTTGTCTTCCAGACCGTGCTGCAGTCGGTCCCGCAGCTCGGTCAGGTCCTGGACTTCCATGGCCGCGAGCATGGCCAGGTCTGCGTCCGGGTCCAGGATCTCTTCGTCCTCCACCATGGCAGGGGGAACCACCACGCCCTTGGCGGTATCAACGGTGTTGCTTTCCACCTGGCCGAATCCTGTGGCGAGGGAGGCCTTCAGCTGCTCGAACTTTGCCTGGTCCACCGTGGACATTGCGAAGAGCACAATGAACATACACATCAGTACTGTGACCATGTCCATGTAGGAAGCCATCCAGCGTTCGTCCGGGTGGCTTTCTTCCTCGTCCCGGCTGCGGCGGCGGCGGTTGGGCGTGCTCATGCCGCTTCGCTGGTCTCGCGGGCCGGAGCGTTCAGTTCGTGGGCGGGGACCATGGCACGAAGGCGCTCACCGAGCAGCCGCGGCTGGCTGCCGGCCTGCAGGGCCAGCACGCCTTCCATGAGGAGCGTCATCTGTTCGACTTCAAGGTCGCTGAGCCGCTTGAGGCGGGCGCTGATCGGCAGCCAGATGAAGTTGGCTGACAACAGGCCCCACAGGGTCGCCACGAAGGCGGTGGCAATCATTGGGCCCAGCGTCGCGGGAGTTGAGAGGTTCTCCAGGACGTGGGTAAGGGAGACCACCGTGCCAATGATGCCGATGGTCGGAGCGTAACCGCCCAGGCTGTTGAAGAACTTGACGGCCACCTTGTCGCTGGAAGCCTTGGTGTTGATCTCGTCTTCGAGCAGGATCCGCAGTTCTTCACCGTCTGTTCCGTCGGCGATGTTCTGCAGTGCCACGCGCAGGAACGGGTCGTCCACCTCAGCGGCATCTCGTTCAAGGGACAGCAGGCCCTCGGAGCGGGCCTTTTCAGCCAGCGCCACCACGTTGTCGATGGTTTCCTGGGGCTTGGGCTTTTTGCCCATAAAGGCGCGGGGAAGTGACTTGAAGGAGAAGATGAAGTCCTTCAGCGTGCCGCCGGCCAGTCCCACCGCGAGCGTGGCACCAAAGACCAGGATCATCGGCGCCGGGAGCAGGATGGAGGTAAGGTGCGCGCCTTCGAGGGTGATCATCGCGAAGAGCGCACCGAACGCGAGGACTAAGCCGATGATTGTTGCCGGATCCATTATTTGTTCCTCGGACGAAGGGGCACGGTCTTGGTAATGCTGTCGCTCGCTGCCGGCGTCCCCCCGGCGCCTGCATCCGGCACCAGTCCAAGTCCTGTTCCCGGCCGCAGCGGGACCTGCGGAAGATCGCGGGCCATGGAAATTACCCTGGCCCGGAACTGGGCGATCAGGGCAATCACTTCGTCCAGGGACTCAGTGACGATGTACTTGGCTCCGTCCACCATCACCAGGGTGGTGTCCGGATTGGAGTGGATGCGTTCAATCAGGTCAGGGTTGATGGCAAACTGAGCGTCGTTCAGTCGCGTAAGAACAATCATGTGCCCGTCCCGGTTGCAGCGTCCGGCTTGGCTAAGCCGTCACCCATACTTTCGGCAGACGGCCGGTATCGGTAAGCAAACCGGGGCTCCGGCCCGGGTCCCGTTCCTAGTGGGAGGGCTGCTGGGCAAACGCAGCAGACCCCCGCACGCCGGTGCGGGGGTCTGCTGTTGCTGCTGGTGCGGGCTAGCGCTTGAGGTTGGTCAGTTCCTGCAGCACTTCATCCGAGGTGGTGATGATTCGGGCATTGGCCTGGAATCCGCGCTGGGCGACGATCAGGTTGGTGAATTCCTGGGAGAGGTCCACGTTGGACATTTCCAGCGAACCGGCGATGGCGTTGCCCATGCCGGGGTCGCCCGGTCCGCCCAGGACCGGGTTGCCGGAGTTCACGGTGGCGGTGTAGCCGGAGTTGCCGGCCTTCTCCAGGCCGGCGGGGTTGGCGAAGGTAGCGACGGCGATGCGGGCCAGGGACTGCTTGGCGCCGTTGGTGAAGGAACCGATGATGGTTCCGTCCTTGGAGATGGAGAAGGACTCCAGGGTTCCTGCGGCGCGGCCGTCCTGGCCGGTGACCGATGCGGTGCTGACGCCGGCGTAGCTGGTGAGGCCGGTGAGGTCCACGGCGACGTTACCGGAAGGACCGGCAACCGTCAGCGCAGCAGGGTTGCCGGCAGCCTGGGTGCCGTTATTGAACGCGAGTGAAACGGTAGTTGCGCCCGGTGCAGACACATCCCAGCCACCCGCGGTGCGGGTGAAGGTCAGGGATACAACAGTGGCGTTGCCGTTGGCGTCGTAGACGTCCATGTCCCGGACGATCGTCCCGGCTGCCACGGCCGGCACGGCAGTTGGATTTGCAGGCAGCGTCTCGGAGGGAAGGTTGCCGCCCATCGTGGCGTTTCGCGTGGCAACGGCCGGGGCGATAGCGCCGTCGGGCAGGGCCACGTTGCCCACGGCACCGCCGGTGTTGATGACGCCGTTCACGCCCGTCCAGCCCTGGACGATCTTGCCGTCCGTGGTGACCAGGCGGCCGTCAGCGTCGAGGTCGAAGGCACCTGCACGGGTGTACGTGGTCTGGTTGCCCGCCTTGGTCACGAAATAGCCGTCACCGGAGATCATCATGTCCGTGGCGCGGCCGGTCGACTGGGCCGAACCCTGCGTGAAGTTGGTGGTGATGCCGGAGACCAGCACACCCAGGCCCACCTGCGCCGGATTTCCGCCGCCGTTGTTGGCACCGGGCGCGGTGGCGCCCTGTGTCAGCTGGGACAGGGTGTCCTGGAACTGGACTGCGGTGGCCTTGTAGCCGGTGGTGTTCACGTTGGCGATGTTGTTGCCGGTGACATCCAGCATGGTCTGGTGCGAACGGAGTCCGGAAATTCCGGAGTACAGGGAGCGGAGCATGGGAAACGCCTTTCAGCTGATGGGTCTGGAAGCTTGTAAAACCTGAGATACCGGGAGTGCAGGGACCGGCGGCAGCCGGGTTACGCCGTCGTGCCCGGGTTGCCGGAGCCGTCGCCGGATCCGGTGTCCGCACCGTCACCCGGTGCCGGTGCCGGGACGCCTGGAGCCACTACTCCGGAGATGGCGTCAAGGAGGACATCCACACCACTAACGCTCACTGTCGGCACTCCGTAGAGATACGAAACCGAATTCGCGGTACCGGTTACTGATTCCCCGGCTTCGTTGGTGTAGGTGACGGTCTGGCCGATCAGGCCCGCTGCGGCCATGCGCATTTGCAGGGAGAAGTTCTCCTCGCTCATGGTGGCCATGTTGGTGAGCTGTTCCATGGTGGCCAGCTGCGTGGTCTGGCCGATCATTTCGTTGGTGTCCATGGGCGAGCTGGGATCCTGGTTGCGCAGCTGGGTGACCAGCAGGGTCAGGAACAGCTCGCTGTCCATGACCTGCTTGGGTGCGCGGACGGCCTGCGCGTCGGCGGCCCCGCTGGTTGGTGCTATTGCTTCTACCGGCATGGGTGGTTCTCCTTCTCAGGCCAGAATGTCGAGGGTGGTTTGCGGCCCGTGTGCCACGGGACGGAAGATCTGCTGCACGGGAACTGGTCCGGCGTCGGGCTCTGCGCCGGTACGGGCCGTGCCGCGCTCCGGTGCTTCCCCGCGTCCTTCAGCCTCGGTCCCCGGCTGGTCCTGCGCGGAAAGGGAGAGCGACGCGTTCATGCCCGAACCGGAGAGGTCCCGGCGCAAATCCGTAAGGATGGTCCGCAGTGCTTCGCGGCCGGCATCATTCGGGGCGAAGAGCTCTACCCGGATACCGTCCGCGCTGACATGGGCGCGGACGGTGACGGGTCCCAGGTTCTCGGGGGTGACGCTCAGGGTCATGACGTGTTCTCCGGCTGCTGCCGAGCTCAGGCTAAACAGCGGCTGCGCCACCTGGGTCAGGAGCGGAGCCGGCTGGGCCGGCACCGTGGCCTGGACGGGCACCGGAGCGGCCACCTGGACTGCCGGCACGGATACGACGGGCGCGGCGGCTGCGGCCGCGGCAGGCTGGGCAGCCGAGGGGAGAACCTTGACCGTTTCCGCCGCGGCTTCGGCAGCCGGTTCAGCTCCAGCAGGGACCGGTCCGGCGGTTCCGCCCTGAAGCACACCGGATTGGAACGTGCCTGACGCGGCCGAAGCAGCAGGAAGCGTACCCGCTGGAGCGGCACCGCGGTCCGGACGGCTGGAAGGGCCGGCTCCAGCCCCCGTGCCGGACCCGCCGGCGAACTGGGCTGCCGCCTGCGGAGCCTTCGCTGCCTCGCCCTGCGCTGCAGTGACCGGACGGGGCGTGTCGGTGTCCCCGCTGTCGGCGGAGGCCGGGTCGGCGTCGGTTGGAACGGTTGCAGCAGCGATGCCTGCTGCGGTTGCCATGGCCGCTGCTGCAGGCGTTTCAGCCGTCCCGGCAGCCGAGACTGCCGGGAGCAAAGTGCCGTCGCCGGTTAGGAGTGCTGACTCGGGATCGGTGCCCTCCGGGCTGCCCTCTGCGGTAGTCACCGCTTGCCGCGGCTGAAGTACCGCCACCGGGGCAACCAGCCCGTTCAGCAATGACGTGTCATCGAAGCTGAGACCGGCTGCACTGGCGGATGCTTCCGTGCCGGCAGGCATGGCTGCAGTCTCCGGCTCGGCAGGCTCTGCTGCGGAACCGGGTGCTTCCGGCAGCGTCTCTGCAGCTGCGCCGGCGGCCGCTTCCAGGGCTGATCCGAATCCGGCCCCGCCGTCGCTGCTGGACCGGGGACCGTTTCCAGCCGGCGCCAGCCGGGGGGTCAGGAATGTGACGGGGACGCTCATGCTCCGGCCCCCATCAGGGAAGCCTGCATGGCGCGGGCGGAAGCCACCATGTCAGTAATCGCCGCGGTGGCAGCGGGAGAGGCTGCGCCCTGGGCTGCCTCGGCCGGGAGGATGCGCCGGATGGTCGTGATGTTGGCATCGGTCTCCCAGGCGTCACGGATCTGGATGGTCTTCCCCGGCTGCGGGGCGTCCACCACCTTGCCGTTGCCCAGGTAGATGGAGACGTGCCCGCCGTCGTGCGTGAACAGCAGGTCACCGGCCTGGGCCTGGGCGAGGGACTCCACCTTGGTACCGGAGTTCATCTGATCCCAGGTCACGCGCGGCAGGCTGTAGCCAAGATCCTTGAAGACGTTCTGCACAAAGGAGGAACAGTCCAGGCCCACCGCCGGATCGTTGCCTCCCCACACATACGGGAGCCCAACGTACTTCTCCACCGAACCCATAAGCGCCTCGTTGGAAGCCCCGCCGGGCAGTCCGGAGCTGGCTCCGGTCAGCGCGGAAAGGGTGGCAGCGAAGTCCCCGGCGCCGTTTCCGGCAGCCGTGGCCGCAGCCGGACCTGCGGAAGCGCCCGCCGCGGCAGCGGCCGGGGTTCCGGACAGGGCGTCGATCGTGGAACGGATTTCCTGGATCCGGCCGATCGCGTCGGTCATGCTCATCTAGAGTGCTTCTTTCTGCCGGCGGTGCCAGGCGGTTCCGGCAAGTTCGTCCAGGATGTTCTGTTCAGTGCGCAGGTCTTCCACCGCAACGGCGTCTGAGTGCTTGGTTTCAAGCTTTTCCAGGCCCACGGAACGGGCGCGGGCAGCCTGGAATTCGGCCTGGGCCGAGTTCACTGCCGCGCTTTCGAGGGCTTCGGCTGCAAGCAGGTCTGCCAGCATGCTGCGCGAAGAGGCACGTGCAGCTGCGATGGCGGTGAGGGTTGCTGCGTCGGCTGCTTCAAGGGGTGTCGCCGCCAGCGAATCGTAGGCCTCGCTGCGCGCTTCGGAACTCCGGCGCAGGGCGGCGTTGGCAGCTGCCAGGTTACCGGCGGCGCTGTCCTGCTGGAGCCGGCGCAGGCGCAGCAGGCCGGCAAGCGGAAAGTCTCGTCCCATTCTCAAACCCCCAAATTCAGTGTGAGCCGGTGCAGTTGCTCCCACGCGGCGTCGGCCGGTGTCTGTTCATCCATCCGCTGCTGCAGGAACGTGTTGATCATGTCCTCGTTGGCAACGGCCGCGTCTACCAGGGGATTGGTGCCGCGCTGGTAGGCGCCAACGTCAATCAGGTCCTGCGCTGACCGGCGTGCGGCAAGCACCCGGCGCAGGCCTGACGCAGCCTGGCTGCGGTCCTTTGGATTGACCCTGGAGGCCACGCGGGAAATCGACCCAAGGGCGTCCACGGACGGAAAATGACCTGCGACAGCCAGTTTGCGGTCCAGGACCACGTGGCCGTCCAGGATGGAACGGGCAGAGTCAGCGATCGGTTCGTTGTGGTCGTCTCCGTCCACCAGGACGGTGTACATGCCGGTAACGGAACCGGATTTGTCCGTGCCGGCGCGTTCCAGCAGCTGGGCCAGCAATGAAAAGGTCGACGGCGGGTAGCCGCGGGTTGCCGGCGGTTCACCGACTGAGAGCCCTATTTCGCGCTGGGCCATGGCCACACGGGTCAGGGAGTCCATCATCAGCATGACGTCCGCGCCGCGGTCGCGGAAGGACTCGGCGATGCGGGTCGCTACGAAGGCTGCCCGCAGGCGCATCAGCGCCGGTTCGTCGGAGGTGGACACAACAACGATTGAACGTGCCAGGCCCTCTTCACCCAGATCGTCCTCGAGGAATTCGCGGACTTCACGGCCGCGCTCCCCCACCAGGGCGATGACAGAGACCTCGGCGTCGGTGCCCCGGGCGATCATCGACAGCAGGGAGGACTTGCCCACGCCGGACCCGGCGAATAGGCCCATGCGCTGGCCCTTGCCAACGGTGGTCAGGGTATCCAGCACACGGACGCCAAGCTGCAGCGGTTCAGTGATTCGGGAACGCTGCATGGCTGAAGGGGTGTCGTGGTCCAGCGGGACGTACTGCTCCACGTGCAGCGGACCCTTGCCGTCAATGGGCCGGCCCAGTCCGTCCAGGACGCGGCCAAAGAGTCCGTTGCCGGTCGGCACACGCAGCGGCATGCCCTTGGACCGGGCAGGGCTGCCGGCGGTGAGGCCGGCAAGCCGTCCGAACGGCATGCAGCGCACACCGTCCCGTGTGGCGGCAACAACTTCGGCGTCGACGTCCGATCCCGGGGCGCCCAGACTGACCAGGTCGCCCACAGCACAGTCCAGTCCGGTGACTTCCACGCTCAGCCCGACGACGGTGGAGACCCGCCCTACCCGCTGCGGCCGGGCAGCGGCCAGTGCATGGTTGAATGCCTCCGCGCGGGGACGCCAGGTGGCTGGTTTGGATGCCGCGGCACGGCGCCGCTCGCGCCGGCTCGGCGGCACGGCGGCGTTGGGCGCGGCGGGGTCCTGGGCTTGCAGGGAACGTGGATCTGCCGTCAAGGTCATGGTGTGTCGTCCCCCAGCAGGGCTGCCTTGGCACGGGCGAGGGCCGTTCCCAGCGTGGCGTCAAGGAACCCGTCCGGGAACTCCGTGACCGCGTCGCCGCGTTTCAGGGACGCATCCGGGGTGAACACAACGCCGGCTTGGTTAAGTACATCGTCCCCCAGGACGGCAAGGTCTGCGGGATGCATCCGGACCTGATGGACCAGCCGGGTATCGACTCCGGAAAGAGCCCGGTCAAGGGCAGCCCGTGCAGAGGTCTCTCCGTTGGCCAGTTCCCTGCCCAGCAGCGCTTCGGCCAGGTCCAGGGCAGCCGCGGCCAGTGAATCCTGGACCTCAGCCACCACTGGAACGGTCAGCTTGGCCAGGCTCTGCTCGGCGTTGTTCAGCAGCTGCAGGGCGTGGTCCGCGCGGGCGCGCAGGGCCGCCGTTTCGGCGTCGAACCGGATCCGAAGTTCTTCACGCAGACGCGCGGTCTCGGCCGCAGCGGCGTGCATGCCTGCTGCGTATCCAGCCGCGTGTCCCTGCGTCCGTCCCCGTTCCACGGCACGCTCCACGTCGTGGCCACCCAGCGCGGGGTAGGCCATGCGCGCGAAAGTGCGTTCCGGGGACTCAGTAGACATACTCTTCCTCGTCCGCGTGGTGGATGGTGATCGCACCCTGGGCTTCCAGGTCGCGGATCGCCCGCACGATCGTGGCGCGGGCCTCCTCCACCTGGGACAGGCGGGCGGGACCCGATGCTGCGATCTCGTCGTCCAGGATCTCGCGGTTGCGTTCGGAGACGTTGCTCCGCACGGTCTCCAGCACCGTCTCGCTGGCGCCCTTCATGGCCAGGGCCAGGACGCCGACGTCGATTCCGCGCAGCACCAGCTGCACATCGCGGCGTTCGAGCTTGGTGAGGTCCGCGAAGGTGAGCATCCGGGAGCGTACTTCTTCTGCCAGTTCCGGATCCCGTGCGTCCAGGGCTTCGAGGATGGCACGTTCGGTTGCGGCATCGGCCCGGTTGATGATGTCCACCAGCGGCTGGATGCCGCCGATCTGGTCCGCGGCTTCACGTGCGGCGCCGACGGCGGTGGCGCGCGCCTTGAGGGTCTCGGCAACAATCCGGATGGCCTCCGGTGTGGCCCGGGACATGTTGGCGATGCACTGCGCAATGTCGGTGCGCAGCTGGTCCGGGAACCCGCCGATTACGGCAGAGGCCCGCTGCGGACGCATGTGCGCCAGGACCAGGGCGATGGTCTGCGGCAGTTCGTGCTCCAGCAGGCTCACAATCTGGGAAGGTTCGGCCCGTTCCAGGAACTCGAAGGACTTGCCCGCCATCGAGGAGGCCAGCCGGTCCATCACGCCGGAGGCGCGTTCGGTGCCGAAGGAAGCCTCGAGCAGGCCCATGGCGACGTCGCGGCCGCCGTGGGCACGGCGCCGGCCGTCCACTGTCATGTCGTAGAACTCGTTGATGACCGATTCAACAACAGCCACGTCGACGCGGCGCAGGTTCACGATTTCTGCCGCGAGTTCCTGGGCCTCGGCTTCGGTGAACTGCTGGAGAACGGTGGCGGCGCGGGAGGTCTCAAGCTGCATGAGGATCACTGCAGCCTTCTGCATCCCGGTCAGCCTGGGCAGTACCGGGGTGGCCACGGGGGCGCGTACCGCTGGAACCGCTGCTGTGGGCGCTTCAGCCGGCCGTTCGGTGTCAGGATCCGGCAGAGTGGCTACTGCCGTTCCGGAATTCTGCTCGCTCATACCCGCTGCCCCTCATCCATGAAGTTGCGCAGATAGTCCGCGGTACGGACCGGGTCCTGCAGTGCCAGGTGGTCAAGTTCTTCGAGTTTGCGCTCGGAGTCCGCCGCGTTCGCCACGATCCGCAGTGAGGCCGTGTCAACCGGCGGCTCCAGGGCGGTCCGTCCCTGGTCCTGGCCAATCATGGCCAGGCCGGCCGGCGGGGCAAGGGGATCGAGTTCCGGCAGGATGCCAATGTCCACGGCCTGGCGGTTCTGCCGGCGTGAGCGCATGGCGTAGGCCACGAGGGCCAGGATGACGATGGCGACAATGCCGGCTGCCAGGATTCCCATCCGCACCAGCTCGGCCCGGCGTTCGGCTTCGGCTGCGGCGTCTGCCGCGGCCAGCGCTTCCTGGGCTGCTTCGGCGCCACTGGCGTTGAAGGCCACCATTTCCACGGTGAGTTCATCGCCGCGTGCCACGTTGATGCCGGCGGCGTTGGTAACCAGGGCGCGGATGTCCGCGACGTTCATGCCTGCTGCGGTTGCTGAGTTCAGTGCCACGGAGACGGTCTGCCGGTTGAGGGCACCGGCCGGGATTTCCCGGGTCTCGGTCACCTTGTTCACGGCGTTGTTCTTCGTGGTGGATTCAGAGGTGTACGCGCCGTCGTCGCCGTCTCCGTCCGGAACGGCGATGTTGTCCGGGCCAAGGATGCCCGCGGCCGTGTTGCCTGCTCCGCCGCCGGTGTATTCCTCGGTGGTGGTGGCTTCGTTCAGTGCGGGGTTCCCGGCCGGGTTGGTGAAGGTTTCCTCCACGCGGTTGGCGGATTCGTAGCTCATGTCCGCCGCAACAGCCACAGTGGCGTTGCCCGGTCCCACAACCTGGTCCAGCATGCCCTGGATGGAAGCTGCAATTCGCTGTTCGTAGTCGGTGGCCTGTTTGTCAGCCGACCCGGTGGCTCCCACGCCGACGGCGGAGAGCACGGTTCCGGCTGAGTCGATGACTGCCACGTTGGTGGCTTTCATGCCGTCGATGGCGGCAGAGGTGAGGTGGACGATTGCCTGAACCTGGTCACCGCTGAGCGTCACACCGTTCTCTGTGTCGATGAAGACCGAGGCGGTTGGGTCAACTTTTTCCGAGACGAAGACGGTGTCTTCCGGAATTGCCAGCTGCACGGAAGCTGTCTTCACACCGTTGAGCGCACCAATCGTCTTGGCGAGTTCGCCTTCCAGCGCCCGCTTGTAGGTCACGGACTGCTGGAACTCGGAGGAAGTCACGCCCATGTCATCGAGCAGGGAGTAGCCCCCGGTGGAGGACGCGGGCAGCCCGGCACCGGCGGCCTTAAGCCGCTGGTCGTATACGTTCTGCTCGGGCACCATGATGGTGCTTCCGCCGCCGGCGATCTCGTAGGGAACGCCGTCGGCCTGCAGCTGCTCAACAATGCTGTTGGCGTCTCCGGGCTGCAGCCCGGAGAACAGCGGAGTGAAGGAGGGCTTGGTGGCCCAGCTGGCCAGCGCGAAGATCCCGAGTGCCAGGACAGCGATCCCAATCAGCGCAAGAGTCTTCTGCGCCAAGGTGAACTGGCTGATGGTTTTTCCCAAACGGCCAAATGCCGCGTTCACCTGTGTCATTAGGCCTGCATCCGCATGATCTCGTTGAACGCGTCAACGCTCTTGTTGCGCACGGCGGCGACCAGTTCCAGCGTGACCGAGGCACGCGTGGAGGCGATCGTGGCTGCGTGGATGTCATCCAGGTCCCCGGTGACGGCCTTGACGGCCAGTTCCTTTGAGGCGGAGGAGAGCTGCTGCGCGTTGTCGACGGCACCGGCGAGCTGGGTCGCGAAACCTGAACCGTCCGTAGCCGGGACGGCCGGTGCGGTGTTCTCGATGTATGCGGTGGGCAGGGTTCCGGCAACGGCGCCGACTGCGGGAACGGGCATTAGGAGCGTCCAATCTGGAGAGCAGCTTCGTAGGTGGCCTTGGCACGGTCAACGACGGCGGCATTCGCCTCGTAGCCGCGCTGCGCCATGATCAGGGCGCTCATCTGTTCGGCCATATCGATGTCCGGGTAGCGGACGTATCCGTTTTCATCGGCGAGGGCATGGTTGGGTTCGTGGACCATCCGGCCCTCGGCGTCACCGTATTCAACACCGGAGACGTACACGCCGGTGTTGGCGGCGCCTTCCCTGGCGACCACGTACCGGGCCTGGAAGGCAGCGCCGTCGGTGGAGGAGGCGTTGTTCATGTTGGCGAGGTTGTCCGAGACAGCGTCCAGCCACTTGCGGTGGACGGTCAGGGATGTGCCGGCAATGCCGATGGCGTCAAATGTCATTACTGGGTCCTCATGGCGGTGCGGAGCGAGTTGGCTTCTCCGCCAACGGCCTGGGAAGCGAACTGGAACCGCAGGACGGTGTCGATGTTGGACAGCGTTTCGGTGTCCAGATTGACGTTGGAACCATCCAGGCGGGTCGGTTCGAGCGACCGGGCGGTGGCAGACTCCGTGAAGGACTTGCTTCCGGCCTTGACCGACTTGGCCAGGGCGTCTTCGAAGCTCACCCGCTGGGCGTGATAGCCGGGGGTGTTCACGTTTGCGATGTTGTTGGCGATGGCGCGCTGCCGCAGGGACAGGCCATTCAAAGCGCTTTGCAGCGCCACCGAGGACACGGAGTCGAACACAGGGAAAACCCGCTTCTTATGGGGGAACAGAGCGGCCTATCCGTGGCCTGTTAATTGAGCTATCCATGCTCACTGTTGGTTATCGGCGGCTTGACGGCGAGTGTAAGTACTTTCGGTGGGGACATAGGTATTTCCGATTCCTGGAGTAAGTAGAAAACGGATCAGGTTTGGAGAAGCGCAGTTTCCCGGGCCCCGGTAACGTGGCACTTCAAACCACAGCTCGCCCCGAGGAGAAACCATGAGCACGGCAACGGACCCGGCAACACAGCACGATGCCGTTCATCCGGCGGACAGCCACGGACTGATCCAGGTTCTTGGGGCGCGGGAGAACAATCTCAAGAACATCAGCGTCGACATTCCCAAGCGCCGTCTGACGGTGTTCACCGGGGTTTCCGGCTCAGGGAAGAGCTCACTCGTCTTTGCCACCATTGCCGCCGACTCCCAGCGGATGATCAATGAAACCTACAGTGCCTTTGTCCAGGGATTCATGCCGAACCTGGCCCGGCCCGACGTCGACCGCCTGGAAGGGCTCACGACGGCGATCATTGTGGACCAGGAGCGGATGGGCGCCAATCCGCGGTCCACCGTGGGAACGGCCACCGATGCCAACGCCATGCTGCGGATCCTCTTCAGCCGGCTGGGCGATCCGCACATCGGCTCCCCCAACGCCTATTCCTTCAACGTTCCCTCAGTGAAGGCGTCCGGCGCCATCACCGTGGAACGCGGCGGCAAGACCAAAGCGGAGAAGGCCACGTTCAACCGGCTGGGCGGCATGTGCCCGCGCTGCGAGGGCATGGGGAACGTCAGCGACTTCGACCTCACCGTGCTCTTTGACGACTCCAAGTCCATCCAGGAAGGTGCACTGACCATCCCCGGCTACAGCATGGACGGCTGGTACGGGCGGATCTTCAGCAACACCGGACTCTTCCCAGCGGACAAGCCGATTGCGCAGTTCACCAAGAAGGAGCTGCAGGCTCTGCTCTATGCGGAGCCGACCAAGCTGAAGGTGGACGGCATCAACGTCACCTTCGAAGGGCTGATCCCGAAGATCCAGAAGTCCATGCTGTCCAAAGACCGGGAGGCGATGCAGCCGCACATCCGGGCTTTCGTGGACCGCGCCATTACGTTCAGCACGTGCCCGGAGTGCGGCGGAACCCGGCTGGCACAGGAGGCGCTGTCCTCCAAGATCAAGGGGAAGAACATCGCCGACCTGTGTTCAATGCAGATCAGCGACCTGGCGGCGTGGGTGCGGAAACTCGACGAGCCTTCGGTGGCTCCGCTGCTGGCCGGGCTGCAGCACCTGCTGGACTCCTTCACCGAAATAGGTCTCGGCTACCTCTCGCTGGACCGGCCTTCAGGGACGCTGTCCGGCGGCGAATCCCAGCGAACCAAGATGATCCGGCACCTCGGGTCCTCCCTCACGGACGTCACCTACATCTTCGACGAGCCGAGCATTGGACTGCATCCGCACGACATTGAGCGGATGAACCAGCTGCTGCTCGCACTGCGGGACAAGGGCAACACCGTGCTGGTGGTGGAGCACAAGCCGGAAATGATTGCGATTGCCGACCACGTAGTCGACCTCGGTCCCGGAGCAGGTTCCGGCGGCGGGGAAATCTGCTTTGAGGGCACGCTCGACGGACTTCGCACTTCCGGGACCGTCACCGGCCAACACCTGGATGACCGGGCGCGGCTGAAGGACTCCGTGCGGACCGATTCCGGGAAGCTTGAGGTCCGCGGTGCGTCGTTGAACAACCTGCAGGACATCGACGTCGACATTCCGCTCGGTGTCCTCTGCGTCTTCACCGGGGTGGCCGGATCCGGCAAGAGTTCCCTGATCCGCGGTTCGGTGGCGAAGCGGGACGGCGTCGTCGTTATTGACCAGAGCGGGATCAAGGGGTCCCGGCGGTCCAACCCGGCCACCTACACGGGCCTGCTCGAACCGATCCGCAAGGCGTTCGCCAAGGCCAACGGGGTGAAGCCGGCGCTGTTCTCCTCCAACTCAGAGGGCGCGTGCCCGGTTTGCAACGGTGCCGGGGTCATCTACACCGATCTGGGGGTCATGGCCACGGTGGAGTCCACGTGCGAGGAGTGCGAGGGCAAGCGGTTCCAGGCCGCTGTGCTGGACTACACGCTGGGCGGGCGGAACATTGCCGAGGTGCTGGCCATGTCGGTCAGCGAAGCGGAGGAGTTTTTTGCCGACGGCGACGCGAAGACCCCGGCAGCCCATAAGGTCCTGGACCGGCTCGCTGACGTGGGGCTGGGCTACCTGAGCCTCGGCCAGCCGCTGACGACGCTGTCCGGCGGCGAACGCCAGCGCCTGAAGCTCGCAGCGCAGATGGCAGAGAAAGGCGATGTTTACGTCCTCGACGAACCCACCACCGGACTGCACCTCGCCGACGTGCAGCAGCTGCTGGGACTGCTGGACCGGCTGGTGGATTCGGGAAAGTCGGTGATCGTGATCGAGCATCACCAGGCGGTGATGGCCCACGCGGACTGGATCATCGACATGGGTCCGGGTGCAGGGCACGACGGCGGCAAGGTGGTCTTCGAGGGGACGCCGGCGGATTTGGTGGGCGGGCAATCAACGCTGACCGGTGAGCATCTGGCCGCGTATGTCGGCGGCTGAGCTGCCTGAAGGGCGAGTCAGCCCGCGACGTCGAGGTAGACCGCTCCGCCGGATGATGCGCTTGGGACGCTGCGAATAAGTTCCGCCTGCTGCCGAATCATTCTGGATTCGCTGCGCAGCTGGGCGTAGGCACGCTGCTGCGCCATTGAAAGCAGCCGGGCGCGGGTGGCGAGCTCGGCGGGCAGCGGGCCCAGCTCATGCGGCGGATGCCACGCGCTGGCTACTGTGCGGGCCTGGTCCAGGACGGTGGTTCCGTCCATAAAAGCCACCAGGTTGTCCTCCAGCTGGGTGAGGACTTCATCCCAGCGTTCCAGGTTCTCCTGGTGCGGAGTCAGGTACTCTTCTGCTGGTTCAGCCGACACCGAGGGTACCGCCGGTTCCTGTTGGTCCGGCGGCTGGCGCCTGGGCGGGCAGCTGGGCGGCAGCTTCGTGCCAGGCCGCGCGGAGCGGTTCGAGCAGGTTGATGCACTCCCGGGTCATCGCGGCGCTGTGCTGCAGGTTGGCTTCCACCATCGCCTTCATGACGTAGCCGTACATCGCCTGGAGGTTCTCGCCGCCCTCCCACTCGTCGACCTTCAGCGTGCCGCTGAGCTCGGCTACGATGCTCTGGGCGTGGATCAGCTGCTCGGACGCAGCGTTCCAGTTGCCCGCCTGCTGAGCCGCTTCAGCGCGGTTGAGATCCAGCAGCATCCGGTCGTACAGCATGGTCAGCAGCCGCACGGGCGACGCCGACATCACGGCATCGCGGATGAATTCGGCGCGCTTGGCCTGCAGCCCGTAGCTCACGGTCACTTCTTTCCTGAGCTGGAGGTGTTCAGCGAGGCGAGCTGGCCGGTTAGCCAGTCCTGCTGGCTCTGCAGCTGGCTGAGTTTGACCTCGAGGTTGCCCCAGATCATTTTCAGGGTGGACTCACGGCTGGCCAGCCGGCGGTCCCAGTCTTCGATCTGGGTGTTCAGGGACCGGATAGTCGATTCCTGGCCCGTGATGCGCTGGGTAAGCAGGCCGTCGTACTTGTCGGAGGCAACCTTGCCGGCCGCCTCAACACGCCCGGCAATAGTCTGCAGCGTTTCCTGCGTCTTAGTCGGGTCTGCTGCCATTGCTGCGGCGAACTTTTCCGCATCGAACTCAACGGTGCCGTCCTTGGTGATCACCACGCCGATTTCCGACGGCGACCGGCCGTCCACCGGTGAAGTGGCGGCTTCCATGATCTGGCGCTTGATGTCCCGGATGCCCGCATCGCCGGTGAAGACGCCACCGGAAGCGGCCGTGTTGCCCGAGGATGTGGACACGGTAACGGCACTGTTGCGGTTGATGTAGGCGAAGGCATCGGCCAGGCTCGCCACGAGATCCGAGGCAACCTTGGAGATCGCTTCGTCATCCCTGGCAACTTTGATGGTCAAGGCGGTATTGGCAGGGGTGTCCACGGCAAGGGTCACGTCTACACCCGGCATAAGTGCCTTGAACGTGTTGGTAGACGAGGTGATTTCCTGCGCGGCCGGCGTTCCTGCCCAGAGGGTCAGCTTCGCGTCCTGGGCCGGTTTGAGGACGTCCATGTCTGTGCCGCCCAGGCTGGCCGTGAAGGCGCCTTCGGAGCCGGTCTTAGCCGCCGTGAACTGCACCCGGTACTGCTGCACGCCATCCACACTGCCGGTGGCGATCTTCACACCCGTGACACCAAGATTGGCTTTGTTAACCTCACTGATCACCTGGTCCAGGGACTTGTCCGTGGTGTCGAACGATGTAACGGTGCCATTGGCAGAGATCGCGAGCACGCTGTTGGACGGCCAGGCAGCCAGGGCCGCGGAGAGCGAAACCTGAGCGGTGGCGGTTTGGGTGACAGAGATGTCGAGGGAACCAGCCGCAGCGCCTGCTGTCGTGGTGGCCGTGACTTTGTCCGAAGTCGTGCTGGCCTTGAACAGGTCCGTGCCTGCGGGCTTTGCAGTCTTTCCGGCAGCTTCCGTCAGGGAAGCAATCTTGGTGTTAAGGTTCTGCAGCGCCGTCACGAAACTCTGAGTGGTGGAGACCTTGTTCTTGAGCAGGGTCTGGGGGCGTGCTTCGATCTGCATAAGCTGCTTGATCATCGCGGAAGTTTCGATTCCGCTGATCAGTCCGTCGATGCCTAGCGCCATGCGAATGCTCCTTGTACGTTTCCCTCAGGTTCTGACCCGCTGCTGCGGAGGGAAAATGCCGGTGTGGTTCTGCTGAAAATGGGACCGCTGGCCGTAGCCGGATAAAACGCCGCAGGCAGGGAATGGGCTGACGGGAAAAGTGTGAGGTCCAAGTCATTCTTTTCCCGTCAGCCCATTCCCTGCCGGTCAAGCGGTTACTGCTGGTGCGGTGCAGCCGAGGGATTCCCGCCGATGATTCCGTTATTACTGCAGGAGCTGCATAACGCCGGAGTTCATCTGGTTGGCCTGGGCCAGCATTGCCGTGGCAGCGTTGGACAGGATCTGGGACTTGGTGAAGTTACCCATTTCCGTAGCCATGTCGGTGTCGCGGATGCGGGAGTTGGCAGCGGAGAGGTTCTCGACCGAGACCGCGATGGAGCGTGCGGTGGACTCGAGGCGGTTCTGCTGTGCACCCAGATCTGCGCGGGCCGTGGAGACATTGTTGATCTGCGCGTCGAGCGTGACAATGGCTTCGGATGCCGCAGTCTGGCTGGCAGCAGAGGTCATTGTCGGAGCACCGTCAGTAAATGTCTGAATAGCGATATCTTTGACAGCCGTAGCAACTGCCTCAATGTTAGCCAGGTTGACTTCGATCTCGTTCAGTGCGGCGTCGGTTGTACCACCGTTGGCACCGACCTGAATCTTCAGCGGAGCACCGGCTGCTTCTTCGGTCAGCAGGTCGATGCCGTTGAAGTTCGTGCTCTTAGCGATACGTTCCAGTTCAGAACCAAGTGCGGTGATTTCCTTCTGGATTGCTCCGCGGGAATCCTCGTTGTTCGTATCATTCGAGGCCTGCACAGCCAGGTCACGAACACGGTTCAGGATGTTGTGGACCTCGGTCAGGGCACCTTCAGCGGTCTGGACCAGGCTAATGCCGTCCTGAGCGTTGCGGCCGGCGACGGTCAGACCGGAGATCTGGTTCTTCAGACCTTCGGAGATGGCCAGGCCGGCTGCGTCGTCAGCTGCACGGTTGATGCGCAGGCCGCTGGAGAGACGCTCCACCGACTTGGACTGAGCCGTCTGGTTCAGGGTCAGGTTACGCATCGCGTTGAGCGAAGAGGTGTTAGTTGCAATTGTGAAACCCATGATGAATTCCTCCGTGATTGGGCGATAACTACGAGGCCCGTCCGTGGGCCTGTACCCCTAGCTATCGACCCTCATTCCACGGGTGTTAGGAATTCGGCAGAGATTTTTTGGGTTTTTTGAGAGCTAGGACACGGCAGCGTTAAGCCCGTGTCCCGGAACGTGGAAAGTGGGTCCGTGGTGCGGATCCTGGCGGGTTAGGCCGCCCGTGGTCCACTCCGCCACTGAGGCAAGATAGGCATTCCGGCGGGCCGGTGAAATCCGCGACTCGATCGGCGCCGGAGTGTCCGTGTCTGAGTAATGGGTGCCCAGACCGTCACGCAGCAGCCGGACGGCTTCGGCGCGCTGCTGTGAAACAGCGGAGTGGGTGGCACCCAGCTCGGCGGCCAGGTCCTTCACCGAGCGGTCGTGGAAGTAGACCTGCTCCACGATGTAGCGCATCTTCTCCGGCAGGGCAGCCACCGCGGCCCTGAGGTACTGCATGCGTTCGGCCGAGAGAGCAGATCCTTCAGGCGAGGGCAGGGCACTCACCAGCGAGTCCGCAGCGGCGTCATCCAAGTGGGAGACGGTGCGTGAGGCATCAGCCAGCGCGTCTTCGGCGGCGGTGCGGTCAACACCCATGGCGGAAGCGATCTCGTCCACCTTCGGTGACCGGCCCAGGGCAGCAGTGAGCGCTTCCTTGACGGCAAGGGTTTCCTTGATGCGCTTGCGTGCTGTCCGGGTTGCCCAGTCATTCGAGCGCATCTCGTCGGCGAAAGCGCCAACAATACGACGCCGTGCGTAGGCGCCGAAGGGCACCCCAAGCTCCGCATTAAAAGATTCAGCGGACGTAATCAGGGCAATTGCCCCAACCGAAGCCAGATCATCCCGGGAAAGGTGCGTTGCCTTGGCACACACCTCTGAGACCAGATATCCGACCAGCGGTAAGTTCTCCACAACCAGACGGTTGCGTTCTTCGCGATTCAACTTTTGGACCCCCAAGTCCTTGTTCCCCAACAAAATACGCTGACCGCTAGGAGGGGAGCTGAGTCTCCCGGTTCATTCCACACTTTGGCGCAGTAGCTGCAACATACCACTAACATTGGAATCACAAGCGCCGATAGGTGTTTCCAACGGATTAAAAGTTTTCAAGCCTGTGAGAGCGGGGTCTTTGAACCCGTTGCAGGATGCGGCTTTGCATCCTTCGGAGACAAGACATTCGCGCGAACCGCAGGAGGTGGGCAAAGCATGGGGACCCAAAAACTATCCGCATTACTCTGGGAAGAACGGGAGCTGCTTGAGCTCCTGACCTTCAAGCTGGAAGAAGAACAGCTGCTCCTCACCTCCGGCAAAACGCGCTGGCTCCAGCACGCTACCCGGGAAGTGGAACAGGTTCTTGAACGCCTGCGAGCCGCAAATCTGGCCAGGACGGTGGCCGTTTCCGAACTCGCACAGGAGTGGGGCATAGCCGAAGATGCAACTCTTCGGGAGATCATTGCCGCCGCGCCTCCGGGCCCGTGGACTGAGATCTTCACGGCCCATCTGCAGGCGATGACGGAACTTACTGTGAAGATTCGTGACCTGCGCGACACAAACGAGCAGTTCCTGCGGACTGCTGCGCGCTCTGCCCAGGAAACCCTCGCGGGTCTGGGCACCGAAAGCAAGACGTACACAGCAAGCGGCACGTCGGCCAAGCCCGGCAGCGGTGCCCGCATAGTGGACAAGCAACTCTAAAGACCGTGAACAAAGGAACCAGCACGCCATGAGCACCTTCAGCGGCCTGAACACCGCCTATACCGGTCTGAGCGCAGCCCGCAAGGGACTCGACGTCGTCGGCCAGAACATCGCCAACGTCAACACGCCCGGTTACACCCGCCAGCGCGTCACCACCTCCGCCATGGGCGGAGCAGCCATCACCGGCAAGTTCGCCACCGGCGCCCGTGTGGGTCAGGGCGTGTCTGTGGACGGCATAGCGCGTCTGGGCAGCATGCAGCTGGACACGCGGGTACGGGCCACTGCCGCAGCGTCCGGTTTCTCAGCCATCCGGGCCAACGCCCTGGCCGGCCTTGAGACCAGCCTGAACGAACCGGGCAAGAACGGCATCTCCGCCTCGCTGACCGAGTTCTGGGCAGCCTGGCAGGGTGTCGCCAACAAGCCCGGGAATGAAGCCGCGGCTACGGCATTGATCGGGCAGGCCACCACGCTCGCTTCCCAGATTTCAACCGGCTACAAGGCCGTTGAGGAGCAGTGGACCGGCGCCTACAAGCAGCTGAAGGACATGGAAGCGGAGCTGAACGGAACGGCGTCGCAGATCGCCTCGCTCAACGCGCAGATCCGCACCGTGCAGGCCTCCGGGGGCACCGCCAACGAACTCATTGACCAGCGCAACGCGCTGACCACCACCATCGCCGCCCTGGCCGGCGGCACCGTCCGCGAGTCAGACAACGGCATGGTGGACGTGCTGATCGACGGCAACGCCATTGTTTCCGGTGACATTGTCCGCCCGGTGCAGGTTGCCGGCGGCATCAAGATGGGCGACGAGGCGCCCCGGCTCGAATGGAGCCACCGCCCCGGAACCAACATGGCTGCCAGCGGCGAGATCGCCGGCGCCCTGAGTGTCCTGGCCCCGGCGGCCGACGGCGGCATCCTCGCCTCCGCTGCCGAGGGCTACAACAACTTCGCCAAGTCCCTGGCCACAGCGGTGAACGGGGCTCACAACGGGGGCATCAACACCAAGGGCGACGTGGTTGGAGACTTCTTCAGCCACGGCACCGACCCCGCCGCAAAGTCGCTGACGGTGGTGGCGAAGAGCGCCTCGGACATCGCCACGGGCGCCGTGGATATGGGCAACCTTGATAACTCCGTTGCGGACAAGATCGCCCAGCTGGGCACGGCCGCCAAGTCCCCCGACGCGGAGTGGGCCAACTTCGTCAGCGGCATCGGCGCGAGCACCCGGGTGGAAATGCAGCAGGCCGAACTGGCCGGCGTCGCAGCCTCCGCCGCCATCGACATGCAGCTTTCCAACTCTTCGGTGGACCTGGACGAGGAAAACCTCAACCTCCTGGCCTACCAGCACGCCTATCAGGGCGCGGCACGGGTCATGACAGCCATCGACGAAATGCTCGACACCCTCATCAACCGCACCGGCATTGTGGGAAGGTAACCCGTGATCACCCGCACCTCCAACCTGATGCTGACGCGCAACGCGCAGCAGAACCTTCAGGCCAACATGTCCCGGCTGGCCAAGCTCCAGGAGCAGGCCCAGACGTCCGCCGCCATCACCCGGCCGTCCGACGATCCGGCCGGAACCGCCGATGCCCTGAAGGTCCGCGCAGAAATGCGTGCCAACACGGCGTACAAGAGCAACATCTCGGACGCGAACAGCTGGCTCTCCACCGTGGACGCTGCGCTGACCCGCACCACGGATATCCTCACCCGGATCAAGGACCTGGCGATCACTGCATCGACGGCCACAGCAACGGCGGCGAACAAGGCTGCCATCGCCACCGAAATCGAGGGACTGAAGTCGGACCTGCTGGGGCAGGCCAACACGTCCTTCCTGGGCCGGAACATTTTTGCCGGGAACTCCGACGCCGGCGTGGCAGTGAAAGCGGAAACATCCGGCACTCCGCCTACACAGACCTACACCTTCACCGGTGAAGGCCACGGCCCTGTGAACCGCCGGCTTGATGCCAACACCGAGGTCCGCGTCGACGCCAGCGCCGCGGAGGTCTTCGGCGGCGTAAACGGGGAGCCTGACGTCTTCACCAAACTCGATTCCCTCGTCAGCGCCCTGCGGGACAACGGCGACATCAGCACGCACTTGCCCGGCATCGACGCCAGTACCCAGAGGGTGATCACGCAGCAGACGGACGTCGGTATCCGCCACGCACGTGTCCTGAAAGCAGAGGAAACCAACTTGGAGCAGTCCGTCAGCCTTGAAGCCCGGCGCTCCGGAATCGAGGACCTCGATACTGCCCAGGTCATCCTGGACCTCAAGCTGCAGGAACTCGCCTACCAGTCTTCCCTGGCTGTCACCGCGAAGGTCCTGCAGCCCACGCTGATGGATTTCCTGCGATGAGCACCGTAACGCCGGTTTCCTTTCTGGCTCCCCCTCCCGGCCTTGAACCGCTGACCGAGTTCGCACTTGAAGACATCGACGGTGCAAGCGGTCTGTATTCACTCACCGGGACGGACACCTCGGCCGGCGTCCGCCGCTTCTACGCCATCGATGCTTCGGTCTATCTCCCGGAGTACAACCCGGAGATTTCCGATGAGCAGGCAGCTCAGCTCGGGCTGCAGGATCCGGCCGATGCCCGTGTCCTGGTTGTCGCCAACCCGGCGGATAACGGTACTACCGTGAACCTGCTGGCTCCGGTCATCGTGAACACCCGGACCTGGCAGTGCGCCCAGGTGATCCTCGAGGGCAGGGACCTCCCGCTCCGGGCACCGCTGGAAGCCGTAGCCGCCGCGTAGCTCCCGCCAACATAAAAAAGCCCTTTCCGGAAGAATCCGGAAAGGGCTTTTTAGTTCCCGCCAAGGCGGGCGGAATGCTAGGCGAAGTCGGACGTTGCCGGATCTGCGCCGAAGCGGGTGCCGTTGTCCAGGGCGTTGATGGCCTGGATGTCCTCATCGGAGAGCTTGAGATCCAGTGCGGCCCAGTTCTCGCGGATGCGGGACTCGGTGACGGACTTCGGGATCACGATGTTGCCGAGGGCCAGGTGCCACGCGATGACCACCTGGGCGGGAGTGGCGCCGTCGTACTTTGCTGCAATGTCCTTCAGCACAGCGTCATCCAGCAGGCCCTGGCCGGAGCCCAGCGGCGAGTAGGACTGGTGCTTGATGTTGTGCTTGGCTTCGAACTCACGCAGTTCGGCCTGGGCCAGGTACGGGTGGGTTTCAACCTGGTTCAGGACGGGGACCACGCCGGTGGCGTCGATGATCTCCTGCAGGGCCTCAACGGTGAAGTTGCAGACACCGATGGACTTGACCCGGCCGGACTTCTGCAGCTCGATGAGCGCCTTCCAAGTGTCCACGTACTTGCCCTGCTTCGGCTGCAGCCAGTGGATCAGGTACAGGTCAAGGTATTCCAGGCCCAGGCGCTCCATGGAGGCGTCGAAGGCAGCCAGGGTCTCTTCGTAGCCCTGGTCCGCGTTCCAGACCTTGGTGGTGATGAACATGTCTTCACGCGGCAGGCTGGATGCGGCGATAGCACGGCCGACGCCGGCTTCGTTGCCGTAGATCTTGGCGGTGTCGATGTGGCGGTAGCCGGCCTCGAAGGCCATGCCCACCGTCTTTTCCGCGAGTTCGTCCTCAACCCGCCAGACGCCGTAGCCGAGCTGGGGGATGGTGTTGCCGTCGTTGAAAGTGACGAGGGGGGATGTAGTCATAGTCACTATCCTCCACCCAGGTCCGTGAACTCCGTGACCAAACGGGCTGGTGTTAGCTCGCCGCGAAATTTGTTCAGGGGCGGGAAGCTGCGAGGACGCGTTCTGCCTCAGCCACGTCTTCCTCTACCAGGGCCGCACGGCGGCGGACGTTCTCCACTCCGGCGGACGCGATCCCCCACCGTTCACCTTCCAGCCGGGACATGGCTGCCGCTTCGGCTGCGGCGGCGAGTGAATTGCCGGAGCGGGACAGCGCGCGGTGGACGGCGATCAGGCCGCCGGGGATGTCCTGTCCGGAGCTGGGCAGCTGCTTCTGCGCGCCTGCGCAGACGGAGCGGACCCGGGGAAGCAGCGCAGCGAGGCTGTTGGCGACGACGGCGAGCTCGTTGTAAAGCGCGTCGTCCTCCACTCCCTCCAGCATCTGGTGGTAGCGGTCAAGTCCCCGGGTGAACCGGTCGTGGGCGCGGCGCCACACACCCTTGCCGAGTTCGACGTCGTCCTTGCGCCCCTGACGGGCTGCTGCGAAAAGTGCCATCCTGCCGGAAATTCTACAGATACTGTCCGGGACCCGCGTGCGGCTCGGTGCGGCCGGCCCCTGGCTGCTGGCCCGGCTGCTGTGCGGTGCCCGCCCGCCGGGGCTCGCCGTTTTCACCAATCACGACGCCGGGTGCCAGGACGGTGCCCGGTGGCAGCTGGCGCAGCTGGAGCCTGCTCTGCAGCTGCTGGTTGGCGGTCTGCTGGGCTGCGATCGCCGTTTGGATGCCGCGGAACAGGCCCTCCAGCCAGCCGACGAGCTGGGCCTGCGCGATGCGCAGCTCCGCGTCAGTGGGGGTCGCGTCGTCCGGGAACGGAAGGTTGATGCGTTCGAGCTCGGTAACGAGTTCCGGAGCCAGGCCGTCGTAAAGCTCCTTGAGCGAGCGCTCATGGATTTCGGCGAGACGGTTGCGGGCGGCGTCGTCCAGCGGCGCGTTGCGGACTTCCTCAAGCAGTTGCTTGATCATGGTTCCGATCCGCATGACCTTGGCCGGTTCGTCCACCAGTTCGTTGAGCTTGGCGGGACCTGACTTCGCGCTGCCCGAAGGTGCGGCTGCGGACTCCCCATCATTGGCTGCGGCGATGGAGGATTCGCTGTCCGGCGACGGCATGTCCGTGCCGTCCCGGTCCGGGGACTCCGAAGGCCGGCCGGCCGGGGCGGAGGATTCTCCTGCCCCGTTCGCGGGCGCTGTGCCGTTCTGTTCAGTCATGAAATTAATGCTCTCACGCCTGGCTGGAGTTGTTCCGGGAGTCAGTCGCTTTCGAGCTCTTCCTCCCGCTTTTCTGCATACTCCCCGTCCGGGCTCAGCCCGGCGGCGAACTGTCCGGCATTCAGCTGGCCGGAGGTGTAGTGGCGGTCATCGAACTCGGGACCAACCCGTGATTCCTCCGGGAGTCCGGCGTCCTGCGCCAAGTGCTCGTCCTCGTTGTCCGGTTCCGGCAGCGGGATGCTGATGTCTTCACGCAGGTGGGGGTCATCGGGCAGGTACTTGTCTTCAGCCATTCCCCCAGCAAAGCAGCATCCCCGAAGCCTCTCAACCCCCTCCCCCTGCCACCGAGAGGCCAGTTACGGCTCTTTTCAGGACTGAAATGAGCCGCAACTGGCCTCTCAATGGGTTGGGCGGGGCCGCTAACGCATCAGCAGCAGCGGCTGCCGGGATTGGCGTCCTGACGGTCCATCTTGTCCCGCCAGAACTCCCGTTCCGTCAGCGGCGGCGACGAACAGCCCGACGCCGCGTGGTACGCCTGGTACTTGCGGTAGGCGTCCTCCCCCATCACGTCACGGAAGAAGCGCACCAGTCCGCGCAGGTGGACGGCGACGGTGCTCATCAGTGCCGCGTCCTTGCCGGCTTCCTGTCCTCAGGAAGGGCATCCCACTGAGCTTCGATCTGCTTCTCCAGCGGGGTGGCGAAGAAACCGGCGGGAGCGAAGGTGCGCGAGGGCACGGCCGGGTCCTCGGCGCTCGGGGCACCGCCCGAACGGAAGGAACGCACCGAAGCAATGACAGCCGTGATGATCACGATGATCGCCAGGGTCACGAACAGGATTGAAAGCACGCCCTGCACGAAGGTGTTCCGAACGACTGCCTCCATCGCTTCCACGGTCTTTGCCGTGCCGAAGCTGGTTTCCCCGGCCTCCAGCGCATTCCGGAAGGCGTTGTGCTGCGCCCAGTAGCCCACGGCCGGGACCGGCGAGAAGATCTTGTACATCGAGGCGGTGATGGTCACGACCGACGCGAACGCCAGCGGCAGCACCACAACCCAGATGTACTTGAAGACGTTCTTTTTCGCCAGGATCGCCAGGCAAATGGCCAGGGCGATCGCGGCCAGCAGCTGGTTGGCGATGCCGAAGAGCGGGAAGAGGGTGTTGATGCCGCCCAGCGGATCCGTCACGCCCATGATCAGGATGGACCCCCATCCCGCGACCATGATGGCCGTACAGATCCAGGCGCCTGTGCGCCACCCCGTATCCCGGAACTTCGGCACGAAGTTCCCAATTGAGTCCTGCAGCATAAAGCGGGCAACGCGGGTACCGGCGTCGACGGCGGTGAGGATGAACAGTGCCTCGAACATGATGGCGAAGTGGTACCAGAACGCCATCATGGCAGGGCCGCCGATGAAGCTCTGCATAATCATCGCCAGGCCGACGGCGAGCGTGGGCGCACCGCCGGTGCGGGAGACCACTGACTCCTCACCGACGTCGGCCGCAAGAGAGGTGAGCATGTCCGGTGTGAGGTTCACTCCTACCAGTCCCAGTGAGTTCACAAACGCGACGGCGCCTTCCACGGTTCCGCCCGTGGCGGCAGCAGAGGAGTTCATGGCGAAGTAGATGCCGCGGTCCAGGGAGATGGCCGCGACCAGGGCCATGATGGCCACGAAGGACTCCATGAGCATGCCGCCGTAGCCAATGAAGCGGGTCTGGCGTTCCTTCATGATCATCTTCGGTGTGGTTCCGGAGGAGATCAGGGCGTGGAAGCCGGAGAGCGCACCGCAGGCGATGGTGACGAACAGGAACGGGAAGAGCGGACCGGCGACCACCGGGCCGTCGTCGCGTGAGGCGAATTCGCTGAACGCCGGGACGGAGATTTCGGGACGGACAATGATGATGGCTACGGCCAGCATCACGATCGTGCCGATCTTCATGAACGTGGAAAGGTAGTCGCGCGGGGCCAGTAGCAGCCAGACCGGCAGGACGGCGGCGATGAAGCCGTAGATGATGATGCCCCAGGCAATGGTGACCCGGTCCAGCGAGAAGATGGCCACGCCCCACTCGGTGTCGGCGATCCAGCCGCCGCCCACGATTGCCAGCATCAGCAGTACGAATCCGATGATCGAGACTTCGCTGACCTTGCCCGGGCGCAGGTAGCGCAGGTAGACGCCCATGAACAGGGCGATCGGGATGGTCATGGCTACGGAGAAGACGCCCCAGGGGCTTTCGCCCAGCGCGTTCACGACCACCAGCGCCAGGATGGCAACGATGATGATCATGATGGTCAGGGTGGCGACCAGTGCTGCAGTGCCGCCGATCAGGCCGAGTTCCTCACGGGCCATCTGGCCGAGTGAGCGGCCGCCGCGGCGCATCGAGAAGAACATGACCAGGTAGTCCTGGACGGCGCCGGCGAGGATGACGCCCACGATGATCCAGACCGTGCCGGGCAGGTAGCCCATCTGCGCGGCCAGCACCGGACCAACCAGCGGGCCCGCTCCGGCGATTGCGGCGAAGTGGTGGCCGTAGAGAACACGTCGGTCGGTAGCGGCGTAGTCCTTGCCGTCTGCCTTGTATTCGGCGGGTGTTGCGCGCCGGTCATTGGGCTTCAGCAGGTGCCGCTCAATGTACTTGGAGTAGAACCGGTACCCGATGAGATAGGTACAGACGGCGGCGAAGACGAACCAGATGGCGTTGACGGTTTCACCGCGGACAATCGCGAGCATGGTCCAGCTGATGCCTCCGAGCAGCGCGATGGCCACCCAGACGGCGACCTTCAGCGGAGTCCAGCGGCGTTCCTCGGCCTCCGCCTCCTGCTCGTCGATCGCAACCGGAGGCAGGTCCGGGTCCTGGACCAGGAGCTCTGCGTCGGTGGCGCCGGAGCCCGGACGGTCCGGGTCCCTTCGGCGCCGATTCTCTTCTGTCATCGTGCTACCCCTTGTCAGCATTAGTCAGCAGTGCGGCCCCTGCCAATGCGGCAAGGCGCGGGTGATGCGCACGAGGGTAGCAGGACGGGTGCGACGCAGATCACATACACACGCCGGGGCAGCGGGGAGGTGCGGCGGACGGTGGCAGGTCCGCGCCCAGCGGCGTGCACGTTCACGCCCCTGGTCCAGCCGCCGGTCAGAGGGTCAGCAGGATCTTTCCGGTGTGCTGGCCCGAATCGAAGTACCGGTGTGCCTCAGCAGCCTCGGCCAACGGGAAGGTGCGGTCCACCAGTGGTTTGACGCTTCCGTCGCGCAGCATCGGCCAGACGTACTCTCCAACTGCGGCCATGATTGCGCTCTTCTCTTCCTCCGGCCGAGCGCGGAGCGTTGTACCCATGACGGCGCACCGCTTGCGCATAAGCGCGTTCAAATCCAGTTCGGCACGCGTGCCGCCCTGGAGTCCGATAATGACCAGGCGTCCCTCGACCGCGAGCGCGTCGAGATTGCGCTGCAGGTACTTGGCGCCCATGACATCCAGGATGACGTCCGCGCCGTGACCGTCCGTGGCCGCCCGGACCTCCTCCACGAAATCCTGGTCCTTGTAGTTGATGAGCACCTTGGCCCCCAGGCTGGCCGCAAGGTCCAGCTTGGCCTGGCTGGACGCCGTCACCATGGGCACGGCGCCGAAAGCTGCCACGAGCTGGATGGCCATCGTTCCAATGCCGCCGGCCCCGCCGTGGATGAGAACGTACTCACCCTCGCGGACTCCTGCAGACATAAAGAGGTTGGAGAACACGGTGGCAGCCACCTCGGGCAGCGCGGCTGCGGTCACCAGGTCCATCTCCGCCGGAACGGGCAGAACCTGGCCGGCAGGAACAACAACCTGCTCGGCATACCCGCCGCCGGAAAGGAGGGCAACGACGTCGGCCCCCACTCCCAGTCCTTCCACACCCGTGCCGATGGCGGCCACGCGGCCGGAGACTTCGAGTCCCGGATATTCCGGCGCACCCGGAGGAACAGGATAGTTCCCCTGCCGCTGCAGGACATCGGCCCGGTTCAGTCCGGCAGCGACGACGTCGATCAGGACTTCTCCCGGTCCCGGCACCGGTGCCGGCACATCGGAGAGGGTCAGGACTTCCGGACCACCCGGTTCGGTAATGACGATCGCTTTCATGGAACCTCCTGCTGGTGGGGAGAAATTTTGGTGATCTGCGCTCATCTGCAAGACTACTAAGCGGAGGAAGGTTGTCCGAGCGGCCGATGGAGCTGGTCTTGAAAACCAGTGTGCGGTAACCCCGTACCAAGGGTTCGAATCCCTTACCTTCCGCAGATGAGATGATCCGGCCTGTTTTATGGCTGGGCACGCAGCATCTCCGGCACCCCGGTCTTCGGACCGGGGTGCTTTTTTGTGCACCGGCAGGACGTCCTACTGCACCGCCGGGCGATGTTTCCGCTCAATGCCTATGCATATTGCTCTGGGATGTTACTTTCCCGATTTATAAGCATGCTTCCCCTGCACATAGTCTCACTTGGTGGTTTCCGGCCCATTGGGGGATGGACAACCTAAAACCAATTACTGCAGAAGGAGTTATCCGCATGAAACCCGCCCGCCAGATTCACCTGGCCCGCGCCGGAAAAACCATCACTGCCGCAGCTTTTGCCCTGGCCCTTGCCGGATGCAGCACCTCCGGAGCTTCGGCAGACAGCGATGACACCAAGTCAACGCAGCCGCCTGCAGCCTCGGCCTCGGCATCACCTGAAGCAGAAACAGTGGCCCAGGAGGAAGCGGCACCTGAATCCGTCGAGGCCACCAGCCTCAAGGTCGGTGACTGCCTGGCCGATGACCCGGACACCGAAGAGGTCTCCGACGTCGACGTAGTCCCCTGCACCCAGCCCCACGAGTCCGAGGTCTATGCAGCCATGGACATCGATGCAGGCGAGTACCCGGGCCAGGAAGCCGTGGAAACAATGGCCCAGGATTTCTGCCTCGCTGAATTCCAGCCCTACATCGGTACTGAGTACGCCGATTCCCTTGTAGACATCGGGTATCTGACGCCGACCTCCTATTCCTGGACGCTTGGCAATGACCGCGAGATCCTGTGCACCGCTTACCGCGTGGACGGCGAAAAACTGACCAGCACGGTCCGCAACTCCAAGGTTTAGCGGGATCCTCAAAAGGGGCCTAGCCGGAAACGGTTAGGCCCCTTTTTTGTGCACGGCCGCCCGCCCCCTTGCTGGTCCACCACCCCACGTTGCTTATCCGATTGTTATCCCCTCACTTGTCTACTCCTCCACAATCCCTGTTAGCTTCTCCGCTCGATGCGATCGCATCCACGGATCCGTTTTGACGAGAAAGCCATGGGGGACCTATGCCGTACCCGCCTTCCCGCGCAGCCATCACCGGCCGCGCCCGCCTTACAGCAATCCTGATGACCGCCCTCATCGCAGCCTCTGTGTCGGGGTGCTCAAGCACCAAGGCCAATGCAGAAGCAGAGACCTTGCCTTCCCCAACCACGTCCCCTTCGCCAACAGCAACGCCAACGCCCACGCCGACCAGAACCGTGGTGGCCGGTTCAGCCTGCTTTGCCGCAGGCAAGGTGGATAGCGCACCGGCCCCGATTCAGAGCCCCTCGCAGAACCCGTCCGAGAGTCCAACTGCCTCTTCACCATCCGCAACTCCGTCACCGAGCACTTCCGCTTCGGAAACAGCAGGCAGCGCAACCGTCGCCCTAATATGCGCCGAGGACGAAAACCAGATTCTTGTATGGATGGACAAGGACCGAGCTGACAGGCTGAAGGCAGAACGGGCCGCAGCGGAGGCTGAGGCAGCCCGTGCGGCAGCCGAGGCAGAGCTCGAAGCCCAGCGTTTGGCCGCAGAGCAGGAAGCAGCTGCGGCTGAAGCTCAGCGCCAGGCCAACGAACAGGCGGCTGCTGCAGCGGCAGCGGCGGCAGCTGCAGCTGCAGAAGCGCAGCGCGTAGCTGAGGAACAGGCAAGGCAGGCACCTGCTGCACCGGCACCGCCTCCTCCGGCGCCGCCTGCCTACTTTAAGAACTGCGATGCGGCGAGAGCAGCAGGCGCGGCCCCGGTGTATGCCGGACAGCCAGGATACGGACGGCACCTCGACCGCGACGGAGACGGCATCGGCTGCGAATAACCCGTCACAAAAGGGGCCTAGCCGGAAACGGTTAGGCCCCCTTTCTGCTCCTGTCAATAGTTACGCCCCGTTAGGGCGCCAAAGGGAGCGAATTCACATGCCTGTCACCCCGGGATGGTATTCAGAAGGGGTTCACCGCACCCGCTGCCGTTTTCCGAAGCCGTTACCGCGCGCCCCGAAGCCGGCATCCTTTCCCCCAAAGGAGCAATGAGGCATGAGATTTACCCGATGGAGGGCAGCGCTGGGCACAGCACTGTCTGCCGGCCTGCTGGCCGGACCACTGGCGGCACTGCCCGCCCACGCCGAGGAGGCGGCCCCGTCCGGCGTCGTCATCAACGAGGCGTATCTAAGCGGCGGCAGTGCCAACGCCCCGTTCACCAACAAGTTCGTTGAGCTGTACAACCCCACCAGCTCCGCGGTCAGCCTGGACGGCTGGTCGCTTCAGTACCGCGCTGCTGGCAGCACGGGGGCACCCACCGGAATCGGCCGGCTCTCCGGCAGCATTCCGGCCGGGGGTTACTACCTGATCCAGGGCGCCAGCAACGGCTCCAGCGGTGTTGCCCTGCCCGCAGCCGACGCGACGATCGGCGCCAGCTTCTCCGGAGCCTCCGGCACCCTGGTGCTCGCAAACCAGGCCGCCGCCGTCAATCCCCTGCCCACCGGCTCGGTAACCACGCAGCCCGGCGTAGTGGACCTGCTTGGCTACGGCAGCTCCAACACCTTCGAAACAGCCCCGGCCACCGCACCGGCGGGCAACTCCGACCCGAAGTCCCTGAACCGGACCGATTTCGCGGACAGCAACAACAACGCGGCAGACTTCGCCCTCAGCACCTCCGTCACACCTACGAACACCGCGGGAACGGGAACCGTACCCGACCCTGAGCCCACCGATCCCGAACCGACGGACCCGGAACCCACGGACCCTCCAGCCGGCACGGTTGCCATCGCGGAGATCCAGGGGACCGGCGACGCCAGCCCGCTGGTCGGTGCGAACGTCACCACCCGCGGCAACGTCACCGCCGCGTACCCGACCGGCGGCTTCAGCGGCTACTACATCCAGACCCCGGGCACCGGCGGCGAACTGGATCCGGCCACCCACACCGCCTCGGACGGCATCTTTGTCTTCTCCGCGGCCACAGTCGGCCAGGTCGCAGTCGGGGACTATGTCGAGGTCACCGGAACCGTCGGTGAATACTTCGGCCTGACCCAGCTCACCGTCCCTGCCGGCAGCATGACCAAGCTCAGCGAAGCAGCTGAAGAGGTCAAGCCGGCCACCGTTCCCTGGCCCGCCACGGACACCGAGCGGGAAACCCTTGAAGGCATGCTCCTGGCGCCCCAGGGTGAGTTCACCGTCACGGACAACTACACCCTGAACCAGTACGCGGAAATCGGCCTCGCAGCCGGCAGCGAGACGCTGGTCCAGCCCACCGCCGTCGCACCTGTGGGAACACCGGAGCACGCAGCGGTAGTCGCCAACAATGCGGCAAAAGCCGTAAAGCTCGACGACGGCGCCACCACCAACTTCCTTTCGGCCGCCAACCAGTCCAAGCCGCTGCCGTACCTGACCTCCACCGATCCGGTGCGGATCGGGGCGCCGGTATCCTTCACCACCAACGTGATCCTGGACTTCCGCAACAGCGCCTGGCGGTTCCAGCCGCTGACCGAACTGACTCCCGCCAACGCGGAGACCGTCCAGCCGGCGTCGTTCGAAAACACCCGCACCGCTGCACCGCAGAGTGTGGGCGGCAACCTGAAGCTCGCCGCCTTCAACGTGCTGAACTACTTCAGCACCACCGGCGACGACCTGACGGGCTGCACCTATTACAACGACCGCTCCGGCGCTCCGGTCACCGTCCGTGGCGGCTGCGATGCACGCGGCGCAGCCAACGAGGCGAACCTTGACCGCCAGCAGGCGAAAATCGTGGCAGCGATCAATTCCCTGGGCGCCGATGTCGTCGGGCTCATGGAGATTGAAAACTCCGCCGAACTGGGACAGGACCGGGACACTGCCCTGGCCCACCTCACCGAAGCGCTGAACGCGGCTGCACCGGGAACCTGGGACTACGTCCGCTCCCCCGCAGCCCTGCCCGACGACGAGGACGTAATCCGCACTGCGTTCATCTACCGGACCGCTACCGCCGAACCCGTGGGAGATTCGGTGATCCTGAATGACGAGAGCGTGTTCTCCAACGCCCGCGAGCCCCTCGCCCAGGCCTTCAAGCCTGCCGGCGGGGAAGACAGCGAAAGCTTCGTGGCGATCGCGAACCACTTCAAGTCCAAGGGATCGGCACCGTCCAGCGGCGAGAACGCAGACAACGGACAGGGCGGCTGGAATGCCGACCGCGTCCGTCAGGCCCAGGCCGTAGCTGAGTTCGCTGACACGGTGGCGCAGGAAGCCGGAACCGAGCGGGTCTTCCTGCTCGGCGACTTCAACTCCTACGCCGCGGAAGACCCCATGCAGGTCTTTGCCGAGGCAGGCTACGTGAACCTGGGCAAGGCTACCGGCAAGCACTCCTACGCCTTCAGCGGCCTGGTCGGATCCCTGGACCACGTCTTGGCTTCCCCGGCCGCCGCCGAGGACGTCACCGGCACCGATATCTGGAACATCAACTCGGTTGAATCGATCGCCTTCGAGTACAGCCGGTACAACTACAACGCCACTGATTACTACGCAGCCGATCCCTACCGTTCCTCGGACCACGATCCGATCCTCGTTGGGATGGACCTGACCCCGGCCGAGGCCGAGGTCACTGACCTGAACCTGCTCAACATCAACGATTTCCACGGCCGGATTGACGCCAACACCGTGAACTTCGCCGGAACCGTTGAACAGCTTAAGGCCGCCGCACCGGAGGGCAGCTCGCTGTTCCTCTCCGCCGGCGACAACATCGGCGCCTCCCTGTTCGCCTCTTCGGTGCAGGAGGACCAGCCGACCATCGACGTCCTGAACGCCCTGGACCTGCGGGCCTCGGCAGTGGGCAACCACGAGTTCGACGGCGGGTTCGCGGACCTCACCGACCGCGTGGTTCCGGCCTCGCAGTTCGAATATCTGGGCGCAAATGTGTACCTGAAGGGGACCACCACCCCGGCGCTGCCGGAGTACACCATCCTGGACGTCGACGGCGTGCAGGTGGCTGTAATCGGCGCCGTCACCGAGGAAACCGGAACCCTGGTCTCCCCCGGCGGCATTGCCGACCTTGAGTTCGGGGATCCGGTGGAAGCCGTGAACCGTGTCGCTGAACAGCTCGTCGCCGACGGCCTGGCCGACGTCATCATTGCCGAATACCACGAGGGTGCCGGTTCGGGAACGCCCGACGGCGCCAGCCTGGAAGAGGAAATCGCCGGCGGCGGTGCCTTCGCGGAGATCGTGACGGAGACCTCCGCCCTGGTGGATGCCATCTACACCGGCCACACGCACAAGCAGTACGCGTGGGATGCCCCTGTTCCCGGTGTGGACGGCAAGACCCGTCCCGTTGTCCAGACCGGCTCCTACGGCGAGTTCATTGGCCAGATCGAACTGGCGTACAACGCTGAGACTGACGAGGTGCTCTCCTACACCGCAGGCAACGTGGCCCGTACCACCACGCCCGCGGCGGATCTCGTTGCCGCTTACCCTGCCGTTGCCGAAGTCAGCCGGATCGTCGACGCCGCACTGGCGTACGCGGCCGAGGTCGGCAATCAACCGATCGGCTCGGTCACTGCGGACATCACCACGGCCTTCGCCGGGACTTCCCGCGATGACCGCGGCAACGAATCCACCCTGGGTAACCTGGTGGCCGATTCGCTGCTCTCCTCCCTGGGCTCGCCCGAGCGCGGCGGGGCCGAAATCGGCGTCGTCAACCCCGGCGGGCTGCGGGCTGAGCTGTACTACGGTGAGGACGGCGTGATTACCTACGCCGAAGCCAACGCAGTGCTGCCGTTCGTGAACAACCTGTGGACCACCACCCTCACCGGTGCGCAGCTGAAGTCGGTCCTGGAAGAACAGTGGCAGCCGGATGGAAGTTCCCGGACGTTCCTGGCGCTGGGACTTTCTGACAACGTGACCTACACCTACGATCCGGACCAGCCGCGCGGCTCCCGGATCCAGTCGGTCACCGTCAACGGCGAGGCCCTGGATACCACCCGGGCTTACCGGGTGGGAACGTTCAGCTTCCTGGCGCAGGGCGGGGACAACTTCTCCACCTTCGCGCAGGGCACGGACACCCGTGACTCCGGGCTGATCGACCGGGATGCGTGGATCAGCTACCTGCAGGCCAGCAGCCCGGTCTCCCCGGACTTCGCCCGCCAGGGCGTCATCGTCAAGGCCGCTCCGGCCAATGTGCAGGCCGGATCCAGTGTCTCCTTCGCGGTGGACAAGCTGGACCTGACCTCGCTGGGCAGCCCCGCCAACACCACGCTCGCGGTGAGCTGGGTGCCCGCCGGCGGAACCGCCGTCGCGCTTGGTTCGGTTCCGGTAACGGCCGGTGCCGCCAGCGTCACCGCTGCCATTCCGGCGTCGGCGTCCGGGAACGGAACCCTGGTTCTGACCGCGGATCCCTCCGGCACCACGGTGAGCATCCCGGTAACCGTGGATGAAGCACCCCAGCAGCCGACTTGTATCCGTCCCGTCCCGCCGAAGAACTGGTGGGACGTCCGGGGCTGGCTCAAGTACGCGGTGGACTACGCCCGGTACCTGATCTGCACGATCAGCCGCGGCTAGCCCGCACCGGCTAGGCAATAACGGAGCGGCGCCGTCCGGACCTTCGGGTCCGGGCGGCGCCGCTCTTTTACAGCGGACGAATCCAGCCGGCAGGAGTTCGAATGCTGAACCTGTCGATTACGCGGGATTTCGGACGTAGCGTGAAGGGACAAGGTGCCGGACTACTTCTGGGCGGGAGTGGTTCGGACGAAGTTCATTCTCGAGGATCCATGCCATGGAACAGAGCCAAGGCCGCCAAATGCAGGGAAGAACTGTGCTGGTCACCGGCGCCACCGGCGGGATCGGCCTGGCTACCGCGCAGAAACTGGCAGCAATGGGTGCGCGCCTCGCCGTCACCGGTCGCAGACCGGACCGCGCAGGCGGCTGCGGAAGAGATCAGGAAGGAAAGCGGCGGGAGGGTAGACGTCTTTACCTGTGACCTCTCTTCCCAGGCCGACGTTCGGCGGTTGGCGGGAGAAATCCTGGCAGTGCTTCCCCGCATTGATGTACTTGTCAACAACGTCGGCGGGTATTGGAACACCCGGCACGTCACCGCTGACGGTCTCGAGCAAACATTTGCCTTGAACCATCTGGCCCCGTTCCTGCTGACCAATCTGCTGCTGGCGCGGCTGCGGGAGAGTTCATCTGCCCGGGTGGTGACGGTCTCCTCCAACGCACATGCCTCGGGGCGGATCGATTTCGATGATCTCCAGGGGGCAAACTCCTACTCGGGAGCACGGGCCTACAGCCAGTCAAAGCTCGCCAATGTGCTTTTCACCTACGAGCTGGCACGGAAACTGGAGGGCAGCAGGGTAACTGCCAATGTTCTCCATCCCGGAATAGTAAGCACGTCCTTCGGGACGGAGGACCCCGGAGCGGCCCAGCGCGTGTTCGTGCCGCTGCTGAGGCCCCTTATGCAGCGTGCGGAGGCGGGGGCTGCCACTTCGGTCCGGCTGGCTTCCGCTTCCGAACTCGAAGCGGTGAGCGGGACGTACTTCAGCAGGGGCAAAGTGCGCAGGTCATCCAGACGCAGCTACGACCAGAGGGCCGCCGCACACCTGTGGGCGATCAGTGCAGCCCTCACCAGACTGTCGGACAACCGGTAGGACCGGGGCCGCACGTTGGAAGGTAGGCTAGCGGCCACGCGCCGCTGGCTGCAGCGCGGAGGAAAGCGTCCGGATGGAAGGAACATGACAGTGAGCCTCCTAGGAACCCGCCCAACTGCCCCCGCTCCCCTGCATCCCACCGAACGGCGAAGCTGGGTGAGAGGCCACGGTGCCCAGCTTGCGGTCTACGAATACGGCCCAGAGCCGGGACCGGGGGTGCCCGAGGTGCTGCTGGTGCACGGCTATCCCGACGACCATAGGGTCTTCGCCGGAGTTATCGCACTGCTGGCCGCAGACCACCACGTCATCGCCTACGACACCCGCGACGCAGGACTCTCCACGGTCCAGGAAACCGCGTTGTCGAACTTTCGGCTGCCGCTGCTGGTCGATGACCTGTACACGGTCCTGGAAGCGAAGTCGGCCGGACCCGTACAGCTGGTTGGCCACGACTGGGGTTCTATTCAGGGCTGGGCGGCTGCGCGGGATCCGCGGGCGCAGTCCCGGCTCTCCCGGTACCTCAGCATCTCGGGGCCCGACCTGCAGCATTTCCGCAGCTGGTTCGCCCAGCGGCTGCGGACGCCGCACCGCTGGCCCGATGTGTTCCAGCAATGCCTGCGCAGTTCCTACGTGGGGGCGTTCCAGATCCCGGTGCTTCCCGAACTCTTCTTTTCCGTAATCGGATCAAGCCTCTATCAGCGAACCCAGGAGCGGCCTGCCGGACGCAACCCGCAGCGCGGCCTGGCCCTGTACCGGGCCAACCTCGCTTCCCCGGAGCAGCCCGCGGTGCTGGGCACCGTCCAGATAGCCGTGGACGTGATTGTGCCGCTGCACGATCCGTTCCTTTCCCCGGCCCTAAACCAGGGTGTGGAGGAGTTCGCGCCTCAGGTACGGTTCACCGTCGTCGATGCCGGCCACTGGTGGCCGGCATCGCACGCCGCAGACCTTGCCGCCCGGCTCAGGGAGGGTTCCGCGCGTTTAATCCGCCCCTAACCGCGGCGGGGCCGGTGTCGCAGAGCTGTCCTCAGTCGCCAAACCTCGCCACCAGGCGGCCAAGGACCTCGTTGTTCTTCAGCCGTTCAAGGCCGTTGGCGATCTCTTCGAAACCGATTTCCTCGTAACCGGGGCGGATCTCCCCACGCAGCATCAGGTCAAAGACCTCCTCGATGTCCTCCACGGTGCCGCCAAGCGAGCCTTCTAGCTTCTTGCCCAGGATGGTGTTGGTTGCCACCGTGAACGTGGGTTTTCCCAGACCGACCTGCACGACTTTGCCGCCGCGCTTCACGGCGTTGATGGCCTTCTGCGTGGTGTCGAAGCCGGCGTAGTCCACGATGAGGTCAAAGTCCCCGCCGGCGCGCGGGTCCTGGACCCATTCGGCTGCATCCTTGACGCAGCTGACGGCACCAACCTCGCGGGCGTTATCCCAGGCTTCTTCCTTCATCTCCGCGACGTGGACTTCGGCACCGGTGAGCACAGCCGCTCGGGCGCCGATCTGCCCCAGGCCGCCGAAGCCGATGACACCTACTTTCATGCCTTTCGCCGCGCCGCCAACCTTGATCATGGCGTGGTAGGAGGTCATGCCCGCATCAGTGGCGAGGGCAGCCAGCGAGAGGTCCAGCCCTTCGGGAACCCTGGCAAGGTCCCGGTAGTCAGCTGCGAGTCTGTCGGCGAACCCTCCCGGCGTGAACATCCCCAGCGGTGGCTGCACTCCTGAGGAGCAGACTCCCACAACGTCGCCCACCTTGAAACCGGTGACCTCGTTCCCGAGGGCGGTGACGACCCCGGCGTTCTCATGTCCCTGCGTCATGGGCAGGAACGGCATGGCCTGGTCCCCGACTTCCATGTACATCACATCGGAGTGGCAGAGCCCTGCGGCTTTGACGTCGATGATTACCTGCGTTGGACCCGGAACCGGTTCCGGGATGTCATTTAGCTGGATCGGCTTGCGCCCCCCCATGTACTGCCAGGCTTTCACAACAACTCCTCTCACCGGGGCCGAAGGGCGGCATTGCCCCTGCGCGTGCACTCTGATGGCACGTTCCAGTGGTGGAATCCCCTTGGTTCCAGTTTAGAAGTGGGCGCAACCTAGGCCCCGCCCTACTGCCGGGGGTCGGGGTTCTTCGGATCCTCGGATCCCATGTCGGCTGCGCCGAGCACACTGGCCACGGGGTTGTCGGTCTTCTCATTGGCCCGCGGCTTGAGCTCCGGGTGGTGCAGGTCCAGTGCCGGCCGCTCGGACCGGATCCTGGGCAGCGACGTGAAGTTGTGCCGCGGCGGCGGGCAGGACGTGGCCCATTCGAGTGAGCACCCAAAACCCCACGGATCGTCCACTTCCACTTTCTTCCCGCGCCGCCAGGTCACGTAGACGTTCCAGAAGAACGGAATCATGGAGAACCCGAGAATCAGGGAACCGATGGTGGAGAGCTGGTTCATCGCCGTGAAGTTGTCCTCCACCAGGTAGTCCGCATAGCGCCGCGGCATGCCCAGCACACCGAGCCAGTGCTGAATCATGAAGGTCAGGTGGAAGCCCAGGAACAGCAGCCAGAAGTGGATCTTTCCCAGCCGCTCGTTGAGCATCTTGCCGGTCCACTTTGGCCACCAGAAGTAGAACCCGCCGAACATCGCGAACACCACCGTGCCGAAGACCACGTAATGGAAATGGGCCACCACAAAGTAGGTGTCTGAAACGTGGAAGTCCAGCGGCGGTGAGGACAGGATGATGCCGGTCAGCCCGCCGAACAGGAACGTGATGAGGAATCCGAGGGCCCACATCATGGGCGTCTCGAAGGTAATGGAACCGCGCCACATGGTGCCGATCCAGTTGAAGAACTTCACGCCGGTGGGCACGGCGATGAGCATGGTCATGATCGCGAAGAACGGCAGGAACACCTGCCCGGTGACGTACATGTGGTGTGCCCAGACGGTCATGGACAGGCCCGCGATCGCGATCGTCGCAAAGATCAGGCCCTTGTAGCCGAAGATCGGTTTGCGGCTGAACACCGGCAGGATTTCCGAGATGATCCCGAAGAACGGCAGCGCGATGATGTAGACCTCCGGATGGCCGAAGAACCAGAACAGGTGCTGCCAGAGGATGGCCCCGCCGTTCTCCGGATCGAAGATGTGGGCGTCGAACCTGCGGTCCGCTCCCAGGGCGAACAGCGCGGCTGCCAGCGGCGGGAACGCCATCAGTACCAGGATGGCGGTGACCAGCGTGTTCCAGGTGAAGATCGGCATGCGCCACATGGTCATGCCGGGAGCGCGCATGCAGATGATGGTGGTGACGAAGTTGACCGAGCCGAGGATGGTTCCGAATCCGGACAGCGCCAGGCCAAAGACCCACAGGTCCCCGCCGATACCGGGCGAGAACGTGGTGTTGGACAACGGTGCGTACGCCGTCCAGCCGAAGGATGCCGCTCCCTGCGGGGTCAGGAACCCTGAGATCGCAATCAGGGAGCCGAAGAGGAAGAACCAGTAGGCCAGGGCGTTCAGGCGCGGGAACGCGACGTCCGGCGCCCCGATCTGCAGCGGCATCATCACGTTCGCAAAGCCGGCGAAGAGCGGGGTGGCGAACATCAGCAGCATCAGTGTGCCGTGCATGGTGAACAGCTGGTTGTACTGCTCGCGGGAAGAGACGATTTCAAGTCCCGGCTGGAAGAGCTCGGCCCGGATGATCAGGGCCATGACCCCGGCCAGGCAGAAGAAAATGAAGGACGTGATCAGGTACAGGTAGCCGATCTTCTTGTGGTCGGTGGTGGTCAGCCAGTCGACGACGATGCGGCCGCGGGAGACCGGCACGACGCGCGGCGGTACGGTTGTTCCTTCATCTGCCGAATACTTCAACGTAGACATCAGCGCCGCCTAGGGGTCCGCAGGAGGTTCAGTCCGTACACGGGCCCCGCCGCTCGCAGGCCAGTGTGCCTTGTATCGTAGGACCCCCTACGGGGCAGGTCCATAGGCAGCACAGGGTTTTTGCCGTGTCCGCCCCGGCTTAGCTGCCTGCCCTTGTCCCGGGAACCCGCTTCCCGGCCCGCCAGACCGCAGCTGTGAGGGGCATCCCGGGGCGGTAGGCGAGGTAAGCGGCAGACGGCGCGTTCAGCAGGTGGATATCTGCCCGGTGCCCGACGGCGATCGAGCCCACCGCCCGCTGCCCGTCGGCGTCGTTCCCCGTGTGCCGCCGCAGTGCGAGCGCCCCGCCGTAGGTCGCGGCACGGATGGCTTCGGGAACGCTGAGTTCCATCTGCAGCACGGCCGTCGCCACACAGAACGCCATGGATGAGGTGTAGGACGTGCCGGGATTGCAGTTCGTTGCCAGGGCGATTTCGACGCCGGCATCCAGCAGTTCCCGGCCCGGGGCCAGCGGCTGCCGGGTGGAGAGATCGCAGGCCGGCAGGCAGGTGGCCACGGTCCCCGGAGTTCCCGTCCCTGTGGAGGAGTTCCAGCCGGTCCAGGTTCCGGCGAGTGCGTCGATGTCCTGCGCAGACAGGTAGTTCACGTGATCCACGCTGGCCGCTCCGAATTCGGCCGCCAGCTGCACCCCGGCGCCAGGGCCAAGCTGGTTGCCGTGGACGCGCAGGCCCAGGCCGGCGTCCCGGCAGGCATTGAGTACCCGGCGGGACTGTTCTTCGGTGAAGGCGCCGCGCTCGCAGAACACGTCGGCCCACTGCACGTAGGGCAGCACACCGGCGAGCATGGGACCGCAGACAAGGTCGGTGTATTCGTCGCCGTCCAGGCCGTCCGGGACCAGGTGCGCCCCCAGGTAGGTCACGTCATCCACCACGCTGGAAGCGATCCGGGCGCTGCGGGTTTCCTGCTCAACATCCAGCCCGTATCCGGTCTTGGTTTCCAGCCAGGTTGTTCCGCCTGCGGCGGCTTCGGCCCGGCGCGCCAGCAGCATCCGGGTGAGATCGTAGTCCCCGGCGGCACGCGTGGCTTCCATGGTCACGGCGATGCCGCCGGCACTGTAGCTCTCCCCCGCCATCCGGGCAGCGAACTCGGCGCTGCGGTCCCCGGCGAAGACCAGGTGTGTGTGCGAATCGACCCAGCCGGGAAGCATGGCCCGCCCGCCGGCGTCGACCATCCGGTCAGCGGCGGGGGCGGCGCCGGCGGAACCAAGCCAGCTGATGCGCTCGCTTTCGAACACCACCGCGGCATCCCGAATCACCGCGTCATCACCGCGGGCAGGATCCATGGTGGACAGTTCGCTGATGTTGGTAATCAGAATCGAGCCGCTCACCGCCGGCCCTCCTTTACGGGTTCTGCGGCGGGGGCGCTCCCAGCCAGATCGAGGTTCACGATGGCCGCGGCCAGCAGCGGACCAGGGTCTCCCAGGCGAAGGTGCCGCCCCCGGTCCGCTGCCGGAGCGCCGCCAATGACGACGGCGGTGACGTCCTGCGCGGTGGCGGTCAGTGCCAGCTGCGCAGGGTCGGATCCTGCGGTCCGGACGGTGTGCGGGTCTACCGCCATGAGGTCGCAGACCCTGCCCGGCGCGAAGCCCGGAGCGCGGCGGCCCTGGGCGGCAGCACCGCCGTCGGACAGTGATGCGTGCAGGGCCGCGGGACTGAACCGCCCGCGGACTCCGGAGGACAGCCGTTCGCCATGTTCCAGGGCTCGCATCTCCAGCCACGGATCAAGCACTGCGTGCTGGTCTGAGCCAAGGGCGATCCGCGACCCGGCCTCGGAGAGTGCTGCAGCAGGTCCGATTCCGTCTGCGAGGTCCGCTTCGGTGCTGGGACACATTACGACTGTTGCTCCGGCGTCCCCGAGCAGCGCGATGTCTTCCGGAGCCAGATGCGTGGCGTGCACGGCGGCCAGCCGGGGTCCCAGCAGCCCGTGCCGGTGCAGCAGCTGGACAGGGGTGAGCCCTGTCGCTTCGAGGCAGTCCTGGTTTTCCGCCGGCTGCTCGGAGACGTGAACGTGCAGCGGCAGTTCGGGGTCCAGTCCGTCGGCGATCGTCTGAAGCGCCTCCGCGGGAACCGCCCGCACGGAGTGTAGAGCCGCGCCGACGGAAACGTATGCCGGATCGAACTCCGCTTCAAAAGCGTGCCTCAGGTCGGTGAGCCGCCTGAGCCAGGCGTCTGCGCTGCCGTCGCTGAAGCGTGCCTGTTCTGCGCTGAGCGGCTCGCCGAATCCGCCGGACAGGTAGCAGGTGTCCAGCAGGGTCAAGCGGATTCCTGCGCTCTGGGCAGCACGCGCCAGTGCCAGTTCCATCGCGTGCCCGGCATACGGCGTTCCGTCGAGGCGGTGGTGGACATAGTGGAACTCCGCTACAGAGGTGTAGCCGGCCGTGACCATTTCGGCGAAAACGGCGGTGGCCAGTTCCTCGTAAAGCGCCGGGGTAAGCGCGCCGGCGGCGCGGTACATTTCCTGCCGCCAGGTCCAGAAACTCCCTGCACCGCCGAGGTGTGTGCGCCCGCGCAGGGCCCGGTGGAAGGCATGCGAGTGGGCGTTGGAGGCAGCGGGGAAAACGATGCCGTTCAGCACCAGGTCCCCCGGGCGGGCATCGGTGCCGGTTTCAACGGAGGCCACAATGCCGCCGGTGTCCACACTGAGCCGCACTCCGGCCCCCATCCGGCCGTCCCAAACGGCCCGTTCACACCAGACCGCCCTTGACGGGCGGGTCACAGCAGTGACTCCAGGACGTCGGCGAGGGCCTCGGCCGAATAATCGGCGTCGGCGTCTTCCACGTACTCCTCCGGGGAATGCGAGATGCCTGAGGGATTGCGGACAAAGACCATACCCGCCGGCACATGCCCGGCCAGGATCCCGGCGTCGTGCCCTGCTCCGGTGGCCAGGACGGGCGCCTGCGGCAGGGCAAGCTGGAGCTGGCGCTGCAGGGCCGGGTCAAACGAGGTGGTGGGGCTGAAGGATTCCTGGGCCAGGGAAACGGAGCAGCCTTCGAAGGCGGCGATCTTCTGGGCCTTGCCGTGGATGGTTTCCACCAGCTGTGCGGTGACCGCGTCCTCCTCGTGTCGGGCGTCCAGCCACAGGTCCACCCGTGACGGGATGACGTTGGTGCCCCCGGGGACGGCCGAGATCCGGCCGACGGTGGCCCGGGCCCCGGGCTCGGCCGACGCGGCCTGCTGCACGGCTGAGATGATCTGCGCTGCGGCCACCAAGGGGTCCGCCCGGTCCTCCATCAGCGTGGTGCCGGCATGGTTGCCCTGGCCGTGCACGGTGAGCTTCCAGCGGCCGTGGCCCAGGATCGAACTGCCGACGGCGACGGCCGGGCCGTCCTCACCGAGCCCGCGGCCCTGTTCCACGTGCAGTTCCACGAAATCGCCGATCCGGGCCAGTGCTTCCTCGTCCCGGCCGATATGTTCCGGGTCCAGCCCGGCGGCCCGGGCGGCCTCCGCGAAGGTGGTTCCGCCGTCGTCGCGCAGGTTCCGGGTCTTGTCCGGGTCGATGGCACCGGTCAGTAGCCGCGAACCGAGGCAGGCGACGCCGAAGCGGGAGCCCTCTTCCTCGGGGAACACCGTGATGGCCAGCGACCGGTTGCGCTGCACACCGCGTTCCTTCAGGACGTCGACGGCGGCCAGGGCAGCGGCGATCCCCAGCGGCCCGTCGAACGCGCCGCCGCCGGGAACTGAGTCCAGGTGGCTTCCGGTGACCAGGGCACCGTTCTGGGGTTCGCCCCACCAGGCCCACAGAATGCCGTTGCGGTCAGTCTCCACGTCGAGACCACGGGCCTGCGCTTCGGACACGAACCAGGAACGCAGGTCCGTCTCCGCCGCGGAGAAGACCGGACGGCTGTAACCGCCGCGCACCGGGTCGCGGCCGATGCCGGAGATCGCTTCGAGGAGGGTGGTAACTGCTGCCATGCTGGTGTCCTTGCCGGGGTTGGATCGGTGGTGCTGGTTCAAGCTTGGTATGGCCGGAGGCGCGGGCCTATTCGGCCATGGGGATGCGGACGCCGCGCTCTTTGGCGACCTGCGCCGCCTCGCCGTAGCCGGCGTCGACGTGCCGCATGACCCCAGTACCCGGGTCATTGGTGAGCAGCCGTTCGAGCTTGCGGGCGGCCAGTTCGGTGCCGTCCGCCACGGAAACCTGCCCGGCATGCAGCGACCGGCCGATCCCAACCCCGCCGCCGTGGTGGATGGAGACCCACGTGGCACCGGAGGACGTGTTCAGCAGGGCGTTGAGCAGCGGCCAGTCAGCGATCGCGTCGGAACCGTCCTTCATGGCCTCCGTTTCCCGGTACGGCGACGCGACCGATCCGGAGTCCAGGTGGTCGCGGCCAATCACGATCGGTGCGGACACCTTGCCTTCGGCGACCAGCCGGTTGAACAGCAGCCCGGCCTTGGCGCGTTCTCCGTAGCCCAGCCAGCAAATCCGGGCCGGCAGGCCCTCGAACTCGACATGTTCCGCGGCGGCGTCCAGCCAGCGGTGGAGGTGCTGCTTTTCCGGAAAGAGTTCCTTCAGTGCGGCGTCCGTGACGGCGATGTCCGCCGGGTCGCCGGAGAGCGCCACCCAGCGGAACGGCCCCATGCCCTCGCAGAACAGCGGCCGGATGTACGCGGGGACGAAGCCGGGGAAGTCGAAGGCGCGGTCATAGCCGCCCTGGCGGGCTTCGTCGCGGATCGAGTTGCCGTAGTCGAACACCTCGGCGCCGGCGTCCTGGAACCCGACCATGGCTTCAACGTGCCGGGCCATGGAAGCCTGGGCCTTCTTGGTGAAACCCACCGGATCGGCATCGGCTTCGCGGTGCCAGTCCTCCATGCGGATGCCTTCCGGGAGGTAGCTGAGCGGATCGTGCGCTGAGGTCTGGTCCGTGACGATGTCGAAGTCCGCACCATCGCCGGCGTTCCGGCGGCGGAGCAATTCGGGGAAGACCTCCGCGGCGTTGCCGACCAGGCCCACGGAGAGCGCCCGGCCTTCGGCCTTGGCCGCCATCACCTTGGCGAGGGCAGCGTCGAGGTCGGTCTCGACGTCGTCGAGGTAGCGTTTGCCGGCGCGGCGCTGCAGCCGGGACTCGTCGACGTCGACAATCAGTACCGCTCCGCCGTTGAGGGTGACGGCGAGCGGCTGGGCGCCGCCCATTCCGCCGCAGCCCCCGGTGAGCGTGGCGGTGCCGGCCAGGGTGCCGCCGAACCGCTTGTTCGCGATGGCAGCGAAGGTCTCGTAGGTGCCCTGAAGGATGCCCTGGGTGCCGATATAGATCCACGACCCGGCGGTCATCTGTCCGTACATAGTCAGGCCTTCGGCTTCCAGCCGGCGGAACTCGGGCCAGGTGGACCAGTCCCCCACGAGGTTGGAGTTGGCGATCAGTACCCGCGGCGCCCATTCATTAGTGCGGAAGACACCCACGGGTTTACCGGACTGGACCAGGAGGGTCTCGTCGTCGTCGAGAGTCTTCAGGGTGCGGACAATCGCGTCGAAGGATTCCCAGCTCCGGGCAGCCTTGCCGGTGCCGCCGTAGACCACCAGGCCCTCGGGCCGTTCGGCAACCTCGGGGTCCAGGTTGTTCATCAGCATCCGCAGGGGCGCTTCGGTCTGCCAGCTGCGGGCGTTCAGGCCGGTACCGCGCGGGGCACGGACGGTGCGCGGGGTGTTTTCGTTCATGGGGTTCTCCGTCGTCGTTGTCGGGAAGGTGGGTTAGCCGAAGGCGTGGACTGCGGCTGTCTCGGTGGCCAGTATCTGGCTGATGTCTTTGATCCGGCCGGGGGTCACGCGGTAGCTGGGTACCACGACGCTCATGGCGGCCACGGCTTTTCCGCCTGCGGTCAGCGGCACGGCGATGGCCGTGATGTCGGGTTCGACGCCGTCGCTCACCACGGCGCAGCCGGTCCCGTCGACCTCGCCGCGCATCGCCTTTCCAGCTGCACTGGTTTCCAGATCGAACCGGCGGCCCACCCAGTTGGCGTGCCGGACGGACTGCGTGCCTTCGGAGATCGCAATGTACAGGCCGTGGCCGCCCGCTGCCGGAATGCTGAGGTAGGTGGATTCACCGGTCTGATCCACGATCCGGTCCATCGCGTCGCGGTAGGTGGCGATCAGTGATTCGGAGCTCAGGGCGAGGACTCCGAGCTGAACGATCGCCGGCCCGGGGCGGTAGGTCCCGTTCTCTTCCCGCCGCAGGAAGTCGGTTCCTTCCAGGGTGCGGAGCAGACGCAGCGCGGTGCTGGTGGAAAGGCCTGCAGCTTTGGCGGCTTCGGACTGCGTCACCGCACCCTGCCGGCACACCACGCTGAGCAGGGACAGCGCGCGTTCAACTGTCCGGGTGGTGCTGTCTGCCTTGGCTGTCTCGGCCATGCTGCTGCTTTCGTCGCTCGGTATTGCCACCTAGTAAAACAGCAATTTCACTAGGTGGCTAGACTCCCACACTAGTTGAAGCTTCAATAAAGTTGTGCAATAGTAGTTGAAGCTTCAAGTTTTTGGCGGTTTTCGCCGCCGCCCCTATCCGAAAAGAATCCAGTGGCTTTCCGTTTCCCCCTCTTTCGAAAGAAGAAGACAATGACTGATCTCACCATCATCGGTACCGGCAACATGGCGCGCGGGCTGGCTGCCCGAGCAGTGGCAGCGGGACGTTCGGTCCAGCTCCTGGCCCACGAGGACAAGGCGAAGGCCGACTCCCTCGCGGCAGAACTGGACGGGAAGATCACCACCGGAGTCCTGGGTGAGCAGCTCACCGGCGCCCTGGTAATTCCGGCGGTCTACTTCGACGCCTCCCGGGCCATCGCGGAGCAGTACGGCGATGCACTGACCGGCAAGGTGTACGTGGACATCACCAACCCCGTGGATTTCGCAACCTTCGATTCGCTGTCCGTTCCCGCTGACAGCTCCGCGGCCGAGGAACTGCAGAAGGCAACTGGGGCAAAGGTGGTCAAGGCCTTCAACACAACCTTCGCCGCCACCCTCTCGAACGGAACCGTTGCCGGACACCCGCTGGATGTACTCATCGCAGGGGACGACGCCGCTGCAACCCAGGCCGTGGTCGAGTTCGCTTCCGCTGCAGGGCTGAATCCCGTCGTCGTCGGCCCGCAGCGCCGTGCCCGCCAGCTCGAGCACATGGGCTTCCTGCACATCCTGCTTTCCGCCAACGAAGAGCTTCCCGCCTACCAGTGGAATTCTGCGCTGAAGGTTGTTCCGGCCGCGTAGCTTTTCTCGCCGGTTTTACCGCTCCGGCCCGCGCTCCTATCCGGGGCGCGGGCCGGTCGTGGTTTTTTGAGTGGCTAGCTGCTGGTTATGAAGTAGAAGACCACACCCGCTGCCACCATAAAGCCCATGCCGGCCAGCCCCAGGCCCCTCAATTGTGCGGGGGTTGGCGGGTTTGTCCTGCGGACGACAGTCTGGATAAGCCCGAGTGCGCCGAACCCCAGGGCTATCAGCACCAGCACAATAAAAACGAGCACCAGCGGGTCGAATCCCTGACTCAAAGGATCAGGCCCGTCGTGGGCAGAACGTGCCATAACCCCGGTCAGGGACAGAATGACCAACACTGCTCCCATCACGATTCCGCCGAGGATCGGCAACAGGAGAGCTGCCTTCATACGCTCCGGGCCCGTGTCCACCTTCGTCGCGACCTTCTTCCCCAGAAAGAACTCAGGCTGGGAGCTGGCGAAACCGCTGATGGCGTCCCTCTTGCGAAAAGCGAAAATACAGGCGGCGGTCATCAGCGTTCCGATGATCAGTCCGGGCCAGGAAATGTCCACTCATCACTCCTCGTTGTCAGATGGCTGCGCGATGGACAGTCAAGACTGGTCGCATACCCACGAACTGCGGCCCATGCCGAACCTGCACATGAAGTCCGGGTGATTGATGTCGCCGCCATCCAGCACGAGCATTATCGCCAGCACCATGAGCGCCAGGCAGACGGCCATGATGGCCCAGAACCGCTTCCAGCTCATGGCCCGGTCGCCAGTATCGATTTTCCAAACAGCCTCACCTTCCCCTCTTTTCCACGTTTCTGCGATAAACGAGCCCGACCACGTAGATGAGCAACACGGTTCCGGGAGCGCCGAGAAGGGGCGAGCCGTCTGGAACAAGGAATGCCAGCAGTACAGTGGCGGCCACGAAACACAAAAACGCAAGGCCGATCTTCTTTGTGAGGGTCACTGCAACTCCGTTCTGGCCGGACCCGCGCAGGCAGGCTCACCTGAGTCGTTGCCTCCACCAGAATCCCCCGGGATACGAGACTGTGCCGGAACGGGCGCCCCGGCGGACCGAATCTAGCCCGAAACCCTCTGGCTGTCTGCTGTAGCCAGTACCTGAATTCCTACTCGTTGGTCCGCTGCTGCGGATTGGCCACCCGCGCGACCTGTGGCCCAGCCCGCCAAACCCTCGGTGACATAACGTCGTTTAGCCTCCATTTACGCAAACCCTCGGTGACTTGACGTCGCTAAAGTGGGGGCGGAGTCAACCGATTAGTGCAACGCGGGTTTCAGGCTGCTGCGGGGTGCAGCAGCTCCGCAAGTCTTTGGGCTGGTGTCGCCAGGCCCAACGTCGGCCGGGGCCGGCGGTTCAAGGAGTCCTGGACTTTTCGCAGATCGGCCTTGGAATACACGCTCAGATCCGTGCCCTTCTCGAACCAGTGCCGCAGCAACCGGTTTGTGTTCTCGTTCGTGCCTCGCTGCCAGGGTGAGTGAGGGTCGCAGAAATACACAGGCGCCCCCAGCTCCATGGTGATCTGCCGGTGCTTGACCATCTCCGCGCCCCGGTCCCAGGTCACCGTCCGCAGCAGGTCGGCCGGCAGGTGCTTCATAGCAGCGATCATCGCCTCGGCCACGGCCTCGGAGGTATGGCGTTCTGGCAGATGCAGCAGGATCGTGAACCGGGTCGAGCGTTCCACCAGTGTCCCGATAGCCGACTTGGAACCGGTCCCGATGATCAGGC
>NZ_LKIU01000005.1:692875-767189 GCF_001307035.1 Arthrobacter sp. Edens01 | reverse complement strand
GGAGGTATGGCGTTCTGGCAGATGCAGCAGGATCGTGAACCGGGTCGAGCGTTCCACCAGTGTCCCGATAGCCGACTTGGAACCGGTCCCGATGATCAGGTCCCCTTCCCAATGACCGGGCACCGCCCGGTCATTGGCCTCGGCCGGGCGCTGGCTGATCGTGAAGGCATCAGCGAAGTGCTTACCCCGACCAGTGGTGTGATCGGTAGTCAGAGGCCGACGGCGTGGCCGTTTCAGGCTCAGGCTGCGATACAGATCCTTGCGCAGCTGCCCCCGGGTTTGGACATATAGGCACTGGTAGATCGTTTCGTGGCTGACCTGCATGCTCTTATCCTCGGGGAAGTCTTGGGCCAAGACCAACGAAATGAGTCTCGGGCTCCAGCCCTGGTCCAACCACCCGGCGATCCGGGCGCAAAGCAGGGGGTTGCCGTGGAGCTTGAATGGTTTTGGCCGGTCCGCTCGGACCCGGGCACGAGAGTGCGCCATCCTGGCGTGGTAAACACCGTTGGCATTGAGGTTGCGTTTGATTTCCCGGCAGATCACCGAGCGGTCCCGGCCGATCAGCCGCCCGATCTCGGCCTGACTCCTGCCAGCCCGTAACCCACACATGATCTCGATCCGTTCATCCAAACTCAGCCGATGCCCAGGCCCGCCGGGCCTGTCCACAGGACCTGGGCGAGCCAGGCCTCCATCGCCGGGACCGCCCACTAGTTTCATGGCACCAGCATCACGCCACCACTTCTCTGCGGTGCTGTTAGCCACGCCCATGAGGCGACCCGCTCCAACAAGAGACACACCGGAACAGACCAAATCGAAGAGCCGGTCTCTGAAGTCCTGGTTGTAGCTGTAAGGGAAAGTTCTGGGCATCACATCGCTCCTGCAAAATCAGGGCGTTGCACTGACCATATGACTCCACCGAACCCAAAGCAGCGTTATCTCCCCGAGGGTCGCGGGCGTTCGGCTCATAAGAGCGTTAACTCCCCGAAGGATGAGCCGGCTCCAGCTCCACGGCCGTCCCGGACCCTCGGAGGCGCCTATGGATCAGCGACGGCCCAGCACAGCGACCAGGAAGTCGGATTCAACGTCGAACGGGCGCAGGTCCCACGTGGAGAACTTCTGCTGCACCGTCAGGCCTACGGAGGAAGCATCTTCGAAGAACGTGCCGAAGTCGTAGCCGCGTCCGGCACCGAAGCCGACGACGATCCGCCCGTTTGGCGCCAGATGCTGCTTCATGTGTTCCAGGGCGTCCGGCGCGGTGCCCGGAGCCAGGAACGCCATGACGTTTCCGGCGCTGACGATCAGGTCGAACGGCTCGGAGATTCCCTGCGCGGGCAGGTCCAGCTCGGTGAGGTCCATGGTGAACCAGGGCAGGTCCGGGAAGTCCTTCTTCGCGGCGGCAATCAGTTCCGGGTCAACGTCTACACCGACGACGTCGTGTCCCCGCCGCGCGAGTTCTCCGCCCACACGGCCCGGGCCGCATCCGGCGTCGAGGATCCTGGCTCCGCGCGGCAGCATCGCGTCCACCAACCGGGCTTCACCGGCCAGATCGGTGCCGTCCTCGCGCATCTTTTCGAAGCGTTCGATGTACCAGGCTGAATGCTCCGGGTTCTGGCGTTTTTTGGCTTCCCACAGGGTTTCTTTGCGCACCCCTCCAGCCTACGGGTCCCGGCACTGGGGTGCCGGCCAGCAGAGCGCGGTGCCTGAAGGACCCACCCAGCGCGCAGCTGCCTGACCGTACCGTGCCGCCGCAGCCATGGTGGGCGGCTGCCTGGTGAGTGCTTAGACGCCGTTAATGCGGATCTGGTTGCCGGCGGGGTCGCGGAAGGCACAGTCGCGGATGCCGTAGGGCTGATCGGTGGGTTCCTGGATCACCTCGGCGCCGGCGGACATCACGCTGTCGAAGGCCGCATCGACGTCGGCTGAGGACAGGACCAGGGTGGCAAAAGTCCCCTTGGCCATCATCTCGGCGATCATGCGGGACTCTTCGTCCGTTATTGCCGGGTCCGCCGTCGGCGGATAGAGCACCACGGAGACTTCCGGCTGGTCCGGCGGGCCCACGGTGATCCACCGCATTCCCTCGTAGCCGACGTCGTTCCGCACCTCGAAGCCTAAGGCATCACGGTAGAAGGCGAGCGACTCGTCCGGATCGGTCTGAGGCAGGAAACTGTTCTGGATGTTCAGGTTCATACGGGCAACGCTAGCTACCGTTCCGCGGCGTGCGCTTCTCGATTCCTGACCGGCTTGGACACGTTTTTTGCCACGCAGGACGGAATGCCTTTGGTTGCGTCCGCCTGCTCGCGACGATAGGTGCTCGGCGGGACGCCAACCAGTTCGGTGAAGCGGGTGCTGAAGGTACCAAGCGAGGAACAGCCGACGGCGAAACACACCTCGGTGACGGACAGGTCCCCGCGGCGCAGCAGCGCCATGGCCCGTTCGATCCGACGGGTCATCAGATAGGAATAGGGTGCTTCGCCAAAAGCCCGCTTGAACTCGCGGCTCAGGTGGCCGGAGGACATGTGGGCATCGCGTGCGAGCGCGTCGACGTTGAGCGGCTGCGCGTATTCCCGGTCGATCCGGTCCCGTACCCGGCGCAGGACGGCCAGGTCTCGCAGTCGCTGTTCGGTAGCTCCGCGGCTGGACATGCCGTCACCGTAGCGGCGGGTTGTGTCCGGCACCAGACGTATCCCAAAGTCGAGCGTCCTGGTCCGGCTTGTGGTCCGGCGTCGTTCCCTGCGCCGCGGGACATCACCGCTGTTTTGGCACCGGCTCAGTCATATTTCCCTCCGTTGCGGGACATCCCTGCCGGTTTGGGTCTTCCCTGCGCGGCGCCGTGTCAGGAATGTCCCCAAACGGCAGGGAAAAACACAAAGCGCAGGAAAACCACCCGGGCCATTTGCAGCACCCGCCGCAACGCTGGCCACTTGGCAGGGACGGCCTCCTGGCAGGGCCATCTGGCGACCCCGGCCGTTCGGCAGCACCCCCCAAACAGGCGCAGCACCGTCATCTGGCAGGGCCGGCGGTTCGACAGCCTCAGCCACACAGGCGCAGGGCCCGCAGGGCCATATGGCAGAGCCGACCATTGGACAGCACCCGCCAGGCAGAAGCAGCACCGGCGCCGCTTACCCGTCAGGGCACCCGCTTACCCGGCAGGCGGAAGGGCGGGCTTCCTTCTCCACCGGAACAGGAGATGCAGCAGCCCGACGAAGAGGGCATTCCCGGCAAGGGTCCCGACGGCGACCAGCACCGCACCGATTGCCCACAGCCCGGAGTCATCCGTCAGTGCAGCGCTCAGGATCCATGACGCCGTGAACGCCGCAGGCATGATCAGGATGACGGCGGACGGCTTCAGCACCTCCGTGCCGAGCCAGGCGAGGAACGCCCAGGAAATAAGGCAGGACCGGACCTGCCACCACTCATACGGCCCGGACGACGAACCGGTTACCGGATCAATGTCCCGCTGGGTGTCCCACCCGAACCAGCCCCACCAGAGTCCGGCGCTGAGCACGGCGAGGGCAATCATCGCCAGGGCCGTTCGCCGGCGGCTCCTGCCGACCGAGTCCATCCGGTCCTGCCACTTCGAGCCGGGAGCAGCTTCGGTCTGCGCCTTTGCCTGAGACTGCTCAATGTCCATCTTCTGCCTGCTCTCTCGCCCGCCCCATCGTGGGGTGTCCCTTTCCAAACTACCTAGCCGCAGGTATGTTCAGCGCCATGGGCGATCCTTTTCTGTCATTCTCCGAGGCATGGTCGCAACGTGCTGAACGTCTGGGCGGGCACGCGGGGCCCTCCTGGGCACCGGTATGCGCAGCCGTGGCCTTGGCAGCCTTCCTCACCTCCACTGCCCTGGTCATGACGGGTGCCCTGCTTTGGCCCGGCGCTGAAGTCTTCCAGCTCATCGCTTCGGTGTTCCTCGGCCCGCTCGCCTTGACCTTCGCCGTCCTGGTGCTGTGGTTCCGTTCCGGCGGAATATCCGCTCCGGCGGCGTTGATCACCGCGGTGCTGACAATTCCTGCCCTGGCGCTGGCTGCCCTGGCACTGGCCAGCTGGTCAGCCGGTTTTGCGGTCGCGGATGCCGGCGGAGTGTTCACCTGGTTCGAAGCCTTATCCTTGCCGCTCGGCGGCGCAGCATGGATTGCCGGAACGGCAGCCCTCATCCCTCCTGTAAGTTGCCTGCTGCGGCTTCGATCCGACTACGCCCGCACTGCAAAGATTGTCCTGCTCGCGGCCGTGGCGGCACTCGCACTGGGACTCCTTTATGTCACGGTGCTTCCCGCCGGACCGCTCGCCGCCGCTGCAGTACTCTTCCTCGCGCTTCGGTCAGGCCAGGACAAGGAAGGCCAGGACAGGGAGAGCCAGGCCAGGGAGAGCCATGGACCGGACGCGCACCGCACGGAAGGTGCAGTCCGGGGCAGTAATTCGCAGGATCTCCTTCACCCCGTGGCGGCACGGCCCGAACCGGTTCCGGTATCCCGCGCCGTGCGGACCTCCGTAGCCGGGATCGCGGCGGCCACCCTCCTCATTGGGCTGCTGAGCGCCTGGTTCGCCCTGTTTGGCAGCGGCACGTCCCTGGCAGGGAATTCAACGGAAGCCATGAACCTGGGTCTGGCCGCCGGTGCCCTCAACGCCATTCCGGTAGTCCTGGCCCTGGGCATGGTCCTCGTTCCGCGTTTCGGCCGGGTCCTTACGGGGTCGGCGGTGCTGGCGAGCGCTGGCCTCGCCACGGAGTCAGCGGCCCAGCTGGCCGGCGCCGGGCATCCGGTCCAGTGGCCGCTGACCGTGGCTGCGGGACTTCTGCTCGGCGTCGCGCTCGTGTTGCCGTTTGCACGGCTCATACCGGGTTCGACGGCGGTTCGCGTCTGCGCGACCGCGGCAGCTGGACTGGCTGCAGCATTTGTGGGCCTGAACGTTGTGGCTGCTGCGGGCTTTATCGCACCCATAGTGGCGGGGGCGCTGCTGGTCTGGTGTTTCGCTCGGCCTTCGCAGAGCCCGGCTGTCCTTCAGGGCGCATAATACCCACGCCGAAAGCGTCTCAGGCACTCTCCCGCATTTGCTCCCGCCGGAAACTCCACCACTGATACAGACCGTAGACGCCGATGGAAAACAGAAATATCACGGCGATTGTCCTCCACCAGGTGAAGGGGTCGAAGACGCCAAACAGCACGGCCAGAAGAATGGTCGAAACGCTCATCAGCGGATGTGGGATCCGGTCTTCCTTCCGGTACGGGCGGCCGCCGTTTCGCATAGTCTGTCCTCCCCGTCGGCAACGTTCGGACCACCCTACGCCACCCGGTGACCACGGAGCTGTTCTAAGGCACACTAGGTCGCGTGAGCTCAATTCCCTGGGTACTGCACGTTGACCTCGACCAGTTCATCGCCGCGGTCGAGGTACTGCGGCGCCCTGAGCTGGCCGGCAAACCGATCATCGTCGGCGGCCGCGGCGATCCCACCGAGCGGGCCGTGGTCTCCACCGCGTCCTATGAAGCCCGCGCCTTCGGAGTCGGTTCCGGCATGCCGCTGCGCATCGCGGCCCGCAAAGTGCCCGACGCCGTCCTGCTCCCGGTGGATGCCGAAGCCTACCTCGCGGCGTCGGACGAGGTGATGGCCACCCTGCGCGCCCAGCCCGGCGCCGTCGTGCAGGTCCTTGGCTGGGACGAAGCGTTCGTTGGCGTCAACACAGAGGACCCGGAAGCCTATGCCCGGCAGCTCCAGGCCGCCGTGCTTGAACGGACGCAGCTGCACTGCAGCGTGGGCGTGGGCGACACCCTTGTCCGGGCCAAGAACGCCACCGACTTCGGGAAACCTGCCGGCGTCTTCCGGCTCACGGCAGAGAACTGGCTCACCGTGATGGGAGCCAAACCCACGAAGGAACTGTGGGGCGTTGGCAACAAGATCTCCGCCAGGCTGGCGAAGCTCGGGATCAAGACCGTCGATGAGCTGGCAGCGGCTGACCCGCAGTCGCTGGTCCCGGAGTTTGGGCCGAAAATGGGCCCCTGGTATGCCTCGCTTGGACGTGGGGACGGATCCAGTACCGTCGATGACACACCGTGGGTGGCGCGCGGCCACAGCCGCGAGACCACATTCCAGACCAACCTCACCGAGCCGGACCAGGTGAACGACGCCGTTTCACAGCTGGCTGCCGAGGTCCTGAAGGATGTGGAAGCCGAGGGGAGGCCGGTTGTTGGCCTAACCCTGAAGGTCCGCTACGCCCCGTTCACCACCAAGACCCACGCCCGCAAAATCCCCGAGACCTTCGACCGGGGAGACGTGCTGGCGCGGGCGCTGGATCTGGCAGGGAATATTGAGCCGGGCCGCCCCGTCCGCCTGCTGGGCCTGCGGGCGGAAATGACAATGCCCGACGACGCCCGGCAGGGACACACGCCTACACGCGGCGGGTGGTGAAGCCCGCCGCGCGCCGGAAGCAGTAGGTCATTCCCCTACTTGGATCAGGATCTTGCCAATGGTGCCGTTCTCCACCGCGTCGTGGGCGGCGGCGGTTCCCTCCAGCGGGAACCAGGTCAGTGGAAGGCCCGCTTCCTCACCCACCGGAAGTGCGCCGTCCTGCAGTGCAGCGGTGATGTCTTCCACCGCGGCCAGATGTGCCGCTTCGCCAACCGTGTAGACGAGCACACCCTGCCAGCGGACGTTCTTGGCGAAGCTGGCCACGATCGGCACGGTGAATTCCTCGCCGTTGTTGTTCGCGTAGTAGGCGACGCTGCCGTGGTTGGCGATCACCTCGACGTCGAGTGCCGCGTTCTGCGCCGGCGAGACCTCCACGATGTGGTCGACGCCGTCGGGTGCGATTTCGCGGATGCGGTCGGCTTCCGCGGCGTCGGGGTAGCGGACGATGTGGTGGGCTCCGGCGGCGCGGGCCAGCTCCGCCTTCTCGTCGCTGCTGACCGTGGCAATTACAGTGGCCCCGGCCCAAACGGCCAGCTGAATAGCAGCATGGCCCACCGCCCCGGCTCCGCCCTGGACCAGCACGGTCCGGTCGGCGAGGGCTCCGGGTGCCAGCCGGAGGGGACCGGCTTCATGCACGGTGAGTGCGCGGTGCGCGGTCATGGCCGGTACACCCAGGCTGGCAGCGACGTCGAACCCAATACCTTCCGGCAGCGGAACCGCGCGCTCGGCGGGAAGGACGGCGAATTCCTGCGCCGTGCCGGTGGGCCGGCCGTGTGCCGCGAGGTACACCCAGACCCGGTCCCCGGGCTGCAGGCCGTCCACCCCCTCGCCTACGGCGTCGATGATGCCGGCGCCGTCCTGGTTCGGCACCACTTCGGGAAAGGGAACACTGCCGGCACGGGCTTTCCAGTCCGTAGGGTTCACCCCGGACACGGCTATGCGGACCCGCACTTCACCGGGACCGGGATCGGCAACCTCACGCTCGGCGAGGGAGAGGACAGAGGACGCTCCGGGCTCGGAGTAGACGATTGCTTTCATAGGGGAATCCAAGCAGAACAGTCTGTGATCTATTCCCCAGAGCAGCCGATCCACGCACCCCGGGACCCGATTTCTGTCTGAACGGCAGGTGGCTCACAGCTGAACGATTGTTGAACCAAAGGAAAAAGGGCACTAAGATGCCTTGGACCGAGAACGGCCAATTGTCAAGAGGCTCGGTGAAATCCCCGAATCAGGAATGTGAGGACTGCTGTGGCTGGACGGCTTAGCTCCGCAACGCGCCGCAGCGCCGCCATCGCGGGCCAGATCCTGGTCTACGTCCTGCTCTGGGCCGGCCTGGTGATGCTGGGCGCCGCCGGCGTCATCCACTTCAACTGGGGCCGGATCTCCGTAGGCCAGATGCTCCTGAACCTGATGTCCGTGGAACCTGACGGCGGGGGCGGATCAATTGTCTGGACCGCCATCCTCTGGATCGGCGTTGTCCCCGTAGTCATCACCCTGGCGGCATTCCTCTGGCAGCGGCACCGCCGCCGCAGCCGCCGGGTAAACGGCGGTCATCTGCACGCCCCGCGTCCGAATTGGATCGTGCGTGTTGTGGCCACATTCCTGGTCTCCGCCGTTGTGGTCGGCGGCACCACCGCGTTCGCCACTACGGTCAGCCTCCCGGATTACATCAAGGCAGCCACCTCCAAGTACGACGTCGGCGACTACTACGCGAAACCGTCCGTTAGCGCCGGGGAAAACAAGCGCAACCTGGTGCTGGTCTACCTGGAGTCCGGCGAACAGACGCTGGCCGATGACGAGCTGTTCGAGAAGGACGCTTTTGTCCCCCTGAAGGAAGCCACCACTGCCGACAAGGGCTGGCAGGCCATCGAGGACTTCCAGCAGTACAAGGGCGGCGGCTGGACCATGGCCGGGATCGTCTCCACCCAGTGCGGCATTCCGCTTAAGGGAACCGGACTCGGCGGCGGCAACAGCAGCTCCGGCACGGACGCCCGGAACGTGGGTGACGGCGACGTGGACACCTACCTGGGCGGTACCACCTGCCTGGGCGACATCCTGCAGGACAACGGTTACACCAACGTCTTTATGGGCGGCGCCAGCTCAACCTTTGCTGCCAAGAAGACCTTCCTCACCGGACACGGCTACTCCGAGGTGCTCGGCCTGGCGGACTGGCGGGCAGCGGGCGAGGCCGAAAAAGACTTCCGCCCGGACTGGGGCCTCAGCGACGAGCGCCTGATGGCGAACGCCAAGGACAAGGTCGATGAACTGCACGCCAACGCGGAGCAGACCGGCCAGCCGTTCAACCTCTCCGTCCTCACCCTGGACACGCACGAACCCGTGCACATTTACGACTACTGCACCGTGGACACCGAGAACGTGGTCACGTCCGCGTTCCACTGCTCCATGATCCAGGTAGCCGACTTCGTGAACCATATGGAGGCCCAGGGCTACCTGGAGGACACTGCCGTGGTCATCATGGGCGACCACCTCAAGCACATGAGCGCCGGCGATGCCTTCCACGAGCAGCTCGACCACCACGCAAACCGCACCATCTTCAACCGCATCTGGGTCCCGGGCGGTACGGAGACCGAGCCGCGTGCCGGCGTCGACCAGCTGAGCATGTTCCCCACCATCCTCGAAGCCGCGGGCCTCACCGTAAAGGACCGCGAAGCCGGGCTGGGCGTCTCCGCCTACTCCTCCGTAATCCCGAAGGACTCCGCGCAGGCCCTGGAACCTGACCTGTACGCGGACCTGCTGGACTCCAACTCCGCGCGTTTCTTCGCCGGAGCCTGGGCCGGCGAAGCGCTGGCACGCTAACACCGCACTGCCCGACGGCGGCGCACGGGTGCCGCCGCTTGGCCGGCGCTGGCTGGCACCGGAGCGGCACCAACCGCCCAAACATCTGCTTACCTCATCTGCCCAAAGGGGTGGTACCGCCCGCAGTCCAGGTGGACCATGGATGTACCGGCCGGGACTTCCCGACGCCCCGGCACCCGATTGGAAGGGGAATCCCCGTGGCAGATATCGGTGGCATGGCGGACAAGGCCAAAGAAGCGGCACAGGACAACCCTGAGAAGGTTGACCAGGCCAAGGACAAGATCAAGGACACGGTCGACGGCAACAAGGACGACCAGAAGTAAACACCAGCAGTTCCGGAGCCGGGCCTCCCATGCGGGCGGCCCGGCTTTCTGCTGCCCACTCCCGGCGCCGGTCAACGGCCGCTTGACCCTGCCTGTAGGGTTCGGAGTCAGGAACCTCTTCGGTTCCGTTACAGGAGCGAACATGTCAGACAAGTCCCCGCGCCAATCAGCATCCGCCAAGTCCAGCAAGTCCATCAAGGAAAAGCGTGCCGATAAGAGGGCTGCGGCAGCGTCGCCCAGCCCCACCGAGAAAGCCACCGGCACCCAGGCCGCAAGCCGCAAAAAGTGAGCGCCCCTTCGAACGCTCTCACGCTGGGCATTCTCGCCAGCACACGCAAACCAGCTGAGCGGCGGCTGGCAATCCACCCGCTGCATGTTGAGCGGATCGACCCCGGGCCCCGGCAGCGGCTCATCCTCGAAGAAGGTTACGGGGAAACGTTCGGCGTCTCAGATGATTTCCTGAAGCCCCTCGTGGGAGCGATGCTTCCACGCACGCAGCTGCTGGCGGAGGCCGACGTCGTCCTCCTGCCGAAGCCGCAGCCGGAGGACCTGGCCGAGTTCCGGGACGGCCAGACGCTCTGGGGCTGGCCGCACTGCGTGCAGGACCGGGCCGTTACCCAGCTGGCCATCGACAAGAAGCTGACCCTGATTGCCTTTGAGGCGATGAACCACTGGAAAAGCGACGGCGGCTTTGGGCTCCACGTTTTCCACAAGAACAATGAGCTGGCCGGCTACAGTTCCGTGCTCCATGCCCTGGCGCTGACCGGGTCCACTGGCGACTACGGGCGGCGGCTGAGCGCCGTCGTCATCGGTTTCGGTGCCACCGCCCGCGGCGCCGTCACCGCCCTGAACGCCCACGGCATCCACGACGTCCAGGTGCTGACCAACCGCGATGTCGCTGCTGTTGGCTCCCCGATCCACTCGGCGCGGATCATCCAGTTCGACCATGATCCGCAGGCACCGTTCCTCAGTGAAGTCATTACCGAAGACGGCCGGGTGCCGCTGGCCCCGTTCCTCGCCGAAAGCGACATTGTGGTCAACTGCACCCTTCAGGATCCCAACGCACCGCTGACGTACCTGAGTACCGGGGACCTGGCGGCTTTTCGGGCCGGAAGCCTGATCGTGGACGTCTCCTGCGACGAGGGCATGGGCTTCGAGTGGGCAAAATCCACCAGCTTCGCGGAGCCGATGTTTGAGGTCGGGGAGCGCATCAACTACTACGCGGTTGACCACAGTCCGTCCTACCTCTGGAACTCCGCCAGCTGGGAAATCAGTGAGGCGCTGCTTCCGTTCCTGGAGACTGTTCTTTCCGGACCGGAGGCATGGCAGGGCAATGAGACCATCCGGAAAGCCATCGAAATCCAGGACGGCGTCATCCGGAACAAGGATGTGCTGCAGTTCCAGCAGCGCGGGGCCGCCTACCCGCATTTGCCGCTGGGCTAGGAAAGCACCGGCTCAGGCCGGAGCGCCGCCCGGAAGCCCGGTGCGCTGGTCGGCGAGGATCATGCGCCGGGCGATGATCGATCCGACGAGCGAGATCAGGGCGACGGTCAGCAGCAGGAGGGCGGGACCGATGGAGGATCCGCCCGTCAGGGTGAGGATCCAGGCCGCCAGCGCCGGCATAAAACCGGCAATGATCCCGGCGATGTTCGCCGAGAGTGCAATGCCGGAATAGCGCAGCCGAACCGGGAACAGCTGCGTCAGGGTTGTGCCGAGGGCTGCGTAGGAAATGGATCCCAGGCCCAGGGCCAGGAACATTGCTGCGCTGATCGCCAGTGACTGCCGGGTATCCACGAGCCAGAAAATCGGGAAGGCCGTCACCACGCTGACTGCGTACCCGATGATGAGCATCCTCGACGGGGTGAAGCGGTCAGAGATCTTCCCGATGATCGTCGTGACGATGAGCTGGGCAACAGCACCCCAGGAAATGGACGTCAGGATCACGGTCGCCTCCAGCTCCAGCGTTCCGGTGACGTAGCTGATCATGAATGTGGTGAGCAGGAAGAACCCGGCATTGTTCATCAGGTAGGCGCAGATTCCGACGATTAGCCGGGCCGGAGCCTCGGCAAGCAGCCGCAGGAACGGTACTTTCTCGTGGGCAGCTGCCGTGCCTGACGCGGCCCGGTAGTCGATGGTCTCGTTCACCCGCAGGCGCAGCCAGACGCCCACCCCCACAAGGACGATCGACACCAGGTAGGGAATGCGCCAGCCCCATTCAAGGAACTGCGGTCCGGTCAAAGCGACGACGGCGGCAACGATGAGCGTGGACAGCAGGGTTCCGGTGGGTGAACCGAGCTGCACGACGGCGCCGTAAAAGCCCCGCTTGTGCGCCGGCGCGGATTCGACGGCCATCAGGGTCGCTCCGCCCCATTCGCCGCCTGCCGCGATGCCCTGCACAAAACGCAGGATGGTCAGCAGGATCGGGGCCACAATGCCCGCGGTCTCGAACGTGGGCAGCACACCAATCAGCGTGGACGCCACGCCCATCAGGACGATGGTGAGGACGAGGATGCCCTTCCTGCCCAGCCGGTCCCCGAAGTGGCCAAAAACCAGAGCGCCAAGCGGGCGGCCGATGAACCCCACACCGAAGGTCAAAAAGGACTGGATCGTTTGCAGGGCAGGATCATCTCCGCCGAAGAACAGGGGCGCAAAAACAATCGATGCCGTGGTTCCGAAGAGGAAGAAGTCGTACCACTCCAGGGATGTGCCGACGTAGGAGCTGACGACTGCACGGCGGGCCTGTTTCTCCTGTTCAGGACTGAATTCCGCGGGCGCGCCGGCGTCGTTCAGTTCCCTGGAGGTCCTCCGTGAAGGCGGGGCACCGGCGTCGTCGGGAACCTTGCGTGAGTCCATGATCGTCTCTCCTGGTTCGCTGCGGAAAAGCTCCTGTTGGTAACGCATACTGGGACTCTTCGTCCTCCACCTGCGTGTATCTTTCCCGAATCCGTGCTTGAAATACATGGTTCGTGCTTAGGTTGGCGAACAAATGCACGGGCCCGGGCAGCGCCGGGCACTTCACATCCGGGGACCCTACCGAGAGGCAGAACAATGTTGGAGCCGAATATCCGGCGGCAGATCCTCGATGCCGTCGACACGGCGTTCGAGAAGCAGCTTGCGTTCACCGCCGAACTGGTGGCTGTTCCATCCCTCCGGGGCCAGGAAAGGTCCGCCCAGGACCTGATGTACTCCGCCATGGAGGAACGCGGTTTGGCCATGGACAGGTGGACGCTCGACGTCGATGAGCTGAGTTCCCATCCCGGGTTCGGTCCGGTGACGGTCTCCTATGCGGAAGCGGACAACGTCGTTGGGACGTATGAACCGGCGGGGCCCGGCGGCCGGTCGCTCATCCTGAATGGACACGTGGACGTGGTGCCCACCGGACCGCTGGAGAACTGGTCCCGGTCGCCATGGGATCCGGCCGTGGTCGACGGGTGGATGCACGGCCGCGGCGCCGGTGACATGAAGGCCGGCCACGCTGCGGCGCTCTTTGCCTTCGACGCCGTTCGTGCCGCCGGTTTCGACCCCGCCGGCCGCATCCATTTCCAGTCCGTGGTTGAGGAGGAAAGCACGGGGAACGGTTCGCTTTCGGCCCTGATGCGCGGCTACACCGCCGACGCGGTGCTCATCCCGGAACCGGAAGAGAACATGCTGGTCCGTGCCAACGTCGGGGTTATCTGGTTCACCGTCCGGGTAGCCGGGCAGCCCACGCACCCGCGGGAAATGGCCAAGGGATTCAACGCTGTTGACGCCGCCTATGCCGTCATCGCCGAACTTCGTGAACTGGAGGAACGCTGGAACGCAGAGCGGGGCAGGCACGAGTACTTTTCCGACCTGGACCATCCGATCAACTTCAACGTGGGCGGCATCGCGGGCGGCGACTGGCCGTCCAGCGTACCTGCGTGGTGCGAGCTGCAGATGCGCGTCTCCATCTACCCCGGACAGGGGGTCGATGAAGCCTGGGCCGAGATTGAAGAGACGCTGCGGTCCGCAGCCAGACGCCCCGAACTGGCCGGGACGGTTCCGGCGGCCCAACGCACCGGGTTCAACGCCGAAGGTTATGTGCTGGAGCCCGGCAGCGACGCCGAACGCACCCTGGCCGAGGCCCACCAGACTGCCTTCGGGACGGACTTGGAGTCGTTCACTACCCCGGGATACCTGGATGCGCGGGTCTTCACCTTGTACGCAGGCATCCCCTCACTGGTCTACGGGCCGCGCAGCGAAGACATCCATGGTTTCGACGAGCGCGTCCACCTCGAGTCCGTGCGCAGGGTGACCAAGTCGATCGCGCTGTTCATTGCCGACTGGTGCGGGGTCTCGCCGCGGGCGTAGCGGCGGCAGGTAACGACTCCTCCGGCACATCGATGCGAGACACTGCGTGACGTTCGGATCTGAACGGTTTTCGCGCGGCATACCGCCGGGCACGTATGATCTGAATCACACTAGCTGCCCTGCTTGATCCGCCGCCTGACTATCCCCTGCAGCCGCAGCGAGGCAGGCCCGGGGAGGACAACAGGGCTTCAAGTGCCGCATTCGAGGCACTGCGACCTTGCGGTGGCGGGCATGACCCGTATCGACGATAGGAGACACATAATGTCGGAGGGTCCGACCGTTCTAGACGCCTCAGCTGAGGTATTCCGTGCCCATGGCATGACGACGATTTTTGGCAATCCAGGATCCAATGAGCTGCCGTTCCTGGCCGGCCTGGGCAAGGATTTCGATTTTGTGCTCGGTTTGCATGAGCAGGCTGTGGTGGGGATGGCCGAGGGATACGCCCGCGCCACTGGCAAGCCTGTTTTGGTGAACCTGCATGCGGCGTCGGGCACCGGCAACGCCATGGGAGCACTGACCAATGCCAGGTACGCGAACATCCCCCTGGTGATCCTCGCCGGCCAGCAGGTTCGGCGCACCGTGGGCCAGGAGACGATGCTCGCAAATGTGAATGCGGGCATGCTGACTTACCCGCTGACCAAGTACGCGCACGAGCCCCTTGCCGCCGCCGATGTGCCGCGGACCCTGTCCCAGGCAATCCTGGAGGCTTCAACACAGCCGGCGGGCCCGGTTTACGTGTCGGTTCCGCTGGATGACTGGAACGAGCCGGCCCTTCCTGCCGACAGGCTGCTCACCCAGCGCTCCGTGCGCACCGCGGGAGTGCTGTCGGAGGAAATCGCCGCTGAGCTGGTTTCCGCCGTTGACGGCGCCCGGAGCGTGGCACTGGTGCTGGGCCCGCAGGTCGATGCAGCTGCCGTCTCCGACTCATCCGTATGGGACGCGGTGATAGAGCTGGCAGAGCACACCGACGCCAGCGTCTATGTTGCCCCGTCACCTGCCCGCGGCCCGTTCCCGACCACGCATGCAAACTTCGCCGGAGTGATCGTCCCCGGTATCGACTCGGTTCGCCGGCGGCTTTCGGAGCATGACCTGGTGCTGGTGGTGGGCGCACCCGTGTTCCGGTATCACCGATGGGAGCCGGCGGAATACCTGGAGGAAGGAACCCAGGTTTGGCAGCTGACCCAGGATCCGTCAGAGGCGACGCGGGCTCCGTTCGGCACTGCCGTCGTCGCCGATGTGGCCCGGGCCATCACTACGCTGGCAAAGCGTGTGACTGACCGCGGTGTCCGCCGCCCCGAACGCGAGCTGCCCCAGGCCAAGACCTCCGCTGAAGGGATGACAGGCACCGAAATCCTTGAAGTGCTGAATGAACATGTCACCGAGCAGGTCGTCTACATCAACGAGACGACAACCTTGGACCTGGACTACCTGGAACGGATCAGCATCGACAAACCGGGCCGCTACCACTTCCCCGCGTCGGGTGGCCTGGGCTTCGGACTGCCGGCCGCCGTCGGCTTCTCGCTGGGAGACCCGGGGGCAACTGTGGTGGCCACGGTGGGAGACGGGTCAGCCAACTACGGCATCACCGCCCTGTACACAGCGGCCCAGCGGCAGACCCGTACCGTCTTCGTCATCGTCAATAACTCGGGATACGGCGCGTTGGCCGGATTCGCCAAGCGAATGGGCGTGCCCGACGTTCCCGGGCTGACCCTGGGCGGCATCGACTTCGTGGCCCTGGCCCGCGGATACGGTGTCCCCGCCAGCGCAACGACCACCCGGCAGGAATTCGAAGAGGCTTACCGGCAGGCCCTGGCCTCCGAGGGCCCGGTGCTGATCGACGCCCGAATCGTCAATGACTAACCGGACGGCTGGACCGGCACGGTTAGTCATCCACACAGACAGTCAGAACGCGCAACCCACCAACAATGCAAGGGAGCATCATGACCGCCACCGAATCTGAGCAGACCTCCATCCTGAACCCGTCGCTGTGGGACGGAAAAATCTACACCACCGGCTGGACCGCCGGATCTGCAGAACCAATCGAGGTCAAAGAGCCGGCGACTGGTTCTGTTCTGGCCACCGTCGGTATGGCCTCCGCCGCCGACGCATTCGCGGCAGCCACCCGGGCCGCAAAAGCACAAAAGGAATGGGCAGCCACTAAGCCCGAGGATCGTGCCGCGATACTGCGCCGGGCCGGAGATTTCTTCGTCACCCACGCAGCCGAGCTCGGTGAATGGGTTCAGCGCGAGACAGGCGCCATCGGAGCCAAGGCTGCCCTGGAGACGCACGTAGCTGCCAACGAGTGCTTCGATGCCGCCGGCCTGCCGCACCACCCGGCCGGTGACGTACTCACCTCGAATGCCGATCACTGGTCCTTCGCACGGCGCACCCCCGCCGGTGTGGTCGCAGTCATCTCACCGTTCAACTTCCCCCTAATCCTTTCCATCCGCTCCGTTGCTCCCGCACTGGCCCTGGGCAACACCGTCATCCTCAAGCCGGACCCGCGGACTCCGGTTTCCGGCGGCGTGATGATCATGCGCGCCTTCGAAGAGGCGGGGCTCCCGGCCGGCGTCCTGCAGCTGCTCAACGGCGGCGCGGAGACGGGCGCGGCACTGACGGAGGCACCGGAAGTCCGCATCATCTCCTTCACCGGTTCAACCGCCGCCGGCCGCAAGGTGGGCGAGGCTGCCGGACGTAATCTCAAGCGTGCCCATCTGGAACTTGGCGGCAACAACGCCCTGATCGTCCTGCCGGGAGCCGACCTGGCCAAGGCTGCCAGTGCCGGTGCGTTCGGTTCCTTCCTTCACCAGGGCCAGATCTGCATGACCGCAGGACGGCATTTGGTCCACGAATCGCTCACGAACGGTTACGTTTCTGCCCTTCGCGAGAAGGCCGAGCACCTGCCCGTCGGTGATCCGATGAGCGGGCAGGTGGCCCTGGGTCCGATCATCGATGACCGCCAGCGGGACAACATCCACCGGATTGTGGAGGAAGCGAAGGCGGCGGGTGCCACGGTTGAGGCCGGGGGAACCTACGACAACCTGTTCTACTCCCCCACCGTGCTCACCGGCCTGGACAAGGAAAACCCTGCCTGGGCCGAGGAAATCTTCGGTCCGGTGGCGCCCGTGATGGGCTTTTCCACGTTGGAGGAGGCAGCCGAAATCGTGAACTCGTCAGAGTACGGCCTGTCGGTAAGCATCCTCGGTGACGTCGGTGAGGCCATGAAGCTCGCGGACATGGTCCACTCGGGCAAGGTCCACATCAACGAGCAGACCGTTATGGACGAATCCAATGCCCCGTTCGGCGGTGTCGGCGCTTCAGGGACAGGTTCCCGGTTCGGTGGATACACCGCCAACATCGAGGCCTTCACCGAGACCCAGTGGCTCACCGTGCGTCCGGACATTGCGCCGTACCCGTTCTAAACTCAACCGGTGTTTTGGTGGCCGCGGTCGGAGCAATCCGCCCGCGGCCATTAGCTTGTTGGCTGTCGGCCATACTGCGGCCACCCCTGGACACTCCCGGTTACCAACGGTAAGTTACTGCTAGTAAGTTACCGATTCCCGGGAACCAGCATGAGCGAAGTGTCCAGCGCAGCACCACGACGGCGCCTTTCCAAGCAGGAGCGCCGTACCCAGCTGTTGGAAGTGGCCCGCGGACTGATCCGCGATGCTGGGACCTACGAATTCACCCTCGGGCGGCTAGCCGAACGCGCCGGCGTGACTAAGCCGCTGGTGTATGACCACTTCGGCGACCGGGCCGGAGTCTTCGCTGAGCTGTACCGCGAGTTCGAGGAACAGCAGCGGAAGACCCTTGCTGATGCCCTCGCCGACGCGGAGCCTGAGCTTTCCGTGGTGGCGGGGCTGGTCGCCGGCGCCTACATCGACTGCTGCCTTGCCGAAGGCAGGGAGCTGGCCGACGTCGTTGCCGCCCTAGCGGGTTTCTCCACCCTGGGCGGCGTTCGGCAGGAAGCCGAGGATGCCTACCTGGCCATGTGCCGGACCGCGCTGGAACCGTTCATGGGACCGCTCGGCCTCGCCGGGCTCCAGGCCGTCACCGGTGCCGGAGACGCCCTGGCCCGGACCGCACTTGACGGCAGAATCAGTGCCGCCCAGGCCCGCAGCACACTCACCACGGTTGTTCTCGCCGTCGTCGGCGGCAACGGCTTCAAGGAGGACTGACGTGCCAATCACCCATCCCCCGACGCCGGGCAACGTACTGTGGGTAACCGCCCATCCCCGCGCCGCGTCCCTCAACGGACGGCTGTTCCTTGAGGGGGTTGACGCGCTGTCGACCCGCTACTACCAGGTGGCGACGTCGGACCTCTATGCCCAGGGATTTAACGCCGTTCTGGGCGACGGCGATCTCGGCGACCTTGCGGGCGTACCGGGCAACCTCGCAGTCCAGGCCGGGGAATCCTATGCCGCCGGCCAGCTGCCGGCTGACGTGCAGGCGGAGCAGGCCAAGCTCGCCGCGGCGGAGCTGCTCGTCCTGCAGTTCCCGCTCTGGTGGTACGGCCCCCCGGCGATCCTGAAGGGCTGGTTCGACCGCGTGCTCACCGACCAGTTCGCCTACGGGGACCTGGATCCGGAGCTTGGTGTTCCTCGGCGTTACGGCGACGGCGGACTGGCCGGGCGCCGGGCGCTCGTCATCGTGACGGCCGGGGAAGACGAACGGTCGATTGGCCCCCGCGGCATCAGCGGCGACCTTGACTCCCTGCTCTTCCCTCTTACCACGGGGTGCTCTGGTACACGGGGATCGAGGTGCTGGATCTGCATGTGGTGTACGACGCCGATGCCCTGGATTCCACGCAGGTGGACCAGGAGGTGAAGCGGCTGCGGGAGCGGCTGGATTCACTGGACAAAGAGGCTCCCCACCGGTTCCGGAGCCTGCGCGACGGCGATTACCGCAGCACCCGTGCCCTGCAGTCGGACATCCTGCCCGGCCGCACCGATTTGGGGATTCATCTGGCGGACTAACCCGCTGCCGAGCGCCACGGCTGATCCGTTCAACACGGGGACGAATCCATCGGAGTCCTTGCGCTTCCCCGGGACGGGCTGACGGGCAGCCGGACTGATGCTAGATTTCTCCGCAGTGACATTCTTACTTTCTCTGTGAACCAGAGTCGATGCAGCGGTTCCCGTCCGCTTCCATTCGGAGCGGTGATTCTGTGCGCCCTCCAGGGGAGCTCCTCCATGAGTTCCCCTGGCACCCGGACCCTCACCGAACCCATCCAGAGAAGACCACATGCCCGTCACATCGAACGACCCCACCACGCCTTTCTCACCTGCCACTGACCGGGAATCACTGCGCCCTGATTGCGGCAACTGTTTCGCGCTCTGCTGTACCGCACTGGGTTTTTCCCGCACCGCGGATTTCGCTATCGACAAACCCGCAGGAACTCCTTGCCGGAACCTTGGTCCCGACTTCTCATGCACCATCCATGACAGCCTGACTCCGCGGGGCTTTCGTGGATGCATCACCTTCGACTGCTTCGGTGCCGGCCAATATGTAGCCCAAGACCTCTTCCACGGAATCAGTTGGAAAGCCAAGCCGGAAACAGCCAAACACATGTTCGCGGCGTTCAAAGTTGTCCGGCAGCTTCATGAAATGCTCTGGTACCTCACGGAAGCGTCCAGCAGAACCTTCGACCCGGACACGGCGCACGTGGTCGACAGCATCAGGATGGAAATTGAGGAGGTGACGGCGGATGCGCGCGGGGTACTTTCCGTCGACCTTAGCGATATGCACGCCCGGGTCCGGGCTGTGCTGATGGAAGTCAGTGAGGAAGTCCGCTCCGCATACCTCGCGACCGGCGACGATCACCTGGACGGCACTCTTGTCCCGGGAGCAGACCTCATGGGCATGCAAATGAAAGGGGCGTCGCTGTGCGGAGCGGATTTGCGCGGGGCGTATTTGATTGCCGCCGATCTTAGAGGCTGCAACCTTTCGGGCACGGACGTCCTCGGAGCTGACTTCAGAGATGCGCGCCTCGAAGGGGCCGATCTCTCTCAAACCCTCTACCTGACGCAGGCGCAGCTGAACTCCGCCAGCGGTAATGCCCAGACGCTCCTGCCCGTCGAACTTGTCCGCCCGTCCCATTGGCTCAGCCGCAGGGACCCGGGCTGCGTCCCGCTTTCCCGAGCTAAAGCATCGCCGTGAGCACACCGCCGTCGACCCGCACCGCAGACCCGTTCGTCGCGGAGGCCAGCGGGCTGGCCAAGAATGTCACCATGGCTGCGATCTCTTCGGGCTCGATGAACCGCTGAAGCAGGGTGGTCTGGTTCGTCCCGATGATCGCCTGTTTCATTTCCGCGGCCGCTAGCCCGGTCTGGGCGGCGAGCGCTTCGACTGTGCCGGCAACGCCGTCGGAATAGGTGGGTCCGCCCAGGACCGAGTTCACCGTTACGCCGGTTCCCTTGGTGAGCTTCGCCAGGCCGTTTCCCAAGGCCAGCATCGCGGCTTTGGACGCGCCGTAATGGATCATGTCAGCCGGTACGTTCACTCCCGATTCGCTGCCGATGAAGACGATGCGGCCCCATCCGCGCTCCAGCATGCCCGGCAGCAGACGTCGGGACAGCAGTGCGCCGCTCAGGGTATTCACCTCGAAATAGCGCCGCCATTCGTCGGCGGAAATGTCCGCGAACGGTTTGAGGTCGAACAGGCCCACGTTGTTGATCAGGATGTCGGTGTCGGAGAGTTCCGTGCAGAGCCGCTCCACCTGGATCGGATCGGAAAAGTCGGCGGCGAGTCCGTCCACCGATGCACCCGGGATCTCCCGCCGCAGTGCCTCGACCGCGGCTGTGACTTTCCCCTGGTCGCGGCCGTTGAGCGTCACGCGCGCTCCCTCACCGGCCAGTGTCTTGGCAATGGCGTAGCCGATTCCCTGCGTGGAACCGCTGATGAACGCCGTTTTGTCTCTAAGCTGCAGATCCATCGTTATCCCTTCCTGGCGCTGGCAAAGCGCGGAGTATGCGGCCGCCGGTTCGTCCTCTGCGGCCCTAGGGTGAGGTTCGCACGGCTGAATCAGCGCCGGATCAGCGGGAGCACGCGAACTAGAATCAGCGGGTGAGCAAGCTTCGAATCCGCGTCCTTGGACCAATCTGCGCGGAGATCGAGCACACCCCGCTCCGGCTCTCGAAGCCGCGCCAGCGCGAGGTCCTGGGGATCCTGGCGGCGGCCCGCGGCAGGTCCGTTTCCACCCAGTACCTCATCGAGGAGTTGTGGGAGGATGCCCCGCCCGGTGCGGTGGGCGCCGTCCGTACCTTCATCGGAGAGCTGCGCCGCATCCTCGAACCGGACCGCCCTGCGCGCACTCCCCCTGCAGTTCTGCTGACTACCGCCGGCGGGTATGCCCTCGCGCCGCAAATGGCCGACGTCGACCTTTGGCGTGCGGAGCATGCAGTCCAGGCCGCTGCCGGGCTGGATTTGGCGGCCCGGAAGGAGTTGCTGGCTTCGGCTCTGGATGAGTGGCGCGGTGCCGCGTTCCAGGAATTCAGCACCCGCCGCTGGGCCAGGGCGGAGCGGGCAAGGACCGCTGAACTCCGCGCCTCTACAGTTGAGCAACTCGCGGAAACCCGGCTGGGCCTGGGCCGCCCCGGGGATGTCCTCACGCTGCTCGATGGTCACGTCAGCGAACATCCCTGGCGTGAGGAAGGCTGGCGGCTGCTTGCCCTGGCGCTTTACCGTTGTGCCCGGCAGGGCGACGCGCTGGCTCTCCTGGCCAACGCCCGCTCCACCCTGCGGCATGACCTGGGACTGGATCCCGGACACCGGCTGGCTGACCTTGAACAGCGGATTCTGCGCCAGGATCCTTCGCTGGATTTGGTGCCCGACGGCGGCAGCTCGCTCCTGTGGCAGGCTGTCGCGGCCGCGGGACAAACCGGGAAACGGGCGCAGCTTGAAGGAGTGGCATGCCTGCTTCCGGTGCTGGCGGTGTCAGGCTCGGTCCGGCTGGCAGCGGAGCAGCGCCTGGCTGCCATCACCGCCGCGGAGCAGTTCGGTGATCCGGAGCTGGCAGCCCGGGTGATCGGCGGCTTCGAGGTACCGGGGAGCTGGACCCGGTCGGATGATCCGGTTCAGTCGGCCGCGATTGTGGACGCTGCGGTACGGACGCTGAACGTCCTGCCGCCCGGAACCTCGGCCCGGGTACGGGCGCGGCTGCTGGCCACGGTGGCGATGGAATCGCGCGGGACCGCATCCCGGATGGCCGAAGCCCGCGAGGCTGAACAGATCGCCCGGGATTTGAATGATCCGTCCCTGATGTGTTTTGCCCTCAGCGCCCGGTACCAGCAGAGCTTTGAGACTGCCGGGCTGGCGTCCGCACGCGAAGCGCTTGGAGCTGAGATCGTCGCCGTCGCATTGGAGGCGGAGCTGCCAACCTTCGAAATTCAGGGACGACTGCTCCGGATGCAGGCACTGTGTGCCCTCGACGATGTCGCCGCTGCGTCTCGGGAAGCTGACCGGATCGACGGCCTCGCGGCCCGGTTCGACCGCTCTTTGGCCACAGTCTTTACCGGCTGGTTCCGGTGGACCTTCACGGACGGTCCGCCGCCGCCTGACGGGACGGAGATGCCGGGCTTCCACACTGGCCTTCCGGCTTTGGCCGAGCTGACCCGTGCCGTCCGGAGTGGCACGGATCTGCCCGACGGCGGCTTCGGGCCGTACGAGCAGTGGGTGCGTCCGCTGCTGCTGGTCCGGGCGGGGCTCCGGGAGGAAGCACGTTCCGCCTTGGACACCCTTCCCGACCCGCCGCGTGATCTGCTGCTGGAAGTGCTGTGGTTCCTTACCGGGCTTGCTGCGGTTGAAAGCCGTCACCGGCCCGCCGGCCGCCGGGCGTCTCGCGCCCTGCTGCCGGCCGCCGGTGAACGTGCTGCCGGCAGCGGTGCCGTGGACGTGGGCCCGGTCCAACGGCTGATTGATGCTCTGCGACAGCTCACGGGGGATGTGGATCAGCCGTTGTAGGGGGCCTCGACGTCGATCACCCAGGTGACGCCGAAGCGGTCGGTCAGCATGCCGAACCCGGGGCTCCACGCAGAGGCGGCAAAGGGCTCGATGATGTCCGCGCCGTCGGCCAGTCCGTCCCAGAGCGGGGTGACCTCCGCCAGGCTCTGGCCGCGCAGGGACTGAAAAAACGTGCGGTCGGTGACCGTGGTGCCGTTTTCGCGCCGGGTGGTTCCGGCGGTCTCGGTGACGTCGGTGCTGTCCTTGCCGGGGATGTCGTAGGCCATAACGCGGAAGCCGTTCCCGGTTTCCAGCTGTCCGAAGACGATCTTGTCCGCGCCCGGAACCTCCTTTGGCATACCGAAGTCGCCGTAGGTGGCACGGGTGAGGATGCCGCCGAACACCGACTGGTAGAACTCCAGGGCCGGGCCGGCTGTGCCGCGGAAGTTCAGGTGGGTAGTGGTGGTGATGCTCATCGAATCTGTCCTCTCGTTTCGGCACGGTTTGTGCCGTTGAAACCAGCCTGGACCTGGTAGCGGACAGGATGTGTCCTCTTCTGCAGGCATACTCGAAGAATGTCCGGGACCTCAGCACGCATGCTCGCACTGCTTTCACTGCTGCAGTCCCGGCGGGACTGGCCGGGGAAGGTGCTGGCCGAGCGCCTTGACGTGGCCCCGCGGACGGTCCGCCGCGACGTGGACCGGCTCCGCGGGCTCGGCTACTCCATCACTGCGGTCAAAGGCCCGGACGGCGGCTACCGGCTGGCTGCCGGGGCAGACCTGCCGCCCCTCCTGTTCGATGACGAGCAGGCGGTGGCAATCGCCGTCGCACTGCAGACCGCGCCCTCCAGCGGCGTGGATACGGGGGACGCCGCTAACCGCGCACTAACCACAGTGCGGCAGGTGATGCCCTCACGGCTGCGGCACCGGATCGATGCCATCCGCTTTACCGACGCCGGATCCCCTGTACAGGTGGATCCGAGCGTTCTCGAAGCTCTCAGCACCGCAGTTCGGGACCGGCGGATTGTCCGCTTCGACTACGGCGGGAACACCTCGGGCCCGGCCCGCCGTGCGGAGCCGCACGCCGTCGTCGCCCGTAATGGCCGCTGGTACTTGGTGGCCTGGGACCTGGACAAAACGGACTGGCGCATTTTTCGGCTGGACCGGCTGACGCCGAGGTTCCCTGCCGGCGGCACCTTCACCCGGCGCCCTCTTCCGGGCGGGAACGCGGCAGCGTTCCTGGCCGCCCGGCGAAAGGGATCGGAGTCCGACGCCGTGTGGCCGTGTTACGGCGAATTCCTCCTCGAGCTGCCCGCAGCCTCCGTTGCACCGTGGCTGGGAGACGGTGAACTCGAGCCGGTCTCGGAGAGCGCCTGCCGGGTGCGGGCCGGGTCGTGGTCCTGGGCAGGGCTGATGTCCTGGGTCCTGCGCTTCGACGCTCCTTTCTCTGTACTGGGCCCTGAGGCGTTGATTGATTCCCTCTCCGGCTTCGCGGACCGAATCAGCGCTGCCCGCCCCCGCCCGGGAACTTCCCGCACCTCACACGCCGGGCGTGCTCCCCGCGGTCCGGCAGAACTCCGGCCGCCGGACAGCTAGGATGATCCAACTGTCTGCGATCCCCGGGGGAACCATGAGAAAAACCGCTGCCGTCCCTGTCCTTGCTCTGCTGCTCCTGACCGGGTGCACGAATGCCGGGTCCGCGGCTTCTCCACAGACCGCATCACCGTCTGAGTCGTCGTCCGCCGAGCAGCCCGCTGAAGCTGACGAAGCGGCGACCGAGGCAACAGAAGAGCAAATCTGCTCCGAACTGCTCGGGGCCGACGGCAAGGGGCCTCTCTACCAGGCGATTTCCCTCATGCGGATCGAGGACGGGACCTTCGGTTTTGTTGGATCGCCGGATGCCGCCGGTTCCGTCGACGAAACGCTCCGGGGCCTCGCGGCGGATGCGCCGCCCGTATTGGAACCACAGCTGGCAGAGCTGACCCAGGCGATGGGGGGCGTTCTCGCGCTGGCCGAACCCTCGACCGGGGCTGCCGTAACCTTCGACCCCTTCGCTTGGACGGACACCATCGGGGACATCCTCTCTGTCTGTGCCCGCTACGAGGTCGGCCTGGCAAAGCCGGCCGCCGAGGGCGCCAGTGCCGCGTACCCGGGTTACCCAATGGTCGTGAATGCCTCGTCGGTGGACTACCGCGTCGCAGCCTGGTTCAGCGGCAGTCTTATGGACGGCCGGCTCGTGGCGCTCGCGCCGGGCCTGTACGGGCCCTACAACCCGGATGTGCCTGATCTTTCGCTTTACTACGTCTCCACGGCGGTCGCCGGAGACAGTGCCATGAAACAAGCCGTTTTCCCCGGTTCCGGTGGCACGGCGTCGTGGTCAGGCGTCCGGCCCGGCACTGAGGAACCGTAGGCTGGCTCGCCACTGGCCTAGCCGTTCCGGCGGGAGGCATCCGGGTCTGCGGGAGCTCCTGCACGGCGTTCCTTCAGCAGTTCCTTGCTCCGGACCAGTCGGAGGGCCGTAACCAGCACCAGTCCCCCAAGCACGTTGAAGAGCAGCGTATAGCTAAACCAGGTCAGCCACTCCAGGTAGGTAATGCCGGCACCGGACTGAATGGCGCCGAAGACCAGCAGGGAATCCAGGATTGAATGGAACATTTGGAGCCCGGCGAGAAGAAATCCCCCGATCACTGTGGCTACGATCTTGGCCGGGTCGGAGGACGTACCCTGCTGCATGCGGCTCATCAGCGTGATGGTGCTTCCGCCCAGGACCGCGAGCGCAACGGTCTGAAGGGAGAACGGTGCGTCGGTGAAGTGCCGTGCAGATTCGGCAATGGTGTCCTCCCACTGCGGAAAGGCCTGCATGACGAACCACATAATGACCCAGCCGCCGGCAAGGTTGCCCAGAAGCGTCCCGCCCCAGAGTTTACCGAGTTGCCGCAGGCTTGCCTCCTTGGCAACCACGGCGGCGATCGGCATCAGGAAATTCTCGGTAAAGAGCTCGCTGTGTGCGAGGAACAGGGCAATTAGTCCCACGCTGAACGCAATTCCGGCCAGCAGATGATCTCCGGTTTGGTACATCACGGCGAGGTAAGCCATGACGCCCAGCCCCACCTCAAGGCCGCCAAAAACCCCGGTCACCAGAACATTGCGGAAGGTGCGGTGCAGCCGCTCCGCCCCCTCGGTAATGGTGTTCTCAAAGGACTCCTGCAGCTCGTCCTCGACGGGAGCTTCAGATTCCCCGATTTCCCTGGGGCGTTCTTCGCTCATGCCGTTCCCTTCGGTGCGTGCGCTGACCGTTCCGTGTCCCGACCATTAGAACTGCTCAGCGGCGCCGTCCGCGAGTGGGTGCTGACAGTACCCCGCGCCGTGCAGGCTTCGGGGCTCGGGCATAGTGGGGAATCAGTCCTCCTCCCAGACCAGGATCTCTCCGGGTTGGCAGTCGAGGACACGGCAGATTGCGTCAAGCGTGGAGAATCGAACAGCTCTTGCCCGCCCGTTTTTCAGGACAGCAACGTTTGCGGGTGTAATCCCTATCCGGTCTGCAAATTCGCCCACGGAGAGCCCGCGCTCAGCCAGGAGCGAGTCGATCACCACGCGAATAGGCATCAGACAACTCCATCAAGCTCAGCCCGCATGAACGCCGTCTTGCGCAACAGGGAACGAAGCACCAGCAGGACCATGGTCAGTGTCGCTCCAACCAGCGCGCCGCCTATCACCAGCAGGCCAAGCGCCGGGGGGCCGGGAATGAGGAACAGGGTTCCCAGCACAATGGCAGTTGCCGCAGCGAGAGCCGCCGCCATGATGTCAATGAGCTTGCGTGATGTTGAGCCGAAAATACGTTCGTCCCGAATGTAGCCAACCAGGATTGCTGTAATGACGAGTACCACCTCAACGCAGATTCCGAACAGAATGGCCGCCCCAACCAGCGGCGCTTCCAGATCGGCAAACTCCGGATAGGCCGATGCCATCGACCGACCGGTACTCACGACGCCGATCTGCGCGGCGACAGTCGCAAGGAGGAGCAGAGTAAGTGCCGCACGTGTCGCGAGCACCATCTGGAGGCTAATTTTCTGCGGGAGTTTTTCCATGCCTCATGATCGATATTCGATCGATTGATTGTCAATAGATCCGCGGCGGGCGGATGCTGCCGGGTATCCGGGATCGTGCCGAACGCAGGCCCTCCCCTGAGCGCACCTGACTGACAGCCGCCCGCCCCGGTTCACACCGCCGTCGGGCATCACTTCACCGGGCCGCAGGCGCAAACGAATACTGTTGCTGCTCGCCTCCGTGGACAACGACGCACGTGGATTCCGGCACCTCCTGCCATGCCCCGTGCAGATCGCCCAGTGGTTCGGAGACCACCAGCCGGGAGTCGTCCGAGAGTTTATTCAGCAGCACGTTCTCCGGATACAGGGCCTGAAGGGGCGTTATGTCCCTGCTGGTGAAGAGGGACCGCGACTTGCCTTGGCTGGAGTAGCGGAACGCCCAGGTGGTGTCGCCGTCGGTGGTTGCGACTGTCATCTGGACGGGATGCTCGACGCCGCGGCGCCGTCCTGCATCCTCGATGAATCCCACGGCCTCGGCGACCGCTGTGCGGGGGTCTTCCTCGAGCCCAAAGGTCAGTGCGAGGTAGAAGAACATCTCGGAGTCCGTTGATCCTTCGATCTCCGGATACAGCCCCGGCTCGACAGCCATGGCCATATCGCGTTTGACCTTCGGGAAGTCCGCGAGCGCCCCGTTATGCATCCAGAGCCATTTGCCGTGCCGGAACGGATGGCAGTTTGTCTGCTGGATGGCCGTACCTGTTGTGGCGCGGATGTGCGCGAAGACGCGGCTGGCCGATGCCTGCCGTCCCAGCTCGCGCAGGTTGCGGTCATGCCAGGCGGGCTCCGTGCTGTGGAACAGGCCGGGAGTCGGTTCCGTGCCGTACCAGCCGATGCCAAAGCCGTCCCCGTTGGTGGTCTCCGCGCCCATGCGGGCGTGTTTGCTTTGCATGACCAGTGAGTTCACAGGTTTATAGAGAAGGTCATCCAAGCGGACGGGGGAACCTGAATACGCTAGCCAACGACACATGGTCGTCTCCTTCGGATCGGGCCGAGTTTGCCAAACCGGCGGTCCGAGGGGTGGGCTTCGCGAACGTCTTTACGCCCGGGCCGCAAATTCAGTCGACCACAGAACAAGAGGAAGTTCTACGGGCTCCCGGGGACGCGACCGCTGCCGTGCACCGTGCTCACTTTGTCTGCGTGCGCAGGGGGCCAGACAACCGTGAACCGTTCGAAAACGATCTCGTCAGTTTCAGACCACTCACGCCCCTGGGCTGCTGATACCCGTGTCCAGTAGCGGCGGTGTTCACGCTGCCAGCTCGCCAGGCTCAGATCGTCTTCGCCTTCGTCCCGTGCAAAGGCCTCGTCCGCCGTGCCGAAGGGCCCCAGCCGCAGCTCGATGCTGCGCAGGATGAGCCGCGGCGTCCCCGTCCCGTCGCACGCTATCCAGTGGGAACCGATCCGGGGGACCGCGTCTCCTCTGGCCAGGAAATCAGCGGCGAGTTCCGACGTCGCGCGTTTCCGTCCGCTGAGCACATGGGTGAGGAGTTCGTCCGCCAGCCGCCGTGTATCCCCAAAGTGTTCAACGGTGTACTCCGGGGACACGGCTACTGCTTCCGGGTGCGCGGCGCTGTATGCCTGCCACATTCGGATTGCTGCGTCCTGGTCAATCGGGCTTACCGGGTCAGATTCCACCAAGCCATGATGTCAGGCCTGCAGCACGTATCCGGGCTACCAGTAGGGTGGGCCGATGAACAGAACTCAGAAGTACCGCAAAGCCGTGTTCATTGCTGGCGTGGGACTGTTTGGTGCGATAGCCGTCGTGCTGATACCAGGGCTGTTTGCTGAATTCAGAACCGGCCGGCTTATCGCGGTTTTGGTTTTGCTGGCAGGCGTCGTCGTTTTTGCTGTCGCCGCCAATTTGCCCCGGTGGCCGGGAAACGCCGTCGATCCCTAAAGTGCCGCTGATAGCCCGCCCTGTTCACGCCGTCTGCCTCCGTCTAATGTCTAACTAGCTGACCAACGGGGGATAAAAGCACATGCGGAAACGAATTGCGGGCGCCGCGGCGGCGCTGCTGCTAGGCGCTCTGCTCGCAGGCTGCGGACCGACGGACGCGGAAGTCAACGAGGCGCAGGCGATAGCTGAAGTGAAAGCCGACCCAGCGCCAACCCCGTGGGAGCCCCGACCGTGTCTCGGCGGTGAGATCCTGCAGTCGGACCCCAGTGGAACCATGCAGACCATCAAGCCGGATTGCATGGACCAGGCCCTGCTCGAAGCTACGCAGGAATTCACGGAGCCGCTGCCGCCAGGCGTTGAATGGAAGTTCGAGTCCGTGGATTACTCCAACCCGGAAGAGAACCCGTCACTGGAAATGCCTGCAATCATGGACGGCAACCAGGACACGATGGTGGCTCACTACTGGCTCTGCGCATGGGCGGATTCCTATCTCCAGTCCGTGGAGAACAATGACTTCCAGGGTCAGGAACAGGGGATGGGCTACCTGGCCAAATACACACAGCTCCCGGCGGTCCAGGCGTGGCATGTGGACCCGGAAGTCTTTGAGGCCAACGTGATCACACCGGCTCAGGCCGGAGATCCGGCCGCGTTGCAGAACTGGGCGCGGTCCTGCCCCCTCTGATTCCGCCCTGCCGTAACCGGAACGAACCATAGACAAGGCCCTGCCGGGTGTGTAGCCATGGGAAACATCCATTCCTGCACGAACACCCGGGGGCATCATGAAACTCCTGCTGACGTCCGGCGGCGTGACAAACCCCAGCATTGAATCCGCGCTGGTCAGCCTACTCGGCAAGTCCATCGCCGAGTCCCACGTCCTGGTGATACCGACGGCGCAGTGGGGCCACCCGGCGTGCGGGCCGGCGTCAGTGGGCAGGCTGGTTGCCGCCGGCCCGGGCTCTCCTCACCTGACAGGCCTGGGATGGGCGTCGCTCGGTGTCCTCGAGCTCACCGCCCTGCCATCCATCGGCGTCGAGCGCTGGGTCCGCTGGGTAAGAAAGACTGATGTGCTGCTGGTCGACGGCGGCGACGCCACCTACCTGAACCATTGGATGCACGCGTCCGGGCTTGCCGACCTGCTGCCCTCCCTGCCCGATACCGTGTGGGTTGGGGTCAGCGCGGGAAGCATGGTCCTGACGCCGCGCATCGGCGACTATTTCGTGGAATGGCCGGCCGCGGCGAACGACCGCACGCTGGGCGTGGTGGACTTTTCGATCTTCCCGCACCTCAACGCTTTTCCGACCAATACCCCGGCCGACGCCGAGCGGTGGGCCGCTGACCTGGGCGTTCCGTCCTATGCGATCGACGAACAGACGGCCATCCAGGTGCTGGACGGCACGGTCGAAGTAGTTTCCGAAGGGCTCTGGAAGAAGTTTGAAAGCGGATAAGAACAGCCGGCTCCGGCAGATATGTCCGGCGCTTAGTCCTTTTCCCAAATCAGAATGTCCCCCGGCTGGCATTCGAGCACCCGGCAGATCGCGTCCAGCGTGGAGAACCGAACTGCTCTTGCCCGCCCGTTTTTGAGGACAGCCACATTGGCGGGAGTGATGCCAACCCGGTCCGCGAATTCCCCAACGGATAATCCACGTTCGTCCAGCAGCCGGTCGATTGCCACTCGAATGGGCATCAGATGACCTCGTCCAGCTCTACCCGCATAAATGCCGCCCTGTGCAGGAGTGCTCGGAGCACCAGCAGGACCAGCGTGATCGTTGCAGCTACCAGCGCGCAGCCCAGAATCAGCAGGCCGAGGGCGGGCGGTCCCGGAATGAAGAAAAGGGTGCCCAGAATCAGAAGCGTGGCAGTCACCAGCACCCCGGCCGTGACGTCCACCAGCCGAAGAGCCTGAGGCCCGAAGATCCGGCCGTCCCGGGTATGTCCGGCGAGGATGCCGGTGATGACCAGAACCGTCTGCACACACATCCCAAAAGCGATGGCTGCAGTGACCAGCGGGCCTTGCAGGTCGGCGAACTCGGGATAGCTGTCCACCACCGCCTGGGCGCTGAAGACTGCAGCGATCTGCCCGCCAATCACCGCAAGAAAAAGCAGCCCCAGGGCTGCACGCGTCAGGGTGATGACGGCTGAACCGGCATGCGGCGTCGAAGTGGTCATGCCCGGATAATCGATTATCAATCGATCGCAAGTCAATAGGTACGATCGGGACTTCCTACGCTGCGAATGGCGCTGTGCGTGTGCCCTTTCCCGGGTTCAGGGCGCACCACAATTTCCCGGAGCGCCGTGACGACCTGCTGAACCGCAGCCCGGTGGAGCGCCTCGGGCCGGCAGAGCACGTCGACGTGCCGGGCCAGCGGAAGGCCGCGGATCGGCTTGAGGACCAGGCCACTGCCCTCCGGCGGGGACGCAGTGCGCCGCGGCATCAGCGCGACGGCGGAACCCGCGGCGACAATTTCGGCAGCGATAAAGAATTCATTTATTTGATGCGTGATATTCAGAGGCTGTCCCGCGTGAACGGCGATGGCCTGCAGAGCCGGCATCAGCGGGAAACCGTCCTGGACTGACACCCATTCTTCGTCCGCGAGGTCGTCCACACTGACGTCGGGCTGCCGGGCGAGGCGGTGCCTCCCGGACATAGCGACGTCCAGCGGCTCCCGGATCAGCGGACGAACGCTGATCGATTCGGGCCAGGGTTTGCTGTGCTCCAGGCGGTGCGCGATCACCAGGTCATAGTCGGCAGCGAGCGCCGGGAAGGCTTCCTGCCCCACATCCCGGTCAGAGCAGACCAGCTTGGGGTTTCCCTCGCCCGTCATTGCCTGCAGCAGCGGACGGAACCAGGCGAGGCCCGCGCTGCTGAATGCGGCAATGCTTACTGTCGCACGGGGGTCCTGCAGGTACCGGCTCACGGCCTGCTCCGCGGAACTCATGGCAACGCTGATGTCCACGGCGGCCCGGGCCAGGGCCTGCCCGGCCTCCGTCAGGACGAGGTTCCGTCCCCGGCGTTCGGTCAGCGGAACCTCCACACGACGCTGCAGTGCGGTCAGCTGCTGGGAGACCGCCGACGCCGAGATGTGGGATGCGCGGGCGACGGCGGCGAGGCTTCCCCGCTCGCCAAGCTCCCGCAGCAGCCGCAGCTGATGAAGATCCATAAGCACAGGCTAAACCGTTACTTCAGGATTTGGCCTCTGGTCTTACGAATTCGTCCTCATCAGACTCAAGGAGTGCCCTCCCCGATACTGACTCCAGCCCCGCCCGAGCCCCGCGAACGGCGCCGCCGGCTTGCCGCGCTTCTCACTGCACGCAGAGTGGATCTGCTGCTTCTCCTCGTCGCAATGGTCTGGGGCAGCAGCTATCTAGCGGCGAAAACCCTCACCGGCACGGTCGGCGTGACGGTCATCCTGTCCCTGCGGTTCCTCATCACCGCTCTGGCATTGGCAGTGATCTGGCTGATTTGGAACCGCCGCCGGACGTCGCGCCGGGAGGCGGTCACCGGCGTCGTACTGGGTTTAACCCAAGCGGCCGTGCTCATCCTTGAAACCCACGGAATTGCGGGCACGAGCGCTACGAACGCCGGACTGATCATCAGCCTGGTCGTTGTGTTCACGCCCGTTACCGAGAGCATTGCCTTCCGGGTGAAGCTGCCGCGGATGGTTTTCGTCGCCGGTGTCATCGCCGTCGTGGGGGTCTGTTTGCTCGTCTCGGCAGACGGATTTGCGGCCCCCGGAGCCGGGGACCTGCTTATGCTTGCCGCAGCTGCCGTGCGCTCCATTCATGTCACGGCGGTGTCCGCGCTTACGCGGGGCCGCAGCTTTAGCGCCCTGAATCTGACGCTGATCCAGGGTGCGGTCTGCGCTTTCCTCTACACCGCCGCCGATTACCCGGGCGTGCTCCGGGCCGTGGACGGCTTCGGCGCAGCTGAATGGATTGGCGTGCTCTACCTCGGACTGGTGTGCAGTGTCTTCGCGTTCCTCGTCCAGACCTGGGCCATCCAGCAAACATCAGGATCCCGGGCGAGCCTCCTGATGGGAACCGAACCCATCTGGGCTGTCCTCATTGGAATCACCATCGGCCAGGAATCGCTTGCCCTGCTGGGCTTCGTCGGCGCTGCCCTCATCATCGCCGGCACGTATCTGGGCTTGAGGGCGGAAGCTCGCCACCGAACCGCCGCAGATCGACTGCGGGCGGGCGGCAGCGAATCGTTTGGCCAGTCGGGCCCAGTAGTTCATGCACCCTCCCCTAGGGTGTAGGGATGACGGTACGGGTACGCGAGGCCAACGCCATCTCTTCGGCTCTCGCCGGGCTGGATGATGCCGGTGTGCGTGCGCTTATCGATGATGCTGAGCAGGCGGGCATAGGCATTGGGGGAACCACGAAGACTGCGCGCTTGGGCGAAACCACAATCTTCATCAAACAGCTGCCGCTGACAAGCGCTGAAGAAGCAGATCCATGCTCCACCGCCAGCCGTCTCCGGCTTCCCTTCGTTTCCCACTACGGGATAGGAACCCCTGCCAACGCAGTCGGGCGGGAACTTGCAGCACATCAGGTCACCACCCAGTGGGTTCAATCGGGTCTGGCGGACTTCTTTCCGCTCCTGCTCGGTTGGCGGGTCCTGGATGTAAAAAGCGAGGCAGACCTCAGCGAGTTCGACGGCGATACCCCTCCCCGCCAGTGGGGACCCCACTGGCCTGAAGTCCAGGGCAAACTCTCCGCCATGAAGGCCGCACGCAAGACCATGGCGCTCTTCCTTGAGTACGTGCCCGTTACCTTGGGCGACTTGATCCGCCGAAGCTTGAAAGAGGGATTCGGGGCCGAGGTTTTTCCCGGCATCGTGGACCAGCTCCTGGAAGCCACTGCATGGATGAACGGTCAGGGATTTCAGCATTTTGACGTGCATCCCGGCAACATCCTTGTCCAGGACGGCAGGCTGCTTTACACCGACTTCGGTCTGGCGCTGCACCAGGATTTCGAACTGACGCCGGAGGAAGCATGGGGCATGCGTACCCATGACGGCTTCGACCGTGATTCCGCCCTGATGCACCTGTTCCACTGGACGTTATTCGAACTCGGCTATATCTCCGGGGAAGCACGGCTTGGCCTGTTGCGCGCTGCGTCCGCCGGCCCAACTTCTCCGGCATTGGATCCTGTCCGGGCCGCGCTTGGAAACGGTGCGGACCTGATTGCACAATATGCGGATACCGCCATCTACATCACCGAGCTGTTCGCTGCCCTCACGCAGAACGTGTACGCGACGGAGTACCGGCGCCTATAGGCGACGACACTCAGCAGAACCACGGTGGACGCCGTCAGCAGGCGGGTGAGTTGTGCTGCCATGCGCCCACCCTAGTCAGCCGGCGGCACCGGAGCCAGAGACTGCGCAGCCGCTTCCGTCACCGGCTCAGCTGTCCCGTCGAGACGCCGTCGGAGGATTTCATACGAAACCCGGTTCGGAAGGTACATCTGCTGGCTGCCGGCTACAGGGAACTAGGCTGGGGGCATGGCGACAGTAATTCTCGTGCGGCACGGCCGCACCACAGCGAATGCCTCGGGTCTGCTGGCCGGCCGCACCCCCGGCGTCAGCCTGGATGACACGGGCCGGGCCCAGGCCGCCGCCACGGGTGAGCGGCTCGCCGTCGTTCCCCTGGTGGGCGTGGTGTCCAGCCCGCTGGAGCGGTGCCGGCAAACCGCGCAGTTCATCCTCGATAGCCAGAAGGGCACTCCGCACGCACCGGTCGACGACGATCTCACCGAATGCGACTACGGCCAGTGGCAGGGCGGCGCCCTCGCAGACCTCGCGAAGGAGGAACTGTGGAAGGTGGTGCAGTCGCAGCCGTCGGCCGTCACCTTTCCCGGCGGTGAGTCCATGGCCGGGATGCAGGCCCGCTCGGTCGCTGCGATCCGCCGCCACGATGCGGCGTTCGAAGCCGAGCACGGTCCGGGAGCAGTGTGGGCTGCGGTGAGTCACGGGGACATCATCAAGTCGGTCCTCGCGGACGCGCTCGGCATGCACCTGGACATGTTCCAGCGCATCGACGTCGGGCCGGCCTCGCTGTCGATCGTGCGTTACGGCCCGGGGCGTCCCACTGTCCATGCCACCAATACCGACACCGGGGACCTTTCGTGGCTGGCAGCTGTCCACGGGCAGGACGATGCGCCGGTTGGCGGTGGTGCGGGACACGCAGCGCCGCCCGCCCAAGGAGCCTAGAGTAGTCCTATGCCTACAACCGTTCACGATTTCGACTGGCCGGACCGCGTAGTAGTCGGCACCGTCGGCGTCCCCGGTCAGCGCACGTTCTACCTGCAGGCGCGGGCGGGCAAGCAGCTCATCAGCATTGCCATGGAAAAGCTGCAGGCGGACCAGCTTGCGGAGAAGATCGACGAGATCCTCGACCAGCTCATGACCGTCGACGGCAACCCCTTCCACGTTCCCGCGAACACTCCCCTGGAGCTCGTGGACAATGACGATCTGGATGAGGTGGAGGAACAGTTCCGTGCGGGCGTGATGAGCCTGGGCTGGGACCCGACAACGGCGCAGGTCGTCATTGAGGCCTACCCCATCGAAGAAGTTGATGAGGATGACGACGGACTCGTCGAGGACGAGGACGACGCCGATGCCGCCGAGGTGCTGCGGGTGCGGATGCCCGTGGGCACCGCCCGAGCCTTCGCGAAGCGCACCCGGGAAGTGGTGGGCGCCGGGCGTCCGATCTGCGTGATCTGCGGTCAGCCGATCGACGACGACGGCCACATCTGCGCCCTCCCCGAAAACTAATGCCGGAGCCGGACCTGCTCACCGATGAGCTGACCCTCACCGGACGGATTACGACGGCGTCCAACGCCACGTACCTGGGCAGCATCGGCGACGCGGAAGTCGTCTACAAACCCATCGCGGGCGAGAAGCCGCTGTGGGATTTCCCCGACGGCTGCCTGGCTCACCGCGAAGTCGCCGCCTACCTGGTGTCTGAAGCCTTGGGCTGGAACATCGTGCCGCGCACCTGGCTGCGCGACGGGCCGCTGGGCGAAGGCATGGTCCAGCTTTGGCAGGACGCCGATCCGGAGCAGGACGCGGTGGATCTGGTGCCACTTGGTGAGGTGCCGGAGTCAGGGTTTAAGCTCGTGCTCGAGGGTGAGGACCAGGCCGGGCAGATCGTCGCACTCATTCATGAAGACACGGCGGCGCTGCGGCGGATGGCGGTGTTCGACGTCGTCGTCAACAACGCCGACCGCAAAGGCAACCATGTCCTGGCGATGCCCGGCGGGCACCGGTACGGCGTGGACCACGGGGTCACGCTCCACGCCGAGCACAAACTGCGGACGGTGTTGTGGGGCTGGATTGGCGAGTCTTTGAGCAGTGAGGAGCTCGCGGGCATTGATCGCGTTCTTGCTGGGCTGGATGGCGATCTCGGCGAAAAGCTGGCTGAGCTGCTGACCGCCGAGGAGGTCGAGGCGCTTGCCTCGCGCTGTGCCCGGCTGCGCACGACGGCGGTGTTCCCGGGTCCGAGTGGCGGGATGCCTGCTGTGCCCTGGCCGCTGTTCTAGGTAATGACGACTCAAATCTGAGCGGTTAGGTTGTCTCCATGAAGTTGCAAACTTCAAAGACCGCAGATCGTTCCGCACCGCCCGTGTCCAGAGGAGTCCATCAATGAACATCGGAATCGGGATCAGCCCGCACCTATGGGTCCGGAGTTGGGCCTTGAGCTGAGTCCATGACGAGGAACCTGTTCCGGGTTTCTATGAGGTTCCGCAGGTAACGCGCCAGCACCAGTTTCTCCACCAACCGGCCAAGCGGGCCGAAGGGAGCTTCAAATTCGATGCGGTCGATCATGACCGTGCCAGCCGAATCCTCTTTGAATTCGTGCTCATGCCGGAACCGCTTGAACGGTCCATTGACCTGCTCATCGACGAAGTAGTCGGGGGCTTCCATGCCGGTGATGCGGCTCGTCATCCTGAACGGGACGCCGAAGTGCCAGGCCCGCCAGGTGACGTCCTTGCCCAGGGATATGAGGCCCGTAGTCACACCCGCGACCGCCTCTTCGCGGGACCGGGCCATCGAGTCCTTATGGGCATCTATGCTCCGCGCACGGTCGAACAACTCGGCTTTGGGCATGGTGGTCCGGGTGGCGCATTCGAAGGAAACGGCAATCTGTGGAGTATTGCAGCTAGCAGGCAGGGCGGGCGGCACGCTTCCATTGCGCACGCTGTTCCGCCACTGCGTCTTCGTGTTTAATCCAGCCGCATGGACCCGAGGAATCATCCCACTGTGCGGCGTGGAACCAGCTGGTGGCGGCGCCGGTCCTGGGCCCTGGCGATACTGCTCACTGGTATCGGCATCCTGCTGCTGCGCGACCCCACGGGGTGGAGCATCATCGGCGCCGTCGCATGCACTGCCGGGGCCGGGCTCACCATTTACCTCGGAGAAAGAATGGTTAAGGGTCTCCGGCACGAGTACCGGTACACGACTGACGAGCCCCTCCCTTAAACGATGCCATCCCAAAACGGACAGACCGAAAACAGGATTGTTTGAGGTCTGCACCTCCGGCGTCTAGGGTGGCCGGACAGCCACCACCGGCCAGGTGGAAGCAATGAAGTCCACCGGCTCAGGAAAGGTTCATTGATGCACAAGAAATCTAACCGGGTATTCATCAGCTTATTGCTCGCAATGTCGCTGGCAGCAGCAGCTCTCATCCTGAGCATTCCCACACTTTTCGACTCGCCCGTCCCAGGTCAGCTCTGGCTCGCCGCAGTACTGGGCATCCTCACTGCTGCGCTGGGAACGGCCGTTCTGCTCCTCCGGCCGCAGCGCCGGGGCAACGGCGCCTAGCCGGCACCCGACCGCAGGGCTCCTGATTCAGTCGACCGGCCAGCAGATCTGGGTGCGTGCATGCTCGGGGCTCTGCTCGGTCTCGGGATCGGCGAGGTAGTTCTCCCACATGACCTCGCTCGGCTTGAGCTTGTTTTCGGAGAAGAAGTTCTCAATATCCGCGTATGTGTTTGCCAGCGTGTCGAAGGACCCAGTGTGCGTCGCTTCGACGATCCTGCCGGCGGGAAGACTTCCCGGAACTACGTTGCCGTCAGGCGCGATGACGCCAGGGACCGGGAATCCAGCTTCGACGTCGACCAAGGCGCCGGGCTGGCCGTAGTATTTGCCGAACGGCGGGCCCACCGGCTGCACACCCTGCTCCTGCAGTGCGGCCATGACGTCCGAGAACGCCTGTGAGAAGAAGTCGGCGAGTTCGGCCATCGGCACCTGCGCGCGGACTGCCGCCGTCGCTTGCTCGGAGTGCTCCGCGATCTGGATGTCCGTCATACTTTCCACGCTAACCGCCGAGCGGCCCGCCGGATAGGACCGGACGTCCCTGACCGGCGTCGGCGGATGCTCTTACGCTTCCCTAGGACGCTGGAGCGCCGCGTCTGCGTTCCTGGTGCGCACGCGCCTTGGACCTGTTCCCGCAGGTGGCCATAGAGCACCATTTGGCGGTCCCGGGACGGCTGCGGTCCAACAGGAACATAGCGGCGAACAGAGCGTCCCGGCCTCCTGCGGGAGCTGGACACCAAGGAACTCGTTTACCGCGAAGCCAGGAGCCTGCTCTTCCCTATCCACCGTTTGCCGCACTGGTTTTCACCGGCTTGCCCGTCGGGGCGAATTGGGGGGACCTAAGTCCATAACTTGTTCCGCGAACGAACGCTGGAAGCGTTCCCGCGGCTTCCACCGATTTCGGGGTGCTCCGCTCCTGACACAACAACTGCGCCGTTCCGTTTCGGCGTTGGCGGCGGCGACGTTCCCTGGGAGGACAGCTTCCGGGCGCTGACGTCATGAAACGCTTCGGCTTCGCGCCATCGGACACCTCTTTCGATGCCGCCTTCAGCCAGGAAGCCTGAGCGCTGGAATGCTGTTGGCCGGGCCTATTCAACCGGGCCTATTCAACCAAACGGCGGGATCGTCTGAAAAGACATCTCGCTAGTGAGTGCTGCCCGACATGAAAGTCATACGATCGCTCTGGTCTGGGAAAATCTAAAAATCACTTTTACCTAGACCTTTCAGCAGGTTAGAAGCTAACCTGCTGAATATGTTGTCGACCAGCACTTATTCCTCGTGAGGTGCGCTGGGTGCTGCTTCGACGGCTTCAGATCGTGTGCCCAGTTCGGTAATCGCCGATCCAGGGGCATTGTCGATTGAATGACTAAGGAGCGCAATGAAGCGATTTATCAGTCAGGCAGCCCTCGGAGCATGTGGGGTAGCGCTTGTCGTGCCCGTGTTAGCAACGACTCCCGCTCAAGCTGAAGCCAGTTCCGATCAGATTGGAATGGCGGAACCTTACGATGTGCTCGTCGTAGGAAAAACGACGGGCTTTCGTCACAGCAGTATTGATGAAGCCACTACCGCCATCATGGCACTTGGTAACGCCAATGGGTTCAGTGTTGACGTGTGGGATCCTGCAACGTCACCGGGTAATCAGGGACAGCCCGACCGGACCCTACCCAGCACACCCTTTACGACCTCCTCTGATCTTGCCAAATACGAAACCATTGTCTTCGTCTCCACGGTTGATGGAACCAATTCCCTCGACCCTGCAACGCCGACGCTTCTAAATGAAACTGAGTTGGCCGCTTTTCAGGGATATATCCGTTCCGGTGGTGGTTTTGCAGGTGTTCACGCGGCGACAGATTCTATGCACACTGTCCCGTGGTATGGCCAGTTGACCGGCGGTGGTGCTCGATTCATCAGCCATCCAGAGCAGCAGACTGCTTCTCAGCTGGTTGAGGACCGGACCCATCCTTCAACAGAGCATCTCCCCGAAACATGGACGCGTTTTGATGAGTGGTACAACTTCAATCAGAGTCCGCGCGACGCTGTTCGTGTTCTCATAAATCTCGACGAGACAACCTACAACGCTCGTCGTGGTGCGATGGGTTCCGATCATCCGATAGCTTGGTGCCATAACTTCGAGTCATCTCGTTCGTGGTACACCGGCGGAGGACACACCGAAGCATCTTACACAGACCCTGCCTTCCTACAGCACCTTCTAGGGGGTATCTCCTGGTCCGCTGGCGCAGTCAGTGGAGGTGGCGACTGCGTCACGTGGCACGAAGTCGAATCATTGATTGGTGACCTGGTTGCCGAAGGAACGGTCTCTGCGAAAGCGGCGGCACAGGTGACCAAACAATTGGATAAGGCAAAGGACCTCGCGGAGGCTGGTCGGCACGCTGATTCGGCAGATAAGCTCAATGCAGCCGCGGCTCAGGTTAAGGCTCACGTCGCCCGTGGATCTCAGGCGCAGGTTCTGCTGACTGAGAAAGTTCGTGACTTACAGATTTGGCAAGAAGAGCATAACTAGCTGCAAGAGCCTGCCGTACTGCGTACTGCCACCGCGGGACGTAGTACGGCATGGCCTTACGGAAACTACTGCACACATTCGCGATGTATAAGCCGTGTATCGCGACAAAACCGCCTAGCTCCAGAACACCATCCTCCACAAAGGTGGCCTCATCTTTTGAACCGCAAGACGCGCACGTTTTCTCTTACATGGATGATTGTTCTAATAACCATTGCAGTCATCTTTGTAGGAGCGGTCGCTGCATCCATGAGTATGCGAGCAACGACTGCTGAGATCGCGCCCGCCGCCGGGTCAGTCGAAGCTATCGCCAAAGAGCTTTCTAAAGGTCAGGCTCTTGAAAAGGCTGAGATCACCAAAGACCTTGGATTGGCAGCAGAAACGGCACATGGACGCATGGCACGCGCTTTGGAGGGGCTAGCAACTGCAGTACCCGTGGAGCAAGCTGATAGCCCCCCGTTTGCTGATACAGGTGATGTCGACGCATGGATGCGCGACCTCAGGGCTGCGGCGACGGCTTTCGAGACTGTTAAAGTGGGAACGAGCGATCAGTCGGTTGCGCAGGAAGCCTTCGTCGGTGCGGCCCAGTTACTTCTAACGGCGGTCCAGGACTACAACCGACTCTCATCAAGCCCTGCCGAGGATCGGAACCTTTTGCTTGGCAGTGTTGCTGAGCGACGCGACGCTGCAGTTCGTCTTTGGCAGGCTGGAGCGGCCCAATTGGATACTCTGACCATAGATTCTGGGGGCGGCCATATGCACGTTTTTCTAGCTCCAGACGGCGATCCCGATGCGGTACCGATGGAATTTCACGACGCAGAATAAGGAAGATGTTGTCTCCGTTGTGCGCCTGCAACCTTATCCAGGAGGAGTCGTTTCCGGAGGTCGTCAACGAATGGCACTAAACCAGGAACGGAGAGATCCAACCGGACTCGCTTTCCCCCGGCAGCACGAAGTCAGTTTGGTGGATCTGCCAACTTAACCACGAATGGACGGCAAGAATCATGGACCGGACGCACGGGGCGAATGGGTGTCCAGTCTGTTCGGGGAAGAGAATTGAACCAGGCATCAATGATCTGCAAACGACTCACACTGACGCCGCTTTTCAATGGCATCCCAAGAAAAATGGGCCGCTGACCCCGCAGGATGTCTGGAGTACGAGTACCACTGCCACAATTCTAAGAACTTCAGCGAAACCCACCTCCACGGCCTTATGTCTAAAATTCACGCCGATAACAGCGCATATGACAACTGGTCATGTGTGTCCTCGTGGCCCCGTGGGCTACTGCCTAGCCTCGTCTCCGCCCGTCTTACCGCTGAGCTGGTTGGTCCCGCGCCTCAGCTAAAATCAGGGAGGCCCGTTTTACCCCTTCGTTCCGGGCGGAAAGCGCAGCATGTCCTTCACAGAAAACGCCGTAGCCCGCTGGGCGGAGCTGCAGCGGCTACAGGCCTCGCCCGGCTGGAAACTTACCAACGCGAACCCCTGGGTCCTGGCCCTGTTCCGCGAGGCCTTCACGCGCACCCGCCCGCGCATTCCCCTGGACGAATTCCACAGCCTCACCGACTCCTTCCTGCAGCAGCTCAGGCTCAACGGGCAGAGCCTGCGCGAAGACTGGACAGGCAAGAACTACGCCGATGACTGGGTGGCCCGCCGCTTCCTGGCCCGCCCCCGCGCTGACGGACGCTTCGTCTACGAACTCACCGAACCCGCCGTCCGGTTCCTCTCCTACCTGGACGGCTTCACCGGGGACACCACCAGCCTGAACTCCTCCCGCCTGAACACCCTGCTCTCCAGCGTGGAAACCCTGGCGCACGAATCCAACCCGGACCCCGAAGCACGCATCGCCGTCCTCGAAGAAGAGATCGCCCGCCGCGAAGACCTCATCCGGTCCCTCCGCGCCGGCGACGCTCCCCCACCACTGGACGACGACACCGCCGTCGAAGCCGCCCGCGACATCCTGGACCTCGCCGCCGCACTGCCCGCCGACTTCAAGCGCATGCGCGACGGCCTCGAGAAGATGCTGCACACCCTGCGCCAGGAAATGGTCGAATCGCAGGCCTCCAAGGGCCTGACCATGGGCGAAATCCTCGAAGCGGACAAGCGCCTGCGCAGCACCAGCGAAGGCCGCACCTATGAAGGCTTCACCGCTTTCCTGAACGACGCCGACCAGCAGGGACGCTTCCGGCACGCCATCGCGCAGGTCCTGGAACGCGACTTCGCCGACGCCATGACGCCCGGCGACCGGCAGGCCCTGTACCGGATGATCAGCGACATGCGTGAGCAGGCCGCCGAAATCCAGCGGATCTACGGCCGGCTCTCCGAATCCCTGCACACCTACGTCCAGAGCGACGAATACCGCGAATCGGTCCAGCTGCGCAAACTCATCCGCGCCGCCGAAACCGCCATCCACAAGGCCCCGCGCGGCCGCCGCCGCGCCGCCGTCGTTCCCGCACCGAAGCTCTACGCGTCCGCGTTCGAATCGCTCAGCATGGTCCGCAGCTACGACCCCGCCGAGCACGCCGCCCCGCGGAAGCTGCCCGAACCGCCGTCGTTCACCGAAGCGGACATCCACCGCGCCGCCCGCACCCCCAAGGCCGACCGCCGCGTCCTGCGCGACGCGATCACACGGGCCGGCAGCCGCCGCGGCCGCGCCACCGTCGCGGAAATCTTCGCCGAACTGCCCGCCGAGCACCGCCACCTCAACAGCATCCGCGCGCTCCTCGCCTCCGCCGCCCCCACCGGGGACAGCGGAACAACGACGGCGGCAAGCGAGTCCATTCCCTTCCTCCAGATCGACGGCAGTTCCCGCACCGCTGTGCTGCCCGTCCTCACCGTCGCCGAAAGCCAGTCATGACCGAAAACCCCACCGCCGAAACCGAAGAGTACGACGAGCTGGACGAGGACGCTCAGTTTGACGACTACCCCCAGCCCGCCCGCGACGTCCTGATCGACGGCCCGGAACTGTTCCCCGGCGACACCGGTACCCTGCCGCTGAAGCTGCGCCAGGCCCTGATCCGGCTGCTGCGCGGCCCCTACCTGGACGCCAATTCCTCGGACAACGTCTACAACACCGTGGTGGATAACCAGGAGCAGCTGCGCGTCCGGCTCAGTGAACTGTTCCTGGAACTGGTAGTGGACGAGGACCACAAGGTCGCCCTGCTGCGCCCGGTGGAAATGGCCGAACCGCACACCACCGCCCTGCAGCGCCAGCGCGAAATGACCCGCGAGGAAACCCTGCTGCTGCTGCGCATGCGCCTGGTCCTGGACCGCCACTCGGGCACCGGCAACGAAGCCACCATCGCCCGGCAGGACATCATCGACGTCCTGGAGCAGTACGTGGACCCGCAGGCGCACGACGCCAAGGGCGTGGAAGACCTCGCCGACGCCGCCATCCGCAAGCTCGTCACCGAACGCCGCCTGCTGCTGCCCACCGAGCTGGACGACGTCTGGGTCATCTCCAACGCCCTGCCGCTGGCCCTGCCGTACGAGCACATCGGCGACATCATCACCTACATGAACTCGCTGACCGAGGCCCCGGCGGAGCCGGACACGGCTGACGAAGCGCCCGCCGAAGAAGCGGTCACTGAAACACAGCACGACGGCGAGGAGCCGGCATGAGCATCGAAACCACCCTTCCCATGGGGGACCTGATCAACCCCGGCCAGAACCGGCTCTCCCGGATCCAGATCGTGAACTGGGGAACGTTCGACGGCGCGCACACCATCCACGTGGACCGCGCCGGCACGCTGCTCACCGGTGACTCCGGCGTCGGCAAGTCAACCATCTTCGACGCGATCCTGCAGGTCATGGACGCCCGCCCGAAGATGAACGAAGCCGCGCAGAACAACGGCGGCACCGCCGCAGAGGAAAAGCGCACCGCGTTCTCCTACATGCGCGGCCGGCTCGGCACCCAGGGCATGGAAGCCGGCGATGGCACCGCCTACCAGCGCCCCGGTGCCACCTGGTCCGCCGTCTGCCTCACCTTCGACAACGGACTGGGCCAAATCACCAGCCTCTCCGTGCTGATGGACCTGCCCGCGACCGGCACCGAACACCACGTGGGCCGGTTCTACGCCGTGCACAACCGTCCACTGGACATCACCTCCCTCGAAACCGGCATGCGCGGCCGGTTCACCAAGGGTGCCCTTGAATCGCTGCTGCCGGGCGCGCAGATCTTCGATTCGCACAAACTCTTCGCCGAGCGGTACCGCACCGCCCTGGGCGTGGAGGACGAGAAGGCGTTCGGCCTGCTGCGCATCCTGCAGACCGGCAAGGGCCTGGGCGGAACGGTCAACGACTTCTTCCGCAACCACGTCCTGGACACCCCTAAGACCCTCACCGCCGCCGACGAGGCTGTGGAGGACTTCAGCCACCTGCGCAGCATCCGCCGCCAGCTCGAACGCGCCCGCCAGCAGCGCGACCACCTGGCCAACGTCCCGGACCAGCACCGCCTGTTCCTCACCACGAAGGCCGAACTGGACCGCGTCCGCGCCCTCACCGCCGACGGCCTGCCCGCCTACCGCCGTCGTCTGGCGCTGGCCAGCCACGAGCGCGACGTCGACCGCCTCACTTCCGCCGCCGCCACCGGCCGCGAAGCGCTGAAGGCCGCCGAGAAGCAGCGCACCAAGCTGAAGAAGCAGGTCGCCGAGCTCACCGCCCGCTACACGCAGGAGGGCGGCGGCGCGATCGCCACCCTGGAACGCGAAGTCGCGGCCGCGCAGGCTCAGCTGGTTTCCCGTGAAACCGTGGAGAACGCGTTCCGCGCCGACCTGTGTGCCGCCGGCATCGACACGGACCTCTCCCCCGCCGGGCTGGTCACCGCCCGCAGCCGCGCCAATGAGCTGATCAAGACCCTGAACGCCGACGTCGACGCCGCCCGGGAGCGCAGCTCCGACGCGCACGGTGAGGCGTGGGCGCTGAAGGGTTCCATCGCGAAGCTGGAAACCGAGATCGCGTCCTTCCGCCGCCGGCGCAGCAACATCCGCCCGGAAAGCTTGGAACAGCGCGCCCGGATCTGCGAAGCCACCGGCATCGACGAGGCCGAGATGCCCTTCGCCGGCGAACTGATCGATGTCCCGGCTGAACACGCGCAGTGGCGCGCCGCCGCCGAACGGGTGCTCCGCCCGCTCTCCACCGCCCTGCTGGTTCCCGGCGAGCACATGCCCGCCGTCACCCGCTACCTCAGCGAAACCAACCTGCGCGGTTTCCTGCGCTGCATCGACGTCAGCATTCCCGTGGACGGTCCGTCCGAGCCCGGACCGCGTGACCTGATCACCAAGCTCAGCACCTACGACTCCGCCATGGGCGACTGGGTAGCCCGGAAGATTACCGCGCACTACGACTTCGAGTGCGTCGAGAACCCGGACGAGCTCGCCAAGGTCTCCCGCGGCGTCAGCCTGGGCGGTGCCGTGAAGCGGAACTCCTCCACCACGGAGAAGGACGACCGGCACACCAAGGCTTCGGACAACGTGCTGGGCTTCGACAACAAGGACAAGATCGCCGCCCTCGCCGGTGAGCTGCTGGCCCTGCGCGCCAGTTTCGAAGAGGCCGACGTCGTCTCCCGCAAGCACGCCTCGGAGCAGGACGACTTGATCCGCCGGCTCGCCGCCGTCCGCAAGGTCGCCGCGGACACCCGCGAGTTCGAGGAGATCAGCGCCGAGGAGCACCGCGCCGCGGTGACTGCCGCCGTCGAACGCCTTGAATCCGCGCGCGACGCCAACGCGGACCTGGAGCAGATCCGCTTCGAGCTGGACACCGCCGAGCTGGACCTCACCGCTGCGACGGAGAAGATCGGTGTGCTCAAGGGCGACCTGGCCCGGCTCGAGGCCGAGCTGACTGCCGCCACCGAACGCCGGGACACCCTGGCCGGCCGCGGCCCGGATGCCCTGGCCGAGGACCTGCGTGCGCAGCTCGATGAGCTGTTCGCCCCCTTCGGCGAGATCACCGACGTCGTGCACCTGAACGACGCCGCCGGGCAGGTGGAGCGGAACCTGCTCACCGATGCCGCGCGGCTGGATAAGACGCTGCTGGAAACCCGCACCCGGCTGGAGCGCACCTTCGAAACGTACAGCGAGAAGTGGGGTTCGGACTTCGGCACGGGCGTGGACTCGGCCGAGGAGTACGTGCACCGGTACGAGGACATTGTCACCGAGGGCCTGCCGCAGCACGAGTCGGAGTTCCGCGAGTACTTCAACAACCGCACCTACGAGCGGTTCAGCGACCTGCTGCAGCTGCTCGACGAGGAACGCCGCAGCATCTCCGCGCGCCTGCTGCCCCTGAACTCGGTGCTGCGCCGCGTGCCGTACCACGTGGACAGCCACCTGGAGATCGAGGTCAAGACCACCGTCCCGGACGACGCGCACAAGTTCCGCATGGAGCTGAAGAACGCGCTGCCGATGATGGGCGTGCGGCAGGACAAGGCGGACATGGACGCCCGGTACGCCGCGCTTGAGGGTCTGGTGGAGAAGCTGAAGGACCCGCAGGAGCGCCGCTGGCGGGCCGAGGTCCTGGACGTCCGCGCGCATGTGACCATCACCTGCACCAACAAGCTCGCGAACGGGCAGTCGTTCACCAACCTGCAGGCGTCGCTGATGTCCGGCGGCGAGGGGCAGCGGTTCACGGCGTTCATCATGGCCTCGGCGCTGGCGTACCAGCTGGGCATCGTGTCCCAGGGCTTCAGCACCTACGGCACGGTGATGATGGATGAGGCGTTTGTGAAGTCGTCGCTGTCCTTTGCCGAGGCGTCCATCAACGCCCTGCACGAGTTCGGCTTCCAGCTGCTGCTCGCCGCTCCGGAGGACAAGGTGGATCTGTCCCGGTTCCTGGGTTCGGTCACCGAGATCCTGCGCGACGACGCCGCCAACCGGTCGGGCACGCTGGAGCGGGTTCCGGTGGGGTCTTCTGGCGGGTCGCGGGCTGTGGATATTCTGCTGCGGTAGGTGGTTTTAGGTCACGGTCAGAGCGCTTCGTAGCTCTGGCCGTGTGGCCCGGTGAAGGCTTGGGGAACGCCGGCCAAGGACAGGACCAGCCGTCCTTCGGCGCTCCTGGGCAGCTGGTCCTTGATCTCGGGGAGGGCGGCTTCACCCTCGTTGCTGATCCAGGTGACGTCGAGTCCCTTCACCAGGTCCACGAACCGCTGCCGGTGGTCGGGTTCGAGGTACGGGAGCACCGCGCTGTGGAAGACGACGACGGTCGCGTCCTTGGGCGCCTTGTCCACCAGCTGCGGGATTTCCTCCACGATGTCGCCCCGGACCAGGTGCGGCGGGTCTTCGGCAGCAACCTTTGCGACGGCGCTCAGACGGTCGCGGCGTTCGCTGTGTTCCGGCCAGACCAAGGCTTCCAGCCAGGCCATGTCCTCGAAGTCTTGGACATCCAAAGGGTTTAGGTCGATACCGGCCCGCCATACGACGTCGGGCAGGCGCTTGGGAGGCTCCATGCCGGCAAGCGCGCAAGTCAGCTGAACCGCGCTGGGACCGGACACGGGATCCAGAACGGTCTCACCGCCGTCGTGCTGGTAGCGGTAGCTGTACCGGTCGGGATAGAGACAGAACCCGGCCGAGGCCCCGGCTTCGATCAGCACCACCGGCCCTTCGATCCGGCTCAGCAGCGGCAGCAGGACTGCGCACCGGCCCGCCTCGTTGGTCTGCGTCATCCGCGCCTGGATGACAGGTTCGACTACGGGCCAGTTCTCCAGCAGCCAGTCCCGGAACCCTGGATACCGGGCCAGCGGAGCACCGGCCAGGCGTGCTGCGGCGAAGACCAGGTTGGGCTGGCGTTTGGGCCGCGGAAGTGAATCGATCAGCGCCAGGACGGCGTCGTCGTCTGCAATGGACGCCGCCCACTCCTCGTAGAGCGGCGAGACGCCCCGCGCTTCGACTGCCGCGAACCGTTCGTAGCCTGCTGCTGTAGCTGTTGTCATGGCCCCACCCTAGGGGAATCGTTTCGGTGGGCCGGGCACACGCGGCCCGTACCGCCGTCGTTATCCTGTGGGGCAATAACGTCCTTCCGGCAGGCTCCAAAAAATCCTGTGTGGCAATAACGATCGCTATGAAGGGCTCGCAAGGACGGTACTGCGACACAAGATTGTCCCTGCCCGCCAAAGCAGCGTTATTGCGACACAGGGATCTTCGGCCCGACTACTACTGACAAACGACGGCTCCGCGGCTTATCGTTCTGGGCACCCGGGGCAGGAGCTTTGGGAACAGTCTCGGGGGAATTCAGATGCAAACGTCCCGCTGCTCATCGCACTGATCAACTAGTCATTCGTCTGCCCGCCCGTCCTGACTCCTCCCAGCCGACAGGCTCATACTGGGACGATGGGCAAGCTTCTTGAATCCTGGCGCCGGCAGCTGGTCGGCACGTTCAGCAACAACTCAGAGACCATTCCAGAGTGGGAACTGGAGCTCGCCAATGGCACCGACCGCGGTTACTACGGACCGGGATCCGCAGTGTGGGCGGTCCACGGATCCATGACCACCATCATCGCCGGCATCCGGGCCCTGCTGCTGCAGGCACTGCACCCCGGCGCGATGGCCGGCGTCCGCGACTACTCCAACTACAAGGAAGACCCGCTAGGCCGGCTCGCCGGAACCATCCGCTGGATCTTCACCGTCACCTACGGGGATACGACGGCGGCACGCAGCGCCTCGAACTGGGTGCTGCGCCTGCACGAACGGGTTCAAGGCACCTATGAGGACGCTTCCGGGATGGAACGGCCGTACTCAGCGAACGATCCCGAGCTCGCCCGCTGGGTGCATCTCGCCTTCACGGATGCCTTCCTGGCCTCCCACATCGAGTTCGGCGGACCAATCCCGGGCGGACCGGACCAATACGTCGCCGAGTGGGCGACCGCAGGTGAACTGATGCAGATAGACAACCCGCCACGGGACCTGGCCGGGCTGCGCAAACAGATGGCCGCGTTCGACCCCGAACTGCGATCCAGCCCGACCGTCGAGGAAGTGGTGCGCTTCCTGCGCCGCCCTCCCCTGCCCCGCAATCAGATGATCGGCTACCGTGTCCTCTTCGCCGGCGCCGTCGCTTCCCTGGAACCCCGGCACCGCGAAATGCTCGGCCTCCGCGAACCGCATCTCGGTCCTTTCAAGCTGCCGGTGCACGGCCCGGTGAAACTCGTGCTGCGGGTTATCCGGTTCGGGCTTGGGGATATGGGCCCGTCGGAACGGTCCGCCCGCGAGCGCATTGCCCGGTTGGCTCAGGAACCAGGGGAAACTCGTTCGGACGTCTGATTTCGCCCCCTCACGGACGTTTGGGGAGGTAACGTCGGATACACACGTTTGGACCGACATTACCTCCCCAAACCTTGCCAAGTCTGCGTAACTCTAGAGCGTTAGCCCCTGACAGGTTGAACCCGCCTCTTCAGGCTCTCCGAACCTCAGTTGGAGGAGTAGCCCTGCATCAAACTCAGGCATGCTCATGCGCGGGAACTCGCGATAACTTCGATCTCTAGCTTCGACGCGTCCCTGAAACGGGTCACCTCCACTGACGTCCTCACCGGCAGCCGGCAGCCTTTCAGGAACCTGATATAGATGTCGTTGAACTCTGGTAGGTCATCAAGATCGGACAGGTAGGCATTAACCTTAACCAGCCGGTCGATACCGGAACCGGCCGTCTCAAGTGTCCGTGCGATCTTCTCGAGCACTAACCTTGCTTGATCCGCGAAAGACTCCGGGATTGTGCCGTCGGGAAGTCGGGGAAGATGCCCACCTGTCCATACGATCTCCCCGATACGAGAGAACATGGGTGGGGTCGGTACTGCATTAGTCACTCGTCCGCCCAATCTCGCGCCTGCTGAATCACCGCATCTGCGTCGAAATCGTTATATCCCTCGACGAGGTCGTAGTTAAACATCTTTTTCAATGCAAAGTCTGACGTTGAACCGTGGAGGATTCCTCCCTCAACCCCCTCATCGATCAAGCGCTGCATGTCTGCTGGAGTCTGTTCGCCGTAAAACCCGGCCGATCCCACCTGCGCAGTCGTTTCCATGCGCAAACCCAGTTGACCTGTTGCGAGCTCTAGGTTTGCTGATTCGTCGCCCTGCGTGGGTTTGCTTGAAGGAAACTTTTCCCAGTGCATTTTTATGGCTGCCTCGGGGTTCTCCTTAGAAAAGACCAAAGCCTTGAAGAACGCCGTCCACAGTCCTGTCACCATGTCCGGTTTTTCGGCCACATCCTCAGCACGGCAAACCAGGGACGAGGTACCGGTCATCGAATCCGCCTCGGATGCCACGTCTACCATAGGTTCACCGAGCAGGGATTCGATCACCATGTTTGGTCCGTCAAATCCGGAGTAAGCTTGGATGTCGTTGTTCTTGAAGGCCTGTGCCGTCTGGGCCCCATATCCTACTGCCAGAAACTGGTCCTCTTCAGGCTCCACACCGTCCTTCCGCATGCCAATGCTGGCGATGTCGGCGGCTATACCGGTCAACGAAGAAACGCCGATGCTCTTGCCGGCGAGATCACCGGCGGACTTGATATCCAGCGATTCAGGAGCAATGACTCTAAAGATATTGCCAGTAGTTGTTCCGACGATGACTAGGTTCGGGTCGTCCTTAATGGCGGATAGAGCGCTGTAAGTCGACGCGTATGTGCAAAACGAGTTCCCTGAGGCGACAGACTGGATGGCGGCCAGGGCCGTTTCGACCGGTTGCATCTCAACCTCAAGGCCGGCTTCCTCGAAGTAGCCCATGGCGCCCGGAACTGTGGCATAGCTGGCTGATGTGGCACTCAACGACTGATCCGCGACCGCGAAAGTGACTCGGCTCAGTCCCGCGGTTTCAGAGGCTGAGTCTCCGCAACCGGTGAGCCCTACGCTCACCGCGAGCACAGCCAACGGCATAGCGAGATTCCTAGTTTTCATGATGTGACCTTCCTACTGCTTATAGTTTCTAAAAACGCGGTTAAGGATGGCCATGACGACCCAGATCATCGCGCCGAAGCCTCCGAGCACGACGAGCAACGCATAAACGGTGGCTACACTGCCGGTTTGGGTTGCCGACTGGATAGCGAACCCGAGGCCCTGTCTGGCGGAGACGAACTCCGCGACGATCGTGCCAATGAGTGACAGAACCAAAGCCGTATTCAGGGCCGGCAGGATATAGCTGATGGCATTCGGGATCCTAAGCTTGAACAGCACCTGCCAGGTATTTGCACGCATTGACTTGAACAGGTTGAGCTGGTCCGCGTTGATGTTGGTCAAGCCGACCATGGAGTTAACAAGGATCGGGAAAAAGGCCATCAGAGCTGCCAAGATGACCTTGGGCAGTAGTCCGTACCCGAAAGATGCAATGATCAACGGTGCGATGGCTACCTTTGGGAAGGTCTGGATGATGACTAGAAACGGGTAGATCGCCTTCTGCAGAGACTCCGAGAACACAAACACGAAACTGACTAGAAGCGCAGTTGCGGTTGCCACGCTGAACCCGATAAGTGTGACGTATGCGGTAGCACCCAAGTTCTTCCAGACCGCGCCAGTGACAAACATGTCTCCGAGGGCCTTGCCAACCTCGTCGGGCGGAGCAACCACTAGCGGGGACACCCATTCGTTCTCAGTCGCAATAGTCCAAAGAGTGAACCCACCGACTAACAGGGCCACCGCGATGATGCCTGCACGGAGCGATGTCGACCTTAGGGTAAGCGCCAGCCGGTTAGGCACTTCATCAACAGCGGTCGTCATAACCGCTCCCGAGCTGGCGGGTTGCGAGGGCTTCTCGAGAATGCTCATAGTGCCTTCCGTTTCTGCTCTGCGTTATTACCCGATTTGGCTTCTTCGAGACTGATCCGCACTGTGCGGATTAGGTCGTAAAACTCCTGGCTGTTGCGGATCTTTCTGTGCCGTGGACGTGCCAGTGGCACATCGATGACTTCGTGGACTACTCCGGGACGCGCCTTCATGACCACTATTTGGTCGGAAAGGTATACGGCCTCGGAGATACTGTGCGTGACGAAGACCAGTGTCTTGGGCTCCCTGGCCCACAGTGAGAGCAGCTCATCGTTTAGGTCTTCCCGCGTAAACTCGTCTAGCGCGCCGAACGGCTCGTCCATGAGCAATAGGGATGGCCTCGATATCAGCGACCGAGCGATAGCAGCCCGTTGTTCCATGCCGCCAGAGAGCTCCCGGGGATAATGGCTGGAGAAGTCCTCTAAGCCCATTACCGTGAGAAGTTGCTTGGCACGCTCCTGAATGTCAGAATCGATGCGCTTACCGGAAATCTGAATGGGCAGGAGCAGGTTGTCCATGACGTTGCGCCAGGGAAGGAGGGTGGGTTTCTGGAAAGCGACACTAACACCGTCCTGTGGGCCCCTTAGCACCTTCCCATCGATAACTACACGCCCAGTGGTGGCGGGTTCTAACCCCGCCATGATTTTGAGCAGCGTGGATTTGCCGCATCCGCTGGGTCCTATGAGTGAGACGAACTTCCCAGTCTCGAAATCCAGCGAGGTCTCTGCCAATGCCTGGATGGTCTTGCCTGCCCGGTGAAATCGCTTTGTGACGGACTGGATCGAGACATTTGTGGCTTTAGTGTCCGGCAATGCCGTAGTGTGCGCTGTCATTTCATGGCCTCCTTATAAAAGCGGTTCCAGTTTCCCCAGAGGATCTTGCAGGTTTCGTCTTCACTGAACCCAACCCCCCGCAAGGCTGAGCCAAACACATGAAAGTCTTCAGGCCCCTTGTACCAATCTGTCTTTCCACTCCGTGGAAACGTGGGGCCCACGCTCGCACCGAGTTGCTCACGGAAGCTCCAGCGGCCGTTGCGCATCCATGTCAAAAATGCCGGGTCGCCTCCTTGGTTGTCGTCGGTGCCAATGCCGACGTGGTCAACACCGATTAGGTCAACAGTCTTGGCCACCATGGATGCCCACTGGTCCGGGGACCCGTTATAACCGCGCGTGATGTTGTGATAAACGGTCAGCCCGACCATGCCGCCGCGTCCCGCAAGTTCTTTTAGGATGTGGGCTGGCTTGTTGCGGGGGTGATCAACGAGATCCGAGCAGTTAGCGTGGGTCACCGCAACGGGCTTCGTCGAGGCCTGGATGGCATCAAGAGAAGTGCGGTTTCCGACGTGGGACAGGTCTACCACCATGCCGACACGGTTCATTTCCCCCACCACTTCTTCGCCGAACCGGCTCAGTCCCGCATCCTCTGGGTCATAACAGCTGCTACCGACATCGTTTTGGATGTTGTAAGTCAGCTGGGCTACACGCACTCCCATCTTGTGGAACATCTCGACGTAGCCTAGGCGCCCTTGCAGGAATGCACTGTTCTGGAACCCCAGGATGATGGCCACCCTGCCCTGGCCAGCGATGGCGTCGACGTCGGCTGGAGAAACGACTAGTCCGGCTAGGTCTGAGTTGTCGGCGATGAGACGGTGCCAGGAGACAAGCGAATCCATGGACTCGGTTGCGTCTTCCCAAAAACCACAGGTGACAGTGACACATCGGACTCCGCCGTCAACCAGGCCTTTGAGACCGTCCCTGTCTAGGCGTGAACAGATCAAGCTATCCAGATACATGCCGTTTCCTTACTTGATCGCCAGGCGGCGAGCGGTAGGTGAGGGGGTGTTGCCAGTGTGAAACCGGGATATCTCGGTGACGTCGCTTAGCGCGCGGGTCGAGGCGTTATAGATGGGCCACCACAGCGACGGAGCAGCAGTGATCCCTTCCACGAGATCGCCGTGGCTGGATGGTTGCGCACTGTGGATCGCCCCCTGGGCTAGGAAGGTTGCCGAGTTCTCACCCTCGACAATCCGTACCTGCACGCCTCTTCTTGCCAGGCGATGCACAATCCCGACGAGGAACCGGGGGCTAGCGACATGAACCACAGAGAGCGAGACTGTGTGGGAGTCCGCCAGCTGTGATTCAATGGCGTTGCCGACGATGGCTCCTACGACCAACGCGTGCTGGTGGCGAGCATCGATCCGTCGGCCATCACTCGAAACCTCAACGCCCAGGCCACCGGGGTGCAGCGGAGATGACGATTCTGCGAGCTCTGCTAAGCCTGTTAGGGCATCCTCCTTGAGGATCACGACAACGTCCAAGAAGTTGTTACGGGCTGCGGCCCAAGCACCGTTGGCTACCCCGTAATGTTGGAACACCCGCTCGCTGATAAGCGTGAGTTCGCGGCGCTTAAGCAGAAGGGGTCCATTGTTGACTACTTCGAGGTCAACGACGTCGAGATGGTCCTCGCCGGGATTGATTGAGTTCACCACTGGCTCATTCCGTTCTGTTGGTTCAGAAGTTGATGGTTGATCGATTTGCTGCAGGCAACCAGAGCAGCCTCGACAGCGTCCGCATCGCTCCGAATGGCGGGCATGATGACGCTCAACGCGCCAACACAGTGCCCCCGCAAGAACACAGGGCTCGCTATTGCGATGATCTCGTCACCAAGCCAACGCGAGTGCACCCGGGAGGCGCCGTGACTCTTGACACGCCTGATGATCTCCTGCAGTTCCTCCTCATCGCTGTCTATAACTGAAGACTCAATAAGTCCTGGCGCATGGGCTAGGAACACTTGTCCGGAGGCCGACGTTCGAAGTGAGAAACGTGACTCCAGTCCACTCCTGATCTGGATTGCGCGGTTGGGTTCGACGCGGTCGATCACGATCGGAGTTTCCTTGTCGAGCACCGCGTAAGACACCGTCGCATTCACGATCTGCACTAGCTCGTTCATCTCGGCCAGCAACAGTGGACGGATCCTACCGTGAGGAGAGGCGTTCCTAGCCACTACCGCGGCGTGGAAGCCGACAGAGTATTTTTGATTCTCGCCCTGGACCAACCAATCTGCGGCGACTCCGCTAGTCAGGTACTGATGAGTGACGTTGCGCGACCAGCCAAGATGACGCGCCAGTTCGGAGACTCCCACGCCGTTCTTGTAGTCAGCCACCGCATCTATGAGCTGGAGCATTTTAAGACCGGTACTCAGTAGCTTGGTCCCGGCTGATGTCTTATCGATCGACATTTACCTGTCGCTCCACTCGACTGTCTCAACCACGGGCAGGACATAGGAATCGTGGTGTGGAGCCCAGTACCAGTCCGCGGCATCGGGACAGCCCAGTTCGTCGCGGTAGGGTGCGCCCTCGAAGATGACCCCGCGCAAGATACGCTCGAGCCTGTCGACGGTCTTATCTACGCCGAAAGCAAACCCGTTGAGCAAGTGGATGAGGTGAACGGGCACCAGGTAATCATCTTTAATGTCCATACGAGGGATGGCATACGGAAGATCGGCCAAATTCTGCACGTGAGCAACGATTTGCTCAAGGGTCGGGTCTGCCACTAACAGTGCGCCGACAGTCGTGAGTCGGCTATCTTGGTCAATTCTTCGCAGCAGGCGTTGTATCTCTCGTGGAATGTCAAAGGAGAGGTCAATGGTGCCTTCGGGGACCTCATTTGAGGGCCCGCACCGCGGTTCCTCAGAATCCCTGGACTTGTACCAAACGCGTGAGGCCTCATCTGCAGAAGCGAGTTGGATATCTACTGCCCAAGAGAAATTCTGTCGAATACTTTGCCGGAGGGCCGCAATGCGCTGCGCACCGTCGGTTAAAAGACTCTCATCGAGCGCCGCAGTGACCATGAACCTATCTGTCGCCGCTGGGTCCAGCTCCAAGAGTATGGAGTGAATGGTCTCGATCGTTTCCGGAAGGACACGTCCGGCCATTGATTCCTCAAGCGCCCGGAGCGGTAGAGGGTACCCCCCGCCACGTGCAGCGTCAATAAGACGCTTTACAAAGCGGAGTTCCGAGGATATCTGCGGGCCGCTAGGCAACGTCACATAACGACCGAGATCCTGCTGACGGTAGAGAATTGAGCGGTTGACCAAAGCCTCCAGACGATCCCAAGCGGGATCGTCGCTTGCGAGCGGGAGGTCTAGAGCGTGAGACAGCGCCTTTTCGTATCGTTCAATGAGAGTACCGATCAGATGCGGCCGATTGAAGGTAAATAGGACCAGGCCCAATGCCGATCCGTTGCCAATGGCGATACTCCGGCGGATATCTGGGGCGAGTAGCGCCGCTCCTTCATGATCAAGTTTTGCTAGGTGCTGTACCAAGTCAATGGAGACCTCTCGCATCAGGTACGCGGACAGCATTTGGGCGTGATAGGGAGTGGAAAGCGGGTGGCCTGGGCCGAGTTCCCGGAAGTCTCGAGTGCCAAAAGTGCCATTTCCGTCGAGGCCTGTGTTACGCATCAGGTAGCCCACTTCGGCAACCAGTTCTTTGCTCGGCTGTCGCCCGGCGGCAAGGCACTCACGGACATGTTCGAAGAGGCGCGTGCTTTGGTTGGCGCGGAACCATGTCAGGGTCCCTTCTGGAGCTCTGCCGGCATAGAGCTTGGGCAATTCGCGACGGTTCTGTTCGATTCGGTCCAAGTCAGGTTCGCCATCCATTAGGCTGCCCAACATGTCCCAACTGGACCCGATGATTCTGGAGGTCCGATTGACTGAACGGGGTTCAGACACGAATGCGACAAATGACATGACACCGCCCGGAGTGTCGAGCCTGTAGATCAAGGTGCCGTTGCCCAGGCGATCCACCTCGGTATTGACCAGCTGGATGTCCCAATGTTCCCGAACCATCTTTGCTACGAAGCTGCGGGCGGCACTGAGCCTGTTCGGCTGCAAGGCCCCTAGCCACCGGGGATGCATAATCTGTTGCGCTTGTCTTTGTTGTGTAACGGCGGCACTCATGAACGTCCTTGATTGGTTGTCCGAAGAAGGTGAATGTCCTATATACAAGGACCTGATCCTCTAGAAGTGACAAGAACCTAGCACCGTGATTCGCGTCCCACAAGGAGTTTTTTCGAGGGGCCTTCATTCCAACTCCGGGAATTGGGCACATGAGGCGGCAGAACTAGCGGTTGGCCGCGTTGGAACCCTTCACAAAGAGAGGCCCGAGGGCAATGTCTGCAGGCCAAACGAACCATCAGTAGCCCCGGCCACAAACTCGGTGGAGCAAGATCACGCGGCAACCGCCTTCCAGTCCCCCTGTGGCTGGTGGAAACATTTAAAGGGAAAACAAACTTCCCATTCCGTACTACCTGCGCGCCTAGAGCTGCGCGCTTCCTCAACCCAGGAAAGGAACTATGCGCAGGGTTGTACCCTCACTAGTCATTGCCGGGCTGCTGGTTAGCGGCGGAATCGTTTCCTGCGGCACGTCCGCAGAATCCCCCGCTGAGTCCCCCTCAGCATCAACCTCCACCAGCGCCCCCGCGGAATTCTCGATCCCGGCAGACCAGCAGGACAAGCTGGTCCCCGCCGACGCCCGGACCATCACCAACCCTGCAGACCCGCAGGCCACGCTGGTCTTGTTCACCGATTACCAGTGCCCCTACTGCGCCATGATGGACACTCTGATCCAGCAGGCCAAGGCGGACTACGGCGACCAGGTGCAGATCGTGGTGCGGAACTACCCGCTGCCCAAGCACCAGAACGCCGAGCCCTCCGCCCGCGCCGTGGAAGCCGCAGCCGAACAGGGTGCCATGGAGCAGATGGCCGCCAAGGTCTTTGAGCACCAGCAGGACTGGAAGACCGAGTCCAGCGTGGACGATGTCTTTGCCGGCTACGCCGAAGAGCTCGGCCTGAACATGGAGCAGTTCGAAGCCGACTACAACTCGGACGCCATTAAGGACCGTGTGGCCCGCGACCTGCAGGACGCCCAGGACCTCTCGATCCAGCACACCCCAACGCTGCTGCTGGACGGTAAGGAAATCCAGCTTTCGACAGGCGCCTACAGCGAGATCCAGGAACAGCTCGACGCCGCCCTCGGCCGCTAATAGCCTTCACCGAGATGACAGAAACTGCACGTTAGAGGGCCTCTATCGTGCAGTTTCTGTCATCTCGCGGAGGGGGTAAGGCCTAAACCCGCCCGAACGCCACCACACAGTTCTGCCCGCCGAACCCGAACGCATTCGTCACGGCATACTGCACTTCCTGCTCCCGCGCAGTGTTGGGCACATAGTCCAGGTCGCATTCCGGGTCCGGCGTCGTGTAGTTGATCGTCGGCGGAACCACGCCTTCAACGATCGACATGGCACACAGCAGCGACGCCAGCGTTCCGGCGGCTCCAATCAGGTGCCCGGTCATCGACTTCGGGGCCGTCACCGCCAGGGACCCGGCATGCTCGCCGAACACGGAGTGCAGCGCCAACGTTTCCGTCCGGTCATTGGCCTTCGTTGACGTGCCGTGCGCGCAGACCAGATCCACCTCCCCCGGGTCCAACCGGGCCTGCGCCAGCGTCCGGGAAATCGCCTCGGCCGCATACTTTCCGCTCGGCTCCGGCGCCACAATGTGGAACGCGTCGGACGTCATCGCCCCGCCGAGCACCTCGGCGTACACCCGGGCGCCGCGGGCACGGGCGTGCTCCAGCGTCTCCATCACACACACCACCGCACCCTCGCCGAACACAAACCCGTCCCTCTCGACGTCGAACGGGCGCGATGCCTCCTGCGGCACGTCATTGCTCCGCGAGAGGCCGCGCATGGTGGTCAGCCCTGCGAACATCACCGGCGTGATCGCGGCATCCGTTCCACCGGCAATTACGACGTCGGCGTCCCCCGCCAGCAGCGTGCGCCGCGCCTCCAACAGGGCGTGCGTTCCGCTGGCGCAGGCGAGCGCGCTGGCATTCACCGGACCGTGTACGGCGAGGTCGATCGCGACTTCGCAGGCCGGCATATTGGTGAGCGACGACGCCACGAAACTCGGGCTGACCGGCCGGATGCCCTGGGCGTCGAACAGCCGGGTGGCATCCTGCACCTCCGGATATCCAGAGACGGCGCTGTTGATAACGACGGCGGCGTCGAGCTCCTCCAGCGTGGTGCCGAAACCGGCGTCGGCCGCTGCTTCCCGGGCCGCCGCAACGGCGAGCTGCGACGCCCGCGACGACCGGTTGATCCGCTTTACCGGCAGCCAGGCCGCGGGGTCGAAGCCCTTCACCTCGGCAGCGATCCGTGTCGGGAACTCGGAAGCGTCGAAGGCGGTAATCCGGTCTACGCCGGACTTGCCTTCCTTGAGCGCCTCCCAGGTCAGCGGCCACGACCCACCGAGCGGAGTCTGCGCCCCCATCCCGGTGATGACCACCCGTTCGCTCATCCCGTCCCTCACTCCCTCGCCACCGCGGCGCCCGGAGCAATCAGCCGCCCGGCGCCCAGATCCTCCGCAGCTGTTTCGGCCAGTTTGAAGTGCATCTTCTTGCCGGTCGCGGTCAGCGGCACCGAGTCCACGAACCGGTAGGCGCGCGGGCGCTTATAGTCGGCCAGGCCGGGATGGGACAGGCAGAACTCCTCCAGCGCATCCGCCGTCGCATCCTCACTGCGCGGCACGACATACGCCACCACGCGCTGCCCCCACTGCGAATCCGGGACACCCACCACCACTGAATCCAGCACCTCAGGGTGTTCCGCGAGCACACCCTCGACCTGCACCGGATGGATGTTCTCGCCGCCGGAAATGATCATGTCGTCCTTGCGGCCCAGGATCGTCACAAAGCCGTCCTCATCCCAGGTGGCCATGTCCCCGGGATACAGCCACCCCTCGAAGAACTTCTCCTCCTCCACACCCGGCAGATTCACGTAGCTGTACCCGGCCTTCGGCGAGCGCATGATCACCTCCCCGGCCTCGGTACCATCCTGGGCGGCCAGCTCATCCGGCCGGCCGCGCCGGTCCGGGAAGACCTTGACGACGGCGACGTCGTCATCCGTGCAGGACCGACCTGCGGTGCCGGCCCGGGCGGGCAGGTCCTCGGGGCGCAGGAAGGTGTTCCAAAAGGCTTCGGTGGTGCCGTAGCCGTTGAAGATCCGCGGGGTCAGCAGCTCCTGGTACCGCAGCGCCGCCGCCCGGTCCAGCGGCGCCCCCATGGTCACAATGCCCTTGAGCGTGGAGATGTCCCGCGGCTGTTTCTCCTGCTCCGCGGCGATCATCTCCAGCGTGGTGGGCGCGCCGATCAGGAACGTCAGCCTGTACTCCCCCACCCAGTCCAGCACTGTGGAGGGATTGAAGCTGCGCAGCGGCACTACTCCTGCACCGATGTAGAAGGACGGATTCGGTCCACCCGAGTGCAGCCCGCCACGGTGGAACCAGGGGGTCATGTTCAGGGTCCGGTCCTGCGGGCTGAGCGGGAAGTGCATGATCACGTCGTGCGCGCTCATGAGTTCCGCCAGCGAGGGCAGGGACACGCCCTTGGGCATGCCCGTAGTGCCCGAGGTGTACAGCCGGGTGGACTCGTCGTAGGCGGAGTAGTCCGCCGGCAGTTCCGGGACCGACCCGGAGGCAGCCTGCAGCGCGGCGTCGAAGTTCTCCCAGCCCTGCGGCAGGTCAGCCTGGCCCACCACCAAGATGTGCGGTGTGGCGCCGGACAGCTCCAGCGCCTGTGCCGCGGACGCCGCGCACTCGGCGTCGACAATAAACACCGACGGTTCACTGTCCCGCAGGATGTGCGCGGTTTCCCCCGGAGCGAGCCGGTAGTTGATGGGCACGCTGATCGCGCCCAGCCTGTGGGCGGCCAGGTAAAGCAGCGCGAATTCGACGCCGTTGAAGAGCTGGTACATCACCCGGTCCCCTGCGCGCACGCCGTGTTCGGCCAGCATCGCGGCACAGCGGTCGACGTCGGCACCCAGCCGGGCGTAGGTCCACTGGCGTCCGGTGGGTGGATCGATCATGGCGACGGCGCTGCCGTACCGGGCGACGTTGCGCCGGAATCCGGCGCCGTAGGTCATCTGGGATTCGAAGTAGTCCTTGAACCGCCCTGCATCGTATGGCATTGGGTTCTGTCCTTTCCGTCAGTCTTCGGGATGCGGCCGCCGTGGACGCTCGGGAAGCGCTACTGGGGGTGTGGTTTCACTGAAGAACGGCGGGGCGATTACGGACAGGCCGCCGTCCACGGCCAGGGACTGCCCGGTGATGTACTCGGCTCCCGGGGAGAGCAGGAAGTCCACGGTGGCGGCCATTTCGTCCACGGTGCCGGGGCGGCGCTTGGGGATGCGGGAAATCACGCTGTCCATCGGGGCCATGCCGTCCATGGTGTAGAAGTACTCGAGCGAGTCGGAGTCGATCAGCCCGCCGTTCACGGCGTTGACGTTGATCCCGTAGCCGGCGAACTCCACGGCCATAAACCGGACAAAGGATTCGACGGCGGCCTTGTAGGAGCCCAGTGCCGCGTAGGTAGGAAAGGCCCGCACGCTCCCGTAAGAAGTCAGCGCCACGATCCTGCCGCCGTCGTCCATCAGTTTCACTGCCTCCTGCGCGCCGAGCACAAAGGGCCGCACATTCACGGCGTAGGCGCGATCCAGATGGTGGGTCTTGAGATCCACCACCTTCTTGAACGCGGCCGCGGCGGCGTTGTTCACGAAGTAGTCCAGGCGTCCGTACTCGGCGGCTGCGGCGTCGAACAACCGGACAATGTCCTCGGGGTTTTCGATGTCCGCCTGCACCGCCAGCCCTCCGCCGCCCACCCGCTGCAGCTCCGCCACGGTTTCCTTGGCCAGGTCCGCGTTCTTCCGGTAGCCGATCACCACCTGCGCCCCCTGCGCTGCGAGCCGCTCAGCCACCCGCCTTCCGATACCCCGGGACGCGCCGGTGACCAGGGCGATTTTGCCTTCGTGCACGCGCTGCCGGACGTCTTCGGACTCCTGGGGATCTTCCACGGGCAACCTTCCGCACCGTGAACCCGGCGCCGGCGTCTCGAAGTTCGGGCTGCGGTTCCCAAACGGGTATCCGGGAACCGGGCGGAGTCCTGTTCCGGAGTAATCCGGCCTGTCAGCAGACCCCCTTGGTCCGTAAATCGTTATCCCGCGCCGGTGCTGCGTCAAGGGTGCACGGTACGTAATGAAGTTGGCGGTGCTGCAACGACTCACTACCTTGAGAAAACCAATATTGGAATATTGGTTTTGGAGACTACCCGAGGAGCCCGCATGGCAATCGTCCGCAGCATCGCCCAGGTTGAAGAGTCCGAGAAGGAAGTGGAGCCCCTCGCGCTTCCGCTGGCGGACCCGCTGGGCGCGGAGATCGAGACCAAGACCTACAACCTGTTCTCCACCGAGGAGGAAACAATCCACGCGGGCACATGGGAAACCGCAACCGGCCTGTCCCGGTGGGACTTCTCCGACGGCGGCGAGGTCATCTACGTGCTCGGCGGCCGGATGACGGTCCAGCGCGACGGCGAAGAGCCCAAGGAAGTCGGTCCGGGCGACCTCGCTGTTTTCCCGCAGGGCTGGACCGGCACCTGGAACGTCACTGAACGGCTGTCCAAGGTCTACGTCATGTACAGCTAGGCTGCGTACGTAGAGTTGGGGAGGGACGGACGACGGCTCCCGTCCCGGGATGGAGCAGGAGCGGATGGCCCGCGGCAAGGAAGAAAAGAGGCGGGTGATCCTCGAGGCATCACTCGAGTGCATCTCCCGGCACGGTTACGAGGCCACCCGGCTGCGGGACGTCAGCGAAGTGGCCGGTGTCTCCATCGGTGTTATTCAGCACTACTTCGGAACCAGGGAGCAGCTTCTGGGCGAAGCGCTTGGCCATGCCAGCGGCGCGCTGGTGGAGCATTTCGCGTCCCTGGACCCGTCCCTCCTCAGCCCGTGGGAAGAGCTCCGCGGCATGATCGGCGTGGTCTGCGGGATGCCGAGCCTGCACGGCCGGGGCCTGCTGTGGCTTGAAATGTCCAGCCTCGCCCGCCGGCACCCCGAGCTCCGCGAGCGCCTGGACAGCGTATATGTGCTGTGGGACGCGCACGTTCGTGCCGCCGTCGGGCGCGGTGTTCAGGACGGATCGCTCGCCCTAGACTCCGATGCCGGCTCTGGTTCCGGCTCCGTGGACGATCTGGTAGCGATCTTCCTGGCCTTCTTCGACGGGTACGAGTACGAAATCGCGTCCTCGCTGGTTCCGGACGACCCGGCGCTGCTCGAACGCCGTGCGGTTTTGCTGGCCGAGCGGCTGTTCAGGCCGGTTAGGGCGTAACCGCCCCCCACTCATCGAGAGGACAGTTACGGCTCTTTAGCGGGCTGAAAAGAGCCGTAACTGTCTTCTCGATGGACAAGGGGATCAGGACCGCAGGTACGCCAGGGCCGCGAGGACGCGGCGGTGCCCGGTGTCCGACGGCGCGAGCCCCAGTTTCGCGAAAATGTTGCCAATGTGTTTGCTCACCGCAGTCTCCGAAACGGAAATAGCCTGCGCTATCGCGGTGTTCCCCAGTCCCTCGGCCACGAGCCCCAGGACTTCGAACTCGCGCGGGGTCAGGGAGCGGATGGGGTCCTGGTTGCTGCGCCGGCTGAAGAGCTGCGCAATGACCTCGGGGTCCATCACGGTGCCGCCGTCCGCCACCCGGCGCAGGGCATCGACGAAGTCGCCCACCTTTCCCACGCGCTCCTTGAGCAGGTATCCCACGCCCTGGGCGCCGGATCCCAGCAGCCGGGTGGCGTACCTGTCCTCCACATAGGCAGAAAGGACCAGCACGGGGAAGTCCGGTACCCGGGACCGGAGTTCGAGCGCAGCCCGCAGGCCTTCGTTTGTAAAGGTGGGAGGCATGCGAACATCCAGCACCGCGGCGTCGGCCGTTCCCGGCTCAAAGGCCGCAAGAAGGTCATCGGCGTTATTCCAGGACCCGGCAACCTCGAACCCTTCGCCCTTCAGCAGCAGTTCAAGGCCTGCGCGCAGCAGGGCGTCATCTTCGGCAATCAGAACGCGCAAGGCAGCTCCACCCTAACTTTCGTCGGTCCTCCGCGGGGACTGCTAAGCACCAGCCTGCCGCCAAACGCGGCAGCACGCCGCGCGATCCCGGCCAGCCCGGTCCCGGACCCGGCGTCACCAGTGCCGACGTCGACGGCGGCCGCCACGGCACCCGCGCCCGTTCCCAGATCGCTGTCGCCACCGGCCGCACCGAAACTGCCGGCACCAGCCGTGTGGAGAGTGCCGTCCGCGCCACGCCGGGCTGCGCCGGCACCAGTACCGGCACCGGTATCAGCCCCAGCCGCAGCCACCCCGACGCCGCCCGCCGGGGCCACGGCAGCTCCGCCGCGTCCGTCGTCGGTCACCTCGACCACCAGCACATCCTCCCGGGACGTCGATTCGGTGCGCAGCACCACCTCGATGCGCGACGCACCGGAATGCTTCGCCGCGTTGGTCAGTGCTTCGGCCAGGACAAAGTAGGCGGCGGATTCCACCGCAGCCGGTGCCCGCAGCAGGCCGGCCACGTCCAGACTGCAGGGAATGGGCGACCGGCTGGTCAGCGCCGAAGCCGCTCCGCCAAGTCCTAGCTCGTCCAGCACGGGCGGATAAATGTCATGCACGGCCGCACGGAGTCCGGCCAGGGCCTCCGACGCAGCATCCTGCGCCCGCTCAAGAAACGGCACAGCCGCCGCTGGATCCGTCTCGGCGGCACGCTGTGCCAGCCCCAGCATCATGACGACTCCCACCAGCCGGTTCTGTGCGCCGTCGTGCAGTTCCCGTTCAATCCTCCGCAGCTCGGCGGCATGGGCGGCGAGGGCACTCGCGCGGGCTGCGGAGAGGTCCTGGATCCGGCGGGAAAGTTCGTCGTAGCGCCGCGGGGAGAGGATCGCGAGTGTTCCCTCGCTGAGCCGGCGGGCCATCCACGGCAGCAGCAGCCAGGCCAGGACGGCGTAGGCGACGCCAAGCAGCATGCCCAGGAACGCAGCCGGCCAGCTGGTAATGGTGATCGTCATTTCCAGCGGAGCATCCGCCGGAAACAGCAGCCACAACGGAGACACCACCAGGTACAGCAGCGCTCCGAGAGGCAAAGCCAGGGCCAGCACACCTGCGACCAGTGCAAACGCGGCATTGAAGAGCAGCCAGGACAGGTCGCGCTTCGTTTCCGGCGCCGTTACGAGCGATGCGAGTTCACCAAAGGAATACCGCCCGCGCAGGCGCCGGCGGTCAAAGGGAATCACGGCCCCGGCGAACCCGGCGGACCTCCCCTGTGCACGGGCCGCCAGCAGGTCCAGCGTTCCCAGCACACCGGGAAGCGCATACAGACCTATGCCCAGGGACAGGAAGGGCAGCAGTACGATCCCGGCCACCAGGATCCCCAGCGAAGCCAGCCAGTAGGCGGCTTCTCGCAGCAGGAACACCGCGTCTGCGGCACGGGTCCGCAGACCGGCTTGGGATGGCCTCATCTGCTCGATTATGCCCGAGCAGCCGTCGCCTGTCGGTATAGCCAGCTACACCATGAACTGGGCTGCTGGCTGTATCGGAACCGTCTCCGGCGCTGCGTAGCGTCGAAAGCAGTTCCCCAGCCACCACTCAAAGGACACTCACCATGTACTCCGACTCATCCCAATTTCCCGGTCCGGCAGCCCTGGAGCTGACCGGCGTCTCGAAGGACTACCGCACCGGCAGCACCACGGTGGCAGCCCTCAGCGAGGTGTCCCTGGCCGTGCCGGCCGGTACCTTCACCGCTGTGATGGGTCCGTCCGGATCCGGCAAAAGTACGCTGCTGCAGTCCGCGGCGGGCCTGGATGTGCCCGACGCCGGTCAGGTGCGGTTAGGGGGCACCGAGATTTCCCGGCTGCGGGGCAAGGCACTTACCCGCTTCCGGCGGGACCACGTGGGCTTCGTGTTCCAGTCGTACAACCTGCTTCCGCAGCTTTCAGTAACGGCGAATGTGACGCTGCCGCTGCTGTTGGCCGGACGCGGAACGGACAATGCCTGGCTGCAGTACGTGCTCGACGCCGTCGGGCTGACAGGCCTGGGCGAGCGGAAACCGCAGGAACTCTCCGGCGGCCAGCAGCAGCGCGCCGCCATTGCCCGGGCCCTGATCACCCGCCCGGACGTGGTCTTCGCTGATGAACCAACCGGGGCACTGGACTCCGGCACGGCACGCCAGGTCCTGCAGCTGCTGCGGCACACAGTCTCGGCCCTGAACCAGACCGTGGTGATGGTAACCCACGACCCGGTGGCAGCCAGCTACGCGGACACCGTGGTGTTCCTCGCCGACGGACGCATCGACGGCAGCATGGACGGCGCCTCTGCCCGCGACGTCTCCGACCGCATGGCCTACCTCGGAGGAAACTGACATGCTGACCCTCGCCAAAGCATCCATCCGGCACCACCGCGGCGGCTTCGCCGGTGTGTTCATTGCCGTATTCCTGTGCGCTGCACTCATCACTGCCCTGGGCGTGCTGATCGAATCCGGGCTCCGCGGCGGCACCTCTCCGCAGCGACTGCAGGCCGCCGACGTCGTAGTTGGGGCACCTCAGTCCATCCCGGTCCCGGAGGACCTTCCGGCAGTGTTTCCCGAACGGGTCCTGCTGCCTACCACGACAGTGGAGGAGATCGAGGCAATCCCCGGCGTCCGCAGCGCTGTCGGCAACATGGAGATCCCGCTGGCCACTGCCGAAGGGGACCCTGTGGTGGCTGCAGCCTGGGAATCAGCAGCCCTGGCTCCCTATGACCTCACGGCCGGGGAACCCCCGCAGGCCCCGGATGAGGCAGTAGTTGACGCGTCCTTCAACGCAGCCCCGGGCAGCCGCATCGTGCTGAGCCACGGAGGTATTCCGACCGAGTACACCGTGTCCGGCACCGCGGCGCCGGTGGACGGGAGCAACCCGGCGGTCTTCCTCAGCACCACCGGCGCGGCAGTGCTGTGGCCGCACGCCGGTTCGGTGGCTACGGTCGGTGTGCTCGCCGAACCCGGAGTCAACCCGGCACAGCTGGCGGCGGACATCGAAGCCGCAATCTCCGGCGTCGTCAGCTACACCGGCGACGGGCGCGGCGATGTGGAGAACCTGGGCGGAGCCGGAGCCCGGTCAATGCTGCTGCTGCTCAGCGGTTCGATGGCCGGAATCGCCGCGATGACAGCCGTCTTCGTGACCGCCGGAACCCTCTCGCTTTCAATCCTTTCCCGACGGCGCGAGTTCGCCATGCTGCGGGCCATCGGCGCGGGGGCAGGCCAGACCCTGGGCCTGGTGGTCCGTGAAGTCCTGCTGGTTGCCACGGCCGCAGCCGTGCTGGGGGCGATTCCCGGATTCTGGCTTGCGGGCTTCCTTGGCGGACAGTTCACCGCAGCCGGTGTGATTCCGGAAGGATTCCAGTTGGCGTTCAGTCCGCTGCCGGCGGCCGGTGCCGTGCTGCTCAGTGTTGCAGCTGCCGTGGGCGCATCGCTGGTCTCCGCCCGCGGCACGGTTCGGGCGGCCCCCGTGACGGCGCTGCGTGAGGCCGTTACGGAGTCCGGCCGGCTGGGCCGCGGGCGCATTATTACCGGACTCTTGCTGCTCGGCGCCGGGCTGGTTGCGGCGCTGCTGCCCGCTGCTGTCCCCGGCAGTGCCGGGCTGGCGTCCGCGGCGTCGAGCATCCTGCTGCTGGTGATCGGCGCGGGCGTGCTGGGACCCTGGATTGTGACCGGGGCGCTGAACCTGGTGGCACCGCTTCTGCGGCGCAGCCGTTCCGCGTCCCTGGTCCTGGCGGGAGCCGGTGCCGAGGCATTCCCGCGGCGGCTGGCAGCCGGAATCGTCCCTCTCGCCCTTGCCCTGTCACTGGGGTCCGTGCAGTTCTTCCTGCCCACGACCGTCGAGGCCGAAGCGCAGCGGCAGTCCCGCGACGGCGTCGTGGCCGGCTACCTGGTCAGCGCCCCCGGCGGCGGGATCGCCCCGGAGCTAACGGACACTGTCGCCGCGCTGCCCGGAGTCGAAACAACGACGCCGGTAGCCAGCTCCGCGCTCCTCGCCCAGACACGTTTCCTGGGCATGGACGACGGCGTGCAGCCCGTCGGTGTGCAGGGCATTGCGTCCGAAAACCTGGACAAGGCTCTGGACCTGGGAGTCCGGGACGGTTCGCTGGACCGGCTGTCCGAACCCGGGACGGTGGCCGTAAGCACCGCCCTGGCACGGGAATCCGGGCTGGCTCCCGGGGACACGTTCGGATTCCACTTCGGCGACGGCGCCGGGGGGGATGCCGTCGTCGTCGCAACCTACGAACGCGGACTCGGCTTCGGCGACGTGGCCATGGACAACGCAGCCCTCCTCCCGCACACCACCACCGGGCTGAACAGCCACCTGCTGCTCACGGCGCCCAATGCCGACCCTGCCGAGCTGGTTTCGGCACTCGAAGGCCTGGGCCTGAGTGTCCTGGACCGCGAGGCGCTGGACGCGGCAGGATCGGCTGAACGCAGTGCGGAATCATGGGTCAACGTTCTTGCCATGCTGATTCTGCTGGGCTATCTGGCCGTCTCCGTGGGGAACGCGCTGGTAATGTCCACGGCACGGCGGCGCCCCGAAATGCTGCTGCTGCGCAGGCTCGGTGCCACCGATGGGCAGCTGCGCCGCATGACGGGCGCGGAGTCGGCGCTGATGGTGGCTGCCGCCGTCGTAGTCGGTACTGTCCTGCCGCTGCCGCCGCTGATGGGCATCGCCCTGAATGTCTCGGGGCAGCCCGTGCCTACGATCCAGCCGTTCGTGTACCTGGCACTGGCGGGAGGGACTGCGCTGCTGGGGATAGGAGCAGTTGCCGCGGCCACCCGGTTCGCCCTGCGGACGGAGCACAGCTGATCTGCCCGGACAAACAGAAACGCCCCGGTCATGGACCGGGGCGTTTCTGGTGATGATCTCTCATCTGGCGGAGGATGGGGGATTTGAACCCCCGAGGGCGTTAACCCAACACGCGTTCCAGGCGTGCGCCATAGGCCGCTAGGCGAATCCTCCAGGCTTTGCTCGTCAAGAGCAGATATAAGACTACCGGACTTTGAACCAATTACCGAATCGGCTGCCTTACGGGCCGGCGGCGGCTTTGCGGCGTCGGCTCCCGGCCAGCCGCAGTCCCAGGCTGATGACGAGGATGGACAACCAGGAGTACTCCGCCGCAGAAGGGCTCACCAGGGCAATGGGAATCGACAGGAGGAAGACGGCGGGTGTGATCGGCGCCCGGACGCGGGCATATTGGAGCAGGCCGGGATTCACGTCGTCCCGGAAGAGCCCATGCCGGCGGCAGTAGGACCACATGAGCGTGTTTACCGACCCGATCAGCCCCAGTGCCGCCGCGTAAATAACGACGCCGAGGCTGGTGTCATCGTGCAGCGCCAACATGTCCGTGGCGTAGGCCAGCAGTGCCACGAAGAACAGCAGCAGCAGGTTCAGCCGCTGCAGGCCGCCGGTGAAGCCTTTCAGGAGGCGGAACAGGCGGTGGTGGCTCAGCCAGTAGGCTCCGGCAACGGCGAAGGAGAGGGCGTAGGCGAAGAATTCCGGTCGCTGGTCCAGGATGGCCTGGCCCAGCTGGTCGGAAGGAACGTCCGGAGCCTTGATATCCACGGCCAGCAGAGTCATGGCGATAGCAAACACCGCATCGCTGAAGAACATGGTGCGTTCAATGTCCGGCCCGGAGTCGAGCCCGCGTTTGAGGGAGCCGCTGTTCTCCGTCATTCACACAGTCTGTTCCACCCACCCGGGCCCCGGTAAGCCTGCCCCTGCGCAGAGGGCGGGGATAAACAGAAAAGGACCCGTACGTCTTTGTACGGATCCTTCTCTTTACGGTATGTCCGGCGGTGACCTACTCTCCCACACCCTCCCGAGTGCAGTACCATCGGCGCTGTGGGTCTTAGCTTCCGGGTTCGGAATGGGACCGGGCGTTTCCCCCACGCAATGACCGCCGTAACCCTTTGTCCTCGCTTGCGCGGGAAAACCTGGGTCACGCGCCGCTTCCTGTTTCCGTTTCCGGAAGCCCTCTGCGGCGGTGATGCTCTACTATCTTACCCTGTTTCGCGGGGTGCTTTGACCACTCCCTGATTCCGTGTGCCGGGGGCGGGGGCCGTAGGCCGGGGCCAGGCGGGGGCCGGAGGCCGGGGCTTGGGCGGGGCCCCCTGGCGGGGCGGGACGTGAGCCGGGGCTTGGGCGGGGCGGGGGGTCCCGGCGGGAGCCGTAGGCCGGGGCTTGGGCGGGGCGGGGGCCCCTGGCGGGGCGGGGCGTGAGCCGGGTGGGAGCCGGGGCCAGGGACAGGGCAGGGCAGGGCAGGGCAGGGCAGGGACGAGGTGTCGCTCCCCAGGAGACCCGCTTGGGGGCGGTTAGGCTCCTTCTGGCCGTGGTTCCCACGCTGTGGTGCTCCTGTTAACCCGTGTGGTCCCACGAGTGGTCATGTGTAACTGAAGGTGGGAATGCCGGGCCGCCGAGGCCCGGGTTGGCATGCTTGGCCGCGGTGCGGGCCGCCGGCTGGGAACGCCGGCCCGCCGTTCCCAGCCGTCGTGACACGTGTTATCTGCTGTGGTCCCCCAGGTGGACAGGTGTCACAGAGTGTGGGAACCCCGGGCCCGGCACTTGGAGGTATGCCAGGGGCGGGATGTAAGACACGGAAGGCCCGCACACATGTGCAGGCCCGAATACTGTTTTGCTTGTTAAAGTGTTTCAGGCCCTCGCAGCGTTGCGGGGCCTGAAACATTAATGGTTGTCCGGCGGTGACCTACTCTCCCACACCCTCCCGGGTGCAGTACCATCGGCGCTGCGGGTCTTAGCTTCCGGGTTCGGAATGGGACCGGGCGTTTCCCCCGCGCAATGACCGCCGTAACCCTTCCAACCCGAACCCCCTCTGTAGTAGCAGGGGTGGGTAAAATTGTGGGGTACGTGGTACCGGACGCCACCGGTCCCCTGGTATGAGGGTGGTGGCGTGTATTCAATTGTGGTGTTCCCTCACTCAACAACGACGCGGGTTGTTGGTTGGGAACCACATAGTGGACGCAAGCAGCATGATCTTCATACCCCTTCTTTGGCGGAACCGTTTGAAGTCGTGTTCTGCCCAGGATATGTGTGGTGTAAGTTATCGGCCTATTAGTACCGGTCAGCTTCACGGGTCTTTAGTCCCCGCTTCCACATCCGGCCTATCAACCCAGTGGTCTGGCTGGGGGCCTCTCACACACAAGGTGCATGGAAATCTCATCTTGAAGCAGGCTTCCCGCTTAGATGCTTTCAGCGGTTATCCCATCCGAACGTAGCTAATCAGCGATGCACTTGGCAGTACAACTGACACACCAGAGGTTCGTCCGTCCCGGTCCTCTCGTACTAAGGACAGCCCTTCTCAAATTTCCTGCGCGCGCAGCGGATAGGGACCGAACTGTCTCACGACGTTCTAAACCCAGCTCGCGTACCGCTTTAATGGGCGAACAGCCCAACCCTTGGGACCTACTCCAGCCCCAGGATGCGACGAGCCGACATCGAGGTGCCAAACCATGCCGTCGATATGGACTCTTGGGCAAGATCAGCCTGTTATCCCCGAGGTACCTTTTATCCGTTGAGCGACGGCCATTCCACAATGTACCGCCGGATCACTAGTCCCGACTTTCGTCCCTGCTCGAGATGTCTCTCTCACAGTCAAGCTCCCTTGTGCACTTACACTCGACACCTGATTGCCAACCAGGCTGAGGGAACCTTTGGGCGCCTCCGTTACTCTTTAGGAGGCAACCGCCCCAGTTAAACTACCCATCAGGCACTGTCCCTGACCCGGATTACGGGCCGAAGTTAGATATCCAGTATGACCAGAGTGGTATTTCAACGATGACTCCACCCGAACTGGCGTCCGGGTCTCACAGTCTCCCACCTATCCTACACAAGCCACACCGAACACCAATACCAAACTATAGTAAAGGTCTCGGGGTCTTTCCGTCCTGCTGCGCGTAACGAGCATCTTTACTCGTACTGCAATTTCGCCGAGTTTATGGTTGAGACAGCGGGGAAGTCGTTACTCCATTCGTGCAGGTCGGAACTTACCCGACAAGGAATTTCGCTACCTTAGGATGGTTATAGTTACCACCGCCGTTTACTGGGGCTTAAATTCCCAGCTTCGCCCGTAAGGGCTAACCGGTCCTCTTAACCTTCCAGCACCGGGCAGGAGTCAGTCCGTATACATCGTCTTGCGACTTCGCACGGACCTGTGTTTTTAGTAAACAGTCGCTTCCCCCTGGTCTCTGCGGCCCACACCCGCTCCGGAAAGCAAGTTTCCATCACGGGGCAGGCCCCCCTTCTCCCGAAGTTACGGGGGCATTTTGCCGAGTTCCTTAACCATAATTCTCTCGATCGCCTTGGTATTCTCTACCTGATCACCTGTGTCGGTTTGGGGTACGGGCGGCTGGAACCTCGCGCCGATGCTTTTCTAGGCAGCATAGGATCACCGGATTCCCCCGTTCGGGGGTCCCATCAGATCTCAGGTTCGTCATCCAAGACACAGTGACGGATTTGCCTATCACTGACCCTACATCCTTAGACCAGGACAACCATCGCCTGGCCCGGCTACCTTCCTGCGTCACACCTGTTAATACGCTTACCTCCCGGGATACGGTCCCGCGCTCCACCAAAACCCGGAACACCACAAGGGTGCACGGGCAGGTTTCGGGCGGTTAGTTTCCCCCGTTCAGTATGGGCGGTTCTTCGCCGGTACGGGAATATCAACCCGTTGTCCATCGACTACGCCTGTCGGCCTCGCCTTAGGTCCCGACTTACCCAGGGCAGATTAGCTTGACCCTGGAACCCTTGATCATTCGGCGGACGGGTTTCTCACCCGTCTTTCGCTACTCATGCCTGCATTCTCACTCGTGTAGGCTCCACCACTGGTTTACACCGCAGCTTCACTGCCCACACGACGCTCCCCTACCCATCCAGACGGCTGAACCACGAAGGCTTACCAAAAATCTGAATGCCACAACTTCGGCGGTGTACTTGAGCCCCGCTACATTGTCGGCGCGGAATCACTTGACCAGTGAGCTATTACGCACTCTTTCAAGGATGGCTGCTTCTAAGCCAACCTCCTGGTTGTCTGGGCAACTCCACATCCTTTCCCACTTAGCACACGCTTAGGGGCCTTAGTTGGTGGTCTGGGCTGTTTCCCTCTCGACTATGAAGCTTATCCCCCACAGTCTCACTGCTGCGCTCTCACTTACCGGCATTCGGAGTTTGGCTGACGTCAGTAACCTTGTAGGGCCCATCGGCCATCCAGTAGCTCTACCTCCGGCAAGAAACACGCAACGCTGCACCTAAATGCATTTCGGGGAGAACCAGCTATCACGGAGTTTGATTGGCCTTTCACCCCTACCCACAGCTCATCCCCTCCATTTTCAACTGAAGTGGGTTCGGTCCTCCACGACGTCTTACCGTCGCTTCAACCTGGCCATGGGTAGATCACTCCGCTTCGGGTCTAGATCACGCCACTCACTCGCCCTATTCAGACTCGCTTTCGCTACGGCTTCCCCACACGGGTTAACCTCGCGACGTAACACTAACTCGCAGGCTCATTCTTCAAAAGGCACGCTGTCACAGCAATCAGAGCTGCTCCAACGGTTTGTAGGCACACGGTTTCAGGTACTATTTCACTCCCCTCCCGGGGTACTTTTCACCTTTCCCTCACGGTACTTGTCCGCTATCGGTCATCAGGGAGTATTTAGGCTTACCAGGTGGTCCTGGCAGATTCGCACGGGATTTCTCGGGCCCCGTGCTACTTGGGATCCTCTCCAAGCGGCAGCATACATTCCGGTTACGGGGCTAACACCCTCTACGGCCTGGCTTTCAAACCAGTTCACCTATGCACCTGCACTCACTTCACCAGTCCGGCAGAACTGATACGGAAAGTCCCGCAACCCCAGTGATGCAACGCCCGCCGGCTATCACACACCACTGGTTTAGCCTCTTCCGCGTTCGCTCGCCACTACTAACGGAATCACTGTTGTTTTCTCTTCCTGCGGGTACTGAGATGTTTCACTTCCCCGCGTTCCCTCCACGCACCCTATGTGTTCAGATGCGGGTCACCCGGTCACTCGCGCGCCGGGCGGGGTTTCCCCATTCGGACATCCTGGGATCAACGCTCGGTTATCAACTCCCCCAGGCTTATCGCAGATTCCTACGTCCTTCTTCGGCTCCTGATGCCAAGGCATCCACCGTGTGCCCTTAAAAACTTGACCACAAAGATCAACAATTAATATCGCTATCGAGAAAACCACGGAAAACCAGTACAAGACCGGTCACCAGGTTTATCTGAAATTGCACTTAATAATTTTTAAGATGCTCGCGTCCACTATGTAGTTCTCAAACAACAACCCCGTCACACCCATCCACCAGACCAGGCACCCCGCAAGGGGAACCACCAGCCGGCCTCCGGCATGCGCAGGAAAAACCAGAAACAACAGATCCTGTTGCCTCAGGACCCAACAGTGTGCCAAACGATAACCCCCGGGCCATGACCCCGAACCCGCTTTCCAACCCCCAA
>NZ_LKIU01000005.1:692697-692792 GCF_001307035.1 Arthrobacter sp. Edens01 | reverse complement strand
AACCAGAAACAACAGATCCTGTTGCCTCAGGACCCAACAGTGTGCCAAACGATAACCCCCGGACCATGACCCCGAACCCGCTTTCCAACCCCCAG
>NZ_LKIU01000005.1:690799-692687 GCF_001307035.1 Arthrobacter sp. Edens01 | reverse complement strand
AGGAAAAACCAGAAACAACAGATCCTGTTGCCTCAGGACCCAACAGTGTGCCAAACGATAACCCCCGGGCCATGACCCCGAACCCGCTTTCCAACCCCCAGGGGGGCGTACTCACCGATCCGGAAGAAACCCGGAAGAACCTGTTCATTGATATTCCACCCATGAGCACCCGCCGAAGAACAAACGCCTTCGAAACGGGCATAACTCCTGGAAACCGTGCATCCAACACTGTGGAAGAACACAACCAGTTTCAGGTGCTCCTTAGAAAGGAGGTGATCCAGCCGCACCTTCCGGTACGGCTACCTTGTTACGACTTAGTCCCAATCGCCGGTCCCACCTTCGACGGCTCCCTCCCACAAGGGGTTAGGCCACCGGCTTCGGGTGTTACCAACTTTCGTGACTTGACGGGCGGTGTGTACAAGGCCCGGGAACGTATTCACCGCAGCGTTGCTGATCTGCGATTACTAGCGACTCCAACTTCATGAGGTCGAGTTGCAGACCTCAATCCGAACTGAGACCGGCTTTTTGGGATTAGCTCCACCTCACAGTATCGCAACCCTTTGTACCGGCCATTGTAGCATGCGTGAAGCCCAAGACATAAGGGGCATGATGATTTGACGTCGTCCCCACCTTCCTCCGAGTTGACCCCGGCAGTCTCCTATGAGTCCCCGGCATAACCCGCTGGCAACATAGAACGAGGGTTGCGCTCGTTGCGGGACTTAACCCAACATCTCACGACACGAGCTGACGACAACCATGCACCACCTGTAAACCGGCCACAAGTGGGGGGCCTGTTTCCAGGCCTTTCCGGTTCATGTCAAGCCTTGGTAAGGTTCTTCGCGTTGCATCGAATTAATCCGCATGCTCCGCCGCTTGTGCGGGCCCCCGTCAATTCCTTTGAGTTTTAGCCTTGCGGCCGTACTCCCCAGGCGGGGCACTTAATGCGTTAGCTACGGCGCGGAAAACGTGGAATGTCCCCCACACCTAGTGCCCAACGTTTACGGCATGGACTACCAGGGTATCTAATCCTGTTCGCTCCCCATGCTTTCGCTCCTCAGCGTCAGTTAATGCCCAGAGACCTGCCTTCGCCATCGGTGTTCCTCCTGATATCTGCGCATTTCACCGCTACACCAGGAATTCCAGTCTCCCCTACATCACTCTAGTCTGCCCGTACCCACTGCAGACCCGGGGTTGAGCCCCGGGCTTTCACAGCAGACGCGACAAACCGCCTACGAGCTCTTTACGCCCAATAATTCCGGATAACGCTTGCGCCCTACGTATTACCGCGGCTGCTGGCACGTAGTTAGCCGGCGCTTCTTCTGCAGGTACCGTCACTTTCGCTTCTTCCCTGCTGAAAGAGGTTTACAACCCGAAGGCCGTCATCCCTCACGCGGCGTCGCTGCATCAGGCTTTCGCCCATTGTGCAATATTCCCCACTGCTGCCTCCCGTAGGAGTCTGGGCCGTGTCTCAGTCCCAGTGTGGCCGGTCACCCTCTCAGGCCGGCTACCCGTCGTCGCCTTGGTGGGCCATTACCCCAACCAACAAGCTGATAGGCCGCGAGTCCATCCAAAACCGCAATAAAGCTTTCCACCCCCATGGCATGCGCCAGGAGGTCGTATCCGGTATTAGACCCGGTTTCCCAGGCTTATCCCGAAGTCAAGGGCAGGTTACTCACGTGTTACTCACCCGTTCGCCACTAATCATTCTGTGCAAGCACAGAAGTCATCGTTCGACTTGCATGTGTTAAGCACGCCGCCAGCGTTCATCCTGAGCCAGGATCAAACTCTCCGTAAATGTGTTACAGACACACAACCGGAGCCAAGGAAAATTGGCTGCACAGTCATGCACTAAATTCGAAACCAGCTAAAAAAACCATCCACACCCACG
>NZ_LKIU01000005.1:687493-690460 GCF_001307035.1 Arthrobacter sp. Edens01 | reverse complement strand
CCGAACCCAGCATCCAGTCCCAGGCTTTCCCGCCGGCACACAAGGCGCGCAGCAGATCCACCATCAAAAGGAAGTTGGGGTTTGGCCGCCATGCTTCGGGTGCTTCATGCTTTCCAGCAGAGCGTCCCGGCCGCGGCGACTCAGAAGACTTTACACAGGTTTGCGCCTGCGTGCAAATCGCTCTGACCGCAGCGGAACCGGCCCCCGAGGGGACCGGTTCCGGACACGCTATTCCGGGTTACGGCTCTTGGCTCTGCCGGCGCCGGAGAGAGGCCAGGACAAGCATTGAACCGGCAATTACTGCCACTCCGCCCATGAGGACCATATTCATTGATTCGGCACCCGTCTTGGGCAGCCGTTCGCTGACTGGAACCGGTGCATACAGGTTGGTAACCCCTGCCGCCTGGGTTGCCCCGGGGAGGATCGCCACTTCACCGGTAAACGTGGATTCAACCGTGACATCTTCGTTCGCTCCTGAGGTCGGTTCGGAGATGTTGCACAGCGTCCCGGCCGGGATGCCTTCGTAGAGCTGGGTGTATTCACCCGCTGTAGTGCCGGCTGCCAGTACGAAGACCTCGTCCACTACTCCCTCGCCGCACTGGACATGGATCACGATGTCATCCTGCAGCCCTGCACCTGTACCGGTGATGGTTTTGGTCACCAGCAGGCTGCCCGGGTTGAAGTCAACCGTGTTCGTGACAGCAAGCAAGTTCTCGCCGTCGGTGATTGTCACCGGTTCCGGGAGAACGGGAGTGACAGTCACCTCGGAAGTTGATCCCGATACCGGCTCGGTCACCGCACAGACCGTTCCCACCGGGAGGTCGGTAACCGTTTCCGTTACCGGGGTATCGGTGCCGGCAGGGATTTCGAATGTGAAGACGCCGGACGCACCGCAGTCCACCAGCAGTGAGATAGCACCCTGGGCACCAGCTCCCTCACCGGCGAAGGCCTTGCTGACCGTCAGGTCCCCGGCGACAAAGAACTCCGCCGTTGCCTGGGCATTTGACTCGATCTGCGCGTCTGCCGCCAGGATCAGTTTCTGGGCATCCGTGACCTGGGGGTTGTTGCCTGCATAGAGGTAAACGTTGCCCGTCTGGACAGGAACTACTGCGGTGGCTGTCAGCACCACGGGCTCCGTGGTCTGATTGTCATTCCCTACCCACAGCTGCGTTCCGGAAGCTACGGTCGTGCCTGCCAGGGGGACCGTGCCCGCAGGATCCGTGTAGAGGGTGTAACCCTCCGGCACCTCAACGGTGACTGTAGCGGCATCGGAGGTAATGGTGAATGGACCGGTGACGCCGTCGGTCGGACCTGAAGCTACGGGCGGGTCAATCGCTACGTTGGGTGCCGGCGGCTCAGTCAGCGGTCCTGCAGCGAGTACATCCGCGACAATGGCAGCCGTGTAAGGACGAATAGGGTCAGTGTCCTGAAGGACGTAGCCATCGCTAAAGAACCACACAGCTGCCTGCACTGCTGCAGCCCGGACATTGTCCGACGGCGCGTCCGGTAGCCCCGGCTGGTCCGGGTAGTAGCTGTTTAGTACCCGGTTGACGTAGCCGATGTTTGGCACATTCGACTCATCCCAGGTGCCGCTCTCGTATCCCAAACCGGTGTACGTGGAGGTCCGGATATCGATGCAGTACATCTGCTGTGTGTTGCCGACTGCGTCAACAGTAATGATGATGCCGGCGAACCCTTCGTTGGCGGGCTCGTAGCCCGCCGGCACGTCTTCGGGATACCCGGTTGTCGGGTCGAAGGCCCCAGTAGGCAGTCCGCCGGTCACGGCTTGCCCCGCGCCGGTGCCGGTCATGGTGATTTCCGTGATGTCCGACGGGACTTCCGCCCCCGGAGATTCCCCGGAGAACACGGCCTGCGCCGGCACGGCAAAGGGCAAAAGCATAAAGAGGAAGACCAGGAGACCGACGACGCCGGCGCCCCTGCCCTTCCAGCGCCTCAGGTAACGGTCGCTGCCCGCACCGCGGGCGGATCGGTAACGCAGACTCATGAGGTTCCTTCTTTCGAGTGATGACGTGATGAACGCCGCAGGCCAGGCATACCAGCCGCGAGGAGACTCCGTGGCCTGTGAGGCTAGCGCCGCGCGTTGAATATGAGAAGGGAGGAAGGCGAATCATCTCTCGATACTGATGTGAAGGCGTGACACACGGTGTGAGTCCGAGTAGGGAGGAACCGGAATCGACGGTTTTTGCATAGTGAGGTTCTGCGTCGTCATGTGTCTCGCGCCCGCGCCGGGGCAGAGTGCGGCGTAGTCCGTGCCATAGTCTCCCACTCCGGGTCCGCCGTCGCCTGCTCCCGTTTGCCGCCCCTGGTTGGCACTGACCTTCGGTTTGTGACTTTCCTCCGTTTTGGGTGGGTCCTGAACGGTGTTGTCCTCCGTTTGGGGACATTCCTCCGTACTTGGACGCTCTTTTGGGACGTTTCCCTGCGGTTGGGGACATTCCTGCCAGTTGGGACTTTCCTCAGTATTGGGTGGGTCCTGAACGGTGTTGTCCTCCGTTTGGAGACATTCCTCCGTATTGGGACGGTCTTCTGGGACGTTTTCCTGCGGTTGGGGACATTCCTGCCAGTTGGGGTCTTTCCTGCGCGGCGCCGGGTCAGGAAGGTCCCAGAGTGGCAGGGGTGTCCCAGATCGGAGGCTAATAGCCGCGGTGAGACGGTCCAGGCCCGGGCTCTCTTCTCCGGAGCGGGAGTTCTCCGGGAACGGTGGACTTCCCCGGCCCGGACCGGCATGCTTTGGCCGGCGGCGCGAACCGGACAGCAGCGGCACCGGGCAGCAGGCTTGCTCTATGGACGGACTGTCGTGCCTGGCCGCTGCGCGAATCGGCCGGCGTCGGGTAAGGAACCAGGGGTTAAACAGGGCAGGGCCCGCACACGGGTGCGGGCCCTCCCAGGACTCCCCCCGTGTCCCAAGGGGGAACCTGTGTTTGGTTCCAGGGGGTGCGGTCCTGA
>NZ_LKIU01000005.1:534570-687483 GCF_001307035.1 Arthrobacter sp. Edens01 | reverse complement strand
AACTTGGCACACTATTGAGTTCTCAAACAACAGGCACATCCGGCCTACTCAGAAAAACCATTCCCAACCGGAAACTTTCTTTTCTTTTCGCACCGCTGTGGTGTTTTACCAGCATATTCCATCCAGGCCGTTTTAGCAATTCGGTGAATTCCGAAGAATTCCCACCAAACCGGCTATAAAAGCCCTTCCGAACCCAGCATCCAGTCCCAGGCTTTCCCGCCGGCACACAAGGCGCGCAGCAGATCCACCATCAAAAGGAAGTTGGGGTTTGGCCGCCATGCTTCGGGCGCTTCATGCTTTCCAGCAGAGCGTCCCGGCCGCGGCGACTCAGAAAACATTACACGTGCCCGGGCACCCGTGCAAATCCACAGGATGTGGTCTCGGACACCTGCGCGACCCCTCCTCGCGGCCCTTGCGAACCGTCTTTCCCGGCTTCCTCCCTTACCTATATACGTACGCCTATATAAGGGCCCTGAACAGTGCCTGCGTAAAACGTTTGCGGCGGAGCGCTACAGCCCGCGGTGGAAGTCAGCAACTACGGGGAAGGGCTTGAACCCGGCAGCCGTGTAAGTGGCGGTGGCTCCCTTGTTCGCGGACTCCGCGCACACAACCGCGGTGGAGGAACCCAGCTGCTGCAGGCAGAGGGCGGCCGCCAAGGTAATTGCCCTGCCGTGGCCGTGGCCCCGGTGGGCGCGGTGCACTCCCATAGGTTCGATCAGCCCCGGGCTGCCCGGACCCGACGACCAGACCGTGGCAGTGGCAACCGCCCGCCCGGCGGCGTCGTAGGCCAGCAGGCGGCGCGCCTGGGCATACAGCGGACCTGCGGCCATAGTGTGCCACCGATCCAATGTGAACCTGGATGTCCCGAAGGAAGCGTTCTGTACCTCCACCCGTGTCTGGGCCAGGTTCGGTCCAACCACTTCCAGCCGCAGCCCGGGGTCTTCCACCGGCTGACCAAGCTCACGGACTAAGGGAGTCCACAGCTCCCCCGGGGTCCAGCCCGCCTCCTTAATGCTCTGGCGCAGCGCTTCTCCTACGCGTGCCTCCACGGACGCTTCACCGGCCGGCAGGACTCCGCGTTTCGGATCTGCGGCGTCTGCCGCTATCCGGGCGGCAAGTTCGGCGTCCAGTGATGCCTCCGGGTCTATTGCCACGCGCAGCAGCGAAGCACCGTCCTGGAAACCGACGGCGAGCATCTTCCCGTCTCTGGCCCAAACCCTCAGGCGGGCAGCCAGATTCCGGGCACCGATCTGCCACGCCCAGCCCAAATCTCCCGGATGCAGCTGAACAGGGAGCCAGTCGAGCTGCCAGGCGCCCAGTGTCCGGGCAACCTCCGGCAGCTCCGGCGGCCTGGGAGTCTTCAGGATGATTGCCATAGTCCATGACACAACAAACGCCCCGGAGACTGGAGCCGCCGCGCCGCTTTTTGAGCCGGCGTGGTACATCCGCTCTCCTCTGCATGGTCCACGGCTGCAACAACTCCCAGGAGCGGACGCAGGACGGAAAGGGCGCCTGAAAAATCGGGTAGACTGTTTTCCGGCCCCTCATGTGGTGTCATCCTGTGAACTCCCCCAGGACCGGAAGGTAGCAAGGGTAAGCGGGCTCTGGCAGGTGCATGGGGGGTCTTTAATTTATCCGGAAACGGCGGTTTTCCACCGCCCCGGGTCCGGATGCGAACCGTCAGTGCCAACCGATAGGGTTCTATCTGTGAGTACAGCCCTTTACCGCCGCTACCGTCCCGAGAGCTTCGCGGACGTGATCGGCCAGGAGCATGTCACCGAGCCGCTGATGGCGGCCCTCTCAAAGAACCGCGTCAACCACGCCTACCTCTTCTCGGGTCCGCGCGGCTGCGGCAAGACCACCTCTGCCCGCATCCTTGCACGCTGCCTGAACTGCGCCCAGGGCCCCACGCCGATCCCGTGCGGAACATGCGACAGCTGCGTTGAACTTGCCCGCAACGGTGCCGGCAGCCTCGACGTCATCGAGATCGACGCGGCCAGCCACGGCGGCGTCGACGACGCCCGTGACCTGCGCGAACGTGCCACCTTCGCCCCCGTGCGCGACCGCTACAAGATCTTCATCATCGATGAGGCCCACATGGTCACTTCGGCCGGGTTCAACGCCCTCCTGAAGATCGTCGAAGAGCCGCCGGAACACATCAAGTTCATCTTTGCCACCACGGAACCGGACAAGGTCATTGGAACCATCCGCTCCCGCACACACCATTACCCGTTCCGGCTGGTCCCGCCGGAACCCCTGCTGGCCTACCTTGAAAAGCTCTGCGTGCAGGAAAACGTGCCGGTGGCTCCAGGCGTGCTGTCCCTCGTTATCCGGGCCGGCGGCGGGTCCGTGCGCGACTCGCTTTCGGTGCTTGACCAGCTGATGGCAGGCGCCGGGGAAGCCGGGCTCGATTACGAACTTGCCGTTAACCTGCTTGGCTACACTCACGTTGCGCTGCTCGACGACGTTGTTGATGCCTTTGCCGCCGGCGACGCCGCCACGGTCTTCAGCGCAGTGGACCGCGTCATCCAGACCGGTCAGGATCCGCGGCGCTTCGTGGAAGACCTGCTGGAACGTTTCCGCGACCTTATTGTGGTCAGCGCGATGCCGGACAGCGCCGCTGCGGTGCTCCGCGGAGTTCCCGAAGACCAGATCAACCGGATGCGCACCCAGGCCTCCCAGTTCGGCGGGGCTGAGCTCTCCCGCGCTGCCGACATCACCAACACCGCGCTGACGGAGATGACGGGGGCTACGTCCCCGCGCCTGCACCTGGAACTGCTCTGCGCGCGGATCCTCCTTCCCGCGGCGGACAAGTCCGAGCGCGGCACCGCTGCACGGGTGGACCGGATCGAACGCCGGCTCAGCTACGCAGGCGACGCCGCGCAGGCTATGCCGCAGGACACCTCCTCCCAGGCGGGCGGCCGCCCGGCTGTCCGGCCGGTTTCAGGCCCGACGACGGCGCCGGCAGCTTCTCCTCGGACCGCAGCTCCTCAGGCCGCACCCGAAACCCCGGAGACGGCAGCCCCGGCCGCTGTGTCCGCACCTTCCCCTGTTTCAGCACCTTCCTCCGGTGGTTCCGCAGACTGGGGAGGAACGTGGGCAACTCCGGCTGCGGACTCCGTTACTTCGCCTGGCAACGGTGCTCCTGCCACCCCTGCTGCACCCGCTGCCTCAGGGCGGACATGGGACGACGTGTCCCGTGAAGCGGCCTCTTCGCAGCCGGTGCAGCAGCCTGCACAGGGAACCCGTCCCGACTCGGGGCAGTCCGCGCAGGCCGGTCCTGACGCAGGCCGGACTCCGCAGTCCGGCGTCTCCCCTGCCGGTGCACCGCAGGGGCAGCCCACCGGCGGGCCTGCCCAGCAGCAAACCCAGCCGGCCCGGCAGGTCCCGCCGCAGGGCCAGCCTTCCGGTGCACCCAGCGAGGCAACCCGGCATCAGGCACCGGCACAGCAGCAGGCCCCGGCACAGCAGGGCGCCGCGCCCGCAGCACCTGCAGCCGGCGGCGCGGGGCAAGTTGAAATGATCCGCCGTGCCTGGCCGGAAATCATGGACGCCCTGACCAGCATCCGCAGGGCAACCTGGCTGAACGTCAGCAAGAACGCTTCCCCGAGGGCCTTTGACGGACGGGTCCTGGAACTGGCGTTCTCGAACCCCGGTGCTGCGACCAACTTCAACCGGCCGGACCACCTGGAGAACCTGCGCAAGGCTATCCATCAGGTGCTGGGTGTGGACTGCCAGGTCAACGCCGTTCACGACAGTTCCGCGGCAGCGGGTGAACCCGGCCCAAAAGCTGGTAGCCGGCTAACCCCGCCGGCGCAGACTCCCGCACCGGCCCCTCAGGTCCAGGCCACTGCCCAGGCAGCAGCCTCGGTTCCGCAGGTCCAGTCACAACAGGCACCGGCACCGGCAGCCCAGGCACCGGCCGCCACAGCGCCAGCGCCGACCGTCCCGGCAGCAGTACCGGCTGACGTAACCCCGCCGGTTCAGCCGCAGTCCAACGCCCCGGCACAGGCGCAGCCCCAGGCTCACTCCGGTGCGTCTGCAGCTGTCCCTGGCCGGGCCACCGCCGATAGCGGCAGCGGTCCTGTGCAGGATGCCCCGGCCGCCGCCGTTCCTGCCGAATCACGCGCTGCATCCGCACCTACATCTGCATCTGCATCTGCAGAACAGCAGGCGCCCGCAGCCCAGGCTTCGGCACCAGCTTCGGCGACCCACGTTTCGGCGCCCCATGGCCAGGCACCCCAGGCCCCGGCAGAACAGTCACCGGCACAGCAGTCACCCGGTCGCCCGGATCCTGCCCGTCCGCAGCCTGCACCTCAAGCCCGGGACGACCGGCAGCGGCCCGCAGGCGCAACAACTCCGCCGCGCCGCACCGCCCCACTGCCTGAGGACTGGCCGCAGGAACCTTCGGAGCCGGCCGACGTACCTGAAAGCAATGCCTGGGAAACCGCTGCTGTCCCCGATGACATCCACGTCAGCAGTGCAGTCAGCGACGAGGAATGGGCAAGCACCAACTGGGCTGGAACCACTTCCGCCCGTCCGGGCACTGCACGCGCCGCGTCGGGACAGGCCGTTCCAGCGGGCCGCAATCCCTCAGCTGCAGGCCAGGGTTCTCCAGCCGCGCACGGAGCCAGTGCACACCTGCCCGGCCGGAACGCCACCCAGGGTCCCCCCGCCGGCGCCCAGCACGGCGCTCCCCCTTCCGCTGCACCGGCCCAGGAGCGCCCAGCTCCCGGGCACAATGGGCAGGGAGCTCCGGCCGCGCAGCAGCCGGCACCAGGACAGAAACTCAGCCGCTACCAGCAGCTGCTTCATGAGGCTGCCCAGCGCAACGGCACTGCTCCGGCTGCCGCAGCCCGCGGCAAAGTAGACTTGGGCTACGTCGAAGACGTTCCCAGTGCCGACGATGTAACTCTTGAAGATTCGGGACTGGTGGGCCGCAAGGCAATCGAACGGATCCTGGGCGGCCGGCTCATTGAGGAACGCAGCCTCGACGGCCATGGCGTCCACCGCTAGCCGGCAGCAACCAGCCGGAACAACAACTATTTCCCTAAGAAGGCCACGTGTACGAAGGTGCGGTTCAGGAACTGATCGACGAGTTGGGCCGCCTCCCCGGCGTGGGCCCCAAGTCGGCCCAGCGGATCGCGTTCCACATCCTTGAATCCAATGCCGAGGACATGTCCCGGCTGGCTTCGGCGATCGTCACCGTCAAGGAGAAGGTGAAGTTCTGCCAGGTCTGCGGCAACGTCACCGAGCAGGAGACCTGCAACATCTGCCGTGATCCCCGCCGGGACCCCACCATGATCTGCGTGGTGGAAGAGTCCAAGGACGTCATCGCCGTCGAACGCACCCGTTCCTTCCGCGGCCGCTACCACGTCCTCGGCGGGGCGATTAACCCGATCGCCGGCATCGGCCCTGACCAGCTGCGTATCCGGGAACTGCTGAGCCGTCTCTCCGATGAACAGATCAGCGAGATCATCATCGCCACGGACCCGAACCTCGAAGGCGAAGCAACAGCCACGTACCTGGTCCGGATGCTCAAGACCCTTGGCATCACCGTCACCCGCCTCGCCTCCGGCCTGCCGGTGGGCGGAGACCTGGAGTATGCCGACGAAATCACGCTGGGCCGCGCCTTCGAAGGACGCCGCAGCCTCAGTTAAGGGTCGAACCGCAGGGTCGGTCATGCCAGAGGTGCGGCGGCCAGCGTCGTCGTGCTGGCGGTGCGGTGAAGGCTGGAATCACTCGGCGCTGGTCTCCGCCGGTTCGGGACATTCCTCCGATTTGGGCAGTCATCCGCCGGCAATCCCCTGGTCTTTGGGACATTTCCGCCGATTTGGGACGCTGATCCCCGGCCCTTTCCCTGCACTTTGAGACATGCCTTCCGGTTTGGGACATTCCTGCGCGGCGCCACGGCTGGAATGTCCCAAACTGGCAGGAATGTCCCCACACGGAGGAAATCGGCGCCAGCTGTACTGCGGAAAGGCGGCGTCGCACCGGCCAAACGCTCGGGACCAGCATGCCGCTCCGAACAGCTAAGCGATACGGGTTCCCGCGGCCAGCTTCCGAGCAGGCGTCACCAGCCGGCGGCGGGCCAGCACGAGCAATATCCCGGTCCCCAGGACCTGTATTCCCAGTCCCAGCGGCCAGATCGGGAACGACGACGACGGCGCGGGAGCAGACGGGCTCCGAGCCTCTCCGTTGACGCACAGCGGCCCGCTGTATTCGGAGCCGCCCTGGGCATAGCGCACCGTTTCGCTGATGCCTTCCAGCGGGCCGCCGCTGAGGCTGCCCTCGCCGTAGGGAAGGGCATCTGCCAGCACTACAAAGGGGTTGGCAGCCAGGATCCAGGCGATCCGGTCGGTGTGGAGAACCTCGACCTCGTACATGGGACCCTCGCAGGTAAAGCCCGGTTCCTCCGCAGCCGGTGACGTGTAAGTCTCCGCCCACATCGGGGTGTTTGCTTCGGCAGTTCCGCGGACCAGCGGTGTGCTCAGGGCGAAGGCTATGAGGGTACCGATCGAGAGCAGCGCCACGAGCATGTAGGTCACCACGATCGAAAAGAGCGGCCGGTTGGCCAGCGTGGACACGGCCACACCAATCGCGCACACCAGGCCCAGTTCGACGCCGAGCATCAGCAGGGACACGACGGCGATCACCGGGTCCACTCCGCCGAGCGCCAGTGACCAGATCAGGAAGGGAAGGCTCGCCGCCAGGAAACCCAGGGACGCTGCCCAGGAGGCAAGCCATTTGCCGGCCAGCAGCTGACCGGGCCGCAGCAGGGTCACCTGCAGGACAGCCAGTGTTCCGGCGGCCCGGTCCCCGTTGACTGCGTTCGCGGAGAGCGCCGGAGCCACGAGCAGCCCGAAGAACAGCACAAAGGCGACCATCAGCTCGAACAGGACCTGTCCGGCGCTGGGCTCCTCGCCCGCAACCCACGCCGTGAAGGCTGCCACCAGTCCGATCACTACGAACCAGACGCCCAGCAGCACATACCAGCCCCTGGATCGGAGGCGCTGCTTCATTTCGAGCCCAAAGACGGTTCCAACGCCCCTGAAGTAACCGAGTCCCGCCTGCCGCGGTGCGAGCGCTGTGCTCATGCCTTCCCTGCTTCCAGGCTCATGTAAGTCTCTTCCAATGCTCCGGTTGCCGGGGCGAAAGCGGAAACGTCGACGCCGGACTGGACCAGGTGCCGCAGGACCGCAACGGCCTGCTCCTCACCTGCCAGCTGGACACGGACGTGCCGGCGGCGGGTTCCCTCTCCCACATCGGGAGTCAGCCCGCCGGCCTCGAGGGCCCGCAGCAGTGCTCCCGTGTTCCCCGCGCTGACCGCGTACCAGCGCAGCTGGGTTCCGACGTCGTCCATGTTTTGTGTCTTGACGGTCTCGCCGCCGGAAACGAACACGGCCCGGTCGGCCATTTCGTCGAGTTCGGAGAGCACATGGGAGGAGACCATGACGGTCTTGCCGTCCGCAGCCAGGCGGCGCAGCAGCAGCCGGAGTTCCACGCGGGAGCCTGGGTCGAGCCCGGACGCGGGTTCATCCAGCAGCAGGACGGCCGGGTCATGAATGAGGGCCCGGGCAAGGCTTAGGCGCTGCTGCTGTCCGCGTGAGAAGACGCGTGCGGGTTTGTGCGCCAGATCGGCCAGGCGCACCTGCTCCAGCAGTTCACCGGCCCGGGAAGCCGCCGCTGCCGGGGCCATTCCGTACAGCCGGCCCATCGTGATCAGGATTTCGGTGGCGGTCAGCGAGTCCCAGACGCCCAGTGTGTCCGGCATCCAGCCGACGGAGCGGCGGACGCTAAGCGGATCCTCCACCGGATCTGCCCCGGCGATGCGAATCGTTCCGGAGTCCGGTGCCAGCAGGGACGCCAGCATCAGCAGCAGCGTCGTTTTGCCGGATCCGTTCGGTCCAATCAGCGCGGTGACCGCTCCCGCCGGCGCTTCAAAGCTCATGCCGCGGACGGCCTGCACTGCGCCGAAGCTGCGTTTGACGTCCTGGGCGGATATGCCGCCGGTCTCAGTAGTCCCCATACGGTCACACTATCTGCCCCGTTTGCCACACGGTGAGGCAGGCGCGGTAAAGACCGCCGGTTCCGGCGCCGCGCATGCGGCAACTATTCTTCCGACGGGTTCGTTAAGTACAGGTTGAGCGGCATGTCGGCATCATTTCAGTGGTGCCGCGGCCCCGCTATAGACTTTGAAGGTTGGCCGCCGAGCGCGGCCCTTTCCACGGACATTTAGTGCCGCAGCAGCCAAAGGCCGCCCCGGCAGCAACTTGGAAGAGTTCCAGAGAGCGTGTACGCATGAGCCTGATAGTGCAGAAATTCGGCGGGTCCTCCGTATCGGACGCCGAAGGCATCAAGCGCGTCGCCAAGCGCGTGGTGGATACCCAAAAGGCCGGAAACGACGTCATTGTGGTGGTTTCCGCCATGGGCGACAGCACCGATGAACTGCTGGACCTCGCCGGACAGATTACCACCGGGGCCTACCCGCGTGAGATGGACATGCTCCTGAGCTCGGGCGAACGCATTTCCATGGCCCTGCTGGCCATGGCCATCAACGAACTCGGCGCTTCCGCCCAGTCCTTTACCGGCAGCCAGGCTGGCATGATCACCGATGCCATCCACGGCAAGGCGCGCATCATCGACGTCTCACCGCACCGCATCAAGACCGCGATTGAGAAGGGCGACGTCGCGATTGTCGCCGGTTTCCAGGGCATGAGCCGGGACAGCCACGACATCACTACCCTGGGCCGCGGCGGTTCCGATACCACCGCCGTCGCTCTTGCCGCCGCCCTGGATGCCGATGTCTGCGAAATCTACACGGACGTCGACGGCATCTACACGGCGGATCCGCGCGTTGCCCACAACGCACAGAAGATCGAGAAGATCTCCAGCGAGGAAATGCTGGAAATGGCAGCCTCCGGTGCGAAGATCCTGCACCTGCGCTGCGTTGAATACGCGCGGCGCTTCGGTGTGCCGCTGCATGTGCGCTCCTCCTTTAGCCAGCACGAAGGGACCTGGGTGCTGCCCAGCCCGGATGACAAGATCAAGATTCAAGAGGGAGAACCCTTGGAACAGCCCATCATTTCCGGCGTCGCGCATGACCGCTCCGAAGCCAAGCTCACCGTTGTGGGCGTTCCGGACATTCCCGGCAAGGCAGCGGAGATCTTCGGAATCGTGGCCGGAGCCAACACGAACATCGACATGATCGTGCAGAACGTCTCCACCAAGGGCTCCGGCAAGACGGATATTTCCTTCACCCTGCCCATCGTTGACGGGCAGGCTGCGATGGCTGCGCTGAACGCGGCCAAGGCAGAGGTTGGCTTCGACAGCATCGATTACGACGAGCAGATCGGCAAGCTGTCCCTGATCGGCGCCGGCATGCGCTCCAACCCGGGCGTCTCACACAGGTTCTTCGAGGCCCTGCACCTGGCCGGCGTGAACATCGACATGATCTCGACGTCGGAAATCCGCATCTCCGTGGTTACCAGCGCAGCCCTGCTCGACTCCGCGGTCCGTGCCGTGCACGCTGCCTTCGGACTCGACGGCGAAGCAGAGGCCACCGTGTACGGCGGCACCGGCCGCTAGTCCCAGCCATCTCTCGAAGGGCGTCCGGACAACCGGGCGCCTTTCGTGTTTTCCAGGCAGCGCAGGATCCCGATACTCAGAGGTCCGGCACCAGGGCTCTCAGTACAGGTGTTCGCGGAAGAGCGGCGAATGCATGTAGTCCGGATACACCACCGGTTCGGCCGGCTCGCGGTGCGGCTTGCCGTTGATGTACTCGCGGTCCACCCCGTAATGGTGCCCTTCGCTGTCTATTTCGACTGCGTAGTCGGGCAGTTCGATCTGCGAAGGTTCCGGAATCTCATCTTCGGGTAAACGCGGTTCCTGCCCGCTGCCCGGATCCGGTACGACAGTTGCCATTTGGATCCCCTCCTTTAAGGGACACGATAAGTGCCTCAAGGATAGGATCGCGGCCGGGCAAAAGAGCCGCTGCGCCGAAACTTCCGGGGAGGTCAGTCCTTCTTGCGGGGCAGAATGTAGCTGCTGCCGTCAGCGCGGGTGACAGTCTCCCACATGGCTTTCTCCTCGGCCTGCTGGGCCTCGAGGAGCCGTTTATTTTCCTCAGTCATGTCATGGGTCAGGGAAGAGCTCTGCGCCGGCCCGAAGATCAGCCGTGCCTTGCCGGTCACGCGCATGAATTTTTCGGTGAAGCTTTCCCTGGCTGCCATAAGACGTCCCTTTCAGAGGTGTTCCTGTCGCCTATAGTACGCTAATTGTTAGTGCACTAAGCATTTGTGGCATCAGCCGCTGGGACCGGCAGACAGGGAAGAAGGACCTCAATGGACACCGGCACCGCAGACGACGATCTGCTGCTCGAACACCAGCTCTGCTTTGCCCTGTCCGTCGCGTCGCGCTCCGTCGTGGGGGCGTACCGGCCCGTGCTCGATGAATTGGGCATCACCCACCCGCAGTACCTGGTACTGCTGGCCCTCTGGGAAGATTCCCCCCGCACGGTCCGCAACCTGGGGGACACCCTGCTGATGGAACCGGCCACCCTTTCCCCCATGCTGAAGCGACTGGAAAGCGCGGGTCTGGTGGAGCGCAACCGCGCTCCCGGCAACGACCGCGCCCTGGCGGTGGACCTGACCGGAAAGGGGCGTGCGCTCCGCCAGCAGGCGACGCAGATACCGGCCGCCATGCTGGAGCGGCTGCAGCTGACCCGGGAGGAAGTCCGCCAGCTGAACACCACCATGCGCCGGCTCATCCAGGCCACCCAGCTTCCGGACCGCCACACACGGCAGTGAATGTGCAAATCGAGGACTCCAAGGAGCACAATAGTACGCACAGAATAACGAACCGCTAACGATCAGAACGTGGTATATAAGCCACCTTATAAGTCAAAACTGCAAAACGAATCGAACTACTCTTCTTCGCGTCCCACATAAAGCACCAAATGGGCGGGGGTGTCTCCGCCCACAAGGAGAAGATTCCCGTGGCAACACCCCCCTCATCGCGGCGCCAAACACCCCCCGCGACACCCGCCGGCAGCGCGGGAGGTGGATCCCCAAACGGTCCCGGGGCATCGGGGGCAACACCGCAAAAGGCCACACTAGGCCAGCGCGCTGCCCGTGCCCTGCGCAGGGAAAAGAAAAAATACCCGCACGACACCCATCCCGGACTGATTCCCGGCATCGCTGTCGACGAGCAGCGGGTACGCTACGGCACTGATCCCCTGGTATTTGGCGTTGCCGCCGTTCTCATCCTGGGCTTCGTTGCCTGGGGCGTGTTCTCCACGGAATCGCTGAAGTCGGTCTCCGATGTGGCCCTGGGCTGGGTTGTGACGAACACCGGCTGGCTCTTCAGCGCACTTATTGCCGTGGTCCTGGTCTTCATGCTTTTTGTCGGCTTCAGCCGCTACGGCAAGATTCCCCTCGGCGTTGACGGCGAAAAGCCGGAGTATTCAACCTTCTCCTGGGTCGCCATGATGTTCTCCGCCGGAATCGGCATCGGCCTCTTCTTCTTCGGACCGTACGAGCCGCTGACCTACTTCATGACACCAAACCCCGGCGAGGCAGCCCCCGAAAGCGCGGTGGCGCTGCACAAGGCCATGGCACAGTCCTTCTTTCACTGGGGCCTCAATGCCTGGGCGATTTACGCGCTGGTCGGCGCTGCTATTGCTTATGGCTCCTTCCGGCGCGGCCGGGTGCCCCTCATGAGCGCCATTTTCACCCCGCTGCTCGGACGGCGGAAGACCGAAGGCGTGGCCGGGCGCCTGATCGATATGTTCGCAATCATCGCGACCCTCTTCGGCACGGCGGCGTCCCTCGGCATTGGCGCCCTGCAGATTGGCCGGGGCGTGGAGATTATCAGCGGCATCGGCCGGCTTCCCAACGCTGTCCTGATCGGCATCATCGCCATCCTGACGGCAGCATTCATCGCCTCGGCAGTCTCCGGAATCGGCAGGGGCATCCGCTGGCTCTCCAACGTCAATATTTCCCTTGCCATCATCCTGGTCGCCTTCATCTTCCTGACCGGGCCAACCCTGTTCCTGCTCAACCTCATTCCCTCTTCGCTGGCCGAATACCTGTCCGATCTCCTGCACCTGATGAGCAAGGGCCCGTCCTGGGGTGCCGAAGCGGCGGACTTCTCGGCCAACTGGACCGTCTTCTACTGGGCCTGGTGGATTTCCTGGTCCCCATTCGTCGGCATCTTCCTGGCGCGCATCTCCCGCGGCCGGACACTGCGTGAATACGTTCAGTACGTGCTTGTGGTGCCCACCCTGGTCTCGGTAATCGCTTTCGGCGTCTTCGGCGGTACGGCTATCTGGATGCGCATGCAGGGCATGGACATCTCCGCCGACGGCGCTCCGGAATCGCTCTTCTTCCAGGTCCTGGACGGGCTGCCGCTGAGTACCATCACCCCGTTGCTGGCGATGTTCTGCATCGCCATCTTCTTCATTACCTCGGCGGACTCCGCTTCCCTGGTCATGGGCAGCCTGTCGCAGCGCGGCAAACCGCACCCTGACCGAAAAGTCACCGTCTTCTGGGGCCTGGCCATGATGGGCATTGCCGTGGTCATGCTGCTGGTGGGAGGGAACCAGGCCCTGTCCGGGCTGCAGAACCTGATCATCGTCTCGGCCCTGCCGTTCGCGGTAATCCTGCTGCTGATGATGGTTGCCCTGATCCGGGACCTGCAAACCGATCCGCTGATTATCCGCCGGGAGTATGCAACGGCTGCCCTGGAGAACGCCGTCCGCGCCGGGATCGACGAGCACGGCGACGACTTCGCCATCACGGTGGAGAAAACACCCCATGGGCAGGGGGCCGGAGCCGACTTCGATTCCCACGACCGCACCGTCACGGACTGGTACCAGCGCACCGACGAAGACGGAAAACCTGTGGAGTACGACTACGAATCGGGTGAGTACGCTGACGGGTGGACGGCCGACGACGACTCCGCGGCCGCCACGGAATCAGACGCAGGCGACGGTGACTCCGGCCAGGATCGAGGCAGCGGGGCGTCCGGGGACCACCGCCGAGCCCCGGTCAGCTAGGACCCTGGGCGGCACGGCGGGATAATGGGACTGTGAGCCTCCCTTATCCCGCCGTGCTGACCGAGGACCAGTGGCTACCCCGGCAGGCCGCCCATGAGCAGCGTGTGCGGCCGTTCACCGAAGGGTTCCTGCAGCGGCGCTCAGCCGGTACCAAACACCCGGTTGAGGACTTCCTGTTCACCTACTATTCCTACAAACCCGGCCAGCTGATGCGCTGGCACCCGGGTGCCGGCGTCGTCCTTACCGGTGCCGCCGCAGCGGAGCGTGAGTCCTGGAAGTTCTACCGCTCACTGTCGCAGGAGGAACTGGCTGCCGCCGGACTGGCCAGGGATACACCGGCGGTCACCGTCGACTGGGCCGGATTCACCGCCGCCCGTGGGCCCGCGGCGGACTTCACCAGGATGCTGCTCTCCCGCACCGCTGCCCGGAAACCGTCGCTGGGCTGTTTCGGCATGCACGAGTGGGCCATGGCCTACAGGTCCGAGGTGAACGGGATCCGGCATGACTACCTCGGCCTGCGGCTGGGCGCCCAGGGGACGAATGACCTGGTGGAGAAGAGCAGGATCCGCTGCACGCACTTTGACGCGTTCCGGTTCTACGCCCCTCAGGCCGTGGAGCTGAATGAGCTCACCCCCACCCGCGAAAACCAGCGGGACCTGGAACAGCCCGGCTGCCTGCACGCGAACATGGACCTCTACAAATGGGCCTACAAGCTCACCCCAGTGCTGCCCAGCGAACTGGTGATGGACTGCTTCGAACTGGCCTGGCGCATCCGTGAAATGGACATGCGGGCTTCCCCGTACGACCTCCAGGACTGGGGGTACGAGCCAATTCGGGTGGAAACACCGGAAGGCCGGGCCGAGTACGCTTCCGCCCAGCGCGGATTCAGCGCAGAATCCCAGGCGCAGCGGGCCCGCATCCTGGACCTGCTTGATTCCCTCGAGGAGAAGCCATGCAGTCCCAGCCCACTGGACGGGTCCACCGCACCGGAGAACAGTCCTACAACCTGGTCCTGACCCGCCGCCTGGCGGAACCGCCGGAAGAAGTGTGGCATTCGTTCGCCGATCCGGATCAGGCCGCCGCGTGGATTGGCCGCTGGGACGGCTCCCCCGGCACCGGATCATCCTTCGATTCCCAGATGCTCTATGAAGAAGGGCAGCCGCACAGCAGCACCCGGGTAGTCGACTGCACCGCCGGCCAACGGGTGCGGGTCCTGATGGAGGACGAGGGTGGAAGCTGGGACCTCGAAATCCGTCTCTGGGACGACGGCGGCGCCACCGCCCTTGAGTTCATCCAGCATCTGGCGGATCCGGCTGCCGCTGAGGACACAGGGCCGGGCTGGGAGTACTACCTTGACCGGCTCTCCGCCGCCCGTACCGGGGGCACCATGCCGGATTTCGACGACCGCTACCTGGACCAGGGTCCGTACTACGCGGCCCAGGCCCGGGCCGCGAAAGCCGCACCTGCGCCGTCGTAATTCCACGGCAAGCAGGCAGGTGGGCCCTCCGCTGCCGGCGATTGGCTAGGCTGTAGCCAATTCACTCCCGGAGGTTATGCCGAAATGCCGATCCGTCTGCACCGCCCAGCCCTTGTGCTCGCTGCCGCCGCCGTCCTCCTCACCGGATGCGCCGATTCGACCCCCGGCACCGCACCCGCCTCCTCCTCACCGGCGTCGTCACCCTCCGCGTCCGCTTCCAGCCCGGCATCCGAAGCAGCCACGTCCCTGACGGTGGAAATGATGTCCGACGGCGAGTCGGTCACGGACACCTGGACCCTGGAGTGCGACGGCGCAGCACCGGCAGGTGAATCGGGCGCCCCCGACCCGGCAGCAGCATGCGCAGCGTTGGCGGACGGCGGGATCCGGCTCTTTGCGGAACCACCCGCGGACACTGCCTGCACCATGCAGTACGGCGGCCCCCAGCGGGCAGCAGTAACCGGAACGGTGGACGGCGAAACAGTGGACGCCGAATTCGCGGCAACCAACGGCTGCCAGATCAGCCGGTGGGAGGCCCTTACCGGACTGCTTGGTCCGGCAATGGCGGCAATGTAGCGGTCTCAGCCGCTGCAGAGAGCTCGCGCTTACGGCGCAGGTAGACCTGCTTGCGGACTCGGGCCACCACGTCGCCGTCGGAATCCTTTACTTCCACGGTGAACCACTCAAGCACCTTGGCTCCGCCGGCTGCAGCCGTGCGCAAACGCTCAATGTCCGCCTCCGTGATGGCGAAGTGCGCCACCACGTCTCCCTTGCCCGGCTTGATGAAGTCGATTTCGGCCGCGCGGTCCCAGATGACGTTCTCTTTTCCCAGGTGCCGCAGCAGCAGCATCATCCAGAACGGGTCCGTCATGGCGAAGAGACTCCCGCCGAACAGCACCCCCGCAACGTTGCGGTTCCACCAGCGCAGGCGCAGGCGGACCGTGGCGGACAGGAAGTCTTCGGGCAGCTCCGTGATCTTGATGCCGGAGAAGAGGAAAGGCGGCCAGAGGTTCATGGACAGCCGAATGAGGCCCGGTCGGGCGGCGACGAGTTTCACCGGCCCACTCTACCGACTGTGATCCAGGCCATTCCAGCTTTGATAGTAAGCACCCTTAGGTCTAATATTGAATCAGCTTGCTTACTATCCACGTACGGACCGCGCCGGGACAGGCGCACCGGGCTTAACCGGAGGAACCAAATTGTCGATCGAAGCAACACCCGAAGACCCGCAGTGCCCGGCAGATGCCGGCATGCAGGCACCCGCAGAGTACGTGCCGTGGTGCTCGTACTGCGGCACCGATGAGTACCTCATCATCGAATCAGTGGAGCCGTCCAGGACCGCCGATGCGGCGGAATTCCTTGAAATCAGCTACACCTGCGGCGAGTGCGACCGTTTCTACGGGCACCCGGTCCGCCACTCGCCGCTGTGGGCCCGCGTGGCCACTGCCGAGCCGGCTGACACCACCGAATACCTTCACTGCGGCGAACCCATGAAGCCGAAGGACACCCGGACCGTTTCCCTCTCCGAACCTCTCAGCACCGAAGCGGATGCGGACACCGGGGACGTACGGTTGGAGATCAACATTCTGCGCTGCGACTGCGGTTTCCAAATCGAACTCCCGGCCTAGCCGCCGGGGCCTGGGCGGGAGCGCTTCCGGATTGTCCGGAGGCGCTCCGCCTGTTTCCGGCCACTGCAAACTCTGGAGGCTCATATGCGAAGGCTGAAGATCGCGGCTGCCCTGGCAGCCGGTGCCGTATCGATTTTCCTGACGGCATGCGCCGGAGGAACTCCGACCAGCCTTGATGCGATCCAGGACCAGGGCAGGATTGTAGTGGGCACGGAAGGTACATACCGACCGTTCAGCTTCCATGCGGACGGCGTTGGGGACCTGACCGGATACGACGTCGAGATCACCGAAGCCGTCGCCGGGAAACTCGGTGTTGAAGCTCAGTTTGGGGAAGCGCCGTGGGACGCGCTTTTCGCCGGCCTGAACGCGGGACGCTTCGCCATGGTCGCCAACCAGGTGTCGATCACACCTGAGCGAGTGGATTCCTATGAGTTCTCCGATCCCTACACGGTGAGTCCCGGGGTGATAGTGGTGCCGAAGGGAGACACCTCCATCACCTCCTTCACCGACCTGGCGGGCAAGACAACGGCACAGTCCTTGTCCAGCAACTGGTACGAGCTGGCCCAGGAAAACGGTGCCAGCGTGGAAGCAGTCGAGGGCTGGGCCCAGTCCGTCTCCCTGCTGGAGCAGGGACGGGTGGACGCCACCATCAATGACCGCCTGACCTTCCTGGACTACATCCTGCAGACTCCGGACGCGCCGATTCAGGTCGCTGCCGAAACTGATGACCCGGCCCTCATGGCTTTTGCCTTCGCCAAGGGCAACACTGAACTGCGGAACGCCGTCAACGCAGCCTTGGAGGAACTGCGCGAGGACGGCACCCTGGCAGAGATCTCAATGAAGTACTTCGGCGAAGACGTTTCGCAGTAAGGGGGCGCCGTGGACCAGCCGACGTGGGACCTCATAGCCGCTTCCTTCCTGCCCCTGCTCCAGGGCGCCGTCACCGGCACCATTCCCCTGGCCCTCATCTCTTTCGCCGTCGGCCTGGTGCTGGCCCTGGGTGTTGCGCTGATGCGGCTGTCCAAAATCCGGCTGGTGTCCGGAATCGCGCGGGCGTACGTGTCCATCATCCGCGGCACGCCCCTGCTGGTTCAGCTGTTCGTCATCTTCTACGGCCTGCCATCCATCGGAGTCCTGGTCGATCCATGGCCCAGCGCCATCATCGCGTTCTCGCTGAACGTGGGCGGGTACGCCGCGGAAGTGATCCGGGCTGCGATCCTCTCGGTGCCGCGCGGGCAGTGGGAAGCGGCCTACACCATCCGGATGTCTCCGGCGCAGACGCTTATGCGCGTGATCCTCCCCCAGGCCGCCCGGGTTTCGGTGCCGCCGCTGTCCAACACCTTCATCAGTCTGGTCAAGGACACCTCACTGGCCTCGCTGATCCTCGTGACGGAGCTCTTCCGCCGGGCCCAGGAGATTGCGGCCTTCAGCCAGGAGTTCATGGTCATCTACATCGAGGCTGCCCTTATCTACTGGCTTATCTGCGTCGTCCTCTCCACCGGACAGTCGGCGCTGGAGAGGAGGCTCGACCGCCATGTCGCAAACTGAGAAAGACGGCAGCACCCCGGTCCTGAGCGCCCGGGGGCTGCACAAGCGGTTCGGCAGCGTTGAAGTCCTCAAGGGAATCGACCTGGAAATCCCCCGGGGACAGGTCGTGGCACTGATTGGTCCCAGTGGTTCGGGAAAGACCACCGTGCTCCGCTGCCTCAACGGACTGGAGGTGCCGGATTCAGGCACCGTCCGGTTCGACGGCGGTGAGACCGTGGATTTCGGCGCCAAGCCTCCCCGGTCAGCAGTCTCCGGACTGCGCGAACACAGCGCCATGGTGTTCCAGCACTACAACCTGTTTCCGCACCGTACCGTGCTGGAAAACGTCATTGAAGGACCGGTCCGGGTTCAGCGGCGCCCAAAAGCCGAAGCCTCTGCCGACGCCATGGACCTGCTTTCCCGGGTGGGACTCGAAGACAAAGCCGGCGCCTACCCCAACGAGCTGTCCGGCGGGCAGCAGCAGCGTGTGGGTATTGTCCGCGCCCTGGCCCTCAAGCCCCGGCTGCTGCTTTTCGACGAACCGACATCCGCACTGGACCCCGAACTGGTTGGCGAAGTCCTGGAAACCATCCGCGAGCTCGCCTCCGAGGGCTGGACCATGCTTCTGGTGACCCACGAACTCCGCTTCGCCCGCGACGTCGCGGACCAGGTTGTCTTTATGGACGGCGGGGTGGTGGTTGAGTCCGGTCCGCCGTCGGAAGTACTTGCCGCACCCAGGCAGGAACGCACCCTCGCGTTCGTTCAGCGGCTGCTGAACCATTAGTCCCTTCCATCCCCCGGCACCAAATCGACATGTCAGAAAGTGCTCTTTTCAGCCCTGTAACGGGCACTTTCTGCTATCTCGCTGTACGGCCTTAGAATGAAGGAGCAAGCTCGCGGAGCGCTGAATCAGCGTGAGACGGCAAGGTCCGCGGCCACCCCTTTCACTCACAGGAGTTACCGGATGCCCCGGATCGTTGTTGACGTCATGCCCAAGCCCGAGATCCTGGATCCGCAGGGCAAAGCCATCGCCGGCGCACTTCCCCGACTTGGCCTGACCGGCTTCTCCGGTGTCCGCCAGGGCAAGCGCTTCGAGCTCACGGTTGACGGGGACGTTACCCCGGAAATCCTCGAGCAGGCCCGTGCTGCCGCGTCCACGCTGCTCTCCAACCCCGTCATCGAAGACGTAACCCGCGTCGAAGTTATTTCGGAGGCTTAGTCTTGAGCACCCCGCTGATCGGCGACTACTCCGCCGCGCCCGAGGACGCTGCCCTGCGCGCCGTCCGCGTTGGCGTCATCACTTTCCCCGGCACGCTTGACGACCGCGACGCCGCCCGCGCCGTGCGCCTGGCCGGCGGCACCGCCGTCGAACTCTGGCACGGAGACGCGAACCTGCACGACGTCGACGCCGTTATCATCCCCGGCGGTTTCTCCTACGGCGACTACCTGCGCGCCGGCGCCATTTCCCGTTTTGCTCCGCTGATGGAAAAGGTCGTTGACGCTTCCAAGGGCGGCATGCCCGTCCTCGGCATCTGCAACGGCTTCCAGATCCTCACCGAAGCGCACCTGCTGCCCGGTTCCATGATCAAGAACGACCACCTGAAGTTCATGTGCCGCGACCAGCTGCTCCGCGTGGAAAACAACGCCACAGCCTGGACTTCCGGCTACACGCAGGGCGAAGGCATGGTCATTCCGCTGAAGAACCAGGACGGCCAGTACGTCGCCGACGAAAAGACCCTGGACGAGCTGGAAGGCGAAGGCCGCGTGGTCTTCCGCTACGACGGCTTCAACCCCAACGGTTCTCGCCGCGACATCGCCGGCATTACCAACGCCGCCGGCAACGTCGTCGGCCTCATGCCGCACCCCGAGCACGCCGTGGAAGCCGGCTTCGGCCCGGACTCCTCTGCCCGCGGGGACGTCGCACTGCGCGGCGGCACCGACGGGATCGGCGTCTTCACCTCTGTACTCACCTCGCTCGTTGCCGGAGGCAAATAATGACCGTGTCCGCTAACTCCACCGCCGAGCAGAAGAAATTCAACATCGACACCGTTGAGCATGCGGCGTCCACCCCGGACACCCCGCTGCCCTGGGCCGAACTGGGCCTGAAGGAGGACGAATACAACCGCGTCGTCGAAATCCTGGGCCGCCGACCCACCGCCGCGGAACTGGCGATGTACTCGGTCATGTGGTCCGAGCACTGCTCCTACAAGTCCTCCAAGGTGCATCTGAAGCAGTTCGGTGACAAGGTCACCGAGAAGATGAAGGAACACCTGCTGGTTGGCATCGGCGAGAACGCCGGCGTCGTGGACATCGGTGAAGGCTGGGCGGTGACCTTCAAGGTCGAATCCCACAACCACCCGTCCTTCGTGGAGCCCTACCAGGGCGCCGCGACCGGCGTCGGCGGCATTGTCCGCGACATCATCTCCATGGGCGCCCGCCCGGTGGCCGTGATGGATCCGCTGCGCTTCGGTGCGATCGACCACCCGGACACCGCCCGCCTGGTGCACGGCATCGTCTCCGGCATCGGCGGCTACGGCAACTCCCTGGGCCTGCCCAACATCGGCGGTGAAGTTGTTTTCGACTCCGTCTACCAGGGCAACCCGCTGGTCAACGCGCTGGCCGTGGGCGTCATGCGGCACGAGGACATCCGTCTGGCCAACGCCTCCGGCGCCGGCAACAAGGTGGTCCTGTTCGGTGCGCGCACCGGCGGCGACGGCATCGGCGGCGCCTCGGTGCTTGCTTCAGAATCCTTCGACGACGCCAAGCCCTCCAAGCGCCCCGCCGTGCAGGTCGGCGACCCGTTCGCTGAAAAGGTGCTCATCGAGTGCTGCCTGGAGCTGTTCAAGGCCTCCGTGGTCGAGGGCATCCAGGACCTCGGCGCGGCCGGTATCTCCTGTGCGACGTCGGAACTGGCCTCCAACGGCGACGGCGGCATGCACGTTGAACTCACCAAGGTCCTGCTCCGCGACCCGTCCCTGACCCCGGGCGAAATCCTGATGTCCGAGTCGCAGGAACGCATGATGGCCGTCGTGACCCCGGAGAACGTCGAAGCGTTCGAGGCGATCATGGACAAGTGGAACGTCGAATACTCCTGGCTCGGTGAAGTCACCGATACGGGCCGGCTGATCATCGACTGGGACGGCGAGACGATTGTCGACGTCGACCCGCGCACCGTTGCACACGAAGGCCCGGTCTACAACCGGCCGTTCCACCGCCCCGAGTGGCTCGACGGCGTGCAGGCAGACTCCTTCGGCGAAGAGCGTCCCTTCGGCGGCGAAGCCGTGAAGAACGCCGTACTGGAGCTGATGGCGTCCCCGAACATGTGCGACAAGTCCTGGGTCACGAACCAGTACGACCGCTACGTCCAGGGCAACACCGCACTGGCCATGCCCGACGACGCCGGCGTTATCCGCGTGGACGAGGAGACCGGCCTCGGCGTCGCAATCTCCACCGACGCCAACGGACGCTACACCTACCTGAACCCGTACGAGGGCGCCAAGCTGGCCCTCGCCGAGTCCTACCGCAACGTCGCTACCTCCGGCGCCCGTCCGATGGCCGTCACCGACTGCCTGAACTTCGGCTCCCCCGAGGACCCCGAGGTCATGTGGCAGTTCGCCGAGGCGGTCCGCGGCCTGGCCGACGGCTGCCAGGAGCTTGGCGTGCCCGTCACCGGCGGCAACGTTTCGCTCTACAACCAGACCGGCGGCGTCGCCATCCACCCCACCCCCGTGGTGGGCGTGCTGGGCGTGTTCGACGACGTTGCGCGGCGCACGCCGTCGGGCTGGCGTGAAGACGGGCAGGCCATCTACCTGATGGGCGTCACCCGCGACGAGCTGGACGGTTCCGAGTTCGCCAACCTGCGCGGACACCTGGGCGGCCAGCCGCCGAAGGTCGATCTGCAGGCCGAGAAGCTGCTGGGCGACCTGCTGATCAACGCTTCACGCGACGGAATGATCGACGCCGCGCACGACCTCTCCGAGGGCGGCCTCGCGGCTGCGCTGTCCGAGATGGCGCTGCGTTTCGGCGTCGGCGCCCGGATCGGGCTGGATGAAGTGGCTGAGCGCGACGGCGTGGACCTGTTCACGCTGCTGTTCTCCGAGTCCCAGGCCCGTGCCGTGGTCTCCGTGGCCCGCAGCGAGGAAGTCCGGTTCAAGGACATGTGCTCCGCCCGCGGTTTCGCACACTCCCGCATCGGCGTCGTGGACACCGAGATCGGTGCGCTGGACTTCCAGGGACACTTCGTCCTGCCGCTCGATGAGCTGAAGGAAGCCCACGAGGGGACCCTGCCGAAGCACTTCGGCTAACCATCCCTCTGCAAAAGCACCCGCCCGGCATGCCGGGCGGGTGCTTTTGTGTTCCGCGGAGCCTTAGCCAGCCGTACCGCCGTCAGCTGAAGCAACGCCAATGCCCCAGACGAACGGCGGCTCCGCGGCGTTGACCTCCCAGTCCCCGACGATCCTGGCCTTGTAGATAAACGGATTATGGGTAGCCACCGTGCGCGCGTTGCGCCAGTGCCGGTCCAGGGCAGCGCCGGCTCTGGTGGAAGAAGCTCCCAGGGTGTTGAAGATGGCGCCCGCGGCCTCCGGCACCAGCGTGCTGAGGACAATTTGCGCGCGCGCGGCTTCGAGCTCAGCATCGATGTTGGCTGCCTTCTCGCTGCCGCTGTCCGCGTTCCGGGCCACATATGCGCGGTCCAGGCTCCGCGCCACCTGAACCGTAGTGGCACCGGCCGCGTACGCCTTGGCGCTGATTTCCCCGACCACCTGCAGTATTTGTGCATCGTTGCGGACCAGCGGCGCATTGCCGTTGCCAAAGACCCGTTTGCGTTCCCGGACGGCACGGCTCACGTCTTCGGCCGCGGCCCGCGCGATACCTGCGAGGCTGACCAGCAGGACGTGCTGGTAGAGGGCAGTTTGGTACGGAAACCGGTCACCAAACGCAAAGACGTGCGCAGGGTCCACCTCCGCGTCCTTGAAACCGGTGGTGCCGCTGCCCGTCAGCCGCTGGCCGAAGCCGTCCCAGTCGTCCTGCGTCTCCACTCCGCCGGACCTAGTGGAGACGATCACTGACACCACTGAACCGTCCGGCCGCTTCGCTGTCACATCGATCCAGTCGGCAAAGATGGTTCCCGTGGTGTAGAACTTCAGGCCGTTGAGCACCAGTTTTCCTGCGGATTCCGCCAGAATGGTCGCTGTGCCGCCGGCGCCGGGCTCCGTCCAGGCGTTGCCTGCCAGTTCCCCGGTGGCGAAGCGACGAAGCCAGGTGCTGCGGTCCGCGCCGCGGCCGTGGTGGTACAGCTGGTCCTCTACGAGGGCTATGTGCCCGCGCAGCGCCTGCGGAATGTTGCTGTCCGCCGCTGCCAATTCGATCAGCAGCTCAGTGAACTCAACCCAGTTCAGTCCGTCACCACCGAATTCGGCCGGGATACGGGCGGCACCGAAGCCGGCTTCCTTAAGCCAGCTAATCGGTTCGAACGGCAGCTCGCGGCTGAGTTCGCGGCGGAGCGCCCCAGCAGCGATCCGTGCAAAGACGGGGCGGTACCTGGCGGCGGCGGCATCAAAAGCCACGGAGTTCTCCGTGAGGGTGGTTGTCATAGCGGTGCTCCTGTTTTTGCGGCTGATCAGAATGTGCAGGACCGGTCTCAGGTGTAGAGGGAAATGGGCTGGACTTCGCCAAGCAGGTAGCGGGCACCAACTTCCACCTTCTTGTAGTCCACCGGGTCATGCAGGCTGTGGGTCCGGACGTTGCGCCAGTAGAGATCCAGTCCCACCGCTGTCTTTGCAGACGAGGATCCGGTCACCTCAAAGATCCGGTTAGCCGTGTCCACACCCACTTCACTTGAAACCACTTTGAGCCGGGCAATCTCGATGGCGATTTCTGCGCGCGCCTGGGCGGTGAGCTGTCCGCCTGCGGCTATTGCGCCGTCGAACCGGTGGTTCGTCCGGTCCGCGAGCGCTTCCACGGCAGCGATGCGCGAGTCCAGTTCGCCGTAGATGCGCTGGGTCAGCGGGTCCTGGGCATAGGTTTCCGCTTTGCTGAGGAACCAGGCGTTCCTGCGTCCCAGTGTGATCCCGCGCCCGCGTTCCAGCGCACCCTGGGCGATGCCGAGGTAGAGGTTGCCGAAGGCCAGCTGGATATATGGCGTGACGAGAGTGGAGAACGGTTCCTCGCCCACCTCCCCGATGATGTCCTCCGGAGTAATGAGGACGCCGCTGTACTTCACCGAGCCGCTTGCGGAAAGTCGCTGGCCCAGGGCGTCCCAGTCGCCAAGGTACTCGATTCCGCTCCGGTCGTGGTCGACGACGAGGGCGAGGAGCTTGCCGTTGTTTTCGCCACCGGTAACAACCGCATTGACCAGGATGGCATTGCCCACGGACGCACCGGTGGAAAAGTGCTTGGTACCCTGCAGCCGGTAACCGCTGCCGTCCGGAATCAGTTCCAGGCTGGGATCCACCGGGTTCACGGAATCCCCCCATGACCACCCAGACTGGGCCGAGCGGCGGAGCAGCCGCTCCTGGACCCCGGGATCACCGTAGAAAACCACGGCGCCGAGGTTGGCGTAGTGGTAGGCAAGGACCTGCGCAATCGAGGCATCAGTCCTGGCCAGGATGCGCACCGCGTTCAGTGCGCTTTCCCAGTGACCGTCCCCGCCGCCCCATACTGCCGGAATGAGCAGGTTCAGCAGGCCCGATTCCCGCAGCAGCTGCACCTCCGCGTGCGGATCGGCGTTTCGACGGTCCCGCTCCAGGACATCCGAGGAGAGTGCAGCGGCTACGTCTTCGGCGGTCCTGCGCCAGTGGACCAGCTCTTCGCGGGAAGCATGTCCGCTCCACGGCGAGCGTGCTGCCTGCAGGGTAACTTCATTGGTGGCGATGGTCATGTTTCATCCTTCAGTCATGGCACCCGCCTGCCGACGGCGCGCAGCACCTCACCATGTTGGGAGGACGCCCGCCGAGGGGGGGCCGTACTTGCCGGGCACCGTATGTGCCGGCCGGATCCTCATCTGGGGCACCCCGCTACGGGAGAGGGTTGCCGCCCAACCAGCCAGAGCTTTGCGTTGGGACTCGTGATCTTGCAGACGAGTATGCCGCGGAGGGTTCCGCGGAGGGTAGGACATGAAGGCCAATGACGTTGCGTGCCAAAGTGTTACGCCGCCTTCCAATGCGAGTGCGGCCTGCGGATGTGCGGCTTGGGCCCCTTCCCCGGACTCCGGGTGGAAGTGCCTCCTCCGCGAACGGAGCACCTGTCTGGATGGTGGACAATATTGCCGTGACCATCCTTTCGAATGAGCCGGTACCCGCCAGCAGCCTGCTGACTGAGCGGTTGGAACTGGCTGAGATGTCGGCGGCAGACGTCGACGCACTAATTGTCGGCACCCGCTGCGAGCTGTGGGCGGACGACTTTCCGCAGGGCGTCGATGAAGATGCCGCACTGCAGTTTTTCCAGGCCGGCCTGCTGGGCCCGCGTGCCGGTGTCTTTGGTGCCCGTCTCATCCGCGAGCGCGGAGGGCTGGTGGTTGGGACCATCGGCTTCCTGGGTCCGCCCCTCGACGGCGCGCTGGAAGTCACCTACAACATCGTTCCGTCGCGGCAGAACCTCGGGTACGCCACGGAAGCGCTCATTGCCCTCAGCAGGTTTGCTCTGAGCCAGCCGGGCGTCGAGTGCGTTACCGCATACACCGACGAAGCGAATGAAGCTTCAATCTCCCTGCTCCTGACCGCAGGGTTCATGCCGGTTGAATTCTCCGGACCGGCGTTCGCGTTCGTCCTGCACAGCAAGGACCAGCTGCCCGACGCCGAGGACTGACCTGGTAGGGCCGCACCTTTGTGCGGGCTATTTATCCCCCGCTCGGAGGCTGCTGCCCGCCCACGGCAAGACGCCGGGCGGTCCGGAAGTAGCGGCGGGTGATCATTTCCTGGGTCCAGCGGTTGGCCGGGCCGCCAGCAGCCACGAACCAGTTGGCCGGCCGGCTGTACGCCGCAACCCTGAAGAACAGCTGCCCGTCTGATGTGAGCTCCGCGTAGAACCCTTCTTCTCCCGCTTCGGGATGCCCGCGCAGGGTGCCGTAGCCGAATCCTGCGCGCTGGCCGGGAACCGGAACACCGCCGTCGAGCACCGGCTCCGCACTCCAGAGCACCCGGCACGGCGCCTGCCAGCGCAGCGGACCAACACCAACTCCGGAAGCCATCTCCACACCGGCAGCAGCCCTGGGGGTATCCGCGGCAACCCGCAGCCCGCTCTCCCGGTGCAGCCCCCAGCTCAGTATCCCGTCGGCCAGGCGCAGGAAGGCAGCGGCGGGGTCCGGCACATCCAGACGCACTGACCGCAGCACCAGCCGGTATCCCTCCGGCCAGCCGCCTTCCAGAGTCTGGGGATACGGCCGGTCAGTGAACCCGGCGTCCGGGTAGGTCAACCCGGCACTGCTCACCCTTCCGCCAATCCTTTCCAGGCCAGTGACTCGCGGTCCCGGCGCGGCAGCGAGGCCACCACCAGGTCATAGGAGTCCTCCACCAGGTTCCGCACCAGTTCTTCCTCGAGCTCGCCGGTGAGATCCAGCTGGTTCCAGTGGGTCTTGTTCATGTGCCACGCCCCGCTGATCTCCGGATGGGCTGCCCTCAGCTGCAGTGCCAGTTCAGGTTCGCATTTGAGGCTGATCATCAGCGGATCCGCTTCCAGCGTGCTCATCGCGAACATCTTTGCCGGCCGCGCGGGGCCACCTGCACGCACCTTGAACACAGAGGTTTCCGGCCCAAAGGGGAAGTCTTCGAAGGCCCCGGTCAGGGACAGGCAATACTCCCTCAGCGATACGGCATCCATGGATCGACCCTAACCCGCGGTAGGTCAGAGGCACCACAGATGGCAGGATGGAAACAAATTACTAAGCACACGAATAATTCCACCGGCGGTGTCACTGCCGCCGGCAACCCTTTGGAGGACCGATTGGCTACGGATCGTAAGAGCGGGAGCACAGGCAGGATCGCCCGGACAGCCGAACGCGCTGCGGATTCAAAGGCCTTCGAGCGTGCCGCCCGCATGGGATACGTGGCCAGCGGCGTGCTGCATGCCCTCATTGGCTTCATTGCCCTTCAAATTGCGGGAGGCGGCGGCGGTGATGCCGATTCCTCCGGAGCGGTGGCAGCCCTCGCCGACCAGCCGGGCGGCATCTTCCTGATCTGGGCCTGCTTCCTGGGCTGCCTAGCCCTTGCACTGTTCCAGGCGTCACGCGTGTTCCTGGATTCGGGCCAAGACCGCAAGGAAATCTGGAAGAAGCGGGCAACCGACGCCGGGTCGGCGGTTGTCTACGGCGCGATCGGCGTCAGCTTCGGGGTTTTTGCACTCGGCGGTTCCAGCGACAGCGAACAGAGCCAGGTCACCTGGACGGCACGCATCCTCAGCCAGCCCGCCGGACAGGTAGTGGTTGGCCTGGCCGGAGCGGTAATCGCCGGGATCGGTGTCTATTTCATCTACAAGGGCGCCACCCGCAAGTTCCGGAAGGACCTTGGCCCCATTCCCGAACGGACCTGGCAGCGTACGGCTACAGCCACCGGAATCGCCGGATTCGTAGCCAAGGGCGTCTCACTGCTGATCCTTGGCGGACTGGTAGTAGCCGCAGCCGTGACGGCTGACCCCGAGAAGTCCACCGGACTCGACGGCGCCCTGCACACCCTGCATGAGGCACCGCTGGGCTGGCTGGCGCTGGGCGCCGTCGGGGTGGGACTGGTTCTTTACGGGCTCTATATGGCCCTGATCCGGGCCCGGTTCGGCAAGCTCTAGGCCTGCCACCAGGAGTCGAGTTCCTCCAGCGGATCCGCATCCCAGGGGGTGGGCAGCACACCGCCCATGTAGCCGGCGAACCATTCCCGGACCTCCGGTGACTGGTAGGCCTCCTGCAGGACCTTCGCCTTCTCAGTGTCGGCGAACTCCGCGGTGCCGGCCACGACGCAGCGGAACGGAACCTGGTCTGCTTCCGCCTCGAACGCCAGGGCGTCGGCCGGGGACAGTCCAATTTCAGCGGCCAGCCGCACGAACAGCACCCCGGCATCCACATCCGGCAGGGTCTTGGAGAGGGACTGCTGGTCCACTTCCACGAATTCGAAGTTCTTCGGGTTGGCGGTGATGCTCTCCTGCGAGGTGTGGATGACGCCTACCCCGTCCTTGAGTTCCAGCAGGCCCGCATCGCGCAGCAGCACCAGCCCGCGGCCGTTGTTGGCGGGGTCCACCGGCAGGGCGATCCGTGCGCCGTCGGGAAGTTCCTGCAGGCTGGAGTACCGCTCTGACCAGATGCCCGCCGGCGAACCGTAAACGTAGAACAGCGGCTGCACCTCAAGTTTCTGGTCCACGTTGAACTGCTGCAGGTAGGCCCCGTGCTGGAAGTAGTTGGCATCGAACTCGCCGTTGGAGACGGCGAGGTTGGGCTGGATGATGTCCGTGACGTAGGTGGCCTCCAGCGTCCACCCCTTGGCCTTGAGCAGCTCGGCCGCAATCTTGGTGGGCTCCTGGTAGGGAGCGGATTCGGTGGCGATGATCTTGATGGTCTTGTCCCCGCTGGCAGCCGCGCCCCCGGTCAGGCCGCAGCCGGTAGCGGCGGTGAGGGAGGCAGCACCTGCGCCGGCGAGTGCGAGTTTGAGGAAGTTCCTGCGTTCCATGGTGTTTCCTTTGAAAGAGTGCGAGTGGTTTAGCGGTAGGCGGAGGGAACCGGTTCGGTTCCGTTGAGGAAGTACCGGCCGAGTTCGTTGTATTTCCAGGCAACGGGGTCGTGCAGGGTGTGGGTGCGGACGTCCCGCCAGTAGCGGTCGAACCCGTATTTGCTGCCCGCAGCCCGCGCACCGGTGACGTCGTAGATCCGCGCCGTGACGTCAAGCGACACCTCGTGGGCGGTGACCTTCGCAGCGGCGATCTGTTCGGCCACGCCGGCGCGGTCAGCGGCAGTCAGTGCGTCCCCGGCGTCGAAGGCCCACTGCAGTGCGGTGGTGGCCTGGTCGACGACGGCGGCCAGCGCCTGGAGCCGGGCCGCGAAGGAACCGTAGTGGTTCTGGATAAACGGATCGTCCGACGCCGATTCCACCTCGGCGTGGAACCACGGCCTTGCGCTGGAGAGCGTGTAGTCCCGGGCCGCGAGCACGGCGCCTTCCGCGGCGGCGAGGTACACGTGGGCGAAGAGCAGCTGGAAGGCGGGGGTGGTGAGCACCTGGTGCGGGCGGCGTTCGCCGTCGTGGGTTCCCAGGTTGGTGATCACCTCGGCATCGGGCACAAACACGTTCCGGAACTCGATGGTGTTGGTGGCGGTGAGGCGGGAGCCCAGGACGTCCCAGTCATCGTGGCGCACCACGCCGTCGGAGGCGGTGTCGATGATCAGCGCCAGCCGGTCACCGCCGTCGAGCACTGCCCGGGCGTAGATCTTCTCTGCGACCCGGCTGCCGGTGGCGAACGGTTTCCTGCCGGTGACCAGGTAGCCGCCCTCGGTGCGGACGGCGGTGGCCTGGGGTCCCTGGGGTGTGCCGGTGGAGGACCAGAGCCACTGGTGGACCAGGCACTGCTCCGCCAGTTCCTGCCCGCGTTCCGGATCGAGGTCAATGTAGGGGAAGGCCTGGAAAATGTAGTGGTAGCCCAGCAGCTGTCCGATCGAGTTGTCCGCCCGGGCCACCCGCTGCACAATTTCGAAGGCGGTGCTCCAGTTGATTCCGGCACCGCCGAAGCGGGCGGGAATGGTGAGCGGCAGCAGTCCGGACCGGCGCAGGATCTCCAGTTCCGTGAACGGCGGCTTGTTGGCGGCGTCGCGCTCGAGGGCATCCGCGCCGAGGATGGCCGCGACCTCGTCTGCGACGTCGAACCAGCGCTGCGCCTCTGCTGGCACCGTGTGTCCGTAGCGGGTGAGCAGGCTGGCAGTCATCGGGTAACTCCTGGGGTTGCAAGGGTGTTTTCGGGGGTGAAGGCGCCGCGGAACTGCGAAGCCCGGTGCCGTTCGTTCAGCAGCGGACCTGCGCCAAAGAGTTTCTCGCGCAGTGTCCCGGGGGCGTATTCGCTCTGTGCCAGGCCGCGGCGGCGCAGCTCAGGCAGCACACCGTCGATGAAGTCGGTGTAGGAGCCGGGCAGGATGGCGTTGATGATGTTGATGCCGTCCACCCCTGCGTCCTGCCAGCGTTCAAGTTCATCGGCGATCTGTTCCGGGGTGCCGGTGACCTGCTGGGCCTCGGTGCGGTAGCGGGCAACGTCGGCCAGGGTGGGATTGCCGCCCGGAGTGGAGTCGATGATCGCCTGCAGTACTCCCCGGCCCCCTTCGGTCTGTACGTCCCCCAGCGGGGTGTCCAGGTCCAGGCCGCCGAGGTCGATGCCCAGGCCGCCGCCGATGTGCGCGATCACGGCATCCAGGTCCAGGAATTCGTCCTGCTCGGCCTTTTTCCGCTGTGCTTCGGCTTCGGTGCCGCCCACCACGAAGGACAGGCCGGTGAAGACCTTGATGTCGTCGGGCCGCCGCCCGGCTTCTGCGGCGCGTGCCCGGACTCCCGCGGAGACCTTGGCCGCGTGGGCGTGGTTGGGGGCGAAGATGAACGTCGCCTCGGCGTTGGCTGCAGCGAACTGCTGCCCCCGCCCGGAACTTCCGGCCTGGAAGAGCACGGGCGTGCGCTGCGGGGAGGGTGAGCTCAGGTGCGGTCCGTCGATCGAGTACCGTTCGCCGCGGTGGTGGATCTTGTGGACTTTGTCCGGATCGGCGTGGACGCCGCTGGCCTTGTCCTGGACCAGGGCGCCGTCATCCCAGGACCCTTCCCAGAGCTTGTACACGGCGTCGGTGTATTCGTCCGCCCAGTCGTAGCGGCGGTCGTGTTCCGTCAGCCCGTCGCCGCCGAAATTGCGGTGCGCGTTCTCCAGCACGGAGGTGACGATGTTCCAGCCAGCCCGGCCACCGGAGAGATGGTCAAGGGTGGAGAGCTGCCGCGCGAACTGGAACGGATGGCTCTGCACCACGGACGACGTCGCGGCCAGGCCGATATCCCTGGTGGCACCTGAGAGTGCGGCGAGCAGCAGCAGCGGATCGTTGGCCGGCACCTGCAGGCCGCGGCGCACGTGGGATGACCAGCCGCCGTCGTGGTCCCCGTACAGGCCCACGACGTCGGCAAAGAACAGGGCGTCGAACTTCGCCGCTTCGAGCTGCCGGGCAAGGTCTGTCCAGAAGGACAGTTCGTTGAAGCGGTGCTGCTCGGCATCGGGGTGGCGCCACTGGCCGCCGCGGATGTGGCTGGTGGTGTTCATCAGGAAGGCGTTCAGCAGAAGGCGCGGACGCCCGCCGGGAAAACGGGTACTGGGAATGCTCATGGAAGTAACTTTCGGTAGGAGCGGGAAGGCTAGAGGCGCTTGTCGGCGCGGCGGGAGAGCCAGGAGCCGCCCAGCTGCACGGCCTGGACCAGCAGGACCATCAGCACAATGGCAGTGAGCATCAGCCCGGTCTCGTAGCGGTAGTAGCCGTAGCGGATGGCAAAGTCGCCGATTCCCCCGCCGCCCACCAGGCCGGCCATGGCGGAGTAGGAGATGAAGCTGACCGTCATGATGGTCACCGAGCTGATCAGGGCCGGACGGGCTTCAACCAGCAGCACGTCCCGCACAATCTGCCCGCGGGTGGCGCCCATGGAGCGGGCCGCTTCCACTACCCCGCCGCCGAGCGCGGTGATGTTCTGCTCCACGAACCGGGCAAAGTACGGGATGGCGTTGATGGTCAGCGGCACGATCACGGCTGCGGTGCCGATGGTTGTTCCCACCACGAAGCGGGTGAACGGGATGATCGCGATCAGCAGGATCAGGAACGGAAAGGAACGCACCAGATTCACCAGTGAGTCCAGGACCCGGTGCAGCCGCGGTTTGTGCCCCAGCCCGTCCGGCCCAAGGGAGTAGAGCAGCACACCCAGCGGGGTGCCGATCAGCACCGCCAGCGGGATCGCGACCAGCAGCATGGTGCCGGTCTGGCCCAGTGCGGCGAGCAGTTCCGGCCAGACTTCGGCAATTCGCTCAAGCAACGCGGGCTCCTTCCCGGCCGGCAGCCCGGTCCAGGGTGATTTCGTCGGAGATCAGGTACCGGCCGATTGCGGTGGCCGGCGTGAACCCGGGCCGGGCCAGCTCCGCGAGCGCGAACTGTTCCACCACCCGGCCTTCCTCCATCACGGCCACGTTGTCCGCAATCGCCTTGATGACGTTCATTTCATGGGTCACCACCACGATCGTGATGCCGAACCGTGCGTTGACGTCGCTGAGGTACTGCAGCACGGAGGCGGTGGTCCGCGGGTCGACGGCGGAGGTCGGTTCGTCGCAGAGCAGCACCTTGGGCCGCGTGGCCAGGGCACGGGCGATTGCAACTCGCTGCTTCTGTCCGCCGGAGAGCTTGGCCGGATAGGTCCCCGCCTTCTCCGAGAGGTCGACGACGGCGAGCGCCTCCAGTGCGCGGGCGCGGCGTTCGGCGGCGTTCTTCACTCCGGCGAACTTGAGCGAGAGCTCCACGTTCTGCGCCGCGGTCCGGTTGTTCAGCAGGTTGAAGTGCTGGAAGATCATGCCGATCTCATGCCGGGCTGCCCGAAGCTCGGCATCACCCAGACTGGTGAGGTCCGTTCCATCCACGAGCACGCGGCCGGACGTTGGGCGTTCCAGCAGGTTGATGTTGCGCAGCAGGGTGGATTTACCGGCACCGGAGAACCCGATAATGCCCTGGATGCTTCCCTTGGGGATCGACAGGGTGACGTTGTCCACTGCCGTGAAGGCCGATTCACCGCCCCCAAAGACGGTTGAGACGTTTTCGATCCGGATCATGCTGTCCTCCTGCGGTCTGAGCCCGGGAAGAGGTGCACGCCTCCGCAGGCTCACGCAGCCGTGCGGAAGGCACGGGGCAGCGGACCGCAAAGAGCAGGTGCTTCTCCATCGGTCCTGGCGGTAGCACCCTTCTTCGGCGGGTATGCCCGCGGAAGAAGGGTTGCTGCGGCGTCACGGAGCCAGGTCTCTCAGCCGCTCTGGATGGTTACGGGACTATCTAAACCGCCCAGGCACCGGCGGGGCCAGAAGATTTCCCCGTGCGGCCGAATGCGTCGGTACGTGACTCCGACCGGCGTCACACTCCGTTTTGTTACGTCCGCCGGGGCGCCGTCTTCCATCTCACGCGGCACCCGTGCAGACGTATGGGCGTGCTGCGGCGCGGGAGCACCGATTCTCCCGCCGATCCGCGAGGATGGGAACGTGAGATCTACGGAACGCCCCGCCCTTTCTTCTTCGCTCGGGGCGGCCGAATTCCGCCGCTGGTACTGGCTGAAGGAAGAGCTGCAGGCGTTCGCGCGCACGCAGGAAATATCCGCTGCCGGTTCAAAGGAGCAGCTGGCCGAACGCATCGCCGCATTCCTGGCGGGCACACCGCTTCCCGCGCCGGTAGCTCCAGCCCGCAGCTCCCGGCAGCGGCTCGTACCGCCGCTGACCATCCACACCGTGATTCCGGCGGGACATCCGTGCAGCCAGGTGCTGCGGGAGTTCTTCGTCAACGCCCTGGGTCCCGGATTCCGCTTCGATGCGCCGATGCGGGAGTTCTTCGCCGCCAATGACGGCACCGCAACGCTGGCGGCCGCCTTGGACCACTGGCACGCCACCCGGGATGCCGCCCCGCGGCCGATCAGCCCGCAGTTCGAACTCAACCGCTTCTCCAGGGACTGGCATGCAGCACATCCCGGCGGCAGCCGCGATCAGATGATTCAGGCCTGGAAAGCGTACCGGGCGCTGCCCGTGGACCAGCGGATCCAGGACAGCGTCTGATGTTCCGTCGCTAGAGTCCAAACCTTCCGGCCTCGATGACCGGGCAGGTGTTCATGACGACGTCGAGCCCTGCGTTTGCGGCGCGCTTCACGGCGTCTTCATCGACCACGCCCAGCTGCAGCCACACGGCCTTGGCGCCGATTGCAATGGCCTGGTCCACGATGTTTCCCACCTTGGCCGAATTCACGAAGCAATCCACAACGTCCACCTGGCCGGGGATGTCCGCCAGCTTGCTGTAGCCCTGCTGGCCGTGGACGGCCTGCCCGGAAAGGTTCACGGGGATGATCTCCATGCCCAGGGAATCCCGGACAAACCGTGAAACACCGACGGCGGGACGGGCCGGATTGTTCGAAAGGCCCACTACCGCCCAGCGGCCCTTGGCCGTGAGCAGCCGGGTAATGACCTCGGGATCGTTGAGGTGCACCATGCGGTCTCTCCTTTGAGTCTCTGCAGGGCTCCCACCCTACGCTCAGGGTACAAACGCGGCAGACTGCGGACCTATTCCAGGAAAGCGTCGACGGCGGCGGCCAGGGTCTGGTCATCCAGCCCGTGCCAGCTGCCCTCCAGCAGCTGGAATGACCCGTCGGGCAGCAGCTCGGCAGTCTCACGCGCCCATTCGCGCAGCCGGTCATCACTTCCGGAACTCGCCAGCACCAGCACCGGCACGCGGATTCCGGTCAGGGACCGCACGTCGGTTTCCAGCAGCAGGGTCAGGTCATAGGAGATGGTGTGAGCCGCCGGCTCAAACGGAGCCGGGTCCGAGGCCTCGATGATCTCCGCCGGCACTCCGATGGACTCCTGGAACAGCCGAACGGCTCCTGCCCGGTCACCTGCCGCAACCAGCTCATCCAGCTCAGGGCGGATGTCCGGATCTTCGTCAGTGTCCCCGGTGAGCGGAGGTTCCACGGCGATGACGCTGGAGATGACCGCGGACTCCGAGGCAGCCCGGAGCGCGAGGACGGCGCCGGAGGAGGTTCCCAGCAGATCGGCCGTGCCGCCGGCGGTTTCCACCACGGCCAGCAGGTCGTCCACCTCGGATTCCGGGGTGTACTCCTCCCCGTCCCCGCTCTCGCCCTTGCCTCGGCGGTCATACGTGTAGACGGTGTGGCCTGCGGCCAGCAGTTCGGCAACACCTGCCATCCCCGAGGTGGTCCGGTCCATCATGACGGGATCCACCACCACCAGCGGAGGCCCTTCCCCCCGGCGCTGCCACGCAATGGGCGTTCCGTCGGCGGAAAGCACACGTCCTGAAGCTTCGGCTGATGGATCCATGGGGTTCTCCTTACCTGGAGGCTGGGGGTCCCTCAACGGTAGGAGCGCGCTCCTACCCGGTCAATGCCCCGCGGTCGCTCGAGCCGCTCCGGCTGCGGCCCGGTGAAGCCATGGTTCTTCCTTGTCTGCGCCAACGCCGCGGCCAGTCCGGCAGCGGCCACGAGCGTCAGGACGCCTGCCGCACCCAGCAGGCTGCCCTCACCGAGCCAACCGGCTATGGGGTAGGTGATGAGGAAGCAGGCGTGCGACAGTGCAAACTGCGCCGTGTAGACCAGGTTTCGGTTGGCCGGCGTCGAGGATTCTGCCAGCAGCCGGGATGAGGGCGTGTTGACAAGCGAGGTTCCCATACCCAGCACGGCCCAGGCGGCCAGCAGCGCCGGCCACCCCGCGGGACCCGCCGCGAGCATTCCGGTCACGAAGACGGCTGCTGCAAGTCCCGCCACAATCACCGCCGAGCCCGCAAGCATCGTCCGGATGACGCCGAAACGGTCCACCAGCCACGGAACGCTGAGGGCCGCAGCCAGCGAGCCGACGCCGTAACAGCCGAGGGCCAGCGCGAGCGCGGCGTCATCCAGCCTGAACACTGCGCGCGCATAGACGACGGAATTCACCAGGACGATCGCCGTTCCGGCTGCCACGACCATGTTGGCCAGCATCAGGAACCGCAGCGCCGGCGTGCGGGCGAAGACCCTTATTCCAGTCGGAAGCCGGGTCCAGAAGCCGTCCCCTGAGGCCTTAGCGGCGGGCAGCCTGCACGCCAGGACGAGCACCGCGGAACAGAGGAACCCGAACGCGGTTCCGAGGAAAAGGTTGTTGTACGCAAGCACCGTCAGAAAGACTGCGGCAAGCGCCGGGCTCAGCAGCGATTCCAGGTCATAGGCAAGCCGGGACAGTGACAGTGCGCGGGTGTAGTCCCGCGAATCCGGCAGCACGCCCGGAATCAGTGACTGGAAAGCAGGCGTGAAGGTTGCCGATGCTGACTGCAGTATGAACACCAGGCCGTAGATCTGCCATATCTCGGTCACCCACGGAAGACCCAGTGCCACCGCGAACCTCACCGCATCGGCACCAACCAACACGGCCTTTTTCGGCAAGCGGTCCACCAGGGCAGCGATCACCGGAGCCACACCCACGTACGCCAGCATCTTGATCGTAAGAGCGGTGCCGAGCACTGCTCCGGCTGAGTCGCCCGCCAGGTCGAAGGCAAGAAGGCCCAGGGCAACGGTCAGCAAGCCCGTTCCGAGCAGGGCCAACACCTGGGCTAAGAACAGTGCCCGGTAGGTGGGATTGCGCAGAACGCGGATCATGAGTGGTGCCCGGGTTTCTCTTCCACGGCATGCTCGGCCTGCCGGATGGCTTCGACAACCAGCCGCATCGCATGCTCGTCCGTGAGGCGGTAGAACGCCCGGTTCCCGTCCTGCCGGACACGGACCAGCTTGCCCCACCTAAGCTTCGCCAGGTGCTGGGAGACAGCGGCCGGGCTGCGCTCCACGATTTCGGCCAGGTTGTTCACCGAGAGTTCGCCTTCACGCAGGGCCAGCACAATCCGAATGCGTGTCGCGTCCGCGAGCAGGCGGAAGACCTCAACGGCCACGTCAATGTAGGCGTTCGCGGGAGTGAGGTCATCAGCATTAGTATCTGCGTGCATACGCAGATACTAACAAACACCTTTCCTGGAGGCACCCTCCGGGGAAGCCCAGTCCTAGCCGGCGACGGCAGGAGCCAGGCGGAACTTCGCCCCGCGATGGTCTTCGGGCAGCTTATCCCCCGCTCCGAAGAGCTTCTGCCGCAGGGTTCCCGGCGCATATTCAGTGGGGTACGCGCCGCGCTTCTGCAGCTCCGGCACCACGAACTCGACGACGTCCTCGAACGTCCCGGGAGTGACGGCGTAGGCAAGGTTGAATCCGTCGACGTCGGTCTCCTCCACCCAGCGGATCAGTTCCTCGGCGACCTCCGCGCCGGAGCCTACAAGCCGCGGTCCCAGACCGCCGATTCCGGCGGACTCGGCTATGTCGCGCACCGTCCAGGGCTCGCCGTCGTCCTTCACCTTCTGGAAATTCGCCGCAGCGGACTGGATGGCGTTGGACTTCACGGCGCCCAGCGGTTCGTCCAGGTTGTAGGTGGAGAGGTCAACGCCCATCCAGCCGGAGAGCAGCGCCAGCGAACCTTCGTGGCTGGCGTAGCGCTGGTAGTCCTGGTGCTTGGCCTCGGCTTCCTCGGAGGTTTCCGCCGTGATGATGGTGAGCAGGGTGTAGATCCTAATGGAGTGCCGGTCGCGTCCTGCGGCCTCAGCGGCGTCGCGGATCTTCGTGACGGTCGCCTTCAGCTTTTCCGCAGTGGGGGCGCCCACGAACACTGCTTCGGCGTTTTCCGCGGCGAAGGCGATGCCCCGGGGCGACGCGCCGGCCTGGTAGATCACCGGCGTGCGCTGCGGGGAGGGCTCAGAGATGTGGATGCCGGGGACCTTGAAGTACTTGCCTTCATGGTTGATGTCGTGGACCTTGGCCGGGTCGGTGAACACGCCGGTTTCCTTGTCGCGGACAACGGCATCGTCTTCCCACGAGCCTTCGAGCAGCTTGTAGACCACTTCGAGGTACTCATCTGCGTGGTTGTAGCGCTCGTCATGTTCCAGCTGGTCTTCCTGGCCCATATTGCGTGCGGCGGAAGGCAGGTAGCCGGTCACCACGTTCCAGCCGACCCGGCCCTCGGTGAGGTGGTCCAGCGTGGAAAGCCGGCGGGCGAACGGGTACGGGTGCTCGTAGGCAGTGCCCGCGGTGACACCGAAGCCGAGGTTCTTGGTGACCAGCGCCATGGCGGAGACCAGCAGCAGCGGATCGTTGACCGGAACCTGGGTGCCCTGCCGCAGGGTTGCCTCATTGGAGGAACCGTAGACGTCGTAGGTGCCCAGCACGTCGGCAATGAAGATGCCGTCGAACAGTCCGCGTTCGCAGGTCTGGGCAAGATGGGTCCAGTAACTGAGCTTGGTGTAGTCGGCGGAGCGGTCTTCCGGGTGGCGCCACAGTCCGGGCGACTGGTGGCCCACGCAGTTCATGTCGAAGGCGTTGAAGCGAATGTGGCGGGCGGGCGTGGTGTCCATGAGGGTCCCTTACGCAAAGGACGCACCGCTGAAGGGAGCGCCGTACTTGCCGCCGGCGGTCTTGCCGGTCGACCGGATCGTCATCTGGGGCACCCCGCTACGGGAGAGGGTTGCCGCCCAACCAGCCAGAGCTTCGCGTTGGGACTCATGATCCTGCGGGTCCAGTATGCGCCGGAGCACCGGGGTGCCCGCAACCCCCATCTGTCACGCGGCGTAACGGCCGGGGCCCGAACCGAAATGTTACGCCGGGACTTGCCGGACACGGACTCTTGGGCGTTTAGTTGAGCCTTGACCATCCCGAGCGGCTGAGAGACCTGGATCAGTGAAGCCGCAGCAACCCTGGTCGGAGTGCTTCCTCCTTGAGGCACTGCGATAGCGAGGTGGACGTCGCAGGAGGCCGCTAACCCGGCCCAGGACGTTTTCCGTAGGGTGCTACTGCCAGGACCGATGGAGTGTTCACATGACTGCTGTACTTTCCTCTGGCTCCCATGCCGTGTCCGCTGCTGCGCGGACTGCACCCGATACTGCCCTGTCCGTGACGTTCGACGGCGTTGGCCGCAGCTTCGGTTCCGGCGCAGACGCCCACGTGGTGCTCCGCGACATCAACTTTGAAGTCCGCCCGGGGGAAGTCCTGGCGATCCTCGGGTCCAGCGGGTGCGGCAAGTCCACGCTGCTGCGCGCCACCGCAGGGCTCGACGCCGCTTCCACCGGCCAGGTGCTGATCGACGGAACCGCCGTGCGCGGCATCGACGACCGCTGCGCCGTCGCCTTCCAGGAACCCCGGCTGCTGCCCTGGCAGACCCTGCAGGCCAATGTCGCGATCGGCCTGCCGAAGGGCACGAGTGCCAGCGACGGCAAGGCCAAGGTCTCGGAGCTGCTCAAACTCGTGGAACTGGACCGCTTCGCCAAGCACCAGCCCCGCGCCGTTTCCGGCGGTATGGCCCAGCGCGCTTCGCTGGCCCGCGCTCTGGCCCGCAAGCCCGGCGTCCTGCTGCTGGATGAGCCGTTCGGCGCCCTCGATGCCCTGACCCGCTTGAAGATGCAGGACCTGCTGCTGGACGTGCACCGCGCAGCCCCGGCCACCGTCCTGCTCGTCACCCACGACGTCGACGAGGCGCTCCAGCTCGCGGACCGGATCATTGTGCTGGGCCGTGAACCCGGCAAGCCCGGCGCCACCATCACACAGACCATCACCGTCCCCGGTGCCCGTCCGCGGGACCGTGCCTCGGCCGAGCTGGCCCGAATGCGCGGCGAGCTACTGGCGAGCCTCGGCGTCGACCGCCACTAGTCCTCCCCAACCCAGGCAACACCGGGCCGGATCCGCGGACGCTCTGTGCCCGCAGCCCCCTTCTTCTTCCCTGCGTCACCCATTTCAAAGGAATCCCCATGAACAGCCGTTCCCGTTTCTCCCGCCGTCCCTTCGCCGCCCTTGCCGGGGCAGCCGCCGCCCTCACGCTGGCCCTGACCGGCTGCGTTGCGGGTGAAGATTCCACCGGCGCAGCCGCCAACGACGCCGCGGACGGCGGCACATTGAACATCGACTTCGCCACGTACAACCCGCTCAGCCTGGTCATCAAGGACCAGGGCTGGCTCGAAGCGACCCTCGAAGATCAGGGTGTGGAGGTCAACTGGGTGCAGTCCGCCGGGTCGAACAAGGCCAACGAGGCGCTGCGGGCCGGAGCGATCGACGTCGGCTCCACCGCCGGTTCGGCCGCGCTCCTGGCCCGCTCCAACGGTTCGCCGATCAAGACCATCAGCATCTACTCCCAGCCGGAATGGGCCGGACTCCTGGTTTCCCCCGGCTCGGACATCACCTCCGTAGAGGACCTGGCCGGCAAGTCAGTCGCCGCCACCAAGGGCACGGATCCGTACTTCTTCCTGGTCCAGGCTCTCGAAGAGGCCGGGCTGAGCACCTCAGATGTCACGGTTGAAAACCTGCAGCACGCCGACGGCCGCACCGCCCTTGAAAACGGTGCGGTGGACGCCTGGTCCGGCCTGGACCCGATCATGGCAGGCGCAGAGCACGCCGGTGCAGAGTTCCTCTACCGCAACCTGGACTTCAACACCTACGGCTTCCTGAACGCCACGGAGTCCTTCCTTGAGGAGAAGCCGGAACTGGCCCAGACCGTGGTGAACGTCTATGAAAAGGCCCGTGCCTGGGCTGCCGAGAACCCCGAGGAGACCGCGCAGATCCTCGCCGACGTCGCCGGTCTGGACCTGGAGGTGGCCCGCACCGTCATTCTGGAACGCAGCAACCTCGACGTCGACGCCGCCCCGGGCGATGCGCAGCGAAAGGTCCTGGAAAAGGTGGGGCCCGTATTCGTCGAAACCGGCGACGTCGCCAACCAGAAGGCCATCGACGACGCCGTTGCCTCCCTCCTAGATGATTCCTTCGTACAGAAGGCCGATCCGGAAGCCGTGAAGGAATCCTAATGAGCAATTCGTACCTGACCGGCAGCTCGGCGGTTCCCGGCGGCATCCAGGGTCCCCCCGCCGCGCCGTCCCGGAATACCGCAGCTGCCGGACTGCTCTCCAAGAGCTGGGCCCGCGTGGCGCTGGGCCTGGTGGTACCTTTCCTGCTGCTGGGACTGTGGCAGCTCGTCTCCGTCCTCGGGGTCTTCAGCGCGGTGCAGCTTCCGTCCCCCGGCGCCGTGCTGACCTCGGCTGCGGACCTGATTGAACGCGGCGAACTCGGCACGCACATTGCCATCTCCACGCAGCGCGTGCTGACAGGTTTTGCGCTAGGCGCTGCGCTGGGACTGGTTCTCGGTGCCCTGCTGGGGCTGTCCCGGCTGGCGGACGTCCTGCTGGGTCCGCTGTTCGGAGCCGTCCGCGCAGTACCGTCCCTGGCCCTGGTGCCGCTGCTGATCCTGTGGATGGGCATCGGCGAGGACTCCAAGGTCACCCTGATCACCATCGGCGCTTTCTTCCCGGTCTTCACCACCGTGTCCCTGGCCTTGAGGCACGTCGACAAGAACCTCGTTGAAGCAGCCCGGGCCTTCGGCCTGAACGGCATCAAGCTGCTCACCACGGTGCAGCTGCCCGCCGTCGTCCCGGCTGTTTTCTCCGGCCTGCGGCTGGCACTGGCACAGTCCTGGCTGTTCCTGGTGGCTGCAGAACTGATCGCATCCTCCATGGGACTGGGCTTCCTGCTCACGGATTCGCAGAACAACGGCCGCACTGACCGGATGTTCCTGGCGATCGTGCTGCTGGCAGTTATTGGCAAGACGACGGATGCCCTACTGGGCGTCGCTGAAAAGTGGGCAGTGAAGAAATGGGCGTAGGCACAGCAACGGAAACCGCAGCCGAACCGGAGTTCGCCACCGAGGCGGAGCGGATCGCGTTCTGGGAGGACGCTGCCCGCCGCCTGCAGTGGGATCAGCCGTGGCACACCGCGCACACCTTCCGTCCGCCGCAGCGGGTCAGCGGCCCGGACGTCCCGGAGGCCGACGCCGAGTACTCGGTCCCGGAGATCGAGTGGTTCGCCGGCGGAAAGCTCAACGTCGCCGTGAACTGCGTGGACCGCCATGTGGCGGCCGGCCGCGGGGACAAGGTGGCGCTGCACGCCGAAGGCGAGCCCGGCGACCGCCGAACCTACACGTACGCCGGCCTGCAGAAGGAAGTCTCCAAGGCAGCCAACGCACTGCTGGCCCTGGGCATCGAAAAAGGCGACCGGGTGGTCATCTACCTGCCCGTCATCGCCGAAACGATCATCATCACCCTGGCCTGCGCCCGCATCGGGGCCATCCATTCCCTGGTGTTTGGCGGCTTCTCGGCTGAGGCCCTGAAGTTCCGGGTGGAAGACACCCGAGCGAAGCTTCTGGTCACCACCGACGGCCAGTTCCGCCGCGGGGCAGCTGTACCAGTGAAGGAAAATGCGGACGAGGCAGTGTCCGGCGACAACGCGATCGAGCACGTGCTTGTTATTCAGCGCACCGGCTGCGACCTTGCCTGGACCGAGGGCCGTGACCTTTGGTGGCACGAGACCGTGGACGCCGCTTCCGACGTTCACGAAGCCGAGGCGTTCGACGCCGAGACGCCGCTGTTCATCATGTACACCTCCGGCACCACGGGAAAGCCCAAGGGCCTGGTGCACACCATGGGCGGCTACCTCACCCAGGCGTCCTGGAGCTACGAGTATCTCTTCGCCAACCCGGACGAAGCCGCCCGCGAGGCAGACGTGCACTGGTGCACCGCGGACCTGGCCTGGGTCACCGCGCACACCTATGAGATCTACGGCCCGCTCTCCAACGGCGTCACCCAGGTGATCTTCGAGGGCACCCCGAACACCCCGCACCCCGGCCGGCACTTCGAGATCATCGAGCGGTACAAGGTCACCAGCTACTACACCGCCCCCACCCTGGTCCGGTCCCTCATGGGCTGGTTCCCGGACGGCGTCCCGGACACCTGGGATCTCTCCTCCATCCGGCTGCTCGGGACCGTCGGCGAAGCCGTGAATCCTGAGGCTTGGCGCTGGATGCGGGAGAACATCGGCCGCGGTGAGGTTCCCGTGATCGACACCTGGTGGCAGTCCGAAACCGGCGCCACCATCCTTTCCCCGCGCCAGACCGACACAGCGTTCAAGCCCGGCTGCGCTTCCCGCGCACTGCCGGGCGTCTCCACCCGGATCGTCGACGAACACGGCGCCAACGTCCCGCCGAACGTGCAGGGTTTCATTGTGGTGGACCGGATCGGCCCGTCCATGGCGCGCACCTGCTGGGGCGACCCGCAGCGCTACCTCTCCTCCTACTGGCGGCAGTACGCGCAGCAGGGCTGGTTCCTGGCCGGCGACGGCGCCCGGTATGACGACGACGGAGACACCTGGATCCTGGGACGAGTGGACGATGTGCTGAACGTTTCCGGCCACCGGCTCTCCACCATCGAGATCGAATCTGCCCTGGTCTCCCACCCCTGGGTGGTTGAAGCCGGGGTTTGCCCGGTGGCCGACCCAAAGACCGGCCACGCCATCGCCGCGTTTGTGGTCCTGACCGACGCTGCGTCGAAGGACGCGGAGACGGTCACGGTAGAACTGCGCGCCCACGTGGCAAAGGAAATCGGGCCGATCGCCAAGCCCGCCGCCGTCGTCGTGGTTCCGGATGTTCCCAAGACCCGCTCGGGGAAGATCATGCGCCGGCTGCTGACCCAGCTCTTCGAAGGCACCACGCTCGGGGATACCACCAGCCTGCAGAATGAACCCTGCATTCCGGCGATCGATGCCGCCTGCCGGGCGCGGCGTGCGCGGAGCGCGGCCTAATGAACCCTGGCCAGCGTCACCCGATCCAGCTCCACCGCTCCGCCCATGGCGCGGTGCAGGCGCAGGAACTCCACGGGCGAGACCTCAAGGAACGAGGTGTCATTCTTCTCCGGGAGCAGTTCGGGATGCCCGCCGTCCATCATTTCGGTGAACATCCGCTCCGCGGCAAGGCGGGTCATCGGTTCGGTGGGGGTGATCTTGTGGTTCGCGGACGCAAGTTTGTACCCGGTTTCAACCACGATCACGTACTCGTCCATGCCCGCTCCCAGGATTGCCTCTGCGCAACTGTCCTCAACATTGTTGGTATCCAGCACCCAATAAAGCAACCATTGGCGAACCGCTTACCCGCGGTTCCCCCAAGGAAGGAGCACTCAGTCCATGAGTGACCGCCAGTTCGGATTCCGTACCCGCGCCCTGCACGCCGGCGGAACGCCCGACGCCATCCACGGTGCCCGTGCCGTTCCCATCTACCAGTCGACGTCGTTCGTTTTCAAGGACACCGCCGACGCCGCGAACCTGTTTTCGCTGCAGAAGTACGGCAACATCTACTCCCGGATCGGCAACCCCACAGTCGCCGCGTTCGAGGAGCGCATCGCCTCACTGGAGGGCGGCATCGGTGCGGTAGCGACGGCGTCGGGCATGTCCGCGGAGTTCGTCACCTTCGCGGCAATCTGCTCAGCCGGGGACCACATTGTGGCCGCTTCCCAGCTCTACGGCGGGACGGTCACGCAGCTGGATGTCACGCTGCGCCGCTTCGGCATCGAGACCACTTTTGTGCCGGGCACGGATCCGGCGGACTACGCCGCCGCAATCCAGGAAAACACCAAGGCCGTTTACGCGGAGGTCGTAGCGAACCCGAGCGGTGAAGTCACGGACATCGAGGGCCTGGCGAAGGTAGCGCACGACGCCGGTGTGCCGCTGATTCTCGACGCCACCCTGAGCACGCCTTACCTGGTGCAGCCGTTCAAGCACGGCGCGGATATTGTGATCCACTCCGCCACCAAGTTCATCGGCGGGCACGGCACCACGCTGGGCGGCGTCGTCGTTGAATCCGGCACGTTCAACTGGGGCAACGGCAAATTCCCGGCCATGACCGAACCGGTGCCCTCCTACGGGAACATCTCCTGGTGGGGGAACTTCGGCGAGTACGGTTTCCTGACCAAGCTGCGCTCCGAGCAGCTGCGCGACATTGGGCCCACACTCTCTGCCCAGTCCGCGTTCCAGCTGCTGCAGGGTGTTGAAACCCTCGCCCAGCGGGTGGACGAGCACCTGCGCAATGCCCAGGCCGTGGCCGAATGGCTGGAAGCGGATGAGCGCGTGGCCTGGGTGTCCTACGCCGGCCTCGAGTCCCACCCCCACCACGAACGAGCCAAAAAGTACCTGCCCAAGGGCCCGGGTTCCGTCTTCAGCTTCGGCGTCAAGGGCGGCCGTTCTGCCGGACAGACATTCATCGAATCGCTGCAGCTTGCCTCACATCTGGCCAACGTGGGCGACTCCCGCACCCTGGTGATCCACCCGGCGTCGACCACCCACCAGCAGCTCTCCCCCGAACAGCTGGCTGCCGGCGGCGTGCCGGAGGACCTGGTCCGTATTTCCGTGGGCCTGGAGGACCTGGAGGATATTCTCTGGGACCTGGATCAGGCACTGACCGCTGCTGCAGCAGGTGCGGCACCCGCCGCCGCCGAACCCGCTGCGGCCTGCAGCATTCCGCTTGAAACCGAGGAGTCAGCCAATGTCTGAGAACCGCACCTGGGCGGGGCCCAGCGCCCCCGAACGGCTGGCCCTGCTGCGGTCGGCAAAATCGATCGCGATTGTGGGTGCCTCGGACAAGCCTTCGCGGGCCTCCTACTTCGTGGCGACCTACCTGCTCTCCTCCTCGCCGTACAAGGTGTACTTCGTGAACCCTGTGGCGAAGGAGATCCTGGGCCAGCCGGTGTACGCCTCGCTGGCGGACCTGCCGGAAACCCCGGACATCGTGGACGTGTTCCGGCGGCACGATGACCTGCCGACTGTTCTGGAGGAAGCGAAGGCCGTGGGCGCCAAGACGCTCTGGCTGCAGCTGGGCTCCTGGCATGAGGACGTGGCCCGTGACGCTGAGGCGGCCGGCATGAACGTGGTGATGGACCGCTGCGTCAAGATTGAGCACGCCCGGTTCCACGGCGGACTGAACCTGGCAGGGTTCAACACCGGAGTGATTTCCTCCAAGCGGCAGCTCACCGCTTAGCCCGCACCTCCCGCCGAGAGGCCAGTTCCTGCTGATTCACGCTCCAGCAGGAACTGGCCTCTCGTTGTGTCTGGGGGTGTACTGGAACGGGTTAGTCAGAGCCGTGGCCGCGGCCGCCAGGCTGCCCCGAACCGCCGCGGTTGCCGTCCTTGCCGGCATCCTGCCCGCCACGGTCGTCCTTGCGGTCCCGGTTTCCGCCTTGGCCACGGTCCTTGTTTTCGGCAGCCTGGCCCGGCCAGTCCTGGGTTTTCTGCCACCCGTAAGTCTTCTCGCTGTGCTGGTCGTCTTTCCGGCCCGGATTGTTATCCGAATCCCGGCCGTTGTTCCAGCTCTGGCCTGGGTTCCCACTCTGGCCTGGCCCCTGGTGCTGCCATTTCCCGGGAGTATCGGGATCCTGCTCCAGGCCGGTCTGCATCTCCCCCTGGACAGGCTGGTCTCCTGCCGGGTCCGGCGTTTCATCAGCCGGTGGCGCATCCGGTTCGACCGGGACGGCGGACGGCACAGCGGCCGGGTCCGGTGCAGCTGGATTCTGAGCCTCGGGACTTGGCGACGGCGCGGGGACCTGCTCATAGTCGAACGGCGCGGGGACCTCGGGTGAATCTTCGGCCGTGACCCACAGGCCGCCGCTGGTGGCCGCAACGCCGGTTGTGCCGGCTGCCATGGCAGCGATGATGGCTCCGCCAAGCAGGTATCCGCGGCGGCGGGACGGCCTGCGCAGCGGCGTCACGCCTGCAGTAAAGAAGGCCTCGAGCTGCGGGCTGGCGGCCGGAACAGCTGTGTGTCCTTCCGCGCGGAGGCCCATAAGGGCTTCACCGAGCTCCGGAGTCTCAGGGACACCTGACTCCGCCAAGAGGCGCCGGACCGCTTCCCGGTCACTGGGGTTGCTGGACGTGCTGTTCATGTTTATCCGCTGCCTCCGTCCCTGCCATCCGTTCCTTGAGCGCCAGGAGCGCCCGCCTTTGAAGCTGTTTGACGGAGTTGACCGTCTTCCCCATGGTTGCTGCGGTCTCTTCGAGCGAGAGGTCGGCAACTACCCGCAGCAGCAGGACTTCGCGCTGGGGCTCACTGAGCCCGTCCAGCAGTTCTGCCGCCGCCAGCGGAGAGTGCACAACAGCGTCCTCTGCAGATTCCGTGGTCCGCTGATCCAGCTGCGGATCGTACGGGGCAGTTGCCGGCTGGCGCTCACGGCGGCGGTAGTCGTCCACCATCCGCGCGTGCGCCACGGAAAAAACGAAGGTACGCAGACCTGCGGGACCGCCGGAGACCGTGGAAATCCTGGAGAAAACCGCCAGAAATACATCCTGTGTCAGAGCCTCGGGGTCTTCACAACCCTTGGACTTCAGGTAGCCAAGAACTGAGGGGGCCAGAGACTCGTAGACAGCCCGCAATGCCGCGGGGGTGTTGGCACGCGCTTCAGAGACGATTGTCTCTGTAAGCGGATCAGCCAAGGCGGGGTCCTTCGGTCTGGGTCGTTGGGGCGAACCAAATCGTACCCCGCCCAAGCTGATCCTGCAGGAGATGGCCGCGCCGGTACTCGTTGGGGGGATGAGCACCGACGCGGCCATTCAAAGTGGTAATCGTGCCGGGTACGCAAAAGGTTACGCACCTGCCAAAGTTTTTTCCGCAGCGCCCCCCGCGGTGAACGCATCCTCCGCCCATCACGCAGCGGCGGCAGCAGGAGCACGGCGCCTGATGTGGAAGACTTGATTGGGTCCGTCCTTCAAGCGGCGGGCACAGCGCGGACGGCCCGAGGCGAATACTCCTGCCAGCCCGTACCGAACCAGCAACACCGCGGCCATCCGGCCCGGTCCAGGAAGACAATGCCGAGCACTACACCCCACCACACTGATTTGAAGCGCGGCCTCACCCTGCGGCACATCCGGTTCATCGCACTGGGTTCCGCCATTGGAACCGGACTGTTCTACGGCTCCTCGGAAACCATCCAGGCTGCCGGACCTGCAGTGCTGATCGCCTACATTATTGCCGGGTGCGCCGTGTTCCTGGTCATGCGGGCCTTGGGCGAAATGGCCGTCCGGCACCCGGTTGCAGGCTCTTTTGCCCAGTACGCCGGACGTTACCTGGGACCGCGGATGGGGTTCCTCACCGGCTGGACCTTCGCCTTCGAGATGATCATCGTTGCCATTGCGGACATGACAGCGGTCAGCATGTACATGGGGCTGTGGTTTCCGGACACACCCGGGTGGATCTGGATGATCGCGGCAATGCTGCTGATCGGGGGTCTCAATCTTCTGCGCGTGGGCGTCTTCGGCGAACTGGAGTTCTGGTTCACCCTCATTAAGGTATCCACCATTGTGGCGATGATTGCCGGCGGTCTCTACCTGATCGTCTTCGGCGTCAGCACCGGCGGATACCAGCCGGGGGTCAACAACCTGGTGGACCACGGCGGCTTCGCGCCCTTCGGTGTCTGGGGCATTGTGATGAGCCTCGGCATCGTCGTCTTTTCCTTCGGCGGCGTTGAAACGCTGGGTGTAACTGCAGGAGAAGCAGGCGACCCGCAGCGCGCAATCCCCAAGGCCGTGAACACTGTTCCGGTCAGGATCCTGCTTTTCTACGTTCTCTCACTGGGCGTCATGCTCTGCCTTCTGCCGTGGGACCGGATAGGTTCCGAGGGCAGCCCGTTTGTTCAGGTTTTCGCAGGACTGGGCATTCCGTTCGCTGAGCACCTGATTAACGCCGTGGTGCTCACGGCGGCACTCTCCGCCATGAACTCGATCTTCTACGCGGCCTCACGGACCATGTACGGGCTGGCCGAACAGGGACATGCGCCGCAGGCATTCACCTGGGTCTCGCGTTTTGGGATCCCGGTGTGGCCGGTGGCAATCATCATGGCCTGCCTCATCGCGGGCCTGGGTCTGTTCCTGTGGATTCCTGAGCAGCTGTTCCTGGTTGTCGCCTCCATCGCCACCTTCGCGACCCTCTTCACCTGGTCGTCGATCCTGCTCAGCCACCACCGGATGCGGCTGCAGATGCGGCGGGAGGCTACGCCGTCGGCCGGTTTTGCCTTCCCGGGCTGGCCGGTACTGAACTACATCACGCTGGGTTTCATGGCGCTGGTCACCGTCATCCTGGCGTTTACCGGTCCCGGACGCACGGCGTTGGCTGTGGGAGCGGTCTGGCTGCTGCTGATGCTTGCGGCCTACCAGTTCCTGGTCAAGGACGAGGGCCGGAAGCCGATCGAGCTGCCGGAGCCTGCGCGCGAAGCCTGACACCGGGGCGGGAGCCGATCGAGCTGCCGGAGCCTGGCCTCGTGGCGCAAACCTAGCTGCGTTCCGGATCGATGCATTCCGCCCAACCCGGTTTTCCTCCGTTTTGAGACATCCCTGCCGCAATGGGACAGGCTGCGGAGTGTTTTCCCTGCGGTTTGAGACATCCCTGCCAGTTGGGGACTTTCCTGCGCGGCTCCGCGGCAGGAAAGTCCCAAGGCGTACGGTTTGTCCCAAAACGGAGCGAAACGGCCGGGGGCGACCCTGAACAGGCTCCCGCGCCCGGCTGCTTAGCGGCCCCGGCGGGCGCCTGCGGCCAGCCGTCCCAGTCTGCGGGTAAGGCTCCGGCCGCATCCCGAAACTAGCTGGTCTCGACGACGACCTCGCCGGGCGCAAAGCGCCGGTTGGCCAGCACCGGAAGATACTCCCGGACCTCTTCGATCCGGTTCCTGTTCACGTCCGCAGTGGCAACCGCTTCCGGGTCATCACCAAGGAAGACCTGCGGAACACCCATCGGATCCAGGATGGCGGAGTGGCCGATCGTGTGGCCGCTCGAAGTTCCCGCGGCTGCCACCCAGACGGTGTTTTCGATGGCGCGGGCCTTGAGCAGGGTCTCCCAGTGGTCGATCTTGTGCTCGCCCTTGAACCAAGCGGCGGGAACCGCAAGCAGATCCGCTTCCTGCACAGCCAGGGCACGGGCGAGTTCGGGGAACCGCAGGTCGTAGCAGGTCATGAGGCCCACCCGCAGGCCGCCGAGCTCCACGACCTGGATTCCGCGGTCCCCTGCCTTGATCCGGGTGGATTCGGAGTAGCTGAAGGCGTCGTAAAGGTGCAGCTTCCGGTAAGTCGCTGCGATCCGCCCGCCGGCTTCGATCGCCACGAGTGTGTTGTAGGGCCGTTCCTCCCCCGAGGATTCGTACCCGCCGGCAACGACGGCGATGCCCAGCTCCGCGGCGGTCAGGGACAGCCGCTGCACAAAGGTGCTCCAGCCGGCATCGACCGCTGCGGTCAGCGGGCCTTCGACCTTGCCGATGCTGAACATCGACTCTTCCGGGAAGACAATCAGTTCCGATCCCTCGGCCCTGGCCTTTTCCGCCAGCGAGCGCATCACTGCAAGGTTCGCTTCGACGTCGCCGCTGGGGCTGAACTGACCTACGCTGACCAACATTTGGGGAACCGCCTTGCCTTCGGGACCAGGATTGTTCCCAGCCTAGTGCAGGTCCCCAAAGTGCAGCACGGGTTTCAGGACCGCTCCTGATTTCGCGGCGGCGGCCGCGTCATTGATGTTCTGGAAACCGTAGCGGGTAATGAGCTTCTCCAGCGGGAACCGGCCCTGCTGCACCAGTTCCACCAGTGCGGGCAGGAACAGCTGCGGGGTGGAGTCACCTTCGGTAATACCGATGACCTGGCGGCCGTTCAGCATGAAGTTCACGTCCAGTTCCACGGTGGAGCCGGGGGCGGGGGCACCGATGAGCCCCAGTTTGCCCAGCGGCGCCAATGCGTCCGCCGCGGTTGCGGCAACCCGGGTGCTGCCGGTGGTTTCCAGGGCATGGGTCACGCCGGCGCCGTCCGTCATTTCAAACAGGGCCTGCAGAGCATCGGTACTGCCGGAATTGACGACGTCGGTGGCTCCCAGTTCACGGGCCAGCTCCAGTCTCGAATCCACCAGGTCCATGACCACAATGCGGGTGGATCCGCTTAGCGCCGCCGCCATGACCGCGGAAAGCCCGACAGGACCTGCCCCGAACACGGCGAGAATGGAGCCCGGTTCGGGCCGGAGAACGTTCATGACCGCGCCGGCGCCGGTCTGGATGCCGCAGCCAAGCGGGGCGAGGAGCGAAAGATCGGCGTCGGGATCCACCTTGGTGACGCCGCGCTCATCCGCCAGCACCAGGTCGGAGAAGGAGGACTGCGCGAAGAAGTGCCCATGGACACCCTTCCCGTCCTTGCTGATGGTGGCGCTGCCGTCCATCCGCTGCCCGCCCACCAGGTTCAGTTCCAGGAAGTACGTGCAGTAGGCAGGGTGGCCGCTGCGGCAGTTCCGGCACACTCCGCAGCTGGTGAAGCTGAGCAGTACATGGTCACCCGGAACCACTGAGGTCACAGCGGAACCCACTTCTTCCACCACACCGGCGCCCTCGTGTCCCAGGACTCCGGGCAGCGGGAAGGGGATGTGGCCGGCCTGGACGCCCAGGTCCGTGCCGCAGACACCGGCGGCCTGCACCCGGACCAGGACCTCGTCCGGACGGGGGTCGTCCAGGACCACGTCGGTGATTTCGAAAGGTTCATTGATGCCGCGCAGGATCGCGGCGCGCGCCTGGGTAGTCATAGCGCCCACGCTACGCGGATGGGCGCCCGCGCGTCAGGGTCCGGACGCGGATCGGGGCGGCAGGCGGAAACTCCGCCGGCCGCCCCCTCAGCAATAGTGCCCTTATGCGCTGACTGCCTCAGTTTCCTGGTGGTCTTCTGCGGCACCAAGCGAAGCGCTGGAACCGGACTGCACCTCGATGCGGCGCGGCCGGGCCTTCTCGCTGACCGGGATAATCACGTTCAGCACGCCGTTTTCATAGTGTGCGGTGATGCCGTCGGTATCGATGCCCTGGCCCAGGCTGAGCTGGCGCAGGAAGGACCCGCCTTCGCGTTCACGGGTGAGCCACTGAACGCCGTCCGTGCCCCGCAGCGTTCGCTCGGCGCGGATGGTCAGCAGCTGGCCGTCGACGTCGATGTCCACGGACCCCGGGTCAATGCCGGGAAGGTCAACGCTCAGGACATACCGGTCATCCTGCCGGTACAGGTCCATGGGCATGCCGCGCAGGGACTCGCTGCGGACTGCCTGGGCAAAACGGTCGAGTTCGCGGAACGGATCAAAGCGTGTTGCGATCACAAATCAACTCCTTCACTCCGCTGCAAGCAGCGGGCTGATCTGCCATTTGAATCAAAGTTGAGTTGGTATCGCTCAACTTTGGGCAGTAGATTAGCACTTGCAACCCGAGAGTGCTAACCCGAGGTTGCAGCGGAGATTTCCGCACCGCCATCTTTCATTCGAACCATGTCTGGAAGGTAGGGAGCAGTGTCCCAACACCCTGGAACAGCCCACCGCGCCGAACGCGTTGAGAAACTCTTCACGCTTCCCAGCCGGATGTCCGGCTCGGCGCCCTCCCCCATACTCGATGCGGCCGCCTGGATCAGCGGACTGTGGGTAGTCGCCGCCGTGCTGGGCGTCGGCATTTTCTCCGGAGGAACAACTTCCCTGGTGCTGGCGCTCGTGCTGCTCTACGGCACCGGCGCCGCCCTGTCGGTACTGGGCTGGCTGACCTGGCGCGGCCTGCGCGTGCGCGCCGCCCGCCGTCTTGCCGCGGAACCCGGCGCATCCGCAGCCCGTGATTTCCTGGCTGCAACCGCTGCCGCCCAGGCCGAGTTCCGTGCAGCCGTTTTCCCCGAGGGCGCCACCGGAACACCCGAGGTCCGGCGCGCCCTCGCCTCCTCCCGAGCCGCCGCTGAGGGTGCACCCAGCAGCGTCCTGCCGGCCAGGCCCACAACGGGCAGCGCGGTGCGGACCGTCCCGCGTTCCGGCAAATCTCCTATCCGCAAGAACGCCGTCTGCAAGTCTGCCGCCCGCCGCCGCGGCACAAATCCGCCGGCACCGCCGGTGCAGGATGATTTCGCCCCCGCCGCCTAGACTGAGGCGCCATGGAAGAAATCAAGGAACCCGTCCAGCTGGCCCTGGGAGACGGGAAGCTGAACCCGGCTGCGGCGGGCTTTTCCCGCGCCCCGCTGCACGCATTCGCGGATCTTCTCCAGGGGCTTCGGCATGGCTGGCGGACCAAACGGTGGGAATACTGGGGCGTACTGACCCCGGACCTGGTGCTTGGCATGACCATTGCCCACCTGGACTATGCCGCCACCCTGCAGCTGTACGTGTACGAACGCACAACCGGCAAGGTAATCAGCCTGGCGCCGCTGGCCCTCCCGCCCGGCTCCAGTGCCGTCCTTCCGGACACGCTCCCGCCGCTCACCGCCGTCGGCACCACCGGCGGGCTGCATCTTCGTTTCCATGACGACGACGGCGGAACGCACCTGCGCGCTGAGTCGCCGCGTGTCGGCGTCGAGCTTTATGCACCAGCAGAAGGCGACGTCCTCGGCGTCGTGGTTCCGTGGTCGGATGCCCGTTACCAGTACACCCTCAAGGACGTCGCGCGGCGGGTCAGCGGCACCATCACGGTCGACGGGCGGGAGTATCCCGTGGGGGATGGCGCGTTTGCCGTCCTGGACCGCGGACGCGGACGCTGGCCCTATTCCCGGCGCTGGAACTGGGCGGCCGGCTACGGGACAACTGAAGGTACCCGGCTTGGACTGCAGCTTGGCGGCATGTGGACGGCCGGAACACCGGCAACGGAGAACGCGCTGATCGTGGACGGGGTACTCCACCATTACGACGGCGAGCTCGAGTTCAGCTACGACCTTACGGACCCGCAGGCGCCCTGGCATGTCCGCGGGGACTGGCTCGAGGCGACCCTCACCCCCTTCCACCGGCGGCTGGCTGCCACCAACGCCGTCCTCGTCGCATCGAAGACCTGGCAGGCTTTTGGTGCGTGGTCCGGCTGGGCCGCGGCTCCGGACGGTACGCGCTACGATCTGGAAGGCGTGCACGGCTGGATCGAAGAAGCCCGGAACCGCTGGTAGTTGGGGTTTGGCTGCCCCCGGCGTTGGCTTGCTGTCCGCGGCGCAGATTCCCACTCATCGTGACAGATGTGAACCAACGGGACCTCACCAGTCCCATCAGTAACGACGAGTGTGAAACTGTGCAACCCAAGCCCCCGACACGGCATCCCGGAGCGCACACTGGAACCATGAAGCCAGTGGCCTTCCTGGGGATTTTACTGATGTTCGCCGGATTGATCGGGTGCGGATTGTGCTTCGTGTTTTGGGCCGGGACACCGTCCTTGCAGCCACCGCCCGGGGTTGCTTTCCTCTACGTCGCGCTCTCCGTCCTTTCGGTCGCCTGCATAGCGGCGTCGCTCTTCATCCGGCGCCGCTACCAATCCGGTCCCCGCTAGGGGTTTTCCAACACTGAGCACGCTGCTAGGTTCGGAGCCACTAGCCCCGACCCGAAGGAGCCCCAAGTGGCCAACAGGTTTGCCTCCCTTGCCCTGGATGCCGTCAATGCGGAAAGCCAGGCCAACTTCTGGACCGAAGCACTGGGTTACCGGGTGGCCGAACTGTTCGACGGCGGCATCTCCCTGGCTCCGGCCGAGGGCGTGGCTGGACCTCCGATCGACATCATCCCCGTCCCGGATGCCAAGACTGCGAAGCTCCGGCTGCACATCGACCTGGTTCCCGACGGATGCACCCAGCAGGAGGAAGTGGACCGGCTGCTTGCCCTCGGCGCTGTCCGGGCCGATGTCGGGCAGGGCCCGGATGTCTCCTGGGTTGTGCTGGCCGATCCCGAAGGCAACGAGTTCTGCGTCCTGTCCGCACGGGATTAGCAGAGCACACAGCAATAAGCCCCGCAGCCAAAAACGGCTGCGGGGCTTATGTATAGGCGGATTATTCGCTGATCAGGTCGCGGATCACGATCGTCTGGTCGCGGTCCGGGCCGACGCCGATCGCGGAGAACCGGGTGCCGGACATCTTCTCCAGCGCCAGCACGTAGTTCCGGGCGTTCTCCGGCAGGTCCTCGAGGGTCTTGGCGCCGGTGATGTCCTCGGTCCAGCCGTCAAAGTACTCGAAGATCGGCTTGGCGTGGTGGAAGTCGGTCTGCGTCATGGGCATTTCATCGAAACGCACGCCGTCGACGTCGTAGGCCACGCACACCGGGATCTTCTCGATGCCGGTCAGCACATCCAGCTTGGTGACGAAGTAGTCCGTGAAACCGTTGACGCGGGAAGCGTGGCGCGCCAGCACGGCGTCGTACCAGCCGCAGCGGCGCGGGCGGCCGGTGTTTACGCCGAACTCGCCGCCGGTCTTCTGCAGGTACAGGCCCATGTCATCGAAGAGTTCGGTGGGGAACGGTCCGGCACCAACGCGGGTGGTGTAGGCCTTGATGATGCCCACGGCGCGGTTGATGCGGGTGGGGCCAATGCCTGAGCCCACCGAAGCGCCGCCGGCCGTCGGGTTGGAGGAGGTCACAAACGGGTAGGTGCCGTGGTCCACGTCCAGGAACGTAGCCTGGCCGCCTTCCATCAGGATCACCTTGCCCTCGTCCAGTGCACGGTTGAGCTCGAAGGTGGAATCGATGACCATCGGGCGCAGGCGGTCGGCGTAGGAGAGGAAGTACTCCACCATCTCTTCGGTGTCCACGTCGCGGCGGTTGTAGACCTTCAGCAGCAGCTGGTTCTTCTGCCGCAGCGAACCCTCAACCTTCTGGCGCAGGATCGACTCGTCGAAGATGTCCTGCACGCGGATGCCGAGCCGCGCCACCTTGTCCATGTAGGCCGGGCCGATTCCGCGGCCGGTGGTGCCGATGGCACGCTTGCCCAGGAAACGTTCGGTGACTTTGTCCATCACCTGGTGGAACGGGGCAACAAGGTGCGCATTGGCGGAGATCCGCAGCTTGGAGGTGTCCGCGCCGCGCGCTTCCAGCCCGTCGATTTCGGTGAAGAGGGCCTCGAGGTTCACCACGCAGCCGTTGCCGATCACCGGGATGGCGTTGGGGCTCAGGATGCCGGCGGGGAGCAGCTTCAGTTCGTACTTTTCACCGCCGACGACGACGGTGTGGCCTGCGTTGTTTCCCCCGTTGGGCTTGACGACGTAGTCGACGCGGCCGCCAAGCAGGTCGGTGGCCTTACCTTTACCTTCGTCGCCCCACTGGGCGCCGACGATGACAATTGCGGGCATGGGATCCTCCCCCATTAGTTACGTTAGGGAGCCGCGCCAGGCGCTGAACCGCTACCGTGCATGAGAACGCCCCTGCACCGTGAGACACAGGACACAGGTGTACAGGCTCAGGGCTGCGGGGCTCTTACCTGTCAAGTTTAGCCGATCCGCGGCCTGACCCGTTTGGATGCACAGGCGGGAGGCGTACGGTTTAGGCATGGAGCGCTTCCGCGGCTATATTGCCGGGCTGGGCACTGCCTCGGGAACCCGCCTGGTTGTAGGGCACTGGCCGGACTCACCGTTCGGTCCTTTCACCGATGTAATGGTTGAAAACCGGTTTGGTGCCCGGCTGCTGCTGGCCCCGAGTGAGGCCGTAGCCCGCTATGTCTCCTCCACGTATACATTCGACGCAATCGACGTGGTTCCCGTCAGCGCTTTCCTGTCCGGGGACAGGCTGACGGTCGACGGCGGTGCGCTGCGGCTAAGCGCCAGGCTGGGCCAGGTGACCCTGCTGGGCAGGCTGCTGGAATCCGTGCCGGCACCGCTGGCCGTCCACCCGCTGTGGCTGCAGGCGGTCAATCCGCTGGCCCGCCTGATTGTCCGCGGTGTCCGTACGGCAGGAACCACCGGGGACCGGCTGGAGTTCTACGGAGTACGCTCCATCCGCCGGCTGGTGTCAGCACAGTGCTCATGGCGCGGCGAGGATCTTGGCCCCCTGGCTCCGGTAAGTCCGCCGGTCCGCTTCGGTTTTTCATCCGTCCCGGCCCGCCCCCAGATTCTGGCTGTCACCACCACAATCACCGCCCGGGTCCAGGGAGAAGGAATCCGCTCATGGAAAACCGCTTTCACCCGCATGCCGAGTCCGTCTGGTCTTACCCCCGCCCGCCCCGCGTCGAGCCAAGCGGGGAACATGTCCAGGTCTGGCTCGCCGGAACGCTGATCGCGGACACAATCCACGCACTGCGTGTCCTGGAAACGAGCCATCCGCCCGTCTACTACCTGCCCTTGGATGTCTTCGCCCCCGGAGTCCTGCAGCCTGTTCCCGGAACCACGCACTGCGAATTCAAGGGCGCTGCCGCCTATTTCGACGTCGTGTCCGGGCCGCAGCGCGCGGCCCGCGCGGCATGGACCTATCCGCATCCGTTTCCCGGCTACGAGGAACTCGTCCACACGGCTGCCCTGTATCCGGGGCTGATGGACACGGTGCTGGTGGACGGCGAAGAAGTGCAGCCGCAGGAAGGGGACTTCTACGGCGGCTGGATCACCAGCCGGGTAACCGGCCCTTTTAAAGGCGCGCCGGGCACCTGGGGCTGGTAAGGCCGGAGCCCGGGCACAGCAAGGGCGCCTCCCGCACGGGAGGCGCCCTTGCTCAGGCTTGGGTGGTACTAGCCCTCGATGGCAGCCTTGGCCGACGGGTCGGAAGCGTCCAGGAACTTCTCGATCCGGTCCACTTCCTCACTCTCGCCGATCGCCGCTGCGGCACGACCCAGGGCGTACAGCGCACGGAGGAAGCCGCGGTTGGGTTCGTGCTCCCACGGGATGGGGCCGGTGCCGCGCCAGCCGGCCCGCCGCAGCGCGTCCAGGCCGCGGTGGTAACCCACCCGGGCGTAGGCGTAGGACTCCACCGGGCGGCCGTCGTTGAACGCCTCGTCGGCGAGGATGGCCCAGACCTGCGAGGAGGTGGGGAACTTGGCTGCCAGGTCCACTGCCTCGTCACCTGCGGCGAGGCGCGCGACGACGTCGGTCTCCTCGGGCAGGTACGTGGGCTCGGGGCCGAGCAGGTTCTTGCGGAATTCGTCTGACATTAGAGGTGCTTTCCTGCCGATCCGAGGGACTGGGCGGCCTCGACCACGCGGGCGGCCATGCCCTTTTCAGCCGAGGCGCCCCAGACGCGGGGGTCGTACTGCTTCTTGTTGCCGACTTCGCCGTCCACCTTGAGCACGCCGTCGTAGTAGCGGAACATGTGGTCTGCCACCGGACGGGTGTAGGCGTACTGGGTGTCGGTGTCGATGTTCATCTTCACCACGCCGTAGGACACGGCGTCGGCGATTTCCTGGGCAGAGGAGCCGGAACCGCCGTGGAAGACCAGGTCGAACGGGCGCTCCTTGCCGATTGAACCGCCAACGGCGGCCTGGATCTCGTCAAGGATTTCCGGGCGCAGCTTCACGCCGCCGGGCTTGTACACGCCGTGCACGTTGCCGAAGGTCAGCGCGGTGAGGTAGCGGCCCTTGCTGCCGTCGCCCAGCGCCTCAATGGTTGCCATGCCGTCGGCAACGGTGGTGTAGAGCTTCTCGTTGATCTCGTTCTCGACGCCGTCTTCCTCGCCGCCCACGGTGCCGATTTCGACTTCGAGGATGATCTTGGCAGCTGCCGTGCGGGCCAGCAGGTCCTGGGCGATCTTCAGGTTTTCCTCGAGGGTCTCGGCGGAGCCGTCCCACATGTGGGAGTTGAAGATGGGATCCTCGCCGCGCTTGACGCGCTCTTCGGAGGCGGCCAGGAGGGGCAGGACAAAGTCGTCCAGCTTGTCCTTGGGGCAGTGGTCGGTGTGCAGGGCAATGTTCACGTCATAGCTCTTGGCCACTTCGCGGGCGTACGCGGCGAAGGCCAGGGAACCGGTAACCATGTTCTTGACGGAGGCACCGGACCAGTACGCGGCACCGCCGGTGGAGACCTGGACAATGCCGTCCGAGCCGGCCTCAGCAAAACCGGCGAGGGCCGCGTTGAGGGTCTGGGAGGAGGTGACGTTGACGGCCGGGTATGCGAATCCCCCTGCTTTGGCCCGGTCGATCATCTCTGCATAGATCTCGGGGGTTGCAATAGGCATGCTGACTCCTTAGCGACGTTAAAAATGCGGCAGGGCCGGGCCCTCTTTGGCTCCCCCCATCCTAGCCACAAGTGCCCTGTGATCATCAGGCGCACACGGCATTACGCGGCCAAAAGGGCTCAGGCCCGGCACAGCGGTGCTGCGCCGGGCCTGGGCGAAGGCCGGGGCTAGTCCTGGGCCGGCATCAGCCAGCAGCGTTCCTGCCGGATCCGGACCTCAACGCAGGTACCGGAGTCCATGATGTCTTCGGGGGCCGGGTCGCTCACAACTGAAGTGATGTTTCCGTCCTGCGTCTCTACCTCGTACTCAATCCAGGAACCGTAGAACACGGAGTTCAGGATCCGGCCAACGTTGCCGGCAATCTGGACTTCGGCGTGGTTTACCGCGTCGATCCGTGTCACGGAGACGGATTCCGGACGGACCAGCAGCGTAGCCGGCTGGGCGTCGCTGACGCCGTCGTGCGCGGGCACCTGGTGCATCCCGCCCAGGACCGAGACGGTGGCCTGGCGGGCTTCTCCGTCCCCGGTGACCCGGTGGTTCTGCACTTCAAGGAAGTTGGCCCGGCCAATGAAGTCGGCAACAAACACGGATGCCGGACGGCGGTAGACCTCAGTGGGCGGTGCGACCTGTTCGATCCGGCCCTGCCGCATCACGACGATCCGGTCGGAGAGGGTCATTGCCTCGTCCTGGTCATGCGTGACGTAGACGCTGGTGATGCCCAGTTTGTGCTGGAGGCTGCGGATTTCCGTACGCATCTGCACGCGCAGCTTCGCGTCCAGGTTGGAGAGCGGCTCGTCGAAGAGCAGGACCTTCGGCTTCATGACCATGGCGCGTGCCAGTGCCACACGCTGCTGCTGGCCGCCGGAGAGCTGGTTGGGAGCCCGGTCCGCGTACTGGGTCAGGCTCATGGAAGCCAGCGCAAAGTTGACCTCCTGTTCCAGGGTCTTCGCCGGCGTCTTCTTCAGGCGCAGGCCGTAGGCCACGTTGTCGAAGACGCTCATGTGGGGGAACAGTGCGTAGGACTGGAAGACCATGGACATGGGCCGCTTGTCCGGCGTCAGCCCCAGGATGTCTTCCCCGTCCAGGGTCAGCTTTCCGTCACTGGGCTGCTCAAAGCCGGCGATCATGCGCAGCGTGGTGGTCTTGCCGCAGCCGGAGGGACCCAGCAGGGTGATGAACTCGCCCGGGCGGATGGCGAGGTTGATGCCGTCGACGGCGGCCGGAGCGTCCGGTGCGCCGAAGTGCTTGTACAAATGGTCCAGGTGGAGCTCGCCGGTCTCTGAGGCAAGGCTCTGGGCGGGGGCCTGGGCTGCTGTTTGTGCCATGGTTTCCTCTTGGTGGTAAGTCAGAAAGTTGATGGGGTCAGGCCGGTGCGGCTAGCGCGAGCGGGTCTTGACCTTGGGGTCGCGGATCAGGAGGTTCATCAGGCCGATGACCGCCAGCACAATCACGATCAGGATGGTGCAGTAGGCAAACGCATTGCCGAACCGTCCGGCGTCCACTTCGGAGAGGATCTGCGAGGTCATGATCTTGGTCTTCGGCGTGGTGATGAAGATGATCGGCGAAAGCGTTGTCATGGCCCGGGCGAACGCGTAGGTAAGCCCGGAGAGCAGCGCGGGCCGGATCAGCGGAAGGGTGATGGTCCGGAACGTTGTCAGCGAGGAGGCGCCCAGGGAGGTGGAGGCCTCGTCGATCGCCGGATCGATCTGCTGCAGTGCCGCAACGCCGGAACGCTGGCCCGACGGCATGGAGCGGATCACGTAGACCATCACGATCGCCAGGGCTCCGCCAAAGATGCCGGCGCCGCCGGCGAGGGCCGGAAGCAGCTGGATGTTGCCGATGATGAACGGCTTGTTGAAGGCGACGGCGTAGCCGATGCCCAGCACGGTGCCGGGAACGGCAAGGCCAAGCATGCCGAAGAAGTCCAGGAGCCCTCGGCCGCGCCGGACCTTCCGGACGATCAGCCAGGCCATGATCATGCCCAGGACGCCGGCGATCGGCGTTGCAATAAGCGCCAGGATGGTGGTGGTGAACATGGCGTCGGATCCGATGCCGGACAGGACGTAGCGGTAGTTCGCCAGCGTGAAGGTGTTGTTCACGCCGAGGATCTTGGTGAAGGCACCGATGATTACCGTCGCGTAGATGGTCACGATCAGCGCGGCGATCAGTCCGACGACCGTCAGCAGCGGGATGCGGCCTGCGGCGGAGCGAATCAGGCGTACGCTGCCGGCGGGCTTGCCGGAGACCGAGACGACGCTGCGGCGCTCGGCCCAGTAGCGCTGCACCAGGAAGACGAGCAGGCCCGGAAGCAGCAGCACCAGGGAGTAGGCGGCGCCGGCCGCGACGTCGTACTCGCCGGTAATGGCGATGTAGGCCCGGGAGGAAAGCACCGTGAAGTCGCCGCCGATCACCAGCGGGTTGGCGAGGTCGGCGATTGCTTCAACAAAGAGGAGCAGGAAGCAGCTGGCGAAGCCCGGGATCAGCATGGGCAGGGTGACGCTGCGGAAGATCTTCCACTTGTTTGCGCCCAGGATGGAAGCGGCTTCGTCCATGGCCGGGTCCAGGCTGCGCAGCATGCCCAGCAGGTTCATGTAGGCGACCGGGAAGAAGGAAAGGGACAGCACGAGAGTGAGGCCCGTCAGCCCGTAGATGTTGTATTCCAGGCCCAGGAGCTTGTTGGTGATGAGCCCGCCGCGGCCGAAGAGCGTGATGACTGCCGTGGCCACTGCGAAGGGCGGCGAGACAATGGGCAGCAGCGCAATCAGGTGCAGCAGCTTCTTGCCCTTGAACTCCAGCCGTGCCTGCGCGTAGGCGAAGGCGAAGCCAATCAGTGTTCCAAACGCACCAACCAGCAGGCCCAGCACCACGGTGTTCGTGATGATGGTGCGGTTGGTGGACGAGGTGAACATTTCAGCCAGGGTTTCCCGGCCGCTCTCGCTGAAGGACTGCGTGAGGATCCGGACCAGCGGGTAGGCGATCAGAAGCACCAGGATTGCCATGACAATCCCAATGACGATCTTGGTCAGCGGGTCCAGGCGGCGACCGGCCGCCTTCTTCCCGGTCTTCTTCGCGGGCGGCGGCGCGGGGGCCGCTACCGGCTGCAGGGTTTCGAGGCTCAACAAAGGCTCCTGGTGTGCACGGCCCGCCGCAGCGGGCCGTGCACGTAGTACTGGATGGTGGAGAAGGGACGCTACTCGCGCGGCTGGGCGGCGATTTCAGCGTCGAAACGCTGGGTCAGGCCCTTCTTCGCGCTGGCTGCTTCGCTGAAGTCGTAGTCGACCAGCTGGACGTCGTCCAGCTTGACCATGCGCTCGTCGATGGCGGCTTCCGGGTTGGTGGGCACCTGGTAGGAACCGACACCGGCGCCCAGTTCCTGCGCCTCCGCGGTGAGTGCAAAGTCGATGTAGGCCTGGGCTGCAGTGAGGTTCCTGGTGCCCTTGACGGCGCCTACGCCGCCGATTTCGTAGCCGGTTCCCTCCTTGGGGAAGGAGACCACAAGGTCATCCATGCCGGCTTCCTTGTACTTCACGCAGTCGTGCGAGAACACGAGGCCGACGGCGACTTCGCCGCGTCCTGCGGTCTGGCCCGGAGCAGTGCCGCTCTTGGAGTACTGCAGGATGTTGTTGTGCAGGCTGCGCGCGTAGCCCAGTGCGGCGTCCTGGTCTCCGTCGTTTAGGACAACCTGGGTCCAGAGCGTGGTGAAGGCGGTACCGGAAGTGGAGGGGTGCGCTGCGGAGACCTGGCCCTTGAGCTTCGGATCCAGCAGGTCTTCCCAGGACTCGGGGACGTCGACGCCGAGCTTGTCCAGCACGGCCTGGTTGGAGCAGAAGCCCAGGGTGCCGACGTAGACGCCGGTCCAGTATCCGTCTGCGTCCTTGTACTTGTCCGGGATGTCCGCTGCGTTGGGGGAGGAGTAGGACTCCAGGAGACCGGCTGCGCTGGCCGTGCCGTAGCCGTCGGCCGGGCCGCCGTGCCAGACATCGAATTCAGGGGATTCCTTGGCGGATTCGAGGCGGGCGACTGTTTCACCCGAGGAGAGCCGGACGAAGCTCGTCTGTACGCCGGTCTTTTCCTGGAACGCAGAGGTCATGGCCTGGCACCAGTCCTCCATGGCACCGCAGGCTACGGTGAGGCTTCCGCCAAGTTCACCGTCCTGGGCGGCGGTCGAATCGTCCACCACACAACCACTCAGGCCCAGCATTGCTGTGGCTCCAATGGCGAATGCGAGCGCGGCTTTGCGCTTCATCAGCGTCCCTTTCGTTGAAGGGGCCACACTGCCCCTTGCCATGTATCCGGTGTCGTCCTCGAACCGGCCCATTCAAATCTAGGGAGGGGGAACCATGCCGCTGCGGCGTTTGCGGTCACAGATGGTCACAGTCCTGTGACCGTTGCGGCCGCTGTTTCCTCATTTGATGCCCAGCCGGTATCCGGTCCCCCGGACGGCCTCGACGGCGTGGGGGTAGCCGTGTTCGGAGAGCTGCCTGCGCAGCCGGTACAGGGCCGTCTTGAGCATCTGCCGGCCGCCCGGGCCTTCATCCACCTGCCATCCGGCGAGCAGCAGGTCCCGGAAACTCACCGGTTTGCCTTCTTCCGCCGCCAGCCGAGTCAGCAGCCGCAGCTCCGTGGGGGTCAGCGTCAGGATGTGCCCGGCGAGGACGGCGGATCCTTCCGCAATCTTCAGCGGCCCGCACACCACTTCGGCCCGGAGGCCGGCGGCGCCCCTGGTCCGCCGCACGATCGCTTCGGCACGCAGCGCCAGCTCGCGGGGGTGGAACGGCTTCGTCACGTAGTCATCTGCACCGGCTTCCAGACCGGCGACGCGGTCCTTGGCTTCGCCGCGAGCGGTGAGCAGCAGGATGGGGACCGTGCTGGTCTGCCGGATCCTGCGGCACAGGCTCAGGCCGGAGGACTGCGGCAGCATTACGTCCAGCACCAGCAGGTCCAGCTCCCTTGATTTAAAGATCTGCCAGGCCTTCTCTGCGTCCCGGGCAGAGAGTGTGGTGAAGCCCTGGGTTTCCAGGGCGAAGCTGACGATGTCGATCATCTGCGGTTCATCATCGACTACCAGGGCCAGCGGCTTGGTGCTCATCGGAGCAGTCCCTGTTCGGCTTCGACGCTGTGTGAGCTGTCTTTGGGAAGGGTGAAGAGCATGGTTGTTCCTCTGTTGGGAGTGCTGTCTACGAACACGTCGCCGCCGTGCATCTGAATGATGGCCCGCGTGATGACCAGCCCCAGGCCTGTGCCGTCGCGGAGCGGCTTGCCGCTCTGGAAGCGCTCGAAGAGCCGGCGGCGCTCGTCGTCCCGGATCCCCTCGCCGTCATCGGAAACAGACACCAGGATCTGGGCGTCGGCGTTGACCACCCGCACGGTGATCAGTTCCGCGTTCCGGGCATGGGCCACTGCATTGTTGATCAGGTTCGTCAGGGCCTGCCGCATCAGCATCGGATCCGCCCACAGCCGCGGCGGCGCCCCGGGGCAGTCCAGGGCGATCGGCAGGGGGTGCAGGTGCCGCAGTTCAGAGATGACGGACATGGTCAGTGCCCTCAGGTTGACCCGCTGCGGGTGCAGCTCAAACATGCCGGCGTCGATCCTGGCCTGCGTCAGCAGGTCTTCGGAAAGAGTGATGACACTGTGGCAGTTGGAGCTGATGGTCTGCACGAACCGGGTCTGGCTGTCAGTCAGCGGCCCGGGCGAGCCTTCGGCGAGCAGGTCCGCGGCGCCTTTCATCAGGGACAGCGGAGTCCGGATTTCATGGCTCACCACGGAGATCTGGTCCGCATTTCGCTGCGCGATTCCGCGCAGCCGGTGGGCCTCCGCCCGGTCCGACGCCCAGCGCCGCAGCACCAGGAGCAGGACAGCGAGCATTCCTGCCAGAAGGGCGACCAGGAGCCCTTCAACCGTCAGCGGGGAATCCACGAACCGCCCGATTGCGAGCACCACTGCGGAGGCGGCCAGGATCAGTCCGGCAAGCCACGCCCGGGCCACCCGAGGCAGGCTTGAGTGCCGCAGCGGCAGGAAACCAGCCAAAGGGGCCAGTGCCAGGAGATACCAGAGCCAGTTCATGCTGCTCCAGCCGGGACCAGCGGCTTCGTCTCAGCTCACCTTCTGTCCGAACACGTGCCGGCGGACCCAGCCGTGCATGGCGATCGCGGCAGCGGCCGAGGCGTTCATTGAACGGGTGGAACCAAACTGCGCGATCGACAGGGTCGCTTCGGCAGCTTGGTGGACTTCCGGGGTGAGGCCCGGGCCTTCCTGTCCGAAGACCAGCACGCAGTTGCGCGGAAGGTCGTAGGTTTCAAGCGGAACCGAGTCCGGGAAGTTGTCGATTCCGATGATGACCAGGCCTTCCGACCTTGCCCAGGCGGTGAATTCTTCCACCGTGGGGTGGTGGCGGACGTGCTGGTAGCGGTCGGTGACCATGGCACCGCGGCGGTTCCAGCGGCGTCGCCCGATGATGTGCACTTCCTTGGCGAGGAACGCATTGGCGGTGCGCACCACGGAGCCGATGTTGAGGTCGTGCTGCCAGTTTTCGATAGCGACATGGAATTCGTGCCGCTTGGAATCCAGGTCCGCAACAATCGCTTCGTGCTTCCAGTAGCGGTATTCATCCACCACATTGCGCCGGTCGCCGGCGGCCAGGAGTTCGGGGTCCCACTGCTCGCCCTCGGGCCAGGGCCCTTCCCAGGGTCCGACGCCGACCTCGGGGACCGCAGACGGCTCGGCAGCGGGATTTGTTTCAGGGCTCTCTATCACCCTTCCAGCGTAAGGTGAAAGACTGAACCATCCCGCATCCGCACCGGGAGCCGCTGGCCTGTGCCAGCTTCCCCGGGGCGGTTTCGGACCCGTTGCCGTGGAGAGGGAAACCGTGGGCGAAAACGAGAACATCGAGTGCTGGCTGACAGACATGGACGGTGTGCTGGTCCATGAAAACCAGGCGATCCCGGGAGCCGCCGAACTGATCAACCGCTGGGTAGATACCTCCAAGCGTTTTCTGGTGCTCACGAACAACTCGATCTACACGCCGCGGGACCTCGCTGCCCGGCTGCATGCCTCCGGGCTGGACGTCCCGGAAGAGAACCTCTGGACTTCCGCGCTGGCCACAGCCGAATTCCTGAAGGACCAGCTCAAGGGTTCCCCCTCCCCGGGGCGTGCTTTCGTGATCGGCGAAGCAGGGCTGACGACGGCGCTGCATGAGGCTGGGCTGATCCTCACGGACACGAACCCCGACTATGTGGTCCTGGGTGAAACCCGCACCTATTCATTCGGCACCATCACCAAAGCGATCCGGCTGATCCTGGACGGCGCCCGTTTCATCGCCACGAACCCGGACGTGACGGGCCCGTCGGCGGAGGGCCCCATTCCGGCCACCGGCGCCATCGCCGCACTGATCACGGCAGCCACGGACCGGGAACCGTACATTGTGGGCAAGCCGAATCCCATGATGTTCCGCTCAGCCATGAACAAGATCGATGCGCATTCGGAGACCACCGGCATGATCGGGGACCGGATGGACACGGACATCATTGCCGGCATTGAGGCGGGCCTGACCACCGTCCTGGTGCTGACCGGCATTACCCAGCGCGAAGATATTGCCAGGTACTCCTTCCGGCCCACCCAGGTGATCGGCTCCGTTGCAGACCTGATCGGAACTATCTAGCCGGTTATCCGGGACTAGAACGGGATCTTTCTGCCACCGCCGCCAACAGCCGGCAGCGGTGCATAGGTGTCCAGCACCTGCTCCACCACCCGCTGGTAGATCACCGGGTTCCACTGCGGGCTCGCATGGGCCGGCCGGGCGCCCTCGGTGATGAGGGAGTTGGAGACCATGTTGTCCGGGAACACCTCGGTCCAGCGGGAGCGGGCGGTGTAGTAGTTCACGGTCTCGTCGTCGGGGTTGCCAATGAACGCCAGCTCGGCGTCACCGATGGCACCGGCGTAGGCAGCGGCGTCGTAATGGTAGATGTAGGAGGACTCCGACTGGATCAGGGTGCTCGACGGCGCCAGCGGGGAGAGCTGCTCCAGCGTCTGGTCCACCACCGTGCTCCAGCTGCGTTCGTCCTTGTGCAGGATCCGCTCCCCCAGTTCGTAGCCGCCGCGCAGCGCACTGGGAATCCGGTAACCGGCCTCGTAAAGCAGCACCACGCCGCGGATCATGTTCTGGTCCAGGACGTTGAACCGGCCCGCCGGGCTGGAGTCCAGAATGATCAGCTCAACCTGCACTCCGCGGGCCAGCAGCCGTGCCGCCAGTTCCACGGCCACCATGCCGCCGAAGCTGTGTCCGTAAAAGTACACACGGTTGATCCGACGGGTACGGATGTACCTGAACACCTCGGCCTCGATGGTGTCTATGTCCAGGCCCTTGTTTGAATAGCCGACGGCTGCCATCTGTCCCCGGCTTGCCAGCGCAGGACGCAGGGAATTGACGATCCAGACGGCTTCTTCCCAGCTGGTCTTGTAGCCGGGGAACAGGAACCACATGGCCCGCGGGAAGCGCGAGGCGGCGGCGTCGTCCCGCACCGGGAGGATTTCCAGCTGTTCGCGCTGCTCCTGGATCAGGCGGGTGACAAAGAGGTCAGCAGCCAGCGTCAGTCCGGCGGCGGCTCCCACGAGGAACCGTCGCCGGGAAAAGCGGCCCAGGCTCTCCGCATAGCGGAGGACCTTTGCTGGGTCATCGCTCATGGGCTCGGTGCAACCGGTGAGGGGCTTTAGTCGAGCCCGAGCTCATCCTTGCCAAAAGCGAACAGGTACGGGACGCCCGCCTCGGCTTCGATGCGCTCCTTCGCGCCGGTGTCACGGTCAACGATCACGGCGACGGCGACGACGTTGCCCCCGGCGTTGCGCACACCCTCGACGGCAGTGAGTGCCGAACCTCCGGTGGTGGAGGTGTCCTCCAGGACTACGACGTCGCGGCCGGCGACGTCGGGGCCTTCCACCTGGCGTCCCATGCCGTAGGACTTCTGCGCTTTGCGGACCACGAACGCATCAACGGTTCCCCCGCTGCGGGCCGAGGCGTTCATGACTGCGGTCGCTACGGGATCCGCACCCATGGTCAGCCCGCCCGCGCTTGCGAACTGGATGCCCGCGGAATCGATCATGTCCAGCATGACTTCGCCCACCAGCTGTGACGCCTCGTGGTGCAGCGTGATGCGGCGCAGGTCAATGTAGTAATCGGCTTCCTTGCCGGAGGAAAGAGTGACCTTTCCGCGGACCACGGCAAGCTCCTTGATCAGTTCCAGGAGACGGGCACGGGACGCGGTGATCTGCGGGGAAGTCATGACCTCAATCCTATCCGAGCACCGCATCCGGCCCCTGTTCCGGCCGGCTGAACTGCGTCACAGAACGCGCGGCACCTGCCCTCCGCAACAGCGCGTTGTATAGGCTGAACGCCATGCGCGAACTTCAAGCCGAAATCATTGCCGAAATGGGTGTGCACCCCGCCATTGATCCGGAAGCGGAGATCCGGCGCCGGGTGGACTTCCTCAAGGACTACCTGCACGCATCCCACACCAAGGGGTTTGTGCTGGGCATCAGCGGCGGCGTGGACTCCACGCTGGCAGGCCGCCTGGCGCAGCTTGCCGTCGAAGAGCTGAACGCCGAGGGCACGGACGCCAACTTCGTGGCCCTTCGCCTGCCCTACCGCGTCCAGCACGACGAAGACGACGCCCAGGCGGCGCTGTCCTTCATCCAGCCCAAGACCTGCTGGACCTACAACATTGGCGACGCCGTGGACGGTTTCGAAAAGGCGTACGCGGCCATGGACGCCGGACCGCTCAGCGACTTCAACAAGGGCAACATCAAGGCCCGGGTCCGGATGACCGCCCACTACGCAGTCGGCGGCGAACACAACCTGCTGGTCATCGGCACGGACCACGGCGCGGAATCCGTGACCGGGTTCTTCACGAAATACGGCGACGGCGGCGCGGACATCCTGCCCCTGTTCGGCCTCAACAAGCGCCAGGTCCGGTCCCTGCTTACTGCCCTCGGTGCACCCGAGAAGCTCGTGGGCAAGGCCCCGACCGCGGACCTGCTCGACGGCGTGCCCGGCCAGACCGACGAGACCGAACTCGGCATCACGTACGACGAGATCGATGACTACCTTGAAGGCCGCGAGGTTTCGGAAGAGGCAGCCGAGAAGATCGAGAAGCGGTTCCTGATGACCCGGCACAAGCGGACGACGCCGGTGTCGATTCTTGATTCCTGGTGGAAATAGGTTCTTTCGGTTGAGTTGGGCCCAGGCAGGCCTCCCGGGCGGGCCGGAACGGCGGCAACGAAACTCCTTCGCTCGCAGAGCTCGCTTGGAGTATTGAAGCCGCCTAACCCGGCCCGTCCGTGAGCGTGTTCCCTCCCCCGTCGGCGGTTGGTTTGTGGCGGCTAACCCGGCCCGTCCGTGAGCGTGTTCCCTCCCCCGTCGGCGGTTGGTTTGGAGCGGCGGCTAACCGGCCCGTCCCGTGACTGTGTTCCCTCCCCCGTCGGCGGTTGGTTTGGAGCGTCGGCTAACCCGGCCCGTCTGTGAGGGGTGAGCTGGGCGTGGAGCTGCCCAAGCTGGCCCCTGCCCGCCAGTGGTTGAGGGGGCGTGGGAGTCGGTCTTTCGGATTTCCCTCGTTCAGGGTGCCAATACGCGGGGCCGGACCGTGGCGGACCACCCTTCCCACGTTCAGGTGCTCCTGTTACCGGTGTGACCCCGGGAGTCACCATCTGCAACAGAACGTGGGAACGGCGGGCGGATGAGGCGGTGACAACGGATTGAGTCCCTCCTGACTGGTAAACCCTCCAATTTGGGCCGCCATCGGGTCAGTTTCCCTGCCATTCCGGGACATTCCTCCAGTTAGGGACCGCCAACGGGTCGGTTTCCCTGCCACTCCGGGACAACCCTGCCCCTTCGGGACTTCCCTGCGCGGCGCCACGGCAGGATTGTCCCGCCACGGAAGGGATGTCCCATTTCGGCTGAAATGTCCCAAGTGGCACAGCCCGCACAGAAGCGAACCGTGCGCAGGCAGACAGCCCAGGTTCAACCGAACGGCCGGGCGGACGGCCAAGGATCGGGCGAACAATCAACGAGCCTGGAGAGCGGTCCGGATTAGGCGGACGGCCAACGAGCTTGGAAAACGTGCCGGGCCGAGGTCAGGCGGACAGCCAAGGACCAACAGACGGTCCGGGGCAGTACAGACACTTAACGAGCCCGGAGGACGGTCCGGGTTAGGCGGCTTTAATACTTCCTGCGAGCCCTGCGAGCACGGAAGTTTCGTTGCCGCCGTTCCGGACCGTCCTCCCAGCGCCCGGCGGGCCCGGCAGGCAGGACCGGCAGGCGGACGCCCAGGCGGGACCACCCGGCGGGCCCCGCCTAAGCCGCCGGAAACGGCGCGTCCAGGAACGTAGGCCCCTCTTGCGCGGATTGGGTAACGTAGCAAGGGTGAAGATTGCTACCTGGAACGTGAACTCCATCCGTGCCCGCGCCGACCGCGTTGAAGCGTGGCTGCAGCGCTCCGACGTCGATGTCCTGGCCATCCAGGAAACCAAGGCCAAGGATGACAACTTCCCCTGGGAGATGTTCGAATTCAACGGCTACGAAGTGGCGCACTTTGGCCTCAGCCAGTGGAACGGCGTCGCCATTGCGTCCAGGGTAGGGCTCGACGACGTCGAGCGCACCTTCCCGGACCAGCCGCACTTCGGCAAGACGGCGGAAACTACTGCCGCCGAGGCCCGGGCGATTGGTGCAACCTGCAACGGCGTGCGGATCTGGAGCCTCTACGTTCCCAACGGCCGTGCCGTGGACGATCCCCACATGCCGTACAAGCTTGAGTGGCTGAAGGTCCTGAAGGACCAGGCTGCGTCGTGGGTCGAAGCCGATCCGAACCTGAACCTGGCACTGATGGGCGACTGGAACATTGCCCCGCGCGACGAAGACGTCTGGGACATCGACTGGTTCCGCGCCCAGAACGCCACACACATCACCGAACCCGAGCGGGCAGCTTTCCAGGCCTTCCTCGACGCCGGTTTCCAGGATCTGGCCCGTCCGTACACCGAAGGCCCGGGCGTCTACACGTACTGGGACTACACGCAGCTGCGTTTCCCGAAGAAGCAGGGCATGCGCATCGACTTCGCGCTGGGCTCCCCTGCGCTGGCCGCACGTGTCACCGGCGCCAGCATCGACCGGGAGGAACGCAAGGGCAAGGGTGCCTCGGACCACGCACCCGTGATCGTGGAACTGGACTGAGCATGGCCGGGACACCGGAGGCTACCGTGTGGCGGACTTTCCCCTACGTGTCCTACCTCCGCGCCTACGAGCCGCTGGATGCGTTCGACGACGACCAGCAGCTGCGCATCCTGGACCAGCGCTCCCGTGCCCGCCACGAAACGGAAGTGCTGGAACGCAGCGACGCCGTTCGGCGGCTGGTGCGCGCCGTTTCCGATCCGTTCCCGCACAATTCAACGGACCTTGTCCGGGTGCTGCACCATCCGGGCCCGGACGGCACGACCACACGTTTGTACTGCCCGAACCAGCTGGCCGTGCGGACTTCCCTCGCCGCGGAATCCCTCGGCGAAACCGTGCACGGACCGCTGGTGGATGTGCTGCTGCCGGAGGTGGCTCGGGAGGCCCATGCCGCACGGATCGACCCTGATTCATTCGCCGATTCCCTCGCGAAGCTGCACACCCGCTCGGCAACCTGGGGTGTGCCGTTCGGCTGGTTTGTCCTGATGCATGAGGACGACCAGACCGAGGTGGTCGAGGAAGACGGCCGCGTCCTGACCGTCCGGCTCTCGGCACCAATTCTGCAGTGCATTGAACGTGCCCGGCACGCCGCTGCCGCTCTGGCTCTGGCCGCCCCGGACCTGGACCTGCTGGACGAGCTGACGGACCTGGTGGCGTGGATGGAAGTCTTCTCCCCCGCCGCGGTGCTGGAACTGGACTACGGACTGGTCGCAGACCTGGTCTATCCGGACGATTCCCCTTCCGACGTGCGGCTGGGCATCGAATCGCTGGCCGACGGCGACATGACCGGCGCCGCTGCAGCGTACCGGCGGCTTGCGGGACGGTGGATTCCCATCCGCCAGCTGGCCCGCGCCTCCTAGAGGGCGAAGCAGACTGCACCCTGTGCCCGGCGGACCAGGCACTGGCCGAGTCCGGCCACTAGCCAAAGCCGCCAGCCGAACGGGTCCCCGGGTCCAGGTCCGGGAAGGTGAGAGCCCGCTTGGCGCCCGGCGACAGCCCTAGCGGACCCGTTCCTCCCGGCCGATCCGGTAGCGCCTGCCTGCTTCCAGGCTGATCAGCACGGTTGAACTGCGTCCCAGCGCAGCGTCCAGGGCGTCAACCAGGTTGGTGGCATCCGCAGCAACCAGATGCGGCGCGGCACCCTGGCGCGGCACGATCCGCACCCGCAGCCCGTTGCCGTTCCGGAGCGCCCAGGTGCTGACTCCAACAGAGGTCACGTCCGGGTCTTTCAGCAGTGCTTCCCGCAGCGCCTGCTCCGGCACAGCGCCGCTGATGGCGATGCGGCCCGAGGCGCCCTCGTCGTCGTACTCCGCTATCAGCGTGTCCACCCGGCCGCGGCCCTGCGCGGCGATCCAGAGAACCAGCAGCACCGCGATGACAATCATCGCCAGGGCCAGGGCGGGCCAGAGCCAGCTTTGGGTCTGGCCGGGAATGGCGGTGCTGCCCAGGATTCGGCCGCCTTCGGCCATGACGGCCGGGCCGGTCTCCTGCCACCAGCTGGCAGCAGCGGGATCAACGCTGAGCAGGACCAGACCGGCACCCAGTGCCAGGAGCAGCAGCCCGGCGAGTCCGAGGAGCACACGGTTCAGGGATCGAGGGGTGCGGTTCACTGGCCGATCGCCCCCACGGTAGAGACCAGCACGGTGACTTCGGGCTGCGGCTGCAGGCCGGTCAACGCCAGCTCGTCCTCCACACCGGCCCGGACGGCGTCCGAGTCAACAGGGATGCCGGAGGTGGGACGGATCCTGACTTCAACGCGGCTCCGGCCTACGGTCACCAGGACCTGGCTGGACGTGACGCCGGCGGTGAGGCGGGCGCGGCGGGCCAGGGAAGAGGCCAGAACTTCGGCATCCACTACGACGGCGGCGCGCGGGTTGGGTATGGCATAGCGTGCGCGGCGGCCCGGCAGGACCGCCATCAGGAAGAACCAGAGACCGGCCAGGAAGATCAGGGCTCCGGCCAGGCCCAGGAACAGGGGGTCAGCGTCGCGGGGCAGGCCGGCCAGCCAGTGCGCAAAGGTGGGCGGATCAATCAGCCACTCCTCCTGGCCCAGTGACTGCAGCACGGACTCCAGAAGAACGTACAGGCAAAGGAGAATGCCGAGTACGGCGGCTATGACCGCCGGGACGGTTCGCGCGGCGTGGGTCTCCCGCCGCACGATCCTGCCGGTGGCCGACTCGGTGGGCGGGGCAGCCGTGGTCTCGCTCATTTGACCCGGGCCCCTTCCTGCACGCGGATGCCGGTCACGCGGATGTCCACCAGGGAAAGGATGGAGCCGGTCAGGTAGGTGATGCGCTCCAGCAGTGCAGGTTTGGAGGCGTGGACCCGGTCCCAGACTGACCCGCCGGTGCGTTCAACCAGTCCGGGGTCTTTGACGACGGCGCTCAGCGGCGGCATGGTGACCGGCAGTGCAAGGGACAGTGCCAGCAGTCCCTGGTCGTCGCTCCACGTCACGCGCACGGCAGAGGCTGGAATCCCAAAGTGTTCAGCGGACACAGCCTGCGCCGTGCTGGTCAGGGCCTGGGTGCTGATCCGGTTGTGCCCCGCCAGTGATGTTCCGGTGCGGGGCTGTGCAGGTACGACGGCAGTGCTCATGAGGAGGAACGGCGCCCGGTGAGTGCGTCCCGCACGCTGCGGAAGTCCACCTTGCCTTCCGCGGCCCGGCCCAGGAAAGCTCCTACTGCGATGAACAGTGCCATCAGCAGGAAACCCCAGAAATCAAAAAGAAGTGCCGTGAATGCCAGCACGGCACCCACTGCCATGCCCACCACTGTCGGTTTCATTGTTCCTGCCTTACTTTCGGTCCCCTGCAGGACCGGATACGCATTGGATGATCCTTCGATGCCCGGACGGCTACGCATGCTGGTCCTGGCCCGTGCCGGGCTGGCGTTTAACTGCCCGGGTGTCCAGTGCGTCCGGAACGTGGACGTCCGCAATTGAAACGTTGACCTCCACCACGTTCAGCCCCACAAGGTCTTCGACGGCGGTGTATACGGCGGCCCGCACTGCGTCTGCGATGCCCGTCAGCGGAACTCCGTAGTCCGCCACGAGCGTGATGTCCACGGCAGCTTCGGTCTCCCCGACTTCAACGTTCACGCCGGCTGTGGCGCTGCTGTCCGAACCGGCGACGGCGTCGCGCACCGCTCCCAGGGTCCGGCCGGCGCCCGTGCCAAGGGTGAAGACACCAGGGACGGCCCGCGCGGCAATGGCGGCTACCTTCGCCACGGCCTGTTCGGCAATGGAGGTGCGGCCGCCGGGTTCCCCGTCCGGTCCGGGTGCAGACGGCGGGGGAACCGGAGCTCCTGCGGCGGCCGGGCCCGGGATACCCGGGCTGGCCTGATGGGCGGCCCCGGCGGGCTTTGGTCCGGGACCGGGCGGCGGCTGAGAGACTGCGCCTGGACCGGGCTGAGCCGGCGTCGGATTCACTGGCTGTGCGGCGGGAGCGGCAGGACCGTTTCCCGGCGTGATCTGGGCATCTTCCATAAGAGCCAAGCCTAGCCCCTCACCTGCTCCGTTGGGCAGGGAAGGGTCAGCCCATTCGTACGCGCCGGCCGGTCACCTGGGTGGGATCGATGCCCACGAACAGGTTCCGCTGCCCGCCGCCATAGGGTGCAGCGGTACGCATCCCCCACAGTGTTGTCAGCAGCGACTCGTCCTTCACGGAGTTGGCACGGCCGCTGACCAGGACGGACCAGCCGGCCATTGCCTCGCCGTCGTGCGCGTCCACCTGGAATGAAGTGTTCAGATCCCCCGGCAGGAGCGCCAGTCCACTGTCTTCACTGGTCCGGAAATACACGGATTTGTCGTGCACCAGGTAGTTCACGGGAAAGACCAGCAGCCGTCCGTCCTGCAGGAACGCAATCCTGCCGGTTTCCTGGCCGCCCAGCAGGGACCAGCACTGGGCTTCGCTCAGCTCCTCATTCGCATGCGGGCTGACTGAGTCCCATTGGAACGCTTCACTGTTCGGAATCATCTTTGACCTCCAAGGTTCGAAGCTCCCAGTGAACCGGGCGGACCTGAGGAAGAAAAGGCCTGCCGCGGCTGAGCCGGGCAGACACGGCCAAATCGGGTCCGGACAAAAAGAAACCCCGCACTCACTGAGTGCGGGGTTCTAGCTGGTGGCTCCGACCGGCGTCGATCCGGTGACCTTTCGATTTTCAGTCGAACGCTCTACCAACTGAGCTACAGAGCCGGGCATCATCGAAAAGATGATCACCGAGATCTTCCAAAACGCTTCAGAAAATCTGAGCGACCCTGACGGGACTTGAACCCGCGACCTCCGCCGTGACAGGGCGGCGCGCTAACCAACTGCGCTACAGGGCCTTGCTTTTCACGAGTGTAAACTCTACCAGCTTTTCAGCGGTGTAATTACCACTCTCGTGAGTACCCCCAACGGGATTCGAACCCGTGCCGCCGCCGTGAAAGGGCGGTGTCCTAGGCCGCTAGACGATGGGGGCTTAAGACACGCAGCGTTGAACTTGGCTGACTCCGAGGTTACTCGGTTCCAGTCGTGTTTCCCGGCTGCGGACTTATAAAACTATAGGGCCTATTCGCGCGATCTTCAAAATCGGGTTCCGGGCACCCACGGCTAGAGTAGAAATGTGCCAATCGAGATGAGCCCCGATGACTTCGAAGCCGCCGTCGACGACGCCCTGAACTCCATCCCGGAGGACCTGGCCAAGGCGATGAACAACGTGGCTGTCTTCATCGAGGACGAATACATCCCTGCCCCGCATGAGGACCCGGAAACAGAACTGCTGGGCCTGTATGACGGCACGCCTCTCACCGAACGGGATTCCTGGTGGGGTGCCGGTTCCCTGCCTGACAGGATCGTGGTTTTCAGCGGACCGCTAACCCGGATGTGCGACTCCCGCGACGAACTCGTCGACGAAATCCGGATCACCGTCATCCACGAGGTAGCCCACCACTTCGGAATCGATGATGCCCGGCTGCACGAACTGGGTTGGGGCTGACTCATGGGCGATCATTCCGGCCACAGCCACGGGCTGCCGTCAGGCACAGCCACCGGAAGGCACCGCCGCAAACTGCTGGCGGTCTTCCTCATCACCATCTCGGTGGTTGTTATACAGGCAATCGGAGCGCTGCTCTCCGGCTCCCTGGCGCTTCTCGCCGACTCCGGACACATGCTTTCCGACGCCGCGGGTGTTTCCATCGCACTGCTCGCCGCATGGATTGCCGGGCGGCCCGCGACGTCCAAGCGGACCTACGGCTACCAGCGCGCAGAAGTCCTCGCTGCCCTGGCCAACGCGGTGCTGCTGATCGTGATCGCCGTCGTCATCTTTACGGAAGCTGTCCGCCGAATCGGGGACGCCCCCGAGGTGCAGACGGGGATTATGCTCTTCGCCGCCATCCTCGGCGGCCTGGCGAACCTGGTTTCCCTGCTCATCCTGCGTTCCGGGCGCAAGGAAAGCCTGAACGTGCGCGGAGCCTACCTGGAAGTCCTTGGGGACCTGCTGGGCTCAGCCGCCGTGGTGATTTCCGCCGTCGTAATTATCCTGACCGGCTACCAGCAGGCGGACGTCTGGGCGTCGTTCCTGATCGCTGCCATGATCCTGCCGCGTGCCTGGTCGCTGCTGCGGGAAGTGATCGACGTACTTCTCGAAGCGACGCCGCAGGGTGTGGATGTGGAAATGATCCGCGAACACATCGGCCGGGTTGAGGGAGTGCAGGATGCCCACGACATCCACATCTGGACCATCACTTCGGGAGTGCCGGTTTTCTCGGCCCATGTGGTGGTTGATGAGGAATACCTGACGCCGCAGGGCATGGACACCATCCTGGACCGGCTCTCAGGCTGCCTGTCCAGCCACTTCGACACCGAGCACTGCACCTTCCAGCTGGAGCCCGAGCGGCATGCCGTCCACGAAGGCGAACGGCACGCCTAGGCCCTGCGCCTACTCTTCGGCCATGGGGCCAAACTTGGCCCGGTCTTCGAGCCGGGGATCGTCATAGTCCGGAACCACCATGACCGGCCCCTTGGCATGGTGCAGCACGCTCTGGCTGGTGGAGCCCAGCAGCATGCCGGCGAAGCCGCCGCGTCCGCGGGTTCCCAGCACCACCAGCTCAACATTGGCAGTGCGTCCCACCATGATTTCCGCGGGCGGGCCGTCAACCAGCTCCACGGACATTTCAACGTCCGGGAAGTGGCTCTGCAGCCAGTTGCGTCCGGCACTGAGCTGTTCCATCAACTCCGCGTGCAGCGCGTCGATGTCCAGCGGAGCAGGCACCCAGGCCAGGGAGCCGCTGAACGGCGGCAGGGCGCACACAATGCGCAGCGGCAGGCCGGTGCTTCGCGCCTGCTCGGCCGCCACGAGCGAAGCGGCGCGGCCCTGCTCGGAGCCGTCGACGCCCACGACGACCGCCTGATGGACATCCTCAGGCACCGGAGATCCTGACGGGGCGGAAACACCGGATTCGGGCAGCCGTCCGGCAGTCCGCAGCGGAACAATGACGGTGGGGCACTTGGCATGGGCCGGGAGGGCACTTGAAACAGAACCGAGCAGCCGCCCAACGAACCCGCCCCGCCCGCGGGAACCGACCACCATGAGGTCCGCGTCCTCGGAAAGTTCAAGCAGGACGGCGGAGGCGTCCCCGCTCTCAACCCGGGCAACGACTTCCAGACCGTCGTGGGAAACACGGGCGAGCGCTTTTTCCTGCACGGAGCGGGCGCCGTCTCGGATAACCGCGTCATCAACAGCGGTGTAGCCGGCGTCCATCGACGACGCCGCGAATATGGGAACGGTGTAGGCAGTCACGACGTGAAGCGGGACCCCGCGCCGGCGGGCTTCCCTGGCGGCCCAGGTGAGCGCGCAGATGCTCTGGTCCGATCCGTCCACACCGACCACGATCCCGGAACGGACTTGCCCCGCCTCAAACTCAGAATCGAACAAAACCGGCTCCCTTCGGGGTGCACGCAGCCCCCGTCGGCTGCGCTCCTGGTGCCAGCCTACCCGTCCGCTTCCCTATAAGGAGGCGGATGTCACGCAAGCCGACCTGAGTTAAAGCCCCCGGGCACGTCAGGACTAATATCGAATGGGGCATTCGTCTGGCCCGGACCACAACACTCACTCAGAGGGAAACCGTCATGCTCAAGCAAGGTTCAAAACTGGACCGCTATTTCGAAATTTCCAAACGGGGCTCCACGGTTGGAACGGAAGTCCGCGGAGGCCTGGCGACGTTCTTCGCCATGAGCTACATAGTGGTCCTGAATCCCCTGATTCTCGGCGGAGCAGACGGTGCCGGCAACGTTCTGGGCGGTCCCGCGATCGCGGCAGCCACAGCATTGGTTGCCGGCGTGCTAACCATCATCATGGGCGCGTGGGCCAAGCACCCCTTCGCAATGGCCACGGGCCTTGGCGTCAACGCCTTCGTGGCAGTCACGGTTGCCACTACTGACGACCTCACCTGGCCCGATGTCATGGGCCTGGTGGTTCTGGCCGGCATCACCATGTTCATCCTCGTCCTCACCGGTTTCCGGACAGCAGTATTCAGGGCCGTCCCCGCAAGCCTGAAAACCGCAATCGTGGTTGGCATCGGCCTGTTCATTGCCCTGCTGGGCTTCGTAAACGCCGGGTTTGTCCGCCGCGTCCCCGACGCCGCCGGCACCACGGTTCCGGTCGAACTGGGGTCCGGCGGAGACCTGCTCGGCTGGCCCACGCTCGTGTTCGTCTTCGGGCTGATCCTCACCATCGTGCTGATGGCCCGCAAGGTTCGCGGCGCCATCCTGATCGGCATCCTGTCCTCGACCGTCCTGGCAGTGGTTGTCGAGAACGTTGCCTCGCCGGGCAGCCAGGGCGCGGGCGTGCCAACAGGCTGGTCCCTGGTCACACCGAGCATGCCGCAGTGGGGCGCCCCGGACCTGTCACTGATCGGCAGCTTCAACCTCTTCGGTTCCTTTGAGAAGCTGGGCATCATCGGTGCCTCGCTCCTGGCTTTCGTAATCCTCCTGAGCATCTTCTTTGACGCCATGGGAACCATGGTTGGGCTTGCCACCGGGGCCGGAAGCATCGACAAGAACGGCAACATCCCCAACGTTGACCGTGTGCTGCTCGTTGACGCAGCCGGCGCGATCGCCGGCGGCGGAGCCAGCGTCTCCTCCAACCAGCTGTTCGTTGAATCCGGTGCCGGCATCGGCGAAGGTGCCCGTACCGGCCTGGCGTCCATCGTCACAGGCCTGCTCTTCATCGCAGCCATGTTCCTGACACCGCTGATCTACCTGGTGCCGTTCGAAGCAGTGGCGCCTGCTCTCGTCGTCGTGGGTTACCTGATGGTCACCCAGGTGGCGAAGATCGATTGGTCGGACATCGGGCTGGCCCTGCCGTCCTTCCTGACCATTGTGCTGATGCCCTTCACCTACTCGATCGCCAACGGCCTGGGTGCCGGTTTCGTCTCCTACGTGCTGATCCGCACGGTGCAGGGACGGGCCCGGGAAGTCCACCCGGTGATGTGGATTGTTGCCACGGCGTTCGCCGTCTTCTTCTGCGTCGGCCCGATCGAGGCTGCACTGGGTGTGTAACCGCGCACGGCAGTAAGTGCAGCCGCAGGCCGCAAAGGAAAGTGCCCCCGCCGTCCGGCGGGGGCACTTTCCTTTTAGGGCTTTAGGCGGGCCGGGCTTCCCCGTCCGCCTCGGCGTCGTGTATCACCTGGGATCCGCGCCCGAAGGCACGCACTTTGGCGTCGTCCCAGAGCTGGGCCGGCAGTGCACCTCCGAGCAGCGTCCGGGGCAGGGCTGCGTCCTCGGCAAAGGGGACGTCGGAGCCCGCAATGATGATGTTCCCGTAGCGCCGGCCCTTGAGCATGGCCGGGTCCGCCACAATCGCGGTGTGCCGGAAGGAAGCGGCGATGGTGGCCGCTTCGCGGCGGGCCATCCGCAGGTCCGGGGCGTCGCCGCAGTTGACCACGTAGAGCCCGTCCGCTGCCAGCACACGCTTGGCATGGACCAGGAATTCAGCCGAGGTGAGCGGCAGCGGGGTCTTGTCTCCGGCGAAGACGTCGCGGATGAGCAGGTCGCGGCTGTCCTCGCTGAGGGACTCAGTCACCTCGCGCGCTTCGCCTACCCGCAGCCGCATCAGCGGTGCCCGCGGAAGGTCGAACCAGCCCCGCACCAGTTCGGCAAGCTTTCCATCCAGTTCGACGACGACCTGGCGCGCTCCGGGGTAAACGTCGGCGAAGTAGCGGGCCATGGAGCAGCCGCCGCCGCCCAGGTGCAGTGCGCGGAGACGGGCGTCTTCCGGGAACCGGGACTGAACCAGCGCAGCGATCCAGCGCATGTATTCGAAGTCCAGTTCCCGCGGATTCGCCAAATCGATGTGCGATGAATGCACGCCGTTGATTTTCAGCAGCCACCCGGTGGGGGAGAACTGGTCCGGAAGCAGTTCGCAGGTTCCGGTATCAATCTCGTAGCGGCCCTCCACGGGTCCGCGGCCACCGCCTGGCAGCTCTTCAGGGGCGGTCTTGCCGGGGCGTTTCCTGCCCATCAGTATTCTGCCGGGAAATCGGACACGGGGACGTGCACAAAGCTCATGCTTCCAGCTTAGGCTTCACAGCCGTCCGCCCGGTGCCGCTCCGGGTACCGGCTCGTGCTCTCGGCTTCACTTCACGACGGCGATTGCGAATCCATCCCAGCCCTTGGCACCAACGGTCTGCAGGGCGGAGGCCTCCAGCCTCGGATGGGAACCGAGCAGCTCAAGCGCGGCGCGGGTCCCCTGTACTGTCTCGTCGCCCCCGGAGTCCAGGACGCCGCCGTAGCGCACCACGTTATCCAGGATCAGGACGGCCCCCGGCCGGGACAGCCGCACCGCCCACTCCAGGTAGGCGGGGTTGTTTACTTTGTCCGCATCGATGAACACCAGGTCAAACGGTTCCTGCCCTTCAAGCCCGGGAAGGGTCTCGAGTGCAGGGCCCACCCGGACCTCTACCTGATGCCCGACGCCGGCGCGGTCAAGGTTTTCGCGGGCCACCGAGGCGTGGAGGGGTTCGTACTCGCAGGTGACCAAGGTCCCGCCGTCGGCCAGTCCCCGGGCGAGCCAGATAGTGCTGTATCCGCCCAGCGTTCCGATTTCCAGGATGCGGCGTGCACCGTGGATCCGGGCCAGCAGCATCAGGAACTTGCCCTGGCCGGGGCTGACCTCAATTGGCGGCAGGCCGGCTGCTGCCGAGTCTTCGACGGCGGCCTCCAGGGCCGGGTCCGGATGGACCACTGTGGCCGTGAGGTAGGAATCGACGTCGGCCCAGCCCTGGGTTCCCAATTCGGGGCTGACGGTTGAGTGCTGGCGTGCCCCCGGCGTTCCCTGCTCCGCCGTGCCGCGGCTAGGAGTGCCCACGGTATTCGTCCTCGGCTGCCAGGATCTCCTCCAGTCGCTCAACCTTGCCGGTGAGTTCGCCGGTGTGGCCGGGGCGGATGTCCGCCTTCAGCACCAGGGACACCCGGCTTCCGTACCGCCCAACTGCTTCGGTGGCACGGCGGATGACGTCCATGACCTCATCCCATTCACCTTCAATGGTGGTGAACATGGCGTCAGTCCGGTTCGGCAGCCCGGACTGGCGGACAATCTTGACGGCGGCGGCCACGGCGTCGTGCACGGAAGCGTCAGCGGACGGACCGCCGGGGCCGGTTTCCGGACCCACGCCGGACGGGGCAACTGAGAAGGCTACAAGCATGCGCCCAGTCTGCCACCGGAGGCGGCAAACCAGAACCGTTCCGTAGCGGAGCGCAATACAACCGCTCCTAGGTTCCCGGGGTGGCCTCCGGCGCTGCCGAATCAGCTGCGGTATCGGCGGCGATATTGCCGGCGGTGGCCTCATTCCTTGGGTTCAGCCGGGACTTCCGCTGCCCGTACATGAAGTACAGCGCGAAGCCGAGCGCCAGCCAGAACATGAAATAGATCCAGGTTTCCACGGATAGGTTTGTCATCAGGTACAGGCACAGCAGGGTGGACAGGACCGGCAGCACGGGCCCGAACGGCACCCGGAATGCCGGCTTGAGGTCCGGGCGCTTGCGGCGCAGCACCAGCACCCCGGCACTCACGACGACGAAGGCGGAGAGGGTGCCGATGTTGATCATTTCCTCCAGCAGGTCCACCTGGGTGAAGCCTGCCACCAGGGCAACCAGCACGCCGCAGAGGATCTGCAGGCGGGCCGGGGTGGCGTGCTTGGAGCTGGTGCGGGACAGTGCGCGGGGCAGCAGCCCGTCACGCGACATTGCCAGCACCACGCGCGCCAGGCCCATCAGCAGCACCATGATCACGGTGGTCAGGCCAATCAGGGAACCGATGGCGATGACCTGCGCCGCACCGGTGTTGCCTACCAGGCTGAAGGCGGTGGCCAGGTTGGGAGCTTCCACGGATGCCAGCTCCGTGTAGGAAACCATGCCGGTTAGGGCCAGTGAAACACCGATGTACAGGGCGGTCACCACGGCCAGGCCGGCGAAGATGCCGCGGGGAAGAGTGCGTCCGGGGTTCTTGACCTCTTCAGCGGAGGTGGCAACGACGTCGAACCCGATGAAGGCAAAGAACACCACTGCCGCACCGGCGAGGACGCCCAGCATGCCGTACTGGGCCGGTGCCGCACCGGTGAGGAAGGAGAACAGCGACTGCGCCATGACGCCTTCAGTTCCGGTCGCTTCGGTGGAAACTGCCTCCGGGATAAACGGTGTGTAGTTCTCGAAGTCGATGTAGAAGAACCCGGCCACGATCACGAACAGCACAACACCGATCTTGATCAGGGTGAACACATTGCCAACGCGTGCGGAGAGCTTGGTGCCCATGACCAGCAGCACGGTGAAGAGCGCGACGATGAAGAACGGACCCCAGGTCATGTCCACCGGGCCAAGGGAGATGGTGGCCGGAATGTCCCAGCCGATGAGGGCGAAGACCTCGCTGAGGTAGATCCCCCAGTACTTGGCGATCACAGCTGCCGCGGTAAATAGTTCCAGGATGAGGTTCCAGCCGATGATCCAGGCGATCAGCTCGCCCATGGTGGCGTAGGTAAAGACGTAGGCGGAGCCGGCCACGGGGATCGCTGTCGCAAATTCCGCGTAGCACATGATCGCGAGCGCACAGGTGATGGCAGCGAGGATAAAGGAGAGCGTGACCGCAGGTCCTGAGAACTCAGCGGCAGCTTTGGCGCCCACGGAGAAGATGCCGGCACCAACAGCGACTGCCACGCCCATGATCATGAGGTCCCACGTTGTCAGGGACCGCTTCAGGCGGCGCCCTTCCTCGTCGGCATCAGCCAGTGATTGCTCTATGGGTTTGGTGCGGAACAGGCTCACTGCGTGGGTCCTTGCTGTGGGGGCGGCTAGGAACGGTCATAAGAGGCCGTGATTCAAGTGTAGGCACAGCGTGCTGGCTAAGTGCAGTTGCCTTTGCGACTATGGGAGAGGCCCGTGTGCAGCGGGCGCCTTTCCTAGAGAACGGACATTGCCATGGCCCGTGGAATCTATGTAAGTGCCATGACTCCGGGTTCCGGCAAGTCCCTGATCAGCCTGGGCCTGGCAGACATGCTCCAGCGGCATGCGGACCGGATTGGGTTCTTCCGCCCGATTGTCGAGGGCAATGACCGCGACAACGACCCGATGGTCCGGCTGATGCAGCGCCGCTTCGACCTGAGCACTTCCAACTGCCGGGGCGGACTCACCAGGCCGGAACTGAGGGCACTGCTGGTCGCGGGTGAACGCGGGGAAGTCGATGCCCGTTGCCTGGCGGTCTACAGCGAGATTGCCGCGAACTGCGACGTGGTGATTGTTGAAGGGACCGACCTTTCCGGCCACGACGTCGCGCTGGAGTTCGATCTGAACGCCCGCCTTGCGAACAACCTGGGCGCCATGGTCATGGCGGTGGTCAACGCCCGGGACATGGGTGTGGAAGAAGCCGCCGACGCCGTTGATGTTGCCCGCGGCCAGCTTGCCGCCGCCAAGTGCGACCTGCTGGCGGTGATGGTCAACCGGGCCGAGGAGTCAGCAGTGGATGAGCTGCGCGCCCACGTCCGCCCAGGTGCCTCCCACCGGCCCGTTTACGTACTGCCTGAGCTGAACGAGATTTCCCAGCCTTCCGTCTCCGAAGTCGCCAAGGCTCTGGACGCCCGGCAGATAGCCGGCAGCCGGTCGCTTGAACGCGATGTCACCGGCGTAAAGGTTGCGGCCATGACGGTCGGCAACTTCATCGGCCAGCTGGAAGACGGGTCACTGGTGATCGCGCCCGGGGACCGGGCCGACGTTATGGTGGCAGCCCTGGCCTCTTCCTTCTCGGCGGAGTTCCCCGTGCCCAGCGGCATGATCCTGACCGGAGGCCTGCCCCTGGAAGCAGGGATCCTTGCACTGCTCGCCCAGGCCCCCTTCCCGGTGTTCGCCGTGGATTCCGACACCTATGCCGCGGCACGCGACGTCAGCAACGTCAGGGGTGAGATCGCCACCGGACAGAGCCGGAAAGTGGCGGCGGCACTCGGCGTCTGGTCGCGTTATGTGGACGAGAACGAGCTGCTGGAACGGCTGGAACTGCCCCGTCCGGAAAAGACGACGCCGCTGCGTTTCCTGAACGAACTAATCGTCCGGGCCCGGACCAACCGCCGGCATATCGTCCTGCCTGAAGGCCTGGACGTGCGGATCCTGCGGGCAGCGGAGATCCTCCGGCGGCGGGACGTCTGTGCCCTGACCCTCCTGGGGCCAGCCGACCAGGTCCGCGAGCTGGCTGCCAGTGAAGGCATTGATCTCAGCGGCATTACGGTCATCAACCCGGCCACCAGCGGAATGCGGGACGACTTTGCCCGGGAGTACCAGCAGCTACGGGCCAAAAAGGGCGTGACGCTGGAGGAAGCCGGCGAACGTATGCTTCAAGGGGCATATTTCGGCACCATGATGGTGAAGCTGGGCCGCGTGGACGGCATGGTGTCCGGAGCCGCCCACACCACGGCCAACACCATCCGCCCTGCACTTGAATTCATCCGCACCAGGGACGGGGTGCAGATTGTCTCGTCCGTTTTCCTGATGCTGCTCCAGGACCGGGTGCTGGTCTACGGTGACTGCGCCGTGAATCCCGATCCCGATGCCGGTCAGCTGGCAGACATTGCGCTGGCGTCCGCGGCCACCGCCGAGCAGTTCGGCATTCCCCCGCGGGTGGCCATGCTTTCCTATTCGACCGGCGCGTCCGGCAAGGGGGACGCCGTCGAGAAGGTCCGCCAGGCCACTGAGCTGGTCCGGAAGGCGCGGCCGGACCTCCCGGTGGAAGGGCCCATCCAGTACGACGCCGCGGTCGACGCGTCCGTGGCTGCCTCCAAGGCGCCCGGGTCCTCGGTGGCCGGCCAGGCGACCGTCTTCATCTTCCCGGACCTCAACACCGGCAACAACACTTACAAAGCCGTCCAGCAGTCCGCCGGGGCCGTGGCTGTCGGCCCCATCCTGCAGGGCCTGCGCAAGCCGGTCAACGACCTTTCCCGCGGCTGCACGGTGGATGACATCGTCAATACCGTGGCCATCACCGCCGTTCAGGCGCAGGAGGACTAATGCTGGTTCTAGTGGTTAATTCCGGTTCCTCATCGCTGAAGTACCAGGTGCGGGACACAGACACGCGTGAGGTCGTAGCGAAGGGACTGATCGACCGGATTGGCGGGCCGGACGTTCCGGACCATCACGAGGCACTGGTACTGCTGAGGAAACAGGTCGCCGAGGCCCTGGACGGCAGGCGGATCGACGCCGTCGGGCACCGCGTAGTCCACGGCGGCGAGCGCTTCAGCCAGCCGGTGCTGGTGAATAACGAAATTACCCGCGCCATTGAACGGCTCAGTCCGCTGGCTCCGCTGCACAACCCGGCCAGCGCCATGGGAATCCGGGCGGTGACGGACCTCTACCCGGACGTCCCGCAGGTTGCCGTCTTTGACACCGCGTTCCACCGGTCCCTCCCCCAGCGCGCCTGGCGGTATGCCATCCCCCAGTCCCTTTACCGCCGCTACGGCATCCGCCGTTACGGATTCCACGGCACCAGCTGCGCCTACGTCAGCGGGCTGGCTGCGGATTTCCTGGGCGTACCGGCGAACCAGTTCGACGCCGTCGTGGCCCACCTCGGCAACGGAGCCTCCGTTACGGCATTGAAGAACGGCCGCAGCATCGACACCTCCATGGGCTTCACCCCGTTGGCCGGGCTGGTCATGGGCACCCGGTCCGGGGACATCGATCCTTCCATCCTGGTGTTCCTGGGACGGGAAGGCTACGGCCCCGACGAACTGGACGACCTGCTGAACCGGGAGTCCGGGCTCCTCGCCCTGGGCGGGGCTGCGGACATGCGCGAGGTGGAGGAAGCAGCAGAGGCCGGCAATGAGGAGGCGAAGCTGGCACTCGAAATCGCAGCCTACCGGCTGGCTAAATACATCGGGGGCTATCACGTTGCCGTAGGGGGCGCGCAGGCCATCGTGTTCACAGCCGGCGTTGGCGAGAATGCGAGCGACTTCCGGGCGCAGGTGGCCGGACACCTTAGCGCCCTGAATGTCCGCCTTGACCCGGAAGCAAATGCGGTGCGTTCAAAGGAGACTCGCCGGATCAGCTCACCGGAATCAGCGATCGAGGTGCTGGTGGTTCCCACCGATGAGGAGGAAGCCATCGCCGAGGCGACGGTGGATACCATCCTGGCCGCAGGCAGGGAGTAGAAACCACGCTTCGACGTGCGCCGCAACCCTACTGGCCGGTACCCGAACAATGATGTCCAACGGCCCGCCCCAGGGCGACAGCACCGGCTGGGCATTGCTATATTGCAGGTCAGGTTAAGCAGAAGCCGCGGATTTTTCTCGTGCGTGGAGTTGGCATGGAGCACACCCTGCGGGTACTGGTCAGAATCGATACAAAAACGTCCTCGGCGTGCATAGAAGTGCGCGGATGCCTGGTTCCGGAGAACTGCCCGGATCTGGTGGGGATCCTTCGGCATACCGCCCTGCTCGGCGCACACGTCGTCGTGAACCTCTCCCGGGCCCACCACCTGGACGCCCTGGCCATGGACGAACTCCTGGCCCGCGCCGAGGAAATCCCGCCGCAGCCCATGACCGAAGGATTCACGACGGTCTCAGTGCAAATGCCGCCCCGGATGCCGCTGTGCCCGCCGGCGGCGCCCGGGCCGCAGGCGCCCCTGGATAATCAGCAGGCCTTTGAGATGGCGTTCCTGCAGCGCACACCAGCCGTTTTCCGCCTTCCCGGATAACCGCGCCGGCCAGGATCCCGCGCAGCCCAATCACGGCGCTGCCCCGCACCGCCGGACACCGGCACCGAACGGCCTCTTACTCCTCCTCCCCGATGACGCCCGCAGCGGCCGCGCCTGCGGCGGCAATCCAGCGCGCCACGCCGCCCAATTGTCAGCAGGCTTATAAATTTGGCAGGATGGTGGCAACTTATCCCGCACTATCAAGCAGGAGGTCAGCAGCATGAAGGCAGTTACGTGGCAGGGCAAGCGGAAGGTCAGCGTCGAAGAGGTTCCCGATCCGGTGATCCAGGAGCCTACGGACGCAATCATCCGGATCACCTCCACCGCACTGTGCGGCTCGGACCTGCACCTCTATGAGGTCCTGGGCCCGTACATGAACGCCGGGGACATCGTGGGACACGAGCCGATGGGCATCGTGGAAGAGGTCGGCAGTGCCGTCACTAACCTCAAGCGCGGCGACCGGGTGGTGATTCCGTTCCAGATTGCCTGCGGTGAGTGCTTTATGTGCCGGCAGGGGCTGCAGACCCAGTGTGAAGTCACCCAGGTCAGGGAAAAGGGTTCCGGGGCAGCATTGTTCGGCTACTCGGAGCTCTACGGCTCTGTTCCGGGCGGCCAGGCCGAGTACCTGCGCGTTCCGCACGCAGACTATGGTCCCATCAAGGTCAGCTCCGAAGGCCCGGATGACAAGTACCTCTTCCTCTCAGACATTCTCCCCACCGCCTGGCAGGGTGTGCAGTACGCCAATGTGCCCGACGGCGGGACCCTCGCCGTTTACGGGCTCGGCCCCGTAGGCCAGTTCGCTGCGCGGATCGGCACCCACCTCGGCTACCGCGTGATTGGCATCGAGCCGCAGGCAGAGCGGCGCGAACTCGCAGCACGGCACGGCGCGGAAGTGCTGGACTTCTCCAAGGACATGGGGGACGAGCTGCGTGAGATGACCCAGGGCCGCGGTCCGGACTCCGTAGTGGACGCCGTAGGCATGGAAGCCCACGGCTCCCATGTGGGGTCTTTCGCCCAGGCTGCTGTGGGCCTGCTCCCTGATGCCCTGGCGCAGAAGGCCATGGAGACCGCCGGAACGGACCGGCTGTCCGTGCTGCACAGCGCTATTGATGCCGTGCGGCGCGGCGGCACGGTCTCCCTGAGCGGCGTCTACGGCGGCACCGCCAGCCCCATGCCGCTGATGACCATGTTCGACAAGCAGCTGAACTTCCGCATGGGCCAGGCCAACGTGAAGCGGTGGATCGATGACCTGCTTCCGCTGGTCGAGGACTCCTCTGATCCGCTGGGCGTTATGGATCTGGTGACGCACCGCGCCGGGCTGGAAGCAGCCCCCGAGCTGTACGAGAAGTTCCAGAAGAAGGAAGACGGGTGCATCAAGGTGGTCTTCCAGCCGGGCCTGAACCAGGCATCCTGAAGTAACTGAAACAGCTGTTCCCGCCCGGTAGCCCGGGCGGGAACAGCTGTTTCATGCCCTCCGAAGGCTCCAGGCCCAGCGAATAAGCGGGAGCTGCAGGGGCAGGCGCAGGGTGTGGATCACCTTGTCCCGCTCCGAACCCCGTTCCCCGAAGGCCCGCTCCAGGGCACTGAGGTGTCCGGCAATAAAGGCCACGTACATCAGCGCTGTTCCGGTTGCCGCTGCCCGCCGGGTAGCCGGCACCAGAAGCGCCCCGGCAGCGGCAGCCTCAATGACACCGCTGGCACTGATCCACTGGCTGCGCGTCAGCACGCCTAAGCGGCCGCCTTTGTCCCGGCAGAGGCTGCGGGGAACGACGGCGGCGTAAAAGCCCGGATTGCGGAAATGGTTTACTGCACTCGCAGCGAGCAGGGCAGCCATCGCGGCGGCAGAGGCGTTCTGTTTGTTCATGAGCTGCTTTCCAGGGTTTCGGCAGGCTGGGCGCTGCGGCTGCGCTGCCTGGCTTCAACGGCATGGATGGCATCCGCCGCCCGCACCAGCGCCAGGTGGGAGAACGCCTGGGGGTAGTTCCCTGCCATGCGCCCGTTCACTGTGTCATATTCCTCGCTCAGCAGGCCAACCTCATTGGCGTAGCCCACCAGCTGGTCCATGAGCCGGATGGCATCATCCAGCCGGCCCGTATGGGCATACTGCTCCACCAGCCAAAAGCTGCAGGCCAGAAAGGGATTCTCCCCCGGCTCAAGACCATCAACTCCCGTCCCGCTGCGGTACCTCAGCAGCAGCCCCTGGCTGTCGAGGAGCTCCCGCTCCAGGAAAGCCACTGTCCCCAGCATCCGCGGATCGTCATAGTCCACGAATCCGACGTGGGTGAGCTGCAGCAGGGACGCGTCCGCCTCGACAGCGCCGTAGGACTGCACAAACGTGTTCCGTCCGGCATCAAATCCACGGTCCAGGATTTCCCTACGCAGTCCGTCCCTGATCGCTTCCCACAGCTCCACCGGCCCTTCCATGCCGCCCTGGCGTGCCGCGCGGGCAGCACGGTCGAACGCCGCCCACATCATGACCCGGGACTGCGTGAAGAACCGCGGCTCTCCCCGCACTTCCCAGATTCCATGGTCAGGTTCTTCAATGTGGCGTTCCAGGAATCCCAGCAGTGCCCGCTGCAGCGGCCACGAGAAGCTGTCTTCAGCGACTCCGCGGTCCCGCAGCCTGGCCAGTGCCACCATCACTGTGCCGACGACGTCCGCCTGGTACTGCTCGACTGCACCGTTGCCGAGCCGGACCGGGATCGAGCCGGCATGGCCGGGGAACTGGGGAAGGATCTTTTCGGGCAGTTCCCGTCCGCCGTCCACGGCATACATGATCTGCAGATCGTCCGGGTCCCCGGCTACTGCCCGCAGCAGCCAGTTCCGCCAGTGCGCGGCTTCTTCGTCGTACCCGTGGGTCATCATTGCCTCGAGCGTCAGCGCCGCGTCCCGCAGCCAGCAGTACCGGTAGTCCCAGTTCCGGGAACCGCCGAATTCCTCCGGCAAAGAGGTGGTGGGTGCCGCCACAATCCCGCCGGTATCTTCATGCGTCAGTGCACGCAGCACCAGCAGCGAGCGCCGCACCGGCAGCAGATAGCGTTCCCCGTCTATGCAGAGCCCGGCCCAGTCCTGCCAGTATCTGGTGGTGCGGGCCAGGGCGGCGTCAATGTCCGCTTGCCCGGGCGTTTCACGGTGTGACGGGTACCAGAGCAGCTCGAGGTCCACGGTTTCCCCGGCACCCACCAGAAACTCCCCGGTGTGCCGGTGGTCGCTGCCGTGCGGGATGTTTCCGCCGGTCAGCACCATGGCGCTGGGACCGGCGATGGCCAGCAGCCGTTCGACGCCGCCCACGGTTTCCCGGCGCATCCAGGGCACAGTGGTGCCGTAGTTGAAACGGCACTGCAGTTCCTGGCGCATCCGCACCGTGCCGGACAGCCCCTTCACCCGCCGCACCACCGAGGCCCGCCGGTCCTTGACCGGCATGAAGTCCGTTACCAGCACCTCTCCGCTGACGGTGTGCCAGTGGGTCTGCAGGATGAAGGTGGACTCGAGGTATTCGCGCCGCAGCACCCTCGCTCCGTGCTGATCCGGTTCCAGCAGCCACCGGCCGTGACCCTCGGTGCCCAGCAGCGCCCCGAAGACGGACGGCGAGTCGAACCTGGGAAGGCACAGCCAGTCGATGCTTCCGGTTCGGGAAACCAGCGCACCGGTATGGAGGTCCGAAATCAGGGCATAATCCTCGATTGGAGTGGCCATTGCACCACTCAACCACAAGCCGCTGCAGGCGCCTACGACTGGTGCCGGGCCCGTGGCTCCTTCGCTGCCGTGATTTCCGAAAGGATGCCGCGCATCCCGGCGGGGTAATTGGTGGTGAATTCCCGGACACCCAGGCTGTAGGCGTATTCGGCGTCCCGGGGATCATCCACGGTCCAGGCGCGCACGGTGCGCCCAAGACGGACCCACTCCGAGATTCGTTCCGGGTGGGCATGCATGTACTCAACTCCCGGGCCGGCTATGCCCGCGGTCCCCGCGGCGATCAGCCCTTCCGCGTCTGCAAGGCCCGCCTCAAGCAGTGCCCTCGCGTCGCTTTCGGGGGGAAGGACGGCCTCCGCTTCGGCAACCGCGGCGGCGTCGACGTCGGACACCAGCTGGCAGAGAAATTCGGCGCCCACAGTGCGCCCCAGGTGCCTGACGGACTCGGGGCTGAAGCTCATGAAACTGACCTGGATGCTGCCAAGGCGCGAGGTGCCCGCATCCCAGCCCCGGGAGGCGAGCAGGTCCAGGACGGCATCCTCCAGCTGAAGCCCGAAGGGACCGGGCTGCTTGAACTCCACTGCCAGCCCAATCTCGCGGCCGGCCCCGGCCAAAAGGTCCAGAAGTTCCGCAAGGGTCAGGAACTGCTCGCCGGCGCTGCCGCGGTCTGCAGGAATATCCACACCTTTCCAGCCCGTGAAGTCGAGTTCGCGCAGCTCTGCCAGCGTGAAGCCGGACACCGGCCCGGAACCGCTGGAAGTGCGGTCCACTACCGAATCGTGCAGGAGGACGGGCTGGAGGTCGGCGCTGAGGTGGACGTCGCATTCAACGCCGTCAGCTCCTTCTGCGAGTGCCTGCAGGTAGGCAGCCCTGGTGTGCTCTGCATACTGTCCGCTGGCTCCGCGGTGGGCATAGATCTGGGGCTGCACGTGGGACCTTTCGCTGGGATTTGCCTTCTCCACGGTACGCGAGCCCGGTGCCGCCCGGAGGGAGGGCGGCCGGTGCCGAGCGTGGCGCCGCGGCCCTGCGGCTGATTAGATGGCAGTGCGTGCAGATGCGGGCCCGCACGGGAAAACCACTGCCGCAACTGAGCTGGGACTGGAGGAGCGCCGGTGAGCACACCGCTGCTGGAGAAGGATGCTGTAAAGGCCGCGGCCCTGCGGCGGATGAAGTTCATTGCCACCGGGCTGCTGGCGGTGCTGGGCATCATTTTTGTTTTCGCCTTTGCGTTCCAGGACCGCTATCCGTGGCTGCAGTACGTCCGGGCAGCCGCCGAGGGCGGCATGGTGGGCGCTTTGGCCGACTGGTTTGCCGTAACGGCGCTGTTCAAGCACCCGCTGGGCCTGAAGATCCCGCACACAGCGATCATCCCGCGCAATAAGGACCAGATCGGGGCCACGCTGGGCGATTTTGTGGAGGATAACTTCCTCTCAGACGAAGTGGTGAAGACCAAGCTCGATTCAATCGGCATCGCCCAGCGCGCCGGAGCCTGGCTGTCCCGCCCGGAGGGCGCAGAACGGGTGGCCACTGAGGGCGCCGCCGCGATCCGCGGCATCCTGCGCGTCCTGGACGACGAGGCCGTCCGTGACGTCCTGGAATCCATGTTCCGGAGGCACGTCGTCGACGTCCCCTGGGGCCCGCCGGTGGGGCGTATGGCTGAACGGGTGTTTGAGGAAGGCCACCACCACCAGCTGGTGGACCTCCTGGTGGACAGCCTCAACGACTGGGTGCACCAGAATCCCGAGGTGGTCGCCCGGCTGGTAGCCGAGAGGTCGCCGTCGTGGGTTCCAAGCTTCCTTGATGACCTGGTGGGAGACCGGGTGCAGGTTGAACTGGGCCGCTTCCTGGACGCGGTGCAGGACGATCCAAACCACCAGGTCCGCCGCTCGCTGGACGAATACCTGCGCGGCCTGGCTTCCGACCTGCAGCATGACCCCGGGGCAATGGCCAAGGCGGAGCGGATCAAGGAGCAGGTGCTCGATGATCCGCGGGTGAAGGAATTAATGGCGCAGACCTGGGCAACCATCAAGGGCGCCCTGGCCAACGCCGTGGATGACCCCGACAGCGAGCTCACCGCCAACTTCAAGTCCGCCGTGCAGGACTTCGGCACCAGGCTGGTAACCGAACCCGAGCTGGCCGCGAAGGTCAACGCCTACGTGGGCGACGCCGCGGGGTACCTGGTGCGGACGTACCGGAAGGACATTGCCGGCGTCATCACCGAGACGGTGGAGCGGTGGGACGCGGAAGAGACCTCAGAGAAAATCGAACTGCAGGTCGGCAAGGACCTGCAGTTCATCCGGATCAACGGCACCGTGGTGGGTTCCCTGGCCGGGTTGGCCATCTTCTCAGTGGCCCACGCAATCTTCGGCTAGGCGCGCGGGTTCTCCGGCAGTGCCTGAATTTCCGCCGCCAGTTCGCCCGGAATTGTGTCCGGAGCTTCTCCAAAGGCACGGTGGGCTGCCTTGATGACCGAGCGGCCCATCGTATAGTTGCCGGCTCCGCCGATGACGGCACCGACGCCCAGCGGCAGGGCGCGGCCAATGATTACGGACCCCTGGCGGGCCAGCATCCTCTTCATGAACTGCTTGCGGATGGTCGTTCCAACAGTGCCCAGCACTCCGGAGGACGCTCCGCCAATCGCACTTCCCCACGGCTGGCCCTTGCTTAGCTGCTGCATCATGGCTGTGCCCTCTTCGCCCAGCATGATGGCCATGACCACGGTGCGTGAACGGTCAGGATCCTGCAGCCGGATGCCGTGGAGCTCAGCCACTGACTGCGCGTACAGGGCGGTGGCTTCGAGGAAGCCGACGGTCGCTGCAACGGAGAGTCCGAGCGCTGCGGCCGTGCCCACGGCGGGTACGACGGCGGTGGCACCGACGGCGGCGCCGCCGCCGGCCACGGCCGCGAGGTAATGGTGCTCGAGGATCTTCACCAGCTCGGCGGCGGAAGCTTCGGGATGCCTGCGCTGCAGCCGGCGGATATTCGCCAGCACCAGCGGCCGCTGGACCTCCACTGCCCGCTCAATGCCCCTGGCAATGTGGGACTTGGGGCGGCCGTCACGGTCAAAAACGGCGCCGCCGGCGAGCCGGAGCGCACTGTTCGTTTTGAAGCCCATGGATGCTCCTTTGTAGTTTCCGGACACACACTGGCACCGGTATCGCTGATTAAGCCTACGTGAGGGGACTTAAACCTGAACGGGCCCACGGAATCAGATTCCGTGGACCCGTTGGTCGGAAGCGGGCCGTGCCCGCCGCCTGCACTGGTTAGGCGCGAGCACCGCGCTTGGTGATCATGCCGTAAACCAGCAGAACGATCAGCGAACCGAGGATGGCAACGATCCAGGTCTGGATCGAGAAGAACTCCTCGAGGCCGATACCGAAAATCGCGTTGCCGATGAAGCCGCCCAGCAGGGCGCCAACGACACCGAGCACGAGGGTGATAACCCATCCGCCGCCCTGGCGTCCCGGAAGCAGGGCCTTCGCAATGGCGCCTGCAATAAGTCCCAGAATAAGGAAAGCAATGATACCCATGTGAATACTCCTTGCTGTGTGTGAGTGACTAGTGAAAGCCTGCGTGGCCTGTGGGCCGCGCTTTCCATAAGCCTACTTCATAAGCATGCTTATGCGAAGTCATACCGGCCCAAAAAACAGGCCATCAAGAACATAATGCCTAGTCAGAGCCATAATCAGTGACCTTATTTTTTTCTGCAGACACAGCAAATCTGCGCAGGAAAACGCCCAAATCGCGCAGTTCATCCGGGCCAATCCGATGCCCCATACCGGGATAGGTCCGGGCGGTGAGCATTGTGTTTTCTTCCAGCCAGGCCGACGCCGCGGCAACGGCATCCGGATGGATTACCCAGTCGGCCCGGTCCCTGCCCCAGAAAAACGGCGGACGCACTTCCAGCGGTTCCGCCATGGCCAGGAGCTGGCTTTCCACGATGAACCCGGAGAGCCCCGCTGCACAGCTGAATCCACCCGGCCGCAGGCGCAGCGCGCACACCGCCATGGCCATGCCCTGCGAGAAACCCAGAAGGGAAACCCCGGTGAAGTTCCCCTTCTTCCTCAGCTCGTCAATCGTGGCAAGGAGACTGGTGCCCGCGGCGAGGACTTCCGCCTCATCCGAGGCCAGCAGGGGATCCAGCAGGAACCATCCGTACCGCCCGCCGACATCGAACGTGCCGCGCAGCGCAGCGCCGGTCACACCTGGGGGAAGGTGGTCAAAGAGCGGGGCCAGCGCCGTCTCATCCGAGCCGTAGCCATGGAGCATAACGAGCAGATGAGTGCCCGCGCGTGCGTTTTCGGGGACGGACCAGGAGACGTGGTGCATGGCTCCAGCCTAGGCCGAACGGGCCCGGCGGACGTTTGCGCCGGGACGATCCCGCCCGGCGTCCAGACCATTGCAATGAACTGGTGGGGAACCTACCGTTGCAGAAAGCGCATGGACGTGCGCCGCAGCCACTGAATGCGGGGGCACATGTACGCAGGAAAGAATGCTGGCTCCGTAGTTACGCTCACCGCCAACCCGAGCCTTGACCGGACAGTAGAGCTCGCCGGAGTCCTGGTCCGCGGTGCGGTGCAACGGGCTGCGGGGGTCCATGAGGAACCGGGCGGCAAAGGTGTAAACGTCTGCCGCGCCCTCAGCGCCTCGGGTGTGCCGAGCGTCGCCGTGCTTCCGGGAGACAATTCGGATCCCGTCATGCAGGCACTTCGAACCACGGGCATAGCGCACCGGAACCTTCCCATTGGCGCACCGCTGCGGGCCAACCTCACTTTGACTGAGCCGGACGGCACCACCACAAAGGTCAACCTTCCGGGCCCGGAGCTGGGCCTGCCGGTGCAGGAAAGCCTGCTGGCGCTGACCGTCGATACGTGCGGCGGCCCGGACGGAACCCTGCCTGCCAGCTGGCTAGTCCTGGCAGGCTCCCTTCCGCCGGGCGTACCGCCGGACTATTACGCCGTCGTCGCACATGCTCTCCGAAACCGCTTCGGTGCCGCCTCGCCGCGGCTGGCGATCGATTCTTCAGGGCCTCCCCTGCTCGGCGCACTGCTGCATGAGGCTATGCCTGACCTGCTTAAGCCAAACGGGGAAGAGCTGGCCGAAGTGACCGGAATAGCCACGGGGGACGAGCTGGAAGCCAACCCCGGCCTGGCAGCGGCAGCAGCCCAGACCCTGATCGAACGCGGAGTCGGTGCGGTACTGGCCACTCTCGGCGCCAGGGGCGCGCTGCTGGTGACTGCCGACGGCGCCTGGCTTGCCACCCGCCCGCCGGTCACCCCGAGGTCGACGGTTGGCGCCGGAGATTCCTCACTGGCCGGCTACCTCCTGGCAGAAACGGCAGGCAAGGCGCCGCCTGACTGTCTGCGGCAGGCCGTCGCGCACGGAGCTGCGGCGGCAGCACTGCCCGGAACCACCGTGCCGTCCTTCGCAGAAACCGAGCCTGAAGCCGTGACGGTGGAACGGCTGGAGCTTCATCCCGTGCCCGCTTCCGGAACCAGGCGTGGACCGGCACCAAACACGCCGAAGGAGAACAGCTGATGTCAGACCTGATCACCCCGGACCTGGTAACCCTGGACCAGGACCTCGGCACCTCCAAAGACGCTGTCATCCGCCATCTGGCAGAAAAAGTGGTGGCAGCGGGGCGGGCAACCGGCTTCGACGGGCTGTACGCGGACGCGATGGCCCGCGAGCAGAAGACTGCCACCGGGGTTCCCGGCGGCATCGCAATTCCCCACTGCCGTTCCGCTTCCGTCACCACCCCCAGCCTGGCCATGGCCCGGCTGAAACCGCCCGTGGACTGGGGAGCCAAGGATGGTCCGGCGGACATTGTGTTCTTCATTGCGGCACCTGAGGGCGCTGACCAGGAGCACCTGCAGCTGCTGGCCAAGCTCGCCCGGTCCCTGATCAAGAAGGACTTCACGGGGGCGCTAAGGACGGCTTCAACGCCCCAGGAGATTGTGGCCCTCGTCAACGGGGCACTGGGGCTCGGTCCTGCACCGGAGACATCACAGGCATCCGGGACAGCGGGCGGGGAATCCGAAAGCCCGGCCGGGGGCAGGCACGTGGGTGGGGCTGAAGCCACCGGCGCCACTGCGGCCGGAACTGCTGCCGGTGCGGCAGCCGGCGCGTCCGCAGCCCATGCGGGCAACGCCTCCGGGGAGGTCCACGGAGGTTCGGGGACCGCTACTTCCGGTGAGCCCCCGGCGTCAGCCACAGGTCCGAGGCCGGAAAAGCTCGTGGCCGTAACGGCCTGCCCCACGGGAATTGCCCACACCTACATGGCTGCGGATTCGCTGGCTGCGGCAGCCGCTGAGCGGGGCATTGACCTCCAGGTAGAAACGCAGGGGTCCGCGGGTTCCACCCCGCTGGATCCGGACGTGATCAAGAATGCCGACGCCGTGATCTTCGCCGTCGACGTTGATGTCCGGGACAAAGGCAGGTTTGCCGGAAAACCGGTAATCAGCGGCCCGGTGAAGCGCGGCATTGACGAGCCCGGCGTGATGATCGACGAGGCCCTGGCTGCGGCCAAGGATCCCAATGCCCGGACAGTGTCCGGCGGCGGAGGCGGGGGCGAGGAGCGCGCTTCTGCCGGCGGCGAGAACTTTGGCGGACAGCTGAAGCGGGCGCTGCTGACCGGCGTCAGTTACATGATTCCGTTCGTGGCCGGCGGCGGCCTGCTGATCGCTCTGGGCTTCCTGCTCGGCGGCTACGAACTCTCTCTTTCAAATGATGAGGGCGTAGCCAACGGTGACATCATCCTGGACGGGACCAGCATCTTCTCCCTTCCCCCTGATGGGCTGCTGGCTTACCTGGGGGCGGTGTTCTGGAAGATCGGCAACATCTCCCTCGGCTTCCTGGTCCCGGCGCTGGCGGGCTACATCGCCTACGCCCTGGCTGACCGCCCGGGCATCGCCCCCGGGTTTACCGCCGGCGCCGTCGCCCTGTACATGGACGCAGGCTTCCTCGGCGGCATTGCCGGCGGCCTGCTCGCCGGTTATGTGGCGATGTGGGTGGGCGGCTGGAAGGTGCCAAGCTGGCTGCGCGGACTGATGCCGGTGGTCATCATTCCGCTCATCGCCTCTCTCATAGCCTCCGGCCTGCTGCTGCTGGTGCTCGGCGGTCCCATCGCGGCGCTGACCCTCGCCCTGAATGACTGGCTGTCCGGGCTCACCGGAGTCGCCGCCATCGGGCTCGGCGTGATCCTGGGCCTGATGATGGGCGCGGACCTCGGCGGACCGATCAACAAGGTTGCCTATGCCTTCGCCGTCGCAGGCCTGGGCGAGGGGGCCTTCGACAACCAGGCACCCTGGCAGATCATGGCCGCCGTGATGGCCGCAGGCATGGTCCCGCCGCTTGGCATGGCACTGGCCACCGTCCTGGACAAGAGCCAGTTCTCCATGGCCCTGAGGGAGAACGGCAAGGCCGCCTGGCTGCTGGGAGCCGCGTTTATATCCGAAGGTGCAATCCCGTTCGCTGCCGCGGATCCGCTTCGCGTCATCCCCTCCACCATGCTTGGCGGGGCCACGGCAGGCGCCATCTGCATGGCTGCCGGGGTAACCTCGCAGGCACCGCACGGCGGAATCTTCGTATTCTTCGCCATCGGCAACATCTTCATGTTCATCGTGGCCATCCTGGCGGGTATGGTCGTCAGCGCACTGGTCCTGGTCGGACTCAAACGCCTGACCGCACCCAAGCGAACCGAGGAGCCCGTCGTTGCGTAGGATTCCGGTTTTGATTTACAGGAAGGTTCACTGATGCGCACCATTAAAGGAATCGGAGTCAGTCCCGGCCGGGTCCTGGGGCCTTCACTGCGGATGCCGCCGCCCGTGCCGGAACCCGACGCCGACTCCAAATACGCGCCGGAGAGCTCGGTTGACGAGGAGAAGGCACGGCTCAAGGATGCTGCGGAGGCGGTCCGTGAGGACCTGAAGCGGCGCTCCTCAGTCGCCTCCGGCGATGCCAAGGCGGTCCTGGACGCCACGGCAATGATGGCTACCGACCCGATGCTGCTCAAGGCGGCCGGGAAACACATCAACCAGGGCATGGCCGCGGACCGCGCCATCTGGGAAGCCGGGCTCGAGGTGGCTGCTATGCTGCAGGGCCTTGGCGGATATATGGCCGAACGGACCCAGGATGTCCTGGACGTCCGGGCCCGCATCGTCGCGCAGCTGGACGGGCTGCCCCCACCGGGGATCCCGGCGTCGGACGTTCCCTTCATCCTTACCGCGGAAGAACTTGCCCCCGCGGACACCGCCACGCTGGATCCTTCCCTGGTCGTGGGACTGGTCACCAGCGGCGGCGGCCCGCAGTCCCACACCGCCATTCTGGCCCGTTCCCTCGGACTGCCCGCCGTAGTGGGCGCAGGGAGCGCCGACTCAATTGTTGACGGCGCGGAAATCTACCTGGACGGCGCCACCGGCACGGTGGTGGTAAACCCGGGAGTAGCCGAGCGCGAAGCTGCCCAGAAGTACGCGTCCCGCGCGTCACTTCCGGCTTTCAACGGGACCGGTACGACGTCGGACGGACACCGGGTGCCGCTGCTCGCCAACGTGGGTTCGGGCAGGGACGCGGCGGCGGCAGCTGCTGCCGGCGCGGAGGGCGTGGGACTGCTGCGCACCGAGTTCTGCTTTTTGGGCCGGGACTCGGAGCCCAGCCAGGAGGAGCAGGTCGCCGCCTACGGTGCGGTCTTCGAAGCCTTCCCCGGACGGAAGGTGGTGGTTCGGACGCTCGACGCCGGGGCGGACAAGCCGCTGCCGTTCCTTACCGACACGACTGAGCCCAACCCGGCGCTCGGTGTGCGCGGGTTTCGGACGGACCGTTCATCCCCCGGAGTGCTCGCCCGCCAGCTTGAAGCAATCGCGCTGGCTGCCGGTTCGCATGAGAGCGATGTCTGGGTCATGGCACCCATGATCGCCACCGCCGACGAAGCCTCCGATTTCGCCGTCATGTGCGCCGCCGCCGGGCTGGCGACACCAGGTGTGATGATCGAAGTGCCCGCGGCTGCCATCAAGGCAGAGACCGTGCTGTCCAAGGTGAAGTTCGCCTCCCTGGGAACCAACGACCTCACGCAGTACACCATGGCCGCTGACCGCCAGCTTGGCACGCTTGCCTCCCTGAATGACCCCTGGCAGCCCGCAGTACTGCAGCTGATCGCCCTAACCGTGAAGGGCGGTGCCCTGGCCGGAGCAGCGGACAGCGTTCCGCGCAGCGTCGGAGTCTGCGGTGAGGCTGCCGCCGACCCCGCACTCGCCGTCGTGCTTACCGGAATCGGCGTGAACACACTGTCCATGACTCCCCGGGCGCTTGCCACCGTTGGAGCCGTGCTGGCCTCGGTAACCCTGGCCGAGGCTCAGGAACTGGCCGGGATTGCCCTGGTCGCCAGGACTGCGGCGGAAGCGCGGACACAGGTCCGGAGCAGGCTGCCCGTCCTTGAGCAACTCGGCCTCTAACAGGACTCCCAACAAGCCAGCAGGACCAACCGGAAGGAAGACCCCGATGCCAGAACGCGAAGCCACCATAGCCAGCAGCGTGGGGCTGCACGCCCGCCCCGCTTCACTTTTTGCCGAAGCCGCTGCCGCCCAGCCTGTGGAAGTCACCATCGCCATGCAGGGCGAACCTGCCGAAGAGGCAATGGACGCCTCCAGCATGCTCTCGCTCATGAGTCTGGGCGCTTCCCACGGGGACGTTGTGGTCCTGCGGGCGGACGGAGAGGGAGCAGACGATGCGCTGGACGCCCTGGTCAAGATCCTGGAAACGGATCTGGACGCAACCTAGCCCCGTAGCAGACGGGGTTAAAGGAGCGAAGCCAGCGGCCGATGGCCGCTGGCTTCGCTGGCAACTTCACGCTGACCCCCCACAGGCAGCGGACGTTACACATTCATTAGTCTGGCACAGCGTCATGAATTTGTGAACGAAGAAGGTGAAATTCAGCTCACATTTCCGTAACGCTCGCGCAGCAGGTTCGCCTTGGGCCGCCGGGTGCTGAGACGGTGCGATATCCACATCACCGTCAGCCCCAGCACCACCAGGATCACGGCGGAGAACGGCAGGATCAGCATAAACGCGCCAAGCTTGCCGAAAAGGGTCAATACCGCGAAGACGACCACCACTGCCAGCCCCGCACCAAACAGTCCGGAACCGGTCCGGTGGGCTGGCCGGTACCGGCGGTTCCACGACGCCGCAAGCGCCGGCAGGCTGATGCACGCTGCCACATACGCCGGATAGAGCCGGCCCAGATGCGCATAGATGTGCACTGACTCCTGGTCATCGAAGGCATAAAGGCCCGTCGAGGTATAGGGCAGCTCGCTGACGGCAAAGAAGTAGATCGTGAGCAGGACCGTGGCTCCGAGGACAGCCAGTCCAACCGGGCCGGCTACGGCGCTGCGCGCGCGGGGCGCACCAAACGCGGCCGCGCCCTTGAACCCGAGAATGGTGAACACCGCATAGAGGGAGATCCGAAGCACCAGGTTGGCCACATTAACGCCGCCAAGCAGTGAGTCGATGAACTCATAGAACACGGACAGGCTCAGGCCGGTGGAAACTGCCATCAGCACCAGGCAGGCAAACATGCTCCGGTTCCGTCCGCGGATGGCGTCCGGCAGCCGGATCAGCGCAAAAAGCGCGCTAACCGCGAATGCCAGCACCTGGACAACGAATCCTGCGGTCATCCCAAATTCTCCAAGAGTGCGTGGTTGTATTTTTCGTCCTGTTCCCGCTTGCGCAGGACTTTGCCAAGGGCATCAAGCCGATCCCTGGCCAGGGCCACAAGCTCGGCGTCGGAAAGCTCAGCCAGTGCAGCTTCCCGGCCCCTGGGCGGCCATCCCCCTTCATTCGGCTGAAGTACGCCGGTGACGACGAGTCCGCTGGTCAGGGATACCCCTGCGATGCGTGCAGCCTGAATGGCGAGCCTGGGCGCAAGGCGTCCGGCTGTGAGCTGTGCCGAAATATTCTGCGGGGCGATCCCAGTTGCGGCGGAGAGCTGCTGGCGAAGATCGCCTGGATCAACGGCCTCGAACCAGGGGCGCACCGCTATCGATTCCGCGTATTCGGCAACCCTGGGGGCCGCGGGATGATCTTCATCAGCATCGGTCCGGCTCAGCAGATACCTCAGGATGTCCCGGTAGGGCACCTGGCTGATCAGTTCTTCGGGCGTCGGATCCCGCCTGCCGGCGGCGAGGTCCTGGTATCCCTCAAACGAGGACAGCGTGACGACTGGATCCTGGCCGTAGGCCCTTGCTGCGCTCACCACGGTGGAGACGGATACCTTGCCCCGCACCAGCTGCTGGGCCAGGGTTGAGCGCTTGATCCCCGTTCTGCGGCAGAGATCCGCCGTGGATTCTTCGGGTGCCATAAGGGTCCGCCAAGCTTGGAAGGCCTTTGCGGAAACTCCCATTAGACCCCCCGATACTGCTTGATTGGATTCCCGGCGACCGGATCAGTATACTTCTAGCACTGGCTCCCCCCTCTGCGTTCCCCCCATATGCAGAGGCGGGAGCCAGCTCCAATTAACGGACCGGCACTGCGCACGGGACAGCACTGCGCACGGGGCGGCCTTAGCCGGCCCGCCTGCGTGCAGCTTCAAGCGCCTGCTCCCAGGCCGACTCCAGCTCCTGAACAGCGGTTCCGTAGCGGTTCACCGCATCTTCATCCGCAGCATCATCCGAAGCCGCTTCCTGCGCCGCCTGCGCCTCACGTGAAGCACGCGCCAGCAGGCTGGTTTCCTTCTCCCGAACATCAGCCAGACCGGGGTACTCAGCACCCTTCCACGGATCGAGTTCGTAGGAGCTCCACTCCAGCAGGACCGCTTCCCTCCTCTTGCGCAGGGAATCCAGGCGGCGGTTCCTGAGCTTCCGGGCCCTGGCCAGCTTCCTGGCCCGCTGACGCCGAGCCAGCCAGTACCACGAGCCCGCGGCACCGCCCAGCACCAGGATCCCTGTCACGGCCGCAGCACCCGTTGCTGCCAGGCCCGCCCAGGCTATTGCCGCAACGGCCGCCAGCCCTCCGGTCAGCCCAACCCAGAAAAGCCGCTCACCGTCCTCCCGGCGAAGTGCAGAATCCAGGGCCGGCGCAGTCAGTCCAACCGCGGCAGCGGCAAGCAGCAGGGCCGGGAGGGCAGCGAAGAGGCTCCCATCCATGCCTGGCATATCGTCAACCCCCTTCCGGCGCACGCGCACAGCGAAGCGCAAACGTGGCACAGCGATTACCAAGTATGCTGACATTCAGCGTTTTCCGCAGTTTCTCCGGAAGACTCAAGCATCGCATGACGCCTCACAGCTAAGGAATGACATGTTGGTACCTGCTCCGCGCGGGGAGCTCTCCGCCTCGCTACTGAACGTGCTGCATGCCGGCCCACAGGCCACGGCTGCAATGTACGGACAGCTGGACGAAACCGCGGCCCGGGCATTGGCCGCGGACCCTGATGTACTGCGCTCCGATGACCTGCAGCTGACCCTTTTCTGCCTCTATGAACTGCACTACAGCGGACTGGACGGCATTGACCCGGACATGGAATGGCAGCCGGAACTGATCCGCGTTCGAAGGGTCATCGAGGCTGCATTTGAGGCCGCCCTCCGCCGGACCGTACCGGTACCGCGGGCTCCTGCTCCGGAGGCTGAAGCAGTGGCCAGCACCCTGTTCAGGCTTGCTGCCGAAGACCACGGTCCCAGCGTTTCGCGGTTCATAGCCCGGCACGCCACGACTGACCAGCTGCGGGAGTTCCTGGTGCTCCGCTCGATCTACCAGCTGCGGGAAGCCGACCCCCACAGCTGGGCCATTCCCCGCCTGCCAGTGGGACGGGCCAAGGCCGCCCTCGTGGAAATCCAGGCGGATGAGTACGGCGGCGGACGTCCGGAGCGGATGCATTCGCACCTCTTCGCCCGCACCATGGCTGGCCTGGACCTGGACACGCGCTACGGCTACTACCTGGACCAGGCTCCGGCACTGGTGCTCGCCTCATCCAACGCCATGTCCCTGTTCGGCATGAACCGGCGGCTGCGGGGATGCATTGCCGGACATCTCGCAGCGTTCGAAATGACCTCTTCAATCCCCAACTCCTTCTACGCCCGCGGCTTCAAGCGCGCCGGCTACGGGCCCGATGTCACCTTCTACTTCGATGAGCATGTGGAGGCAGACGCCGTGCACGAGCAGATTGCGGCGAGGGACCTCGCAGGCGGCCTCGCAGAGTCCGAACCGGAGCTGCTGGAGGACATCCTCTTCGGCGCCTCGACCGTCCTGACACTGGACGCGATGCTGGGCGAAGAACAGCTCGCTGCCTGGAAGGAAGGGCGGTCAGCCCTCCGGGAGGCTTCTCCCACCGGCATTGACATGCAGACGCTGGCTGCCGATGCCGCTGCTTCGGGGGTTCCGGCATGAGCGCCCAAAAGGGCCAGGACAGTGTGTCCGTGGGCCGCTCGGGAGTCACCGTGGTTCCGGCCGCGGGCACTGAGGCGGCGGCAGACTTTTCGGTGACCGAATGTCCTGGCGGTCCGCTTCTTGTGCGCGGAGAATTTGAGGTTCAGGACGCTGACGGCGCTGCCATCCCAAAGAACCGCGAAACTGTAGCGCTGTGCCGCTGCTCAGGCTCCCGGATCAAGCCCTGGTGCGACGGCACCCACAAACTGCTCAGGGGCGCCTCTGAAAACTAGCCCGGCGGACTGCCAAAGACCCCGGACGCAAAACACCCCGGTTCCAAAAGGAACCGGGGTGTTTTGCTGCCGTACGGCATGAGGGTGGGCCCTGTGGGGCTCGAACCCACGACCCACGGATTAAAAGTCCGATGCTCTACCAACTGAGCTAAAGGCCCCCCATCGTCGCGGCAGGAATACACCCGCCACTTCGACTTTCCCACTTTATCGCACGCGTTGGGAATCGTGGAAACCCCTTGGGCACGGCTGTCCGCCGCTTTGGCGTGCGCTGTTTCCGCCAGCCGGAAGCGACCTCGATTCACAACACCGGCGGGAGTATTCTCAAAACATGACTGAGTCGAATGCATCGGTTCCCCGTCACCACAAGCCCAAGCTGTACGCACCCATGGACTTCGCCAACCACCCCGGCGGTGCTGATCCGGCCCGGGTGTCCGAGGCCGCCCACCTGGCCGCGCAGGCCCTGGTGCACCACGGCAGGGAAAGCGACGACCCCGAGGTCACACGCCGCCTGGTCGAGCTGGCGGACCGGCAGGGCCTGGAGGCCGTCGCGGAAATCTGGGCCACCAGTCCGGCCCGGTCCCTGCCCGGCGCCCTGTGGCGGCTTTATGCCCTGCGGGCAGCGGTCCAGCAAAACCCCGAAAAAGTGGCTGCCTACTATGCCGCCGGCAAGGAAGCCGCGCAGGTCTCGAAAGTCGTGGCAGGCGTGGCCGAGCCGCTTGGCGCTGACGAAGTGCGGGCCATGGCGGACACCATCCTTTCCGGCGCCTTTGAAGGAGACTTCGACGTCGCCCTGGAGCGTTTCGCCGCTTTCTGCCGGGTAGTTGCGCTGGGTGAAACCCATCACGCGGACTCAACGGAATCGGCCAGCGCCGAGCGCGCCACGGAGCTCACCCGCAGGGCCCGCCAGCTGATCCTTACTGCCGAAGACCTTGAACATTCGGCCGAATCCTGGCGGCGCGGAGAGCTCGACTGACCACGTTGGGTCCCCGTGCCGGCCTGTGGACAGCCCGGTTGACATCAGGGACGGGGAGTAGAAAACTGAAAGTGGTGTCGGACCGCGGAACCCCCGGGCTTCAACTTAGAGCCGCTTCGAGCGGCCTTCCGCCGAGAGGCGCTCCCGGTCCGGCACCGTTACTCTTTTCCGCATCGGATATTCTTACCGGTGTGATGACCCTCCAGCCCAACAGGTCAGTCCTGTGAAGCTCCGGCTGTTTCCCCAGGAAAACGCCGGCCTTGACCTTCTTTCCCGAATGGCTGCGCAGGCGGTCCGAGGCACAGCAACGCTCTCCGAAGCACTTGGCGCCGATCCTTCGGAATTCGCCCGGCTCGCAGAAGAACTGCACGCGTTTGAGGCCGAAACGACGGACCTGCATTTTGCGCTCATGACGCAAATGCGCACCAGTTTCATTAACCCCCTGCCGCGCGAGGACCTGTACGACATCTCACTGATCCTGCTCGCCCTGATGGAACGGCTGGACAGCGCCGCTGAAATCATTTCGCTCTACCGGTTGACCAACGTCTCCGGCCGGGCCGCCGAGCAGCTCGAAGTGCTGGGCCGGCAGGCCGAGCTCTCCGTCGCAGCCATGCGCACCCTGGCCTCCATGGACGATCTGGAGGACTACTGGATCGAGATGCTCCGCCTGAGCAAACGCGTGGAGCGCACGCACCGCATGTGGCTGGCTGAGCTCATCCACGACCATAAGGCCCTGGTCTACATCCGGCACCGGGATCTGGCAGACCAGCTCGCAGCGGCCTCCAAGGAGTTCCGCAGGCTGGGCACCTACGTGGGCAACATCCTGGTCCGGGAATCGTAGTTGACCACCGTACTGCTGGTGGCAGTGTTCGCCTTCGCCGGCGCATACGCCTTTATCAACGGTTTCCACGATGTCTCCAACTCCGTTGCGGCCGCGATCCGCACCCGTGCACTCACGCCGGGAGTCGCCGTCGTGCTTGCCAGCGTCTTCAATCTCCTGGGTGCGCTGATAAGTACGGCGCTGGCGCTGGTCCTGGCCGACCTCTTCGTCAAACTGCCTGCCGGCAGCAACGGGCTCGGCATCCTGATAGCAGGGCTTGCAGCAGCCTGTGCGTGGGGCCTGTGGACCTGGTGGCGCAGGATGCCCTCTTCCTCCACCCACGCCCTCATAGGCGGCATAGTGGGCTCAGGAGCCGCCTCCACACTGGTGGGCGGGCCAAGCATCAGCGAATCGATCCAGCTTCTGTGGGAGCAGATCGCGCTGCCCCTGCTGCTCTCGCCGCTGATTGCCTTCGTGCTCGCCTATCTGCTGGTGTACCCGGTGATGTGGCTGATGCGTTACAGCTCGCTGCGCCGGGGTGATGCCGGCAACCGCATTGCACAGTCAGTGCTCTCCGCTGCGTTTTCCCTGGGCCACGGCATGCAGGACGGCCAGCGGACAATGGCCGTGCTGGTGCTGGGGCTCGTGGCAGCCGGGTATTCCACCGGCGCAGAGATCCCCTGGGGTGTGCAGGCCTTCGCCGGGGCTGCCCTCGCCCTCGGCGCACTGTTCGGCGGCTGGCGCATCACCCATACCCTGGGCTACCGGCTGGTGCGGATCGACCCGCTGCGCGGCATGAGCGCCCAGGCAGTGGCCACCGGGATGCTCTTCCTGGGCGGACTGTGGCTGCACATCCCGCTCTCCAGCACCCAGACCATGACCAGCGCAATCGTCGGCGCAGGGGCGAACCGCAGGTTTGCCGCGGTACGGTTCATTCCCCTCCGGGAAATCCTGGTGACCTGGCTGGTAACCGCTCCCGCCGCTGCCCTGCTGGGCGGCATCTTCTATCTCGCGCTCAGTCCGCTTCTCTGAGGCCCTCAGCGCCCGTCTCCGCCCTCTGCAGCCCCGGACCCCATAAACACCCACCGAGATAGCAGAAACTGCCCGATACGGGGCTGTAACGGGCAGTTTCTGCGATGTCGATGGGTGAGGTGCGGGGCGGGTTTACCCGAAGCGGCCGGAGACGTAGTCCTCAGTGGCCTTCACCGACGGGTTGTTGAAGATGACGGTGGTGTCGTCGTACTCGATCAGTTTGCCGGGCTTGCCGGTGCCGGCGATGTTGAAGAACGCCGTCTTGTCCGAGACGCGTGCTGCCTGCTGCATGTTGTGGGTGACGATCACGACCGTGTAGTCGCTCTTCAGCTCCTCGATCAGGTCCTCAATAGCCAGGGTGGAGATCGGGTCCAGGGCGGAACACGGCTCGTCCATGAGAATCACCTCAGGTGAGACCGCAATCGCGCGGGCGATGCAGAGGCGCTGCTGCTGGCCGCCGGAGAGACCGGAGCCGGGCTTGTCCAGCCGGTCCTTGACCTCGCGCCACAGGTTGGCGCCGGTGAGGGACTTCTCCACCAGGTCGTCTGCGTCGGAGCGGGAGATCCGCTTGTTGTTCAGCTTCACGCCGGCCAGAACGTTGTCCCGGATGGACATCGTGGGGAAGGGATTGGGCCGCTGGAAGACCATACCGATGTGGCTGCGCACGGTCACGGGGTCCACGCCGGCGCCGTAGAGGTTCTCGCCGTCCAGCAGGACTTCGCCCTCTACCCGGGCTCCGGGCAGCACTTCATGCATGCGGTTCAGCGTGCGCAGGAAGGTTGACTTGCCGCAGCCCGAGGGGCCAATGAACGCGGTAACGGAACGCGCATCGATCTTGATGCTGACGTCTTCTACCGCCAGGAAGTCGCCGTAGTAGACGTTGAGGTCCTTGACGTCGATTCGCTTGGACATTTAGTTCCTTCTGTTCTTTTCCTCCGGAGCACCCGTATAGGTTCTCCGGTGCCGCCGCAGCGGCCGGGGCTTTGGGATCAGCGGCCGGTCTTGGGCGCGAAGATTCGGGCAACCAGCCGGGCGCCGAGGTTCAGCAGCATGACCATGAGGATCAGCAGCAGTGCCGCGGCCCAGGCGCGCTGGGTACTCGGATCGGTGTTGGTCGGAGAAGTGGGGCTCATCAGCTGACGGTAGATGAACGTGGGGAGGCTGGCCATCCAGCCGGCAAACACGTTCAGGTTGATCGTGTTCACGAACCCGGCAGTCACCAGCAGCGGAGCGGTTTCGCCGATCACGCGGGCAATGGCAAGCGTAACGCCGGAGGCGATGCCGGAGATGGCCGTGGGAACAACAACCTTCAGGATGGTCCGCCACTTCCGAACGCCCAGGGCATAGGACGCTTCCCGCAGTTCGTTGGGAACGATCTTCAGCATTTCCTCCGTGGAACGCACCACCACGGGGATCATCAGGACAGAAAGCGCGACGGCGGCAACGAAGCCGGTGCGTGTGCCCGGTCCGAAGATCAAACCGAAGAACGCTGCGGCGAAGAGTCCGGCCACGATCGAGGGGATGCCGGTCATAACGTCCACGAAGAAGGTGATGGCCCGGGCCAGCGGCCCGCCCTTGCTGTACTCAACCAGGTAGACAGCGGTGAGCAGTCCGATGGGCACGGAGATGATGGTTGCCCAGAGGGTGATCAGCAGTGTGCCCATGATCGCGTGGTAGGCACCGCCGAGGACCGGGGTCCCGTTTTCAACAGTGTTGTTGTCCACGGTTCCGGTCATGCCGCCCATGGAGGTGAACAGGAAGTCTCCGCTGAGTCCGGGAATGCCGCGGACCAGGACCGTGAAAATCACTGAGACCAGCGGTACCAGCGCCAGGATGAAGGCACCGTAGATCAGGTTGGTGGCGAAGCGGTCCGTTGCGCGCCGGCTGCCTTCAACGATGCGGGTGGCGATGGTGCTGCCGGCTACGAAGAGGACGGCGGCAAAGATGGCGAACGTGGCGATGCTGAACCCCAGCAGCGCCGAAAGGGCTGCACCCAGGACGATCGAGGCGGCCAGGATGGCCCACAGTGCCCAGCCGGGCAGCTGGTTCTTGGTCAGCGACGAGGAGCGGGTCAGTGCGGTTTCAATCATCAGTTGGCTCCCGAGAATTCTTTGTGGCGGCTGATGATCCAGCGGGCAATGACGTTCACGATCAGGGTGATCACGAACAGGACCAGGCCGGCAGCGATCAGCTCAGAGAGGCGCAGGCCATAGGCCTCGGGGAAGTTCAGCGCGATTTCCGCGGCGATTGTCTGGTTGCCGGGCCGGATCAGGCTGGCGATCAGGCCGCCGGAGGAAAGCACCAGCGCCACTGCCATGGTTTCACCCAGGGCGCGGCCCAGGCCAAGCATGATGGCGCTGATGATGCCCGGTCTGGCGAAGGGGAGGACGGCCATGCGGATCATTTCCCAGCGGGTGGCGCCCATGGCCAGGGCGGCTTCCTCATGCAGCTTCGGAGTCTGCAGGAAGATTTCGCGGCTCAGGGAGGTGATGATCGGAAGCACCATGACGGACAGGACGATTCCCGCGGTGAGCATTGTCTTGCCGGTCTGGCTGGCCGGTCCGGTGAATAGGGGGAACCAGCCGGCGTTTTCAGCGAGCCAGTTGTACGGGCCCACCAGTGCCGGCGCCAGCACGGTCATACCCCACGCGCCGTAGACCACCGAGGGGATGGCGGCCAGGAGGTCCACAACGTAGCCCAGGGCCTGGGAAAGGCGGCGGGGAGCGTAGTGGGAAATGAACAGCGCGACGCCAAGGCCCACCGGAGTGGCGATCAGCAGCGCGATGGCCGCGGCGATCACGGTGCCGATCACCAGCGGGAAGATGTACGCCAGGAACCCCGAACCGCCGGAGATGTCCTCAGACGGGGCGGAGAAAGTGGGAAGTGCCTGCCAGAGCAGGAAGGCGGCTACCGCAAACAGGACTGTCAGGATCAGACAGCCCGCCAGCAGCGTGATGCCGGAGAAGACTTTGTCCCCCGCGCGCCCGGCACCGCCGGTGCCCTGTATTGACTTGCTTGACACTGCACAACCCTTCGAACTTTGTTGGCAACTTGATTGATGTGGACAAGACACCGCACTCGTCAGTTTTCACTGTCGGCGGGCCAGATTCAAGCTGGCCGCCGGCCCGGCAAATGCCCCCGCACTGCGCTTTGGGGCGCTGTACGGGGGCCTGGACCATTCCTTTGCGGCTAGGAAGCGGCCTTGATTGATTCGATGGCCTTGGCTGCCTGCTCCTGCAGCGCGGCGGACATCGGGGCGTTACCTGCGGCTTCGCCTGCTGCCGCCTGGCCTTCCGCGCTGACCACGTAGGATCCGAAGGCCTTGATGAGGTCGACGGTGTCCTGGTCCTCATAAGTGGTGCAGTAGAGATGGTAGGAGACCAACACCACAGGGTAGGCGCCGGATTCAGTGGTGTCCCGGGCCAGTTCCATGGCCATGTCAAGCTCAGGGCGGCCTTCGCCGGTGACCGGCGTGGAGGCCTCCACAGCCTTGGAGGCGGCGTCGGCGCTGTAGGGAACGTATTCCCCGCCCACCTTCACAGCCACGGTGCCCATGGACCCGACGGCGGATGCATCGGCGTAGGTGATGGCCCCGCTGGTGGCGCTGGCAGCAGAAACGACGCCGGAGGTTCCCTGCGCATTCTCCTGCCCGTCGAGCTCCGCCGGCCATTCACCGCTGGCTTCCGTGGTCCATACGTCCGGTGCCGCGGCGGCCAGGTATTCGGTGAAGTTCTCGGTGGTACCGGATTCATCGGAGCGGTGGACCACGGTGATAGCGGTGCCCGGCAGCTCGGTGCCTTCGTTCTGGCCGGCGATTGCCGGATCGTTCCAGGTGGTGATCTCACCGCGGAAGATGCCGGCGATGGTGTCTGCGTCGAGGTTCAGTTCCTCAATGCCGTCCAGGTTGAATGCGATCGCAATCGGGGAGATGTAGGCCGGGACGTGCAGGGCACCGTCGGGGCCGCAGGTCTCCAGCGAGGCCTGCACCTCTTCGTCCTTCAGGACGGCGTCGGATCCGGCGAACTGCACACCGCCGGCCAGGAGGGCCTCCCGGCCGGCCCCGGATCCGTCCGGTGAGTACTGGATGGAGGCATTTGGGTTCGACTCGTTGAAACCTGCGATCCAGGCGTCCATCGCCGAGGCCTGCGAGCTGGCACCTGCGCCGGACAGTGTGCCGGTCAGGGCCGAGCCGGAAGCGGAAGAATCGGTGCCGGCGGCTGCGTTCGTCGCGTTGTCACTGCCGCAGGCAGCCAATGCCAGTGCTGCCACGGACAGGACGGCCGCTGTGCGGCCAATGCGGAATACCTTCACAATCGTGGTCCCTTTCAAGGGTGGTATGTCCGGCGCGTCAACGCCGGGAGACTTGTCGCTGGAGGGTTGTCATCCGCTCCGATATGAAGACTGGCCTGCCAAGGTGAACAAAAAGTGAACTGGGACCAAGCAGCACGGGAATAATCCCTCCGCATGTCACAGATGCTGCTGCGTCTGCTGTCGGAGCGCGGTCCCCCTAGACTGTTCCCATGCCTGCCCGTGACCGTCTCAGCTCCTGGAACAGGTTCCTGCGCAACCGGTTCCGGATTGGCGTCAAGCGAAGCGGCGCGTCGATCTACCCCGCACTTCAGATGACCATTTGTGCCGTGGGTGCCTATGCGTTCGCGGAGTACGTGCTGGGCCATGAAGGCCCGCTCTTCGCAGCGACGGCAGCCCTGATCTCGCTGGGGTTCTCCCGCGAACCCCGTACCCGCCGGGTGCTGGAGGTCGGAATCGGCTGCACCCTGGGCATCACCATTGGTGAACTGCTCCTCCAGGTGCTCGGCAACGGGCTGTGGCAGGCCGCCATCGTGCTCTTCTCTTCCCTGATGCTGGCGCGGTTCCTGGACCGGGGCGTTATTTTCACGACCCAGCTGGGACTGCAGTCCCTGCTGGTGGTCCTGCTGCCCGCACCGGAAGGCGGAGTTTTCACGCGCAGCATGGACGCAATTGTGGGTGGTGTCTTCGCGCTGATCGTCACGATGCTCGCGCCCAGGGATCCGCGGCGCGAACCCAAGTCGAATATCCGTGAGCTGCTCAGTGAACTCTCCGCCGTGCTGCGCCAGGTTGCCGACGCCCTTGTACGCAGCGACTCGACCCTGGCCTGGCACGCCCTGGTCCGGGCCCGAAGCACCCAGCCGCAGCTGGACCTGCTGGCACGCAGCATCCGCGATGCCCGTGAAATAGCCCGCATCTCCCCCGCCTACCGCAGGCATCTGGCTGAACTCGGGGACCTTCGCGGATCTGTGGGTTACCTGGACCTGGCCATCCGCAGCAGCCGGGTCTTCGCGCGGCGGACCACTTCCGTAATTAACCATGCGTCGCTCTCGGACACGGCCGTAGACAAGGTTTCAGAGGTCATCAATGACACCGCCGACGCCGTGGACATCCTGGCCCGGGCGCTGGGCGGCGGTGAATCCCAGCCGACGCGCGAGCGCCATCTCCGCCAGGCGCGAAGCGAACTGGCCGCCGTGGGCGCCCGGCTGCACCCGGCTTCCCTGGACGTACACGACCTGTACGGCGATGCCCTGGTAATGCTGTTCCGCCCCTTGGTGGTGGACCTCCTCGAGGCCACCGGACTCTCCCACGAAGAGGCCGTCAGCTATCTTTCCGAGGTCTAATCAGCCGCCGGGACGCTGCAACGCGATGTCAGTGCCGGCAGATAGCCTGTTGGCATGGCAACAAAGACTTCCCGGGCGAAAACCGCCAATTACCGCTGCACGGAGTGCGGCTGGACCGCTGTTAAGTGGGTAGGCCGCTGCGGTGAATGCCAGGCCTGGGGCACCGTCGAGGAGGCGGGCGAGGTCCTTGCGCGCACCACTCCCGCAGCCGTCGTCGCCCGTCCGGCGCAGCTGATTGCCGATGTTGACGCCACCACTGCCGCTTACCAGCCCACCGGAGTGGGCGAACTGGACCGGGTACTGGGCGGCGGACTGGTGCCCGGCGCAGTGATCCTGCTGGCCGGCGAGCCCGGAGTTGGCAAGTCCACCCTGCTGCTCGACGTCGCTGCACGCGTGGCCGGGCAGGGCCGGGACGTCCTTTACGTTACGGGTGAGGAATCAACGGCCCAGGTAAAGCTGCGCGCCGAACGGATCGGTGCAGTGTCGGACAGCCTGTACCTCAGTGCCGAAACCGACCTTGGCCAGGCACTGGGGCAGGTTGAGCAGGTCAAGCCTGCACTGCTGATCGTGGACTCGGTGCAGACGCTGAGCAGCGCCGCAGTGGACGGCAGCGCCGGCGGAGTCAGCCAGGTCCGCGAGGTGGCGGCCTCGCTCATCAATGCAGCCAAGACCCGGAACATGACCACGCTGCTGGTCGGGCACGTCACCAAGGACGGCTCCATTGCAGGCCCGCGCCTGCTTGAGCACCTGGTAGACGTGGTGTGCCAGTTCGACGGCGACCGGCACTCCCGCCTGCGGCTGGTCCGTGCGGTCAAGAACCGTTACGGGCCCACGGACGAAGTCGGCTGCTTCGATCTCACCGAGGACGGCATCGAAGGGCTCGCCGATCCGAGCGGGCTGTTCGTCTCCCGTACCAAGGAGCCCGTCTCCGGCACCTGCATCACGGTGACCCTGGAAGGCAGGCGCCCGCTCGTAGCGGAGGTACAGGCGCTGCTCGCGGAGACCGGCAATGCGCAGGCGCGGCGGGCCACCAGCGGCCTGGACTCCGCCCGGGTGGCCATGCTGCTCGCGGTGCTGCAGCAGCGGGCTTCGATGAACCTCGCCAAGGACGACAGTTATGTGGCCACCGTGGGCGGGGTGAAGCTGACCGAACCGGCCACCGACCTTGCCGTGGCCCTGGCCGTCGCCTCGGCGAAGATGAACAAGCCCCTGCCTGCACGGCTCATTGCGTTCGGCGAGGTTGGACTGGCCGGGGAGGTCCGTCCCATCCCCGGCATAGCCCGGCGGGTCCAGGAGGCCGAGCGGCTGGGATTCAGCCATGCGGTGGTGCCCGCATCACCCAACGGTCCCGGCCAGGTGCCGGCTGGTTTCAAGGTCCGGGAAGTCTCAACTCTCTCCGAGGCTCTCGAACTCCTCTTCTAGGGCGCGCCGCAGGCCGTTTGATAAGCGCGCCTGTCATACTCCGGGGACCAAAGTGGCGGATGAGCCGGTTCCTCCCACTACTATGGGGAAGTATCTGCGCATACCCACGCCCAGAACGTCCCGTGGGCCGCCAGTGGCCGGAAGGAAGTGACCATGCCTCGCAGTCCCGAGGACGCGCTGAAGGCGACCCTTGCGAGGGTTGCGCCCGGAACTGCTCTTCGCGACGGCCTGGAGCGGATCCTCCGCGGCCGCACCGGCGCCCTGATTGTCCTCGGCTTTGACCGCACAGTGGACTCGATCTGCTCCGGCGGTTTCGACATCGGGATTGAGTTCTCCTCCACCCGGCTTCGCGAACTGGCGAAAATGGACGGTGCAATCGTCTGTGACAAGGACGGCACCAACATCCTGCGGGCGGCCGTGCAGCTGGTCCCCGACCACACGATCGAGACCCATGAGTCCGGAACACGCCACCGCACCGCAGAGCGTGTTGCCATCCAGACCGGCTTCCCGGTGATCTCCGTCAGCCAGTCGATGCAGATCATCCAGCTGTACGTTGGCGGACTGCGGCACGTCCTGGAAGGGTCCGAGCCGGTACTGGCCCGCGCCAACCAGGCACTGGCAACCCTGGAGCGCTACCGCACCCGCCTGGACCAGGTCACGAACTCACTCTCCGCCCTGGAAATCGAAGCCATGGTAACCGTCCGCGACGTGGCAGTCACTCTCCAGCGGCAGGAAATGGTGCGCAGGATCTCCGAGGAAATCTCGCAGTACGTCCTTGAGCTTGGAGTCGACGGGCGGCTGCTTTCCCTCCAGCTGGAGGAACTGACCACAGGGCTCGGCCCGGGCAGCGAAATGATCATCCGGGATTACGCCGACATTGGCGAGACCCAGGGCAACATCGAAGAACAGGTCGCAACCCTGCAGGGATTGAGTTCCTCGGACATGGTGGACTTGGGGAAGATCGCCGCCGTGGTGGGCTTCCAGCCGGGCCAGGACTCCCTTGAAGCCGTGGTCCAGCCCCGCGGTTACCGCCTGCTGAGCAACATCAAGAGCGTTCCGCCGGCGGTCTCCAACCGTCTGGTGGACCACTTTGGCGGCCTGCAGAACCTGATGGCCGCCAACATCGAAGACCTGATGCAGGTGGACGGTATCGGTGAACAGCGGGCTCGGACTGTGCGTGAAGGCCTCTCCCGGATTGCTGAGACAAGCCTGCTCGACCGCTTTATGTAGCGGCCGCAGCAGCTAATCCAGCTGGAACACGGCTTTTTCGCTGGTGGTTTCCCCCAGCCGTGCCGTGAAGACATACCAGCCGGGATTCGGGTTGCTGGACACGGCGGTGCACCCCGGAGCCGACCGCAGCCGTTCCCAGGTGAAGTTGGCCCGTTCCTCGGCACCGGGCTCGAACTCCTTGACCAGGTCTTGGGCCCCGTCCTGGCAGTCTGCGGAAGAGAAGATCCGGTCTGAACCGGACGTGACCACGAATTCCATCTGCGTGGTGCCCACGTTGATCCGGCACGGTTCCGCACCGGTATTGGTCACTGTCAGTGTCAGGTTCGGATTGGCGCCGGCCGGATAGGCCTCTGCATCCGTTGAGGCGGCAACCGTCACCGCAGCCGGAGGACACATGCCGTCTTCAGCCTTCGGAGACGGCTCTGCTTCAGCTTCCTCCGCTGCCTTGGAAGCGGGCGGCTGCGCGGCAGAAGTCGGTGCGGTCTCAAAGGGTTCGGACGCCGTTGCATCCTTGTCACCCGCAAGAGCGGCGACCACTACTATCCCGGCCCACACCAGGCCGGCCACAACCAGCAGCGCCAGGAGTGTCACGACGAGCCGGCGCCGACGGTAGACAGCCCTGCTTGGGCGCGCCGGACCGGTTGCAGGCCTGGTCCCGGAGGCACCGCTGGTCTTTTGCCCCCGCTTGCCCTGGACTCCTTTTGCCGCCATGGCTTAAGGCTATGAACCCGGGCCCGGATTACGGCGCACACCACGCCGGTCAGTAGAGTATTGCTGGTCAAGACCGAGGGAGTGGCGTTGGAACCGGAACAAATGCGTAAGCTGCACAGGCGCATCGCTGACTGGTTCTCCGATGAGGCCAGGGATCTCCCGTGGCGCAAACCGGACTGCTCGCCGTGGGGAATCCTGGTCAGCGAAATCATGCTCCAGCAGACCCCGGTGGTGCGGGTCCTGCCCGTCTGGCACCAGTGGATGGAACGCTGGCCGGGGCCGGCGGACCTTGCTGCCGAGCCGGGCGGGGAGGCCGTGCGCGCCTGGGGCCGGCTCGGTTATCCCCGCCGCGCCCTCCGGCTGCACGCAGCAGCGGCGGAAATAACAGCCCGCCAAGGCGGGAAGGTCCCGGACACCTACGACTCGCTTCTGGGCCTTCCCGGAGTGGGAGACTACACGGCCGCTGCCGTTGCCTCCTTCGCCTACGGCCGCCGCGAAACGGTTGTGGACACCAATATCCGCAGGGTCCATGCCCGGCTGGTAACCGGCAATGCACTGCCGTCCCAGTCGCTTACCGCCGCCGAGAAGAAACTCGCCGTCTCACTGCTGCCCCGGGACGACGCTGAATCTGTTGTCTGGAATGCCGGAGTCATGGAACTCGGCGCACTGGTCTGCACCGCCCGCAGCCCACGCTGCAGCGACTGTCCCGTGCTGGCTGACTGCGCCTGGGTCCGGGCCGGGCGGCCGGAGCCGCACTATGTCCCGAAGGGGCAGGCCTGGCACGGCACCGACCGGCAGGTCCGCGGAGCCATGATGGCCGTGCTGCGCCAGGCACAGGGGCCGGTGCTGCGCGAACTGCTGCTCACGGGCCCGGTGGACCTCGTGGCTCCGGAGGCCGACGCCGCGCTGGCGCCGCTGGCCGCGCTGCACGCCCTGGCAGCCCCGGCCGAACAGCTTGAACGCGCACTGGACGGCCTGCTGCGCGACGGTTTGGCTGAGACCACCGGGTCCGGAGTCCAGCTTCCCGCCTAACGGCACCGGTCCAGTGTTCCGCGGCGCACGGAGTCCAGCCTAGATTTCGCCGAACCCGTTCCGGACTTCAAGTCCCAGCATCTCCACGGCCCGGGCGGCGTCGGGTCCGTGGGCGGAAACGGTCAGGGTGTCGCCGGCCTTCAGCCCAAGGGTCATCAGCATCATCACCGATTTGCCGTCCACCCCGTTGATCGTGATGTCGGCGTCCAGGTCAGCCATCGCCTGTGCAACGGCAGCCGCCGGCCGGGCATGAAGGCCCATGGGATTGATCAGCTGCCAGGACGCCTCGTGGACGCCGTTGTCGTCCTGGTCGATATCGTCCAAGGTGTCGGCCGGTTCGGCAGTGGTTTCAGGACCGGACGCGGGTTCTGCACCCTTTGAACCCATCGTCGCGGCGACGGCCTCTGCGTCGCGGACGACGGCCGCCAGATCCTGCCCCGTCTGTGCTGCGACTGCGGCGGCCACGGCGCCCTCCACCAGCGGTGCATCCGCCAGCCTGACGCTCTCGCTCTGGTCCGGATCCAGGAACTCCAGGGCCATCTCCGCAGTCATCACGGCAGAACCGAGGTCAGCCAGGATCGCTACCCCGGCGCCGCCCTGGGCCTGGGCGATTCCGGACTGGATTTTCTCAAGGCTGGTGCCAATCCCGCCGTCGTCCGTGCCTCCCGCAGCGATAATCGCAACGTCGGGTGCCATCTGCCCGGCGAGCTCAGTCAGCCCTTCGGCCACCTTGTCGCTGTGGGAGACGATTACCAGCCCAACCCTCATGCCTGCTCCCCCGCCGCACGTGCAGCAGCCGCGAGGATCAGCGCAGTGGAGGCCGCTCCGGGGTCCAAGTGGCCGGCGCTGCGTTCAGCCAGGTAACTGGCCCGTCCCTTGCGTGCGATAAGCGGTTCCGTGCCGGCCAGGCCGCCCTCTGCCGCGTTGGCAGCCGCGGCCAGGGTTTCGGCCCCGCTGGCTTCAGCGGAGGCTGCCGTTTCTGCCGCTTCCACGGCGGGAGTGAAGGCATCCACCATGGTCTTGTCCCCGGGCTCGGCCTTTCCCCGGCTGACGATTCCGTCCCGGGCAGCTCTCAGGAAAGCGACGACGTCCCCTGCGTCCAGCACGTCCTTTCCGGCCACGGCGGTGGACCCCCGCAGGAAAGCCGTACCGTAGAGCGGCCCGGCAGCACCACCCACGCGGGACATGAGGGTCATGGCGGCAAGCTTGAACACGTCCGCCGGCGTGGCAGGCGTGCCGTCAGCATCCAGTTTCTCCACGATTGAAGTGAAGCCCCGGTCCATGTTCTCCCCGTGGTCGGCGTCGCCAACGGCCCGGTCAAGGTCAATCAGCCGCTGCCGGTTTTCATTCAGGGACGCTGCGGCAGCCCGCATCCAGGCTTCGGCCCACTGCGCGTTGAGTTCCATCGCTACACTCCCCACCGCAGGGCCGCGGTGTGCACCGGGGAGTCCCACAGATCGATCATGTCGTCGTCGAGTTTCAGCACCGTAATGGAGGCACCCTGCATTTCGAGTGCCGTGATGTAGTTCCCCACCAGTGAACGTTCCACGTGGATCCCGCGGTCCGCCAGAACCTTCGCGGCGTGCCGGTAGACGATGTAGAGCTCGCTCAGCGGCGTTCCGCCCATCCCGTTGACGAACAGCAGCACGCGCTCTCCGGAGCCGGTGCCGAGGTCGGACAGGACGGGTTCCAGCAGCTGGTCGGTGATGACGTCCGCCGTGGCCATGGGCATTTTCCGCCGGCCTGGTTCGCCGTGGATCCCAACACCGAGCTCAATCTCATCCTCGCCCAGGTCGAAGCTGGGTTCTCCCGCGTGCGGAACTGTGCACGCGCTCAGGGCGACGCCCATCGAGCGCACACCCGCGTTGACGCGCTCCGCGAGGTCGGTAACCGACTGCAGGGAGTCCCCGCGTTCAGCCGCAGCGCCGGCGATGCGTTCAACCAGCACGGTGCCGCCCACGCCGCGCCTGCCGGCAGTGTAGAGCGAATCCTCGACGGCGACGTCGTCGTTGACCACAACCGACCTGACTTCGATTCCCTCTGCCTGGGCCAGCTCTGCGGCGGTCTCGAAGTTCAGGATGTCGCCGGTGTAGTTCTTGACGATCATCAGGACGCCGGCACCTGAATCCGTTGAAGTAATGGCCGGCAGGATCTGGTCCGGGGTGGGGGACGTGAAAACGGCGCCGGGCACGGCGGCGTCGAGCATCCCGCGGCCCACGTAGCCGGAGTGCAGCGGCTCGTGGCCGCTGCCGCCGCCGGAAACCAGGGAAACCTTGCCGGCTACCGGTGCATCCCTGCGAGTCACGTAGGCAGGATCCGCGTGGACCTCTACCAGGTCATGGTGGGCCATGCCGAAACCTTCCAGCGATTCGGCCACCACGGCGCGCGGATCATTTATGAGCTTTTTCATCCCTGTTCACTCCTTCGCCCGGAAAGGCTCCACTGCGCTGGAACGGGCCCCGTTGCCCGCTCTCCTGAGAGAGCCAACCCTACCCCGCAGGCGGAGGGCTGCACAGGCGTAGAACGTTGCTGAACGCACTGAAGGAAGGGCACGGTGGCCCTTCCTTCAGTGTTCCCCGGCCGGCAGTGACAACAGCGACCGGGAGCGTACGGAGTTTCCTCCGGACATTTAATTTGATTCTGGGGCTTACTTGCCCTTGAAAGCATCCTTGACGTGCTCGCCGGCCTGCTTCACATTGGCCTTTGCCTGATCGGACTGGCCGTCGGCTTCCATGCTGTGGTCGCCGGTGGCCTTACCGAGGCCTTCCTTGACCTTGCCGCCGAGTTCTTCGCCCTTGTTCTGCATCTTGTCGTCTGCGCCCATATTAGGTACCCGCTTTCTGATTGGCCGCCGGGGCTGGCAATTGCGTTAGCTGCAGTGTTGCCGGTGTTACCCGTCTGGCATTTCTTGATGCTAAGTACCCTTACTGTACCGTTCCCGCGCAAACTTCTCCAGCGGGACCGGATAGTTCCCCTATGCGCGAACATCCCGGATCATGCGGGTATTGCCGAGGGTATTCGGCTTCACCCGTGCGAGGTCCAGGAATTCGGCAACGCCTTCATCGTTGGAGCGCAGGAGTTCGGAGTAAACCTCGGGATCTACGGCGCTTTGGCTTTCCATCACGGTAAATCCGTGGCGCTTAAAGAAATCGACTTCGAAGGTCAGGCAGAACACCCTGGACACACCTATTTCCAGCGCGTCGGTAAGCAGCGTTTCCAGTAGGACGTGGCCTACGCCGCGGCCGAGCCAGGCGGGGTGCACGGCCAGGGTGCGCACCTCGGCGAGATCTTCCCACATCACATGCAGTGCGCCGCAGCCAATAACCCTGCCGGCTTCATCCTCGGCGATCCGGAACTCCTGCAGGCCTTCGTAGTAGGCGACGGTCTCCTTGGCCACCAAAACACGCTCGTCAGCCAGCGGCGCCACCAGTTCCCGTATCTGCCGGACGTCCGAGGTGCGGGCCCGGCGGATGGTGAATGGTGCCTTTTGTGCAGTTGGAGTCATTGGTTCAGTCTAGAACTTTGAGACTGCCCGCTGCTGCGAAGCGGACTCCGGGTGAAACATGGCCCGGACAGCGAAGGAGCCCCCGGTTTCCCGGGGGCTCCTTCGCTTCACCGCCTGGACGGCGGTATTGGTCTTGCTACTGCCCGTCGCCCACGCCGGCCTCGATGGCCGAAGGGGCTTCTTCGATAGCGCGCGGGGCACCGTGTCCCACGAAGGTGAACTTAGCGTCGTCGCCTTCGCCTTCCACATCAACCGACACCAGTTCTCCGGGCTTGAGATCCCCAAAGAGGATCTTCTCGGAGAGCTGGTCCTCGATCTCGCGCTGCATGGTCCGGCGCAGAGGCCGGGCACCCATGGCAGGATCGTAGCCGCGGGTTGCCAGCAGTACCTTGGCGGCCGGGGTGAGCTCGATGCTCATACCCTTCTCCGCAAGGCGCTTGCCCAGGCGCTCGAGGAACAGATCCACGATCTGGACGATCTCTTCCTGGGTCAGCTGCGGGAACACCACGGTGTCATCGACGCGGTTGAGGAACTCGGGGCGGAAGTGCTGGCGAAGCTCTTCCGTGACCCGGGCACGCATCCGGTCGTAGCCGGTCTTGGTGTCCGTGCCGGACTGGAAACCGGTCATGACGCCCTTGGAGATGTCCTTGGTACCAAGGTTGGTCGTCATGATGATGATGGTGTTCTTGAAGTCCACCACGCGGCCCTGGGAGTCGGTCAGGCGGCCGTCTTCCAGGATCTGCAGCAGCGAGTTGAAGAGGTCCGCGTGGGCCTTCTCAACTTCGTCGAACAGAACCACGGAGAACGGACGGCGGCGGACCTTTTCGGTCAGCTGACCGCCTTCTTCGTAGCCGACGTACCCGGGAGGGGCACCGAACAGCCGGGAGACCGTGTGCTTCTCGGAGTACTCGGACATGTCCAGGGTGATCAGGGCTTCTTCGTCGCCGAAGAGGAACTCTGCCAGCGCCTTGGCCAGCTCGGTCTTACCAACACCGGTGGGACCGGCGAAGATAAACGAGCCGCCCGGACGCTTGGGATCCTTCAGGCCGGCACGCGTACGGCGCATGGCCTGCGAGATCGACTTGATGGCTTCATCCTGGCCGATGACCCGCTTGTGCAGCTCATCTTCCATCTTGAGCAGCCGCGTGGACTCTTCCTCGTTCAGCTTCACAACGGGGATGCCGGTGGAGTTGGCGAGGACTTCGGCAATCAGTTCCTCGTCCACCTCGGCGATGTCATCCAGGCCGCCGGACTTCCACTGGCGTTCCTTTTCTGCACGCTGGTCCTGGAGCTTCTGCTCCTTGTCCCGCAGTGAGGCAGCACCTTCGAAGTCCTGCGCGTCGATCGCGGATTCCTTCTCCATCTTCAGGGCGGAGATGCGCTCGTCGATTTCCTTGAGCTCCGGCGGAGCCGTCATTCGGCGGATGCGCAGCCGGGCACCGGCTTCATCGATCAGGTCGATGGCCTTGTCCGGCAGGAACCGGTCGCTGATGTAGCGCTCGGCAAGGGTTGCCGCCGAGGCCAGCGCAGCGTCCGTGATGGACACACGGTGGTGCGCCTCGTAGCGGTCCCGCAGGCCCTTGAGGATTTCGATCGCGTGGGCAACAGAAGGTTCGTTGACCTGGATCGGCTGGAAGCGGCGCTCAAGCGCTGCATCCTTCTCAATGTGCTTGCGGTACTCGTCCAGCGTGGTGGCACCGATGGTCTGCAGTTCACCGCGGGCCAGCATCGGCTTCAGGATCGAGGCTGCGTCGATGGCACCTTCGGCGGCACCGGCGCCCACAAGGGTGTGGATCTCGTCAATGAAGAGGATGATGTCGCCGCGGGTGCGGATTTCCTTGAGGACCTTCTTCAGGCGTTCCTCAAAGTCGCCGCGGTACCGGGAACCGGCAACGAGCGAACCGAGGTCCAGGGTGTAGAGCTGCTTGTCCTTGATGGTCTCAGGGACATCGCCGCGGACAATCGCCTGGGCAAGGCCTTCGACAACGGCAGTCTTGCCGACGCCCGGCTCACCAATCAGGACAGGATTGTTCTTGGTGCGGCGGGAAAGCACCTGCATAACCCGTTCCATCTCGTGCTCGCGCCCGATGACCGGATCAAGCTTTCCTTCACGCGCTGCCTGGGTGAGGTTGCGGCCGAACTGGTCCAGCACAACCGAACCTGCCGGCTGGCCTTCCTGCTGCTGGCCGCCGGCGGAGACTGGCTCCTTGCCCTGGTAGCCGGAAAGCAGCTGGATGACCTGCTGGCGAACACGGTTCAGGTCCGCGCCGAGCTTGACGAGAACCTGGGCTGCAACGCCTTCACCTTCACGGATGAGGCCCAGCAGGATGTGTTCGGTGCCAATGTAGTTGTGGCCCAGCTGCAGCGCTTCACGCAGCGAGAGCTCCAGGACCTTCTTGGCCCGCGGGGTGAAGGGGATGTGGCCGGACGGGGCCTGCTGGCCCTGGCCGATAATCTCCTGCACCTGTTCGCGGACGGCACCCAGGGAAATGCTCAGGGATTCAAGGGCCTTAGCGGCAACGCCTTCTCCCTCATGAATGAGCCCAAGCAGGATGTGCTCGGTGCCGATGTAGTTGTGGTTGAGCATGCGTGCCTCTTCTTGGGCAAGCACGACAACGCGACGGGCACGGTCGGTAAATCTTTCAAACATGAGGCACACTCCTAGCTAACGCGTAATTCGATGCTACGGCGGTTACCCCGGCTTAAGGGGCGTGTTCGCCATGGGCGTGACCTCCAGGGGCCCACTAGCCCTGAGCGGCGCGGTATGCCTCGATGATCTCGCTGTTTACGCGGCCCCGCTCGGAGACCGTGTACCCGTTGCTGCGGGCCCATTCACGGATCTGTGCTGCCTCGTTGCTGCGTGCGGCTCCGGTGCCGCGCGGGCGTCCGGTGCGTCCTCCGGTTTTACGGCCGGCATCAACATACTGCTTCAGCGCCGCACGGAGGTTCTTCGCATTGTCATTGGAGAGGTCAATCTCGTACTGTGACCCATCCAATCCAAAACGGACGGTTTCATCGGCACTTCCGCCGTCGAGGTCGTCAACCAGAATGATTTTTACCTTTTGCGCCATGATGAGGCTCCTATGCAGTCAAGCGAGGGAATGCTTCGAATTTCGAGACTGCTACGAGTATGGCGCAATTGGTAATGCCCCGTCAAAGCAGGAGAGGCATATTCAATAGTTATTCTTTATCTGCAGGACCGGCAGCGTCAGTTTTAGGATCCGACTGCTGGTGTTCTTTCTGATCGACCTCGCGTTCAGCCTCTGCGAGGGCTTTTCGCTCGGAACGATCAGCGTTCAGTACTGCCTTCATCACAAAATAAAAGAGAGCAGCCACACATATGGACGGCAGGAGAACTTCAACATATTCCATGTTTCTAACCCACTTCAGGCTTTAGCAGGGGGAACAAAATCGTTTCCCTAATTCCTGCGTTCGTGAAAAGCATCACCAGGCGGTCGATGCCCAGGCCGATCCCGCCCATGGGGGGCGCACCGTATTCAAGTGCCCGGAGGAAGTCTTCATCCAATGCCATGGCTTCGTCATCGCCGGCAGCAGCGCGGCGCGACTGCTCAGTAAGGCGCTCACGCTGGATCACCGGATCGATGAGCTCGGAGAAGGCCGTACCGCGCTCCATGCCGCCGATGATCAGGTCCCAGGCCTCGATCAGGCGGGGATCTTCGCGGTGCGGGCGGGCCAGGGGCTGCGCCGACGGCGGGTAGTCATAGACGAAGGTGGGCTGCAGCAGGGTCGGCTCAACAATCTCGCCAAACAGCTCAATGACCAGCTTTTCAGCATCCCACTTCGGATCAACCTTTACGCCGTGCTTGTCCGCCAGTGCGCGCAGGGTCTCAGCGTCAGTATCCGGGGTGATTTCTTCACCCACAGCCTCTGACAGGCCCGGGTATACGGAGAGCCAGCGCCATTCCCCGTCCAGGTCAATGGTTCCGGCCTCGGTTTCAATCTGCCGGCTCCCGGCCGCATCGGCCGCGTTCAGGATGATCTCCTTGATCCGATCGGCCATCACGTACTGGTCGGCGTAGGCCTCGTAGCATTCCAGGGTGGTGAATTCGGGGCTGTGCGTGGAGTCAACACCTTCGTTCCGGAAGATCCGTCCAAGCTCATAGACCCGTTCGATGCCGCCAACAACCGCACGCTTGAGGTACAGCTCGGTGGCGATGCGCAGAGTCATCGGCTGGTCGAAGGCGTTCAGGTGCGTTTCAAACGGGCGGGCAGCGGCACCGCCGTGAATAAGCTGCAGCATGGGAGTTTCAACTTCCACGTACCCGTGGCTGTGCAGGGTGTCGCGGACGGCGCGGATGATCGAGGCCCGCTTGTAGACCATGTCCCGCGCCTCGTCCCGGACCATCAGGTCCACGTAGCGCTGGCGGACGCGGGTTTCTTCGTTCAGACCCGCGTGCAGCACGGGCAGCGGACGCAGCGCCTTGGAGGCCATGGACCAGGAGTCCGCCATTACGGAGAGTTCGCCGCGGCGGGAGGAGATCACTTCGCCGTGAATGAAGACGTGGTCACCCAGGTCCACCATGGCCTTCCAGTCAGCCAGCGACTCTTCCCCAATGGAGGCGAGGGAGAGCATGGCCTGCAGGCGGGTGCCGTCCCCTTCCTGCAGTGTGGCAAAGCAGAGCTTTCCGGTGTTCCGGATAAAGACCACACGGCCGCTGACACCCACGGTCTCGCCGCTGGTTTCGTCCGCCTGCAGGTGGCCGAACTTGTCGCGGACCTGGCGGAGCGAGTGCGTGCGCTCGACGCCAACGGGGTAGGCTTCCTGACCCCGTTCGAGCAGTTTGGCGCGCTTTTCAGCGCGGATGCGCATCTGCTCGGAGGAATCTGCTGCTTCGGGAACGACGTTAGAGGAGGTCACGGTGCTTAAGTCTACCTAGCCGGATCAACCGTCCTGACTACGGGTCCGGCAACACCCCCGAAGAGCAGAGGACGCCCCGCGCCTCAGCCGTGGAGTTCGGCGTTGTCGATCAGCCGGATTCCAGCCACCTTGGCTGCGACCAGTGCCAGCGCCGGTCCGGACAGGACGTCCTGCGCACCGGCCGGGAGCGGATCGAGTGTGAGGGGATCAACAACCTCGAAGTAGTCCAGTTCAACCCCCGGGGCGGAGGAGACGAGCGCTGCGGCGCCGGGCAGGTCCAGCGGACGGCCGCTGGCTGCGCGTTCCTGCAGCTGTGCCAGCGCCCTGGAAAGGGACAGTGCCGCCTCCCGGTCTGCGGGGCCCAGGAAAACATTGCGGCTGGACTCCGCCAGGCCGTCCCCTGAGCGCACGATTGGCACCGGGTAGATGTCCACGGGGAAGTTCAGGTCCGCAACCATGCGCCGGATCAGCGCTACCTGCTGAGCGTCCTTCTGCCCGAAGTAGGCCCGGAACTCTGCCGGAACCTGCGGCTGGACACAGTGGAAGAGTTTGGCCACCACGGTGAGCACACCGTCAAAGTGGCCGGGCCGGGCCGCTCCTTCAAAGCGGGTTCCAAGACTGCCCGAACTCACCCGGACCAGGGGCAGGCCGCCCGGGTACATGGTCTCTTCGCTCGGTGCGAAGACGAGGTCAACACCGGCTTCTCCGAGCAGCTCAAGGTCCGCGTCCAGGGTCCGCGGGTAGCGGGCGAGGTCGGCGGGATCGTCGAACTGCAGGGGGTTTACAAAGATGGAAGCGACTACGACGTCGTTATCGGCACGCGCTGCCGCGGCCAGGGCCGCGTGCCCGGAGTGGAGTGCACCCATGGTGGGCACAAGACCCAAAGCGGGACGGTCCTTCCCGGTGGCTTCGAGGAGCTCGGTAATGGCCTTGCTAAGTTCTGCGGGGGTTGTTGCCAACCGGGGGTGGTTCACCGGGGTCCTTCGGGTTCGGAATTCAGTACTTCAATTATCCTCTCTCCCTGGGCGGGTGAGAGCAGACCGCGCGCAACTGCACGGCGGGCGGTGGCTGCGGACAGCGCCTGGTAGGCAGCAGCAAGGTCCGGGGCAGCGTTCCGGTGCAGGGCCCGGGTGTGGGCCTCCACGGTGCCGGTATCTCCCCGCGCAACCGGTCCGGTCAGCGCGTGTTCCCCGGAAGCCAGCGCGTTTTCAAGGGACGCCCGCATCAGCGGACCCAAAAGCCGTTCGGGCTGTTCCACGCCGATTCCGTGCAGCAGTTCCGAGGACTGGGCGGCAATAGTCACCAGATGGTTGGAGGCATGGGCGAGTGCTGCGTGGTAAAGCTCACGGTCCGCTTCGTCGATCACCACGGGTTCGGCTCCCATTTCCACGACCAGCGCCTGCGCGATCGGCAGGACGGCGGTGGGCGCCGTCACGCCGAAGGAACAGTCTGCCAGGCGGGTGAGGTCAAGGCTCAGTCCGGTGAAGGTCATGGCGGGATGTATGGCCAGCGGGATGGCTCCGGCCTGCCGTGCCGGTTCCAGCACTGCGGTGCCGAAGCGTCCGGAGGTGTGGGCAACCAGCTGACCTGCCTGCCAGGCCCCCGTGGCCGCGAGGCCGGAAACCAGGGGCGGCAGGGCGTCGTCAGGCACGGCCAGAAGCACCAGTTCGGAGCGTTCAATAATGTCCGGGATTTCCAGGACCGGAACGCCCGGCAGCAGGTTCTCGGCACGTTCGCGGCTGGCGTCGGAAACTGCGGAAACTCCGACGACGGCGTGTTCCGCCGCGCGCAGGGCCGCCCCGAGGACGGCTCCTACCTTTCCCGCACCAATGACTCCGATTCCCAGCCGGCCGCGCCTGCGCTGATCAGCGGTGTTCATTCCAGTTTTCCTCCATCTGTGGTGCAGCGTTCGATCCCTCGGCGGGCAGGGCTGCTGTCCCGGGATCCTCCGGGGCAGCGGACACGGCCGGCCCGGTGGCAGTCTCCCGGTGCAGCCAGCGTTCGGTGCGGTCCCGGCGGCGTGCGTCAGCGGCCCGGACGGACTGTTCATTAAAGAGTTCCAGCAGGACGGCTTCGTCAAGCTGGCGGATCCGCGGGGACACCGGGCCGGGTGTCGAGTGCAGGCGCAGATCCGCAATGCGCAGCTTCCGCGCCAGCGGCCCCTGATGCAGTGCCATCGACTGGATCCGCTCGTGGGGCACCACAGTCAGGTTCCGCCAAAGCCGTCCGCTCCTGCTGAGCAGGGCGGTCTCAGTCAGGGCATAGCCGCTGCGCCTCCACTGCAGGGGCGCCACCCAGCGGGCGCGCCGGGGCGAAACCGTAAACCCGTGATCCGTTCCGCTGCCCTCGATTCCGGCGCTGAAGAGCCCTACCGGGTCAGGTGTGCCCGGATTCGGCAGTACCAAGGCCAGGATCTGGAGGGTTTCCTCAAGCGTTCCGGCCGGGAGCAGGCGGGTGCGGGCAGCGCCGTCGTTCCCCGCAGCGGCACCGTAGCCGGCCACGTTGACGGAGATCCGGTACCAGCCCGTAATCCGCCAGAGCAGCGGCTGCGTGACGGCCACGGCCTGGATCCGCCCTGGCGGAACAGTCTGCGTGCGGGTGTCCAGGAGTCCGTAACGGAGGCGGACGCCGTCGCGGGAAACGGCAGCGCGGAAGTTCCAGGAGGTGTTCAGCATGGACCAGTAGCCGCCCACCACAGCCAGGCCCAGCGGAATGAATGCTGCCAGGGAGACGCCTTCTCCGGTTGCAAACGTAAGGATGAGCACCGCGATGATGCCAATGACCAGCACCACGGTATTCCCTGAGAGTGCTGTTGCCCCCAGGACCCGGCCGGGGGCCAGGGCCAGGACGGGATATTCGGGCGCTTCAGCCGGGCCGCGCCGGCGCGCGGATGCGGCCGTTCCGGTTCCTGCCGCAGATTCGCCGGTCTCTTCACCGCCGGCCTCCGTCCCGGCCTCCGTATCGGAGTCCGCCTCGGGGTCCGCTCCGGATGCCCGCGCCAGGATGGTGCCGCGAAGTGCCCGGGCATCATCCAGGCGAAGGAAGGACAGGCGCACGGCTGATTCTCCGGCGTCGGCCACTTCAAAGCGCAGTTCAGCCAGTCCAAACAGGCGGGCGAGCAGCGGCTGGTTAATGTCCACGGCCTGCACCCGGTCCAGGCGGGCCTGGCGGTGCTGCCGGAACAGTACGCCGGAACGGACGCGGACGTGACCGGAGGTGACCTGGTAGCGGGTGAACCACCAGGAAAGGAAGAAGACCGCAGCAATAGCGAGCAGCAGGACGACCAGGCCAATGACCACCCATGCCAGCGGCGTTCCGTCCGGCAGCGGGCCGGAGGGCTCTTCGCGCAGGAACAGGGCTTCGACGCTGTCCCTGCCCACAACGTAGGCAACGGCGGCAAGGGCGATCCAGCCGCGGACCAGCGGGGAAACGGGATGGACGCGCTGCCACTGCTCCTCCCCGCCGGAACTGCCGCTGGATTTGCCGGGAGCGGGGCTGCCGGGTGCGGAAGTCACAGTCCCGCCAGCTGCGCCTCGCCGCGCGCAGAGAGGTGTTCGCGCAGCCTGGCGCCTTCATCGGTGGGCAGGCCGGGAATCGTGGCGTCGGTGCCGGGGGATGCTGTGTGCAGCTTGAGCGTGCAAAGGCCGAAGAGGCGTTCAAAAGGTCCGACGGCGACGTCCACGTACTGCATGCGGCCGTAGGGGACCACCAGGGTGCGCTGGAAGAAGATGCCGGTGCGCAGCAGCAGGTCCTCGCCGCGCTCGGCGTACCCGATTGCCCGGACCTGCCGGGGCAGCAGCACGCCGCGCCAAATAAAGCCGACTAGGAAAACCCCCGGCAGTCCCCACGCAATCCAGGCGGGGAAACCGCCCCAAATATCCAGGCTGCGGAGCACAAGCGGTACGCTCACCACGGCCAGCGTGATGAGTGCCTCAACTGCCAGCGAGAGCACACGCAGCGTCAGGTACCGCGGGGATACGCGCTGCCAGGTCAGGCCCTGCGGATCTATCGCCTGGTTATGCATACTCTCCCCCGTTGTTGTTTTCTTCGCCGCCGTTCTTGTCTTCGGGCGGCAGCCGGCAGAACCGCTCCACCACCAGACCGGTAGCTATCATGATCACTCCGCCCACGGAGATGGCAAGCGATGCCCATGTGGGGCCGTGGTTGGGGCGCATTTCCCATAAGCCCAGCTGGTCCAGGAAGATCCCGCCGTGCCAGCCGAGCAGCAGCGCCCCGGCATAGGCCGTAGCCTGGGCCAGCACAAGGGTGCGGGCTGCCGCTATCGGGTCCAGCGGTTTTTCCCGGTCTCCGTCCCGCCAGCGGCGGACCCGCAGCCCCAGGAACAGGGTGAACCCAACAATGAACGCGAGGGTGAGCAGCGCGGTGAAGTTCAGTACCGGCGCCGGGAATCCGTTGCGGGTAGCCCAGGCGTTCACCTGCCAGCCGGCAATGCCGAAGAAAACGGTGATGACAGCCAGCCAGCGGTACCGGATGCTCCTCACGAAGCCCTCACTCCCCCTCGAAGAGCTCTAGCCCGGGAAGGTCTGCGGCCCGGGCAGCCAATTCTGCCACCGGAACACCCTCCAGCACTGCCTCCGGGTCCATCCATGCCCAGGGCTGAAGCACAAAGGCGCGCTGGGCGGCCCGCGGGTGCGGAACGGTGAGCACGTCGTCGGAAATGCGCTGGTCCCCGTAGGTGATGATGTCCACGTCCAGCGTACGGGGCCCCCAGCGCACCTCGCGGGTGCGGTGGTGCCTGTTCTCCACTTCGTGGCAGTGGTCCAGCAGGCTGTGGGCATCCAGCGTGGTTTCGAACTCAGCCACCAGGTTCAGGTAGTCCGGCTGGCCTTCCGGTCCGCCAACCGGGCGGGTCCGGGCCACGGGAGAAACGGCCACGAGCTTCATCGCGGGGTGGTCCGCGAGGGCGGCGACGGCGTCGGCGAGCGTGCTGCGGGATTCACCCAGGTTGCTGCCCAGCGCCAGGACTGTGCGAACGGCGTTCATGCGCGTTCCCGGTGGATCTGGATTTCGACGTCGGCGAAGGGCACCGTGATCGGTGCGTGCGGCTTGTGGACCGTGACGTCAACGGCGTCGACCACACTGAATCCGGCCAGCACCGCGGCAGCGATCCGTTCCGCCAGCGTTTCGATCAGGTTGACCGGGTCACCGGCGATGATCGCGCAGACCTGCTCGGCCAGTTCACCGTAGTGCGCCGTCAGGGTGAGATCGTCCGCTGCGGCGGCGGGGCGGAGGTCCGTGTAGAGGACCAGGTCGACCGTGAATTCCTGCCCGTCGCGCCGCTCGTGCTCAAAAACGCCGTGGTAACCGGTGGCCCGCAGGCCGGAGAGCCTGATCCGGTCACGCAGTGCAGGGGAGCCTGCTGTGTCAGCCACGGCTAGCCCTGCCAGGCAGCCGCGACCTTGACCGCGTCCACGTTGGCAGCGACATCGTGCACACGGACCGCCCAGACACCCTGGCTCGCTGCCAGCGCCGTGGTGGCAAGCGTCGCGTTGTCGCGTTCGGCGGGCGGTGCCGCCTTTCCGGCAGTGGTGAGGAGCGAGCCCAGGAAACGCTTCCGGGAGGCACCGACGAGGACGCGGTGGCCGAGCACGGTTAGCCGGTCAACGTTGCGCAGCAGCGCCCAGTCATGCTCGGCGTTCTTGGCGAAGCCCAGCCCCGGATCCAGGATGATCTGCTCGGGAGCCACTCCGGCTTCGTAGAACCGGTCCCGCAGCGCGGTGAGCTCGGTAATCACGTCTTCGACGACGTCGTCGTAGTTTGCCTTGGGGTCCTGGGTGCGGACGCTTCCGCGGCTGTGCATCAGCACGTACGGCACCTTGGTGCGGGCAATGAGCTCAGGCATCTCCGGGTCAAGTTCCAGCCCGGACACGTCATTGATCAGTCCCGCCCCGGCTTCGATGGCCTTCTGGGCGGTGGAGGCATTCATAGTGTCCACGCTGATCAGCGCACCGGCCTTCACCAGAGCTTCCACCACAGGCAGGATCCGCCGCTGTTCTTCTTCGGCTGTGATCCGCTCGGCGTCCGGTCGGGTGGATTCACCGCCGACGTCAATGATGTCCGCGCCGTCGTAGTGCAATTTCAGGCCCGCACGGATGGCTGCGTCAGTGGTGGCGTGTTCGCCGCCGTCACTAAAGGAATCCGGGGTCACGTTCAGGATCCCCATGACCAGGGTGCGCCCGGTGGGGAGATCCTCGAAGCGCCGCTTCTTGGCACCGGGACGAATCACCGGCAGCGGGTTGGTGGCGGGCCCGGTTCCGGGGGTGGCAGCTAGCGAATCCATCGAGTCGTCCTATCGTCCGAGTATGAGGCTCATTGCTTCTGCACGCGTGGCGGTCTCGCGGAGCTGGCCGCGCACTGCCGAGGTAACCGTCTTGGCACCGGGCTTGCGCACGCCGCGCATGGACATGCAGAGGTGTTCACATTCAATGACGACGATCGCTCCAACCGGCTGCAGGTTCTCCATCAGCGCGTCCACGATCTGGGTGGTGAGGCGTTCCTGGACCTGGGGACGGCGGGCGTACACATCCACCAGGCGGGCCAGCTTGCTCAGCCCGGTGACCTTGCCGTCGTGGGACGGAATGTAGCCGATGTGCGCTGAACCGTGGAAGGGAACCAGGTGGTGCTCGCAGGTGGAGTAGAACGGGATGTCCTTCACCAGCACCATTTCCTCATGGTCCAGGTCGAAGGTGGTGGCAAGCAGGTCCGAGGGGCTCTGGTGCAGTCCGGCGAAGATTTCCGCGTAGGACTTGGCCACCCGGGCAGGAGTCTCCTTGAGGCCGTCACGATCCGGATCTTCTCCAATAGCCAGGAGAATTTCACGCACCGCGCGCTCAATGCGGGGCTGGTCCACTTCAGAGGCCGCCCCGTTGAGCTCAGCCATAGTCAGTTCGTCGTCGAAATCCGTCACTGCACGATCCTACCGTGGACGTCGGAGACGGGCGGACGGCCGGAGCATGCTGCTCCGGCCGTCTGTCCTGCGGTTATTCGTGGTTTGCGGAGCCGGTGTGGCTTCCGCGTCCGCTGTTCTCAGGCTCCGGGAGCCCGTTGCCGGAGACGTCGAAGTCCTGCGGGAGATCGGCGTCGGCAATCTGGTCCTGCGGAGCCACGGTGTCCGGGTTCGGTTCACCGGCAGCTGCAGCCTCTTCGCGTTCGCGCGGGGAGACCACCGGGGGAATGTCATGCACCGGGCGGGTGGGCTTGGAGAGCCACACTTCACGGACATCGCGCTTGCGCACGTCGCGGAACACTTCGGCGATCTCCTGCTGGTTCAGGGTCTCGCGCTCCAGCAGTTCAAGCGCCAGGCGGTCCAGCACATCCCTGTTTTCGGTGAGGATCTGGTACGCCTCGTCGTGGGCGTTGTCCAGCAGGCGCCGGACTTCCTCATCCACCACGTACGCCACCTGGTCGGAGTAGTTGCGTTCCTGGCCCATGTCCCGGCCCAGGAACGGCTCGCCGCCGCCGGAGCCGAGCTTCACGGAACCAATCCGCTCGCTCATTCCGTACTGGGTAACCATCTTGCGGGCCGTGGAGGTGGCCTTCTCAATGTCATTGGAAGCACCCGTGGACGGATCGTGGAAGACGATTTCCTCTGCCACACGGCCGCCCATGGCGTAGGCCAGCTGGTCCAGGAGTTCGTTGCGGGTGACCGAATACTTGTCATCCTGCGGCAGCACCATCGTGTAGCCCAGTGCCCGGCCGCGCGGAAGGATGGTCACCTTCGTGACCGGGTCGGTATTGCGCAGGGCAGCAGCAACCAGGGCGTGCCCGCCCTCGTGGTACGCGGTGATCTTGCGCTCCAGTTCCTTCATGACGCGGCTGCGCTTCTGCGGGCCGGCGATGACACGGTCGATTGCCTCGTCCAGCGCGCGGTCGTCAATCAGCTGCGCATTCGAGCGCGCCGTAAGCAGGGCAGCTTCGTTCAGCACGTTCGCCAGGTCCGCACCGGTGAAACCCGGGGTCTTGCGGGCCACGGTCTCCAGGTCGATGCCGGGAGCCATCGGCTTGCCCTTGGCATGGACCTGCAGGATGTGCAGGCGGCCCTGCATGTCCGGTGCCTCAACGCCAATCTGGCGGTCGAACCGGCCCGGGCGCAGCAGCGCCGGGTCCAGGACGTCCGGACGGTTGGTGGCGGCGATCAGGATGACGTTCGTGTTGCCGTCGAAGCCGTCCATCTCAACCAGCAGCTGGTTCAGGGTCTGTTCACGTTCGTCGTTGCCGCCGCCCACGCCGGCACCGCGGTGACGGCCGACGGCGTCGATCTCGTCGACGAAGATGATGGCAGGGGCGTTGTTCTTGGCCTGTTCGAAAAGGTCGCGGACGCGGGAAGCACCCACACCGACGAACATCTCCACGAAGTCCGAACCGGAAATCGAGTAGAACGGCACGCCCGCCTCTCCGGCGACGGCCCGGGCCAGCAGCGTCTTGCCGGTGCCGGGAGGGCCGTAGAGCAGAACGCCCTTGGGGATCTTGGCACCCACGGCCTGGAACTTGGCGGGTTCCTTCAGGAATTCCTTGATTTCGTGGAGTTCCTCCACCGCTTCGTCAGCGCCGGCAACATCGGCGAACGTCACCTGGGGCATGTCCTTGTTCGTCAGCTTGGCCTTGGACTTGCCGAACTGCATGACCTTGGAGCCGCCGCCCTGCATGCGGGTGAGCAGGAACCAGAAGATCGCGCCGAGGATGAGGATGGGCAGGAAGAGGCCCAGGAAGCTGGTGAACCAGTTGGTCTGGACAGGCTGGTCGGTAAAGCCGTCAACGTCGGAGTTGTTCACGGCCTCGACGATGTCCTCGCCGCGTGCGGTGCCGAAGAAGAACTGGACGTTCTCGCCCTTGTCCTCATACGGTTCCCGCAGCGTCAGGTCCACCCGCTGCTCGCCGTCGTAGATCTTCGCCTGTTCCACCTTGTTGTCCTGCAGCAGCTGCAGGCCCACGTTCGTGTCAACCTGGGCAGCGCCGGAGGGGGCAAGGTTGGGAAGGATGATCAGCAGTGCGGCAAGAGCCAGCACGATCCAAATGATCGGTCCCTTGAAGAAGTTCTTGGATTTCATTCGTCGTCAGGGCAGATGCCCCGTCCCTCCTGATCAACAACGCTGATACTGCGCGAAAATTCGTTGGCTAGCAATGTCTAGCTATACACCGTCTTCAAGAAACACACGGCCCAAAGGGCGCTTTAGTTCCCTCAGGGCGTATCCGGGAAGCGTGATTCCACTCATGCCGGCGGAGGTGTGAAAAACCCGCTGGTCCCGCGGCCGTCCACCGGAGGATACCGGTGGACGGTGCGGGAACCAGCGGGTCCGCGGAATTGGGTTCCGGCTTTATTCGTAAACGTGCGGTGCCAGCGTGCCGATGAAGTCCAGGTTGCGGTACCTCTCGGCGAAGTCCAGGCCGTAGCCGACCACGAATTCGTTCGGGATCTCGTAGCCGACGTACTTGACGTCGATCTGGACCTTCGCGGCGTCGGGCTTGCGCAGCAGCGTGCAGATTTCAACGCTGGCCGGTCCGCGGGACTCGAGGTTGGTGCGCAGCCAGGACAGGGTCAGGCCGGAGTCAATGATGTCTTCGACGATCAGCACATGCTTGCCCAGCAGGTCGGTCTCAAGATCCTTGAGGATCCGGACGACGCCGGAAGACTGGGTTCCGGAGCCGTAGGAGGACACTGCCATCCAGTCCATCGAGACGTGGCTGTGCAGGGCGCGGGACAGATCAGCCATGACCATCACAGCACCCTTGAGGACGCCGACAAGCAGGATGTCGCGTCCGGCGTAGTCGCGGTCAATCTCCGCCGCCAGTTCCTTGATCCGCTCGGCAATCTGTTCCTTGGTGTAAAGAACGTGTTTGAGGTCTGACTGGACGTCGTGTGAATCCACGAATGGCTCCCGGGTACGAGATGTTGCAGCTGGACTTAGGCGCTGCTCTTTTTCCTAAAAACAAGATTGCCATAGCTTGGGCCGCCTTGGGGAACCGGCTTCCCGCGCACCTGCCGGTAAGCGCTCACCTTGCCGGCCAGCTGGACCGGCCCTGCGGACCCTTCCCGCCGCAGCAGGGACTCTACCGCGCGCACCCGTTCCCAGCTGGGGCGGGCCGCTCCGAGCTCTGCGGCCGCGAGTGCCAGGACCCGCTGGCGCATTGCCGGAGGCAGGTCCCGCAGGGACTCCTCTGAGAGCAGGATCTCTTCCGGCCCGCCCCCCGCAGCCGGGGTTTCAGTCTCCGCGGGCCCGTCGGTTCCGGGCGTTTGGGCCGCTTCAGCGCGGAGCCGCGCATAGGTCCGGGCTGCCTGCGCATCCAGGAAATCGGCGTCCTGGGCCAGGATCCGGGAGCTGCGGAACAGGGCCTCGGCGATTCCAGGGCCCAGTTCGTTCTCCAGGAAGGGCAGCACGGAGGTCCGGACGCGCGAGCGGGCAAAGGCAGGATCCGCGTTGGTCGGGTCGTGCCAGGGTTCCAGGCCCTGGGCGGCGCAGATCTCCTCCACTTCCTCCCGCCGCAGGCCCAGGAAGGGGCGCAGGTAGATTCCGCGTCTTGCGGGCATGCCGGCCAGGGAGCGTGTCCCGGAGCCGCGGGCAAGGCCCAGCAGCACCTGCTCCGCCTGGTCATCCAGGGTGTGGCCGAGCAGCACGGCGTCTGCACCGGCCTCTTCCGCTGCCGCGTCCAGCGCTTCATAGCGGACAGTGCGGGCAGCAGCTTCCGGGCCCATCCCGGATTCCGGAACCTGGACGCGGCGCACGGTGACCGGGCTCAGGCCCATACCCCGCAGTTTCCCGGCGGCGGCCTCAGCAATCTCTGCCGAGCCGGGCTGGAGTCCGTGGTCCACCACGGCGGCGCCTACGGTGTAGTCGCCCCGGCGGTTGAAGAACGACGCCGCCTCCGCCAGTGCGAGGGAATCGGGACCGCCGCTGCAGGCTACCAGCAGCACATGGGGGTTGCTGCGCTGCGGCGGGAGGCCGGCGTCACGAAGGAAATCCCGCAGCATGGCGCGGGCCTTGCCGAGGGTCGGGTTCAGCCGCCTGCGGGCGCGTGCGGCCGGTACGAGGGGGTGTGTATCGCTCACGAAGTGCCTAGAGTCCCATCCGCTTGATCCAGAGATCCGGGTTGTGGATTTCTGCCTCGGTGGGCAGGTTCCCTGCCTGCTCCCACACACGGTTGAAGCCGGGCATTCCCACCTTGTCCACAACACCCCGGACGAATTTGGAGCCATCTGCGTACTGCCGCATCTTCGCGTCCAGCCCCATGACGCGGCGGAAGAACTTGTCCAGCCAGCCGCGGTTCACGCCGCGGTCGTTGAAACGCCGGCGGATGGTTTTCACGCTGGGGATGATGCTGGCATCCACGGCGTCCATCACAACATTCGCGTGTCCCTCCAGCAGGCTCATGACTGCGGTGATGTGGGAGAGGCGGGCCTTGTCCTGCGGGTCCTGCAGCAGGGTCAGGACGTCCATCTGGCGGTCCGGGACGCCGTCGTCCGGGCTTTCATCCCGCCCGGAGGCGGCAGCGGAAAGCTGCTTGGCCATGGAGCTGATGCGTTCCGGCAGGCTCTGCGCCTTGTCCATCAGTCCGGTGCTCAGCAGCTGAATCTGGTCGAGGAGGTGGTCGCGGAGCCACGGAGCCGCAGCGAACTGCACACGGTGGGTCTGTTCGTGCAGGCACACCCAGAGCCGGAAATCGGAAGGCTCAACATTCAGTTCCTGTTCGGTGCTGATGATGTTTGGTGCCACCAGCAGCAGCCGTCCACCGGTCTTCGACGGATCGTCCGAAGCCAGCGCGGCAAAAGGATCGTACTGGCCCAGTACCTTGCTGGCCAGGAATGCCAGCACCGCTCCGAGTTCAGCTCCGGTGAGCCTGCCCGCCACGGCCGTATTGGTCGCATTTACGGCTTCGGGCCGGGTCTCGGCCAGGTGCTGGAGCATCGGATTCATCAGGGCAGCGAAACTCTGCGAGTTGGCCTTGGCCCAGGACGCCCGGTCCACGATCAGGACCTGGGAGTCACGGAGGTCCTCTGCGGCGTCCAGCCCGGTGATGCGGTGGACGTGGGCGACGGATTCGTCAGCGAGCCGGCGCAGGTCTGCAACTGCGGCCTGGATCTCGCGGGGGCTCAGCTTCGGCCCGGGGGCCACCAGGGTGGCTGCCGTGGCGGCGGCGAAATCCCAATTCACCAGGCGGGCGGCGGTTGAGGTGCTCAGGTGGTGCTGGTTGCTCTCCATTGCTCCATTCGATCACAGGCACCGTTCAATGTGTCCCTGCCGGGCTGAATCCTCCGGTTCAGCGCGGCCCGTCAGCGGCAGCCGCAGCCGGCCAGAACTGCGGCAGCGGCGTCGACGGCTCCCCGGGCTTCAGCGGTGTTGCCGTCGAGGTTCCGGGCCACCAGGGCAAAGGTGAGCAGGCGCCCGTCGGCGTCGGTGACGTATCCGCTCAGTGCCGTGACTGCACTGAGCGTGCCGGTCTTTGCCCGCACCAGTCCGGCGGCGGCGCCGTCACTGTACCTGCCCTGGAGTGTGCCGGTCAGGCCGGCAACGGGCAGTCCGCGGGACACTGGTCGCAGGCTTTCGTTTCCGGAGGTCAGGACCTTCCGGACCGTCTGGGCAAGCTGGGCCGCCGTCACTGAGTTTTCAGCTGCCAGACCTGATACATCCGCCAGCGCCAGTCCGGTGGTATCGACGCCGAGCCTGGAGACTTCAGCAGCCACCGTTGACGCTGCCCCCTCGAAGGACGCCTCCTGCCCGGAGGCGGCAGCAGCTGAACGGGCCAGGGCTTCGGCCAGGTAATTGTCTGAGACCAGGAGCATCTGCTGAATCTGCTCGGCCACGGTGGCAGACTCGGCGGAGGCCACTTCACGGGCCCCGGAAGGCAACGCCCCGCGTTCAACGCCGCCCGCCACCGTAATTCCGGCGCCGGACCCGGCCGAGGCCAGCGCATTGCGGAAGGCGTCACCGGCCGCCAGCGCAGCATCATCCGTGCGTTCGCCGGCCTGCCGCGACTCATCCACCCAGGCTGAATTGACGGCCAGCGAATAGACCGGCGCAATTTCTCCGGCTTCGACGTCGGCCTCGCTCCAGGCCGGGGACAGCGCAGGACCGGAGAACAGGGTGTCATCGACCTGGACCCGCACCGTACCGGCGCCGTCTCCGATCGCCTGCAGCGCTTCCCTGGCCAGGGTGGTGAGTCCTGCCCGGCCAACTACCGCGTCTTCATCGGAAGCACCGCTGCCAAGGAGAACGTCTCCGCCCCCGCGCAGCGTAAGCACCGTTTCGTCCCCTGACTGTGCGGCGTGGACAGTCGTTTCAAACCGGGATCCGGGATCCAGCGTTGCTGCCACGGCAGCCGCCGTCAGGATTTTCAGTGTTGAGGCCGGCATTCCTGCGGCATCCGGGTCGCGTTCGTAGAGCACGTTCCCGGTGAGCGCGTCGGACACCACCGCTGAGACGGTGCCGCTTCCGGCCAGGCTGAGTTCGGCGTCGAGCGCCGCTGCCAGTGCCGCTGGGTCCGGCAGCGGAGCTGCGGGGTCCAGGGGCTGGACCACGGGATTAGAGGTGAGTTCGGATGGCGGACGCTGATAGGAAGGGACGGCGATCTGCCGTTCAGCCGGTGTACCCGAAAGAGCCTTCACCACGGGCGGACCGGCATACACGGCCAGCGGAACCAGGAGTACGGCGAAGGCGAGCACCAGGGCAACGCCGGAGATGATCCTCGCCAAGAGCCACCCATTCCTTTTCGGTCCGTATATTCGATACTGTGCCGCGGGTCCGCAGGGAGGCACTGTGAGGCAACAGCCAGTGCCGGAAAACCCGGCAGGGCCTCGGGACATATATCTTTAACACTAGACCGGCGCAGTGAGCCAAACGGACATTCCCAAATGGACGGGGATTCCGGCTGCGCCCACTCACGATTTGCACGAACCATCTGTCCGTTTCAGCGGCCCTTTCCGAGGGCCGCACCCCAAGGAGCCGTTATGAAACTCGACGTAACGATCGAGATCCCCAAGGGATCCCGCGTCAAGTACGAAATCGACCATGAGACGCACCGCCTGCGCCTGGACCGTGTGCTGTTCACCTCCATGCAGTACCCGACGCACTACGGCTACTTCGAAAACACCCTGGGTGAGGACGGCGATCCGCTGGACGCCATGGTGATGCTCCAGGACTTCGACCTGATTCCGGGTGTGCTGGTTGAATCCCGCCCGATCGGCGTCTTCAACATGGTTGATGACGGCGGCGGAGACGCAAAGGTTCTCTGCGTCCCCACTGATGCCCGCTTTGACCACATCAAGGACATCTCCGACGTTTCGGACTTCCTCCTGGACGAGATCAAGCACTTCTTCACCAAGTACAAGGACCTGGAGCCCGGCAAATGGGTAGAGGCCGCTGACTGGGAAGGCCGCGAAGCAGCCGAGGCTGAGGTTGAGGCCTCGCTGGCACGCTTCAAGGCACAGGGCGAAGCGAGCGAAGAGGACGAGCCCCAGGGCCGCGACGTCGACGCAAGCCCCGAGAACAACTAAGGGTTAGCTCCTCCCCAATCGAGATAACAGAAACTGCACGTACCAGCGCTGGTACGTGCAGTTTCTGTTATCTCGTGGGGCGCGGCACGCCCGGTCAACCGATATGGGTTGATTCGCGGGATGCTCTGGCATGCTGATGCCATGCATTTTGTGCTGACCATCAACCAGCGGGACACCCGCGAGGTGGGAGACCAGGTACCGGACCTGCTGCGCTCCCTGCGGCACATTCCTGCTGCCGTGGATTTCCAGCGTTCCGTGGGCGATGAAGCCCAGGGCATCCTGGCCCACCCTTCGGCTGCCGTTGAGGCTGCACTGGTGGCGGTCCGCGCCCGGCGCTGGAACGTGGGAATCGGCGTCGGCGAACTCCGCCGGCCGCTGCCCTCCGCGGTGCTGGAGGCGGAAGGATTCGGGCTGGTGTACGCCCGGCGCGCCGTCGAACGCGCCCAGCGCACCGGGGACCGCATTCCGCTTGCGGTTGAGGGGCCCGACGCCGAGGTGGCCGCTGAGGCGGAAGCGGTCCTGCGCCTGCTTGGCCAGATAGTAGCCAGCCGCACGGCAGCCGAGTGGAAGGTCCTGGACCTCATGACGCCCGGGGCCAGGGGCCAGCAGAAGTACGTTGCCGAAGAACTCGGCATCACCGCGCAGGCCGTCAGCAAGGCAGTGGTGCGCTCCCATTGGGTGGAGGAGTGGGCTACCCGTCCGGCGGCGGCCCGTCTGCTGGACCTGGTAGCCGGACCGGCTTCGCTGCCACCTGCACCCCTGCCGTACTCAGCGCGGTAAGGAACTCAGCGCGCTGCGATCAGGCTGCGGAGCACGGCGGCGGCGCCGTCTTCATAGACCGATCCCGTGACCTCGGAGGCAGCGGCGACAACCTCGCTGGGCGACTGGCCCATGGCGACGCCGCGGGCAGCCCAGGAGAGCATCTCGATGTCATTGCGCCCGTCGCCGACGGCCACGGTGTGCATCGGATCGATATCCAGCCTGCGGCGGACCTGCTCCAGCGCGGATGCCTTTGTGACCCCGGCTGCGGCGATGTCCAGCCATGCTGTCCAGCCCACGGAGTAGGTCACGCCGTGCAGCCCGATGGACTCCACGGCCTGGCCGAATTCCTCGGCCGTGCTGTCAGTGCTGAAAACAACCACGCGGACTGCCCTGCATTCACGCAGGAATTCGAAATCCACGGCCTTGGCCTCGGCACCGAAGCTGGCATCCTGGAAGCGTTCGGTCGAGAGGAAGCGGCCCTCGTGGTCTTCAAGCGCGAACTTGGCCGTGGGCAGTTCCACCCTCAGGGCATCGAGTGCAGGGCGCGGGTCGAAAACCACCCGGTCCACAATTTCATAGCCGTCGGGGAGTGAGGTGTCCACATGCAGGGTCACGCCGCCGTTGGAGCACACGGTGAAGCCTTCGGTCAGTCCGATGTTCTCGAGTACGGGCAGCGCCGCGCCGAAGGACCGGCCGGTCGAAATGACCAGGTGGTGGCCTGCGCCGATGGCGTCCTTCGCCGCGGAGCGGACGTTCGGGGACATGTGTCCGTCGTGGTCCACCAGGGTTCCGTCGACGTCCAGGGCGATGAGGTGCTTACTGTCTGAGTTGAACCGGTCTTCGATGCCGGCTGAGGTGAGAGTTGTCATCGACTCATTTAAACAGACACCGGTAAATCCCGGTAGGACGCGATTCACACTTTGGGCAAACAGGGGGTGAACTGTTCCTTCAACGCACACTGCCCCCGCCAAAAAGGCAGGGGCAGCGCGTACCTGCTGGAGGAAGCTACTGCTGGACGGGCAGGACTTCCATTCCACCCAGGTAGGGCTGCAGCGCCTTGGGAACGTTGACCGAACCGTCCGGGTTCTGGTGGTGCTCCAGAATGGCCACGATCCAGCGGGTGGTCGCCAGGGTGCCGTTCAGAGTGGCGACGGCGCGGGTCTTGCCGTCGTGGCGTTCGCGGATGTTCAGCCGGCGTGCCTGGAAGGTGGTGCAGTTCGACGTGGAGGTCAGTTCGCGGTAGGCGTTCTGGGTGGGAACCCATGCCTCGCAGTCATACTTGCGGGCGGCGGACATGCCGAGGTCTCCGGCCGCCGTTTCAATGACGCGGTAGGGCAGCTCCACCTTCGCGAGCATTTCCTCTTCCCAGGCAAGCAGCCGCTGGTGCTCTGCGGCAGCTTCCTCGGTGGTGGTGTAGGTGAACATTTCAACCTTGTTGAACTGGTGCACCCTGATGATTCCGCGCGTGTCCTTGCCGTGGGAACCGGCCTCGCGGCGGTAGCAGGAGGACCAGCCGGCGTAGCGCACCGGCCCCTTGCTGAGGTCAAGGATCTCGTCTGCGTGGTATCCGGCCAGCGGCACCTCGGAGGTTCCCACCAGGTAGAGGTCGTCTTCGGCGAGACGGTAGATCTCGGCGTCGTGCGCGACGTCGAATCCGGTGCCCTGCATGGTCTCGGGACGGACCAGTGTGGGGGTGATCATGGGGACAAAGCCGGCCTTCACAGCCTGGTCCATGGCCATCTGCAGCAGGGCCAGCTCCAGGCGGGCGCCTACACCGCGCAGGAAATAGAAACGGGAGCCGGACACCTTGGCACCGCGCTCCATGTCGATCGCACCGAGCAGCTCACCCAGTTCCAGATGGTCCCTGGGAGTGAAGCCTTCGGCCTCGAAGTCCCGGGGCTTGCCGATGGTCTTCAGCACGGTGAAGTCATCCTCGCCGCCTGCCGGCACGCCGTCTTCAACGACGTTGGCAACGCGGCGGACCAGCCCTTCCTGCTCAGCCTGCACAGCGTCGGCTTCGGCGCCGGCAGCCTTGACCGCAGCGGCCAGCTCCTTCACTTCGGCCAGCAGCGCCTGCTTCTCTTCGCCCATGGCCTGGGCGACGCGTTTGCCAAAGGCATTCTGCTCGGCCCGCAGCGTCTCATAGCGGGTACGGGCCTCGCGCCGGCGGGCATCCGCGGAAATGATCGCGTCCACCAGCTCCGGCTCGGCCAGCCGTGCGCGCTGGGATGCTCGGAACTTCTCAGGATTTTCTCGCAGCTCATTTACATCGATCACGTCTCAAGAGTACCGAAAACACTGTGTCCGGCCCGCACGCTGCACCCCGGCTATCCTGAAACCACCATGCCCACTGAAATAGCCGTAATCCTGCTGCTGGCCACCGCAGCAATCGCGTCCATTGCCACGTGGCAGGTAACGGCCCGCCGGCACCGCCGGCACGCGGCTGCCGGGCGCATCACGCGTCCCGTTGCCGCAGCAGACCAGCGCGTGGCGATGGTCATCAACCCGATCAAGGCGCAGGCGGCCGAGGCCGGCGCGGCGCTGGAGGCGGCATGCGAGATGGCTGGCTGGGAACCGCCGCTGATTTTGGAAACAACCGTGGACTCGCCCGGCTTCAACCAGGCGAAGGAAGCGCTGGCTGCGGGAGCCGACGTCGTACTGGCGGCCGGCGGAGACGGCACCGTCCGGGAGGTGGCGCGGGCACTGGCCCATTCCCGGGCTGCGATGGGGCTGCTTCCCCTAGGCACCGGCAACCTCCTGGCCCGGAACCTGGGCGTGGCGGTCAATGATCTTGCCGGAAGCATCCAGGCCGCCCTGCACGGCAATGAACGCCGGATCGACATGGGCCGGATGGAACTGGATAACTCCCATACGGGTGTCCGTTCCGCCAGCAATTTCCTGGTGATGGGTGGAATTGGACTGGATGCGGAAGTCATCGCCGCTACCCGAGATGATCTGAAGCGCCGGGTGGGCTGGCTGGCGTACAGCGAAGCCGGAGTCCGGCTCATGCCCGGACCGCGGCGCAGGATGCGGCTGCAGCTCGACGACGGCCTTCCCAAGACCCGCAAGGTGCGCAGCGTGCTCTTTGCCAATACGGGGAAGCTGCCGGCCGGCATCGACTTCATCCCGACGGCCGCCATGGACGACGGCATGCTGGACATCGTTGTGCTGACTCCGCGCACAGTCCTTGGCTGGCTGGCAGTCGCGGGCAAGGTGGTAACCCGGAACCGCCGCGAGCTGTCCCTGATCGAATACACCCGGGCACGGAAGGTCACGGTCAGTACCGAGGAACCGATCATCACGCAGCTCGACGGCGACCTGACGGGGGCTGCCACCCGGGTCCGGGTCAGTGTGGACCCGCACTGCCTCCGGGTCCGCGCTCCGGCCACCGTGACCGGTTCTGCCGCCGGAAACGGCAGAACCGGCGGGTTCCGCAGGAACTAGTCCTGGGTGCCCTCGGAGTCGGTGTAGCTGCCTTCGGTATCGGCGTCGGAGTTGCGTGACGACGGCGGCTGCTTCCGGCCGTCCGCGTCGGTGTACTCGCCTTCATCATGCTTCACGGATGCCGGGGAGGCCTGTTCGCGGATGAGCTCCTGCTCTTCGGCGAAGCGCAGATCGTTCCCCTGGTCGCCGATGTCGCCGCGGTAGTTATCGTCTCCGCTGGCCTGCCCGCTGGGCTTGGGGTTGGTGAGCTGCTCGTCTTCGTTCGGGTGTTCGCTCATGGTCCGCCTTTCGCATTGATGGCTTCTCCCGCCGGCTTCATGGCCGGTGGTCTATAAGCATACTTACCATAAAAGCCGGGGATATTGCCCTGCGGGCAGGTACCGGCTTGAGCGGCTTTGGCCTCCCGCTAACCGTCCAGCAGTTCCCGCACTGCGGTTTCGGACGCTGAATACCCGGCTACCGGGATTACTTCCCCGTGCAGGAACCGGTCCACCACTCGGGGGTCGACGTAGGATTTCCGCGCGACGGCAGGGGTGTTTCCCAGCCGTTCAGCTACCTCGCGGATGGTTTGGGCTACCGCCTGCTGCTGTTCCCGCTTGGTGGAAGCCGTACGGGCAGCGCGGGCCAGTCCCATGGCAGCGGAGACTGTCGCCTGCCAGGTCCGAAAGTCCTTGGCGGTGAAGTCCCCGGCGGTCGCTTCGCGCAAAAACCCGTTCAGCTGGGAGGCGTCTATGCTGTGCCACTGCCCGTCCACGCCGATGTACGCCAGCGCCGTGTCCGGATCCGGACGCTGAAGCATCGGCGTCATGGCGGCAACCAGGTCCTCGTCCTCAAGTTCCACGTGCCAGTGCTGACCGCTTTTACCTGGGAAGTCCAGCAGCAGCCGGGTATCTTCCAGCCGGACGTGTTCAACCCGCAGCGTCGTAGTCCCGTAGGACCCGTTCATCTCGGCATAGCGCGAGCCGCCGACCCGCAGTGCCCCGGAGTCAACAATCCGCAGGGCAGCCGCGAAGGCCCGTTCAGGACCGCACCCCTCGGCACGCAGGTGCTTGGTCACGATCCGGCGGGCAGCAGGCAGCGCCTGGGCGAACTCCAGCGCGCGGTCGAACTTCTCCCGGTCCTTCATTTCCCGCCAGTGCGGGTGGTAGATGTACTGCCGGCGCCCCGCACCGTCCTGGCCGGTGGCCTGGATGTGGCCGTTGGCGTAGGGGCTGATCCAGACGTCTTCCCAGGCCGGCGGGATGGCCAGCGACCGGATCCGGCGGAGTTCCGCCGGATCCCGCAGCACCTCGCCGCGCAGGCCGCGGTAACTGAACCCCTTGCCCCACCTCAGGCGGGTGTAACCGGGGTGATCGCAGTTGCTGCGGCGCAGGCGGGGCATGTCAGCCGTTAATCAGGGATTCGAGCCACTGGTCCGCTGCCTCGAAAGCGGCGTCGGAGGTGTGCGGCAGGACCTGGGCGCGCCGATGGTCCGCCCTGGGATATGAGCCGAGGAAGCGCAGTTCCGGAGAGACCCTGTGCAGTCCCTTCAAAGCGTCTGCCACCCGGGCATCGGACACGTGCCCGTCGGCGTCGATGCTGAAGAAGTAGTCACCCAGGAAGGCTCCGGTTGGCCGGGACTCAATCCGGCTGAGGTTCACGCCTCGGGTGGAGAACTGGTCCAGGATTTCCATCAGGGCTCCGGGACGGTCCTCGGGCAGCGGGATGACCACGGTGGTTTTATCCGCCCCGGTGGGCTCCGGCAGCAGCCCCGGAAGGCTGATGAGGATAAACCGGGTCACGGCGTCGGATATGTCCCCAATGTCCCGGGCAATGACGTTCAGGCCCAGCCGGGACGCCACCAGCGGCGCGCAAATCGCAGCATCGAAGCCGGCGGCGTCATCCTGCAGCCCCACGGCGGCAGCTGCGGTGGAGGAGGCAGGCAAATATTCCGCTTTCGGAATATTCAGTTCCGCCCAGTTACGGCACTGCGCCCAAGCGTGGCTGTGCGTTGAAACTTTGCGGATGTCAGCCAGTTCAAGGCCCGGGCGCACGGCCAGGACGAAGGTGATGGGCACAAGGATCTCCCGAAGGATCCGCAGCGGCTGGCCAATTGAAATTGCATCGAGGGTGGCGCTTACTCCGCCCTCCACCGAGTTTTCGATGGGCACGACGGCCGCGTTGGCGTGCCCCGAACGGACCATCTCAAGCGCGGAGGTGACGCTTGTGGACGGTATTCTCACTGCCTCGGCGGCGCCGGGCACCTGGAGCAGCGCCGCTTCAGTGAAGGTTCCCTCAGGTCCCAGATACGTATAAACCATGGTTCCCGGGAGCCTGTGGTTCCCGGGGATGCCCTCAGGACTCATACGACGGTCGGTTCTTTGCCGTTTTCGGAAACCATTTCCTGGCCGGCTTCCAGCCAGGCACCCATACCGCCGGTCACGTTGAGGGCAGAGTAGCCGTGGGATTCGAGCCACTGTGTTGCGCGCGCACTCCGTCCGCCGGAACGGCAGATGACAGCGAGGTCCTGGTCCGGATCCAGCTCGTCGAGACGGTCGGGAAGCTGGTCCAGGGGAATGTGGACGGCATTGGGGATGTGCCCGGCTTCCCACTCGTAGTCTTCCCGGACATCCAGGACCCGGACACCTTCACCGATAGCGTCCACAGATACGTTTTCCATCTTGTTCACACTTCCTTGCAGTCTCTGTTGCCGGGTCTGACTAGGCACGGAAGCAACCCGCTGCGCAGGCGTTCCTGCCTTTTGTCCCAGCCTATAGTGGGATGCACCGCCAGAGAACAAAGCTCCCCGCGCACCGGAGGTAACAATGCCCAAAGGTCCAGCCGTCCAGCCCCGGGCAGGGATGCCCTCCGAAGAGGGAATTGGTTCATTCAGTGCCCTCACGCTGCGCGACGCGCTGGCAAGCGGCGAAGTCTCCGCCCGTGAAACCACGGAGTATTTCCTGGGGCGAATCGAGGCGCTGAACCCCGACCTCGGTTCCTTTCTGACCATTACCGCCGATGCTGCAATGAAGCAGGCGCATGAGGCCGACGAAGCGCTGGCGTCCGGCCGTCCGCTGGGAATCCTGCACGGCATGCCCCTGGCCCATAAGGACCTCACCGACGTCGCAGGGGTCCCCACGACCATGGGCAGCACTGCCGTACCGCCGGTTCCGGCCAAGGCGGACGGCCCCCTGCCGGCAGTCCTTCGGGCGGCCGGGGCAATCAGCCTCGGCAAAACGCAGGTGCCGGAGTTTGGCCTGAGCAGTTACAGCGAAAATTATGTGGCACCGCCGGCCCGGAACCCCCTGGGCCCCGCACTGAGTCCCGGCGGATCTTCAGGCGGCAGTGCCGCTGCAGTTGCGGCGGGAATGCTGCCTTTCGCTCCCGGCACCGACGGCGGCGGTTCGGTGCGGATACCGGCAGCAGCTACCGGCCTGGTGGGCCTGAAACCCAACCGCGGCCGGGTCCCCTCCGGCGGCGGACAGCGTGACCTCGGCCAGTTCGTCGTCGCCGGCCCCCTGGCACGCACAGCGGCGGATGCCGCCCTGCTGCTCGACGCCATGGCCGCCGAACCCAATTTCCACGCCACCAGCGCCGACCGGGCAGCCGGTTCGTTCCTCCACGCCGCACTCCGGGCGCAGGGGCAGTTCCGGATTGGAGTCAGCACCCGTTCCCCCTTCGAATCCCGGCTGGACATCAGGCTTGACCCGGAGGCGGTCCTGGGCCTGGAAGCAGGCATCCTGGCCCTTACCGGCGCCGGACATGAGGTGGAAGAGGCAGACGTCCATTACGACGAGCGCTATCCCGACGCTTTCGCGATGGTGTGGACCGCGCCCCTGGCCAGCATCCCCCTGCCGCGGGAAGCGGAGGAGAAACTCACGCCGCTCACTGCCACCATGCGCCGCCGCGCCCTTCAGCGCTCTGCAGCTGAGCTGGCCGCCGCCGTCGACATCCTCCGTGGTTTCGAGGAGGACACGATCCGTCAGTTTGCCGCGTGGGACATGATCCTCACCCCGACCGTCGCCATGCCGCCGCGCCCCGTTGGCTGGTACTGGACCGGCGACGCCGACGAGGACTACGCCAGGCAGTGCCGGTACTCGCCGTTCACATCCATGGTCAACGTCTGCGGCCTGCCAGCCATCAGCGTCCCCACCTACCAAACCGCCCAGGGCCTCTCCATGGGCATCCAGCTAATCGGCCGCCCGGGGGCGGAGGCTGACCTGTTGGCGGTGGCTGCCCAGCTGGGTTCCCAATAACAGGAGACGCCTTAACTGGAAGCCTTTTTGTCCACAATGTGGACAAAAAGGCAGGATTAGCGGTGATAAACAGCACATATGCTTGCGGCGCATCCTATAAAACACACGAAAAACCGCCATTTGGGGCCAATCCGGCCGTTCGCTGCTTTGGGACGATTGGACGATGAGTCCAAGCCCCACCACTACCAGCCCCGTGCCTGCGCCCCCCGCACGGAAGGCATTCTTTGGTCATCCCCGGATGCTCGCCAACCTCTTCAGCGTTGAGCTCTGGGAACGCTTTTCCTTCTACGGCATGCAGGGCATCCTGCTCTACTACATGTACTACTCCGTCACTGACGGCGGCCTGGGCATGTCCGAAGGAGTCGCGGCAGGTCTCGTAGGCGCATACGGCGGCGGTGTCTACCTCTCCTCGATCGCCGGCGCATGGGTGGCAGACCGCATCCTCGGTTCGGAGCGGACCCTCTTCTACTCGGCCATGATCGTCATGATCGGCCACATTTCCCTTTCCCTCGTTCCCGGTTACGCCGGCCTGGCAATCGGCCTCGTGCTCATCGCCATTGGCTCCGGCGGCCTGAAGGCGAACGCCACCTCCCTGGTCGGCAGCCTGTACGACGAAAAGGACGAACGCCGCGACGCCGGTTTCTCGATCTTCTACATGGGCATCAACATCGGCGGTCTGATGGGCCCCATCCTGACCGGCCTCATGTGGAATGCCTTCGGCTTCCACATCGGTTTCGGCCTGGCCGCAGTCGGCATGGCCATCGGCCTGGCTCAGTATGCAGCCACCCGCAAGTACCTGCCCGAGTCTGCACACCTGGTCGCCAACCCGCTGCCCAAGAGCCAGTTTGCCCGGGTAGGCGCAATCTTTGCTGCCGCCATCGCCGTCGTAGTCGTCGCCATTGCACTCGGCCTGATCACCAGCGAGAACCTTGTCGGCCTCATGGCTGCCCTGGCCCTGCTGGCGGCAATCGCCTACTTCGTCGTGATCCTTACCAGCAAGCGCGTCACCCAGATTGAACGCCGCCGCGTGTTCTCGTTTATGCCCCTGTTCGTTGCCAGCACGGCATTCTGGGCACTCTTCCAGCAGCAGTTCACCGTTGTGGCGCTGTACGCAGACACCAAGCTGAACCTGAACCTCTTCGGCTGGGAGATGCCACCGAGCTTCGTCCAGTCCATCAACCCGATCTTCATCATCGTGTTTGCCGCGGTCTTCGCCAGCATGTGGACCAAGCTGGGCACCCGCCAGCCGGGCACCCCGGTCAAGTTCGGCCTGGGACTGGCAGTGATGGGCCTGGCTTTCCTGGCCTTCATCCCGTTCTCCGGCGGCGGACCTGCAAGCACCCCGCTGCTGGCACTGGCCGGGATCCTGCTGCTCTTCACCTTCGCTGAGCTGTCCCTGTCCCCCACCGGCCTCTCCGCAGCCACGAAGCTGGCTCCGGCGGCCTTCCCGACGCAGATGGTTGCTTTGTTCTACCTGTCGGTCTCACTGGGCAGCACGCTCTCGGGCTGGCTGGCACAGTTCTACAGCGAGGACACCGAAGTCAGCTACTTCGCCTTCCTCGGAATCACCGCGATCGTGCTGGGCATCATCCTGGCCCTGTGCGCTCCGGCCATCAAGAAGCAGATGGGCGGGGTTCGGTAACCCGTTCCCGCAGCCGCTTAGCAAAAAGTGCCCGTATCTTTATGAAACGGGCACTTTTTGCGTCCCTGCCCGCCCCTTCCCCTGCCAGCGCCGCGTAGACATTCTGTTATCCGCGGTGACTCAATGGGTCCACGTGTCCTTGCAACATTGCCGCTTCGGGGTGATCTGTCTCTTCATAAACCCGTCAGTTAGACAATGTGACAGCCCTCACAGTTAGTATCAGTGAATCAGCCGGCGCTTAAGTGCACCCGCTAACTGGTCCGGGCAACGACGCCGAACCAGGGAACGGATGCCAGCCCGGCACCACGACACCCTGCCCGGCCGGCGCCGTCCGCCTCCGGGCAGCGCACTGAAAGGGCAACGATGAAGCGTTCAAAGACAGGGGCACTGGGGGCCCTGCTGCTGGGTGCATCCCTCGCGGCGACCGGCTGCGGCTCGGATTCCGCTTCAAGCGGCGATTCGGACATGGTGAAGATCGGGATCACCCAGATCGTGGAGCACGATGCCCTGACCTCCGCCAAGGAAGGATTCAAGCGGGCACTGGCCGAGAACGGCTACACCGAAGGCGAGAACATCTCCTACGACGAGCAGAATGCAGCCGGGGAGCAGGCCACTGCCACGTCAATCGCCTCGAAGTTCGCCTCCGACGACCTCGACCTGGTGCTTGCCATCGCCACGCCGACGGCACAGGCCGCTGCACAGGCCATCACCGATATTCCGATCCTCATCACCGCTGTCACCGAACCGGAAGAAGCCGGACTCGTCGATTCCTGGGACGCTCCGGGCGCCAACCTCACCGGCACGAGCGACCTCAACCCGGTTGCAGACCAGCTGGCACTGATCAAGGAACTGACTCCGGATGCCAAGACGGTGGGAATCGTCTACAGCTCCGGTGAAGTGAACTCCGAGGTGCAGATCGAACTGGCCCAGGAAGCCGCAAAGGATCTTGGCCTCGAGCTGAAGCTCGCCGCAGTAAGCAACACCGCTGAGGTACAGCAGGCTGCCGAGTCCCTGGATGTGGATGCTTTCTACATCCCCACGGACAACAACGTTGTGGCTGCCCTAGACTCCGTCGTCCAGATTGCGGAAACCAAGAAAATCCCGCTGGTCACCGGTGACGCCGGTGCCGTCGAAGCCGGTGGCCTTGCCACCTGGGGTATCGATTACGAAGCACTCGGTTACCAGACCGGCCTGATGGCCATCAAGATCCTGGAAGAGGACGCCGACCCGGCTTCCATGCCCATCGAAACCCTGGATGAAGTGCAGCTCGTGGTCAACAAGGCCGCAGCCGCCAACATGGGCATCGAGATTCCCGAGTCGATGCTCGAAAAGGCCGACAAGGTCATCGAGTAATCCTCGAAGCTGCCTTTCCCACCCTGCTGTAAGGAACAGAACTTCCATGATCACTGCTGTTGAACTGGGGCTTATCTACGCCGTTATGGCCCTGGGCGTTTACCTCACCTTCCGGATCCTGGATTTTCCGGACCTTACCGTGGATGGCAGCTTCACCACCGGCGCAGCCGTGGCGGCCATTTCCATCACCAACGGGGTTCCACCCCTGGCCGCCACGGCAGCCGCGTTCGGAGCCGGCCTGGTAGCCGGCTGCGTCACCGGCCTGCTGCACACCAAGGGCAAGATCAACGGCCTGCTGGCCGGCATCCTGACAATGATTGCCCTGTACTCCATCAACCTCCGGATCATGGGAACGTCCAATCTCTCCCTGCTCCGTGAGGACACGCTTATCACCCCCCTGCGTGAAAACGGGTACCTGGGCGGCGCCGTCGCAATTGCGCTGTTCGCCCTCCTGGCACTGGGCGTGAAGCTCTTCCTGGACTGGTTCCTCCACACCGACCTCGGCCTGGCCATGCAGGCCACGGGTGACAACCAGGAAATGGTCAGCAGCTTCGGTGTCAGCACCGACCGGATGAAGATCCTGGGCCTGGCGCTCTCGAACGGATTCGTTGGCCTGTGCGGTGCCATGGTGGCGCAGTACCAGGGCTTCGCGGACATCGGAATGGGCATCGGCCTCATCCTGGTTGGACTCGCATCGGTGATCATCGGCCAGGCCATCTTCGGCAGCCGCCTGATCGTGGTCTCCACCCTGGCAGTCGTCCTGGGCGCGGTTGTCTACCGGATCGTCATCGCCCTGGCCCTGGACCTGGGCTTCGAGCCCAACGACATGAAGCTGATCTCTGCGGTGCTGGTGGTGCTGGCCCTGATTCTGCCGCAGTGGAAACTCTTCCGCAGGCTGCCCACCTTCAGCAGCCTGCGCAAATCCACCGTCACCACGGCCAGCTAGCAGGAAAGCCAAAACGATGCTGAAAATCGACAACGTACAAAAGACCTTCTTCGCCGGCACCGTCAACGAACGCGTGGCGCTGGCGAAAATCGACCTGGAACTGCACGCCGGAGAGTTCATCACGGTGATCGGTTCCAACGGTGCGGGCAAGTCCACCTTGCTGAACATGGTCTCGGGGAAGCTTCGCCCGGACACCGGATCGGTGCTGATCGACGGCAAGGACGTCACGAAGCTGGCCGACTACCAGCGGGCCAAGTTCATTGGGCGCGTGTTCCAGGACCCCATGGCAGGGTCTGCCCCGCAGCTGAGCATCGAACAGAACATGTCCATTGCCTACGAGCGCGGCAAGCGCCGCGGCCTGGGCTGGGGCGTTTCGGGCAAGAAGCGGGAACTCTTCCGCGAAGAGCTCAAGTCCCTGGAACTGGGCTTGGAGAACCGGCTCAAGGCCAAGGTCGGCCTGCTCTCCGGCGGCCAGCGCCAGGCGCTGTCCCTGCTCATGGCGACCTTCAGCGAACCGAAAATCCTGCTCCTGGATGAGCACACCGCGGCCCTGGACCCGCAGCGTGCAGCGCTGGTTTCACGCCTCACCGGGGAGATTGTGGCCCGCCACAAGCTCACCACCCTGATGGTCACGCACAACATGCAGCAGGCCCTGGATCTGGGAACGCGGCTCATCATGATGCACGAAGGCCGGATCATCCTGGACCTGGACAGCACGCAGAAGAGCGCAATGACCGTCCCGGACCTGCTTCACGAGTTCGAGAAGATCAAGGGCGGCCTGGACGACCGGACGCTGCTTCAGTAGCCGCCCCCGTCCGGAATCCCATCGAGAGGCCAGTTACGGCCCGTTTGA